>NZ_BAABDC010000005.1:0-328819 GCF_039539425.1 Terrabacter ginsenosidimutans | reverse complement strand
GACATGAGGGCCTCCTGTTTGGCGAAGTGAACCTTGAGCAGTTCCACTCCACCGCGGGAGGCCCTCCCATGTCATCAGCTCACAACGCGAAGTCGCATTCCCTCAACCAACGTGCCCGGTCAGTACACCTAGAGCTGGGTGCGCTCCGCGGTCAGCGTGGCGATACGTGTGCGCAATTCCGCGATCTCGGCGATCAGCTCGCTGCTCCGGAGGCCCAACGAGAGCCGGGAGCTGTTCAACACGGCGGCGGCCGGCCTCGTCTCGCCCGCGACGCGAACCCGCTGGATCCGCAGGACGCCGTCACCCGTGAGGACATCGCTCCAGCCCTCGGACCTCGACCACTCGACGACGCGTCCGGCCACGCGGCCGGCGAACACCTTGCCGCCCGGGGACGGTTGGGCCTCCAGGACCCCGACCTGCTCGAGGCCGAGGTACGTGAAGGCGTCGGGGTAGGGAGGCCCCAGTGCGCGGACCAACGCGTCGACGTCGGCGGTCGTCGCCGTCCAGTCGATCTCCCCGTCGGCCGGCAGCCGGGTGCAGCCGTAGGTCGCCTCCGACTCGTCCTGCGGATCACCGAGGTCGCCCCCGAGCCGGCGGGCCACCGCGTCCGGCAGGATGTCGCCCTGCAGGACGTTCAACCGGGCGTAGAGCGTGCCGACGGTGTCGCGAGGCCCGATGGGAACGCACGCCTGCGCGAGCACACCTCCCGAGTCGAGCCCGGGCACGATCGAGTGGACGGTCACGGCGGCCTGTGTCTCGTGGTTGAGGATCGCCCAGTTGACGTTGGCGCGGCCGCGGTAGCGCGGAAGGGGCGAGTAGTGGACGTTGACGAAGGGACACAGGTCCAGGACGTCGGCGGACAGGATCCGGTTGTACGACGAGACGACCACACAGTCGGGCGCGTGCTGCTCCACCAGTGAAGCGACGCGCGACGGGGACCCCACCCGCTCCACGGCGACGCCAAGGCGTCGGGCGTGTGCCGCGACCTCGTCGTCCTCTTCGCGAACGAGCGCCGTCACCTGCCAGCGCGACAGCAGGCTGTCCAGAGCTGGTCGAGTCGTCGGCCCGAAGCCGACCAGCACGATGCGCGGCTCGGCCGGGCTAGAGCTCATCGAGGAACTCCACGTCGAATGCCGTCCGGTCGGCTGGAGCGGTCAGGAGCACCGAGGCGACCTTGAGGCCACCCGCCTGCAGCCGGACGACGGCTTCCGGCCCCGGCTGGTCCGGCAGGACCGCCATGTGCCCGGGTGCCGGGGCGGAGGGCGGCCAGTAGCGCAGCCCGACCGCATCCATCGACTCGCGGTCGAGGTCGCCCCAGAACTGCACAGCGACCGTGTCCGGCCAGGTGCGCGCGACCCACTCCAGCTCGGCGCCGGTGAGGACCGGCGACCCCGTCGGCGTCCGCGAGACGAGGAGGAAGTCGGGGGCGAGACCGCGTCCCAGCCCCTCGAGGGACGACGTCGAGTGCACCTCCGCTCCGGCAGCCGAGAGGCCGGACTCGAGGTAGGCGGCGAACGGGTTGTCACACAGGACCAGGACACGGGTGTTGCGCACCGACGTCCCGGCATCGAAGAGCAGCTTGAGCGCCATAGTCCCCAGGTACGAGAAGACGTCGACCAGCGGATGGCGCTCGTTCGTGCCGGCGACCCGGATGCCGCGGTCCAGGGCGTCGTCCAGTGCCAGGTCGAAACGACCGGCCTGGATCTCCCAGGCCTCGAACATCAACGGGACGACGGCCGTCGACCGCATGAGTGCCAGCAGCTCCCCGTCGATCGGGCGCACGTGCCCGCTGTTGGTCACGACGTCGGCGTGCGCCACGACGGACGACGGCCGGTCCGTCCGCACCTCGATGCGGTCGAGCACCCCGGCCTGCGTGGCGAGCTCCCGGGTCTGCCGTCTCACCTCCTCGACGGAACCGTGCCGGGTGGCGCGGGTGAAGCCGTAGACGTGCTCGGCGCCCGCCAGGGCGGCGATGACCGGCGTCACGGCGTAGGCACCCGTCGCGGCCTCGGTCACGACGACGGCACCGTCCAGGCGGATCCGCATGTCCTCGACGGACTCCCTGGCAAGGCGGGCCAGCCTCCGCACCTCCATGCCCGGGACAGTCGCAGAGTGCGACAGGGCACGGGCCGTCTCGGCAGCCGTCATTCTCGCTCACCTCGTCTCTCGGGACTCATTCTCGCCACGGGCATTGCGGACTGTCCGCCGAATCCTTGAATGGTGCCGGCGTCCTCGGACGCATCCGCGCCGGCTGTCATGACCTTTCCGGAAGCACGGACAAGCCCCGCAGGAGTCGTGTTCAATCGAGGTCACCGGCCGGCTGCGACGTGGGGAACCGTGCCTCGTCCAAGGGGACGGACGTCGCGGACACGGCGATCCGGACGACCTGGGGGTGGGCGGGATGACAGCGCTGTCAGGCGAGGCGGTGACGCCGCGATGAGCACGGTCAGCGTGTTCATCCCGTGCTACCGGTACGGCCACTTCCTCGAGGCGGCGGTGAGCAGCGTCATCGACGACCAGCCGGGCGTCGACGTCCGTGTGCTCATCATCGACGATGCATCGCCGGACGGCAGCGCTGCGGTGGCCAAGGAGATCGCCTCACGTCGCCCCGAGGTCGAGGTCGTCGTACACGACTTCAACCGCGGCAACATCGCCACCTTCAATGAGGGGCTCGAATGGGCCGATGGTGACTACTGCATGCTGCTGTCGGCCGACGACCGCGCGACCCCCGGAGCCCTGGGACGAGCCAGAGACCTGCTCGATGCACATCCGGAAGTCGGCTTCGTCTACGGCCACGCATGCTGGGTCCCCGACGGTGTGCCGTTGCCGATGGCCCGTACGAGATCTCGCGGCTGGTACGTCTGGCCGGGACAGCGGTGGCTTGAGCATTGCTACCGGCAGGCGGAGAACCCGATCAGCACCCCCACAACGGTGGTCCGCACGTCGTTCCACCGTGAGGTCGGTGGCTACGACGCGCAGCTGTCGAAGGCGGCTGACATGGAGCTGTTCATGCGAATGGCAGCCCACGCCGACGTGGGTTTCGTGCGAGGCGTCGACCAGGCGTACTACCGCCTCCACGGAGACAACATGAGTATGGACGTGACGGAGTTGATGGACTTGCGCCAGCGGCGCTCCGTCTTCGAGGTGGTCATCGAGCGCCATGGCGACAGAATTGCTGACACGCACCGCTTGTCGGACATGGTGCACCGTCAGCTGGCTCGTGAGGCGCTGTGGGCAGCAGGGCGCGTCTCTGGTCGAGGTCGACTGCGTGGCTCTGAGGTCGGCCGGGTCCTGACGGGAGGCGGGGTCCCCGAGCCTGAACAGGACATCGATGAGCTGCTCGAGTTCGCCGTCGACTGCTGGCCCGCCGTCGAACAGGTCCGCCTGTACCGGACGCTCTCCTCGGGTCGAAGGCTAGGCCCGGGGGACGTGCAGTTCCTGCTTCACCAGAAGGGGCAGTGGTGGTTGCGTCGGCGGCGGTGGAACCACCGCGGCGTATGAGCGGGCGACGTGCCCCAGGGAGCGGCTGGAGGCTCCTCCCTGACACAGGAAAGGGCGGACCAGGTCATGATCATCACGCAGACGCCGTTGCGGGTGGGGCTCGTGGGTGGGGGAACCGACCTGCCGGACTACTACCGCGAGCACGGTGGCCGGGTGCTCAACGCCACCATCGACAAGTACGTATACGTCGTCGTCAAACAGCGGTTCGACGACGACATCTACGTCAACTACTCGACGAAGGAGATCGTCTCCCGGGTCGAGGACCTGCAGCACGAGCTCGTCCGTGAGGCCATGCACATGGCCGGCGTGCGCCGAGGGGTGGAGATCACGACTCTTGCCGACATCCCGTCAGCAGGGTCGGGCCTCGGTTCGTCCTCCTCCGTGACGGTGGGGCTGCTGCACGCGCTCTTCGCCTACCAGGGCCGCCAAGTGAGCGCGGAGGAGCTGGCCGACCGCGCCTGCACGATCGAGATCGACCGCTGCCGCAAGCCGATCGGCAAGCAGGACCAGTACGCCGCGGCCTTCGGGGGCGTGTGCGACATCGAGTTCGGCACGGGCGACCGCGTGTCCGTCAACCGGCTGGAGCTGTCCTCCGACCGTCGGCGCCGAATCCAGGACGAGCTGCTGCTCTTCTACACCGGGACCACCCGCCAGGCAGGTGCCATCCTGGGCGAGCAGCGGGCCAACATCGGCAGCCGGCTGACGCAGCTGGCCCAGCTGCGGGAGCTGGCGCGCGAGGCGGCGGACGGCCTGCGAGAGGGAGATGTCGATGCCCTGGGTGCCGCGCTCAACAAGAGCTGGGCGGCCAAGCGGGAGCTCGCCAGCGGCGTGTCCAACAGTTTCATCGACGACGCTGTCGAGAAGGCCGTGCAGGCGGGCGCGTCGGGCGCCAAGGTGACGGGGGCCGGCGGCGGCGGCTTCCTGCTCGTCGTGTGTCCTCTCGAGCGCCAGAACTCGGTCCGAAAAGCAATTGGACATATGCGTGAATTACCGATCAAGATCGACCCATTCGGTTCGCGGGTCATATTCAACGCGCACCGGGACATCTGGGGCTGACTGCTTTACCTTGGTCGGCGGAGCCGCTGGCAATTTCCCGGAACGCCCTTGCTGGCGCATTTCCCGCGCCTAACCTGCTTGACATGACCGCATCAATTGGAATGGCGGTCGTGGGGGCAGGATATTGGGGGCCGAACCTCGTTCGGAATGCGATGGCCACGCCGTCGCTCAATCTTCACTGGCTCTGCGACCTCGACGAGGATCGGGCCAAGCGCGTCCTGGGGCCCTATTCGACCGTCGGGACCACGGACTCCTTCGACACGATCCTGAACGACCCGCGGGTGCAGGCCGTCGCCATCGCAACGCCCGCAGCCACACACTTCCCGCTCGCGATGGCGGCTCTCGACGCCGGCAAGCACGTCCTGGTGGAGAAGCCGCTGACGTCTGCCCTGGCCGACGGCGAGAAGCTCGTCCATGCCGCTGAAGAACGCGGCCTGGTCCTGATGTGCGACCACACGTACTGCTACACCTCGGCGGTCCAGGAGCTCAGGCGCATGGTGAGCAGCGGCGAGGTCGGGGACGTGCAGTTCATCGACTCGGTCCGGATCAACCTGGGACTGGTCCAGCCCGACGTCGACGTGCTGTGGGACCTGGCGCCCCACGACGTCGCCATCCTCGACTACCTGCTCCCGGACGGTGTCTGCGTGGAGGCGGTCGCCTCCCACGGCGCCGACCCGATTGGTCACGGGATGGCGTGTGTCGCGTACCTGACTCTGCGCCTGTCGACCGGGGCCATGGCCCACGTGCACGTCAACTGGCTGAGTCCGGTGAAGATCCGCACCATGGTGATCGGCGGCTCGAACCGGACGGTCGTGTGGGACGACCTGAATCCGAGCCAGCGGCTGGCCGTCTACGACCGTGGCGTCGAGCGCACGGGCCTGGAGCAGCTCGCTGCCGACGACCGGAAGCAGATGAGGATCTCCTACCGGACGGGCGACATGGTGGCGCCCGCCCTGCGCGAGCAGGAGGCGCTCCTCTCGATGGTGGGGGAGTTCGTCGCCAGCATCACCGAGGGCCGCACGGCGGTCACCGACGGCTGGTCGGGGTTGCGCGTCATGCGCGTGCTCGAGGCGGCAGCCAAGAGCCTCCGGCGCGATGGTGCCTTCGTGACAGTGGGAGAGAACGTGGGGGAGGACGAGTGATCAAGGACAGTGTCTGCCTGGTGACCGGCGGCGCCGGCACCATCGGCTCGACGATCGTCGACCAGCTGGTGGCGGCCGGGGCCGCCGAGATCCGGGTCCTCGACAACTTCGTGAGAGGGCGGAAGGAGAACCTCGCCGACGCCCTCACCTCGGGACGGGTGCAGGTGGTCGAGGGCGACATCCGTGACGTCGGGGTGGTCGGCGACGCGACGGAAGGTGTCGATCTCGTCTTCCACCAGGCCGCCATCCGCATCACCCAGTGCGCCCAGGAGCCGCGCCTGGCGCTCGAGGTCCTGGCGGACGGCACCTTCAACGTGCTCGAGGCCGCGGTGGCAGCAGGGGTACGCAAGGTGGTCGCCGCCTCGTCGGCATCGGTCTACGGGCTGGCCGACGAGTTCCCTACGACGGAGTCCGCGGCGCCCTGGGCGAACGACACGTTCTACGGCGCGGCCAAGGTCTTCAACGAGGGGATGCTGCGCAGCTTCCACGCGATGCACGGACTCGACTACGTGGCGCTGCGCTACTTCAACGTCTACGGGCCTCGTATGGACGTGCACGGGCTCTACACCGAGGTACTCATCCGGTGGATGGAGCGCATCGTGGCCGGCGAGCCGCCGATCATCCTCGGCGACGGCCTGCAGACCATGGACTTCGTCTTCACGACCGACATCGCCCGTGCCAACCTGCTGGCCGCCGAGGCCGACGTCACGGACACGGTCTTCAACATCGGCTGCGGCGTCGAGACGAGCCTGCGGGGCCTGGCCGAGGCGCTGCTCGACACCATGGGATCCGACCTGTCGGTCGAGTTCGGTCCCGAGCGCGCCGTCAACGGCGTGACGCGCCGGCTCGCCTCCATCGAGGCAGCGAGACGTCGGCTCGGCTGGAGTCCCGAGGTGCCCCTGGCGGAGGGTCTCGGTCGGCTCGTGGCCTGGTGGCGCGCGGAACGGGGACGGTCGTGATCCCGCTCGTCGACCTGTCGATACAGCACCAGCAGATCGCTGACGACGTGGAGGCGGGCTTCGCCGCTGTCCTGTCCACGGGTGACTTCATCGGCGGCAAGGCCGTCGCAGCCTTCGAGCAGGAGTACTCCCAGTTCGTGGGCGTACGAGCGTGCGTCGGGGTCGGCAACGGCACCGACGCCCTCGAGATGGCACTGCGCGCCGTCGGCGTGGGCCCCGGTGACGAGGTCGTCCTCCCGGCCAACACCTTCATCGCCACCGCCGAGGCCGTCATCAGGGCGGGCGCCCGGCCCGTCCTCGTCGACGTGGACGACGCTGCGCTGCTGCTGGACCCGACTGCCGTGGAGGAGGCGCTCACCGAACGCACCCGAGCCGTCATCCCCGTTGACCTCTACGGGCAGGTCGCCCCGTTCGACCAGCTGCCGCCGTCCCTGGCCGAACGTGGAGTGGCCGTGATCGAGGACGCGGCCCAGTCCCAGGGGGCGACCCGGCACGGAAGATGCGCCGGCTCGTTCGGCGTCGCCGCTGGGACGAGCTTCTACCCGGGAAAGAACCTCGGCGCATACGGCGACGGTGGCGCGGTGACGACCGACGACGAGGAGCTGGCCACACGCGTACGCCTCTTGGGGGCCCACGGCAGCGCGACGAAGTACGAGCACACCCACGTCGGGTTCAACTCGCGGCTGGACACGATCCAAGCCGTCGTCCTGCGCGCGAAGCTGCGCCGGCTGCACCAATGGAACGCCGAACGTGGCGAGGCGGCCGCGCTCTACGCGCGGCTGCTCGAGGGGACGCCCGGGTTGCGCCTGCCCGTGGTGCTGCCGGGCAACGAGCCCGTATGGCACCTCTATGTCGTACGCATCGCCAGCCCCCGCGACGAGGTGCTGGGTCGTATGCGTGAGCAGGGCGTGGGTGCGAGCGTGCACTACCCCGTCCCCCTTCACCTCACGCCCGCGATGCGGGACTACGGGCACGGCCCGGGGAGCCTGCCGGTGTGTGAGCGCGCTGCGGACGAGCTCCTCTCCCTTCCGATCTTCCCAGGCATCACCCAGCGGCAGCAGGAGCGCGTGGCGCAGTCACTGCGCGACGCACTGGCCTCCGGTGGCGACTGACCGCAGGGCCGGAGCTGCCGGAGAGCCGACCGGCGGGAGCGCGGTCGAGCAGGTGCCGGAGGAGGCGCTCGGGCGGCGGGCCGCCGCCGGCGTCCTGTGGCTCGCCGCCAACAGGTGGGCCGTCCGGGCCAGCGGCTTCGTGACCCTGATGGTGCTCACGCGTCAGCTGTCTCCGGCCGAGTTCGGCGTGGTCGCTGCAGCCATGGCGGTGATCCCCCTGGTCTACCTGCTCTCTGACCTCGGCTTCTCGACGTACCTGCTCCAGGCGGACGACGTCGACCAGGAGAGCCTCAGCACCGCGTTCTGGACGTCGGTCGCCGCGGCGGTGCTGCTGTCCGCGGGGTTGGTGGCCACGGCGCCGCTTCTCGCGTCAGCGTTCCAGAGCCCCGACCTGGCCCAGGTGCTCCGCGTCCTCGTCCTGGCGGCGGTCCCGACCGTGCTGGCCGGGGTCCCGCTGGCGCTGCTGAGGCGCCGGCTGGACTTCCGGTCCGTTGCCCTGCAGAGCCTCGTGGCGGCCCTGTTGGGCCAGATCGTCGCGGTGGTGCTCGCCCTGCGTGGTGGCGGGGTGTGGGCCCTCGTGTACCAGGTCATCGTGACGCAGTCGGTGATCGCGCTGCTGGCATGGCGAGGGTCCGGGTGGCGGCCGTCCCTGCAGGTGTCGAGGCTGCGCCTGCGACGCATGGTCGTGTTCGGAGTCTGGGTCACCGGCTACGACGTGATGGCAACCGTCAGGGCCGTGGTCGAGAGCTGGATCGTCAGCGTTGCGCTGGGCCCGTCTGCGCTGGGCCTGCTGAACATCGCCCAGCGGCTGGTCCTCGTCGCGCAGGAGCTCGTCGCAGGCTCGATGGTTCCGGTCTCGACGACCGTGTTCGCGAAGGTGCGCGAGTCAGGTGACCGGCTGCGCAGCGCCTACCTCAAGGCCTTGGGCCTCGTGTACGCCGTCGTGTCCCCGGTGATGGTCGTCATCGTCGTCACGGCACCGGCGCTCGTGCCCCTGGTGTTCGGGCAGAAGTGGAGCGCGAGCGTGGGCCCGACCCAGGCGCTCGCAGTCGCAGGCATCATCACGTTGGGTGCGATGCTCGACCACGGGCTCTTCTACGCTCTCGGTCGACCGGGCACCTGGCTGACATACGCCGTCGCCGTCGACGCCGCGACGGTGGCCACGACGGCGGTGGCCGTGCGCTGGGGTCTTGTCGGTGTCGCGGTGGGGTTCGTCGTCGTCGCCTTCCTCGCCACCGTCGCCCGATGGCTGCTCGTCGCGAGGCTGCACGGGTGGAGCGTCTCTGTGACCGCCCGGCCCTTCGTCCAGATCCTGCCCATCGCCGCAGCCTCGACCGTCCTGGGCGCCGCCGCGCTGGGCGCACTGCAGAGCCAGCGGTGGCCGGCTCTGGTCCTGTCGACCGCACTGACTCTCGTCGTCTACGTCGGTCTGCTGCGCCTCCTGGCACGCCACGTCATCAGTGACGCCCTGGGAGTCGTTCCGGCGCCTGACAGGTATGTCATCCGTCTCGGTCGGCTCTTTCGGCTGAATCCTGACTCCGACGCCGGGTCGTCCTGACCGCATCCGATTTGGACACTATTGAGTGCGACTTCGGTCGAATCTCCCTTTGATGGGAATTCGCTACTCAAGAACGCATTTGGCGTCGTTTTGCAGGTAGTTCAAAGAGTCGTCAGTGCAAGACATTTGCGATTCTTCCGCGTCGGCCTCCTCGGTCCGCTAACACTTGGAGTACCACGCCGGGGAGGGGGTAATTCCCGGTCAGAGGGAGGGTTGAGGGCTAATGCGAATCACTGTGCTCGGACTCGGTTATGTCGGGACCATCACTGCTGCAGGACTTGCCTCGAAAGGGCACGACGTCGTCGGTATAGACGTGGACGAGTCGAAGGTCCACGGGATACAGCGGGGCTTGAGTCCGGTGGTGGAGCCGGGCATCGCCGACCTCGTCGCGGATGGCGTCGCCAGCGGTCGGCTGCGGGCGACCACCGACTTCGGGTCGGCGCTGGACGGCGCTGACGTGTCACTGGTCTGTGTCGGCACGCCCTCCACCTCGCGGGGGAGCACCGACCTGAGCTACCTGACCCGCGCCCTGACGGACCTGCGGGAGGCGATGGACGGTGCCCGCCCGCCGACGTCCGGGCACCACGCCGTCGTGATCCGCTCGACCGTGCCGCCGGGGACGGGGGCGTCGGTGGTGGCGCCGTTGTTCGCCCCGGAGGGTCTGCCGGCCGGGTGGTCGGTGGGCACGGCGATGTGCCCCGAGTTCCTCCGTGAGGGCTCCGGGGTGGCCGACTTCTACGACCCGCCCTTCGTCGTGGTGGGGACCGAGGACGAGCGCACGCAGACGGCGCTCGCCGAGCTCTTCGCCTTCCTGGGTCAGGAGATCCACCACGTCGACGTGCCGACGGCCGAGGCGCTCAAGTACGCCTGCAACGCCTTCCACGCCGTCAAGATCACGTTCGCCAACGAAGTGGGTCGGCTGTTCTGCGAGTTCGGGGTGGACTCGCGGCAGGTGATGGAGATCTTCTGCGAGGACGACAAGCTCAACCTGTCAGCCGCCTACCTGCGACCCGGCTTCGCGTTCGGGGGGTCGTGCCTGCCCAAGGATCTTCGGGCACTGCAGGACCTCGCCCGTCTGGCAGCCGTCGACATCCCGATGATCAGCGCCACCACGGTGAGCAACGAGCTGGTGATCAGGCACGTCGTCGACCGGGTGCTTGCCACCGGCCTGACGCACGTGTGCCTGCTCGGGCTCAGCTTCAAGTCGGACACCGACGACGTCCGCGAGAGCCCGAGCCTGGAGCTCGCGGAGCGCTTCGTGGGCAAGGGGCTCGAGGTCCGCATCTTCGACCCCATCGTCAACCCCGACCTGCTCGTGGGTGCCAACCTGCGCCACCTGCAGAGTCGGCTCACTCACGTCAACCGGCTCCTCGTGGCCACGCCGGACGACGCGCTCAGCTCGGCGGAGATCGCCATCGTGGTCTCCACGGACCGCAGCGTCCTGTCGGCCCTGCTGGCCCACCCGCCACGGGTCGTTCTCGACATGAGCGGGAGGCTCGGCGACCAGGTCGAGCACCTGCCCGGCTACGAGGGAGTCAGCTGGTGAGCAGACGTCCGTCAGCGAGCCGCCCTCGGCCGCGCGTCCTCATCATCGTGCAGAACCTGCCCGTGCCCTTCGACCGTCGGGTGTGGCTCGAGTGCCAGACGCTGACCCGGGCAGGTTACGACGTCACCGTCATCTGTCCGACCGGCGAGGGCACGGAGCGTGAGCAGGTCGTCGACGGCGTACGCATCGTCGCGTACCCCGCATACGCGCCCGGCGGCTCGGCTGTCAGCTACCTCGCGGAGTACGCGCAGTCCTTCCAGGCCACCGCCCGACTCGCCCTCAGGGAGCGGCGCGCCGGACGCTTCGACGTCGTCCAGGCATGCAACCCGCCCGACATCTTCTGGCCCCTGGCCCGCTGGCTGCGGCTGCGCGACGGCAGCCGCTTCGTCTTCGACCACCACGACCTGTGCCCGGAGCTGTTCCGGTCCAGGTTCCCTGACGGGCCGCGCATGCTCCTTCGTGGACTGCTCTTCCTGGAACGCCAGACGTTTCGCGCCGCCGACCGCGTCACGTCGACGAACCGGTCCTATGCCGACGTCGCCGTCGCGAGGGGTGGCAAGGCTCCCGCGGAGGTCACGGTGGTGCGCACCGGACCGGACCCGGACCGGCTCAAGCGCCGGGCCCCCAGCCCCGAGCTGCGTCGAGGGCGGCAACACCTCGTGGCCTACCTCGGTGTCATGGGGCCGCAGGACGGCGTCGACATCGCCATCCAGGCCGCTGACATCGTCGTCAACTCCATGGGCCGGCGCGACATCACGTTCTGCCTCATGGGATCGGGCGACATGCGTCCGCAGCTGCTGGCCGACCGCGACCGCCTCGGGCTGGGTGACTACGTCGAGATGCCCGGTCGCGTGTCGGACGAGGTGATGGCCGACGTCCTGTCCACGGCTGACATCGGTCTGTGCCCCGACCCGCTCAACCCGTTGAACGAGGTGAGCACCATGAACAAGACGATGGAGTACATGGCTTTCGAGGTGCCTGTCGTGGCCTTCGACCTCCGTGAGACGAAGGTCTCGGCAGGGGAGGCGGCCCGTTACGTCACGCCCAACTCCGTCGAGGACTACGCGCGCACCATCGTCGAGCTCGTCGACGACGCGGAGGCGCGGGAGCGGATGGGGCGTCTGGGTCGCCGGCGGGTCGAGGACCACCTGGCGTGGTCCCACCAACAGGTCGCGTACCGGGCCGTGTTCGACGAGCTCGTCGGCCTCGGTGGCCGTCACCACGCGGTCACGGGCGCTCCGGCCGAGCCGGAACCCGTCCTGCGCGCCGCGACCTCGGGAGGTTGAGCGATGTGCGGTATCGCCGGCGCCTTCCAGCAGCCGGACGGGAAGGTCGTCGTCACGACCATGACGGATCGTCTGGGCCATCGTGGTCCGGATGCGAGCGGGGTGCTGGAGCTCGTCGCCCCCGACAGCGCCGTCGTGCTCGGGCATCGCCGGCTCTCGATCATCGACCTGTCACAGGCGGCGGACCAGCCGCTGTCCAAGGGTGGGCTGACACTGACCTACAACGGCGAGATCTACAACCACGACCAGCTGCGCCGCGAGCTCCAGGGCCGTGGGGTCCGTTTCGTCACACGGTCGGACACCGAGGTCGTCCTCGAGGCGTGGCGGGCGTGGGGGCCCGCGTCACTGCGGCGGCTCAGGGGCATGTTCGCCTTCGCCATCCACGACGAGCGCACCGGCAGTCTGTCGCTGGCGCGTGATCCGCTGGGGATCAAGCCGCTGTACGTCATGGCCCGGGGGGAGGGGATCCTCTTCGCGTCCGAGCTCAAGGCGATCCTCGCCGCGGTGGGCTCGGAGCTGACCGTCAACTCCGCAGCCATGGTGGCGTCGGCCCTCTACTACTGGCTGCCGCAGGAGTACGACGCCGTCCACCAGGTGCGCAAGCTCGACCCGGGGACCTGGGCGCAGTACCACCGCGACGGCACGATGACCTCCGGCACCTACTGGCACGCAGCCGAGGAGGCGGTCCTGGCGGCGAGCGGACCGCGGGCCGACCTCCGGGACGTGCTCACGACCTCGGTCGAGGCCCACCTCGTCTCCGACGTACCGGTCGCGTGCTTCCTGAGCGGCGGCCTGGACTCGAGCCTGATCGCAGTGCTGGCCCACCGTCGTGACCCTTCCATCGAGGCGTACACCATCGCGGTCCGGCCCGAGGACCAGCGACTCGAGGCCATGCCGGACGACGCCCCCTACGCACGGCTGCTCGCCGACCGGCTCGGGATGCGCCTGCACGAGATCGAGCTGCACCCTGACGTGGCGCAGATGCTGCCGCGCATCGTCGACGTGCTCGACGAGCCGATCGGCGACCCGGCTGCGATCAACACGGTGCTCATGTGCGAGGCGGCGCGTGGCCAGGGTGTGAAGGTGCTGCTCTCCGGCATGGGCGCCGACGAGCTGTTCGGGGGGTACCGCAAGCACTATGCGATGCTCCTGGCCGCTCGCTACCGCCGCGTGCCGGAGGTGCTTCGCTCCGGACTGGTCAGGCCTCTCGTGCAGTCGCTCCCCGTCTCCGTCGCGGGCCGGGGCCTGCGCACGGTGAGGTGGGCGCAACGGTTCGTCACCTTCGCGGGGATGCCCGAGCAGGAGGCGTTCCGGCGCAGCTACACCCTCTATGACCGGGACGAGCTCGTGGGACTGGTCGACCCGGACCTCGCCGGCGCGGTCGACGGTGTGCTCGACCGGCACCGGGCCGTCTACGAGGACAACCAGCTGGACGACGTGGTGGCCCGGATGTGCCTCGCCGACACCCGGATGTTCATGGCCGGCCTCAACCTCACCTACACCGACCGGGCCAGCATGGCGGCCTCGACCGAGGTGCGCGTGCCCTTCGTGGACCCGGCCGTCTTCGCCGCCGCGTTCTCGCTGCCTCCATCGGACCGCATCCGCGGGCGGGTGCAGAAGGCCGCGCTGCGTGACGTAGCCCGCGAATGGCTCCCACCCGTCATCGTGGACCGACCCAAGGCCAGCTTCGGGGCACCGCTGCGCGCCTGGGTCTCCACTGACCTGCGCGAGATGGTCGACGACGTGCTCATCGGTGGCCGGCTGGTGGAGTCGGGCTTCCTGCAGCGGGAGCCGCTGCGCCGGCTCGTCGAGGACCAGCGCGCCGGTCGCCGCGACGAGGCCAAGCAGATCTGGCACCTGCTCACGCTGGAACTGTGGTTCCGCAACGCCCGGGCTGCGGGGGTGGGCGCCGGATGAGAGACGCACCAACCGACCTCGTGGACGGGACATGAGATGAAGCAGCTTGCCCAGAACTACCGGTCCGGTGAGCTCGTGGTGCTCGACGCGCCGACCCCTGCCTGCAAGCCGGGCGGTGTCCTCGTCCGCACGCTCTACTCGCTGATCTCGACAGGCACCGAGCTCATGAAGGTGACCGAGGCGCGGCTCTCCCTGGTCGGCAAGGCCAGGGCGCGGCCCGACCAGGTGAGGAAGGTCCTCGACTCCGTGGCCCAGCAGGGCCCGGTCGCCACGTACAAGAAGGTCACGTCCACCCTGGACAGCTACACCCCCCTCGGCTACTCCCTCTGCGGTGTGGTCGTCGAGGTGGGCGCCGGGGCCGAGGAGTTCGCGGTCGGTGACCTCGTCGCCGCCGCCGGCAATGAGTTTGCCCTCCATGCCGAGCTCAACTGGGTCCCGACGAACCTGTGCGTCCCAGTGCCGCAGGGCGTCCCGGCGCAGCATGCCGCGTTCGCGACGGTCGGCGCGATCGCCATGCAGGGCGTTCGCCGCGGCGAACCGCAGCTGGGCGAGACCGCCTGCGTCATCGGGCTGGGTCTCGTCGGACAGCTCGTCGTGCGGCTCCTCCTGGCAGCCGGTCTCCGCGTCGTGGGCATCGACACGGTCCCCGAGCGTTGCCGTCTCGCCGAGCAGGCCGGTGCGCTCGCCTGCGCCGGCGTGGACCCGGAGGGCACGGCATACGTCGAGCAGGTGCTCCAGGCCACGACGAACGGGCTCGGTGCCGACCAGGTCTACCTCGCGGCAGGAGGTGACACCAACGGGCCGGTCGAGCTCGCCGTGCGGCTCGTACGGGACCGCGGCCGGGTCGTGGACATCGGCAAGACGCGCCTCGACCTACCGTGGAACGCCTTCTACGAGAAGGAGATCGACGTCCGCTTCTCGCGCTCCTACGGGCCTGGCCGCTACGACGACCGCTACGAGCTCGAGGGTGTCGACTACCCCGCCGGCTACGTGAGGTGGACCGAACGACGCAATCTCGGCTGCTTCCTCGACCTGCTCGCAGAGGACTCGGTCGAGGTCGCCGCCCTCGTGTCCGGCATCCACCCGATCAACGACGCGGCCGAGGTCTACACCGGCCTGCGAGCCGGGACGCTCCGAGGGATCGGGTTCCTCTTCGAGTACCCCCGACCCGTCGCGGAGCTCGACGACCCCGCCGAGCCCGCCGAGCCAGCCGAGCCCGTCCAGCCCGTGGAGCCTCCGGACTCGCTGAACGGCCGTGCCCACCTTCCTTCTCCCGCAGGGTCGCCCGTGCGTGCCGGTGCGCGTCCGCTGACGGGTGCGGGTCCGCAGCGCCCCGTGCGACTGGGCTTCATCGGGGCGGGGAGCTACGCCACGTCGATGCTGCTGCCCCACCTGGCCAAGGACCCGCGCGTGACGCTCGCGACGGTCGCGACCACGCGGTCGCTGTCGGCCGTCAACGCGCAGCGGCGGTTCGGCTTCGAGGGCGTGACGACCGACGTGGAGGCCGTCCTGGACGACGCGGACATCGACGCCGTCGTCGTGGTGACACGCCACCACTCCCACGCGGCGTTCGTCTGCCGCGCCCTCGAGGCCGGCAAGGCCGTCTTCGTCGAGAAGCCGCTCGCCCTGAACGACGCCGAGGTGGACCGCGTGCTCGACGTGGTGGCCCGGACCGGGAACGACAGGCTCATGGTGGGCTTCAACCGGCGCTTCGCCCCACTGTTCTGTGACCTGCGTGCACGGTTCGGCCGGCCCTCGGGCCCGGTCAGCGCCCGCTACCTCGTCAATGCCGGCCGTCTCGACGCCTCGAGCTGGTATCTCGACGGGCAGCTCGAGGGGTCGCGGTTCGTCGGTGAGGGCGGTCATTTCATCGACACCCTGGCAGCGTGGATCGGTCACTCGCCCGTCGAGGTCGTCGCCCACCAGACCTCGAACGGCCTGAACCTCGAAGCCACCTTGCGCTACGACGACGGGTCCTTGGCGACGATCACCTACAACACCGACGGCGACAGCCGCTTCCCCAAGGAGACGCTCGACGTCGCCGGGAGCGGGCGCAACGCCCGGCTGGACAACTTCTCCAGAGCGACGGTGTGGAGCCGCTCGGGCAGGAGCGTCAAACGCTCGCTCGCGGGGCAGGACAAGGGACAACGCGCCGAGGTGGCCGCGTTCGTGGCGGCCGTCGGTGCCGGTGCGCCGATGCCGATCGCGCTCGACTCCCTCGTCGAGACCACGCGGGCAACCCTTGCCGTCGAGCGAAGCCTGGCTTCAGGACGGCCGGTACTCCTGTGAGCAGACCTCTGGGCTGGTACGTCCACCGACTCCGCGGTATGCCGCTGAGCGAGGTCGCCTCGCGGGTCGGCGACCGTGCGCGCCAGCAGGCGTGGCGGTCCCGCCAGGTGACGCCCGCCGACCTGGCCACCCTGCGCGGGCCCGTCCCGGGGCTGCTCGCGGAGCGACGGTTCGGATCAGTGGTTCCCGGGGGCGTTCGCGGTGCGGTCCCACCCGAGGCCCGCGAGGCCGTGGTCGCAGCGGCCGACCGGATCCTGGCGGGCGACTGGACCGTCCTGGGGCGGCCGCGGCCCGACATCGTCGACCCCGACTGGTTCCTCGACCCCGTCTCGGGCCGGCGGGCACCCCAGAACGACCTCGCCTTCTCGATCGACCATCGCGACGAGGAGGTGACGGGCAACGTCAAGGCGGTGTGGGAGCTCTCCCGGCACCACCACCTGACCGTGCTGGCTGCAGCCTGGTGGCTCACGGGCGAGGAGCGTTACGCCACAGTCGTGGCCGCGCAGCTGCGGTCGTGGTGGGCGGCGAACCCGTTCCTCTCGGGAGTGCACTGGACGAGCGGGATCGAGCTCGGTGTCCGGCTGGTCAGCTGGGTCTGGGTGCGGCGCCTCCTCGAGGGCTGGCCCGGGGCTGCTGCACTCTTCGAGGAGAACGACCTGGCGCTCCGGCAGATCGGCTGGCACCAGGAGTACCTCGCCGCCTTCCGCAGCCGCGGCTCGTCGGCCAACAACCACGTCGTCGCCGAGACGTGCGGCCTGCTCGCGGCGTCGTGCGCCTTCCCCTGGTATGCCGCTAGCGAGCGTTGGGTGGACCAGGCCGCCCGCGACCTGGAGGCCGCGCTCAGGCGCAACACCTTCCCGAGCGGCGTCAACCGCGAGCTCGCGACCGACTACCACCGGTTCGTCACGGAGCTGGGGCTCGTCGCCCTCGCGGAGTCCGACCGAGCGGGCCGTCCGCTCAGTGCGCCGACCCACAGGCTGCTCGTCGCCTCGCTCGACGCGGCGGCGGCACTTCTCGACGGTGCCGGCCGGGCGCCGCGGCAGGGCGACGGGGACGAGGGTCGTGGGCTGGTGCTCGAGGGCGAGGGGGCCGATCCGTGGCTGACGTTGCTCGGCTCCGGAGCGGCCGTGTTCGGGTCGACGGCGTGGTGGCCACAGGCCGACGGCGGGATCACCAGCTGCCTGCTCGGCGCGATGACACACCGCGTCACGGTGCCCGGCCGTCCCGCGGCGGCGCCTCGGGCCTTCCCGGACTCCGGGATCGTGCTGCTGGGGACGAGCACTCCTGCGGGCCAACCCTCGCTGTGGTGCCGGTGCGACGGCGGCCCCCACGGCTTCCTGTCGATCGCTGCGCACGCGCACGCGGACGCGCTGTCGCTGGAGCTCCGACACGGGTCGGTCGACGTGCTCGCCGATCCCGGAACCTACTGCTACCACGGTGAACCCGAGTGGCGGAGCTACTTCCGCTCGACCCGGGCCCACAACACCATCGAGGTCGACGGGGTCAACCAGTCCGTCGAGGGAGGACCCTTCCTCTGGCGCACGCACACCGACTCGGTGGTCGAGGCCGCATACGAGGTCGTGGACGGGCACCAGGCCTGGGTCGCCCACCACACCGGCTACGCCCGGCTGGACCGGGACCTGCGGCACACCCGGCGGGTCACTCTCGACCCCGCGACCGGCGAGCTGGTCGTCATAGACATCCTCACCGGGTCGTCCCCGCACACCGCGCGTCTGTGCTGGCACCTCGGTCCGGAGGTCTCGGCCACGCTCGACCGCTCCGCCGCATCCCTCTCCTGGCCGGATGACGACGGCGCACAGCAGGCGAGCCTCGTGCTGCCCCAGGCGCTGCAGTGGACCGAGCACCGCGGCGAGACCGAGCCGATCTCCGGCTGGTACTCGCCGAGCTTCGGCGAGCGCGTGCCCAGCACCACCCTTGTCGGCTGCGCCGAGTGGATCGGCACGGTCACGCTGCGCACCACGCTGCAGCTCCTCGGAGCCGGGCCCCGACAGACAGCTGTGTCCCGAACCGCTCTGGTGCCCCCGTGCCCGGAGCCGGCCTCGAGCCACGTCCTGGAGCATCCGCGGGGGCGGCGGCCGTGAGCGAGCAGATCGTCGACCTCCGGTCGGTGTGGGCCATCCTGCGCCGGCACACCGGCGCGCTCGCCGTCGCGTCCGCGTTGGGTGGCTTGGCCGGTGGGGTTGCCTTCCAGACGGTGCCGCCGGTCTACAGCAGCTCAGCCCTCGTGCTGTTCCCGGCGACACCGGCCGGCGCGACAGCCCAGACCAACGCGCACGCGATCGCCACCCAGGCCGAGATCGCTTCCAGTGACACGGTGCTCGCGCGCGCCGGCCAGATGATGCGCTCCCGGCTCAGCGCCTCGGAGGTGGCTGACCTGGTCCAGGTCGAGGCTCCCACCGACGACGTCCTCACCATCACCGCGCAGGGCGCCACCACGACTGAGGCGGAGCAGCTCGCGACGGCCGTGGCCACGGCGGACGTCGACTACCTCCACGAGATCGCGAGTGGTCCGGGCAAGGACCAGCGCGCGACCCTCGACCGGCGCAGGTCGACCCTGACGGAGAGCCTCAGCGCGGTCCAGGACCAGCTGGCCAGGACGGCGGGGCGCATGCGCGGGGAGCGCGCCACCTCGTCCGCCGGCAAGACCGATGCGGCAGCGCTCGCCCAGCTGACCGGCCGACAGGCCGACCTCGTGCTGCAGATCGACTCCGTCGAGAAGCAGCTGGAGACCCAGTCGACGACCGACACCGCACCCAGCGGGGCGCCGCGGCTGGTCGGCGCCGCGTCGCCGGCTCGGAGTCTCTCGCCGGTGGCCCGGGGGTCGGCCTTCGTGGCTGCGGGTGCGGCCGCCGGCTTCCTCGTCGTGGCGGCACTGGTCATCCTGCGCGGACGCAGGGAGAAGACCCTCCGATCGAGGGACCAGATCGCCGACAGCATCGGCATCCCGGTCGTCGCCTCGATCAGGAGCAGGACACCCCGCTCCGTGGCCGGTTGGGTCAGTCTCCTTCGCGGCTACGCACCCGAGAGCACCGAGGCCTGGACGCTGCGCCAGCTCCTGCAGCACTATGCGGCCCGCGGTCCCGAAGCGCTGAACAACGGCGGCCTGCGCCCACGGCGGATCGTCGTCCTCACCCTCGCGGGCGACCAGCCCGCGCTCTCCTTCGCGGCCCAGCTCGCGTCCTTCGCCGCGTCGAACGGCACACGGACGCAGCTGGTCGTGGGGAGCCGCTCACAGGAGTCGACGAGCTCGCTCCGGGCGGCGTGCTTCCGAGTGGGCAGCGAGGACCAGCTGCGACCGGGCCTCTTCGTGGGAGGCGCACTCGATGCCCTGACCCAGGGTGACCTCGTGGTGCACACGCTCGCCGTGAGCCGGCAACAGCCGCGCCTGCAGCTCGCTGAAGGAGACCACGCCGTCACGCTGCTCGCGGTGTCGTCCGGCGGCGCGACCGGCGAGGAGCTGGCCCGGGTGGTGCTGGCTGCCGACGACGCCCGCATGCCCGTGCGCGGGATCGTCGTGGCGGACCCCGACCCCCTCGACCGCACCACGGGTCGCCTCCTGCCGACCCAGCGCGCCCTTCTGGCCCCGCTCCCGTCGCTGATGACCGGACCGGTCGACCACGACGACCCACCCATACCGACGATGCGGGGGAGGCAGGGATGATCGACCTCTCCTGGACGATCGGCGAGGAGCGCGAGGCCGAGCTCACCGAGGCCCCGCGGCCGGTGCTCAGCACCTGGCACTACCTGCGCAGCTCGCTGCGGCGCGGCTGGCGCACGTGGGTCGGGCTGACTGTCCTCGGGGCCGTACTCGGCCTCGCCGTCGTCCTCGTCACGCCGCCGGGGAGCACGGCCAAGGTCACGCTCCTCATGGGCCACCCCCCGAGCATCGACGGGCCTGAGGGGATCGCCATGGACGTGAGCCTCCTCAACACACGCACGGTGTCCGAGCACACGGTCGAGGCGCTCGGGTTGGCACTGACGCCGGAGGCCTTCCGCTCTGCAGTCACCGCCGAACCCGTCACGAGCGAGGTCCTCTCGATCACGGTCGCGGGTCCGGACGAGGCGGCAGCGGCTGCCCGGGCGAGTGAGTTGGTGCGCCAGTACCTCGACTTCCGGGCGACACAGCTGAGGTCGATGACGAGCGGACTGCGCACGCAGTACACGTCGCGGATCACCGCCGCGCAGCAGCAGGTCACCGCGCTGACGAAGCAGTTCGAGCAGCTGAGCGCGCAGGGCGCTGCCGCCCAGAGCAGGGCCTACGACACGCTCGCGCGACGGACCGACCTCAACAAGCAGATCGCCGACTGGCAGGAGTCGGTCGACAACGCGACCCTGTACACGGATGCGGCCCTGCAGACCACCCACGTCATCGACCCGGTGCAGGTCGACCGGGCATCCGTGAAGCGGGCGATGGCACTGGCCGTCGGTTCGGGCCTCATGGCGGGTGCGGCGCTGGGCGTCGGGATCGTCCTCTTCAGGGCGCTCGTCACCGAACGGCTTCGCCGACGGCAGGACGTCGGTGTCGCCCTCGGCGCGTCGGTGCGCTTCAGCGTCCGTTCCCCCGGTCCGGCGGGGCGAGGGGGACTGCGCCGGTGGCTGCCGGCCCGTGGTCGGTGGAAGGGCAACGACCTCGCCGCGTTGGCCCGTGGTCTGGCAGCCGTGCTCGACCCACGGGCCGCCGAGCTCGACCCCGCCGCAGCGGTTCCCGTCGAGGCGGCGCCGGCGGCGGCTGCCCCGAACGGGAGACAGGTGTCCGCTGCCTCCGGCGAGGTCAGTGGGTCGAAGGTCCTGTCGCTCACGTCCGAACGTCGGGACGTGCCCCCCACAGCGGACACCGGGAAGCGGGAGCCGGACGGGGTGGCACTGGTGGCGATCGGCAACGTGCACGCCGCCGCGGACGTCGTGGGCGCCGCCGCGGCACGGCTGCGCGAGAGTGGCGCCACCGTGTTCGTCGTCGACCTCACCAAGGGCGGTGTGCTGGCCCACCGTTCAGCAGCCGAGGCCGGCACGCCGGCGGCCGGCGGGGGCGCCGGTCAGGCATCGGGCGTGCTCCGGCCGACCGGCATACCCGAGCTGGCCACCGGTCCGCGCGGCGGCACGCCACTCGCCCTGGTCGACCTGGAGGGGGACACCTGGCGTTCCAAGTGGGAGTCGGCGGATGCCGTGCTCGCACTGCTGGAGGTCGATCCCGGCATCGACGTCGACCATCTCGCCACGTGGGTCGACCGCGTGGTCCCTCTCGTCACAGCCGGGGGGTGCACCGCCGAGCTGCTGAGCACGACGGGCGACCTCGTCCGCGAGGCCGGGCTGGGGCTGCCGTTCGCGATGATGGTCGGCTGCGACGCCACGGACGAGAGCCTCGGGATGGTCCGTCCGGCGGAGTCTGGAACCGGTCTGGGGGGCAAGCCATGACGCGCTCGGCCGGTCTCGGGAAGCAGTGGCTCGCCGGCGACCCGTTGGCGCCGGCCGCCGTCCGCACGAGTGCGGCGAGGCTGCCCCGGCTCGTGCTGCTGACGTGGGCAGCGCTCTTCTTGAACGTCCTCCCACCCGGAGGTAGCGCCACGGTGCTGCCGATCCCGTATGCCGTGGGGCAGGGTCTGGCGCAGGGCTCGCTCGTCCTCGCGCTGCTGTTCGCGCTGCTCGCCAACCCGCGGCTCGTGGTCCGGCCCACGCTGTTCCTCGTGCTGCTCACGGTGATGGCGGTCGTCGCCCTCGCGGTGAGCCTGCACAGCGAGTTCTTCGTCGGCTCGACCTATCGTGGCGTCCGCCTCGTCGGGTTCGTGACGTGCCTGTGGCTGCTGACCCCGTGGTGGGGTCGGGCCGACCTCGTGCTGCTCAGGTGCCATCGGGTGTGCCTCGGCGTGATCATCGCCTCCGTCGTGGTGGGCATGGCGCTGTCGCCCGGAAAGGCCTTCAGCACCAACGGACGACTCGGCGGAACGCTCTGGCCGATCCCGCCGACCCAGGTCGCGCACTACGGAGCCACGCTCCTCGGCACGACGGCGATCCTCTGGATGTGTCGGATCATCACCGGTCGCCATGCGCTGCTGCTCATCCTCGTGACATCCGGAGTCCTGGTGGGCACCCACACGCGAACAGCCTTGCTGGGACTCGTGATCGGGCTCGCCGTGGCAGGCGGGAGCCTCTTTCTCGGTCATGCGAGAGTGCGCCGTACCGCCGGAGCGGCGCTGGTGGCGGGGCTCCTCGCAGCTGCCCTCTTCGCCCGTCCGGTCATCGACTGGCTCTCCCGTGGCCAGTCGGCCGAGGACGCTGCGCAGCTCACCGGGCGCACCAAGGTCTGGGACTCGGTGAGCCAGACAGGGCGTTCCTTGGCTCAGGAGGTCTTCGGCAACGGCCTGTCGAACAAGTCCTTCGACGGCCTCCCCGTCGACAGCGGATGGGTGGCGACGTTCGTGGACCTGGGCTGGCTGGGCATCGTGATCCAGACCAGCCTGCTCCTGCTGCTTCTGCTCATGGCGATCACGCGGGTGCGCGGGCCACGTCGCGCGCTGGCGCTCTTCCTCATCCTCTACTGCGTCGTGGCGTCGATCACCGAGACGGGACTGGGTGACGCGTCGCCCTACCTGCTCGATCTCGTCGTCGCCGCGTCACTGCTTGTCACGGAGCCGAGGCGCGCCAGCTGGCGGACGGTTGCCGGGAAGGAGATGAATGTCCAAACGGGACAGAGCGGTTCGTTCTCGCAGCGACGGCGCATGGCGGGCAGCCAGCGCGTCGACTTCGCTGATACGCGGACGGGTGGGCCGCCCGGTACCTAGCATTGCTGTGTCAGTCCAAGGGGTGTTCGGGCCCCATCCACTGGGGAGTGGACGAGGCCGACGAAGGTGGGGAGGGACCAAGATGATCTATGGGTTCGTGGGATGGAAAGCCATGATGGACAAGGGCGTCCACGGTCGAGCGCTGGCCGGCACGCAGCCGGCCCGAGGTGGTCGGTGATGGGCCGGGCGGGGGTGCTGCTGGACCGCGACGGCACCATCAACATCGACCACGGATACGTCGGCGCCGTCGAGGACGTGCAGTTCCTCGACGGGGCGATCGCGGCCATCGCGCGGCTGAACGCGGCGGGGATCCCCGTCGCCGTGGTCTCCAACCAGGCCGGTGTGGCACGTGGGATGTACGAGCTGGCCGATGTGGACCTCGTGCACAAGCACATGTCCGCGGAGATGGCACAGCTGGGCGCCCACGTGGACGCCTGGTTCTTCTGTCCTTACCACCCGGACGGCATCGTCGCGTCCTTCGCTCGGGTGAGCCAGGACCGCAAACCGGCTCCCGGCATGGCCCTCGCAGCGGCCTGCGCGCTCGATCTCGACCTGTCCGCCTCGTGGGTCGTGGGCGACCGTGACAGCGACGTGGGACTCGCGCGAGCGGTAGGCGCACGACCGTTCCTGCTGAGGCCGCCCGGCGCGACCGGCGGCGCCGAGGACGTGACTGTCGTGCCCGACCTCGCGTCGGCGGTGGGCCACATCCTGGCCGACCACGCACGCCGGACGACCGTCGCGGCGGCGCCGCATCATCAGCCGTCGTTCCCCGAGGATCGCTACGCGGATGCGGGGGAGTTCGCGAGCGCCTACACGGACGAGCTGTCGCGGGCGATGGCATCGGTCGACCGCGCCCAGGTGCGGGCCGCGGCCCGGCTGCTCGACGCCGCCTACGACCGTGGTGCCACGGTCTTCTCGTGCGGCAACGGGGGTTCGGCGTCCATCGCGAACCACTTCCAGTGCGACCACGTCAAGGGGGTCCGCGTCGGCACGGACCTGCGGACGCGGGTCTACAGCCTGAGCACCAACATGGAGATCCTGAGCGCCATCGCCAACGACAACGGCTACGAGAACGTCTTCGACTTCCAGCTGCAGTCGCAGGCTCGCCCGGGCGACGTCCTGGTCGCGGTGTCGTCCTCCGGTCGCTCGCCCAACATCGTCCGGGCCCTCCAGTGGTGCGCCGACAACGGCGTCGAGACCGTCGCCCTGACCGGCTTCACCGGTGGGCCGGCCCGGCAGCTGGCCACGGTGTCGATCCATGTGGACTCGCTGAACTACGGGGTCATCGAGGACTCGCACCAGGCCTGCATGCACCTGCTCGCACAGTACGTTCGCCAGTCGAGGATGTCTCCGGATGACGTTGCGGCGACAGTCTTCTGACCACATGCGGGTCGCCATCAACCTGCTGACGGACGACCCGGCGAACCCGTCGGGAGCCCACTGGTTCTGGACCCGCATGATCCCCGAGATGGCCTCGATGCTGAGCGAGGGGGAGGAGCTGCGGCTGCTCGTCAGCCGCCGCTCCAAGGTCATGCACCAGGGCTATCCGCCGGGAGTCCGCTTCATCACGTTCCCCTGGTCGAATGAGCGGCGCAACCTTCGCACGCTGAGCGAGCAGGTGTACGCGCCCGTGCGCCTCCCGCTCGCGGGGATCGACGTGTTCAGCACCCTCATCGCGCCGCTCGTCCGGCCGGCGCCATCCGTCGTGGCCCATTTCAAGACGATGCATGCGTTCACGACGCCCGACGCCCTGAGCGGGGCCACTCGGCTCTACCGCACCATCGGCTACCCGCACACGGCGGCAGCGGCCGACGCCATCATCATCAACTCCGAGAGCCTGCGCTCCGAGGTGCTGAAGTTCCTCGACGTCGACCCGGCCAAGCTGCGGCTGATCCCGGAGGCCGTCGACCACGACGTGTTCAGGCCGGGAGACCCCCAGGAGGCCGCTCGTCGCCTCCACGACCGCTACGGCGTCAACGGGCGTTTCGTGCTCTTCGTGTCGTCCCTGTGGCCCTACAAGAACTGTGACGGTCTGATCCGTGCCTTCGCGGCCGCCCGTCGCGACCTGGACGGCCGCGGCCTGGTGGTGGTGGGTCCTGGGCGTGACACCGCGTATGCCGCTCGTCTCCGTTCGCTGGCCGAGTCGCTCGGCGTCGCCGACCGCATCACCTGGGTCGGTGGCGTGCCCCTCGAGGGGACGGTGGACTTCTACCGGGCCGCAGACGTCTTCGTCTACCCGTCCCACAACGAGACGTTCGGTCTGCCGATCCTGGAGGCCATGGCGTGCGGTTGTCCCGTGGTCACCTCGGACTGCAGCGCGATGCCGGAGACGGCCGGCGGTGCCGCGGTGCTCGCCGACCCCCGTGACCCGGACTCCATCGCGTCCGCGATCCTCGGCGCCGTCGAGGAGGGCGAGGCTCTCCGCGAGCGCGGCCTGCAGCGCGCGGGCGAGTTCACCTGGAGGCACACGGCGAAGCGCACGCTGGAGGTGTACCGCGAGGTGCACGCGAACCGGAGGGGGCAGCAATGAGGATCCTCGTCACGGGTGGGGCCGGCTTCATCGGCTCCCACACCTGCGACCGCCTGGTCGAGCTCGGGCACGAGGTGACGGTGCTGGACGCCCTCACCGCGCCCGTGCATCGCGACGGCACCCCCAACTACGTGACGCCCGGCGCCCGGCTCTGGGTCGGCGACGTGCGCAACCGTGACCTGCTCGCGGGCCTCATGCGCGAGGTCGACGCGGTCTACCACTTCGCCGCGTACCAGGACTACCTCACCGACTTCTCCCGGTTCTCGTCCGTCAACGTCGTCTCCACGGCACTCATCTACGAGATCGCGGTGGCCCAGGGGCTCGACCTCAGCCGGGTCGTCGTGGCGTCGTCGCAGTCGGCGATGGGCGAGGGCCTCTACCGGTGTCCCGAGCACGGAGAGCAGACGCCGGACATGCGCCCGGAGTCGGCTCTGACGCGGCAGCAGTGGGACCACTCCTGCCGCGAGTGCGGGGGACCGCTCGAGATGCTGCGCACCCCCGAGCGGATCTCCAACCCGCAGAACGCCTACGGGATGTCCAAGTACGGCGAGGAGATGGTCGCCGTCAACCTCGGCCGTCGCTACGGCATACCCACGGTCGCCCTGCGCTACAGCATCGTCCAGGGCCCGAGGCAGTCGATCTACAACGCCTACTCGGGCGCCTGCCGCATCTTCTGCCTGCACTACCTCCTCGGCAGCGCGCCGACGCTCTACGAGGACGGACAGATGGTCCGGGACTACGTGAACGTGCACGACGTCGTGGCGGCCAACGAGCTCGTCCTCACCGACGACCGCGCTGTCGGGAGGGTGTTCAACGTCGGTGGTGGGACGGCGTACACGACCGAGCAGTTCGCCGACGTGGTCCGAGCCCATTTCGGGTCCGACCAGCCGGCGCACGCCACGGGGGAGTACCGCTTCGGCGACACCCGGCACATCCACTCGGACATCGCCGCGCTCCAGGACCTCGGGTGGCAGCCCCGGCGCTCGCCCGCCGACTCGGTCGCCGAGTATGCCGCGTGGCTGTCCGGCATGCCGGGTCTGGACGGGGTCCTGGCCGACGCGGACCGCAAGATGCGCGAGCTGGGTGTCGTGCGCAGCGCCCGTGGGCGGGTCGACGCATGAAGGCCTTCCTGCTCGCAGCCGGGTTGGGAACCCGCCTCCGGCCCGTCACTGACACGGTCCCGAAATGCCTTGTGCCCATTGACGGGACGCCGCTGCTCGACATCTGGCTAGACCTCCTGGCCCGGGCAGGCGTCACCGAGGTCCTCGTCAACCTGCACCACTTCCCCGAGCAGGTGGTCGACCATCTGGCCCGGCGTGCCCAGCCCACGAGGGTCCGGACGGTCTACGAGCCGACGCTCCTGGGCAGCGCCGGGACTCTGCTGCACAACCGTGACTTCGTCGCCGCGGAGCCGGTGTTCCTCGCCGTCAACGCCGACGGCCTCACCGACTTCGACCTCAAGGTGCTGGTCGACGCCCACCGCACGTCAGGGGCCGTGGCCACGCTGGGGCTCTTCAGGGCCCCCGACCCGACCAGCTGCGGCATCGTCGAGCTACGGGACGGGGTCGTCGCAGCCTTCGAGGAGAAGCCCACGCGGCCGAGGGGAGACCTGGCCAACGCCGGCCTCTACGCCTTCAGCCCGGAGGTCCTCGACCGCATCCAGGGTCCGCTGCCTCAGGACATCGGTCTGCACCTGCTCCCGGAGCTCGTCGGCTCGGCTCGCGGGGTCGTGCTGGGCGGCGCGTACTTCCGTGACATCGGGACGCCTGAGGCGCTGGCTCAGGCCAATCGGGACTGGGCGACGGTGCGGCACAAGCCATGGGCCCCCGCCGGCGACCATCTACTTTGGAAGTGAAGGCCCATGAGTCACGGCTCACCAGACCCAGCCGCCCATGTGCAGCAGGAAGCGTGGGACGTTTCCCGCCGCCCCGTGATCATCGCCACGATCGCCCGCGAGGAAGGCATCACCGGGGTGCACACGCACGTGCGCCAGCTTCGGCGCTACCTGGAGCGATCCGGCGAAACGAGCGAACTGCTCACGCCCCACGACTGGTCTCGTCGTGGTCGGCTACACGGCCTCGTGCTCCTACCGCTGTTCGGCGCCCGCGTCGTTCTCGAGCGGCTGTGGGGTCCAGGCCACGTGTGGTGGTACCGAACGTCGCACGAGTTCTTCCTACGACGGGTCCTGCAACGGCGTCTTGCGGGTGCGGGGACGTGCACGGTCTACGCGCAGTGCCCGGTCGCAGCACGGGCAGCCCTTGCCGCGCGCTCCGACCCCCGGCAACGCGTCGTCCTGGCGGTTCACTTCGGGATCTCTCAAGCCGACGAGTGGGTGCGCAAGCGGCAGATCAGGAAGGGCGGGGCGATCTACCGCTCCATACGCAGGACTGAGCGTGCGGTCGTCCCGGCGGTCGACGGCCTCGTGTTCGTGTCGCCGTGGGCACGAGAAGCGCTCAGGGAGTGGTTGCCTGAAGTCGATGGCGTGGAGGGCCGGGTCGTCCCCAACTTCGTCTCCTCTCCGTCGGTCGACCTAGAGGAGACGGCGAAGGGCGGCGACCTGGTGTCGGTCGGCAACCTGGATACGGGCAAGAACCATCGCTACCTGCTGGACGTTCTGTCGGCCGCGAGGCGTGCTGGGCACGCCTATTCGCTCGACATCCTGGGCCAGGGGGAGGAGCGACAGAGTTTGCTGCGGCTGGTCGACCAGCTTGATTTGGGGAAACAGGTCCGGCTGCTGGGTTTCCGCAGGGACGTCCAGCAGCGACTGCCTGAGTACCGTGCCTACGTCCACGCGTCCTACGTCGAGACGTCCTCGCTCGCGATCATGGAGGCGATGGCGGCCGGGCTCCCTATTCTCTCGTCAAGCTCGGGAGCGCTCGCCGAGCTCTTCGACGACCCGGCGGAAGGGCGCTTCTGGCCCCTCGACGACCCAGCGGCCGCTGCACGCATCCTCATCGGACTGTTGGAGGACCACGAGGAGCTTGCTCGGGCGGGGCGCGCCGCGAGAAGGAGGTACCTTGCGGAATACGACGCCGACACCGTCGCCCCTCGGCTGCTGAGCTTCCTGACGGCCGCTCGAGCGGAGGGCAGGGGATCGCTCACCGATCGATGACGGCCGTGTCCGAAGGGGGCCTCGCGTCCTCGCCGGTGCGGGGAGGCTGACGGTGCGCCTTGCGCCGCAGGGCAGTTCGGCTGTAGCCGGCCACCACGGCGAAGGCCAGGAGCAGACCTCCGACGAGGTCGGTGAGCCAGTGGGCGCCGGCGACGAGCAGTGCCGTGGTCAGCAGTGCGGTCGCGGCGAGCACCGGGGCCCAGAGCCACCAGCGCACCCTTGGCCAGCAGACGAGCAGGCAGCCGGAGAGGCACACGACCAGGGCGACCGTGTGACCCGACGGGTAGGCGCCGCCGCTCTCCGTCACGTAGCCGTGGGGGTCGGGTCGGTGCACCGCGACCTTCGTGGCGAGGGCGACGACGCCCGACACCCCGGCCAGTGCCAGCCCGAGGAACGACGGCCACCAGGACCTGCGCCACAGCGACACGACCACTGAGGTGACGGCGAGGAGAAAGTACATGCGGCTGGGTCGCAGCCGGCTCATCCAGGGACTCCACAGGACCTGGGCGTCGTTCCACGCGTCGCCGGGGCGGAGCCGGTGCAGGACCGCCTCGTCGAGGGCCTGCGTGGCTCCCGTGACGACCAGGAGGGTCAGCAGCACGTAGAGCACGCAGGACCCGAGAGCGAGCCACGTGGGGAGGCTCCAGCCGGGTCGGGAGCGGCTGGCTCGGCGGCGGCCCACACCCGCAGTGGGGCTCACCCAGCCACCCTCCGGATCACCACCATCGACCCATGCTGCAACGGCGTGACGCCGCAGCACACCGCTTTCGCCGAATCCGCCCTCGGTGACGGCCGTTCGACGGCCGGCGCGGGGCCCCTACACTGGAGGGCCTGATGCCGCACCCATTGCTGTCCGCCTTCAGGGCGCTTCCCGATGTCCGTCATGTCCTCGACCAGGTGGGCAGGGCCCGTCTCGTCGACGTCTCCGCGAGCGACGGCGCGCGGCCGTTCCTCGTCGCCGCCCTGGCCCAGCAGGCCGAAGCCCGCGGTCCTGAAGCCCCGTCCGACTCCGCTCCCGTCGTCGTGGTCACGGCGACGACGCGTGAGGCCGAGGACCTCGCCGGCGCCCTGGGGCTGTTCCTCCCGACCGACCGCATCGCCGTCTTCCCGTCGTGGGAGACGCTGCCGCACGAGCGGCTCTCGCCGCGCAGCGACACCGTGGGCCGGCGACTGGCGGTGCTGCGACGGGTCACTCACCCCGATCTGGACGACCCGGCATACGGCCCCCTCTCGGTGGTGGTGGCCCCGGTGCGCGCCATCCTCCAGCCGCTCACCAAGGGTCTCGGAGACCTCGTTCCCGTCGCCCTGCGCGCCGGCGACGAACGTCCGCTCGAGGACGTCGTCGACGCGCTCGTCGCGGCCGCCTACACCCGCACCGACCTCGTCGAGCGGCGCGGCGAGTTCGCCGTGCGCGGCGGCATCCTCGACGTCTTCCCGCCCACCGAGGAGCACCCGGTCCGCATCGAGTTCTGGGGAGACACCGTCGAGGAGGTGCGGTGGTTCAAGGTCGCCGACCAGCGCTCCCTCGAGATCGCCGACCACGGCCTCTGGGCGCCGCCCTGCCGCGAGCTGCTGCTGACCGACGACGTGCGCGCCCGCGCCCGCGCGCTCGCCGACCATCTGCCCGGGGTGTCCGAGATGCTCTCGAAGGTGGCCGAGGGGATCGCCGTGGAGGGCATGGAGTCCCTCGCACCGGCCCTCGTCGACGGCATGGAGTCGGTGCTCGACGTCCTGCCGCAGCGCTCGATCATGCTGGTCGCCGACCCTGAGCGGGTCCGGCGCCGGGCGCACGACCTCGTGGCGACGAGCGAGGAGTTCCTCGAGGCGAGCTGGGCCAACGCGGCCGCCGGCAACCACGTTCCCGTCGACCTGCAGTCCCTGCTCGGCAGCGCGTCCTACTGGTCGCTCGCCGACGTCCGCGCGCTCGCCCAGCGCAGCGGGCGCGCCTGGTGGACGCTCACGCCCTTCGCGGCCGACGCCGACCTCGTCATCGAGGACGACGACGTCGACGAGCGCCTCGCGGTGCGCACCACCGACCCCGACGCCTTCCGCGGTGACACCGACCGCGCCGTCGAGCACCTGCGCGAGCGGGTCCGCGACGGCTGGGCGGTCGCCGTCGTCACCGAGGGTCCCGGTCTCGCCAAGCGCGTCGCCGAGGTGCTCGGCGAGCACGAGGTCGCCGTGCGGCAGCTCGACACCTCTCGCGACGACTCGTTCGAGCCCGGCTCGGTCCACGTCACGACCGCCCCCCTCGGGCGCGGCTTCGTCCACGAAGGCGCCCGCGTCGAGGTGCTCACCGAGACCGACCTGACCGGCCAGCCGGGCAGCGGCACGTCGACGAAGGACATGCGGCGTATGCCGTCCCGCCGGCGCAACCAGGTCGACCCCCTCCAGCTGCGTCCCGGGGACCACGTCGTCCACGAGCAGCACGGTGTGGGCCGCTTCGTCGAGATGATGCAGCGCACCGTCGCCGGCGCGACGCGCGAGTACCTCGTCATCGAGTACGCCCCGAGCAAGCGCGGCCAGCCCGGCGACCGTCTCTTCGTCCCCACCGACCAGCTCGACCAGGTGACGAAGTACGTCGGTGGCGAGGAGCCCACCCTCAACAAGATGGGCGGGTCGGACTGGACCAAGACCAAGTCGCGGGCCAAGCGCTACGTCAAGCAGATCGCGGCCGACCTCATCCGCCTCTACAGCGCCCGGCAGGCCACCAAGGGCCACGCCTTCGCGCCCGACACCCCCTGGCAGCGCGAGCTCGAGGACGCCTTCTCCTTCGTCGAGACCCCCGACCAGCTCATCAGCATCGACGAGGTCAAGGCCGACATGGAGAAGCAGGTCCCGATGGACCGGCTCATCTGTGGCGACGTCGGCTACGGCAAGACCGAGATCGCGGTTCGCGCCGCGTTCAAGGCGATCCAGGACGGCAAGCAGGTCGCGGTGCTCGTGCCCACGACGCTCCTCGTGAGCCAGCACCAGCAGACCTTCGCCGACCGCTACGCCCAGTTCCCGGTCAAGGTCGCCTCGCTGTCGCGCTTCCAGAGCGACAAGGAGGCCAAGGACGTCATGGCCGGGATGGCCGACGGCACCATCGACCTCGTCATCGGTACGCACCGGCTGCTCGCCAAGGACGCGAAGTTCAAGGACCTCGGCCTCGTCATCATCGACGAGGAGCAGCGCTTCGGCGTCGAGCACAAGGAGCTGCTCAAGACGATGCGCACGGCGGTCGACGTCCTGTCGATGTCGGCCACGCCGATCCCGCGCACGCTCGAGATGGCGGTCACCGGCATCCGCGAGATGTCCACTCTCGCAACGCCGCCCGAGGAGCGTCACCCGGTGCTGACCTTTGTCGGCGCCTACGACGAGAAGCAGATCACCGCGGCCGTCCGCCGCGAGCTGCTCCGTGAGGGCCAGGTCTTCTTCGTGCACAACAAGGTGAGCAGCATCGAGAGGGCGGCCGCCCGCCTGCGCGAGCTCGTGCCTGAGGCCCGCATCGCCACGGCGCACGGCCAGATGGGTGAGCACCGGCTCGAGCAGGTCGTCGAGGACTTCTGGGAGAAGCGCTTCGACGTCCTCGTCTGCACCACCATCGTCGAGACCGGTCTCGACATCTCCAACGCCAACACCCTCATCGTCGAGCGGTCCGACATGCTCGGCCTCAGCCAGCTGCACCAGCTGCGCGGGCGCGTCGGGCGCGGGCGCGAGCGGGCCTACGCCTACTTCCTCTACCCGCCCGAGAAGCCGATGACCGAGACGGCCCACGACCGGCTGCGCACCATCGCGAGCAACACCGACCTCGGGTCCGGCATGGCCGTCGCGATGAAGGACCTCGAGATCCGTGGCGCCGGCAACCTCCTCGGCGGCGAGCAGTCCGGTCACATCCAGGGCGTCGGCTTCGACCTCTACGTCCGGCTCATCGGCGAGGCCGTCGCGGACTTCCGCGGCGACTCCGTCGACCTGCCGGCCGAGATCAAGATCGAGCTGCCCGTCGACGCGCACCTGCCCCACGACTACGTGCCGGGGGAGCGGCTGCGTCTCGAGGCCTACAAGAAGATGGCGACGGTCGAGACGTTCGAGGCCGTCGACGAGATCGAGGCCGAGCTGCGTGACCGCTACGGCGCACCGCCCAAGCCCGTGCAGAACCTCCTCGAGGTCGCCCGGCTGCGGGTCGTGGCCCGCGCCGCCCGCATCGGCGACATCGGGGTCCAGGGCAAGGTCGTGCGCTTCGGCCCGGTCAAGGAGCTCCGCGACAGCCAGCAGCTGCGGCTCATGCGCCTCTACCCGGGCACGCTCGTCAAGGAGGCCCTCGGCACCATCCTCGTCCCCGTCCCGATGACGGCGCGGGTCGGGGGCAAGCCGCTGCGCGACGTCGAGGTGCTGACGTGGGCGCGGCAGCTGATCCAGGCCGTCCTGCTCGACGACATCGCGGCAGCATCGTCGGCGTCGTCCGCATCGTCGGGTGCGGCCAGGTCTGCCGTGGGAGCACCGTAGGATGTCAGACGCATCCGCCAGAGGAGGAAATTCGTGAAGGCTTGGTCTGCTCATCCCGCGAGGCGCGCGGCCGTGGTCGGCGTCGCTGCGCTCGGTGCCGTGTCGCTGCTCGGCGGGTGCGGCTTCGAGACGCGCCAGCAGGCTGCCGCCGTCGTCAACGGCAAGGTCATCCACGAGTCCGACGTCCGTGAGACGTTCGATCAGCTCAAGGCCGCCAAGCTCGACTTCGCCGAGAACATCGTCGTCACGGCCCTCGTCGCGGCCCCGCTGCTCAAGGACGCGGTCGCCACCTCGGGCAGCTGGAAGCCCGACGAGACGTATGCCTCGGTCATCTCCTCGATCCCCGGAGCCACCGACACGACGAAGGAGTTCGTCGCGGCGGTCGCTCTCATCCAGTCGCAGAAGATGACGCCGGCCGACGTCGCCGCCTACCGCGCCGACCTCAAGAAGGCGAACATCTCGGTCAACCCGAAGTACGGCTCGGTCGTGCCGTCCGACCAGGGCCCGGTCTACTTCACGCTCGGCCAGCAGACGCCCAACTGGGTCAAGCCGGCCGCCAACGCTGCTCCGGCCACCGCGCCGGCCCCTGCGCCGGCCCCCGCCCAGTAGTCCTGCGTCGCCGTCGTGACCGCCCGCGTCGTCCTGCTCGTCACGACCCCGCGCATCGCCCCGGGACTGCTCACGCGTGAGGCGTGGAGCACTCTCGAGCAGGCGTATGCCGTGTGGGGCCGTCCCGACGAGCCGCAGGTCGCCGCGCTGGTCGAGGCCGGTGTCGAGGTGCTGTCCCGCGAGGAGGGGCACCCGGCCGACCTCGCCCGCGACCTCGTCACTGCCTCCGAGGTCGGTGACGTCGTGTGGGTCGGCTCCTCGGACGGCGACCCGGGTCTCAGCGATGCCATCGCCGTCGAGGTGACCCGGCTCCCAGAACCGCCCGACGTCGAGCTGCTCATTGGCTCCTTCGACGTGCCGGGTTCGCGCCTGCTCGACGTCGTCGCGGTCATGGACCGCCTGCGCTCGCCGGGCGGGTGCCCGTGGGACGCGAAGCAGACGCACGCCTCGCTCGTGCCCTACCTCCTGGAGGAGGCCCACGAGGCGATCGAGGCCATCGAGAGCGGTGACCCGACGCACATGCAGGAGGAGCTCGGCGACCTGCTGCTCCAGATCGCGTTCCAGGCCCGCGTGGCGCAGGAGCACCCGAGCGAGCCCTTCGACATCGACGACGTGGCCGGAGGTCTCGTCGACAAGCTCGTGCGTCGCCACCCGCACGTCTTCGCGGACGTCGACGCCGAGACCGCCGAGGCCGTCGAGGCCAACTGGGAGATGATCAAGGCCGGCGAGAAGCAGCACCGGTTGCACCCGCTCGAGGGTGTCCCCGCGGCGCTCCCGGCCCTGGCCCGGGCGGAGAAGTACGTCTCGCGCCTGAACCGGTCCGGCCGCGAGGACCTCGTCGACGCGGCCGTCGCCGGCGGCGACCTCGGCGCCCGACTGCTCGACCTCGTCCGTCGGGCGAGGGCCGAGGGTGTCGACGCCGAGGCGGCCCTGCGCGAGACCCTCCGACGCCTCGACGCCGCGAGCGCCGCGAGTGCCACGAGTGCCACGGACCCTGCGACCGGAGAAGCCTCCTGCGACGCCTGAGCCGAGCGGACGGCATACGTCCTCGGGGGCTGCCTCAGTAGGCGCCGTTCGGCCGGAAGACCGCGTGGATCGTCTTGGCCATGATGGACAGGTCCTGCACGATGGACCAGTTGTCGACGTAGTAGAGGTCGAGGCGCACGGTGTCGTCCCACGAGAGGTCGCTGCGGCCGGACACCTGCCACAGGCCGGTCATGCCGGGCCGGACGTGGAGTCGTCGCTGGACGTCGGGAACGTAGCGGCGCACCTCCGCCGGCAGGGCGGGACGTGGGCCGACGAGGCTCATGTCGCCGTTCACGACGTTGATCAGCTGGGGCAGCTCGTCGATGGAGTAGCGACGCATGAACGCCCCGACCTTGGTGATCCGCGGGTCCCGCTGCGCCTTGAAGAGCACGCCGTCGGCGTTCTGGTTGAGGTGCGTGATGCTCGAGAGCTTCGCCTCGGCGTCCACGACCATGCTCCGGAACTTGAGGCACTCGAAGAGCTCCCCCTCGCGACCGACACGGGTCTGACGGAAGAGGACCGGGCCGCCGTCCTGCAGCTTCGTGGCGATCGCGAAGACGATCATGACCGGGGCCGCGAGCAGCAGCAGCAGGGTGGCACCGACGAAGTCGAAGGCACGCTTGAGGCCGCGGGAGGCGCCCAGGCTCTGGGGCTGCTCGACGTGCACGAGGGGCAGGCCGCCGACGGGTCGCATGGCCATCCGGCCCGAGCTGATGTCGCTGAGACTCGGGACGACCGCCATCTGCACCTGGTGCCCCTCGAGGTCCCACGCGATGCGGCGGAAGTCGGTCGCCGACGGGAACGCCCCCTCGGTGAAGACGACCATGTCGGCCTTCTCGGCGAGGACCGACGAGGCCGTCTCGGCCGTGGTGCCGACGACCGGCACCCCCTTCGGCGTCGTTCTGGCGGGCTGCGACGACGGCACCAGGGCGCCGACGATGCGGTAGCCGAGCCACTGCTCCCGCTCGAGCACCGCGGCGACGTCGTCGACGTGTGAGACCGAGCCGGAGATGAGCACCCGCGTCAGCAGGTGTCCGCCCAGGTGGGCGTGGTGCACCAGACGGCGCGCGTACCAGCGCCACAGCAGCACCGTCGGCAGCCCGATGGCGAAGATCAGCACGAAGAAGCCTCGCGAGAGGTCGAACTTCGTCAGGTAGCTGAGGATGCCGATGGCCCCGGCCGTGAGGCCGGCGGCGCTGCACACCCTGGCGTACTCGATCGTGCCGACGCCGAGATGGCTGCTCGTGTAGGTGCCGAGCGCCAGGTTGGCGAGCATCCACGCGACCACGATCCACAGGCCGACCGACTGGGCGACCTGGTTGACGTCGTTCGAGAACTCGAAGATCTCGAGTCTCGTGCGCCCGACGGCCGCCAGCGCGGTCGCCGCCGAGATGATGACGAGGTCACCGCCTGCTATCCCCAGCTGCAGCAGGCGCTGCCCCCGACCCCTCTCACTGAGCGGCTGCGTCACAGGACGCGCGCTCACATCCAGTAGTACGACCCCCGACTCGCGCATGGGTTGACCCATGTCCACACCCCACCCCCGGCACCCACTGGTGCCCTATTCACGACCAGCTCCACCCCCCCGGATGGTTAGTTGTGAGTATGCCTGCAACTGGTCAGGCTTCGGTAAGGAAACAGTAAAAAAGAATTGCCGGATAGAGACTCTTTTGTCCCCGTGCCCGATACGTACCGGTCTGTGCCGCTTGGCATTACACCTGCCCGTATGCCGGGTCGCTCCGACGGCCCGCGACCCCCACGGGCTAGGCTCGTCCCCAGCACCGGTGCTCGGCGTGCGCGTGGGTCGTGACCATCGCGAACGGTGCGCCCCGACACGCACGGAGCCGTGGATCGCGTTCGTCGCGACCCTCCACATCCATCTCGAGCAGTACCAGCACAGGAGAGCCAAGTGGCCAGCATTGAGGAGATTGGCGCCCGCGAGATCCTGGACTCGCGCGGCAACCCCACCGTCGAGGTCGAGATCCGTCTCGACGACGGCACGTTCGCTCGCGCGGCCGTCCCGTCCGGCGCCTCCACCGGCGCCTTCGAGGCGTCCGAGCGTCGGGACGGCGACAAGGGTCGCTACCTCGGCAAGGGTGTCGAGCAGGCCGTCGACGCGGTCATCGAGGAGATCAACCCGCGCCTCGTCGGCTTCGACGCGAGCGAGCAGCGGCTCATCGACGCCGAGATGATGGCGCTCGACGGCTCGGCGAACAAGGAGAACCTCGGCGCCAACGCCATCCTCGGCGTCTCGCTGGCCGTCGCGCACGCCGCGGCCGAGTCGGCGGGTCTGCCCCTCTTCCGCTACGTCGGCGGCCCCAACGCCCACGTGCTGCCCGTCCCGATGATGAACATCCTCAACGGTGGGTCGCACGCCGACTCCAACGTCGACATCCAGGAGTTCATGATCGCGCCCATCGGCGCACCGACCTTCCGTGAGGCCGTGCGCTGGGGTGCCGAGGTCTACCACGCGCTCAAGAAGGTCCTGAGCGAGCGTGGCCTCGCCACGGGCCTCGGCGACGAGGGCGGCTTCGCCCCGAACCTCGAGTCCAACCGCGCCGCGCTCGACCTCATCCTCGAGGCGATCAAGGCCGCCGGGTACGAGCCCGGCCGCGACATCGCCCTCGCGCTCGACGTCGCGGCGTCCGAGTTCTTCGAGGACGGCTCCTACGCCTTCGAGGGCGCCAGCAAGTCGGCCGCCGAGATGGTGGCCTACTACGCGGAGCTCGTCGACGCCTACCCGCTCGTCTCCATCGAGGACCCCCTCAACGAGGAGGACTGGGACGGCTGGAAGTCCATGACCGAGCTGCTCGGCAGCAAGGTCCAGATCGTCGGCGACGACCTCTTCGTCACCAACCCCGAGCGCCTCGGCCGTGGCATCTCCACCGGCACCGCCAACGCCCTGCTCGTCAAGGTCAACCAGATCGGCACGCTCACCGAGACGCTCGACGCCGTGACGCTGGCGCAGAGCAACGGCTACCGCTGCATGATGAGCCACCGCTCCGGCGAGACCGAGGACGTCACCATCGCCGACCTCGCCGTCGCCACCAACTGCGGCCAGATCAAGACCGGCGCCCCGGCCCGGTCCGAGCGCGTCGCGAAGTACAACCAGCTGCTGCGCATCGAGGAGGAGCTCGACGACGCTGCGGTTTACGCCGGCACGGGAGCCTTCCCGCGCTTCGACGCGAGCCGCTTCGGCGCCGAGAGCTGACCTCGTGGCCGACCGCACGCCGTCCCGCCCGGGCCGCCCGTCGTCGACGGGTCGCCCGGGCGGTGGCGCGCGGCCGACCGCCGCCCGACCCACGCCGAGCTCGAAGCCGAGCTCGAAGCCGAGCTCGAAGCCGGCCCCGAAGTCCGGCTCGAAGCCGCCCGCCAAGCCGCCGGCCTCGTCCGGGGCCGTGACGGCAGCGTCAACGGGCGGCACGTCCACCGGGCGCCCCTCCTCCACGCGGTCGGGTGGCCGCGCCGGCGCGCCCCGCTCGTCGGCGACCCGCCCGGGCCAGTCACGCCCCGGTGCGTCCCGCGCGAGCCGCCCGGGAGCGGGCAAGGAGCGCCCGGCGCTGGCGGCACGCCCACGCACGCCGCAGGCCGCCCCGCCCTCGGCCTCGACGGCCTGGGTGCGCGGAGCGATCCTGATCGGCATCCTCGTCATGCTCGCCGTGACGATCGTGCCGACGTTGCGCTCGCTCGTGCAGCAGCGAGGCGACACGGCGGCCCTGCAGGACAAGGTCGCCGAGCAGCGCGAGAGCGTCCAGCAGCTCGAGCGTCAGGCGGCCCTGTGGAAGGACCCGGCCTACATCGAGGTCCAGGCGCGGGAGCGCCTCAAGTTCGTCCGCGTGGGCGACCGCGCCTACACCGTCATCGACCCTGCCGCCGACCGGGCGAGCGCTCCGGCGCCCCAGCGCCCGGTCGTGGCCGCACCCCTGGCCAACGCCGCATCGCCCTGGTACGGCAAGGTGTGGCAGTCGGTGCAGATCGCCGACCGACCCACGGCCGGGGTCACGCGCACCAAGTGACCGCGGTCAGTCCCAGCCAGACCGAGAAGTGAGCACCCGCGTGAGCAACCCCGCCCGTCCGTCCCAGCCGTCCGTCGAGACGGCTGACCTCGACGCCGTCGAGCGCCAGCTCGGGCGGCGCCCGCGCGGTGTGGCCGCGGTGGCGCACCGGTGCCCGTGCGGCGAGCCCGACGTGCTGCGCACCGAGCCCCGCCTGCCCGACGGCACCCCCTTCCCGACGACGTACTACGCGACGTGCCCGCGCCTCACCGGCGCGGTGAGCACCCTCGAGACGGCGGGCGTCATGAAGGAGATGACCGAGCGTCTCGGCCGTGACGAGGAGCTCGCCGCGGCCTACGCGAAGGCCCACGAGCACTACCTCGCGCAACGTGCCGAGCTGGGTGACGTGCCCGAGATCGACGGTGTCTCAGCGGGTGGCATGCCGACCCGCGTCAAGTGCCTCCACGTCCTGGTCGGACACTCGCTCGCCGCCGGTCCGGGGGTCAACCCGCTCGGTGACGAGGCGCTCGCGATGCTCGAGGACTGGTGGCGGCCCACGTCGTGCGCTGCCCTGCACGCGGCCGAGGACGCCGCCGCGAAGGAGGCCGGCGATGAGTGACACCACGGGCGCCGACGGCGCGACGGTCCGCGTCGGCGCGATCGACTGCGGCACCAACTCGATCCGCCTGCTCGTCGCCGACGTCGACCCCGGCACCGGGGCGCTCACCGACGTCCTGCGCAGGATGGAGATCGTCCGTCTCGGCCACGGTGTCGACCGCACCGGCGTCATCGCGCCCGAGTCGATGGAGCGCACGCTCGCCATGACGCGGGAGTATGCCGCCGTGTGCCGTGACCTGGGCGCCGCTCGTGTGCGCTTCGTCGCCACCTCGGCGTCCCGCGACGCGCGCAACGCCTCGGACTTCATCGAGGGCGTGCGCACGGCCTTCACCGAGCACTACGGCTCCGAGGTCTCACCCGAGGTCGTCTCGGGCGACGAGGAGGCCGCGCTCTCGTTCGCCGGTGCCACGAGTGGCCTGGCCGCACAGGGCGTCGCGGGCCCCTACCTCGTCGTCGATCTCGGCGGCGGCTCGACCGAGCTGGTGCGGGGCACCGACCACGTCGAGTCGGCCCGGTCGGTCGACATCGGCTGCGTGCGCATGACCGAGCGGCACCTCGTGAGCGACCCGCCCACCGACGGCGAGATCGGGGCGGCGACGCGCGACATCGACGCCGCCCTCGACCTCGCCGAGTCCGTCGTGCCGATCGACGGTGTCGCGACCCTCGTCGGCCTGGCCGGCAGCGTCACGACGATCACCGCGCACCTGCTGCGCCTCACGGCATACGACCCGGAGCGCATCCACCTCGCCCGGTCCGCGCCGGCCGACATGGTCGTCGCGTGCGACGAGCTGCTGGCCATGCCGCGCGCGCAGCGTGCCGAGCTGCCCTACATGCACCCGGGCCGCGTCGACGTCATCGGAGCCGGGGGCCTCGTGTGGCGGCGGGTCGTCGAGCGGGTCGTCGACCGCGCCGGCGTCACGGAGGTCATCACCTCCGAGCACGACATCCTCGACGGCATCGCCCTGAGCGCAGCGCGACGCGGCTGAGCCGAGCCGACGCGAGGACGTGGCGACCGTCAGCCGGGGTCAGCGGCGGGGGAGCGCCGCGGCGAGCACGGGTTCGTCGGACTGCTCGTGCGCGCGCCGGCGGTTGGCGCGCCACCTCGCGGCCATCCACAGGGCGGCCGAGACCCCCAGCGCCCACGTGCCGTTGGAGACCGTTGCGTCGACGACGCCGTAGGTGACGAAGAAGAGGGTGACGAAGACGACGGCGCGCAGGTGCTTGGCCGACAGGCGCACGGCGGCGAGGAGCAGCCCGCCCCACAGGAGGTACCACGGGTGGATGACGGGCCCCGAGGCGCACAGCACGAGCAGCGCGCCGGCCGTGGCCAGCACCGGGTTGCGGGGCGCCACCCGCCAGGTGATCCAGGCGATGCCGGCGAGACCCGCGAGCAGGCCGATCGTCTGGGCGATCGGAACCGGCGCGGACGTCACGCTCTCGGGCATGCCGGCCAGCCGCAGCAGCCACTCGACGGCGCTGCCGACGAACGTCGGAGGCGACAGCATCGAGCGCAGCGAGACCGGCACGGACAGGTTGGGGATCCAGCCCCAGCCCAGACCCGACACGGCCGTGATCACGGTGAACGTGGCAGCGGTGAAGCCGCCGTAGACGAGGCCGTGGCGGACCATCGCCCGCAGCCGGGCGGAGGCCCCGGGCGCGAGGCCGGTCTGGGCCTGCAACGCCATGCCGACGATCCCGATGAGGGCGAGCACGGCGGTCTGCTTGTAGGCGGCGGCCGCGGCGATCGTGACGGCGGCCGTGACGAACTGGCCCCGGCTGCCGAGGAGCAGCGCGAGCGTGACGAGGGCGACCATGACGGCATCGCCGTGGGCGCCGCCGACGAAGTGCATGATGACGAGCGGGTTGAGCACGCCCAGCCACAGGGCGTGGCGGCCACTGACGCCGTAGCGCTCGGCGAGGCGGGGGAGGGCGTAGGCGAGCAGGCCGACCGCGAGCAGCGCAGGCACGCGCATGGCGAGGGCCGACACGTAGGCGTTCTCGGGGAAGACGCTGACGACCAGGTGCTGCACCTGCAGCGCCAGCGGACCGTAGGGCGCGGGCGTGTCGACCCACATCGGGTCGACCTGGTCGGCGAACGGACCCGGCACCCAGAAGGGGCCGACGGCATACGGGTCCATGTTGCGCAGGACGATCTGGCCCTGCGCGGCGTAGCTGTAGGCGTCGCGGCTGAAGAGCGGCGGCGCGAGCATGATCGGCAGGCTCCACAGCAGCCACGCCAGCGAGGGTGCCTTCCGGCCGTGCACCGGGCGCATCCGCAGCCAGGCGTCGACGAGCAGGGCCATGCCGACGGCGAGCAGGATCGTCGTGAGGACCCGGCCGGCGCCAGTGCCGAGCCACTCCAGGCCGAAGCGCTCGATGAGCGGCGAGGCGGGCAGCTCGAAGGTGTCGGCCGGCAGGAAGGCGGGGCTGATCGAGCCGGCGGCCACGAGCGTCGTGCCGAGCGTGCCGCGCCGGACCATCGGGTCGGCCCACGTGCGGCGCAGGGCCGCGGCGAGTCGGTCGCCGAACGCGGAGACCCGTGGGTCGAGCGACCACGACGTGCGTGTGGGAGCAGCTGTTGTCGCGCCGGCGACACGATGCTCCAGCACCCGCTGCTCCTTCATGTGGTGAGGGGTCCGCACCCGTGGGCACGCACGGTCCATGAGGAGCTCGTAGGCAGGCCCCTGGACCTCGTTCTCTCGGCCCAGTCTAGGCGGAGCGACCCGATGGTCGCCGCGTCTCGCCAAGGCGTGAGCAGGGCGTTACCGAACCGTGCCCGGACAGCTGACGCCCGTGACGTACCCCCGGAGGGACTCGAACCCTCACCGTTGGCGATTTTAAGTCGCCTGCCTCTGCCGATTGGGCTACGGGGGCGGGAGCCCCAGTATGCCGTGGCGCCAGCCGGTGCCGACGGGCCCCCCGCGCCCGGACGCGCACGCCACGGACGCACGGAAACCGCGTCCGGGAACCTTCCGGTGGGGTGCGTTCGCTTAGTCTTGGGGACAGTCGTCACGCCCATTCGCGGGTCGTGGCACCCAGTGCTTTTAGGAGCGCACTCACATGGCAGGTGGAAACCCGGTCTTCGACCGGCTCAACAAGCAGATCGAGAAGGAGCGCTACGCCGGTTTCGGCGCGCCCCAGGGCAGTCCGCAGCAGCCGGCGCAGCAGGGCACGCAGGCCGCGACCACGGGCTATGCGACCCAGGACGCGATGACGGCGCAGCAGCTCAACGAGATGTACGCCCAGCAGAGCGCGGGTCCGGTCGACACCGGTCGCGTCACGGTCGACGACGTCGTCGTCAAGAGCCTCACGCTCTTCGTCGTCACGGTCGCCGTCGCCGGCGTGTCGTGGTTCTGGACGGCGGCCAACACCGACATGACGCTGCCGTTCTGGCTCGGCGGCATGTTCGGCACGCTGATCCTCGGCTTCGTCATCGCCTTCATGAAGAAGGTGTCGGTGCCGCTGCTCATGGTCTACGCCGTGCTGCAGGGTGCCTTCCTCGGCGCCTTCAGCCAGTACGTCGCGTCGATCCCGCAGTACGACGGCGTCGTCCAGATGGCCGTCCTCGCGACGCTGTGCGTCTTCGTCGCGATGTACGTCGGCTACGCGACGGGCTTCGTCAAGGTCAACGACAAGACCCGCCGGATGTTCTTCTTCGCCATCGTCGGCTACGGCCTCTTCTCCCTGCTCCAGGTCGTGCTGCTCATGACGGGCGTCATCGACGGCTGGGGCTTCGGTGGCAGTGGCCCGCTGGGCATCGGCCTGTCGATCCTCGGCGTCGGCCTGGCGTCGTACTCCCTGGCCATCGACTTCGACACGATCGACAACGCTGTCCGGGTGGGTGCGCCGAAGAAGTACTCCTGGCTGCTCGCGCACGGCCTGATCGTCTCGATCGTCTGGCTCTACATCGAGTTCGTCCGTCTCTTCGCGCGTCTGCGCGACTGACGCCCTCGTGACGCCTCACGGCGTGGGTTCGCCGACCCCGCACGAGGTGTCCGACGAGCTCCGGCGCGTGGTCGAGCGGTGGCACCAGCTACCGCTCGACCACGCGCTTTCGCGTATGCCGTCCGTCCGGGTCCTCGTGCAGTCGCTCGCCGACCGCGTCGCCGAGGCCCGCGGGGTCGCGGCACGCCCCGTACCCGACCTCGGCCCGGCCGCGGTCATGGACCAGCTGACCGTCATGGTCTTCGACGTGTTCCGGGCCGAGCCCGGCACGGACCCGACGCCGGTCGCGGCCGAGCTGGCCGGCATACGCCGCTCCCTCTAGCCGGCTGCCCGCTCTGGACGCGTCAGCTGGCGGATGATCTCGCCGATGATCCTGCGTCCGGTGGGGTGATCACCCCACCGCATGCAGGATCATCGCGCATTCCATTCTCAGGACGCCTCGGGCAGACGTCGAGCGGGCACCTACCCCGCGGGGTAGGTGCCCACTCGACGTGGTTCTGGGGAGTGCGTCAGCTGAGACGCTCGAAGATGACGGCCATGCCCTGGCCGCCGCCGACGCACATCGTCTCGAGGCCGAACTGGCCGTCACGCTCGCGCAGCGCGTTGATGAGCGTGCCGGTGATGCGGGCGCCGGTCGCGCCGAAGGGGTGGCCGATGGCGATGGCACCGCCGTTGACGTTGAGCTTGTCGTAGTCCATGCCGATCTGGTCGGCCGAGCCGATGACCTGCGCGGCGAAGGCCTCGTTGATCTCGTAGAGGTCGATGTCGCCGATCGAGAGGCCGGCACGCTTGAGCGCGAGGTTGGTCGCGTCGACCGGGCCGAGGCCCATGATCTCGGGGGACAGGCCGGTCGCGGCCGTCGAGACGACGCGGGCGAGCGGCTCGAGGCCGAGCTCCTTGGCCTTGGTGTCGCTCATGATGACGAGGGCCGCGGCGCCGTCGTTGAGCGGGCAGCAGTTGCCGGCCGTGACGGTGCCCTGCTGGCGGAAGACCGGGTTGAGACCCTGCACGGCCTCGAGGGTCACGCCGGCGCGGGGGCCGTCGTCCTTCGTGACGACGGTGCCGTCGGGCTTGGTGACCGGCGTGATCTCCCAGTCGAAGAAGCCGCGGCCGAGGGCTGCCTCGGCGCGGTTCTGCGACGTCACGCCCCACTCGTCCTGGCGCTCGCGGGAGATGCCGTAGGCCGTCGCGACGTTCTCGGCCGTCTGACCCATCGAGATGTAGATGTCGGGCAGCAGCCCCTGCTCGCGGGGGTCGGTCCACGTCTCGTTGGTCTCGGCGATGCGCTTCGTGCGGGCCTGGGCCTCGGAGAAGCGGCCGTTCTGCTGGTCCTCCTTGGCGCCGCCCGCGCCGGCCCAGTCGGTGTACTGCGAGACGCACTCGACGCCGGCCGAGATGAAGATGTCGCCCTCGCCGGCCTTGATCGCGTGGAAGGCCATCCGCGTCGTCTGGGCAGAGGAGGCGCAGAAGCGGTTGATCGTGGCGGCGGGGGTCGCGTCGATGTCGAGGAGCGTGGCGACGACCTTGGCCATGTTGGAGCCGTGGCGTCCCGACGGCTCGGCGCAGCCGAGGTAGAGGTCCTCGACGAGGCGCTTGTCGAGGGCGGGCACCTTGTCGAGCGCGGCCTGGATGACCGTGGCGGCGAGGTCGTCGGGACGGACCTCCTTGAGCGAGCCCTTGAAGGCACGGCCGAACGGCGAGCGGGCGGTCGAGACGATGACGGCTTCGGTCACGGGGGATCTCCTGGTGCAGCATCGACGGCCCGCCAGCGGTGCAACGGGCGACTAAGCGCTTGCTCAGTCCCCACGATGGTAGGACGTCCTCGCACCGGTTGGACAGGGCGTCGGCCATGACGTGCGTCTCGCCCGCCCGCTGGGCCGCCGTCAGGTCGGGCCCGCCAAGCGGGTACGACTCCGGGGTCCGCCCGCACGACCGTTAGGGTGGAAATGCCGGCGCCGCAGGCGTCGCACCGGGTCCGGGCACTCACGCCGGACCATCCGACAACCAGGGGGCTCGCCCACCATGAAGACCTTCACGACTCGCGTCGTCGCCGTGTCCGGCGCGATCGCGATCAGCCTCGGCGCCGCGGCCTGCTCGAAGTCCGAGACGCCCGCCACCGGCGCCAGCAGCTCCGCCAGCGCCGGCGCGTCGACGCCGGCCGGCACCACGAGCTCGACGACGACCCAGAGCAGCACCGGCTCGCAGGCGTCGGACATCCTCGACAAGGCCAAGACGAACGCGCTCGCCGCGACGTCGGGCGCCTTCGTCGGGCAGGTCGACCAGAGCGGCAAGACGATCAAGATCGACTTCAAGGGCACGAGCGACGGCAAGACCGCCGACATCTCCATCGAGATGGAGGGCGACGGCAAGGCCCGCGTCATCTCCGTCGCCGACGGCGTCTACATCCAGGGCGACGCGACCTTCTGGAAGAAGCAGGGCGCGCCGGCCTCGGTCCAGAAGGCCGGTGACAAGTTCATCAAGGCCCCGTCGTCCGCGGGCTCGATGACCGAGAGCCTCAGCCTGAAGAGCTTCCTCGAGAAGGCGTTCGGCGCGGTCACCCCGCAGCAGCTCGCCCCCACCGTCGGGAGCGAGAACGTGGGCGGCGTGGACTGCTGGGTCCTGACCGACAAGAAGGGCAAGAGCGAGGGCGCCCTCTACGTCTCGAAGGACAAGTCCGAGGTCGTGCGCTTCACGGGCTCGTCGGACAGCCCGGGCCAGCTCGACTTCTCCAAGTGGAACGAGGACCTCGGCATCAAGGCCCCCGAGGCGAGTCAGGTCATGAAGATCAGCTGATTCCCAGCACTCACGAAGGGGTCGTCCGCACCGGCGGGCGGCCCCTTTCGTCGGGCCACGGCCCGGCGTCCACCATCGGGAGGGTCAGCGCAGGACGGCGTCGCCGACGGTGTCGTGAGCGGTGTCGTCGGTGGTGCCGACGGGGGCGTATGCCGTCCCGTCCGTCCCGGGGCGGACGCCCGCGCCGTCGTCGGCGGCACCCTGCGCCGCGGCGCCCACGTGGACGGGTGCCGGCACGGTCGGGCGGATCCGGTGCAGCAGCACCGCCCAGCGCCCGTGGGCCCCGCGGGACTGGCCGCCGACCTCGGCCGGAGCGACCTCGGTGCCGGGCTGGGTGACGGCTCTCGTCGCAGCCACGGCGAGCGGCCCGACGCTCTCACCACGCCGCAGGTTCGGCTCCGTCGGCGTGCTGCGCTCGCCGAAGAGGTCGAGGGCCGCGCTCACGCTCGGCAACAGGGCCGCGGCGACCCGGGCGTAGCCGGCGGGGCTCGGGTGGAAGCGGTCCTGGCTGAACATCACGTGCGGCTCGGCGGAGAAGGCCTCGCTCAGCAGGTCGCCGACCGACACCGCTCGGCCGCCGGCCTCCACGACGGCCACCGTCTGGGCGGCGGCAAGGTCGCGGGACCAACGGCGCGCGAGCAGGCGCAGCGGCTGCGGCACGGGCTCGATGGCCCCGAGATCAGGGCACGTGCCGACGACGACCTCGGCACCGGCCTCGCGGAGGCTGCGCACCGCCATCTCGAGATGGCGCACGGCGACGGACCTGTCGATGCGGTGGGTCACGTCGTTGGCGCCGATCATGATGACGGCGACGTCTGGCTCTGGTACGGCTGCGAGGACGCGCTCGACCTGCTCGTCGAGGCCGGGGGACTCGGCGCCGATCACCGCGACGTTGGTCAGCTCGACCGGACGGCCGCTGAAGGCGGCGATGCCGTTGGCGATGGTCGCCCCGATCGTCTGGTGCGGGTGGTCCGCGCCCATCCCGACGCCGGTCGAGTCGCCCAGCACGACGAACCGCAGGGCGGCTCCCGAGCCGGAGCCGTAGTCGCCGCTGTCCGAGGGGGCGCCCTCGAAGCGCTGGCCCACGATGCGGCGGGCCATCATCGCCTCGACGCGCAGGATCCCGTAGCCGAGGGCGCCGAGTGCGCCGAGGCCCGCGACGCCCACCCCGCCGCCGTAGGCGGCTGCCTGCGCGATCTTGCGCGCGCGTCGTGCACGCCCCATCCCGAAGCCCCCTCCTGTGTCGTGGTCCGCTGCCCGTCCCGGATCACCACGGTAACGCCCGGGCTCGACGGTCCGTGCCGGGTTCGGCGGCCTTCAGGGGCAGCGGCCGGGGCATTGGGGCGGCCGCGTGTCTCGATCAGTGGGACGGCCCTCCTAGGATGGGCGCGTGAAGTACGCAGAGAACGTCGCCGACCTCGTCGGCAACACGCCCCTGGTCAAGCTCGGCTCCGTCGTCGCGGACGCGGGGGTGAGGTGCACGGTGCTGGCGAAGGTCGAGTACTTCAACCCCGGCGGCTCGGTCAAGGACCGCATCGCGCTGCGCATGGTCGAGGCCGCGGAGCGCGAGGGGCTGCTCAAGCCCGGCGGCACGATCGTCGAGCCGACGAGCGGCAACACGGGTGTGGGCCTCGCCCTCGTCGCGCAGCGCCGCGGCTACCACTGCGTGTTCGTCTGCCCGGACAAGGTGAGCCAGGACAAGCGGGACGTGCTCAAGGCCTACGGCGCCGAGGTCGTCGTGTGCCCGACGGCGGTCGAGCCCGAGCACCCCGACTCCTACTACTCCGTCTCCGACCGCCTCGTGCGCGAGATCGACGGCGCGTGGAAGCCGAACCAGTACTACAACCCCGAGGGCCCCAACAGCCACTACCTGACGACCGGCCCCGAGATCTGGCGCGACACCGACGGCCGGATCACGCACTTCGTCGCGGGCGCCGGCACCGGCGGCACGATCAGCGGCACCGGCAAGTACCTCAAGGAGGTCAGCGACGGCGCCGTCCGCATCATCGCCGCCGACCCCGAGGGGTCCGTCTACTCCGGCGGCACCGGTCGTCCGTACCTCGTCGAGGGTGTCGGTGAGGACTTCTGGCCCGGCGCCTACGACCCGTCCGTCGTCGACGAGGTCATCGCCGTCAGTGACGCCGACTCGTTCGAGATGACCCGTCGCCTCGCCCGTGAGGAGGGACTGCTCGTCGGTGGCTCGTGCGGCATGGCCGTCGTGGCCGCGCTCCGCGCCGCGAAGGACCTGCCCGAGGACGCCGTCATGGTCGTCCTCCTGCCCGACTCGGGCCGCGGCTACATGAGCAAGATCTTCAACGACGAGTGGATGCACTCCTACGGCTTCCTCAACGACCACACCGAGGAGACCGTCGGCTCGGTCCTGCGCGGCAAGTCGGGCGACATGCCGGCCCTCGTGCACACGCACCCCAACGAGACGATCCGCGACGCGGTGCAGATCCTGCGCGAGTACGGCGTCTCGCAGATGCCCGTCGTCAAGGCCGAGCCGCCCGTCATGTCGGGTGAGGTCGCGGGCTCCGTCAGCGAGCGAGCCCTGCTCGCAGCCCTCTTCACCGGCCACGCGCACCTCGCGGACTCCGTCGAGAAGCACATGGAGCCGGGCCTGCCGCTCGTCGGGGCGGGCTCGCCCGTGTCCGCGGCGCGCAAGGAGCTCGAGGACTCCGACGCGATCCTCGTCGTCGAGGACGGCAAGCCGATCGGGGTGCTCACGCGCGCTGACCTGCTCGGGTTCCTCGCCGACTGATCTGCGGTCAGGCTTCGCCTGAGACCACGTATGCCGCTGGGCTCGCTTCCACGAGAAGCGAGCCCAGCGGCATACGTGCGGAGAAGTGTGTGTCTCAGGCCTCTTGTGTGGCCTTTGCCTCGGCCTTCTTCGCCTGCTTGAACTCTCGTACCTTGAGCAGCGAGTCGGCGTCCACGACGTCGGCCACCGACCGGAAACCGTCGAGGGCGTAGTCGCCGGCCGCCGACTCCCAGCCCTCGGGCCGGACACCGAGCTGCTTGGCCAGCAGCGCCACGAAGATCTGGGCCTTCTGCTTGCCGAAGCCGGGCAGCTCCTGCACGCGCCGCAGCAGCTCCTTGCCGGTGCTCGCCTCGGTCCAGAGGCGGGTGACGTCACCGTCGTAGCGGTCCTCGACGAGGGCGGCGAGCTCCTGCAGGCGCGCTGCCATCGATCCCGGGAACCGGTGGATGGCCGGCGGGGTGCTGGCCATCGCCTTGAACTCGTCGGGGTCGGCAGCCGCGATGGCCGCGGGGTCGAGCGTGCCGAAGCGGCTCAGCACCTTGTAGCCGCCACGGAAGGCGTGCTCCATGCCGTACTGCTGGTCGAGCATCATCCCGACGACGACGGCGAACGGGTGCTCGTCGAGGACCTGGTCGGCAGCCGGCTCGTTGGCGATGTGGAAGCCCATGCACGCATGCTCTCACGCGCCCGTCGACCGCCGGCGGGACCTGACCACGCGACTACGTAGACGTGAGCCGGACCCACGACCCGCGTCCGTCGGCGACCACTCCCGCGCCTGCGGTGAGGGCGCCGACGAGTCCGCGCACGGACTCCCCGGTGCCGGGCGCGACCGCGAGCTCGAGGACGAGCTCGCTCACGCCCCAGCTCGTCGAGGTGACGGCACAGCCCGGCTGCCCGCGCAGGGCGTTCTCGACGCGGGGCCCGTCGAGGCCGCTGACCGTGACGACGAGCCCCTCGCGCCGCTCGATGGTCACCACGGTCCCGGCGTCGACGGCTGCCGACACGGCGTCACCGTAGGCGCGGATGAGGCCGCCGGTGCCGAGCAGCGTCCCGCCGAACCAGCGGGTCACGACGGCCACGACCTCCGTCAGGCCGCGCCCGGTGAGGACGTCGAGCATGGGGGCGCCTGCCGTGCCCGAGGGCTCGCCGTCGTCGTTGCTGCGGCGAGTTGCACCGTCGGCCCCGAGCACGAAGGCGGTGCAGTGGTGTCGGGCGTCCCGACTGCGCGAGCGAACCTGCTCGACGAACAGCCGCGCCGACTCCTCCGACGACGCCGGCCCGACGTCGCAGACGAACCGCGACCGCTTGACCTCGATCTCGGCCGTGGCCGGTGACGCGAGGGTCAGGTAGTGGCGTGGCGGGCTCAGCGTCATACCTTCCCCAGGTGCTCGGACCGGACGTCTCGAGTATGCCCGCAGCCCGGGGAGCGCTCCCCATTGCACCGATCGTCGCGGTCGGGTGAGGATGGGTCCGGTTTGCAGGGGTGAAGGGGAGATCTGTGTTCTCGAAAGGTGCCGACGTCGACGCGCTGCGCGACTCGGCGGGCCGCATGGCGTCGTTCGGCCGGGAGGTCGATGGCGTCCGCGCACACGGCCAGCGGGCGGTGTCCACGATGCAGCGGGTCTGGCAGGGACCGGACCTGCAGCAGCTCGTCGAACGGTGGCGCCGGGTCGAGCACGACCTGCACCGCATCAGCACCGAGTTCGACCGGCTGTCGCGCCGCCTCCACGACAACGCGGACCTCCAGCACCGGTCGAGCGGCTCCGCCGGCGGTGCTGGCTCGCGCCAAGGTGGTGGCGTCGCCGTCGGTGGACCCGCGTCTGCACCCGGGGCAGCCCCCGCTGGTGCCGAGGCAGGTGCGCACGTCGGAGGCCCGCCCACCCACGGCGTCGGCTGGGCCGAGGTCCTGGGCGGCTCGGGACCTGACGGTGGCCGGCCGCTCGTCACCCCCGGCGTCCCGCAGCCGCTGCACGCGATGGGCTGGGGTCAGTGGATCGGCAGCGCCGGGGTCGGGGTGGCCGCCTTCGAGCCGCTCGACGCCGTCGACGGCCCGGTCCCGTCCGCGGCCGTCGCTGCTGCCGCGGCGCACGATCTCGGGCTGCCGATCCGCTGACGCTGCGTGGCGCTCGCGGTCCGGGACACGGGCGCGCTCGTCAGCTGAGGTAGCGCTCGACGACGACGTCGACGAGCTCCTGTGGTGCAGGCTCGCCGGCCAGCAGCAATGGACCGGTGACGACGTCCGCACCTGACCTGCCGGCCAGGTCGGCGAAGAACCCCGGCGCGAGCAGGTACGTCGCGACGAGCACGCGACGGCCCGGGAGTCGTTGCGCCGCAACCGCATTCGCCAGCTTCGGCTCCGCAGCCGACAGGAAGCCCGCGACGACGGGACGTCCGATGAGGTCGCCGAGCGCCGCCGCCACTCGCTCGCAGTCCACCACCGCCGAGGGCTGCGACGACCCGGCGGCGCCGAGGACCACGACGTCGTCGTCGCGCAGTCCGGCCGCCACGAGGCGACGCAGGAGCAGGCCCGCCAGCCGGTCGTCCGGACCCAGGGCCGGCGCGACCGTCGTGCCGGGCACCGCCGCCGCGGCCTCGGCGAGGTCGACGTAGACGTGGTAGCCCGCCGACAGCAGCAACGGCACCAGCCGTGCCGGGACCGTCTCGTCGAGCGAGGACAGCACCGCGGCCGGTCCCGGAGGCTGCACGTCGACGAAGGCCGCCCGGACGGTGAGGTCGGGACGTCGCGCCGCCACGGCGGCGACGAGGCTCCCGATCGCCGACCGGCCTGCGGGCGAGGACGTGCCGTGGGCCACCGCCACGAGCACGGGCGCTGCGCTGGTCATGGGCCTCACTCTGTCAGGTCGGCGCCCGGCGGCGGAGCCGTGCCCACCGGTGCCCCCAACCCGTGGACGAGAGCGTGGCGAGCGTCGCGCTGCGAACGCACCCCACGGCATACGCCCTCGTGAGTGGTCCGTTACCGGGACATCGCGGGACGGAAACGCGGACGAAACACGCCCTTCCTAGGGTGGGACCCGACGTGAACCGCGAGCTGCGACGGGAGGCCGCCGTGCTGATCGAGACCGACCTCACCGGGCTGCCCGTGCTCGTCGTGGGCCCTCCGCGGCTGACGGCCGCGACCGTGCGCCGCTACGAGCGGGCCGGCGCCGTCGTGTCGGTCGCTGCGAGCCCGTGTGACATGACGACCGAGGCCTCTGAGGGCGCCCGCCTGGGTGTCCTCGTCGGGCCGGCGGTCACCTGGGCCGGGGCGCGCACGGCCCTCGCGGGACGTTGCCCCGTCGTGACCGAGCCGGTCCCGGATGCGCCCCGCGGCCGGGTCGTCCTCGTCGGCGCGGGCCCGGGGGGTCTCGAGCTGATGACGCTCGCCGGGATCCGCGCCCTCGCCGAGGCCGACGTCGTGCTGACCGACCGTCTCGCCGAGGTCGGCGACATCGCCGCGCTCGCACCCGGCGCCGAGGTGGTGGACGTCGGCAAGCGCCCCGGCCACCACGCCGTGCCCCAGGACGAGATCGAACGACTCATGGTCGATCGGGCCCTCGCCGGTCTCACGGTGGTGCGTCTCAAGGGCGGTGACCCCTACGTCTTCGGTCGCGGAGGCGAGGAGGTTGCGGCCGCGGTCGGGGCAGGAGTGCCCGTGACGGTCGTTCCCGGGGTCTCCTCGGCGGTCGGGGTGCCGGGCAGCGCCGGGATCCCCGTGACCCACCGCGGCGTCAGCCACCTCTTCACCGTCGTCTCGGGGCACGTACCGCTCGAGCCGCACCGCGCGGAGGCGCTCGCGGGGCTCGGGGGCACCGTCGTCCTCCTCATGGGCATGCACAACCTCCTCCCGCTCACGACCGCCTTGGTGCGCGGTGGCCTGTCTCGCGACACCCCGGCCGCCGTCGTCGAGCGCGGCTTCACCCCCGACCAGCGCAGCATCGTCGGTACCCTCGGGACGCTGCCCGACCTCGCTGCCCGCGCCGGCGCCGCGTCGCCGTCGGTCATCGTCGTCGGCGAGGTGGTCCGGCAGTCAGCCGTGTGGGCACGCAGGGTCGGCGCCGAGGCTGTCGGGCGCGCACTGGACGTCGTCGCGTGAACGAGCCCTCCGGACCGGTCGCGGTCTCCTCCCGACGTGGGCACCCGCCCACGGCCTGGTCGGCGGAGCTCACCGGTCCCGACCCCGACGCGGTGCGCGCCGAGACGACGGGCCCCGTGCTGGCAGGCTTCCGGATCGGTGTCACGTCCGACCGCCGCTCCGGCGACCTCATCGACGCCTTCGTGCGCCGGGGCGCCGAGGTGATCCACGCCCCTGCCGTGCGCATCGCGCCGGTCGAGGAGGACGAGATCCTCCTCGGCGACACGCGAGCGGTCATCGAGTGCCGTCCCGACGTCGTCATCGTCACGACGGCCTACGGCTTCAGACGATGGGTCGAGGCGGCCGACGCCGCCGGACTCGGCGAGGACCTCTCCCGGACCCTCGACCGTGCCCGGATCATCGTGCGGGGACCCAAGGCGCGGGGTGCGGTGCGCGCCGCGGGCCACGACGACGACGGCATCGCCGATGACGAGCGGACGGCATCGACGGTGGGCCTGGCCCTCGACGGTGGCGTCGCCGGCAGGCGGGTGGCCGTGCAGCTGCACGGCCACGAGGACGTCGAGCAGCTCGAGCGGCTCCGGTCTGCTGGGGCGACGGTGCTGACCGTGGCGCCCTACCGCTGGGTGCGTCCGACCGACGAGAGCCGGTTGGGGCGCCTCGTCGCTGCGGTTGCGGCTCGTGAGGTGGACGTCGTGACGTTCACGTCGGCACCCGCTGTCGACGGGCTCGTCTCTGCGGCAGCGCAGCTCGGCATGGACGGTGTGCTCGTGGACGCGCTGCGCCGAGGTGTCACAGCGGCAGCGGTCGGGCCGGTGACGGCAGCACCACTGCTCGATCTCGGAGTCACGCCCATCGTGCCCGACCGCTTCCGGATGGGGGCACTCATCCGCAGCGTGGTCGAGCACCTGACGGTCAACGGCGTCGAGGAGGTGGAGACCGCGCTGGGGCCTCTCGTCGTGCACGGCCGGGTGGTGACCTTCGGTGGTGAGACGGTGACGCTGGCCCGCGGCCCGCGCGCGATGCTGGCCGCGCTGATGTCCGAGCCCGGCGCGGTGCTGTCCCGCGAGAGGCTGCTCGACGAGCTGCCCGAGGCCGAGAACGAGCATGCGCTCGACATGGCCGTCAGCCGGCTGCGGTCCGCGCTGCCCGACCGGCAGCTCGTGCAGACGGTCGTGCGACGCGGCTACCGGCTCAACGTGTAGCGGCCGAAGCCTCGGCGTCGCCGACGATAGCCGGCGCGTGGTCGGCGATCCAGTCCATGAGGGGCACCATGCGCTCGGCCAGATCGCTGCCGCGTGCGGTGAGGGAGTACTCGACGTGTGGCGGCACGACCGGCCTGGCGTCGCGGTGGACGAGCCCGTCGGCCTCGAGCATGCGCAGCGTCTGCGCGAGCATCTTCTCGCTGACGCCCTCGGCGCGGCGACGCAGCTCGCTCCACCGCAGCGGCTCGCCCTCGGCGAGGGCGAGGATGACGAGAGTGCCCCACTTGCTCGTCACGTGGTCGAGCACGACGCGGCTGGGGCAGTCGGCGGAGAAGATGCCGTCGGGGAAGTGCCGACGCAGGAGGGGACTAACCGTCATGTCAGTACCTTACTTCAAAGTGGGTACTAACTTCTGGGAAGTATGACGTGGAGGTGGTCGTTGGACGGGTGTCAGCCCCACCCGAAAGGAACGTCATGACCCTTCTCGTCACCGGTGCCAGCGGCCACCTCGGCCGTCTCGTCGTCGAGGCCCTCCTCGAGCGCGGCACGCCTGCCGCCGCCGTCGTCGCCGTCGCCCGCACGCCCGAGTCGATCTCCGACCTCGCCGACCGCGGCGTCCAGGTGCGTCGCGCCGACTACACCGACCCTGCGTCGCTCGAGGCAGCCTTCGCCGGTGTCGACCGGCTCCTGCTCGTCTCGGGTAGCGAGGTCGGTCAGCGAATCGCCCAGCACGCCAACGTGATCGACGCTGCCAAGCGTGCCGGCGTGGCGTTCGTCGCCTACACGAGCATCACCCGGGCCGACACCACGGACCTGGTTCTCGCCGCAGAGCACCGCGCGACCGAGGAGCTGTTGACCGCTTCCGGCCTGCCGCACGCGCTCCTGCGCAACTCCTGGTACCTCGAGAACTACACCGGCCAGCTGCCCACGTTCCTCGAGCACGACGCCGTCCTCGGTGCCGCCGGTGATGGGCGCGTCAGCGCCGCGACGCGCGCCGACTACGCGGAGGCAGCCGCCGTCGTGCTCGCGGGCCAGGATGGCCACGGCCACGAGGGCGCCGTCTACGAGCTCGGTGGCGACCACGCCTTCACACTCGGCGAGCTCGCCGGGACGGTGGGACGGGTCGCCGGTCGGGAGGTCGCCTACCGCGACCTGTCGGTCGCGGACCTCACCGCCGCGCTCGTCGCGGCCGGCCTGCTGGAGGGGTATGCCGCGGTGCTGGCCGACAGCGACAGGGGGATCGCCGATGGTGCGCTGTTCACCGACACCGGCGACCTGTCGCGCCTCATCGGCCGTCCCACGACCGGGCTCGAGGACGCACTCCGCGCCGCGCTCGTCACCACCCCCGCCGCCTGACTTCCTCCGCCCCCCAACCGTCGAAAGGCCACGTCTGGCCCACCGCACCCGTCGAGAGGCCACGTCTGGCCCCTCTTCAACCGTCGAGAGGCCACGTCTGGCCCCTCTTCAACCGTCGAGAGGCCACGTCTGGCCCCTCTTCAACCGTCGAGAGGCCACGTCTGGCCCCTCTTCAACCGTCGAGAGGCCACGTCTGGCCCCCCGAGGTGGGTGGTCGGGGGGCCAAACGTGGCCTTTCGACGGGTGCGGTGGGGCACATCGTGGCCTTTCGACGGGTGCGGTGGGGCACATCGTGGCCTTTCGACGGGTGCGGTGGGGCACATCGTGGCCTTTCGATGCGCGCGGTGGGGCACCTCGTGGCCTTTCGACGGGTGCGATGGGGCACATCGTGGCCTTTCGACGGTGTCAGGGGAGGGGGACGCCGATCCTCACGATGCCGTGCTGGACGCGGACGGCATACGTGGGCAGGGCGACGTCCGGATCGTCCAGGGCCGCGCCCGTGCGCAGCGAGAAGACCTGCTTGAGCAACGGGGAGGCCACCGTCGGCTCGCCGGCGCGGTCACCCGTGAGGCCGCGCGAGATGACGGCGGCGCGAGCGTACGGGTCGAGGTTGTCGACGGCGTAGATCATCCCGGTGGGCAGCAGGAAGAGTGCGGCCTGGGCGCCGCCGGGCAGCAGCGCGGCCACGCCACGGCCGGGCACGAGTCGACCGACCGGACACGCCGGCACCCACTGTCGAGCTCCGGGCGCGGGCAGGATGCCGGGACGGATCACCGTGCGGGAGGACGGCGAGGCGTCGAGGGACGTGATGGTGAGGGTCGTCATGATGGGTTCCTCTGCGGCTCAGACGTTCTCGCGGACGGTGGGCAGACCGAGCAGTACCGGCACCTTGCGGGGACCGGACTCGTCGAAGGCGACCGTGGGGTCTGCCTCCTCGGGAGCGTTGACGAACGACACGAAGCGCGCTCGCTTCTCCGGGTCGTCGAGCACGGCCTTCCATTCGTCCTCATAGCCCTCGACGTGACGACCCATGGCCGCCTCGAGGTCGTCGGCGATGCCGAGCGAGTCGTCGCAGACGACGGCCCGGAGGTGCTCGAGGCCGCCCTCGAGCGCGTCGAGCCACGGGGCAGTGCGCTGGAGCCGGTCGGCGGTGCGGACGTAGAACATGAGGAACCGGTCGATGTAGCGCACGAGCGTCTCGTCGTCGAGGTCGCTCGCGAGCAGTCGCGCGTGGGCGGGCGTCTGGCCGCCGTTGCCGCAGACGTAGAGGTTCCAGCCCTTGTCGGTCGCGATGACGCCCACGTCCTTGCCGCGGGCCTCGGCGCACTCGCGGGCACAGCCGGAGACCCCGAACTTGATCTTGTGCGGCGAGCGCAGCCCGCGGTAGCGGTGCTCGAGGTCGACGGCCATCCCGACGGAGTCCTGCACGCCGTAGCGGCACCACGACGAGCCGACGCACGACTTCACGGTCCGCAGCGACTTGCCGTAGGCCTGCCCCGACTCCATGCCGACGTCGACGAGGCGCTGCCAGATCGCCGGGAGCTGTTCGACGCGGGCACCGAAGAGGTCGATGCGCTGTCCGCCGGTGACCTTGACGTAGAGGCCGAAGTCCTGGGCGACCTGCCCGATCGTGATGAGCTGCTCGGCGGTGACCTCACCGCCGGGCATGCGCGGGACGACGGAGTAGGTGCCGTTCTTCTGGATGTTGGCGAGGAAGTGGTCGTTGCTGTCCTGCAGCGCGGCCTGCTCGCCGTCGAGGACGTGGTCGCTGCTCGTCGAGGCGAGGATCGAGGCGACGGTCGGCTTGCAGATCTCGCAGCCGGTCCCGGTGCCGTAGCGCGCCAGGAGCCCCGAGAAGGTGCGGATCCCCGTCGACGCGACGATCTCGAAGAGCTCCGCCCGGCTCTGGTCGAAGTGCTCGCACAGCGCCTTGGACAGCTCGACGCCGGAGTCGACGAGGAGCTTCTTGACCGTGGGGAGGCAACCACCACAGGTGGTTCCGGCGTTGGTGCAGCCCTTGATGGTGGCGAGGTCGCAGGCCCCGTCGGCGATCGCGCCGCAGATCGCGCCCTTGGTGACGTTGTTGCACGAGCAGATGACTGCGTCGTCCGGCAGTGCGTCGGCCCCGAGCTCTGCTCCCGCGGGAGAGATGAGCGCACCCGGGTCGCCGGGCACCTCGCGGCCGACGTAGGCCTTGAGGGTGGTGTACACCGATGCGTCACCGACGAGGATGCCGCCGAGCAGCGTCCTCGCGTCGTCGCTGACGACGACCTTGGCGTAGGTCCCCTTCGTCGCGTCCGTGTGCACGATCTCGAGCGCCCCCGGGGTCGTGGCCATCGCGTCGCCGAAGGAGGCGACGTCCACCCCGAGGAGCTTGAGCTTGGTCGACAGGTCGGCTCCGGGGAAGGTCGCCCCACCGCCGAGGAACCGGTCGGCCACGACCTCGGCCATCGTGTAGCCGGGCGCGACGAGGCCGTAGCAGCGGCCCTCGACCGCGGCGACCTCGCCGACGGCCCAGACGTTCTCGTCGCTCGTGCGGCAGGCCAGGTCGGTGACGACTCCGCCTCGCTCGCCGACGTCGAGGCCGGCCGTGCGGGCCACGGCGTCCGACGGCCGCACCCCTGCCGAGAAGACGACGAGGTCGGTCAGCAGGGCGGTGCCGTCGGACAGCTCGACCGCGAGGCGGCCGTCGTCCTGCTCGGCGATCGACTGCGTGCCGGCCCCCGTGTGCACCTGCACGCCGAGTCCGCTGATCAGCCGCTCGAGGACGGCGCCGCCGCCGTCGTCGACCTGGAGCGGCATGAGCCGCGGCGCGAACTCGACGACGTGCGGGGTCAGGCCGAGCAGGCGGAGGGCGTTGGCCGCCTCGAGCCCGAGCAGCCCGCCGCCGACGACGAGCCCGTTGGCCTCACGTCCCTCGCCGTGGGCCCGTTCGATGGCCGCCTCGGCTGCCGTCCGGATGCCGTCGAGGTCATCGAGCGTCCGGTAGACGAAGCAGCCGCGGGAGTCGTGCCCCGGCACGGGCGGCACGAAGGGGTGGGAGCCCGTCGCGAGGACCAGCGAGTCGTAGGCGACGACGTCGCCCGCGCTCGTCGTGACCGTTCGCGCGGTGCGGTCGACGTGCTCGGCGCGGGTGCCGAGGCGCAGCTCGACGAGGTCGTCACCGGCATACGTGTTCCCTGCGAGCGCGAGGCCCGCACGGTCCCACGCGCCGACGTAGGACGACAGGCCCACGCGGTCGTATGCCGCGTCCGCCTCCTCGGAGAGGACGACGACCTTCCACGTGCTGGCGGTGTCACGGGCCCGGAGCGCTTCGACGAAGCGGTGGCCGACCATGCCGTGGCCGACGACGACCACGGTGCGCGTGGCGGTGCACGCGCCGTTCTCGGTGGTGGTGGACATCAGGCGGCTCCTTCGGTCAGGGCGGCGGGTGCCGGCACCGGTTCGGGCGTCGTGGCGGACTGGGAGGAAGGGGAGGACTGGGAGGACGGTGCGGACTGCGGCTCGGACGAGCGGAGCCAGGAGCAGAGCCCGTCGACGGCGCTCTTGCAGGAGCCGCAGCCGGTCGTCGCGCGCGTGGCGACCGCGACCGCGGCCACGGTGTCGGCGCCGGCCCGGAAGGCGCCCACGACGGCGGACTTCGTCACGGTGTTGCAGCGACAGATGACGGCGGTGCCGGGCATCTCGGCGAGATTGACGCTCTCGGCCGCCCCGGAGCGGGTGATCGCGCGACCGAGCATGAGCGACAGTCGATCTCGGGGGACGGTGGCTCCGGTGTCGTAGAGCTGAGTCAGGGCGCCGGCGGCGTCGCCCACGCCGAGCAGGATCGCGCCGACGAGCCGGTCCTGGCGCAGCACGAGCTTCGCGTATCGGCCGCGGCTCGGGTCGGTGAAGGCGAGCACCTCGTGCCCGGGGTCGTGCACGTCGACGTCGACGGTGCCCATGCTCGCGAGGTCGATGTCGTGGGCCTTGAGCCGGGTCAGCACGCTCGTGCCCTCGTAGGTCGCGTCGGGGTCGGCACCGGTCAGCACGTCGGCGAGGACGCGCGCCTGGTCCCACCCCGGCTGCACGAGTCCCGGCACCTGGCCGCGGTGCTCGACGCACTCGCCGACGGCGTGGACGTGGGGGAGCGAGGTCGCCAGGCGGTCGTCGACGACGATGCCCCGGACGACGTCGAGTCCCATGGAGAGGGCGAGGTCGGTGCGGGGCCGGACCCCGGCCGCGAGGACGACGAGGTCGGCAGGGAGCGCCGTGCCGTCGTCGAGGACGACGTGGGCGGGGGATCCGGCGGCGGGAGCGTGCCGCGACGCGACGAAGCGGCCGAGGACGAGCCGAGCGCCGACGCCTCGGACGACGCGGGACAGGACCGCACCGCCGTCGGCGTCGAGCTGACGGTCCATCGGGAAGTCCTGCGGGTGGACGACGGTCACCTCGACACCACGGGCGAGCAGACCTCGGGCCGCCTCGAGGCCCAGCAGTCCGCCGCCGAGCACGACTGCGGTCGAAGCGGACTCGGCCGCCTGCACCATCCGGTCGCAGTCGTCGACGGTGCGGAAGGCGACGACCCCGTCGGCCAGCGCGGCCTCCGGACCGGGCGTGCCGGCATACAACCCCTCGGTGGGCGGGACGAAGCTCGTGCTGCCCGTGGCGAGGACGAGCTCGTCCCACGCGACCACCCGCTCGGCCCCGTCGGACGCGAGGACCGCGGTGCGGGCCGTCACGTCGACGGAGGTCACACGGGCGCCGGGCACGACGTCGATCCGGCGGGCCGCCCACCAGCCGTCGGGCTTGAGCCGGGTGTCACGCGCGGTGATGCCGCCGGCGACGACGGTCGAGAGGAGCACCCGGTTGTAGGCGGCGTGCGGCTCCTCGCCGACGACGGTGACGGCGAACCGCGTGGCGTCGGGGTCGCGGTGGCGGATCTCCTCGGCGAGACGGGCCCCGGCCATGCCGTTGCCCACGACGAGCACGTGCCTGCGGGTGGGGGTCATGCGACGGCCTCCAGACGGACGGCGCACGCCTTGAACTCGGGCATGCGACTGGTGGGGTCGAGGGCGGCGTGGGTCAGCGAGTTGGCGCGCGCGTCGCCACCCCAGTGGAACGGCAGGAAGACGACGTCGGGGCGCATGTCCTCGTCGACGCGGACGGCCGCTCGGGTGCGGCCGCGACGGCTCACGACGTCGGCCAGGTCGCCGTCGGCGAGACCGACGGACTCGGCGGTGTCGGGGTGCACCTGGACGAACATCTCGCCCGCCGCGGCCGTGAGCTCGGCGACAAGACGCGTCTGCGCGCCGGACTGGTAGTGCTGGAGCACGCGACCTGTCGTCGCGACGAGGGGGTATGCCGTGTCGTCGGCTTCCGCGGGCCCGACGTGGTCGACAGGCACGAAGCGCGCGAGCCCGTCCGGCGTGGCGAAGCGGTCGAGGAAGAGGCGCGGAGTCCCCTGCGGGCGCTCGGTGCTGCACGGCCAGTGCAGGCTCTCGCCGGCGTCGAGACGGTCCCACGTCACCGCGGAGTAGTCGGCCGGACCGCCCGCCGAGGCCCGGCGCAGCTCGTCGAAGACGACACGTGGATCGGTGGGGAAGTCTGTGCTGCAGCCGATCCGGGCGGCGAGATCGCTCCAGACGTCGAGCTCGCTGCGGCACCCCTCAGGTGCCGTGAGCGCGCGACGCCGCCGCAGGACCCGGCCCTCGAGGTTGGTCAGCGTGCCCTCCTCCTCGGCCCACTGGAGCACGGGCAGCACGACGTCGGCGATGGCCGCGGTCTCGGACAGGACGAAGTCCGACACGACGAGCAGGTCGAGGGCGGCGAGGCGCTCGGAGACGGCTCGCGCGTCAGGCGCCGACACGACGGGGTTGCTGCCGTGGACCATGAGCACCCGCGCCCCGCCGTCGGTCCCGAGCGCCGACAGCAGCTCGAAGGCGCTGCGACCCGGGCCGGGCAGGTCGTCGGGGTCGACGCCCCACACTGCGGCGACGTGCGCCCGCGCCGCCGGGTCGTCGATCTTGCGGTAGCCGGGCAGCTGGTCGGCCTTCTGGCCGTGCTCGCGGCCGCCCTGGCCGTTGCCCTGCCCGGTGATGGTCCCGAAGCCGGTCCCCGGGTTGCCGGGCAGCCCGAGTGCGAGGGCGAGCGCGATGAAGGCGGTCACGGTGTCGGTACCGCTCGCGTGCTGCTCGGTGCCGCGCGCCGACAGGATGTAGGCGCCGCGCTCGGTGTCGCGGGCACGGGCGAGCGCTGCGACCGCGGCGCGCATCGTCGTGACGGCGACACCGGTGACGCGCTCGACCCGCTCCGGCAGCCACTGCGCCGCGATCGGCCAGAGGTCGTCGAAGCCCGAGGTGCGCTCGTGGATGAAGCGCCGGTCGGCATACCCCTCGGTGACGGCGAGGTGGACCATGCCGAGGGCCAGGGCCGCATCGGTGCCCGGCCGCAGCTGCAGGTGCAGGCCGCCGCCGTCGATGGCCTTGGATGCGGTCGGGGTGAGGCGCGGGTCGGCGACCATGAGTCCGCCGGCATCGGCCGCACGCACGAGGTGCGTGAGGAACGGCGGCATCGTCTCGGCGGGGTTGGCGCCGAGGAGCAGCACCGCGTGTGCCGACCCGATGTCGGTGACCGGGAAGGGAAGCCCACGGTCGAGCCCGAAGCAGCGGATCCCGGCGGCGGCGGCCGAGCTCATGCACCACCGGCCGTTGTAGTCGATCTGGCTCGTGCGCAGCGCCACTCGCGCGAACTTGCCCAGCTGGTAGGCCTTCTCGTTGGTGAGGCCGCCACCACCGAAGACCGCGACGGAGTCGTGGCCGTATGCCGTCTGCGTCCGGACGATGCCGTCGGCCACGATGTCGAGCGCGTCGTCCCACGACGCCGGCACCAGCTCGCCCTCCCGCCGCACGAGCGGGGTCGTCAGGCGGCCAGGGGTGCGGAGCAGCTCGGCGCTCGTCCACCCCTTCTGGCACAGGCCTCCCCGGTTCGTCGGGAAACGTCGCGGGCTCACGGTGAGGTCGGCGGCCGACGTCCCCGTCAGCGTCATCGCGCACTGGAGCCCGCAGTAGGCGCAGTGCGTCGCGACGCCCTCCCGCTCGGAGGGGGCGTCCCCTCCGAGCGCGCGTGACGGCATACGGGTCAGCGGCTCCGTCGATGAGGTGGTCATCGGCGGTAGCGCACCTTCGTCAGCGTGGCGGCGCCGACGTAGAAGAGGGTGAAGACGACGAACGCGGCCGTGGCCGAGTGGCTGGCGCCCTGGTACGACGCGCGCAGCCCGAGGTTGATGAGGACGCCGCCGAGGGCGCCGATCGCCCCGGCGATCCCGATGAGGGCGCCGGCCATCGAGCGGGACCAGGCCGTGCGCTCGACAGCGGGACCGGGGATCGAGGCCGACTTCGTCTCGAAGAGCGCGGGGATCATCTTGTAGACCGAGCCGTTGCCGACGCCGGACAGGACGAAGAGGAGCACGAAGCCGCCGATGAGTCCGGTCAGCTGCAGGCCGGTCGCGGCTCCGGTGGTGACGTCGTCGGCGCGGGCCGCCAGGGTCACGAGAACACCGGCCGCGGCCATCCCGACGAAGGTCCACAGCGTCACGGACGCGCCGCCCCGGCGGTCGGCGAGCCGTCCACCCCAGACCCGGCTGACCGAGCCGAGGAGCGGTCCCACGAAGGCGATCTGGGCAGCGTGCAGGCTCGCCGTGGCAGCCTGGGCGGGGGTCGGCGCGGCGCCACCGGTCAGGCCGGCGAGGAAGGTCTGGTTCAGCACCTGCCCGAACGCGAAGCCGAAACCGATGAACGAGCCGAACGTGCCGATGTAGAGCAGCGAGATGACCCAGGCGTCGGCGTGGCGCAGCACCTCGAGCATCGCCCTCGGGTTGGCCGTCTGGTGGTCGAGGTTGTCCATGAAGACCGCGGCGCCGACGCTCGCCAGGGCGAGCAGGACGAGGTAGACGGCACAGACGACCTCGGGGCGGCGGTTGCCGAGCGTGGCGATGACGAGCAGGCCGACGAGCTGGACGACCGGGACGCCGATGTTGCCGCCGCCCGCGTTGAGCCCGAGCGCCCAGCCCTTCATCCGCTGCGGGTAGAAGGCGTTGATGTTCGTCATCGACGAGGCGAAGTTGCCTCCACCCAGACCGGCCAGACCGGCGACCAGCAGGAACGTCGTCAGCGAGTGGCCCGGGTTGACCATGAGCCACCACGTCAGCACCGTCGGCACGAGGAGGGCGAAGCCACTGACGATGGCCCAGTTGCGCCCGCCGAAGAAGGCCGTCGCCATCGTGTAGGGCACGCGCAGCACGGCCCCGACGAGCGTCGGCACGGCGACGAGGAAGAACTTGTCGGCGGCCGTGAAGCCGTAGACGGCCTGCGGCATGAAGAGGACCATGACCGACCAGATCGACCAGATCGAGAAGCCGATGTGCTCGGTGGCCACCGACCAGACGAGGTTGCGTCGGGCGACCTGCTTGTTGCCGGCCTCCCACGCCGCGGTGTCCTCCGGGTCCCAGTCGCGGATGACCCGCTTGCGTGGGGCGGTGAGGGCGCGGAGCCGGCTCGGGCGCTCCGAGGTCTCGGTGCTCGGGGTCGTAGCGGTCGTGCCGGTCGTACCGGCGGGGGTGGTGCTGGTCGTGCTCACGGGGTTCCTCCTCGGGAGGCGGGTGGGGGCCGCTGCGAGAGCGTGACGCTCACGCTAGGAAACGGGTGTTGCACCACGTCCGAGCTGCCGTGACGCGTCGGTTACATCGCCCTCACGACGCTCGGCCGCGGCCGTGAGGTCCAGCACGACGGCCCACCCACGTCGCCTCACGGGCGACCGGGATCGGCGTGAGGCGGCCTGCCGCGTAGGCTCCGGGTCATGACGTCGGCTCCCGACCAGGCTTCGCTCAGCACCCTGTCCGTCGGCACCGCGGGCCCGCGGATCGCCTTTCTGCACGGGCTCTTCGGCCAGGGCCGCAACTGGAACCAGATCGCCAAGTCGGTCAGCGGCCCCGAGGGCGCGGAGGCACGCTGCCTGCTCGTCGACCTCCCCGACCACGGCCGGTCACCGTGGTCGCCGGAGTTCTCGCTCGACGCGTACGCCGACGCCGTGGCCGCGACCCTGCGCGACGCCGGTGAGGGGGAGCGGTGGGCGGTCGTCGGCCACTCGCTCGGGGGCAAGGTCGCCATGGTGCTGGCGTTGCGCCACCCCGAGCTCGTCGACCGGCTCGTCGTCGTCGACATCGCCCCCAAGGGCTACGGCTCGCTCGAGCGGTTCGAGGGCTACATCCGCGAGATGCAGAGCCTGCCGCTCGGCGAGCTGGCGAGCCGCGGCGACGCCGAGGCCCGGTTCACCGAGCCGGACCCGGGCGTCAAGGCGTTCCTGCTGCAGAACCTTCGCCGCGAGGGCCAGGGCTGGCGCTGGCAGGTCAACCTCGACCTCATCGCCCGGGACGCCGCCCTCGGGGTCGACTCGCACATCGCGGACTGGCCCGATGCCGTCGACGAGCTCCCGGCCTACGACGGGCCCGTGCTGTGGATCGCCGGCGGGGACTCGCGCTACGTCACGCGCGAGGACGGCGACCGCATGCGCCGGCACTTCCCGCGGACGCGGCTCTTCACGATCAAGGGCGCCGGGCACTGGGTGCACACCGACGCCCCCGAGATCATCGTCACCGCGCTGCGACGCTTCCTGCACTCACCCGCCTGACGCCGCCAGATGCCCCGCGTCAGAGGAGGCGGCGCCCCATGGCCCAGGCCGTCAGCTCGTGGCGGGAGCTGAGCTGGAGCTTGCGCAGGACCGAGCTGACGTGGGTCTCGACGGTCTTCACGGAGATGAAGAGCTCCTTGGCGACCTCCTTGTACTGGTAGCCGCGCGCGATGAGGCGCATCACCTCGCGCTCGCGCGCCGAGAGCCGGTCGAGCTCCTCGTCGATCTCGGCGACCTCGCCGGCGGCCGCCCCGAACGCATCGAGCACGAAGCCGGCCAGGCGCGGGCTGAAGACGGCGTCGCCGTCGGCCACGCGTCCGATCGCGGTGAGCAGCTCCTCGGCGTTGATCGTCTTGGTGACGTAGCCCCGGGCGCCCGCCCGGATGACGGCGATGACGTCCTCGGCGGCGTCCGACACCGACAGGGCGAGGAAGCGCACCGGCACCCCGGCGCGCGACTGGACGCCGGCGCAGGCGCGGATGACGTCGGCCCCGCCGTGACCGTCGCCACCGGGGAGGTGGACGTCGAGGAGCACGACGTCGGGCTGCTGCTCCTTGATGACTTGCACGGCCGACTCGACCGCACCGGCCTCGCCGGCGATCTCGAGCGTGAACGCGCCGGCCCGCGGCGTCGCCGCGAGCGAGGTCAGCTCGGCGCGCACGCCGGTTCGGAACATGTGGTGGTCGTCGACGATGACGATGCGGATGGTCCGCGGGTCGGTCATGAAGCCTGCTCCTGGGTCTGGGGGTCCGGCGTGCCGCCGGCGGTCGTGCTCTGGGTGGCGGGGCTGGGGGACGCGGCGGGGCTGGGGGACGCGGCGGGGGAGGGCTGCTCCGGCTCGTGCGGCTGGCTGACCGGCAGGCGCAGCTCCACCTCCGTGCCGTCGGCGCGGCGCCGGATGCGGGCCGTGCCGCCGTGGCGCTCCATGCGCCCGATGATCGACTCGCGCACGCCGGCACGGTCGTCGGGGACCGTGTCGAGGTCGAAGCCCGCGCCGTGGTCGCGCACGAACGCCTCGACGGCGTCGGGCCCGACCTCGACGTAGGTGCTGACGGGCGGGCTCGCGTGCCGCACGGCGTTCCACGTGGCCTCACGCACGGCCTTGACGAGTGCGTCGAGGTGCTCGTCCATCGGCCGGTCGCCGGTGACGACGAGCTGCACGGGCACGCCGTGGAGGTCCTCGACCTCGCCCATGGCGGCGGTCAGGGCTGCGCCGAGCGTGCCGGCGCGCGCGTCCTCGTCGTAGAGGTAGCTGCGCAGCTGGCGCTCCTGGGCGCGGGCCAGCCGGGCCACGGCGGCGGCATCACCGGACTGCCGCTGGATGAGCGCCAGCGTCTGGAGCACCGAGTCGTGCAGGTGGGCCGCGATGTCGGCCCGCTCGGTGGCACGGATTCGCGCGGCCTGCTCGAGCCGCAGGTTGCTCCAGAGCCGCAGGATCCACGGCGCCGACAGGACGGCGACACCGACGAGCGCCGCGAGCACGGCTCCCGCGACCTGCCACAGCTCGGTGAGGTTGGTGCCCCGCACGAGCAGGCCGACGAGGCCGAGGATGGTGAGGCCGAGACCGACGACGAGCCAGATCCAGCGGACCGGGCGACGCGCGCCGAGGGTGTCGGTGTCGTCGAGCTGGGACCAGAAGAAGATCGCGCCGATGACGATGGCGACGACGGGCAGGATCACCTCGGCGTGCACGTCGAGGCCGGCGCTGCCGAACCACAGGGCGCCGGCGACGGCGAGGGCCGCGACACCGAGGAGGGTGATGAGCACGGCCTGGTTGCCGCTGCGCAGCCAGGTGCGCAGGCTCGCGAGGTCGACGTGGTGCCGGGTGGTCGCCGTCCCGTTGGGCGACGTCCCCACCGTGACCGGAGGTGGGAGGGGTGCTGCAGGGTCGACATCGCCGACCTCGCGCATCGTGGCCCACAGGAAGACGTAGACCGCGAGGCCGGCGCCGAAGGGGATGCTCGTCAGGACCAGCGCGACGCGGACCGCGACGACAGGGATCCCGAGGTGGTCGGCGAGACCCTTGGCGACCCCGGCGATGACCTTGCCCTGCCGCTGGCGCACGAGTGGGGGCCGCGGCGTCGTCCGCCACGTGGGTCCCCCCGAGGGCCCCGTGGGTCCCGTTCCGTTCTCGTATGCCGTCTGCACCGTCCCATACTCGCCCACCGCGGTGGGTCGGGGCGACCGTCCGGACCCTCTTTGGGGGTCGCGTCAGGGTGCGCTCAGGGTCGACCCTCATGGCTGGGCGAGGGCTGGAGCGCCAGTCTGATGGCATGACGAAAAGCAATGACGCCCCTGGTCAGGGGCAGGGCCACGGCCTCGAGGGCCTGTACACCGCGCTGCGACGCCCGGGGATCGTGCGCCAGTCGAACGGCCGCTGGTTCGCCGGCGTCGCCGCCGGCGTGGCCCGGTGGCTCGGCGTCGACCCGCTCGTCGTGCGTGCGGGTTTCATCCTCTTCTCGATCTTCTTCGGGATGGGGCTCGCCCTCTACCTCGTGCTGTGGCTGCTGATGCCCGACGAGCGCGGGGAGATCCACGTCGAGCGGGCCCTCAAGTACGGCGAGGGCAGCTCGATCTTCCTGCTCGTCGTCACGGTGATGGCCGTCCTCGGCGGCGGCCCCTGGTGGGGTGGCGACAGCCGCGGCTTCCGCTTCTTCGGGTTCGTGCTCCTCGTCGTCGGGGCCTGGTGGTTCCTGACGCGCACCGGCACCGGCCGTGAGCTCATGGCGTCCGCGCCGTGGAAGGGCCAGGGCGCCACCGCGGCGGCCTCGACCGGCGCCACGAGCGCCGTCGACCCCGTGACCGGTGAGCCGTTCACGCAGCCCGGCACCGGCGCAACCCCCTCGATGCCACCTCCCACGACGGCCTACGGCTCGACGGGCAATGCGGCGGCCAACGCCGGCGCGACGCTCGCCGCCCCCCGGCCGCCCGCCCCGACCCCGGTCCGGGAGCGGACCCCAGCGATCGGCTTCGCCGGCGGGCTCCTCGTCCTCGGTCTCGCCATCGTCACCGGCGTCGTCATGTCGTCGGTCGCGCAGGCCGCCGGCTGGTCCGGCAACCACGTCGCGACCGGAATCGCCTCCGGGCTGGGCATGCTCGGCCTCGGCATCCTCATCGCCGGCATCGCCGGTCGCAGGTCGGGCGGCCTCGCCTTCTTCGCCGTGACCGGGATGATCGCCGCCGCCGCCACGACCGCTGCCCCGATGGGGCTCTCACAGCCCTGGCAGGTGGGCGACCGCAGCTACACCGTGACCTCGATGACGCCGGCGCCCGAGTTTGAGCTCGGCCTCGGCCAGCTGAGGGTCGACCTGCGCGACGCGAACTGGCAGGGCACGACGGGCCAGGACACCGTGACGACCACGATGGGCGTCGGCGAGCTCGACCTCGTCGTCCCCGAGGGCGTCAGCGTGGTCGTCAACGCCAAGGCGCGGGCCGGCGAGATCATTGCGACGGGCCCGACGGTGGCCGGCGACGGCATGCGGCGTCTGGGGCCCGACCAGCTCCAGCACGAGGGCGCGAACTGGCAGCAGACGGTGACGTTCGGGACGAGCACGTCCGCCCCCGAGATCGTCGTCAACGCCGAGGTCGGCGTCGGCCAGATCAAGATCACGACGGCGAGGGCGTCATGAGCACCGGCCAGGACGACCCGACGAGCCACCCCACGAACGAACCCACGAACGAACCCACGAGCAACGCAGCGGAGACGAGCGACATGAGCAGCAACGACCGACCCGACCGGGCGCCGGAGTTCCGTGACCCGACCGCGGACCCCACCGCGGACCCGATGACCGCGCCCGCGACGGACCCCGTCCCGGAGCCGGCGGAGACGACAGCCATCCCCGCCTCGTCGACGCAGACCCTCCCGGCGGCGACGCCCTTCCGGGTCGAGCCGGCCACCCCGGTGCCCGACGACGCGGTCGGCGAGGGGTCCCTCCTGCCGCACCTGCCGCCGCCGAACCAGCCGAACCAGCCGGCGTGGCCCGTCCAGCAGCCCGCTCCGCGCCCGGCACTCGTCACGGTCCACAAGGGCCCGCGCCCGGCGACGATCATGCTCGGGCTGCTGTCGATCCTCGTGGCGGCCTACGTCCTCGTGGCCAACCTCACCGACGCGGACCTCAGCTTCCGGATGGCCGGCCCGACGATGATCGGCGCGTTCGGCGGCATGCTGCTCCTCGTCGGGCTGGCGGGTGTCGTCGCGGGGCGGCTGCGTCGCTGAGCCGGGCGGGCTCGGACGGTCGCCGCGCCGACCGTCCCCACCCGTGACTAGGCTCGGGAACACGCTCGCCGGTCAGGTCCGGCACTCGCAGTGGGGAGACAACGTGCTCAGCAAGTCCGGCATCAGCCTCGAGGCCCTCGACCGGTCGACCCGACCCCAGGACGACCTCTTCAGGTTCGTCAACGGGACGTGGCTCGACACGACGGAGATCCCGGACGACCGGGCCCGGTTCGGCACCTTCGACATCCTGCGTGAGGAGTCGACGGCGCGGGTCCGCGACCTCATCGAGGAGGCGGCGGGTGCCGGGGACGGTGCCGTGCGCACCCCGAAGCAACAGGTCGGCGACCTCTACGCGAGCTTCATGGACACGGACCGCATCGAGGAGCTGGGTCTCGTCCCGCTGCAGCCCGTGCTGTCGGAGGTGGCTGCCATCGACAGCGTCGAGTCCCTCGGCGCGGCGCTCGGACGTCTCGCGCGTGACGGTGTCGCGGGCGTCCTGCAGCAGTTCGTCTCGCCCGACGAGCGCTCGCCGGAGGACTACGTCGTCTTCCTCGAGCAGGGCGGCCTCGGGCTTCCCGACGAGTCCTACTACCGCGAGGACAAGTACGCCGACATCCGGTCGGCCTACGTCGCCCACATCGGGCGCCTGCTCGGTCTGGCCGGCATTCCCGACGCAGAGTCGAAGGCCACGAGCATCATGGCGCTCGAGACGCTGCTCGCTGCCTCGCACTGGGACAACGTCAGCAACCGCGACGCCATCAAGACCTACAACGCGCACACCCTCGACGAGGTCAAGGTTCTCGCGCCCCAGTTCCCTTGGGACGCCTGGCTGTCCGGCCTCCAAGCGCCGGACGGTTCGTTCGGCAAGGTCATCGTCCGACAGCCGAGCTTCGTCACCGCGCTCGGGGACGCGCTCCAGTCCACCGACATCGCCGACTGGCGCTCCTGGCTGACGTGGCACGTCCTGTCGGAGTTCGCGACCGTGCTGCCGCAGTCCTTCGTCGACGAGGACTTCGACTTCCACGGCCGCACCCTCTCGGGCCAGCCGGAGAACAAGGAGCGCTGGAAGCGCGGGGTGTCCGTCGTCGAGGCGTGCGTGGGCGAGGCCGTCGGCCAGCTCTACGCCGAGCGCTGGTTCCCGCCGGCAGCCAAGGCGCGCATGCAGGAGCTCGTCGCCAACCTCGTCGAGGCCTTCCGTCGGTCGTTCTCGTCGCTCGAGTGGATGGGCACCGACACCCGAGCGCAGGCACTCGACAAGCTCGACGCCTTCACGCCCAAGATCGGCTACCCCGACGTGTGGCGCGACTACTCAGCCATCGAGATCGACCCGGACGACCTCGTCGGCAACGTCCGACGCAGCACGGCCTTCGAGGTCGACCGCAACCTTGCGAAGATCGGGCGCCCGATCGACCGCAGCGAGTGGTTCATGCTGCCCCAGACGGTCAACGCCTACTACATGCCGTCGATGAACGAGATCGTCTTCCCGGCCGCGATCCTGCAGCCGCCGTTCTTCGACCTCGAGGCCGACGATGCCGTCAACTACGGCGGCATCGGCGCGGTGATCGGCCACGAGCTCGGTCACGGCTTCGACGACCAGGGCTCGCGCTACGACGGCACCGGCGCGCTGCGCGACTGGTGGACCGAAGCCGACCGCGAGCGGTTCGACACACTGTCACAGCGGCTCATCGAGCAGTTCAGCGCCTTCACCCCCGCCGGCCTGTCCGAGGACCACAAGGTCAACGGCGGTCTGACCGTCGGCGAGAACATCGGTGACCTCGGTGGTCTGCAGATCGGCTACTCCGCCTACCGCATCGCGACGGAGGGTGACGGCATGCCCGAGATCGACGGTTTCACCGGGCCGCAGCGCTTCTTCATCGGGTGGGCGCAGGTGTGGTGCGGCAAGGCCCGCGAGGCCGAGGCCATCCGCCTCCTCGCCATCGACCCGCACTCGCCGCAGGACGTACGGGGCAACGCCGTGCGCAACCTGACCGAGTTCCACGAGGCCTTCGCGGTCGAGCCCGAAGACGCCATGTGGCTCGACGAGGACCAGCGGGTCCGGATCTTCTGACGCCGGCCACGGGCACGGCACCGACCCCGCGGGCATCCGCTTGCGGGGTCAGTCGCCCAGCGGCAGCTTGAAACCGACGTGGGACGCCACGAAGCCGAGCCGTTCGTAGAAGCGTCGGGCATCGGTACGGCTCGCATCGCTCGTCAGCTGCACCAGCGTGGCGCCGAGACGCCGGGACTCCTCGACCGCCCAGGTGATGAGCTCGGTACCGAGGCCCGCGCCGCGCTCGTCCCGGGCGACACGGACACCCTCGATGATCGAGCGGGTGGCACCCCGCCGGGACAGCCCGGGGATGACGCTGAGCTGCAGCGTCCCCACCACGGAGCCGTCCCGTTCTGCGACGACCAGGTGCTGTCCTGGGTCGGCCACCACCCGGTCGTATGCCGCGTCGTACGTCCCCGGGTCGTCCGGCTCCTCGCGTGCCGCGCCGAGCGGGTCGTCGGCGAGCAAGGCCACGATCGCGGCCACGTCGTCACGGGTCGCGGGCCGGATGACCAACGCGCTCATGTGTTCTCGGCGGTGGTCTTGAGCTGCGCGAGACCCCTCTCGAAGTCCGGCCCGACGAGCTTCTCCATCGACCAGAACTTGCTCATGAGGCGCATGACGACGTTCTGCGGGCCGGTCATGGCCCACTCGACATGGGTCCCGTCAGCGGTCGGTGTCAGGGTGAAGTCGACGCGGTTGTGGGCCTTCATCGGAGCCGCGAAGAGGAGGTCGACCGCGACGTGCTGCGGCGCGGACTCGAGGATCTCCATGCGGCCCTCGCCCGCCTTGCTGTTGCCGCGCCAGGCGTAGACGGCACCGACACCGGTGGCGGAACCGGCGTAGGTGCGCTCCATCGCGGGGTCGAGGCCCTCCCACGGAGACCACGCCTGCCACTCGTGGAAGTCGTTGACGAGAGCGTGGACCCGCTCCGGGGGAGCGGCGATCATCGTCTCGCGGCTGATGTGGAAGCTCTTGTCGGCCATGGCCGCATCCTGCCACCGCAACCCTCGGCGGCGTTGCGCGACATGGTGGTCGGCCTCTCGCCTTTCCGGGCCGGTCCCATGAGTCCCACCTGTCCCGCTATCACCTGATCAGTGAGATTTAGGACGATTCGCCGGACGTGTGACGTGAACCTCACTACCTTGAGCCGAAGGATGGCGTGGCGGACACGGCTCGCGCAGGGAACGGGCACACGGCGCGCCCCTCATGGGGAGAATCATGGTGCGCAAGTCGATTCGTCGTGCCCTCGGAGCCGGTCTCACCTCGCTCCTCGTCGTCGTCGGAGCGCTCGCCGGGCAGTCGCCGGCGTATGCCGCTGACCCGGATCCCGGGGTGGACCGTGTCGTCGCGTTGCTCGGCGGGAGCGGAGGCACTCGGAACCTTGCCGCCTGGACCACGGGGCTCGCCGGGGTCGGCGCCCTGGGGAAGCCGATTCCCTTCGTGTCCGCGAGCCCCGGCGGCCTCGCCGGCGTCGACGACCTCGTCGAGAAGGGCGTGGCCACGGCCCTCGCCGGCACGACCACGTGGGCCGACCTCGCGACGTCGGCCGAGCCGGTCTCACTTCCTGCGGGCCGCCAGGGCACGCTCGACGTGTCGGTCGACGACCTCGGCGACGGCAAGCGGGTTCACGTCAACCTCGTCGTGACCCGGACCGCGGCCCAGCAGTCCCTCGCCCTCAGCTCGACGAGCCCGAAGGTCGAGCTGAGCTCGCCGAAGGGCGTCACGGCGACCGTCGAGGCAACGCTGTCGTTGTGGGTCGTCTGGACGGGCCCCACCACCAACCGCGTCTACCTCGCGAGCGATGCGGGACACGCGGCACGCCTGGACGTCGACGTCACTGCACGGCTCTCCGGCGCCGCCAAGGCGGCGGTCGGCATCCTCGGCGTCACGCTGAGCAGCACGGACTTCACCGTCCGGGCTCACGCCTACGCCCGCGTCAACGACCCGAACAACGACGGTGTCCTCGCCTTCGACGCGGCCGGCGTGGGCGACGGTGAGCTCGCCGCCGACGGCTCCCTCGCGGGGCTCGTGTCGGCAGTCCTCGACCCGACCGGCTCACCGTCCGACCCGGGGACCCCGGGCTCCGTGACGGGAACCCTCTCGGTCGCTGCGGACACGAGCGGCCTTGCGGGGGTGAGCTTCCCGAGCAACATCGCCGCTGACGTGTCGGTGGCGTGGCCGAACATCTCCACGGGTGTGCCCACCGTCACGGCCCCGACGCTCGCCGGGCTCGTCGGCAAGTTCCAGAACATGAGCCTGCGCGACCTGGCCGACGGCCTCGCGCAGGTCGCGGTCGCCCTCACCGGCATCCAGCAGGCGAAGTTCGACCCCGACGGGGCCGGACCGCTCCCGACGACCGGAAACCTCGACCTGCCCTTCCTGCGCGGCACCGTGTCCGATGCCGTCAAGGCCAACCAGGTCCTCGTCGACTTCCTCAAGGCCAACGTCGTCCAGCAGCCCGACCCCGACCAGCCGACGCCTCCGGGTTTCGACGCGACGACCGTCGGCAACCCGACGTTCGACTCGCTCCAGGACCTCATCGGCAAGCTCAACGCGGCCGGCATCGGCCTCGACGGCCTCGCCTGGGACCCGACGACGAGCAAGCTCGTCTTCCGGATGCGGATGGTCAAGACCGCGCCGACCACCGGTGTCGCCATGGACGCCGGCAGCGCGCGCACGTCACGTCCCTCGGCGACGTATGCGGCCACCGGGCTGACGCTCGACGACGGCTCCCAGCCATGGCAGGCGAACCAGTGGACCGGCATGCGGGTCATGGCCGGCACGTCCGCGGGCGAGATCGCCTCGAACACGAAGAACGCCCTGACCCTGTCGGGGCCGTGGATCGGTGGGCAGCCCTCTGCCAGCACGCCGTTCGTCATCGTCGGGCCCGAGGCGCAGCTCGGCGCCGTCACCTTCGGTGACCGGCTCACCGACCAGCCCGTCGCCAGTGGTCCTCGCCGCGGCATCCTGCGCGCCAACTCCGCCCAGACCTTCGCCACCGTGAAGCCGTCCTTCGCGGCCGACCTGACGCTCGTGCTCGACCTCCAGGACGCCCGCACCGGCGCCGCCTGCATCGGCTTCGAGGGCAACACCGAGGCCTGCCCGTTCGTGCAGACGACCGGCGCGTTCAAGACCCAGGTCACCTCGTTGCCCCTCGGCGCCGACCGCGTGCTCATCCGCACCGGCAGCCCGCTGCTCACCGCCGACTTCCCGATCGACACCGCCGTCGACTTCACCGCGAACGCCGGCTTCTTCCAGGTGCGCCTCAAGGGCCATCTCGCGGTGTGCAACAGCGCCGCCCCCGCCGACTGCTCGGCTCCCGGCTCCGGCCACATGCTCTCCATCGGCCTCAAGCAGGCCGGTGACGCCCAGCACGACATCCGCCTGCGCCAGCTCTTCGACCAGCTCGTCACGTCGGGCCCGACCGGGCCCAGCCAGGCCGGGGACCTGCTCGACGTCGACGTCAACGTCCGCGCGACCGCAGACCTCAAGGCCTCGATCCCCGAGGCCGACGGCTTCCTGCCCGCCGGCACCGACGTCGGTGTCTCCGCCTCGTGGAACGACCTGACCCGGCTCAGCGGGGCCGACGGCCCGCAGCTCGACGTGAGCCGGCTGGGCCGGATCTTCGCGCTCGACATCAAGCCTGGCTCGCAGGCCGAGCTCTTCGCGATCGTGCTCAAGACCTTGCAGACCCTCGCCGCCCAGCTCGCCGAGGCCCAGCCCGGCGGCGCGTCCGGGATCTACAGCCGCGAGATCCCCGGCACCGGCACCTCGCTGCGCGACCTCATGCAGCGCGACTCCTCCGGTGTCGGCAGCGCCGTCAACTACGGCGCGAACACCATGCAGCACGTCGGCCGCACGTTCGACGCATCCTTCGTCGGACGCACGATCGTCGTCGGCACCCAGGTGGCCGTCGTCGCGTCGGTGTCGGGTGACACCGTCACACTCAGCGAGAACTGGGCGACCAAGCCGGCGGACGACACGGCCTACACCTTCCGCTCGCCGCTCGACGACGCCATCGACATCATGTCGGTGCACCCTCCGCAGAACATGCAGGACCTCGTCGCGTTCCTCGACCAGCGCCTCGGCACGGGAGCGCTCCACTTCCGCTACCTCGACGACGCCGGCACCCCGAGCGTCGTGCTCGACCTCGACTGGAAGCGCGACTACCAGACCAACGCCCCGCTGCGCCTCGACCTCGGTGGCGACCAGTCGCTCGTCTCGGCGGCCGCCACCGGCCAGGGCCTGGTGCACGTCAAGGGCGGCGTCGACGTCGGCCTCGTCGTGCCCCTCGCGCCCGGGACCGGACCCGGGGACGCAGCCTCGCTCAAGGTTCTCGCCGACTCCAAGGTCAGCGTCGCGGCCAACGCGAGCTTCGACGGACGCGTCGCCGGCACGATCGGCCCGCTGACCGTCTCGGCCGGAGACCCCGGCGGTGACGTGGCCAAGCAGGTGTCGCTCAAGGCCGACCTCAGCCTCGACCTCTCCGACGCGAGCGCCACCCCGGACACCCCGGTCAGCTTCTCTACCTTCCTCTCCGGCCTCGACGCCAGCCTCAACGCCTCGAACAGCCCGGTCGACTGCAACGAGGGCCTGACGACGAAGCTCATGGTGTGCGCCAAGGTCCCGCTCTACGCCGTGGTGCCGGGCAGCGCGCCGGCCTCCCTCGGTACGATCGCGCTGCGGCTGCCGGACTCCACGGACCCGGCCGACCTCACCACCCTCTCGGGCACCCTTCCCGCGCCGGACGCCGCCACGAAGCGCTTCGAGGTGCCCGACCTGTCGGCGGCCTTCGCGAGCGCCTTCGCCGACTTCACCCAGATCGGCCCGGGTCTCGACGGCTACCTCGAGAAGATCGAGCAGGCCATGCGCCTCGCGACCTTCGACGGCAAGCTGCCCTTCGTCGGCAAGGACCTCCAGCAGGGCGCCGACTCCATCGGCCGGCTCCGGTCGGAGATCAAGGCCAAGCTCGGCACCGTGCCGGCCAGCCCGGCCGAGGCCCGCACCTACGTCAACGACAAGCTCGCCGAGGCGATCACCGCCTCTGGTCTGGAGAAGACGACGCTCAAGGTCGACTACGAGTGCAAGCTCAAGCTCGAGCCGGCCGGCACACCGACCCTTGCCGCCACGCCGTCCACGACCGGGTCCACCTCCTGGCGCTACGAGGTCGTCGCCAGCCAGGGCGACGGTTCCGGCACCGACGGCGACACCGTCCCGTCGGCCGCGAGTGTCGCGGCGACGACGTCGTGGACGACGCTCGGAAGCGGCAACTCGATCACCGTCTCGTGGTCGGCGGCTGCGGGCGCGACGAAGTACAAGGTGCTGCGCAGCAAGGACGGTGGCGCCTATGAGCTCGTCAAGGTCGTCGACGCGGCCTCCGGCAGCGCGCAGAGCTTCACTGACGACGGCACCGCCACGGCGACGGCATACGCCCCTGTGAGCACGAAGCCGGGCCGCACCGACTGCCCGACGACGAGCATCAACGGGATCACCCTGTCCTTCACCATCAAGGCGGGCACCGTCACCCCCGAGCAGGGCTGCGTCGCGGGCTCCGGCTGCCTCGGCGACGGCAAGAAGCTGCCGCTCGACATCGGCATCCCGGGCCTGGCCCTCAAGGCCGGCGACACCGACGCCATCACCTACGGCGTCGGTCTGCAGCTGCACCTCAAGGCCGGCGTCAACACGACCAAGGGCTTCGTCATCTACACGCACGACGCCTGGCAGGACGGGGCCGCCGCGCCCGAGTTCGGCCTCGGCGCCCGCTTCGACATGCCCGCGTCGATGAAGGCCCAGCTCGCGTTCCTCGACATCGACGTCACGAAGAACGGCACCGCGCCGCTCTTCGCCGGCGCCTTCCTCGTCGACCTCAAGTCCCGCGACACGACCGAGTCCGACGGCTCGGTCCTGACGGTCGCCGACATCGGTGACGGGGACGCGTCGTCGCTCTTCGGCATCTCACTGACGGCCAGGATCAAAGCCGACTGGATCGTCAAGGCGTCGGTCGACTCGGTGCTTCCCGGTGTCCAGGCGAACTTCGTCATGGTCTGGGAGTTCACGAACCAGGACCTCAAGCACCTCGGCGCACCGTCCATCGAGTTCAAGGACGTCGCCATCGACGCGGGGGGCTTCCTGTCCAACCTGCTCGGGCCGGTGCTCAAGAAGGTCAAGTCCGTGACGGGCCCGCTCCAGCCCGTGCTCGACACGCTCTACGCCCCGATCCCCGTCCTGTCCGACCTCAGCCGGATGGCTGGTGGCGGCGACGTGAGCCTCATGACGCTGGCCAAGACGTTCAACACCCTGGCCGGCGGCCCGAAGCTCGACTTCGTCGACAAGATCGCCGCGCTGACGACGCTCCTCAACAACCTGCCCGACTGCGGCGGCGGGGGACCGTCGTGCCTCATCCCGATCGGCAGCTTCACCGTGAGCGGTGACAAGGCCCTCGACACCGACGTCTCCCCGACGAGCAGCCTCGCCCCGGGCACGGCGGCCTCGCTCATCAAGACCGCGAGCGCGGCCAGCCCGGACACCGTCAAGTCCGCCCTCAACAGCAAGGGCGGCAAGGGCAACGTCTTCGGTGCCGGCGGCGCCGCCGGCAGCGCCAGCAAGTCCGGCTTCACCTTCCCCATCCTCGACAACCCGTCGTCGGTCTTCAGCCTCCTCATGGGCAGCGACGTCTCGCTCGTCGAGTTCGACAGCGGCCCGCTGACCCTCGGCTTCACGTGGCGCCAGTCGTTCGGTCCCGTCTACGCCCCACCGCCGGTCATGGTGACGCTGTCGGGATCCGCGTCGGTGACCCTGCGCTTCATGGCCGGACTCGACACCGCCGGGATCCGGTATGCCGTCGAGGCAGCCCAGAAGGGCGCCCCCGTCGACGCCGTCAAGCTCCTCGACGGTCTCTACTTCAAGACGACGGACTCCGAGGGCCGGCCCGTGCCGGTCGTCCAGCTCGACGGCGAGATCGCCGCGGGTGCCGCGGTCACGGCCGTCATCATCACCGTCGGCATCGAGGGCGGGCTGCACCTGACCATCGGCTTCCACTGGAACGACCCCAACAACGACGGGAAGTTCCGCGTCAGCGAGTTCCTCCACACGGCGGTCAACAACCCGCTGTGCCTCTTCACGACGACCGGGCGCCTCAGCCTCTTCCTGCGCCTCTACGTGACCATCGGGTTCTCACCCTTCAGCGTGTCCTTCTCGATCAACCTCGCGGACATCACGCTGCTCGACTTCACGGCGCAACCCAACTGCACCCCACCACCGCCGCGGCTCGGTGGCACCTCGGGCAAGACCCTCACGGTCTTCGCCGGACGCTTCGGCACCGACGCCGAGCGAGGCACCCCGTGGGGCAACACCGGCGCCACCGAGGCGGACGTCGTCAAGGTGACGGCGCTGCACTTCGCCCAGACGGAGACCGACCCCGCCGGCACCGACGCGGGCTTCGACGGCTTCGCGATCCAGATGCTCGGCGAGCGCCGTGAGTACCTCGACCCCACGCTCGAGAAGGTCGTCGTCGACGGCCGTGGCTCGTCGACACCGCTCGTCGTCAGCTTCGTCGGCGACGGCAAGAAGGACTCCAACCCGTCGTCGGCGGGCGGCGCGGGAGACCTCAGGACCTTCGACAAGGACGCCGTCGTCTTCGGCACCCCCGGCAAGGACCAGATCCAGACCGGGACGGGGAACTCCTGGGTCGACGCCGGCGGCGGTGACGACCGCATCGTCACCGCGGACCTTCCCGGCTCGGTCGCACGCGTGGCCGGCGGGGAGGGCGACGACGCCATCACGACCGGACAGGGCGACGACTTCGTCACGGGCGACGGGAGCCTGCCCTCGCCCACCAAGGCCTTCTCCGCGACGCTCAACGACGTCGACGACGCCAACTGGCCGGGCAAGACCCCCGTCAGCCTCGGCGACCTCGTCGACCCGGACCAGCTCAGTGTCGACCCGACGACGCGGCCGCAGGCCGACGGCGGAGCTGACACCATCAGCGTCGGCCTCGGCCGCAACCGGGTCGACGCCGGCCCCGGCGACGACAAGGTCGGCGTCGCCGCCGACCGGCTCGACGGCTCGGGTGCGACCATCCGCTCGAAGGGCAACACGCTCATCGGCGGCCGGGGCAGCGACTCCATCACGGGTGGCACGGGACCCGACACGATCTTCGCGTCGACCGAGACGACCTTCGGCGTCGACGCGTCGGGACCTGCCGACACGCTCACGACGCCGTCCGGGCAGCCGACGGTCCCCAACGTCATCGAGACGGGGTCGGGCAACGACGTCGTCTACGGCAGCCGGGAGGAGGATGTCGTGACGAGCCACTCGGCCACGTCCGAGCACGCGCGCATCCTCGGTGGCGGCGGTGAGGACGCGCTCGTGGGCGGCTACGGCTCCGACGCGATCTATGGCGGCCCCGGGGACGACTACGTCGTGGCCGAGCCGAGCAAGGTGGGTGGACTGAGGTCCACCGAGACGATCGAGGGCGTGACCTTCGGCCACACCCGGGACATCGAGCACCTGCCGCTGCCCGATGGGACCGCGCCCTCGCCCAAGACCCTCGTCGGTGGCCGTGGCAGCGACCACGTCGTCGGCGGTGACGGGCCGTCCACGATCTTCGGTGACACGCTGCGCGACGCCGCGACCGTGACGTCGGCCTCCGACGAGACCTGTCGTGCGGGCTCGCCCGTCGCGTCCGACCCGGTGCCCGAGGGCACGTCGGGCGGCAGCGACCCGAGCGCCGACGACGGGCCCGACCTCATCACGGGCGGGGCCGGTGTCGACACCGTCTCCGCCGGCGGCGGCGCCGACCGGGTCGACACCCGAGGCGGCGACGACCTCGTCTGCGGCCAGCAGGGCAACGACGTCCTCTTCGGGGGCGACGGGTCCGACTCCGTCTGGGGCGGCACCGGGCAGGACCGCGGCTACGGAGGCGCGGGACTCGACCGGATCTTCGGCAACGCCGGGGCCGACGTCCTCTACGGCCAGGACGCCGCGGACGTCATCGAGGGCAACGACGGTGCCGACTGGGCCAGCGGCGGCGACGGGGACGACCTCGTCTACGGCGGCAGCCGCGCGTCCGGGCGCACCGACAAGGACCCGGCCGACGCGGGTGACATCCTCTCCGGTGACACCGGCGACGACATCCTCATCGGCGACAACGGCACGGTCGACGACCCGTCGTCGTCCGCCGATGCGGCGGCCATCCCCTTCGACCTCGCCGGGACGTCAGTCGACGCCGGTCGCGGCGACCAGGTCTTCGGAGGGTCCGGCGACGACACGGCATACGGCGGCCTCGGAGACGACCGCGTCAACGGCGGCGACGACGCCGACCACCTCGAGGGCAACAACGGCTCCGACGTGGTCCACGGAGACCGCGGCGAGGACGAGGTCGTCGGTGGCTCCTTCCAGCAGGCGAGCCCGGGCGTCGGTCGACCGGATGCCGGCGACGTGCTCTACGGCGACGCCGGTCCCGACATCGTCACCGGCGACAACGCCGTCGTGACGTCCGGGGTCAGCCCGGCCGACTCGACCCCGGTCACGCGGATGCGTGGCTTCGCGGCCACGCACCGCATCACGCTCCTCGACCTCGGCGCCGGCCCGGTGCTCGCCAACTCGGGGGCCGACCAGGTCTTCGGCGGCGACGACCAGGACGTCGTGTTCGGCCAGCGCGGCACCGACCGCCTCAAGGGCGACGCCGGCGACGACTACGTCGAGGGCGGCCCGGACGTCGACTGGGTCGAGGGCGACCTCGGCGACGACGACCTCGTCGGCGGCAGCTCGACGCCGGCGGGTGGGTCGGGCGCCACGACGGCCGGCCAGCCCGACACCGACGACGCCGTCTTCGGCGGCCCCGGCGACGACGTCGTGCTCGGCGACAACGGTCAGGTGCTTCGCCCGGTCCCGGGTCAGGCACCCACCTCGGTGACGGTGCGTCTCGGCAGCACGCCGGGCGCCGCGATGACGCCCCGCGTCGTCCAGCCGTACGACCTGTCGGCGGGAGCGGGCTTCCTCTCGACGCCGTCCGCGACGCTCTACGGCTTCGACCGCCTCTCCGGCGGTGACGGGGTCGACGTGCTCGAGGGGCAGGACGGCAACGACGTCATCACCGGTGACGCCGGGGCCGACCACGTGCAGGGCAACGGCGGAGCCGACGCGCTCTTCGGTGACCTGCCGTTCGGCACGGCCTCCCCGCACGGGACGGCGGCGACGGCGCTGAACGCCGCGTGGCCCGGGTCGGCCAGCCCGACCTCGCTGCTCCGGGGCACGAGCGTGGCAGCGGGTCAGGACGACATCGTCGGCGGAACGCCGACGCCCGGCTTCCGTGACGGTGCGGACGTCATCGAGGGCAACGGGGGCGACGACGTCGTCCTCGGCGACAACGGCTCCCTCCTGCGCACGCTCGTCGGCTCCGCGGGGGCCCGGTCGGAGAAGGCGTATGCCGACCGCTACCCGGACGGGCCCCTCCCGGCCGACGCGACCGCGTCGCGCACCCACGACCCGGCGCTGCCGGGGCCGAGCACCCGCTTCTGCACGACGGCGCAGTCGACGTGCGAGGTGGTCGGTGCCTTCGGCGCCGACGTCATCTGGGGTGACGACGGGAACGACGGCATCTGGGGCCAGGACGGTGACGACACCGTCTCCGGCGGTGCCGGCGACGACGACCTCTACGGCGAGCTCGGCAACGACCGCCTCACCGGCGACAGCGGTCGGGACGCCATCGTCGGCGATCGCGGCGGCATCGTGAACCAGTACCTCAGCGCGGGTGACAGCCCGGCCGCGTTCACGAGCTCGCTCAACAGCCCGCCCAAGGAGAGCTTCGCCGGCTTCCCGCGGACGGCGTACGACCGCCGGGTCGACCTGCTCCACGACGTCGACGGCGACCAGTGGGTCGGCTCCTCGACCGACACGCCCATGCCGCACAACGGCATGGACGAGGGTGGGCGCGACCTCATCAGGGGCGGCACGGACGACGACACCATCCACGCCGGCTACGGCGACGACGTCGCCAACGGCGACAGCGGCGGCGACGACGTCTTCGGCGACGACGGCGAGGACGTGCTGTGGGGCGGCCGGGGCTGCGACGCGGCCCTCGACGGCAACACCCCCGACTGCCGCACGGCCGGGGCGTTCGACCCGACGTCGCGTGGCACCGGCGACCGGTTCGTCGACCACGTCTTCGGTGGTGCGGGCGAGTCCGACCCGGCGAAGCAGGACGTCCTCGGCTCCGACCTGCTCGACCTGCGTCCGCGCGGCACCTACACGCCGGGCACCGGCTGCACGCTCGGTGACTGGCCGCTGACGTCGGGCACGAAGAAGGCAGTCACGACGGTCGACCCGTGCCTGTGGTTCGAGATGACCGGGACCGACGACGCCGATCCCGCCAATGACAACCACCACCAGGGCACCGACTGGATCTACGGCGGCTGGGACCGCGACGTCATGCAGGGCGACGTGACGGCCAACGGCCCGAACGCCGGCGACCGGCTCATCGACTGGAACGGCGCCTACAACCTGTTCTCGCACTGCAACGCGGCCTACGGCGGCTTCAACGACGTCCGTCAGCACTCTCCCGCGATGCAGGACTTCCTGCAGCAGCTGGCCTGGGCCACGAGCGCCGGCCGGTCGGCCACCGACGTGACGACGACAGGGACGTCGGCCTTCCGCGAGCTCGCGCTCGTCCACCCGGGCGAGACCGAGCACGGGGCGGGAGCGGCCTACCCGGGCACGCCCGGTCACTTCGACGAGACGGCCTGCACGCCCTGACAGCCCGCCACCACGCACGGACGCCCCCACCCGACCCGGGTGGGGGCGTCCGTCGTGAACCGGAGCGGGTCAGGCCGGCGGGGCGATGTCCTGCTGTGCGGGCAGCTGGTCCTGCCGCACGATGCCCACCGGGCACGTCATGCCGTTGGGGCCGTGGTTGCAGTAGCCGCCGGGGTTCTTGTGCAGGTAGCCCTGGTGGTAGTCCTCGGCGAGGTAGAAGGGGCCGGCGTCGTCCGCGGAACGGATCTCCGTCGTGATCTGCCCGTAGCCGTTGTCGTCCAGCACCTTCTGGAACGCCTCGCGGGTCGCCTCGGCCGCGAGCCGCTGCCCCTCGGTCGTCCAGTAGATCGCCGAGCGGTAGGCCGTGCCGACGTCGTTGCCCTGACGGTTCTCCGTCGTCGGGTCGTGGTTCTCCCAGAAGGCCTTGAGCAGCAGCTCGGGCGAGGTCTTCTCGGGGTCGTAGACGACCCGGACGGTCTCGGCGTGCCCGGTGCGACCGGTGCACGTCTCCTCGTACGTCGGGTTGGGCGTGTAGCCACCCATGTAGCCCGCCGCCGTCGAGACGACGCCGTCCTGCTTCCAGAAGATCCGCTCGACGCCCCAGAAGCAGCCCATCGCGACGTAGAGCACCTCGGAGCCGTCGGGCCACGGGCCCTCGAGCGGGGTGCCGAGCACGACGTGGGTGGGGTTCACGGCATACGGGCGGTCCGCGCGACCCGGGAGGGCCTCGTCGCGGCTGGGCATCTGGGACTTCCTACCGAATCCGAACACCATGCCAGTGTCACATCCTTCGTGCTGGGAGCGTCTTACGTCCCTGTAACGTCCGCGACCCCCTGCGTATGCCGGGTGGCGCGGTCCGGACAAATCGCTCGCCCCGCGCGGGGCGGGCCCGACAGACTGCCCGAATGAGCGACGACCTCGAGATCCGGCCGATCGACCTGCTCGACCCCGCCCAGGAGCCTGCAGGCCGGGCCTGGATCGCCGTCCACGCGGCGGTCCAGCACGACCTGTTCGGTCCCCGGGGGAGTGCGTGGACGCTCGAGGAGATCCAGGGGTTCGTGCGCGGCGCGGACAAGAAGCGGGTGGCGCTCGCAGCCTGGTGCGGCGGACGCCTCGTCGGTGCGCTCGAGGTGCACATTCCCCTGCGCGACAACCAGCACGCGGCGATGCTGTGGCTCTCGGTGCTGCCCTCGAGCCGCGGGCGCGGCGTCGGGTCCCGACTGCTCTCGGAGGGCGAGCGGGTCGCGGCCGAGCACGGGCGGACCAGCCTCATGGGCGAGACGGAGTGGGCCGAGGGTGGGGTCGACGTCGCGGAGGGCTTCGCGACGTCGCGCGGCTTCGTCGTGGCGCAGACGGTGCTCCGGAGCGAGCAGGTGCTGCCCGCGGACGTGGGAGCCCTGCAGTCCGCGGTCCGGGCTCCGGGTGCCGAGGACTACGCCTTCGAGTCCTACGTCGACGACATGCCGGAGCACTGGCTCGACGACCGTGCCGTGCTCCAGCAGCGGATGAGCACCGACGCCCCGGCCGACGACCTCGACATCGGCGAGGAGGACTGGGATGCGGACCGGTTGCGGGCCAGCAACGCCAGGGCGCGGGCGTCCGGCCGCCGCATCGTCGAGACCGCCGCACGACACGTCCCGTCGGGCCGGCTCGTCGCCTTCACCACGGTGTCCGTGTCGGCCGGAGAGCCGGACCTGGGCTACCAGCAGGACACCCTCGTGCTCAAGGAGCACCGCGGTCACGGCCTCGGTCTGAGGCTCAAGGCGGTCAACGCGCTGCGCCTGATGGACGAGCTGCCGGCGGTGACGGCGGTCCGCACGTGGAACGCCGCCTCCAACGAGCACATGCTCGCCGTCAACCGGCAGCTCGGCTACACCGTCGACGGCTACAGCCGGGAATGGCAGAAGGTCATCAGGAGCGGCGAATGAGCTTGGACATGAAGGAGATCGAGCTCGTTGTCGGCGACCCGACGAGCGAGGCCTGGCTGGAGGTCCACCACGCCGCCAACCGCGGCGTGTGGGGCGCCGCGGCCGAGCGCACGTCCATCGCGGAGATCGTCGACGTCGCGGCGCGCCGGCACGAGGTGCGTCGCTCGTTCCTCGTCACCGAGGAGGGTTCGGACGTCCCGGTCGCGGCGGCCCAGACGATCCGTCGGACCCGCGACAACGTCGGCACCGGAGGCCTCTGGCTCTCGGTCCACCCCGACCACCAGAGGCGGGCCGCCGGGGCGCACCTGCTCGCCCGCTGTGAGGGCGTGCTGCGCGCCGACGGGTGCGTCCGCATCCACGAGCACAGCGGGGCGCCGGTCGAGAACGGCGACGCCGCAACAGGATTCGCCCTCGCCAACGGCTACCGCCAGACCCTCCTCGACCACCGCCAGGACCTCGCCCTGCCGGTGGACGAGGCCGCGCTGACAGCGCTCGACCCGCGACCCGACCCGGCGGCATACATCATCGAGACGTCCGTCGACGGGCTGCCGGAGGAGTGGCTCGAGGACCGCGCGCTGCTGGCCCGTCGGATGAGCACGGACGCCCCGACGGGCGACATCGACCTCGACGAGGAGGACTGGGACGCCGAACGGGTCCGGCAGCAGTGGAACACCCCGAGTCCCATCTGGGGCATCGAGTCGGTCGCGCGCCACGTCCCCACCGGACGTCTCGTCGCCTTCACCGACCTCGTGGTGCGCCCCGGGCAGCCGGACCTCGCGGTCCAGTCGGACACGCTCGTCCTGCGAGAGCACCGAGGTCGGGCACTCGGGCTCGCGGTCAAGCTGGCCAACCTGCGCGGCCTGCAGCGCGAGCGACCCGAGGTCACGACGGTCCGCACGTGGAACGCCGACAGCAACGCGCACATGGTCGCGATCAACGAGCGGCTCGGCTTCGTCGTCACCGGGTGGACCCGCGAGTGGGCCAAGGACCTCTGACGGGCTCGGCCGGCGCCCACCGGACGACGGCCCGGAACCGGCTCGGTCCGCGCGGCGTCGGTGCACTGCAGGGCGCCGGCGGTCGGCGTCGCAGACAGGAGAACCCCATGGTCCGCAACGTCGTCGGCTCCCTCGTCCTCGCAGCCGTGGCGCTGTCCGGCTGCACCTCCTCCCCGGGGGACGCGCAGGGCACGGAGGCGTCCGCGACGGTCGGGTCCGACGCGCAGGCGCAGGCCCTGTGGGCCCACCGGACGGCTTACGTCGGCGACAACTCCAAGGTCATCTCGCTGGTCGACCACGCCGGGTTCGGGGCCACGGGCAGCTATGCGCTCTCGCTGTGGACGACGAGCAAGCCGTATGCCGTGACCATCACCGTGACCGACCCCGCCAAGCCGTTCGAGACGATCGACTTCAGCGCTCCGGCCACGCTGCTGCTCGGCACCGTGACGAACCTCGACGCCGTCCACGTCACCTCCGGGGGCAAGACCTACTCGCTGACGGCGGGGCAGGCGTCGGCCACCCTCGGCCACGACGTCAAGACGCTCGGCACGGATCGTGCGGCGCTCGACCGCTACCTGCGTTCGCTCGCCGACTGAACGCCAGGACTGAACGCCAGGACTGAACGGCAGGACTGGGCGGCGCGACTGGGTGGCACGACTGGGCGGCAGGACGGGGCGGCACGACTGGAGCAGGGCGGGCGAGCCGCGACACGCCGAGCGGGAATGCCTCGGGCGATCGGGCGGTTGGCAGGCGGTGGACGCCCTCGCCGGATTATGCCCATCCCAAGGTGGGCTTATAGGTTGACGGTCGTCCGCAGCTCGCGACCGATCCACCACCCCACCAGGAAGTGCCCACCATGCGTTCGAGGTCCGTCCTCACCGTCCTGATCACCACCCTTCTGACCGCCGTCCTCGCCGCGTGCAGCACCACCGGTTCGAGCGGTGGGTCCGAACTGCAGGCGGTCAAGGACGCCGGCGTGCTCAAGGTCGGCACCGAGGGGACCTACTCGCCCTTCTCCTTCCACGACCCTAAGACGAACGCCCTGACCGGCTACGACGTCGAGGTGGCCAAGGCCGTCGCCGACAAGCTCGGGGTCAAGGTCGAGTATGTCGAGACGCCGTGGGACTCGATCTTCGCCGGCCTGGCCGCCGACCGTTTCGACGTCGTGGTCAACCAGGTGACGAAGAACCCCGAGCGCGCGGGCCTCTACGGCCTCAGCTCGACCTACACGTGGTCCGAGGGCGTCGTCGCTGCGCGCGCCGACGACGCCTCGATCACCTCGCTCGCCTCTCTCAAGGGCAAGAAGTCGGCGCAGAGCCTGACGAGCAACTGGACCAAGGTCGCCAAGGACGCCGGTGCCCAGGTCGAGTCCGTCGAGGGCTTCACCCAGGCCATCACGCTGCTCAAGCAGTCCCGCGTCGACGCGACCGTCAACGACAGCCTCGCGGTGCTCGAGTACCTCAAGTCGACCGGCGACCAGACCGTCAAGATCGCAGCCAAGACCGGCGACGTCTCCGAGCAGGTCGTCGCGACCCGCAAGGGCTCTGACCTCGTCGCAGCCATCGACAAGGCGCTCGCCGACCTCGAGGCGGACGGCACCCTGGCCAAGATCTCGAAGAAGTACTTCTCGGCCGACGTCTCGAAGCAGCCGGCTGCCTCTGCCACCTCGTGAACGAACAGACCGTCACGCTGATCCTCGACTCGCTGGGGCCGCTGCTGCGCGCCACGGTGACGACCACGATCCCGCTGACCCTGATCAGCTTCGTCCTCGGCCTGGTCCTCGCGCTCGGTGTCGCGCTCATGCGGCTGTCGTCGGTGCGGGTGGTCTCCGGCCTGGCGAGGCTCTACATCTCGGTCATCCGCGGCACGCCCCTGCTGCTCCAGCTCTTCATCATCTTCTACGGCCTCCCCGCCCTGGGGGTGCGGTTCGAACCCTTCCCGGCGGCGGTCCTCGCCTTCACGCTCAACGTGGGCGGCTATGCCGCAGAGGTGATCCGGTCGGCGATCCTGTCCATCCCGAAGGGGCAGTGGGAGGCGGCCTCGACGGTCGGCATGGGCTACGTCACGACCCTGCGCCGGGTCGTCCTGCCTCAGGCCGCGCGCACGGCGATCCCGCCGCTGTCCAACACCCTCATCTCCCTCGTCAAGGACACCTCGCTGGCCTCGACCATCCAGGTCACCGAGCTGCTTCGAGTGGCCCAGGAGGCCGCCGCACCGACCTTCCAGTTCTTCGCGCTCTACGGCGTCGCCGCCATCTACTACTGGGTCGTGTGCCTCGTGCTGTCCTTCGGGCAGTCCCGCCTCGAGGAACGACAGAACAGGTACGTCGCAGCATGACCGAGACAACGAAACCCTCTGCGCCCGAGAGTGACCCGCTGGTGTCGGTCTCCGGCCTCGCGAAGTCCTTCGGCGAGCACGAGGTGCTGCGGTCGGTCGACTTCGACGTGGCGCCGGGCAGCGTCACCGTCCTCATCGGGCCCTCCGGCTCGGGCAAGACGACCGTCCTGCGCTCCCTCAACGCGCTCGACGTGGCCGACGCGGGCGTCGTCCGCATCGGCGACGTCGAGGTCGACTTCGCCCAGCGCCCGGTGACGAAGCGCCAGGTCGCGAGCCTGCGTGCCCAGAGCGGCATGGTCTTCCAGGCCCACCACCTCTTCCCGCACCTGACGGTCCTCGAGAACGTCACGGCCGGGCCGGTCCTGGCACAGCGCCGCGACCGTGCGGCGGTCGACGAGGAGGCGCGTGACCTGCTGCGTCTCGTCGGGCTCGAGGAGAAGGCGCACGCCTACCCCTTCCAGCTCTCCGGCGGTCAGCAGCAGCGCGTCGGAATCGCGCGGGCGCTCGCGATCCGGCCCAAGCTCATGCTCTTCGACGAGCCCACCTCGGCGCTCGACCCCGAGCTCGTCGGCGAGGTGCTCCTCGTCATGAAAGACCTTGCGGCACAGGGGTGGACGATGGTCGTCGTCACCCACGAGATCCGTTTCGCCCAGCAGGTCGCCGACCAGGTGCTCTTCATGGACGGTGGCGTCATCGTCGAGCGAGGCACGCCGGACGAGGTGCTGACCCGGCCGCGCACGGAGCGTGCACGCCAGTTCCTCCACCGCATCCTCGACCCGCTGGACTGAGCGCCGCTGCGCCGCTGGGTTGTCGCGCTGCACGGCAACCGAGGGCGTATGCCGTCCGCCCGCCTCACGCGAGCAGGCCGGCCCGGTCGAGCGCGCGCTCGACGACGGTCGCCATGTCGGCGTAGCCGCGGTCGTTCGGGTGGAACTTGTCCGAGGCGAGGCGCCCCCGCCACGACCGCGGTGCGTCGCGCCGCATGTCGACGAGGACGAGCCGGCCGGCGTCGGCCCGTTCGCGCAGCATCGCGTCGACGGTGCGCGCTTCACGGTGCGGGTTGGGGAGGTTGGACACGAGTGTCCCCTCGGGCAGCCGGTCGAGCAGCTCGGTGAACCGCCCGACGAGGCCGCGTCGGTGCTTGCGGACCACGACGTCGTTGGAGCCGATGACGACCGTGACGAGGGCCGCAGGCCGGGCGTCCGCGGTCAGGGCCTCGAGCGTGGGCAGCTGACGGTCGAGGACGTCCTCGACGCGGGCGCCGTTGACGCCGAGGTTGACGAGGCGGTGGTCCCAGCCGCGGGCGACGAGCCGCTCGCTCAGCTGCCCGACCCACCCGCGGTCAGGAGCGCTCGCGCCGATGCCCTGTGTCATCGAGTCACCGAGCGCGACCCACAGCGGCCCCGCCCCCGCGGCGGCCACGCGGTTGTGGGACTCCCACCACACGGCATACGGAAGCACCTGCTCCTGGACCGCGCGGACGCCCGGGAAGGCGGCTGACAGGGCCGAGAGCACCGGACCGCGCGGCCGCTCGCTGCGGTTGCTGTAGTCGAAGTCCGGGGCCACGAGGGCAGCATCTCAGACGACCCCGCCAACGCCTCGGGCCGCGGTGGGCCGCGTCGTCGCAGGGCATAGGCTCGGACCCATGTCTGACGAGCACGGTTTCTCCACACGCGCCATCCACGCCGGCCAGGAGGCCGACGAGCTCACGGGTGCGGTGGTGCCCCCGATCTACCAGGTCTCGACCTACAAGCAGGACGGCATCGGCGGCTTCCGCAACGGATACGAGTACAGCCGGTCGGCCAACCCGACCCGCAACGCGCTCGAGGAGTGCATCGCGGCGCTCGAGGGCGGCAGCCGCGGCTTCGCCTTCGCGTCCGGACTCGCCGGCCAGGACACCGTGGCCCGCGCGCTGCTCGTGCCGGGTGACCACGTCGTCGTGCCCAACGACGCCTACGGCGGCACCTACCGCTACTTCAACAAGGTCGCCAAGCCGCAGGGTGTCGAGCACTCCATCGCCGACATGGGTGACGTCGAGGCCGTCCGCGCCGCGATCCGCCCGGGTCGGACGAAGATGGTCTGGGTCGAGACGCCGACCAACCCGCTGCTGGGCATCGCCGACATCGAGGCCATCGCGGGCATCGCCCACGAGGCCGGCGCGGTGCTCGTCGTCGACAACACCTTCGCCACGGCCTACCTCCAGAGCCCTATCGCGCTCGGCGCCGACATCGTCACGCACTCGACGACGAAGTACTCCGGGGGTCACAGCGACGTGGTCGGCGGGGCCGTCGTCACGGCCAGGACCATCACCGTGCCCGGCTTCGAGGACGCCGAGGACCGGATCGCCTTCCACCAGAACAGCATCGGCGGTGTCGCCGGGCCGTTCGACTCGTGGCTGACCCTGCGCGGCCTCAAGACGCTCGCGATCCGCATGGAGCGCCACTGCGACAACGCCGAGAAGGTCGTCGAGTTCCTCCAGGGCCACGACGGCGTCTCACAGGTCCTCTACCCAGGGCTGCCCGGCCACGCGAACCACGAGGTCGCCGCGCGGCAGATGAAGCGGTTCGGCGGCATGGTGAGCTTCCGCCTGCGCCGCGGCGAGGACGCCGCCGTCAAGACGTGCGCGGCCGTCAGCCTCTGGACGCTCGGCGAGTCGCTCGGCGGCGTCGAGTCGCTCATCGAGCACCCGGGCCGCATGACGCACGCGAGCGTCGCCGGCACCGAGCTCGAGGTGCCGAGCGACCTCATCCGGCTGTCCGTCGGCATCGAGGACGTCGGCGACCTCATCGACGACCTGCGCGAGGCGCTCGACATCCACGGCTGAGCCGCCCGAGCCCACCACCTCGCATGACGATCCTTGCGGTCGACTTCGGGTCGACGTTCACCAAGGGCGCCCTGGTCGCCGACGACGGCACCGTGCTGGGCACGGCGTCGACGCCGACGACCGGCACCCGGAGGCGGGGCGACATCCTCGACGGCTACCGGGCGCTGCGCGCCGAGCTGCGCGTGCCCGACGACGCCGTCGTGCGGGCCTGCTCGAGCGCGGGTGGTGGGCTTCGGCTCGCTGTCGTCGGCTACGAGCGCACCGTCACGGCCCAGGCGGGCCACCGGGTCGGGCTGTCGGCCGGGGCGAAGGTCGTGCACGTCGCGGCCGGTGAGCTGACGGCGGCCGACGTCGCCGGCATCCGCGCGTCGCGCCCGGACCTCATCCTGCTCGTCGGCGGCACCGACGGCGGCAACCGCAACGTCCTGCTGCACAACGCCGCCCGGCTCGCCAAGGGCGCCATCGGCGGCCATGGTGCGCACGCCGTCCCCGTCGTCGTGGCCGGCAACGTCGAGGCGCGTGACGAGGCGGCAGCGGTGCTCGCGACGGCCGGCCGGCCGACGGTCCTCGCCGACAACGTGCTGCCCGAGATCGGGGTCATCGCGCCGGACTCGGCGCGGGCCGCGATCCGTGAGGCCTTCCTGCGCCACGTCATCGGCGGCAAGGGCCTGTCGCGCGACCCCGCCTTCGCCGCGATGGTCGAGGCGGCGACGCCCGACGTCGTGCTGCGGGGCGTCGAGGTGCTGGCGTCGGTGACCGGCAGCGACGTGCTCGTCGTCGACGTCGGTGGCGCCACGACCGACGTCTACTCGTGCCTGACGCCGGAGGGCGAGGACGCGGGCCTGCGCAAGGACGTCGTCGCGCCCCTGTGGCACGCCCGGACCGTCGAGGGCGACCTCGGCCTGCGCTGGAACGCCGAGCACGTCCTCGAGGCGGCCGCGACCGAGCACCTGCTCGACACCGTCACCGATGCCGACGCACTGACGGCATATGCCGCCCGCGTCCACGAGCAGCCGGGCTCGCTACCCGTCGACGATCTCGAGCGCGCCCTCGATCTCGAGCTGGCCCGGCTCGCCGCGCTCGTGGCCGTGCGCCGGCACGCACGGCCGGCCCTGCCGACCGAGTCGGCCCGTCCGCTCGCGAACGTCACGGTGCTGGTCGGGTCCGGGGGAGTGCTCCGCCACGCCCAGGCCGCCGGTCGGGAGCGCGTGCTCGGCGCCGTCCTCGCCGACCACGCCGGCGGCTGGAAGGTGCCCCGCGCCGCGCGCGCGACGGTCGACACGGCATACCTCCTCTTCACAGCAGGCCTCCTCGCCGACGACCCGGCCCACCCCGACCTCGCCCTGGCCCTGGCCCGCACCATCACCCCCTGAACCGTCGAGAGGCCACGTCTGGCCCCTCCTTCACCGTCGAGAGGCCACGTCTGGCCCTCGGAATGCCGCCGTCCACACCCCCGCGGCACGGATCGCCGGCGTCCACAGGACGTCGTGGTCCTCTGGTCCCGAGGACGCGTGCGGCAGATCGTGCGTGCATGCAACCGCCACCGCTGCCCCTTGACCTCGGTGTTCGTCCGTTCCGTACGTCGGAGGGCCTCGCCGCCGGCGTCTCCCGCAAGCGCATGCGCGGTCAGGACCTCTGGACCCCGACCCACGGCGTCCGCATCTCGTCCCTGCCCACGACCGCCGTCGAGCGTGCCCGTGCCTTTGCCGTCGCGGCTCCGGCGGACTTCGCGTTCTCCCATGTGACGGCCGCCCAGCTGCTCGGCATCCCGCTGCCGTATGCCGCCGAGGACGACTGCCTGATCCACATCGTCACGCCTACGGCAGCCAACCGCATCCGGCGACCGGAGGTGTGTGGACACCGAGGGCTGGAGACGCGTGAGGTCGTGGAGATCGAGGGCCTCCCGGTCGTGGCCCCTGCCGACACCTGGGCCGACCTGGGAGAGCTGGTCGGGGCGGGCCGCCCCGTCGGGCTCGACGACCTCATCGTCGCGGGGGACGCCGTGGCGAACCTCATGGGCGGGACCACGCCGTTGAGCAGGGCGGTCGAACGTCGCGTCCGCCCGCGCGGGAAGGTCACGCTCACGTATGCCATCCCGCGCATCCGTCTGAGGTCGTGGTCCCCGATGGAGACCCGGAGTCGGCTCATGGTCGTCCGGGCAGGGCTTCCGGAGCCGGCCCACAACGCCGACCTCCTCAGTCCCACGGGTTTGTGGCTGGGATGCGGGGACCTGGTCTGGGAGGAGCAGCGAGTCGTCGGGGAGTACCAGGGCGTCGAGTTCCACACCCGGCTCGGGGACCAGGTGCACGACGGGATCAGACGTGGACGTATCGAGCGAGGTGGCTGGACGGTCGTCCAGATCGCGGCGGACGACGTCTTCGAACGGGAGTGCCGCGCGTTCAAGCTCCGTGAGCTCGCTGGGCACCTCGGGGTCAACCCGCACGTGCTCGACCTCATGGGGGCCGAGCCGCAGTTCTTCGCCCCGGCACAGTTCGCCAGGCCGCGGCGTCGCCGCTCCTAGGGCCAGACGTGGCCTCTCGACGGTTCGAGAGGGACCAGACGTGGCCCTTCGACGGTTTGGGAGGGGCCAGACGTGGCCTGTCGACGGTTCGGGAGGGGCCAGACGTGGCCTGTCGACGGTTTGGGAGGGGCCAGACGTGGCCTCTCGACGGTTGAGGGAGGGGAGAGAGACGGAACGAGCCGGGTCACCGACGTTCGTCGATGACCCGGCCCGTTCGTCAGGCGTATGTGGTGCTCAGCCGGTGTAGGGCTTGGCGGCGACGATCTTGACGTCGATCGTCTTGCCGTTGGGCGCCTCGTACGAGGTGCTGTCGCCCACGCTCTTGCCGTTGATGGCAGAGCCCATGGCGGACTTCTCGGAGAAGACCTGCAGGTCGGAGCCGTCGGCGATCTCGCGGTTGCCGAGCAGGAAGGTCTCCTTATCGCCGAAGATCTCGACCGTCACGAGCATGCCGGGCTCGACGACACCGTCGTCGGGCGGCGTCTCACCGATCGTGGCGTCCTGGAGCAGCGCGGTCAGCTGACGGATGCGCGCCTCCATCTTGCCCTGCTCCTCGCGGGCGGCGTGGTAGCCGCCGTTCTCCTTGAGGTCGCCCTCCTCGCGGGCCTCCTCGATCTTGCGTGCGATCTCGAGGCGACCTTCGCCCGTCAGCTGGTCCAGCTCCGCCTTGAGGCGGTCATGGGCCTCCTGGGTCAGGAAGCCAGCGGCAGTCTCGGTCACGGTTGTCACTCCTTGGATGAACAGCGCCCACGCGGTGCTCCGCGTGGGCGCCTGCACAAAAATGAGGGCCCGAACGGGGTTGTCGACAACTCGTATGCCGGTCGGCGACGGGTCCGGACCCTTGATGAAGCATTCAGGATAACAAAATGAGCGGCGAAGGTGCAGTTCACCGAACTTTCGGTCGCGCGCGGCCGCGGATCAGGAGCAGGACTTGACCTGCCCCGTCACGGCCCGCGACGTCGTGCGCAGGGTGGCCGACTCGGTCGTCGTCTCCTCGGCGCTCGCCGCCACCCGCACCGTGCTCGTGCCGACGGGCGCGAAGTCCCGCGCGAGCGCCTCGACCGTGCACGTCATGGCCCGCCCACCGGGCCGGGAGACCTCGAAGTCGACACGCACCTGCTGGTCGCTGACCACCTTGTAGCCGAGGGTCTGCCAGCTCGGCTGGCCGAGCGTCGCCGACAGACCGAACCAGATGGCGAGGCCCACGCCGGCGAGGATGCCGACCGTGCCGACCACCCACCACTTCAGCTGGCCGGGGGCGGGGCGGGGCAGGGTCGGGCGGGACGGCATGCGAAGGTCCTGGCGGTTCGAGCCCGGGCGTCGGGACGCGCGGGGGAGTGAGAGGATGGCGGGCGGGTCCAGTGTCTCCCATGGCACCACGGGAGACGCACCGACCCGGCGCTGGGAGGCCTCAGGACAACACCTGCCACCCGCGCCCCCACCGACACTGCAGACGAACAGGGAGCCACGTGGCCGAGGGCATGCGTTTGATGGCGGTGCACGCGCACCCCGACGACGAGTCGAGCAAGGGCGCCGCGACGACGGCCAAGTACGTCGCCGAGGGCGCCTCCGTCATGGTCGTCTCCTGCACGGGCGGCGAGCGCGGCGACATCCTCAACGAGAAGCTCAAGGACGACCCGCACATCCTGCGGGACATCGCCCAGGTGCGCCGTGACGAGATGAAGGCTGCGCAGGACGTGCTCGGCTGCGAGCACACCTGGCTCGGCTTCGTCGACTCCGGTCTGCCCGAGGGCGACCCGCTGCCGCCGCTTCCGGACGGCTGCTTCGCCCTCGAGGACATCGACGTGACCACCGAGGCGCTCGTGCGGGTCATCCGCACCTGGCGGCCGCACGTCATGACGACCTACGACGAGAAGGGTGGCTACCCCCACCCTGACCACATCATGTGCCACACGGTCTCCATGGCGGCCTTCGAGGCAGCCGGCGACCCGAGCCGCTACCCGCACGCGGGTGAGCCCTGGCAGCCGCTCAAGATCTACTACAACGGCGGCTGGAGCAAGGACCGCCTCGAGGCGATCCACGACGCCATGCTCGCCGAGGGGCTCGAGAGCCCGTATGCCGAGTGGCTGGCCAACTGGAAGCCGCGTCGGTCGGGCCGTCCCACCACGACGATCGCCTGCGCGGACCACTTCGAGACGCGTGACCGGGCGCTCATCGCCCACGCGACGCAGGTCGACCCCGACGGCTTCTGGTTCCAGGTGCCGCTCGCGATCCAGCAGCGCGTCTGGGGCGTCGAGGAGTTCGAGGCGGCCCTGTCTTACGTCGAGATCGCCGACGGCGAGGACGACCTCTTCGCCGGTCTCGGCACCCCTGCCGAGGCCGACGCGTTCGCGACCCGCACCGACCTCGAGCTCGTCCACGACGGCCGCGTCACCGAGGAGCCCGAGCCCGAGGAGGGCGCCCCCGAGTCCGGGCGCGGCCGCGGCGACAGCTCGGACACCCACGCGGACGAGGACGACAGCGAGCGCCCCGCCAGGGCGGGTGCCCGATGAGCGGCGGCGGCAACCTCCCGGTCGGTCCCGGCATCTGGGGCTTCATCGCGTTCTTCGTCCTCGCCATCGCGCTGTGGTTCCTCGTGCGCAACATGAACAACCGGCTGCGGCGGATGGCCTACCGCGACCGTGACCGCGCCGAGGAGTTCGCGGCCAGTGCCGATGCGGACGGCTCGAAGCCGGCTCGCGGCGAGGCCGAGGGTCCGGAGGCCGCTGGTCCGGTGAACGATGGTCGGGCGGCAGACCGTCCGGCCCCAGAGTCCTCGACCTCGGAGGTCCCGCGCGAGCCCGGTGACGACGCCGGCACCACCGGCGAGGGGTCCCGCCCCTGAGACGGTGCCACCCGGCATACGCCCTCGGACATGACGAACGCCCCGGCACGAGGCCGGGGCGTTCGTCATGTCCCGCCGAGAAGCAGGGCGTCGCAGGGACGCTCAGGTGGCGGCCTGGTAGCCGATCACGGCGAGCAGCACCGCGGTGAAGTGCGTGAGGAAGCCGCCGAGCGTGAAGGCGTGGAAGACCTCGTGGAAACCGAACCAGCGGGGCCACGGGTTGGGGCGCTTCGTGCCGTAGACGATGCCGCCGGCGGTGTACATCAGGCCGCCGAGGCCGATCAGCGACCCGATGAGCGGGCCGCCCTCGCGCCAGAACGGCACGACGTAGAAGACCGCGGCCCACCCGAGCGCGAGGTAGAGCGCCGTGTAGAGCCAGCGCGGCGCGCTGACCCAGAAGACGCGGAAGAGGACGCCGGCGACCGCCGCGCCCCAGATGACCGACAGCAGCAGCCGGGCTTGGTCGGTGGGCAGCAGGGTCACCGCGAACGGCGTGTACGTGCCGGCGATGATCAGGTAGATGTTCGAGTGGTCGAAGCGCTTGAGCAGTCCCGACATCTTCGGGCCCCACGTGCCGCGGTGGTAGACGGCGGAGACGCCGAAGAGCAGGGCGGCGCTGATCGTGAAGACGATCGAGGAGGTGCGCACGGCTCCGGGGTCCGAGACGAGCACGAGGACCAGGCCGCCGATGACGGCGACGGGGAACATCGCGAGGTGCAGCCAGCCGCGCAGGCGGGGCTTGACGACCGCGACGAGGTCGGTGACCGGAGCGCTCGACGTCTCCTCGGGGGTGGTCTCGCGAGAGGTGCTCATGTGGGCGAGTGTAACCTACGGCACCGTAGGTTACGGAAGCGTAGGTTCGCGTCGCGCCGACCACTGCGGGCGTTCGTAGGCGTTCGCAGGGTGAGGGGTACGGTGGGACCGCGGCTCGCTCTCCAGGGCTGCCCAGACCTGACCGGCGATGACACGAGCGAGTCGACGAGGAGGCCCCGTGGGGTGGCGCGACGTGGTCTACGGCGCATACGAGCGTCGAGTCCTCAAGGACCTCCCCAAGGAGGCGCTCCCGCGCCACGTAGCCGTCATGCTCGACGGCAACCGCCGCTGGGCCCGGGCCCGAGGGGCCGGCACGGCCAGCGGCCACCAGGCCGGCGCCGACAAGATCGAGGAGCTGCTCGAGTGGTGCCGCGACGCCGGCGTCGAGTACGTCACGCTCTGGCTGCTCTCGACCGACAACCTGCGCCGCGCCGAGGAGGAGCTCGCCCCGCTCCTGAAGATCATCGAGACCGCGGTCGCCGACCTCGCGGACTCCGGGAACTGGCAGCTCAAGATCGTCGGCGCGCTCGACCTACTCCCACCCGACACCGCTGCGAGCCTGAGCGCCTCGGCGGAGCGCACCAAGGCCGTCGACGGGATGACGGTCAACGTGGCTGTCGGCTACGGCGGTCGCCGCGAGATCGCCGACGCCGTGCGGGACCTGCTGCTCGCCAGGGCTGCTGCCGGCGAGTCGATCGAGCAGATCGCCGCGGAGCTCACCGTCGAGGACATCGCCGAGCACCTCTACACCAAGGGTCAGCCCGACCCCGACCTCGTGATCCGCACGTCGGGCGAGCAGCGGCTCGGCGGCTTCCTGCTCTGGCAGAGCGCGACGTCCGAGTTCTACTTCTGCGAGGCGTACTGGCCGGACTTCCGCCACGTCGACTTCCTGCGCGCCCTCAGGGCGTATGCCGGGCGGCACCGTCGCTTCGGCGGCTGACCGAGGCGTCCGAGCGTAGGGGAGTGCTCCCCATTGTCCGGGTTGGGCGGGTTGCGTAGGTTGCGGGTGGGCCGAGACGCCCGGGCGGGTACGAACCGGCGCGGGCCGGCGCGACCACGGCGACGACATCAGGGGAGTACGACAGATGGCGATCTACAAGAAGGGTGCCGACCCGGTGGCCCTGCGGGCGTCCGCCGAGCGGATCACGGGCCACGCCCGCGAGTGCGAGACCGTCAAGGGTGAGGCGAGCCGGGCCGTCCATGCGCTCAAGGGCCAGTGGGGCGGTGCGGACCTCGACCACCTGATGAACCGCTGGCCCCCGGTGGAGGCCCAGCTCACGCAGTTCGGCACCGACCTCGGCAAGCTGGCGGAGGCCCTGCGCCGCAACGCCGGCGCGCAGGACACGACGAGTGGCCAGGGCGGCTCGGGCTCCGGCCCCGCCGGTGCCGGAGGCAACGGTGCCGGCAACGGCAACGGCGGCAGCAACGGCATCCCCGGCTATGACCTCCTCAAGTCGCTCTGGACCCCGATCAAGGGGCTCGGCACCGCCGTCGGGCTTCTCGGCACGAGCATGAAGGTCAGGAACTTCCTGTCGAACCTCGGCAGCTGGGACAGCGCGACCGGCGTGTTCGCCAACCTCAAGAACGCGTGGAAGACCGGCCGTCTCGCTGAGTTCGGTGAGGCGCTGGCGCCGAAGAACTGGGGCACGCTGTCGCGCTTCCTGCCTTCCCTGGCCGAGGGTGGAGCGCTCACGCGCACCCTGGGCACCGTCGGCAAGGCGCTCGGTCCCATCGGGGTCGCCTTCGGCGGCTTCACCGTCGCCAACGACATCTCGGAGGGCAACTACGGCCGAGCCGGCTACGACTCCGTCATGACCGGCCTCGGGGCCGCGGCGCTGATGACGCCCCCGCCGGTCGACGTCGTGTGTGGCATCGCCGCGGGAGGCATGGCCGTGGGCCAGCTCGTCTACGACAACTGGGACACCATCACCGACTTCACCTCGAACGCCGCCGACGCCGTCGGTGACTTCACGTCCGACGCGGTCGACGCGGTCGGCGACTTCGCCTCCGGAGCCGCCGACACCCTCGGCGACGTCGCCGATGCCGCCTGGCCCTTCTGACCCGACCTTCTGACGGCGCGCCGGCTCTCCGGGAGGCGAGATCCCGAGGCGCCCGGCATCGTTGGACCGACGACCTGAGACCGTGAACCCACGACCGCCCGATCGCGAACGACCGAGGAGAACCATGGCTGACCCGATGAAGGGCACCCCACTCGAGGGTTTCGAGCTGCCCGACGACGTCTTCGGGCTGGGAGCCGCCGAGCTCGCCTACCTGATGGCGCGCCACGAGACGCCCGCCGGCGAGCGCTCGCGCCGCCTGCTCATGCTCGACCCGCGGTCGGCGGAGGACGCCGCCCTGCTCGCCGGGGCCTCCAGCCTCGCGTCCCGCGGTTGGCTCACCGTCACCGACGACGGTGCTGCCGAGACTCGGTCCAGCGCCGCGCTCGTCGAGTACGCCGTCGGCGCGGCCACCCGCTGGACCCGGGTCGGGCTCGTGGGTGAGAACGCCAGCCAGATGGACTTCGCCGTGCTCGTCGAGTCCGACACCGTCATCGCGCTCATGCAGCCGCGCCAGCTCGCCTCGTGGTTCATCCGCCTCGGTGAGCGCGACGGCAACACCAGCGCCCTCGTCACCGGGCTCGTCCGGGAGCGCTTCGCCGCCAACCCGGAGTCCGGGGTCTTCCTCGAGGTGCAGACGCTCGACGGCAGCACGAACCTCGCTGTCCGGCAGTCAGGTTCGGGCTTCGAGGCCCTCGCCGACGTCGCGGGTCCCGGGACCGGCACGGGCGGCGTCGTCGACGCCGGGGGCCTGCAGGGCGCGGTGTCGGCCCTCTACGCCGAGGCGGTCAGCGCATGAGCGCGCCGACCCCCCGCGCGACGGACCCGAACACGACGCCGCCGAAGGAGCCGTTCTCCTACGTCAGCCAGCAGCGTGGGCTGCTGACGCTGAAGATCCGCGAACCGGCCCTGATGTTCGTCTTCTTCCTCGCCTTCGCCGTCGTCGGCGTCATCTTCTTCTTCATGGTCAAGAAGGGCGCCGACCAGGGCGCCGAGGGCGCGATGGGCGTCGCCTACCTCATCCTGGCCATCTTCGCCGGGCTCGGCGTCATCGGGATGGCCATCGCCGCCGTCCGCTGGCGGTGGAAGCGCGAGTACGTCCGAGTCATGGGTCGTTCGCCCTGGGCGTGAGCAGCCGTCGTGGCGGGGTCCTGGCGACACTGACTCCGGGCGTTCCGCGACCGGTGCGTTACGACGGTGTGAACTCTCGGGCGACACGACGACACGACGACGTTCAATCCGCGTCGGGCCCGGCCTCGGGTCGTACCGTCGTCCCAACGGCCGACACCCGTCGGACGTTGCCAGGAGGCCCACCCATGGAGCGATCGCTCAGGACGGAGGGCCGGGCACGACGCCACCCTCTGGTGGCCGCCCGGCATCTCGGGAGCGACTAGGCGCGCGAGGCGCGCCGCGTAGGGAGTGGCACATGGCACGTACGACCCGTCAGGTCACGTCGGACCCCGCCAGCACGACCACCAAGCCGGCCGCGGCCTCCACACGCGCCACCACGGCCACGAACACGGCCACACGCACGACGGCTCGGCAGCGCGAGCCCGAGCACAAGACGTACGTGCTCGACACGTCGGTGCTCCTGTCCGACCCACGGGCGATGCTGCGGTTCGCCGAGCACGAGGTCGTCCTGCCCGTCGTCGTCGTCACCGAGCTCGAGGGCAAGCGTCACCACCCGGAGCTCGGCTACTTCGCCCGACAGGCGCTGCGCCTGCTGGATGACCTGCGGGTCAGCCAGGGACGGCTCGACAAGCCGGTCGCCGTCGGCACCGACGGCGGCTCCCTGCGCGTCGAGCTGAACCACACCGACCCTTCGTCGCTCCCGGCGGGCTTCCGGCTCGGCGACAACGACACCCGCATCCTCGCCGTGGCCCGCAACCTCGCCAACGAGGGCGCCGACGTGACGATCGTGTCCAAGGACCTCCCGATGCGCGTCAAGGCGTCGGCATGCGGTCTCGAGGCGGAGGAGTACCGCCACGAGCAGGGCATCGACTCCGGCTGGACCGGGATGCAGGAGCTCGAGGTCACCAGTGACGAGCTCGACCAGCTCTACGACCGCGGTCGCATCGAGCACGCCGGGGCCGCCGAGCTGCCGTGCCACACCGGGCTCGTCCTGCTCTCGCCGCGGGGAAGCGGTCTGGGGCGCGTCGGGGCCGACAAGCAGATCCGGCTGGTGCGGGGCGACCGGGACGCGTTCGGCCTCCACGGTCGCAGCGCCGAGCAGCGCATCGCCCTCGACCTGCTCCTGGACCCGGACGTCGGCATCCTCAGCCTCGGCGGACGGGCCGGCACGGGCAAGTCGGCCCTCGCCCTGTGCGCGGGCCTCGAGTCGGTCATGGAGCGTCGTGTCCAGCGCAAGGTCCTCGTCTTCCGGCCCCTGTTCGCCGTCGGCGGCCAGGAGCTCGGCTACCTGCCCGGCACCGAGGCGGAGAAGATGAACCCGTGGGGGCAGGCGGTCTTCGACACCCTGAGCGCCCTCGTCTCGACCGAGGTCGTCGAGGAGATCATGGATCGCGGCCTCCTCGAGGTCCTGCCGCTGACCCACATCCGTGGCCGCTCCCTCCACGACGCGTTCGTCATCGTCGACGAGGCCCAGTCCCTCGAGCGCAACGTCCTGCTGACCGTGCTGAGCCGCATCGGCCAGAACAGCAAGGTCGTGCTCACCCATGACGTCGCCCAGCGCGACAACCTGCGGGTCGGCCGGCACGACGGGGTCGCGGCCGTCATCGAAAAGCTCAAGGGCCACCCGCTCTTCGCCCACGTGACCCTGACCCGGAGCGAGCGCAGCCCGATCGCGGCACTCGTCACCGACATGCTCGAAGAAATCGATGTGACCTGAGTCACACCGCGCACGGCGTCCCCGAGCGCGGAAGTCGGGGACGCTGTGCGCTGGGCCACGCGCTCGGGGTGCGCGAGGGGTCCCAACGGTGGATGTCGATTTGCTCCTGTTGCGATCGACTGGCACCGTGTCAGGTTGGAAGATCTCGGAACGGTAACGCTCACCATGGGGTGTGAGCGCCATCGGCCGGGATCGTGTACTCACGTCGGGCGCAGCCGTCGACGGGCCGTCGCCCGGAGACGTCCGCGCCGGGCGCACCCCCGACATCAGGAAGGCGTGACGTCTGTTCATGGCACGGTATGAAGGCCGGCATCGCAACGCTCCGGCCCCCTCGACCGCTCCGCGCCCGAACCCCGCCCCCTCCTCGGCGCGGTCCGGCACGGCCCGGCACGAGGAGGTCCCGGCGGTCCCACGCACCTCGCGTCCGGAGAGCTCCGGCGCACGGCGCGCGTTCGACCCCACCCGCGCCATCCCGGTCGTCCCGTCGGCCGCCGAGCACGCCGAGCGTCCCCAGCACGGCCAGCGCCCCCCGTTCACCCAGCGCCCCGAGCAGGGCAGGCGCCGGGAGCAGACCGCGCGGACCGAGCAGCCGCACGTCAGCCGCAGCAGCCGACACGCGAAGCAGGCCCCGCGCAAGCGCCACGTCGGTCGACCGATCCTGGCCGGCGCGCTCGCCCTGGGCCTCGGAGCCTCGGGCTTCGCCTACGCCAAGGCCACCAACCTCATCGGTGCCGACGCTGCGGCGTTCGTCGTCGGCAGCGGTGTCGTGGCGCAGACCGACGAGCTGGCCCGCGCCTCGACCGTCGACACGACGTATCGCGCCGCTGCCTCCGTCTCGCGCAACGAGCGTCGCACCGCCATCGCCGCGACCGGCCTGCGCTCGGCCAAGGAGCTGGAGGCCAAGAAGAAGCAGGAGGCAGCCAAGCAGGCCGAGCTCGCCCGCAAGGCTGCCGCTCGCGCCGCGCTCGCCAAGGAGCGCCAGCGCGTCATCGACAACGCCAAGGACGACCCCAAGTCGGCCGCCCGCGTCCTCATGGCCGACCACGGCTGGTCGAGCGACGCGCAGTACAACTGCCTCGTCAACCTGTGGACGGGCGAGAGCGACTGGCGCTGGTCCGCCGAGAACGCGAGCTCCGGCGCATACGGCATCCCGCAGTCCCTCCCGGCCAGCAAGATGTCGCAGTTCGGCTCCGACTACCGGACCAACCCGTTGACCCAGATCAAGTGGGGCCTCTGGTACATCGAGATGTCCTACGGCAACCCGTGCAACGCGTGGTCCACGTGGCAGGCCCGCTCGCCGCACTGGTACTGACCTGACACGGGTCACGTCCCACTCGTCGTGACCGTTTCCGTATGCCGTGTGGCGCGCTCCTGAGGGAGCCCGCCGCACGGCATACGCGTGTTCGTCGACCGAGCGGGTGGCCCGGACGGGTCAGATCTTGCGCAGGCGCACCCGGCGGACCTCGTGGTTGTCGCCCTTGGACAGCACGAGGCTCGCGCGCGAGCGCGTCGGCAGGATGTTCTCGACGAGGTTCGGCCCGTTGATCTCGCGCCAGATCCGGTTGGCGGTGGCGACGGCCTCCTCGTCGGAGAGCACGGCATACCGGTGGAAGTACGAGTCCGGGTCGGAGAAGGCGGTCTCGCGCAGGCGCAGGAACCGCTCGACGTACCACTTGCGCACGTCGTCGACCCAGGCGTCGACGTAGACCGAGAAGTCGAAGAAGTCGCTGACCGCCAGGCCGCTGCCCCGCACGGGGTGGACCTGGGGCGCCTGCAGGACGTTGAGGCCCTCGACGATGAGCACGTCGGGCTGGCGCACGACGATGCGCTCGCCCGGGACGATGTCGTAGGTCAGGTGCGAGTAGACGGGCGCCGTGACCTCGGCCCGGCCGGACTTGATCTCGGCGACGAAGCGCAGCAGCGCCCGCCGGTCGTAGGACTCCGGGAATCCCTTGCGCTGCAGCAGTCCCCGCTTCTCGAGCTCGGCGTTCGGGAAGAGGAAGCCGTCGGTGGTGACGAGCGCCACCCGCGGAGTGTCGGGCCAGCGCGCCAGCATCTCGCGCAGGATGCGGGCGGTCGTCGACTTGCCGACGGCCACCGACCCGGCCACGCCGATCACGAACGGCGTCTTGGCGGGTCGCTCCCCGAGGAAGTCGCTCGTCACCTGGTGCAGCTGCCGCGTCGCCCCGACGTAGAAGTTGAGCAGGCGTGACAGGGGGAGGTAGACCTCCTCGACCTCGTTGAGGTCGACGCGGTCGCCGAGTCCCCGCAGTCGGGCGAGGTCGGCGTCGTCGAGGTTGAGCGGGTGGTTCTCGCGCAACCGGGACCACGCGGACCGGTCGAACTCGACGTAGGGCGACGGGATCGCAGCGCCGTTGGTGCCGTTGCTCCCGGTGGCGCCGCTTCCGTCGATACCGCTGGATGGCTCCGACACGGGGGACATTCTTGCGGACGCGACGGCCCAGGGTGGCGTCGGCCCCTCGCGGGTTCCCCTAGGCTGGATCTCATGTGTGGAATCGTGGGGTATGTCGGACGGACCGACGACGGGACGGCTCTCGACGTCGTCATGGAGGGTCTGGCCCGCCTCGAGTACCGCGGCTACGACTCGGCCGGCGTGGCCCTGCTCGACGGCGACCACGTCGAGACCCGCAAGAAGTCGGGCAAGCTCGCCAACCTCGTGACCGAGCTCGAGGCGGACCCGCTCCCGACGTCGACGACCGGCATCGGGCACACGCGGTGGGCCACGCACGGCGGCCCGACCGACCAGAACGCGCACCCGCACCGCGGTGGCAGGGACGGCAAGCTCGCCCTCATCCACAACGGCATCATCGAGAACTTCCACGCCCTGAAGCAGGGCCTGCTCGCCGACGGCGTCGACTTCACGAGCGAGACCGACACCGAGGTCGTCGCGCACCTGGTCGCCGCTGCCTACGAGCGTGAACACGACCTGACCGCCGCGATGCGGGCCGTCGTCGCAGACCTCGAGGGCGCGTTCACGTTGCTCGCGATCCACGCCGACCAGCCCGGCGTCGTCGTCGGCGCGCGTCGCAACAGCCCCCTCGTCGTCGGCCTCGGCGACGACGCCAACTACCTCGGCTCCGACGTCGCCGCCTTCATCGGCCACACGCGCCACGCGCTCGAGCTCGCGCAGGACCAGATCGTCACCATCACGCCCGAGGGCGCCTCCGTCATCAACTTCGACGGCACGCCCGCGGAGGGCAAGGCGTACGAGGTCACGTGGGACGCCGCCGCCGCCGAGAAGGGTGGCTACGCGACGTTCATGGAGAAGGAGATCCACGACCAGCCGCACGCGGTCGCCGACACGCTGCTCGGCCGCACCGACGCCGACGGTCGGCTCGTGCTCGACGAGATGAGCATCTCCGAGGAGCAGCTCAAGGCCGTCGACCGGATCACCATCGTCGCGTGCGGCACCGCCGCGTACGCCGGCATGGTCGCGAAGTACGCCATCGAGCACTGGACGCGCATCCCCGTCGAGGTCGCCCTCGCGCACGAGTTCCGCTACTGCGACCCGATCGTGAACGAGCGCACGCTCGTCGTCTCGATCAGCCAGTCGGGCGAGACGATGGACACGCTGATGGCCGTCAAGCACGCCCGTGAGCTCGGCGCCATCACGGTGTCGGTGTGCAACACGCACGGCTCGACGATCCCGCGCGAGTCCGACGCCGTGCTCTACACGCACGCCGGGCCCGAGATCGCGGTCGCGTCGACGAAGGCGTTCCTCGCGCAGATCACGGCCTGCTACGTCCTCGGCCTCTACCTCGCGCAGCTGCGCGGCGGCTCCTACGCCGACGACGCGCAGTCCGTCATGAAGGAGCTGGCCGGCGTCCCGGCCAAGATCGAGACCCTCCTCGGCCGGATGGACCGGGTCAAGGAGATCGCGAAGTTCATGGCCGACACGCGCTCGGTGCTCTTCCTCGGCCGGCACGTCGGCTACCCGATAGCCATGGAGGGCGCGCTCAAGCTCAAGGAGCTCGCCTACATCCACGCGGAGGGCTTCGCCGCGGGTGAGCTCAAGCACGGGCCGATCGCGCTCATCGAGCCGGGGCAGCCCGTCTTCGTCGTCGTGCCGTCCCCGACGAGCGAGCACGGCCTGCACGGCAAGGTCGTCAGCAACATCCAGGAGATCCGCGCCCGCGGCGCCCGCACCCTCGTCATCGCCGAGGAGGGCGACGAGGCAGTCGTGCCGTTCGCCGACGAGGTGATCCGGGTGCCCGCGACGTCGCCGCTGCTCGCGCCGCTGCTCACCGTCGTGCCCTTGCAGCTGTTCGCGCTGTGGCTGTCGACGGCCAAGGGTCTCGACGTCGACCAGCCGCGCAACCTCGCCAAGTCGGTCACGGTCGAGTGACGTGATCGTCGGGGTCGGCATCGACGTCGTGGACATCGAGCGTTTCGAGGCGACCCTCGAGCGCACCCCGGCGCTGCGTGAGCGCCTCTTCACCATCGAGGAGCGCCACCTCGGCATCGCCTCCCTCGCGGCGCGGTTCGCTGCCAAGGAGGCGCTGGCGAAGTCGCTCGGCGCCCCCGTCGGACTGCACTGGACCGACGCGAGGGTGGTGACGAGCGAGGACGGGCGCCCCTCGCTCGAGATCGGCGGAACCGTGCTGGCGCGCGCCAACGACCTCGGCGTGGACTCCTTCCACGTCTCCCTGTCGCACGACGCGGGTGTCGCGTCGGCCGTCGTCATCGCGGAGGGCTGATGATCCGCGCACACTCCGTCGAGGCCGTCCGGGCCGCCGAGGCCACCGCCATGGCGGCGCTGCCCGAGGGCGAGCTCATGTCCCGAGCCGCTCTCGGCCTCGCCGAGGTCGCCGCGGCCCGTCTCGCCGACACCGACGGCACCACCGTCGTCGGGCTCGTCGGAGCGGGCGACAACGGCGGGGACACGTTGTATGCCGTCGCCCACCTCGCCGAGTCGGGCTTCGCCTGCGCCGTGGTCCTCGTCCCGACGGCGGGCCGCTCCGGCGTGCACGCTGCGGGTCTCGCCGCCGCGGAGGCGGCCGGGGTCATGGTCCACGTGGCCGCCGACGACCCGGACGCCGTGGCCGACGTCGTGGCCGAGGCAGACCTCGTGCTCGACGGCATCGTCGGCATCGGCGGTCGCCCCGGACTCCGACCGGAGGCCGCGCGCCTCGTCGACGCGGTCGACGACGACGCCTGGGTCATCGCCGTCGACCTCGCGAGCGGGCTCGACCCAGCCGGCGAGGAGGGCGAGGACGACGCCGTGTGGGCCGACGAGACCGTCACCTTCGGCACCCCGAAGCCGGTCCACCTGCTCCCGGCCGGTGAGGCCGCCACCGGGCGCCTCACCGTCGTCGACATCGGGATCGACCTGGCGGACGTGGCGGCCGCCGTCGAGCGACTGACGTGGGACGACGTCGCCGCCCTGTGGCCCGTGCCCGGCAGCGGCGACGACAAGTACTCCCGCGGCGTCCTCGGCGTCGTGGCCGGCAGCGAGGCCTACCCGGGCGCGGCCGTGCTGTGCACGACGTCGGCCGCCGAGGCCGGCGTCGGGATGCTCCGCTACGTCGGCACGCCGACCCCGGTGGGGCTCGTGCACCAGGCCGTGCCGGAGGCGGTCATGGGTGAGGGCAGGGTCCAGGCCTGGGTCGTGGGACCGGGTCTCGACACCGAGACCGCCGACGACGCGGCCCGCGCCCAGCTCGACGCCGCACGTGCCGCCCTGGCGAGCGACCTCCCCGTCGTCGTCGACGCCGGGGGACTGGCGCTCGTCGACGGGCGCCGCACCGCGCCGACGGTCCTGACGCCCCATGCCGGTGAGCTCGCCCGGCTCCTGACCCGCCTCGAGGCGCCGTCGGCCGGTACGGATGACGGGACCCAGGGCGGTTCCGGAGCCTCGGCAGGCGGGAGTGGCGCCGGGCGTCCCGTCGGCGGTTCCGGTGACGGCGGCGATGACGCCCAGCACGAGGTCACCGCAGACGACGTCAAGGGTGCCCCGCTCGGACATGCCCGTCGCCTCGTCGCCCTGACCGGCGCCACCGTGCTGCTCAAGGGCGCCACGACCCTCGTCGTCACCGACGGCGAGCCCGTGCGCTCCCAGGCCGACGCCCCGCCGTGGCTCGCCACCGCCGGAGCCGGCGACGTGCTCTCCGGTGTCATCGGCGCCCTGCTCGCGGCCGGCCTGTCGCCCCACGACGCGGCGTCGCTCGGCGCGCTCGTTCACGGGGTGACCGCCGACCGGGTCTCCGGCGGCGGCCCGCTTCGGGCGCTCGCCGTGGCACACGGCATACGCCCGACCGTGCGGGACCTGCTGGCCCGGGGACGGTCCGCTCCGGGCTGAGCCGGCCCCGCGGCGACCCCGCCGCCACGCCCGGTTCCCGGACAGCCCTGACGAACTGCGAGACTGCACGCATGAGCGAGATCGACGCCTCCGACGCCGACCGGACCGCGACGGACCCGGCTCCGCGCACGCCCGCGCACCCGCCCGAGGCCGCACCGGAGACCCACGGCCTGACCGTGTGGGCCGAGATCGACCTCGACGCGCTCGAGAGCAACGTCCGCACGCTCCGCGCCCTCGCCCCGGCGTCCGAGTTCATGGCCGTCGTCAAGGCCGATGCCTACGGCCACGGGCTGCTGCCCGTCGCCCGTGCCGCAGTGCGCGGCGGAGCGACCTGGCTCGGCGTCGCCCAGTTCGCCGAGGCGTTCGAGCTGCGCGACGCGGGCCTCACGACGCGCCTGCTGACCTGGCTCAGCGTTCCCGGCGCAGACTTCGCGGGCGCCGTCAGGCGCGACATCGACCTCTCCGCGTCGGCGCCCTGGGTGCTCGACGAGATCGCGGCGGCCGCGTCGGCCCTCGGGCGCACCGCGCGGGTCCACCTCAAGGTCGACACCGGACTGGGCCGCGGCGGTGCCTACGGCGCCGACTGGACGACGCTCGTGGAGCACGCGCGCCGCCTCGAGACGGAGGGCTCCGTCACCGTCGTCGGCATCTGGACCCACTTCGCGCACGCCGACTCTCCCGAGCACCCCACCGTGCTGGCCCAGCAGGAGCGCTTCTTCGAAGCCGTCGCCGAGGCCGAGCGGGCCGGCATCAGGCCCGAGCTGCGCCACCTGGCCAACTCGGCCGCGACCCTCGTGCACCCCTCGGCGCACGCCGATCTCGTGCGCCCGGGCATCGCGATGTACGGCCTGACACCCGTGCCGCAGGTCGAGGACGACTTCGGCCTGCGCCCCGTCATGACGCTCCGGGCGCGGCTCGCGCTCGTCAAGGCGCTCCCGGCCGGCCAGGGCATCAGCTACGGCCATGCGTACGTCCCCGAGGTCGACACGGTCGTCGGGCTCGTGCCGGCGGGCTACGCCGACGGCGTGCCGCGCAACGCGACCAACGTCGGGCCCCTCCTCGTAGACGGCCGCCGCACCACGATCGCCGGACGGGTCTGCATGGACCAGTTCGTCGTCGACCTGGGACCCGACTCGCAGGCCCGTGCCGGTGACGTCGTCACCCTCTTCGGCGGAGCGCCCGGTGAGCCGACGGCCCAGGACTGGGCCGACGCGACCGACACCATCAGCTACGAGATCGTCACGCGGATCGGCGCCCGGGTGCCCCGGCTCCACGTCGGCGCGCCGCGGGACGACGCATGAGCCCGCGTCGCAATCCGGTCCTCGGCATCGCCGCCGCCACCCTCGGTGTCGCGGCCGGTGTCGCGGCGGGCATCGCGGCGGACCGGGCCGGCAAGCACCGTGCCGCCATGGAGGCGCTCGAGACTCCCGAGCTGCTCGACATCACGCCCGACGAGGAGCACGTCGTGCTCACCGACGACGGCGTCCCGCTCCACGTCGAGATCGACCTCCCGACCGAGGCGGCCGCCCGCCAGGCCGCCGACGGCACCACGCGGCACAGCCGCCCGGACGAGCTGCCCACCGTCGTGCTGACGCACGGCTACTGCCTCAGCCTCCGCTGCTGGGTCTACCAGCGGCGGGCCCTCAAGGAGGCCGGCTACCGCGTCGTCAGCTGGGACCAGCGGGGCCACGGTCGCTCGGGTCGTGGCGAGAAGGACAGCTACACGATCGACCGCCTCGGACACGACCTCCACACCGTCATCGACGAGCTCGTGCCGGAGGGGGACATCGTGCTCGTCGGGCACTCGATGGGTGGCATGACGATGCTCGCCCTCGGCGAGCACGAGCCGCAGTTCGTCATCGAGCGCGTCGTCGGGGCCGCCTTCGTGGCCACGAGCCCCGGCGGGATCATGCTCGCCAACGGTGGCCGTGTCGCCACCTTCGGGCGGCAGATGCTCGAGCGGCTTGGGCCCGGCGTGCTCGGACCGCTCAGCAACCGGCCCGAGCTGTTCACCCGCATCCGCCGGGTCGGGCGCGACATCGAGCACTTCATGGTCGAGCAGAACTCGTTCGCCTCGCCCGTGCCGCGCTCGGTCGTGCGCTACACGTCCGACATCCTGCTCGGCACACCGCTCGACGTCGTCAACGACTACCTCCAGACCTTCGACGGCTTCGACAAGCGGCCCGCGCTGCTCGAGTTCCGGCACGCCGTGGTCCTCGTCTTCAACGGTCGTGACGACATCCTGACGCCCCCGTCGCACAGCGAGCTCATCGTCGAGGGCATCCCCGGCGCCGAGCACATCGTCGTCAACGACGCCGGGCACGTCATCATGCTCGAGCACCCCGACCTGCTCAACGCCCACCTCGTCCAGCTCGTCGACCAGTCGGCGCGGGCGCGGGCCGAGCAGATCGAGGTCGACAAGCAGCCGCGGGTGCGCCGGATCGTCACCGACGTCGCCAAGAACCGCCGTCAGCGACGCCTCGAAAAGGAAGCCGCCGAGCTGGCCCGCGCCCGCCGCGGCAAGCAGACCCGCACCAAGGGGGCGTGACCGGCATGGAGCGCGAGGTGCGGTGGGCGACCACCGACGACACGCAGGACTTCGGCCGCCGGCTCGGCTCACTCCTGCGCGGGGGCGACGTGCTCGTCCTCACCGGGGACCTCGGCGCCGGCAAGACGACCCTGACCCAGGGCATCGCCGAAGGGCTGGGGGTGCGCGGCCCGATCACGTCGCCGACCTTCGTCATCGCCCGGGTGCACCCGTCGCTCGTCGGCGGCCCCGCCCTGGTCCACGTCGACGCCTACCGGCTGGGCAGCGCCATCGAGCTCGACGACCTCGACCTCGACGCCGACCTCGATGCCAGTGTGACCGTCGTCGAGTGGGGCGCCGGCCTCGCCGAGCAGCTGAGCGAGAGCCGCCTCGAGCTCAACCTCACCGGCGACGACGTCCGCACCGCCCATCTCGTCGGGGTCGGCGACCGCTGGGACGACGTCCTCGACGCGCTCGCGCCCGTCGGCTGACGCCACGCGCCCACGAGGACGGCCACGTTCACAGGCCGGACACACGGCATACGACCTCGGGTTCGGGGACCCCGTGCGTGCTCGGATAGCCTGACCGACGTGCTCCTGCTCGCGATCGACACCTCCACGACCGCCATCACCGTCGCCCTGCACGACGGCGCTTCGGTCGTCGCGGAGTCCACGACCCTCGACGCACGCGCACATGCGGAGCACCTCGCGCCGAACATCCGCGCGGCACTCGCCTCCGCCGGGGCCGAGCCCGGTGACGTCACCGACGTGGTCGTCGGCATCGGTCCCGGACCCTTCACCGGGCTGCGGGTCGGCATCGTCACCGGTCGCACCTTCGCCTTCGCCCTCGGTCTGCCCGTGCGTGGCCTGACGAGCCTCGACGCCATCGCCCACGAGGCGTGGCTGGGCGGTCGCCGCGGCGACCTGCTCGTCGCGACGGACGCCCGCCGCAAGGAGGTGTATGCCGCGACGTACGTCCTCGACGACGCGCGCGCCTGCCGCGTGGGCGAGCCCGTCGTGTCGCGTGCCGCCGACCTGCCCCCCGGGGTGCGTGGCCTGTCCACCGCCGGACGCGGGCCGTCGCTCTACGCCGAGGCGCTGCCGGGAGCGGTGGCGCCCCTCGACGTCAGCGGGGGAGCGTTGGCCGACCTCGCGGCCCGTCGTCTCCGCGAGGGCTCGGCGTCACCGGCGGTCGGGCTGCAGTGGGTCGACCCGGGCCACGGCTTCGACGGCCTGGAGCCCCTCTACCTCCGACGACCCGACGTCGCGCCCGCCCCGCCGTCGGCGAAGTCGACGCTGGGATGACCGTGGCACAGCCGCAGACACACCCACCGCGCCCTCCGGGGGAGGTCCTGCTGCGCGACCTCGAGTGGACCGACCTCGCCCACCTCGCCGGGCTCGAGCAGCAGCTCTTCGCGGACGACGCGTGGTCCGAGGCCACCTGGTGGAGCGAGCTCGCCGGACGACCTCGTCGTGACTACGTCGTCGCGACGACCTCCGACGGGACGATCGCGGGGTACGCCGGCCTCGACCTCTCGGGAGACGTCGCCGACGTCATGACCATCGCCACGACGCCCGGCCACCAGGGGCGCGGCACCGGCCGCCTGCTGCTCGGCGAGCTCGTCCGCCGTGCCACGGCGCACGGCGTCGACGCGGTGCTCCTCGAGGTGCGGGCCGACAACGACGCGGCACGCCGCCTCTACGACCGGGCCGGTTTCGAGGTCATCTCGGTGCGCCGCCGCTACTACCAACCAGGCGACGTGGACGCGCTCGTCATGCGCCTGATCGTCACGAAGGGAGACGCATGATCGACGAGCCCCTCGTCCTCGGCATCGAGACGTCCTGCGACGAGACCGGAGTGGGCATCGTCCGCGGGCAGACGCTGCTCGTCGACACCGTCGCGAGCAGCGTCGAGGAGCACGCGCGCTTCGGCGGCGTCGTCCCCGAGGTCGCGAGCCGAGCCCACCTCGAGGCGATGGTGCCGACCATCGAGCGCGCCTGCCGCGAGGCCGGCGTGCAGCTGCGCGACCTCGACGCGATCTCGGTCACCTCCGGCCCGGGTCTGGCCGGTGCGCTCCTCGTCGGGGTCGCCTCGGCGAAGGCCCTGGCGCTGGCCCTCGGCAAGCCCATCTACGGCGTCAACCACCTCGCCTCGCACGTCGCCGTCGACATCGTCGAGCACGGCCCGCTGCCCGAGCCGACCATGGCGATGCTGGTGTCGGGTGGTCACTCCTCGCTGCTCCTCGTGCCCGACGTGACCAACGACGTGCGCTCGCTCGGCGCGACGATGGACGACGCCGCGGGCGAGGCCTTCGACAAGGTCGCCCGCGTCCTCGGCCTACCCTTCCCCGGTGGTCCGCACGTGGATCGCGCTGCGCGAGAAGGCAACCGGATCGCCATCGACTTTCCTCGCGGCCTCACGACGGGCCGCGACATGGAGCGGCACCGCTTCGACTTCTCCTTCTCGGGCCTCAAGACCGCCGTCGCGCGCTGGGTCGAGACCCGTCAGCGGGCCGGCGAGAACGTGCCCGTCGCGGACGTCGCCGCGAGCTTCCAGGAGGCCGTCGTCGACGTGCTGACCCGCAAGGCCCTGCTCGCCTGCAGGGAGCACGACGTCGACCACCTGCTCATCGGAGGCGGTGTCGCAGCGAACTCCCGGTTGCGTGCGCTGGCCCAGGAGCGGTGCGACAAGGCCGGGGTGACCCTGCGTGTCCCGCGGCCCGGTCTGTGCACCGACAACGGGGCCATGGTCGCGGCGCTGGGGGCGCAGATGGTGGCCAAGGGGCGCGAGCCGAGCGACCTCGGGCTTCCTACGGACTCGTCCATGCCGGTCACGCTCGTCCAGGCTTAGCCTCACGCCCGCTGGGCTGGCTCCGTCGGGCACCCGACCGCCCACCCGGCGGCCGCGGTGTGCCTCGGTCAGCGGCAGTGGGCGAGGCCCATTCTCAGCTTGAGGTCGACGACCCTCGTGGCGGCGGTCTGGACCTCCTTCGCGAAGACGGGGTCCTGCTTCATCTTCCTCGTCATGGCGTCGTGCATGGCGGGAACCGTGCTCGGACGCGCGGTGAGGGTGATGTCGCCGCCGGCCTGGATGAAGCGGGTGGCGCGCTCGCCGACCGGCACCGCGGCCACGGCCCTGGCGGCGCCCACGTCGTCGGTGATGACGACCCCGTCGTAGGAGAGCCGGTCGCGGAGCAGGTCCGTGACGATCGGTCTCGAGAAGACGGCGTTGGTGCCCGGGTCGATGCGGCTGTAGATCGCGGAGCCGACCATGACGAGCTCCACCCCGTCCTGGATGCCGGTCCGGAACGGCTCGAGGTAGGGGTCGTCGACCGTCGTCGTCCGGTCGGTGATGCCGCGCGCCGTGACGTCGGTGTTGCCGGTGATGCGCCCGATGCCGGGGAAGTGCTTGACGGTGGAGGCGACGCCGCCCGCGCGCATGCCGGCGATGAAGGCACCCACCATCCGAGACACCCGCTCCGGGTCGCTCGAGAACTGACGGTCGTACTGCCCGATGGGGCCGTTGGCGCGACCGATCGACGTCGGCACGGTGTCGGCCACCGGGGCGAGGTTGACGTTGATGCCCGCCGTGCGCAGCTGGTTCGCCCAGCGGGTCGCGTCGGCGGTCAGCCCGCTCGGCGAGCCCTGGTCCTGGACGCGAGCGGACGGCATACGACTGAAGCCCTCGCCGCGCAGCTGCTGCACGGCACCGCCCTCCTGGTCGGCGGCGACGAGCAGTCCGAGGCCCGCGGTGTCCTCCGCCGACGCGAGGGCGGCCAGGTGTCGGGTCGTCACGCGCACCCGATCGGTGCCACCGGTCCACCCGCCGAGCAGGATGACCCCGCCGAGGTGGCGCCGGGCCACGAGCGCGTCGAGGCTCGTGCGGCTCGCACCGCTGTCGAGGCCGACCATGAGCAGCTGACCGGCGCGTTCGTCCGAGTCCATGCCCGAGACGATCGTGGGGGCGCACGAGGAGGGCGTGGCGGGCTGGGTCGCCGTCGTGGTGGGGGAGCCCGTGGTCGACGGGGTCGCGCTCGTGGGGGGAACCGAGGTCGGGACGGACGAGGCCGACGTGGAGCCGGACGGGGTCGTCGCCACCGCCGAGGCGGACGGCCCGGCGGCGGGCGGCGACGACGAGCAGGCGGCCGCGACCGCCGTCACGGCAGCCGCCACGACCGCCCAGCTCATGGTGGGCGGGCGGCGTCGGCTCGAGCTCTGGCGCATCGTTCGAGCCTATCCCGGCCGGACCCACGTCCTCTGCGTCGACGTGCGGGTGCGCGCCCAACAGGTACGTTGCCGCTGTGACGACCCATCCCACTCCCGTCGTGCTCGACGTCGACACCGGCGTCGACGACGCGTGCGCGCTGCTCCTCGCTGCGCTGCACCCCGCCCTCGACCTGCGCGCCGTCTCCTGTGTCGGCGGCAACGCGCCCGTCGACGACGTCGTGCGCAACACGCTCCTCGTCCTCCAGACCGCCGGTCGCGCCGACGTGCCCGTCGCCCGGGGAGCCGAACGCCCCCTGCTCGAGGCGCCGCACGATGCGCGGCACGTGCACGGCGACGACGGCATGGCCGACCTCGGCTGGGGGCCGGCCGCCGCGACCGTCGACCCGCGCCACGCCGTCGAGATGCTCCGCGACATCTGCCGCGAGGCCGCAGAGGCCGACCGCCCCGTCACGCTCGTGCCGCTCGCGCCGCTGACCAACATCGCGCTGCTGCTGCGCACGTATCCCGCTGCGGCACAGGGCATCTCGGAGATCATCTTCATGGGCGGGGCGGCCCACGTCGGCAACGCGACCGCCTCGGCCGAGTTCAACGTCTTCCACGACCCCGAGGCTGCGGCCATCACGCTCGACGCCGCCGCCGACCTCGGCATCCCGGTGACGATGTACGGCCTCGACGTCTTCTACGAGCCCGTCATCACGCCAGAGGCGGCCGCGGAGCTGGTGGCAGTGGGGGGTCGTGGCCCGGCCGAGCTCGGCGGGCGCCTCATGGACTTCCAGCGCGAGCGACTGGGCGGCGATGCCACGATCGGCGACGCGGGTGCCGTCTGTGCCGTCATCGACCGGGCGGCACTGCGCACCGAGACGCTGCCGCTCCGGGTCGAGCTCGCGGGCTCGTGGTCCCGGGGGCGCACCATCGTCGACCGCCGCGGCTGGAGCGGGGCCATCGAGCGCGACCCCCACGGCGAGGCGCCGGTCCGTGTCGAGGTCGCGCTCGATGTCGACGGCGAGCGCTACGCGCGGCTGTGGCGCGACACGCTGCTCGGCCGGACGGGGGAACCCTGATGGGCCGGGTCGCGGTGCTCGGCTCGCTCAACGTCGACGTCGTGACCCTCGTCGAGCGGCACCCGTCACCGGGCGAGACGGTGCTCGGGCAGGCCGCGGGCAGGTTCGCCGGGGGCAAGGGTGGCAACCAGGCCGCGGGAGCGGCGCGTGCCGGAACGAGCCACGTGCAGATGCTCGCCCGGGTCGGGACGGACGAGGCGGGCGCCGCCTACGTCGAGCGCCTCGCCGCCCTGGGCATCGACGCGTCGCCCGTCTCGACGAGCCGCACGGCTCCGACCGGGACCGCCCTCATCACCGTCGACGAGCAGGGCGAGAACTCGATCGTCGTCATCGCGGGCGCCAACGGTGAGCCGGACCCGTCGCTCGCCCACGAGGCGGGTCGCCTCGAGCCGGGTGACGTGTTGCTCTGCTCGCTCGAGGTCGACCTCGGCACCGTCGCCGACGCGGCCCGCGCCGCCCACGCAGCGGGTGCCCGCGTCGTCATCAACCTGGCCCCCTATGCCGCCCTCCCGCCCGACGTCATCGCGCTGGCGGACCCGGTCGTGGTCAACGAGTCGGAGATGCGTCAGCTCGCCGACTCCGACCTCCTGCCCCAGTCGCTGCTCGTGACCTTCGGGGCAGCCGGTGCGCGGTGGGGGACCGAGGGGGTCGACGGCATACCCGTTCCGACGGCGCAGGTGGGTGACACGGTCGGGGCCGGGGACGCGTTCTGCGGGGCGCTCGCTGCGGCGCTCGCGGACGGCGCGGGCCCTCGGGCGGCGCTCGAGGCGGCCAACGAGGCCGGGGCGGCCGCCGTGCGCTGGGTGGGTGCTCAGCCCGACGCCGCGCTCTGACGTCTCTCGCTGTGTACCTTGTAGGGTACGTAACCAAAAGGGTACTCTGACGCCAGAGACCCGAGATGCGACGACAGGAGCCAGGATGAGCGAGCTGACGCAGGTGCTGGGCCGGATCGAGCGGGACGGTGACGTGGTCGCCGTCGTCTTCGACCGGCACTATGCGACGACCCCCGACGACCTCTGGCAGGCCTGCACCGACCCCGAGCGCCTGGCCCGCTGGTTCGCGCCCGTGACGGGTGACCTGCGACCCGGCGGACGCTTCACCATCCACTTCGACGACGCCGACACCCCGCAGTGCCGGATCGTGACGTGTGAGCCGACGACCCGGCTCGTCTGGGAGTGGCCCATCCGCGACGTCGCGACCGTCGTCACCGCCGACGTGACGGCCGACGGTGAGGGCTCGCGCCTCGTCCTGCGCCACGAGCGGCTGACGTCGACGCAGGTGGCGGGGTATGCCGCGGGCTGGGACACCTACGTGCGCTCACTCGAGGCCCACGTCGCAGGCCTGCCCGGGCCCGACTGGGACGTCACGTGGAGCGCCCTGCACGAGCTGTATGCCGTCACCTCCTGAGCGTTCGTGCTCGGTGACCCGGGCTCGGTCCGGCGACCTGCTCTCCCAGCGGTGACAGGTCGCCGGACCCAGCCGGCGATGCCGCACCCGACGCAGACCGTCGACCCGGGTCAGGCGGGCGTCACGACGAGAGCGACCTGGCTGCCGCCCACACGCGTGAGCACGAGGGTCGCCTCCGAGCCCCCCTTGCCGCGCCCGGTCATCTTCAGCTGGCGCCGGAGCAGGTCCGCGTCGAGCGTGACGCCGCGCTTCTTGATCGTCACCCGGTCGTGGCCGTGGTCGCGCAGCCAGCGCGCCAGGTGCTTCGTCGACAGCGGCATCGCCTCGACCACCCGGAAGCGGCGGGCCCACGGCAGCTCACGCGGCCGGCCGCTCGTCACGTAGCCGACCCCGGTGGCGAGCTCGGCACCGTCGACCGCGGCGACGAGTGCCCCCGTCAGGCCGGCCCGGATGATCGCGCGGTCCGGCTCGTAGAGCCACTCGCCGACGTCGTTGATCGACGTCAGCCCCGGCTGGAGGCCGCCGTCGAACGCATCGTCCTCGGTGACGACCGACGTCGAGGACTCGGTGCAGACGGCGGCGGTGCGTCCGGACGTCGCAACGAGCGGCCCCCACCAGACGGCGCACTCGAGCACCTCGCCGTGCCAGGACGTCCACTGCGCCTCGGCGCCGCGAGGCACCGAGCCGTGGGGGAAGGCGGGGGAGAGCTTGGCGCCGGTCGCCGGGACCTGCTCGGCGAAGGCCAGCACCTGCGACCACGACGGCGAGATCGCGTCGAGCGAGAAGACGCGCTTGGTGCGGCCGCTGATGTCGGCGACGCCGGTGACGCGCCGGGCCGGGTCGAGCCACAGTCCCAAGTGGCGTCGGCCTTCCCCCTGCGGCAGCTGGACGTCCTCGGCGAGCGCGTGCGTGACCCGCGCGGACGGCCAGTGGCGCAGGTTGACGGCCGCGATGCGTGCCGTCGTGTCGTCGGCGTCGACGGCGTGGACGGTGAGGTCGAGTCCGGCGAACGCCATGGCGTCGGAGCCGAGCCCGCACCCGAGGTCGTAGACGTCCCGGACCCCGGCAGCGGCGTAGCGGTGGGCGTGCCTCGCGGCGATCGCCAGACGTGTTGCCTGCTCGAGCCCGTCGGGGGTGAAGAGCATCCCGGCGGCGAAGTCGCCGAACTTCGCAGCGCCGCGCGCTCGCAGCCGCGACTGGGTCATCGCGGCTGCGACGAGGTCCGGCGCGAAGCCGGCCTCGCGCAGGCGGCCCTGCAGGTGCAGCGACCCGCTCTCGTCGTAGGGCGGCAGCGACTGGAGCAGCGCCCAGCCCTCGCCCGCGGACAGGCGGTCGACCATCGCGGCATCCATGGCCTCATCCTCGCAGTCGCCGGCCCGGCAACCGCCGGTGCGGGCCGTTCGGAGTGCCCGGGGACGCAGAGCCGCTGGCCCTGCGAGCACCCGAGTATTGGCACTCGACTTGACCGAGTGCTAACCGCAAACCTAGATTTCTTCTTGTTGGCACTCTCGACCTGAAAGTGCCAGCGCCCTCATCGAGGGAGGTCGACCCCCGCGACGGCGGCCAGCCTCGAAGAGCCCACAGTCCGTAGTCATTCTTTCGACTGTCCCGAAGGGAAGGTCACCACCGTGTCGGTTGCCATCAAGCCGCTCGAAGACCGCATCGTCGTCAAGTCCCTCGAGGCCGAGCAGACCACTGCCTCCGGCCTCGTCATCCCGGACACGGCCAAGGAGAAGCCGCAGGAGGGCGAGGTCCTCGCTGTCGGCCCCGGCCGCTTCAACGACAACGGCACCGAGCGCGTCCCGCTCGACGTCAAGGTCGGCGACAAGGTCATCTACAGCAAGTACGGCGGCACCGAGGTCAAGTACGGCGGCGAGGAGTACCTCATCCTCTCCGCGCGCGACGTCCTCGCCATCGTCGGCTGAATCAGCCGTATGCCGTGAACGCACCCCGGTGAGCCCCGCTGGGGTCTCGCCGGGGTGCGTCTCGTTTGACCCGGGTCTGCCCGGAATCCCTAAGCACCGCAACGCAATCCGAGCCAAAGGAACATCATGGCCAAGCAGCTGGAGTTCGACGACTCCGCACGCAAGTCGCTCGAGCGCGGCGTCAACGCGCTCGCCAACGCCGTCAAGGTGACGCTCGGCCCGAAGGGTCGCAACGTCGTCATCGACAAGAAGTGGGGCGCCCCCACGATCACGAACGACGGCGTGACCATCGCCCGCGAGATCGAGCTCGAGGACCCGTACGAGAACCTCGGCGCCCAGCTCGCCAAGGAGGTCGCGACCAAGACCAACGACGTCGCCGGTGACGGCACGACGACCGCGACCGTGCTCGCCCAGGCCATGGTCAAGGAGGGCCTGCGCAACGTCGCCGCCGGTGCCGCTCCCGCCGCGCTCAAGCGCGGCATGGACAAGGCTGTCACCGCAGTCAACGACCGCCTCCTCGAGAACGCCCGCGAGGTCGACGGCAAGGACGAGATCGCCTCCGTCGCCACGCTCTCGGCCCAGGACGCCACCCTCGGTGGCCTCATCGGCGAGGCGTTCGACAAGGTCGGCAAGGACGGCGTCATCACCGTCGAGGAGTCCTCGACGACGGCGACCGAGCTCGAGTTCACCGAGGGCATGCAGTTCGACAAGGGCTACCTCTCGGCCTACTTCGTCACCGACACCGAGCGCATGGAGACCGTCCTCGAGGACGCCTACATCCTCATCAACCAGGGCAAGATCTCCTCGGTCGCCGAGATCCTCCCCGTGCTCGAGAAGGTCGTGCAGTCGGGCAAGCCGCTGCTCATCATCGCCGAGGACGTCGACGGCGAGGCCCTCTCGACGCTCGTCGTCAACAAGATCCGCGGCACCTTCAACGTCGCGGCCGTCAAGGCCCCCGGCTTCGGCGACCGCCGCAAGGCCATGCTCCAGGACATCGCCATCCTCACCGGTGGCCAGGTCATCGCGCCCGAGGTCGGGCTGAGCCTCGACCAGGCCGACCTGACCGTCCTCGGCCAGGCCCGCCGCGTCGTCCTCACCAAGGACAACACGACGATCATCGACGGCAACGGCGAGGAGGGCGAGGTCTCCGGCCGCGTCCACCAGATCAAGGCCGAGATCGAGCGCACCGACTCCGACTGGGACCGCGAGAAGCTCCAGGAGCGTCTCGCCAAGCTCGCCGGCGGCGTCTGCGTCATCAAGGTCGGCGCGCACACCGAGGTCGAGCTCAAGGAGAAGAAGCACCGCATCGAGGACGCGATCTCCGCGACGCGGGCCGCGATCGAGGAGGGCATCGTCGCCGGTGGCGGCACCGCCCTCATCCACGCCGCCTCGGCCATCGACGCCCTCGAGCTGACCGGCGACGAGGCCACGGGCGCGTCCATCGTGCGCAAGGCCGTCGCCGAGCCGCTGCGCTGGATCGCCGAGAACGCCGGCCTGCAGGGCTACGTCGTCACGTCCAAGGTGGCCGAGCTGCCCCTCGGCCAGGGCCTCAACGCGGCCACGGGCGAGTACGGCGACCTCATCGCCGCCGGCGTCATCGACCCGGTCAAGGTCACCCGTTCGGCGCTGCGCAACGCCGAGTCCATCGCGTCGATGATCCTCACGACCGACACGCTCGTCGTCGACAAGCCCGAGGACGAGCCCGAGGCCGGCGGCCACGGTCACGGCCACGGCCACTGAGGTCACCTGACGAACCGCACCACACGGCATACGACAGGGGTCGCCTGAGGGCGCCCCGGTCGTTGCCGGACATACGGCGAGGGCCGCTCCCCGATGGGGAGCGGCCCTCGCTGCTGCTCGACCTCCGCGACCCCGTCGTGTCTCGCGGTGGGCCGAGGGGCTTCGCGCCGCCGGCGACGTGTGCCGGCGGCCGTCAGGGACTCAGGAGGCCTGCTGGATGCCGTCGTAGAGCACCTCGCGCTCGGACTCCGTCAGCCCGCCCCACACGCCGTAGGGCTCGCGGACCTCGAGGGCGTGCGAGCGGCACTGCGTCAGCACAGGGCACGCGTCGCACACGGCCTTGGCCTGCGCGTCTCGGTTGCGGCGGCGAGGTCCACGCTCGCCCTCGGGGTGGAAGAAGACCTCGGGGCTGACGCCTCTGCAGGCCCCGTCCAGCTGCCAGTCCCAGAGGTCGGCAACCGGTCCGGGTAGGCGGGTGATCTCGGCCATGAACTCGTCTCTCGGTGGGGCGGGGTTGCCGCCGTGTCGTACCGGCCCGTTCGGTGCACGACATCTGGTGCGGGACCGCGGAATCGACGCTAACCGCGCCCCCGATCACGGATAAAGAGCGGAATCTTAAGGACTTGTTCAAGAATTGCCATCTGGATGGCATGCTCGTCCTCGAAGGGAGTTGCGGGCGTCGCGCTCGTCCCGGGAGGCGCCATCGCCCACTAGCATGGGTGCGCTCCGGGCCAACCCGACCAGCTCGACCGGGGCGCAGACGACGGCGTCACCAGCACAGACGACAGTTCGGGGGGACGACGACTCTCATGGGTCTTGGGTGGTCCACACACACCGGCGTAACGCCGGGTGGTGTTGGTGCGATGGAGCGGATGGACGCTCCATCGCTTCGTGAGCTTGCGGCGCTCGCCGCGCGTGACTCCAACGCGCGCGACGTGCTGCTGGCCCGCGTCAGGGACATGGCCCTGCGGTACTCCCGCGTCCGCCTCGGCCGCTTCGGCGCCGAGGACACGGCCCAGGACGTCGCTCAGGAGGTGTGCATGGCTGTCGTGACCGCCCTGCCGACCTACGAGGAGCGTGGCCTGCCCTTCGAGGCCTTCGTCTACACGATCACCTCTCGCAAGCTCGCCGACGCCCAGCGCGCCGCGATGCGCGCACCCTCGCCCGTGGCGGACCTGCCCGACGGCCCCGACGACGGGCCCACGCCCGAGTCCCTGGCCGTCATGCGCGACGACGCCGCGGCCGCGATGACGCTCATGCAGCAGCTGCCTGCACAGCAGCGCGAGATCCTCACCCTGCGCGTCGCCGTCGGCATGAGCACCGACGAGACCGCCGCCGCCCTCGGGATGTCCACCGGTGCGGTCCGCGTCGCTCAGCACCGGGCGCTGACCAAGCTGCGAGCCATGATCGCCCAGGCCGGGGCGGGTGACGTGGCATGAACGACCTGTCTCCCATGAGCGACCTCATCGCCGACGACCTCTTCCTCGACCGCCTCGCCGGCCGGGTCGACGCGGGCTCCGAGCCCCTCGCCGGGCTGCTCGGTGCGCTCGCCGCCCAGGCCGACACTCCGCTGCCGTCACGCACGAGCCGCCGCCGCATCGCCAACAAGCACCGCTACTTCGGGGCGTTCGCAGCCCTCGCGGTGGCCGCCTCCGGCGCCGGTGTCGCCGCGGCCGTCACCCTCCCGTCCAACGGCCCGAGCCAGGCCGAGCGCGCCCGGATCATCAGGATGATGGATGACAGCGCCCGCAGCGACGCCTCGAGCGCACTGCTGACCCGGCTGGGTCTGCCGCAGACGTCCGGCACCAGGCAGGCCAGGGGACTCGTCCTCGCCCGTCGCGACGACGGCACCATCGTGCTGCTGCCGGCGGCGATGGTCGCGGCGCAGCACGGAGCAGCCGGCGCAGTGCTGCCGGGCGTCGCCCTCGAGGGCCGGGTCGGCACGGGGCAGCCGGGCAACGGCCAGGGCGGTAAGGCAGCGACGGGCAACGGCCAGGGCAACGGTCAGGGCAACGGTCAGACAGGTGCCGCCGGCTCGGAGGCCGGCGGGACGACCGGACAGGACGGCGACCAGGGCGACTCGGCCGACCAGGGCGGCGGCGCCCAGACGGGGACGCCCCAGACGGCCAACACCGGCAAGAAGCCGACACCCGACACCCCTGGCACCAAGGGCGGCAAGAAGCCGACCCCGGCCTCCACCCCTTCCCCCACCCTGACCTCCTCCCCGACGGGGACACCCAGCCCGGAGGCGGTGGCCCCGCAGACGACGCTCGCCCCGCTGACCACCACGACCTCGAAGGCCCGCTCGACCGGCGTCAGCCCGACCAGTCCGCCGAGGGGGAGCAGGACACCCGCTCCCAGGCCCACGACCGGTGCTGTCGGCACGGCCGGGGCAAGCGTCACCGGCGTGTTCGACACTCTCGCCGACGGCGTCGTCCCGAGCGCTCCCACGACCGGGGACCCCGCCTCCTGACGCGTGTGCGGACGTCATCCCGGCAGCCCGTAGAATCGGGCAATGAGCCTCGGATCGTCTGACGTGCCCGCTGCTTTCGCCTCGATGGGGCTGACGTACGACGACGTCCTCCTCCTGCCGGGCTACAGCGACCTCGCCCCCAACGACATCGACACGACGACCCGCCTCACCCGCGAGCTGTCGATCCGGTCGCCGCTGGTCTCCGCGGCGATGGACACCGTGACCGAGGCGCGGATGGCGATCGCGATGGCCCGCCAGGGCGGCCTCGGCGTCCTGCACCGCAACCTCTCGATCCAGGACCAGGCCTACCAGGTCGACCTCGTCAAGCGGACCCAGACCGGGATGATCTCCAACCCGATCACCATCGGCCCCGACCGCACCCTCGAGGAGCTCGACGCGATCTGCGGCGAGTACCGCGTCTCGGGCCTGCCCGTCATCGGCGACGACAAGAAGCTCATCGGCATGGTGACCAACCGCGACCTGCGCTTCACGCCGGTCGCCGAGTGGGCGACGACGCTCGTGCGTGACGTCATGACCCCCATGCCGCTCATCACGGGTCCGGTCGGCATCAGTCGGGACGAGGCGACGGCGCTGCTGCGCCAGCACAAGCGCGAGCGCCTGCCGATCGTCGACGACGAGGGCCACCTCGCCGGGCTCATCACGGTCAAGGACTTCGTCAAGGGCGAGCAGTTCCCCGACGCGAGCAACGACGCCGACGGCCGCCTCATGGTGGGCGCGGCCATCGGCTACTTCGGCGACGCGTGGGAGCGGGCGACGACCCTCATCGAGGCCGGCGTCGACGTGCTCGTCGCCGACACGGCCCACGGCCACGTGCGACTGCTCATCGAGATGGTCCAGCGCCTCAAGAGCGACCCCGCCACCCGTCACGTCCAGGTCATCGGCGGCAACGTCGCGACCCGCGAGGGCGCCCAGGCGTTCGTCGACGCCGGCGCCGACGCCGTCAAGGTCGGCGTGGGTCCCGGCTCGATCTGCACGACCCGCATCGTCACCGGTGTCGGTGCCCCGCAGGTGACGGCCGTCCACGCCGCGGCACAGGCGTGCAAGCCCGCCGGCGTCCCGGTCATCGCCGACGGGGGCCTGCAGTACTCCGGTGACATCGCCAAGGCGATCGTCGCCGGGGCCGACTCGGTCATGGTCGGCTCGCTCCTCGCCGGCTGCGAGGAGAGCCCCGGTGACCTGATCTTCGTCAACGGCAAGCAGTTCAAGGCCTACCGCGGCATGGGCTCGCTCGGCGCGATGAGCTCGCGCGGCAAGAAGTCCTACTCCAAGGACCGCTACTTCCAGGCCGAGGTCGAGTCCGACGACATGATCGTTCCCGAGGGCATCGAGGGGCGCGTCGCCTACCGCGGCCCGCTCGCGCAGGTTGCCCACCAGATGCTCGGCGGGCTGCGCCAGTCGATGTTCTACGTCGGCGCACGCACCATCCCGGAGCTGCAGGACAAGGGCCAGTTCGTGCGCATCACGTCGGCCTCGCTCAAGGAGAGCCACCCGCACGACATCCAGGGCATGGTCGAGGCGCCCAACTACACCGTCGGCTGAGCCCGGCCGACGATGACGTATGCCGTCCCGCGACCGAGCGGGACGGCATACGTCGTCGGACGGTGAGCCACCGGCCGCTCAGAAGGTGGCCACGACGCCGGCCGCGGTGAGCAGGTCGACGATGGTGAAGTCGTTCGCGGTGCCGTAGGTCGGGGTCCAGCCCGGGTCCTGCGCGAGGTAGGAGTCCGCGTCGCCCTCGACGAGCCCGAGGAGGACCTCCGCGACGATCCGGCCGCCCACCGGCCCGAGGTGCCGGCCCTGGGCGACGACCTGGGCCTCGCGCAGGATGTAGAACCACAGGGGAGTGCGCAGGTCGAGGTGCAGCGGCGCGAGGTCCGCGAGGTCGGCCGGGGCGAGCACCGGCAGCGACATCGCCCGCGCGACCGCCTGCCCCGAGGGCAGCTTCATCGTCAGCGAGCGGATCAGGTTGCGCTGCGCCAGCGACACCGGGGTCCCGGTCGACTGGCCCATGAGCGCGAAGAGGGGCGACGAGAGCGTCACGTCGATGAGCTTGTTGGGCCGGGCGCGACCGTCGCCGAAGTCGAAGAACGTCTGCCAGTCGACGAAGCGTCGTGGGGCACGGCAGCCGCCGCGCAGGTCCGCCGGGTCGGCCGTGCCGCCCGGGACGGTGTGGTCGAAGATCAGGGCGAAGAACTGCTGGCTCGGGTCGGTCGCGGACGTGCCGAAGTTGGCGCGGTACGACGGGCGCACCTGGGAGTGGCCGAAGCGGTAGGCCGCGACGGAGAACTCGACGGGGATGTACGGGTCGTTGCGCCAGGCGTAGAACGTGCGGCCGTGGGTCAGCACGTCCGAGGCCGTCTGCGTGCCCACGGTCTTGGGCAGGAACTCGTGCAGCACCATCCACTGGTAGTGCCAGCGCACCAGCCGCTGCGCCTCGGCGAAGACCTCCTCGACGGTGAGGACCGCGCCGAGGTCGGCCTTGACGTCGGCGACGACCCGGTTGTGGAAGTGGAGCATCGCGAGGTGCAGCTGGCTGACGATGAGGTTCTCGTCGTTGCGGGGGTCCCCGGTGAGGGCGACGTTCTGGGCGTTGCGGGGCAGGTCCGTCCGGGTCCCCCCGAGGGACACGGCATCGGATCCGGGGATGGCCTCGACGAGGAAGCTCGTGGCGCCGCCGTCGACCGCGTGGTCGTAGAGGAAGGGACTGACGCCCGGGCCGCCGCCGTAGACGCTGTCGAGGTCGAGCGCCGGGATGCGGAAGTTGCGGATCGACTCTGGGTCCTGCCGCCGCGCGAGCGAGCTCGTCGGGTCGAACGTCATGTCGTGGTCGAGGAACTGGCCGAGGAAGGTCATGCCGGCGGTCAGGTCGGGGTTGTTGGGGTTGTGCGCGCTCTGCGTCGGGTCGACGATGAGCGCGACCGGATCGGTGCCCTCCTGCGCGTCCATGATCCCGCCGGGCCTGCCGAGCTCCAGGAGGGCTCGGCGGACGGTGGGCGTGTCGGCGGAGAAGGGCGGCAGCGTCGGGAACAGGCGGCCGAACCGGCCCTGCTCGTAGAAGGTGGACTGTGGCGTGAGGACGCCCGCATCTGCTGTTCCGTGTGCCATGTGGGTCAGTGCCCGCGTCTTATGTGCTGATACGTCCGGCGCTGACGCGTGGCCGGCTCGCCGGCGCGCATCCGGCCCCGGCCCGGACGAGCGCGAGGAACGGCGCCCGGCTGTCGATAGGATCGGTCGGTGACCGAGATCGAGATTGGCCGAGGCAAGCGCGGACGGCGCGCCTACTCCTTCGACGACATCGCCGTCGTGCCCTCGCGGCGCACGCGGGACCCGGAGGAGGTCTCGGTGTCGTGGCAGATCGACGCCTACCACTTCGACATCCCGGTCATGGCCGCCCCGATGGACTCCGTCGTCTCGCCCGAGACCGCGATCGTGCTCGGCAAGCTCGGCGCCCTGCCCGTCCTCGACCTCGAGGGCCTCTGGACCCGCTACGAGGACCCGACCGCGCAGCTGCGCGAGATCGCCGAGATCGGTCCCGAGGACGCGACGGCCCGGATGCAGCAGATCTACGCCGAGCCGATCAAGCCCGAGCTCATCACCGAGCGGCTGCGCCAGCTGCGTGAGGCCGGCGTCACCGTCGCCGGCGCGCTCTCGCCGCAGCGCACGCAGCAGCACTGGAAGACGGTCGTCGACGCCGGCGTCGACCTCTTCGTCATCCGGGGCACGACGGTCTCTGCCGAGCACGTGTCGGGTCGGGCCGAGCCGCTCAACCTCAAGCGCTTCATCTACGAGCTGGACGTGCCCGTCATCGTGGGCGGGGCCGCGTCCTACACGGCCGCCCTGCACCTCATGCGCACCGGTGCAGCCGGTGTCCTCGTGGGCTTCGGCGGGGGCGCGGCCCACACGACGCGCACCGCTCTCGGCATCCACGCGCCGATGGCCTCGGCCGTCGCCGACGTCGCCGCCGCCCGTCGCGACTACCTCGACGAGTCCGGCGGTCGCTACGTCCACGTCATCGCCGACGGCGGGGTCGGCACGTCCGGAGACATCGTCAAGGCCGTCGCGTGCGGCGCCGACGCCGTCATGCTCGGCGCGGCGCTGGCCCGGGCGACGGACGCTCCCGGCGGCGGCTACCACTGGGGTCCGGAGGCCCACCACCAGCAGCTGCCGCGTGGTGAGCGCATCGCCCTCGGCGGCCAGGCGTCGCTCGAGGAGGTCCTCTTCGGTCCGGGACGCCAGGCCGACGGGGCCACCAACGTCATCGGCGCCCTCAAGCGTGCGATGGCCACGACCGGCTACTCCGACGTCAAGGAGTTCCAGCGTGTCGAGGTCGTCGTGTCGCCCTACCTCGGCAACTGACCGGCGGCTCGTCACCGGGGACGTGTGGCGAAGGTTACTGCCGGTAGCCTCTCGCCCCCGCTCTGCCTAGGGTGGGGGCATGGAGTTCGACCACGACGTCGTCGTCATCGGGTCCGGCTTCGGCGGGTCCGTCGCCGCGCTGCGCCTCGCCGAGAAGGGCTACCGCGTCCACGTCTACGAGGCGGGGCGCCGCTTCGAGGACGAGGACTTCGCCCGGACGAGCTGGGACGTGCGGCGCTACCTGTGGGCGCCGCGGCTCGGCCTCTTCGGGGTCCAGCGCATCCACCGGCTGCCCCACTGCCTCATCCTGGGCGGCGCCGGCGTCGGCGGCGGGTCGCTCAACTACGCGAACACCCTCTACGTGCCGCCGGTCCCGTTCTTCCGCGACCGCCAGTGGGGTCACATCACCGACTGGCAGGCCGAGCTGGCACCGCACTACGCGACCGCCCAGCGCATGCTCGGCGTCACGGTCAACCCGTGCGAGGGCCCGGTCGAGCAGCTGATGCGCGACACCGCGGCGGACCTCGGGGTCGCCGATAGCTTCCGCAAGACGCCCGTCGGCGTCTTCTTCGGCGAGCCCGGCAAGCGGGTCCCGGACCCCTACTTCGACGGCCGAGGACCCGAGCGCACCGGCTGCACCGAGTGCGGCAACTGCATGGTGGGCTGCCGCGTCGGCGCCAAGAACACCCTCGTCAAGAACTACCTCGCGCTCGCCGAGCGGCTCGGGGTCGTGATCGAGCCGCTGCGCACGGTGACCCGCGTGCGCCCGCTCGACCCGGCTGCGCCGGAGCAGGGGTATGCCGTCACGACCGTCCGCAGCGGCGCGTGGAGCCGGCGCCGGGCGGGGGAGCGGACGGTCACGGCCGCGCAGGTCGTCGTCGCGGCCGGTGCCTGGGGCACGGCGCAGCTGCTGCAGGCGATGAAGGCGCAGCCCGAGGGGCTCGGACTGCCACGGCTGTCCGACCGGCTCGGGGAGCAGACCCGCACGAACTCCGAGGCGCTCGGCGGCGCGATGACCTCCCGGGTCCCGGGCGATGTCGACCTCACCAAGGGCGTCGCCATCACGTCGAGCTTCCACGTCACCGACACCACGCACGTCGAGAACGTCCGCTACGGCAAGGGCTCCAACCTCATGGGAGCGCTCGCCGTCATGCAGGTCGACGGCGGTGGCGGCATACCACGGTGGTTGCGGTTCGTCGGCACGGCCGGGCGACACCCGCTCGTCTTCGCCCGGTCCCTGTCGACCCGGCGCTGGAGCGAGCGCACGGTCATCGCCCTCGTCATGCAGACGAGCGACAACTCGATCTCCGTCCGCCGCCGGCGTGGCCTGCTCGGGTGGGGGCTGACGTCGGAGCAGGGCCACGGCGAGCCGAACCCGACCTACATCCCCGAGGGCAACGTGGCGGTGCGGGCGATGGCCTCGCGTCTCGAGCGCGCCACGGGAGAGCGGGCGTGGCCCGGCTCGTCCATCGGCGAGGTCCTCGACATCCCCATGACGGCGCACTTCCTCGGCGGGGCGGTCATCTCCGACTCGCCGGAGACCGGCGTCATCGACCCCTACCAGCGCGTGTGGGGCTACCCGGGGCTGCACGTGCTCGACGGGTCGGCGGTGTCGGCCAACCTCGGCGTCAACCCCAGCCTGACCATCACGGCGCAGGCCGAGCGCGCGGTGTCGCTGTGGCCGGCTCGCGGTGAGACCGACCGGCGGCCGGCCCAGGGCGAGGCCTACCGCCTCGTCGACGCCTGACCCCGGGCGCGAGCCTCAGCCGGTGGGCGTCAGGCGCAGGATGACGTCGGTCTGGTCGTCCGAGACGTAGATGCGTCCCGCCGCATCGACGAGCAGGCCCTGCGGCTCGATGAGTCCGGAGCGGGCCAGCACCGTGGAGGGGCCTCCGGCGAGCGGCCACCGTCGGAGGTCGTGCCGGACGTGCCGGACGTCCGTCACCAGCAGGTTGCCGTGGCCGTCGAGGGCGAGGTCGTCGGGCATGCTGGCGCGCGCGACGCGAGTGTGGCTGCCATCCGCGCCGAGTCGCCACACGTCGCCGCCGCACTCGTCCGCGACGTAGACCGAGCCGTCGGGACCGACCGCCGCACCGACCGGGTGCACGAAACCGCCGGACAGCCGGGTGCGGTTCGAGCCGTCCGGGGCCATCCGGTAGATGGCGCCGGTGACCGGGTCCGGCACGACGAGGGTGTGCGTGGTTGCGTCCCAAGCGATCCCGTCGACACCCTCATGGCAGGTGACCTTGACCGGCCGGCCGGGCAACGTCGTCAGGACGTGCGCGCGGGAGGCACGGGGCGCGAACGCGAGCACCCGGTTCGTGTTCTCCTCGGCGACGACGAGGGTGCCGTCGGCGAGCAGGACCAGGCCCTCGGGACCGTCGAGGCCGCGGTGGATGACCGTGCTCGTGCCGTCTGCGCGCAACAGGCTGATCGTTCCGCTGGTGTAGTCGCTGTAGAGCAGCGCCCCTGACGCGTCGAGGACGAGGTCGTCGGGGTGGTCGCTGCCGTGGTGCACGACGGTCGAGCGGTACGAGGTCGGTGCGGGACCGGCGCCGGTGGGGGGCCGCGTCGTCCGTCCAGGGCCGGTTGCCGGGGGCGAGGTGCGGGGAGAGCTCGACGGCGGGACCGAGGAGGGCGGGGACGTCGGGGACGTAGGGGACGAGGTCGCCGTCAGTGGGGGCCGGGTGGCCGACGTGGTCGGTGTGGTCGGCGGCGACGTGCAGGCCGCGAGCGCGACGAGGGCCGCGATGGCGGTGATGAGACGGGGCAGCCCGTTCATGGTCCGACGGTAGGCACCGAGCCTGTGACGCAGCGGGGAGCCGGCGCGCGGTCCACCCCAAGAGAGAGGGAGGGTGAGGCCGTCACCCCTCAGAGACGGCCCCACCCGGCGGTGCGGGCTAGCAACCGGTCGAGAAACAGCCCGGCACCGCGCTGACAACGAGGCAGCCGGGGCCGGGTTACGGGTCCTGTCGTTTCTTTGCCGAAGTCGTTTCGGGGCCCTGCTCGCGCGTGACGACGGAGCCACCAGACCCCCTGGGGGTCTGGTCGGGTGGCCCCGTCGTCAGGGCGCCGGTCAGCGGGCGGGCTGGGGCTCGTCGCGCCACGAGCGCCACAGGGCGGCATACGCCCCGTCGGCCTCGAGCAGCTCCTCGTGCGAACCGATCTCGCTGATCCGGCCGTCCTCGACGACACAGACGCGGTCGGCGTCGTGCGCCGTCATGAGGCGGTGGGCGATGGCGACGACCGTGCGCCCCTCGACCACGGCGGCCAGCGACCGCTCGAGGTGCCGGGCCGCCCGTGGGTCGAGCAGCGAGGTGGCCTCGTCGAGGACCAGCGTGTGCGGGTCCGCGAGGACGAGCCGCGCGAGGGCCAGCTGCTGCGCCTGCGGCTCGGTGAGGCGGTGGCCGCCCGAGCCGACGACGGTGTCGAGCCCGTCGGGCAGCGCGAGCGCCCAGCCTCGCGCATCGACGGCGGAGAGCGCCTCGAGCAGCTGTTCGCGAGTGGCCCCCGGCCGCGCGAGGCGCAGGTTGTCCTCGAGGGAGCCGACGAAGACGTGGTGCTCCTGCGTCACGAGCGCGACCTGGCCGCGCAGCTGCGCGAGCTCGAGGTCGACGAGGCGCACACCGCCGACGTCGACGCGTCCCTCGCGGGGCCCGTCGATGCCGGCCATGAGGCGGCCGAGCGTCGACTTGCCCGCGCCGGACGGGCCGACGATGGCGAGGCGCTCACCCGGTCGGAGGTCGAGCGAGACGCCGCGCAGGACGTCGCGGCCCGCCCGGTAGGAGTAGTGCACGTCCTCGACCTCGAGGCGGTCGTCCTCCGGCTCCTCACCGGTCGCGGCCCGGTCGGCCGGCACGTCCGCGATGCCGATGACGCGGGCCAGGCTCGTCGCGCCGACCTGGATCTCGTCGAGCCACGAGATGAGCTCGTCGAGGGGCCCCGCCATCTGCTGGACGTAGAGCGCCACCGCGGTGACCGTGCCGGCCGTCGCGACGTCGCGCGAGATGAGGTAGCCGCCCCACAGCAGGGTGACCGCCACGGGGGCGAAGAAGGCGAACTCGACCGAGGGGAACCACCGCATGCGCAGCTTCAGCGTGTAGAGCTCGGCGTCGTAGCAGTCGTGCAGGGCGTCGTCCATGCGCTGGCGCCGACGGCTGCGCAGGCCGAGGGCGTCGACGGTGCGGGCACCGTCGGCGGACTCCGTGACGACGCCGTTGAGCACGGCATACGTCGCGCGCTCGCGCAGGTAGCCGTCGGGAGCGTGGCGCAGGTAGCGCCGCGTCGACAGCACGAGGATCGGCACCCCGACGACGATCGCCAGCGCGACCTGCCACCCGGTCAGGAAGGCGGCGACGACGGTGATGGCCGTCGTGACGGCGCCGACGAAGATCGACGGGATGCCGAAGCGGATGACGTGCGAGAGCGCCTCGACGTCGTTGGTCGTGCGCGAGACGAGGTCGCCGGTGCCGGCGCGCTCGACGGTCGAGAGCGGCAGCTCGACGACCCGCTCCATGAACTGCTCGCGCAGCTCGGCGAAGACCGTCTCGCCCATGACGAACGAGGCGCGCCGGGCGAACCACGTGACGACCGTCTGCACGACGACGGCACCGGCGATCCACAGGGCCAGCCGGTTGACGACGTCGAGGGACCGCCCGTGGCTGATCTCGTCGACGAGGAGGCCGATGACGCGCGGGGCCACGAGGGCCGCGCAGGCGGCGACGGCGTGCAGTCCGATGACCGTCGCGAGGCTGCCGCGGTGACGGCGGAGCAGCCCGCGCGTGTGGTTCCTGACCGAGTCCATGTCGGCCACGGGAAGGGTGCGCGTGGACGGCGCTGGTGTCAGCGACATCAGTCCTCCTCTCCTCGGACGACGGTGCGTCGGTAGTCGGGATCGTCGGCCATCAGCTGGCCGTGGGTGCCGGTCGCTGCGACCGTGCCCTCGCGCAGGAAGACGACGTGGTCGGCCTGGTCGAGGATGAGCGGGCTCGCCGACATGACGACCGTGGTGCGTCCCTCGCGAGCCGCGGCCAGGCGTCCGGCGATGCGGGCCTCGGTGTGGGCGTCGACGGCGCTCGTCGGCTCGACGAGCACGAGGGTCTCGGCACCCGTGAGCAGCGCGCGGGTCAGTGCCAGGCGCTGGCGCTGGCCGCCGGAGAAGGCGCGGCCGCGCTCCTCGACCTCGTTGTCGAGACCCCCCGGCAGGGCTTCGAGCACGTCGTCGCCACTCGCGACGGAGAGCGCGTCGAGGATCGTCGCGTCGTCGTGCTCCCCCCAGGGGTCGAGCTCGTCGCGGAGCGTGCCCGTGAACAGGCGCGGGTCGGTCTCGGACACGACGATGCGCCGACGCACCTCTGTGAGTGAGGCGTCGGCCAGGCGCGTGCCGTCGAGGCGCACGTCCGTCTCGCCGGCGCCGAAGCGGCCGAGCCGGTCCGCGAGGGCGGCGGACTGCTCCGGGCGGGCCGAGACGACCACGGTGAGGCGACCGGGCTCGATGGTCACACCGCTGGCGGGGTCGACGAGACGCGCCGGCCCGCTCGGGAGCGGCTGGGCATCCTGGGTGTCGACGTCATCGGGCTCGACGCGCAGGATCGTCGTCAGCTTGCGGGCGCCGATGTGGGCGCGGGTCGCCCGGTCGACCATCTCGGTCGCGGTGCGCAGCGGGATGACGAGGAAGGCGGTGTAGCCGTAGAAGGCGACGAGCTGGCCCGCGGTGATCTCGCCCGCGATGGCGAAGCGGGCACCGAGCCACACCACGACGAGGACGAAGAGCCCGGGCAGCAGCACCTGTGCCGCGTCGAGCGCCGCCTGGTACCCGGCCACCCGGTTGCCCACCCGGCGCACGGACTGCGACTGGACGGCATACCTGCTCAGGAAGGTGTGCTCGTCGCCGATGCCGCGCAGCACGCGAAGGCCGGCGACGGTGTCGGCGCCGAGCCCGATGAGCTTGCCCGACTCCTCGCGCTGGGCGAGCTGGCGCGCCTGGAGCGGGCGGACGATGAAGGTGAGACAGGCCACGAGCACCGGCACACCGATGAGGACCACGAGGCCGAGCGGTGTCGAGGCGTTGAGCAGGATGAGGGCGACGACGACGTAGGACACGACGGCGCCGGCGAACCGCGCTGACACGTCGTAGAGTCCGCCGATGCGCATCGCGTCGGAGCTGACCGTGGCGACGACGTCACCGGTCGGGACCGAGCGCGTCAGCGCCTCACCGGTGTCGGCCGCCTTGTGGCCGATGAGCTGGGCCGAGCGGAAGGCTCCCTGCATCCAGTTCGCCACGGCGTACTTGTGCCGCATCGCGCCGGACAGGGCGCTGATCGTCACGAGGCCGACGAGGATGCCGCACCACAGCAGGAGGGAGCCGGCGTCACCGCCGATGATGCCCTCGTCGATGGCCTTGCCCATCGCGGCGGGGAAGAGCGCCTGGCTGACGAGCCACACGATGCCGAAGGCGATGGCGACGACGAGGGTGCGCCACTGACCCCTGCCGACCCACCGGAGGTATGCCGTCGGGCTCGTCAGGTCGGGTGTGCCTGGGTCGGCGTGGGGCAGCGAGATCACTTGGTTCATCGTACGGTCGGCGACGGAGCGCCTCACACCATTTATCGTCGGGGTCACCGCCCGACCGTAGGACCTCAAGCCGACTGGAGGTCAAAACCCTTGGGGCGTATGCCGTTCGGCCGGGTACCCGTCAGCTCCCGTCACTTAGACGGATCGCTGTCCGGGCGGTCGAGCGCCTCCGAGAGCTCGTCGACCTCGAGGGTGTCGGCGTCGACGCACCGGTTGCGGTAGGCGGCCCGACCGACGAGGTGCGCCGAGACCGGCGAGGTGAAGAACTGCGTCGCGGCGAGCAGGACGAGCGTCGTGAGGGTCGCCCACGTGCGCAGCGTCGACGCGAGCCCCGTGAGGATGAGGATGAGCCCCAGCGTCTGCGGCTTCGTCGCGGCGTGCAGCCGCGACAGCGTGTCGGGGAAGCGCACGAGGCCGACGGCCCCGGCGAGGCAGAGGAACGAGCCGAGCAGCAGGCACACGGCACCGGCGACGTCGAGCACGGCGGTCCAGGTCATGACTGCTCCCACGCCTCGGGCTGCTGACGCGGCTCCGGGTGGTCGGCCACGTCGGCGTCGGGCTCGTCGGAGTCGCGGGACAGGAACCGGGTGACGGCGACGCCGCCGACGAAGCCCACGAGGCCGAGGATCATCAGCAGGGGCAGGTAGGTCGTCGTGTGCTGTCGCGCCGACTCGAGGGCGACGCCGGCGATGACGATGACGAGCAGGATCTCGGCGGCGACGATGCGGTCGAGGTTGCTCGGGCCCTTGAAGAGGCGCACGAGGACGAGCGCAGCCGCCACGCCGAGCATGGCGAGCGAGATGCCGAGGACGACGGTCACGGGTGCTCCTCCCCGTCGGGGCCGGTGTCGGGGCGGGTGCCAGGCCGGGTGTCGGGGTCAAGCCCGGTCGGCCACGGGCTGCCCGTCTCGATCGCGGCGATCTCCGCGCGCGAGCCCAAGGCCCGCACCACGCGGCGCTCGACGTCGAGGACGTGGGCGCGCTGCTGCTCGATCCGGCCCTCGCGCTCCACGTCGAGCAGGTGCAGGTAGAGCACCGAGGTCGAGCGCCGCGCGTCGATGACGACCGACCCCGGCACGAGGGCGATGAGCTCGGCCGTGATCGTGAGGTAGAAGTCGGAGCGCGAGCGCAGCTGCACCTCGATGACGGCGTTGCGCGGGCGACGACGACCGAACGCCAGGCGCAGGACCTGCCACGAGGAGGCGACGAGGTCGACGAGGAAGTGCCCGATGAGCAGCAGCACCCGGTGCGGGCGCAGGCGGCCCTGGAACTCGATCGAGGGCAGCGGGAACGCGTAGGTCACGAGGAGCCCGACGAGGACGCCGTTGACGACGTTGCCCCAGGTGAGGCGGTCCCACAGCAGCACCCAGGCCAGCGCGATGGTCGCGACGGCACGCGGCTGGAGCACGCGCCGCCGGCGGCGCGGCGACTCGGGGCCGCGCGGTGCGGTCTCCGTGCGGACCTCGCTCATCGCCGGACCTCCACGGGCAGGACGCTCGTGATGTAGGGGTCACGGCTCATGAGGTCGCTCGCGGCCCGCTGGGTGTAGGCGAAGAGCGGCCCGGCGACGACGGTGATGAGCAGCCCCACGAGCGTCATCGCGGCCGTGGCCCCGAGCATCGTTCGCGGCAGGGCCCGCGGGCTCGCGTCGACGAGCACGGCGCTCGCGGGGTCGGTGGCGGGCTCGACGTCGAGGGTGCCGTCCTGCAGGGCTGCGGCCGTCTCGGTCGAGCGAGGGGCGTCGGCGAGGGTGCGCCAGAAGGCCTGGCTCCAGACCTTGGCGAGCGCGTAGAGCGTCAGCAGGCTCGTGACGATGCCGCCGACGACGAGCAGCCACGCGAGCGGTGTGCCCACGGAGATCCCGGCGTCGAGCAGCCCCACCTTGGCGAGGAACCCCGAGAGCGGCGGGATGCCCGAGAGGTTCATCGCCGAGACGAAGAAGAGCGTCGCGAGGACGGGGGAGGCCACGGCCAGCCCACCGAGACGGTCGAGCGAGGTGGTTCCCCCGAGGCGCTCGACGAGCCCGGTGATGAGGAAGAGCGCGGTCTGGATCGTGATGTGGTGCGCGACGTAGAAGATCGCACCCGCGGTGCCCTGCGGGGTCGCCAGGGCGATGCCGAAGATCATGTAGCCGATGTGGCTGACGAGGGTGAACGACAGGATCCTCTTCAGGCCCGACTGCGACACGGCGCCGAGGATGCCGATGACCATCGTCAGCAGCGCTGCCCACATGAGCAGGCCCTGCAGCGGCGAGTCGGGGAAGAGCAGGGTCTGGGTGCGGATGATCGCGTAGACGCCGACCTTCGTCAGCAGGCCGGCGAACACCGCGGTGACCGGCGCCGGCGCTGTGGGGTAGCTGTCGGGGAGCCACGCCGACATCGGGAAGACGGCGGCCTTGATGGCGAAGGCCGTGAGCAGCGAGAGCTGGAGCACGAGCGCGACGCCGGGGGACAGGTCTCCGATGCGGATCGCGAGCTGGGCGAGGTTGACGGTCCCCGTCGCGGCATACACCGCGGCGATCCCCACGAGGAAGAGCGCGGAGCTGAGGAGGCTGACGACGACGTAGGTCGTGCCCGCGTGGATGCGCGCCGCGGCGCCGCCGAGGGTGATGAGGACGTAGGAGCTGAAGAGCAGGATCTCGAAGCCGACGAAGAGGTTGAAGAGGTCCCCGGCGAGGAACGCGTTGGAGACGCCCGCCGCGAGCACGAGGTAGGTCGGGTGGAAGATCGTCAGCGGCGTCTCGCTCTCCGTCTCGTCGTCGCTGTCGGCCTGGCCCTGACCGATGGCGAAGACGAGCACGAGCAGGGTGACGATCGCGGAGACGAGCAGCATGAGGGCGCTGAGGCGGTCGGCGACGAGCGAGATCCCGAGCGGTTCCTGCCACGCGCCGAGCCACAGCACCTGCGGGCCGTTGACGTCGGTCTGCCACACGAGGACGACGGCGACGGCGACGACGGCGGCGAGCACGGCGATGCTGACGCCTCGCTGCAGCCGTGGGGAGCGACGGAAGGCGAGGGTCAGGGCGGCCCCGAGCAGCGGGAGCAGCACGGGCATCGGCACGAGGTCGGTCACAGTGAAGTCGGTGGGGTTCATGGGCGTCGTGGGCTCCCGTCGCCGTCGGCGAGCTCGTCGGACGTCGTCGTCGACTCCTCGGAGGGGTCGTAGGTCGATGACGTCTGGTCCTCGATCGCGAGGCGCTGGATGCGGGCGTCCTCGGCGTCGTCGGGCACGTCGTCGGTGCCGGAGATCTGCCAGAGCCGGTAGGACATGGCGAGCAGGAAGCCGATCGTCGCGAGCGAGATGACGATCGCGGTCAGGACCATGGCCTGGGGCAGCGGGTCGCTGATCGCAGCCGGGTCCTCGCCGACGAACGGGGCGCGTCCGGCGCGCCCGCTGACGACGAGGTAGAGCACGGCGATGCCGTTGCCGATGAGCACCATGCCGAGCAGGACGCGAACGAGGCTGCGGTCGAGGGCCAGGGCGGTGCCGGCGGCGACGAGGCCGACCGTGACGAGCACGAGCGTGATGTTCGGCTGCAGGGTCGACTCGATGAGCGTGGGAGCGAGGGTGGTCATGACCGGACCGCCTCCTCCTGGTCACCGGACGCGTCGGCCCCTTCGGCCTCCACGGCGATCTGCCGGTCGATGCCCGTGCCGAGGCTGCGCACGATGTCGAGCATCATGCCGACGACGATGAGGTAGACGCCGATGTCGAAGACGAGTGAGGTCACGAGGTGCACCTCGCCCCACGGCGGCAGGGTGAAGTCGACCGCCGTGGTCTCGAGGATCGTGCCGCCGAACGCCAGAGGTGCCAGCGCCGATCCGACCGCGACGAGCAGGCCGAGGCCGACGAGCAGGCCGGCGTCGAAGGGCGCTGCCTCGTCGAGCTCGTAGCGACCGCCCGCGAGGTAGCGCACGACGAGGGCGAGCCCGGCGACCAGTCCACCGGCGAAACCACCGCCAGGCTGGTTGTGCCCGGAGAAGAGGAGGAAGAGCGAGGCGGCGAGCATGATGTGGAAGACGAGCCGGGTCACGACCTCGAAGATGACCGAGCGCTTCTCCGTCCGCATCGTCCGGCCGCCGTGCAGCCACGTGCCGCGGCCGGGGCTGCTCGACGGCAGCGACTTCGACGTCGCGCGCGACAACCGGGTGTTGCGGGTGCGCACGAAGATCAGGCTCGCGATGCCGGTCGCGGCGGCCACGAGCACCGACACCTCGCCGAGGGTGTCCCAGGCGCGGATGTCGACGAGCGTGACGTTGACGATGTTCTTGCCGTGCCCGAAGGCGTAGGCCTCCGTGGGGAACCCGGCCGAGACCGGCTCCGCGGTGCGACCGCCCGAGGCGACGAGCGCGATGGCGCCGACCGACGCCCCCACGGCCGCACCGAGCACGATGCGCCAGGTGCGCGACGGTGAGTGCGGGTGCCGGGTGAACTTCGTGGGCAGGCGGCGAAGCGCGAGGACGAAGACGACGAGCGAGACCGTCTCGACGAGCATCTGGGTGATGGCGAGGTCGGGGGCGCCGTGCAGGATGAAGAGCAGCGAGACGCCGTAGCCGGTGGCGCCCACGAGCATGACCGCGGTGAGCCGGCGTCGGGTGACGAGCACCAGCACGGCGGCCGCGACGACGACGACGCCCACGACGGCCTGACCCGGGTTGTCCCAGAGGCGGACCTGCGGGAACGTGCCCTGCGTCACCGCGGCCACGCCCGGGAGCGCGACGAAGACGATGAGGATGCCGGCGAGGTAGATCGGGAGCGACCCGCGCTGGGTGACGGCCGTCGTCTCCACGGCGCCGCGGTCGACCCACCGCAGCGTGCGGGCGAAGCCCCGTTCGCCGTCGACGACGGCCGGGACCCCGGACTGCACCCGGGCGACGAGGTCGCGCTGGGCGAAGAGCACGAGACCGACGGCCACGGACACGAGCGAGAGCAGGAGGGGCGCGGTGACGCCGTGCCACAGCGCGAGCGGCTGGGGCTCGCCGCCGACGGGGAACCCCACGGCATACGGCAGCAGCCAGGGCGACTCGAGGGGGGCCAGCAGGCCGAGCAGCAGGCTGGCGACGCCGAGCAGCAGGGGAGCGAGCACGAAACCCGGGTGGGCGGCCTTGACCCGGGTGGGTGCGACGCCGGGCTTCGTCGCGAAGGCGCCCCAGAGGAAGCGCGCGGTGTAGGCGACCGTCAGCGCCGAGCCGGCGACGACGCCGATGATCGCCAGCCAGCTCCACGGCGCCGGCAGGGGAGCCGACGTGTGCACGTCCTCCCACAGGGACTCGAGCGCGCTCTCCTTGGACACGAAGCCTGCGAGGGGCACGATCCCGGCCATCGAGAGACCGGCGAGCGTCGCCGGCACCGCGACCGGCAGCAGGCGGCGCCCCACGCCGGAGAGCTCGCGCAGGTCACGCGTGCCGGCGCACTTGTCGATGACGCCGACCGTGAGGAAGAGCGTCGACTTGAAGAGGGCGTGCGCGATGACGAGTGCGAGGGCCGACAGGGCCGACGCCTTCGTGCCGAGGCCGGCGATGGCCACGATGAAGCCGAGCTGGCTCACGGTGCCGTAGGCCAGGAGCAGCTTGATGTCGTGCTGGCGCAGGGCCCGCCAGCCGCCGACGAGCATCGTGAAGAGGCCGAGGCCGACGGTGAGCGCGTGCCAGGCCGGGGCTCCGGCGAAGACGGGCGCGAGGAGCGCGACGAGGTAGATGCCGGCCTTGACCATCGCGGCGGCGTGGAGGTAGGCGCTGACCGGGGTCGGTGCGGCCATGGCACCCGGCAGCCAGAAGTGGAAGGGCACGAGGGCCGACTTGCTCAGGGCTCCGACGAGGAGCAGCACGACGGCAGCGACCGTCAGGGCATCGAGCGGCGGCGGGTCGGCGAGCAGTCCGGAGATCGAGTAGGTGTGGTGCACGCCGAGCGTGATGATGCCGATGAGCATCGCCAAGCCGCCGAACGTCGTGACGATGAGCGCCTGCATCGCCGCGCGCCGGTTGGTCGAGCTCGCCGGGTTGTGGCCGATGAGCAGGTAGGAGAAGACCGTCGTCAGCTCCCAGAACACGTAGAGCACGAGGAAGTTGTCGGTGAGGACGAGCCCGAGCATCGCGCCGGCGAACGCCGTGAAGACCGACGTGAAGCGCCACAGCGTCGGGTCGCGGTCGGTGAAGTACCAGGTGCAGTAGAGCAGGACGAGTGCACCGACGCCGGTGACGAGCAGACCGAGCACCCACGACAGGGTGGTGACCCGGAAGTCGAGGTCGAGGCCGAGACCGGGGACCCACGAGATCCGTTGTGTCGGAAGGTTGCCCGCACGCACGTCGTTGGAGACGGACACGAGCCAGCCGAACGAGATCGCGGGCGCGAGCGCCAGGACCGGAAACGCCTTGGTGCGCAGGACCTTGGCCAGCCACGGCGCGAGGGCGGCAGCAATCAGGTGCAGGAGCAGGAGTTGCGCCACGGCGGCCCTTCGGTCGTCGGGTGGGGTAGAGCTCGGTCCACGTCAGGTCAGGTCGTGGTCCAATCCTAGGTGCAGTGAAGGGCCCCGCCGACCAGTGGTCGGCGGGGCCGTTCGTGCGTCAGGCCGTTCGCGTCACCTGGGGGCGACGAGGACGTTCAGCGAGTTGCCCTGCTTCGACGTGCCGACGACGCGGATCGTCGTGCCCGTCTTGGGAACGTCGACGCCGTACCAGCCGGGCTGGTAGCGGCCCGGGTGGGAGCCGGTCGCTCCGTGCTGGTCGGCGTTCACCCACCACGTCTTCGTGTCGTCGAAGACCGGCTGGGCCGGCTTCGAGGCGACCGTGCCGGTGGTGCCGTCGGCCGGGTTGTGCAGCGTGATCGCGTCGGTCGTCTCGAGCCCGAAGGTCGAGTCGTAGGACAGGATCCGGTTGCGCATCAGCGTGCCGTTGGACCAGTGCGTGAACTCGGGGTGGGCGTCGACCGGGAGGACGAGCCCGGAGCCCGGGTGGTCACCGACGTTGTTGTCGTTCTGGGAGGTGTCCCAGTAGTTGATGAGCAGTCCGTTCTGGTACGGGTAGGTCTCGACCAGGTCCGGCTTCGTCGGGAAGCCGAAGTTGTAGGCCGTCTTCAGCGACGTGTCGTAGCCGTCGTACTGGCGGTTCTCGGCGATGTACGCGTTGAAGAAGGCCCGCTGAACCGAGCCGGCGGTGGCGCGGAAGCCGCTGCCGTCGGCCGGGCTGAAGGTCCAGCCCGCGTCGGTCTCGGCGCCGTCGAGCGCCTGGCCCGTGACGGCGATCGCGTCGAGCTGGAGGCCCGGCGGCGGGGTGGACACCCCGGGCTGCCCGACCTGGGCGCCGTCGGCCTTGTAGCGGAACTGCAGCTGCACGGTCTTGCCGGCCCACGGCGACAGGTCGGCCGTGAGGTCGGTCCACGATGCCTTGACGCCCGTGATGCCCTGACCGAGGTTGTTGCCGTTCGGGTCGGTCGTGCGCGACAGGTTCGTCGGCACCTGGGTCCACGTGGCACCGTTGTCGGCCGAGACCCGCAGGTAGGCGTAGTCCCAGTCCTCCTCGATGTTGTAGCGGGCCTTGGCCGCGAGGCCGACCGTGCCGGCAGGCAGGGTCACCGACTTCGTCATCGTCGTGTCGAGGTCGTCCGCCGCGTCGCTGTAGTACATCTTCGAGCCCTCGTAGGGGTCGCCGAGCTCGAGCGGGACCATCTTGTCCGGCAGCACGGTGAAGAGGGCCTGTGCCTGCTTGGTCGCCGGCACGTTGGAGCCGATGGTGTGCGACGAGCGCTTGCCCGCGTACGCGACGTCGTAGAACGGTCCCTGCTTGCCCTGCGGCTGGAGCCAGCCCAGCTGGAAGAGCTCGAAGGCACCGAGGTCGGTCGGGTCGTCGCCGATGCCGTCCGGGCCACCGTCGCCGATGTTCGCCCCGGAGCTCATGAGCGTCCAGAACGCCGTGTTGTTCTCGGCGCCGCCGGTGTTGCCGGAGGTGTCGTAGAGGTCGGGCAGTCCGAGGTCGTGGCCGAACTCGTGCGCGAAGACGCCGAGGCCGCCGTTCTCGGGCTGCATCGTGTAGTCGCCGACCCAGACACCCGTCGGGTTGTTGGGCACGAGGGCGCTGGACACGAGGCCCGTGTTGCTGCCGACGTTGACGCCGGCCCCGAGCGGGCCGCCGCCCTGGACGGCTGCGAAGGAGCGGTGGCTCCAGATGGCGTCGGTGCCCTGGTTGGGGTCGCCGGCCGCCTCGTCGCCGCCCGCATGGACGATCTGGAAGTGGTCGATGACGCCGTCGGGCTCGTTGAAGTTGCCGTCGCCGTCGATGTCGTAGCGGTCCTGCTGGTCGAACGTCTTGAGGTACGTCTGGATCTCGGCCATCGTCTTGCCGGCGTCGAGCTGGCTCTTGACCCAGACCGCGAGCGCGTCACGGACGAGCGCCGTCGACGTGTTGCAGACGATGCTGCCGCAGTAGTTGCGGCCGTAGAGCGCCTCGTTGAAGGGCACCTTGACCCACTCGGTCACGTCTCCCTCGACCGAGTAGCGGCCCGAGGACTGGCGCTCGTAGTACTTCGCCATCCGGTTGAAGTACATGTCCTGGTAGTGCGCCCGGTTGTAGTCGGTCTGCCACAGGGTCGAGTTGTCGACGGCGCGGTTGGGGGCCGGGATCTCGTTGTGGCGCGGTCCGGTCACGTCGGTGGCGCTGCCGTCCGGCGGCGGGCCCTGGAAGATCGGGTTGGGATACTGCTGGTCACCGAACTCGACGATGACGACGAAGATCTTGTCGGTGCCCTCGCGCTCGAGCTGGACGTGCTGTCCCTTGCCGAGTGTGGCGACCTTGCCCTGGGCGCTCGGGTCGCCCTTGAGCCGCTTCTCGAGCGCCTTCTGGCGCATGGCGTCCTGCTTGACCGCGAGTGGCGAGCGCAGGTTGTCGTTCCGGGTCTTGCCCGATGCGGAGCTGTCGGCCTTGGTCTTGCCGACGCCGGTTGCCGCCTGCACCGGTGACGCCGCTATGGCGCCGGTGACAAGGGCTCCCGTGGCGAGCAGGCCGATGAGCCTGCGACGCCCGGAGTGCAGTGATTGCCTCACGAGGACCGTCCCTGAGATGTGTGAGTTTCCTGTGGGATGTCGAGCTCGCCGCAGATCTTCCGCTCCGCCCCCGAAGCGCGACTTTCGCAGTCAAGACCTCCCGGGCCCTCCGTAGCCGTTTCGTTCCATGAGCGTTATCGATTCGTGACCAGAGCCAGGGAGTGGTTTGCCACGTCTGCCCGCGTGTGGACGATTTCGGCCGCAGTCGCGCGCGGTCAGCTGTCCCCGTCAGAAGGTGACGAAGGTGTTGCGTGCCAGGAAGAAGCCGTGCCGACCGGCCTCGTCGATGCAGGTGACGCCCGTCGTCTCGCTCAGGCAGGCGGTCGTGCCGGAGGGCTGGGTGCGCGAGCCGTAGCCGAGCACGGGCTCGGATCCGGTGCGGATCGTGTCCGTGTTGCACACCGGCCGCGCGCCGGCGGGACCCAGCTCGATCCGGCCGACGTCCTTCGCCCCGCCCGGCGGGCAGATCGTGGGCAGGGGAGGGTCGATGCGTCCCTGCTGCACCTCGCAGGCGACGGTGGAGTCGCTGCCGCGGCGACACACGATGTTGCCCGTCGGGCTGCGGAAGTCCGCGCCCACGGACGCCGCAGGCGCGGCCGCGTCGACACGGCCCCTGGCCTCGTCGAAGGAGGTCGGAGCGCCGCGGTGCCTGCCGACCGACAGGGCCGTCGGGACCGGAGGCGTCGTCGTCGCGCTGGCGCTGGGCGACGGGGTCGCGGTCCCGGACCCGGCGGTGGGGCCGGGCGAGCTCGGCGGGTCGACCATGACCGTCACGGTCCGCCGAGGCGTCGGGATGTCGGTCGCGCCGCACGCGGCGAGAACGCCCGCCACGGCGACGGCGGCCAGGACGACGACGGCGCCACGCGGCATACCCGGTCGGTGTCGGAGCAGGGGTCGCAACGGGGACATGCCGCAGCAGTCTGGCACGGGTGCCCGCCCCGGGTCAGGTCGGAGACAGCGCGGTGACCTACCCTTGGGGCGTGTTCCGGCGCCTGCTCACCCCCCGCTGGGTCGGCATGCTCGCCGCCCTCGCCGGGGTCGTCGCTGCCTGCGTCCTGCTCGGCCTGTGGCAGCTCGGCGTGGCCCGCGACTCCGGGCGCCAGGACGCCGTGTCCGCCGCCTCCACGCTCGAGCGGGCCCCGCTGCAGCAGGTGACCGCGCCGCACCGCGACTTCCAGGCCGACTACTCCAACCGCGCCGTCACCGTCACCGGGACGTATGCCGCCGAGCGCACCCTGCTCGTCGTCGACCGTCGGCTGGGTGGCCGGGTCGGGTCGTGGGTCGTGACCCCGCTCGAGACGCAGGGGGGCACCGTCCCCGTGCTGCGCGGCTTCGTCGACGGCACCCCGACGGACGTGCCGCAGCCGCCGAGCGGCGTCGTCACCGTGACGGGGACGCTGGGGCCGGGGGAGTCGCCGCGTGACGGCGCCCCGCTGCCCGCGCCCCGGGTGCGCTCGATCGACCTCGCCTCCCTCGTCAACGAGTGGCCGGGCGAGCTCTACAACGTCGTCGTGCTGGCCTCGGCCGAGTCCTCCGGTCCGGCCACCGGCCTGACGCGCGTGCCACCACCGGATCTCGACGCACCGCTCAACCTGCGCAACGCCGCCTACGCCGTGCAGTGGTGGGTCTTCGGGATCTTCGCGATCTGGATGTGGTGGAAGATGTTCCGAGCAGAAGAGCAGGCGGAACAGCAGGCAGAACAGCAGGCCCAGGGCCTGGCAGCGCAGCAGGCGGACGAGCCCGTCGCTGCACCGAGAGAAGGCGCCACGACGTGAGCACGTACCCCCAGACCCTGGCCAAGCCGCAGCAGATCCGGTCGGCCCTGTCGATCTACCGCGTCCTCGCGATCATCGCCGGCATCGCGCTCTTCGTCCTCATCCTCGAGATGGTGATGAAGTACGCCTTCAAGCAGACCAACGTGCTGACGGAGTACTGGAGCCCGATCCACGGGATCATCTACTTCGCGTATGCCGTGTCCGTCGCCAACCTGGGCCTCAAGGCCGCGTGGGGCCCGGTGCGCATCGTCAAGAACCTCCTCGCCGGCTTCGTGCCCGTGCTCCCGTGGGTCGCGGAGCGTCGCAACACCGCCGAGACCGAGGCGCTGCTCTCCCGGGCCTACGTCGCGGGCGGTTCAGAGCCCGCCTGAGCCCGCCTGAGCCGGCCTCGGGTCGGCGTCGGGTCGGCTCACCCGCGCGGGCTGACTGCCGACGGGTCGCCGTCCCCGGCCTCCGGTCGGTTCGGCAGGACGAGCCCCGTCTCGTAGGCGTGGATCACGAGGTGCACCCGGTCGGGCGCCTGGAGCTTGGCGAGCAGGTGCGCGATGTGCGTCTTGACACTGCTCTGGGCGAGGTGCAGCTCGGCGGCCACCTCGGCGTTGGTGTGCCCGCGCGCCACGAGACGCAGCACCGCCAGCTCGCGCGGGGTGAGCGCGGGCCGTGCCTTCCCGTCCGGCGGGGTCATCGGCAGGTAGCGCGAGTAGCGCTCCAGCAGCCGTCGGGTGACGGCCGGCGCGAGCAGGGCCTCCCCGCTCGCGACGACCCGGACGGCATGGACCAGCTCCTCGGGCGTCGCGTCCTTGAGCAGGAACCCGCTCGCGCCTGCCCGCAGAGCGGCCACGATGTACTCGTCGAGGTCGAACGTCGTGACCACCACGACCCGGGTGGGGGGTGGCGGACCCATCGCGACGATGCGCCGGGTGGCCTCGACACCGTCGAGCACCGGCATGCGGATGTCGAGGATCGCGACGTCGGGTCGTAGCCGGGCGGCGAGGTCGACGGCCTGCTGGCCGTTGGCCGCCTCGGCGACGACGTCGAGGTCGGGCTCGCCCCTGAGGCAGTCGGCGAGGGCACGTCGCATGAGGGGCTGGTCGTCAGCGATCAGCAGCCGCAGGGTCACGGGTCACTTCCCCCGCCCCGTCCGGGAGGACGCAGTCCACGACGAAGCCGCCGGAGGGCACCTGACCCGTCCGCAGGGCGCCTCCGAGGAGGTCCACCCGCTGGCGCATCCCGAGCAGGCCGTTGCCCGGCGTGGACGCGGACGTCTCGCGCCCACCGAGATCGCGGACGACAAGGCGGAGCCGTTCGGGTCCGAAGTCGACGTGGACCGTCACGGGTGAGCCGCTGGCGTGCTTCATCGCGTTCGTGAGCGACTCCTGGACGATGCGGTACGCGTTGAGCTCGACGGGCAGGGCGAGCGGCCGGCGGTCCCCGGTGACCTCGAGTCGGACGTCGGTGCCCGCCGCGGCGACCTTGGCCACGAGCTCCTCCAGCTGGTCGAGACCGGGCGGGGCGGCACCGGCCGCGTCGTCGTCGATCGACTGGAGCACCCCGACCATCCGGCGCATGTCCGTCAGGGCCTCCCTGCCGAGCGACTCGATCGCGGCCAGCACCTCGCCTGAGACCCTGTCGCCCTGTCGCTCCCTCCGGCGGGCGCCCCCGGCGCGCGCCACGATCATGCCGACGTCGTTGGCCACGACATCGTGCAGCTCCCGGGCGATGCTGGCGCGTTCATGGGCGGCGGCCAGCGCGGCCACGGTCGAGCGTTCCTGGGCCAGGTGCCGGGCGCGCTGCTCGAGCAGCAGGGTGCGGTCCTCGAGCAGCCGGGTGCGCATCCGGTGGAGCCGGTAGCCCCGGCCGAGTGCCCAGGCGGCGAGGACGGCCAGGACCTCGGTCAGCACCTCGTCGTCGACGGCCGTGCCGAAGCGGGCCAGAGCGCTCCCGGCAAGGCTCGCCAGAACGGAGACCAGGGCGACGGCAGACCGCGGGAGCGGCCACCGCTGGCCGACGGCGAAGCAGGCGACGACCACGGCATACGGCATCGGTGCGAGCGGGTAGCCGGCCGCGTTGCGGGCCACGGCGGAGAGCGTGGCGACGGCGAGGACCCAGCCGGGGAACGGGCGGCGCCACAGGAGCGCGACGCACCCCACGAGGATCAACGCGGCGCCCGCCAGATCGGGCTCGCGGTAGTGCAGCGGTCCGTCGTCCGTCTCGAAGACCACCGACGCGCGTTCGACGAAGCCGAAGAGCGAGGCGAGGGCCACGAAGAGGACGAGCGCCACGTCGCCGGCCGTGATCGGACCCGGCGAGAAGCGCCGGCGGCGGTCCCCCGGGAGGAGGGAGGCCACCTCGGGGACGGAGGCCCTGTCCTCCTGCAGTACCCGTCGCTCCCACGAGAGGACGAGGCGAAGGGGGTTCCGGCGGCTGAAGACCAAGACCATCACCCCTAACTAGCCTCAAATATCACGGTACGACGGCCTCCCACCGAAGGGGGCGGAATGAGGTCCATGGGCCCGGTCCGGCAGGCGCCGGCTCCGGTGACGTGCAGGAGGAGCTCGACCCCGACCGGTTCCACGAGGGGCAGGCCGTGAGCCGGGCCGCCCTCGTCGGGGCGAACCCGCGGTTCGGCCGGCTCGTCCTCGCGGTCGCCGCTGGCGTCCTGGTGCTCGGGGCGACCGCGCTGGGCTCGGCGCGCGTCGACTTCCTCCCCGAGTTCATGGCGCCGTCGGTGCAGGTGCAGACCGAGGCGCTCGGTCTGTCGGCCGCGGAGGTCGAGCAGCTCGTCACCGTGCCCCTCGAGCAGGACCTGCTCAACGGCGTGCCGTGGCTCGACCGGATCCACTCGCGCTCGCAGGCCGGCCTGTCGGCCATCGAGGTCGTGTTCGAGCCGGGGACCGACATCTATGCCGCCCGGCAGATGGTCCAGGAACGGCTGACCCAGGCGCACGCCCTGCCCAACGTCGGGAGCCCGCCGATCATGGTCGAGCCGCTCGCGTCGGCCAGCCGGGTCGCGATGATCGGCCTGCACTCCAGGACCGTCCCACTCATCGAGATGTCGGTCTTCGCCAGGTGGAAGATCCGCCCCCGGCTCATGGGCATCCCGGGTGTGGCCAACGTGTCGATCTACGGTCAGCGCGACCGGCAGCTGCAGGTTCAGGTGGACCCCGCCGACCTGCACCGCAAGGGCATCACGCTGACTCAGGTCATCGAGACCACCGGGAACGCGCTCTGGGTCTCACCCCTGACGTTCGTCGAGGCCTCGACCCCGGGCACCGGAGGCTTCGTCGAAGGACCCAACCAGCGACTGGCCGTCCAGCACGTGCTGCCCATCACGACCGCCCGGAACCTGGCCCAGGTCTCCGTCGAGGGCACCGCGAAGCCGGTGCGGCTCGGCGACGTCGCGCAGGTGATCGAGGACCACCAGCCGCTCATCGGCGACGCGGTCACGTCGGAACCCTCGCTCTTCCTCGTCATCCAGAAGTTCCCGGAGGCGGACACGTTGACCGTCACCAAGGCTGTCGAGGACGCCCTCGCCGGCCTGCGCCCCGGCCTCGGCGGGATCGACGTCGACGCGTCGGTCTACCGTCCCGCCGACTTCATCGAGAGCGCCGTGCACACGGTCGGGCTCGCCGGCGCCGCGGGCCTCGTCGCCCTGACCCTCGGCGCGCTGCTGCTGTTCTGGTCGCTCCGGGCAGCCGTGGTCATCGCCGGCTCGGTGCTCGTCTCCGTCACGGCGACCCTCTACCTGCTCTTCCTGCGCGGGACGACGCTCACGAGCATGACCCTCGCCGGCCTGATCGTCGCCGTCGTGCTCATCGTCAACGAGGTGGCCGCCGAGGTCGAGGCCGTCCGGGCGCGCTCGTGGGACGAACGGTCTGCCGGCGTGTCGCGGTCGATGGGCGACATCGTGGCGGAGGCGTTGGGCGCCACGCGGCGGACCGCGTTCGTCGGACTGCTCGCCAGTGCCCTGGCCATGGTCCCGCTGCTCGCCTTCGGCCCGCTCGCCACGGCCTTCACCAAGCCCCTCGTGCTGACCTACGTCCTGGCGCTCGCGGTGGCCCTCGTCGTGGGGCTCACGGTGACCCCCGCCCTGATGCTCCTGTTCGTGCGCGACCGGTCTCGCGGTGCGCCGGCGCGTCGTGAGCGCGGGCCGGTGCCGGCGGTCGCCCGAGCGCTCTCGGGCACGGTGTCCCGGTTCGCGGCGAGCCGGGCGCTCGTCTGGTCGCTGGTCGCCGGTCTCGCCGTGCTCGGGGTGGGCGCGTCCGCAGTGGCAGTCCTGCGCACCACCCCTGCGATGGTCCCCACGGCGCGGGACCTCGACCTGCTGCTCCACGTCGAGCTCCCGGTGGGGACCTCGCTGACCGAGACGACCCGGGTGTCCGACCGGCTGTCGTCCGACCTCAGGGCCTTGCCGGGGGTCGCGACCGTCGGCGGGCACGTCGGCCGGGCTGTCACCTCCGACCAGCTCGGAGACGTCAACAGCGGCGAGCTCTGGCTGACCATGGACGGCTCCGCGGACTACAAGGCGACCATGGACTCCATCGACCGGGTCGCGCACCGGTATCCCGGGGTGCGGACCGCGCTCATGACCTACACGGCGGACCGGGTCGGGGTCGCCACCGCCGGTGGTGACGCCGGGGGAGCCGCTGGCGGAGCCGCTGGGGGAGACGCCGGGGGAAGGCACGACGTCGTCGTGCGGCTCTTCGGACAGGACCTCGACGCCATGCAGGCGACGGCCGCCGAGATGGCCCGGGCCATGTCCACCGTGTCCGGTCTGCAGGGCGCGCACGTCGTCGCCACTCCCCGGCAGCCGACCGTCCACGTCGAGGTCGACCTGGCGGCAGCCGAACGAGCCGGCCTGAGACCGGGAGACGTGCGCCGCGAGGCCACCACGCTGGCCAGTGGGCTCGTCGTGGGCAACCTCTACGAGAAGGCCAAGGTCTTCGACGTCGTCGTCCTCGGCACCCCGACGACGCGGGCGAACCTCTCCGGCCTCGACGACCTGCGGGTCGACACCCCGTCCGGCACGCAGGCGCGCCTCGGCGACGTCGCGCACGTCACGGTCGGGCCAGAGCCGGCCTCCATCGTGCACGACCAGGCGATGCGCAGCGTCGACGTCGTCGCCGACCTCGCGGGCGGCGGAGCCTCCTCCCTGGTCTCCGACGTCCGCGCCGCCGTGGACCGGGTGCCCATGCCGCGCGAGACCCACCTGCAGGTGCTCAGTGAGGCCGCCGACCGCGAGGTGGACGCGAGGCGCGTCGCCCTCGTGTCGCTGGGGGTGCTCCTCGGGATCCTGCTCCTTGTGCAGGCCGCCATCGGCCGCTGGCGCGCCGCGGCCGCCGTGGTGCTCTTGGCGCCCCTGGGCGGGGTCGGCGCCGTGCTCGTCGCCCCGGTGCTCGGAGGACTCGGGACTCCGGGGCCGCTGCTCGGTCTGTTCGCGGCCTCCGCCCTCACGCTCGTCGTCGGGCTGGCATCGGCCCGCGCCCTCGGTGCCCATGTCCTCGGCGCCGGCGTCCCCGGCCGCCCGGCGACCTCGGTGGCCGGCGTCGCCACGGAGCGCATCGTGCCGGTGCTCCGGGCCGCTGCGCTCGTGGCCCTCACGGTGGCCCCTGCTGCCGTCCTCGCCGACCGCGCCGGCTCGGAGGTCCTGCAGCCCTTCGCGGTCTCGCTCCTCGCGGGTCTCGTGACGAGCTCACTCGTCGTCCTGTACCTCGTCCCCACCCTGTGTGGCCTCCCGAAGGGAGCCGAATCATGAATGACCGCAGGCCCACCGGGCTCCTGGTCCTCTGCCTCCTGCTTGCACCGGGGGTGGCCGCCTGCGAGGCCTCGGCCGCGGCACCCGAGGCCGACCCGCCCGCGGTCGTCCAGGAGGTCCCGGGGTCGGACGTCAAGACGGTGCGGCTCTCCGACGACGCGGCGGACGCTGTCGGCATCGAGACGGCCACGGTCGGCCGTGCCGCCGCCCCTGGAAAGCTACGGATCCCCTACGCGGCGGTCCTCTACTACCTCGACGGCTCGACCTGGGCCTACCGGGTCGAGGAGAAGAACACCTTCCGCCGGGTGCCGATCCGCGTGGAGTCCATCTCCGGTGACGTCGCCACCCTGACCGCGGGGCCACCGGTCGGTTCGACCGTCGTCGTGGTCGGGGCGACGGAGGTGCTCGGCGCCGAGCTCGAGATCAGCGGCGAGCAATGACCGAGCGGCGCGGCGTCATCCGGTGGATCGTGCAGTCCAGCCTGAACCTGCGATTCATCGTCGTCGCCGCGTCCGTCGTCCTCATGGTCCTCGGCTTCACCTCGCTCTCCCAGATGCGGGTCGACGTGTTCCCCGAGTTCGCGCCGCCCCGCGTCGTCATCCAGACCGCCTGCGTCGGGCTGTCGACCTCCGACGTCGAGGAGCTCGTGACCGTCCCCCTCGAGCAGGGGCTGAACGGGCTGCAGGGCCTGTCCGACATGCGCTCGCGGTCCGTCCCGCAGCTGTCGTCGATCGAGCTGCTCTTCTCGGACGACACCGACCTGCTCCGGGCGCGGCAGCTGGTGCAGGAGCGGCTGGCCATCGTCTCGCCGAGCCTTCCCACCTGGGCGGCGCCGCCGGTCATCCTGGCCCCGGTGTCCGCGACCGGCCGCGCCATGCAGATCGGGATGACCTCGAGGACGAGCTCCCTCATCGAGATGTCGATGTCGGCGTACTGGAACATCCGCACCCGGCTGCTCCAGGTGCCGGGCGTCGCCAACGTCGCGATCTGGAACGAACGCCTGCAGATGATGACGGTGCAGGTCGAACCAACCCGACTGGCCGCCCGGGGGGTGACCCTCGACCAGGTCATGGAGACGACCGCGGACGCGGTCGACTCGGGCTTGCTGAGGTTCTCGTCCGGCAGCGTCATCGGCACCGGGGGCACGATCGAGTCGGCGAACCAGCGGCTGCCGGTGCGCAACGTCCTGCCGATCATCACCCCGGCCGACCTCGCGAAGGTGCCCATCAAGGGGGCCGCCGCGGGGTCCGGCGCAACCCGGTCGTCCCCGGGAGGCGCCACGAGCCGGGTCAGCCGTCCGTCCACCCTGGGCGACGTGGCGCTCGTGGGGGAGAACCACCAGCCCCTCATCGGTGACGCCGTCGTCAACTCCCAGCCGGGCATCCTCCTGGTCGTCGAGAAGCTGCCGTGGGCCAACACCCTGGAGCTGACGGCCGGGGTGGAGTCCGCCATCGCCGAGCTCCAGCCCGGCCTGCCCGACGTCACCTTCGACACCCATGTCTTCCGGCAGGCCGACTTCGTCGAGCTGGCCATCTCCAACCTCTCCCAGTCCCTCCTGCTGGGCTTCCTGCTGGTGGTCGCGATCCTGCTGCTGTTCCTCTTCGAGTGGCGCGTGGCGCTGATCAGCCTGCTGACGATCCCGCTGTCGCTCGTGGTCACCCTGCTGGTGCTGCACCTGGGCGGGGCGACGATCAACACGATGACGCTGGCCGGCCTCGTCATCGCCCTGGGCGCGGTCGTCGACGACGCGATCATCGACGCGGAGAACATCGTCCGGCGGCTGCGGGAGCGCCGGCTGTCGGGCAGCTCGGAGTCGACGGCCTCGGTGATCCTGCACGCCTCGCTCGAGGTCCGCAGCCCGATCGTCTACGCGACCCTGATCATCGTCGCCGCCGCCATCCCCGTCTTCCTGCTCCAGGGGCTCACCGGCGCCTTCTTCCGCCCGCTGGCGCTGTCGTACACGCTGGCGATCGTGGCCTCGATGGCCGTGGCCCTCACGCTGACCCCGGCACTGTGTCTCATCCTGCTGCGCTCGGCACCGATCGAGCGACGCACGTCGCCCGTCGTCCGCTGGCTCCAGCGCGGCTACGTCGCCGCGCTCGGACGCATCGCGGTGCGGCCCCGGGGTGTGTATGCCGCAGCCGCGCTGGTCACGGTCCTCGGGGCCTTCGTGGGGTCGGCTCTCGGACAGAGCCTGTTCCCGGCGTTCCAGGAGCGCGACTTCCTCATGCACTGGGTGGGGGTGCCGGGCACCTCCGACGCCGAGACGGTGCGCACGACCACGGCGGTCAGCAAGCAGATCCGCGCCGTCCCGGGTGTGCGCAGCTTCGGCGCGCACATCGGTCAGGCACTGCTCGGCGAGGAGGTCTTCGGGGTGAACTTCGGCGAGAACTGGATCAGCCTCGACCCCTCCGCCGACTACGCGTCTGCCCGCGAGCAGATCGATGCGATCGCCGCAAAGTACCCGGGCGTGTTCGCCGAGGTGCAGACCTATCTCGACGAGCGCGTCGAGGAGGTGCTCACCGGCGGCAAGGAGCCGATCATCGTCCGCGTCTACGGCGAGGACCTGGGGGTGCTGCGGGCGAAGTCGGCCGAGATCCTGTCGCTGCTCGCGGCGATCCCGGGGGTCAAGGACGCCCACACCGACATCTCCGCCGACATCCCCCAGGTCGAGGTCCGCGTGAAGCTCGACGCGGCCGAGAGGGTCGGTCTCAAGCCCGGCGACGTCAGGCGCGCCGCGGCGACCCTCGTCGCGGGCGAGGAGGTCGGTGACATCTTCCGGTCAGGCCGCGCGTACGACGTCGTGGTCTGGAGCACGCCGGCCACCCGGTCGGACGTGACGGCTCTCGAGAAGCTCCTCATCGACACGCCGTCGGGCGGACGGGTGCGGCTCGAGGACGTCGCGGACGTGTCGGTGCAGCCCAACCCGAACGCCATCGAGCGGCAGGGTGACTCGCGCCGGCTCGACGTCGGCGCCGGTGTCGAGGGCCGCGACCTCGGCTCGGTGGTCAGCGAGCTCAACGCCAGGCTCGCGAGCGTCGGCTTCCAGCGCGGCTACCACGCGGAGGTGCTGGGGGAGTACAAGGAGCGCCAGACCGCGCAGAGCCGGTTGCTGACCTCCGCCCTGGTCGCAGGGCTTCTCATCCTGCTCCTGCTGCAGACGGCCTTCCGCAGCTGGCGACTCGCCGTCCTCGTGTTCCTCACCCTGCCCATGGCCCTCGTCGGCGGAGTGCTGGCGGCCTGGCTGTCCGGCGGGATCCTCTCGCTCGGGTCCCTCGTCGGCTTCTTCACCGTCTTCGGGATCGCCGCACGCAACGGGATCCTGCTCATCAACCACTACCAGCACCTCGAGCAGGTCGAGGGCATGGAGTTCGGGCTTCCCCTCGTCATCCGGGGCGCCAAGGAGCGCCTCGCGCCGATCCTCATGACGACGCTCGCCACCGGGCTCGCGCTCGTCCCGCTCGTGGTGCTCGGTTCCCGCCCCGGGCACGAGATCGAGCACCCCCTCGCCGTCGTCATCCTCGGTGGCCTCGTCACCTCGACGCTGCTCAGCCTCTTCGTCGTCCCCTCCATCTACCTGCGCTTCCACCGACCGCCCGACCAGCCGGTCCTCGTGGCCGGCGCCGAAGGAGAACCCCATGCGACCTGACCTGCGCCGTGTCGTCGCGGTCCCCACGCTGCTCGCCGGGATGGCGGTGCTGGCCGCCACCGTTCTCGTCGCACCCGAGGCGGCCCGGGCGTCCGGGACGGCCAGGACGGCGGTCGCGAGCTCCAGCCACCCGAGGTTCACGCACCCCCTCGCCACGCGCTCGCGGTACTTCCCCCTGGTCCCGGGGACGCGCTTCTCCTACGAGGGCACCGTCACCGACGCCGAGGGCACCCACCGGCACCGAGTCGTGTTCGTCGTCACCGACCTGGTGAAGAAGGTGGGCGGCGTCAACGCGCGGGTCATCCTCGACAAGGACTACAACGACGGCGTCCTCACCGAGGCAGAGCTCGCCTTCTTCTCCCAGGACAACAAGGGCAACGTGTGGACCCGGGGGGAGTACCCCGAGGAGTACGAGAACGGCCGGTTCCAGGGCGCCCCCAGCACGTGGGTCACCGGGGTGCGCGGAGCCCACGCCGGGATCCTCGTCCCGGGCCGGCCCCGTCTCGGAACGGCGCCCTTCGTCCAGGGGCGGGCGCCGGCGGTCGGCTTCTACGACGTGGGGAAGGTCGTCGCCAAGGGACTGCGCGTCTGCGTCCCGACCGGCTGCTACTCAGGCGTGGTCAAGATCAGGGAGTCGGCCCCGAACGCTCCCGAGGACGGCATCCAGCTGAAGTACTACGCCCCGCACGTCGGGCTGGTGCGCATCGCGGCCCAGGGCGGCGACTCCCGGGAGGTCATGGTGCTCAAGTCCCTCCGGCGGCTCTGTCCCCGCGAGCTGCGCGCGGTGCGGGCCGAGGCGCTGCGCCTCGACCGCCGCGCCTACCACGTCTCCAAGGACTACCGGGCGACCGGGCGGGCGCACCGGACCCGGTGGTGAGCGGTCGCGGCGAGGGGTGTCCGGGCCTGGATCTGGGGGTGCGGGCCAGCCGTTAGGCTTGCGCCCGTGAGCGAAGCGCACCCGACCGACCTGCAGAGCCACCCCGTCCTCGTCGTCGACTTCGGCGCGCAGTACGCCCAGCTGATCGCCCGACGGGTGCGTGAGGCCCAGGTCTACAGCGAGGTCGTGCCGCACTCGATGGCCGCGGCCGACATCCTCGCCAGGAAGCCGGCGGCGATCATCCTGTCGGGTGGCCCGAGCTCGGTCTACGAGGACGGCGCCCCGCGCCTCGACCCGGCCCTGCTCGAGGCCGGCGTCCCCGTCTTCGGCATGTGCTACGGCTTCCAGTCGATGGCGCAGGCCCTCGGCGGCACCGTCGCCCGCACCGGTGCGCGGGAGTACGGCAAGACCGACGCTGCCATCAGCGACGTCGAGTCGACGCTCTTCGCGGGGCAGCCGCCGAGCCAGACCGTGTGGATGTCGCACGGCGACTCGGTCAGCGCCGCGCCCGACGGCTTCGCCGTCACCGCCACGACCGCCGGCACCCCCGTCGCGGCCTTCGAGGACGACGAGCGCCGCCTCTACGGCGTGCAGTGGCATCCCGAGGTCCTCCACTCCGAGCAGGGCCAGCGCGTCCTCGAGAACTTCCTCTGGAAGGGCGCGGGCATCACGCCGGAGTGGACTCCCGGCCACGTCGTCGACGATCTCGTCGGGGCGATCCGCGAGCAGGTCGGTGAGGACCGCGTCCTCTGCGCGCTCTCCGGCGGTGTCGACTCATCCGTGGCGGCAGCCTTGGTGCAGAAGGCGATCGGCGCCCAGCTGACGTGTGTGTTCGTCGACCACGGCCTGCTGCGCGAGGGCGAGGCCGAGCAGGTCGAGCAGGACTTCGTCGAGGCGACCGGTGTCGACCTCGTCATCGTCGACGCCCGCGAGCGCTTCCTCGCGGCGCTCGCCGGCGTCACCGACCCGGAGACCAAGCGCAAGATCATCGGCGAGCAGTTCATCCGTGTCTTCGAACAGGCGGCGCGCGACGTCGTCCACGACCGCGGCGACGAGGAGCACCCCGTCAAGTGGCTCGTGCAGGGCACGCTCTACCCCGACGTCGTCGAGTCCGGCGGCGGCGAGGGCGCGGCCAACATCAAGAGCCACCACAACGTCGGCGGCCTGCCCGACGACCTGCAGTTCTCGCTCATCGAGCCGCTGCGCACCCTCTTCAAGGACGAGGTGCGCCAGGTCGGTCTCGAGCTCGGCGTCCCCGAGGTCATCGTGTGGCGCCAGCCGTTCCCGGGCCCCGGCCTCGGCATCCGCATCATCGGGGCCGTCGACGCCGAGCGCCTCGCGATCCTGCGCCGTGCCGACGCCATCGCCCGCGAGGAGCTGACCCGGGCAGGTCTCGACCGCGACATCTGGCAGTGCCCCGTCGTGCTCCTCGCCGACGTCCGCTCGGTGGGGGTCCAGGGCGACGGTCGCACCTACGGCCACCCCGTCGTGCTGCGCCCGGTCGCCTCCGAGGACGCGATGACGGCCGACTGGGCGCGCGTGCCCTACGACGTGCTCGCGACGATCTCCACCCGCATCACCAACGAGGTCGAAGAGGTCAACCGCGTCGTGCTCGACGTCACGAGCAAGCCGCCGGGCACCATCGAGTGGGAGTGATCACCCCCGCCTGACCCCCTGAACCGTCGAGAGGCCACGTCTGGCCCCTCCGGTGCAGTCGAGAGGCCACGTCTGTTCGCCAGACGTGGCCTCTCGACGTGCTTGGAGGGGCACATCGTGGCCTCTCGACGGTTGGGGAAGGCGAGGGGGCGTATGCCGTGTGGCCCGGCCACACGGCATACGCCATCGTCCGCTCCCACCCGTATCACCGACGAGGTCGAAGAGGTCAACCGCGTCGTGCTCGACGTCACGAGCAAGCCGCCGGGCACCATCGAGTGGGAGTGACCACCCCCGCCTGACCCCCTGAACCGTCGAGAGGCCACGTCTGGCCCCTCCGGTGCAGTCGAGAGGCCACATCTGTTCGCCAGACGTGGCCTCTCGATGTGCTTGGAGGGGCACATCGTGGCCTCTCGACGGTTGGGGAAGGCGAGGGGGCGTATGCCGTGGGCCGGCCACACGGCATACGCCATCGTCCGCTCAGCGCCCGGTCGCCGCGATGTAGACCCCGGCGTTGCTCAGCGGGTTGACGAGCACGGCCGGGGCCAGGCAGCGGGCGGGAAGGGCGACGCGGGCGTGGACCTGCGCGTCCCCGGCGGTGCTGAAGGGCACCGGCGCCGTCGTCAGCAGGTCCCTGCCGTTGCAGACGACGGTGGCCGACAGGGTGGCGAGCGGGTTGTCGCCACGCGTCGGGATGATGAGGCCCTCGACCTCCACCGTGAGGTCGCCGTCGGCACGCAGCCGGGCCGTGCCCTCGGAGATGACCCACGGGGCGCCGCCGCGGACGAGCCCGAAGAGGGGCGGGTCGCTGAGCTGGCTGCCCTGGAGCGGGGCGCGGAGGATGTCGCTGCGCGGGACGCCGCCGCTGTCGGCCGACGCGCTCGACGTCGCGGCGAGGGCGGACAGACCGATGACGGCACCGGCGAGGAAGGCTGCGGTTCGGGAGATCGCGTGCATGTCGTGCTCCTGGGGTTGTGGGCGAGGAGGGTGAAGGCCCCCCTTCCCGAGGACGTCGCCGTACGGCGGGTGGGTTCATCCCGGGTTCGCGGCACGTGGACGCCGGGCACAGATCGCCTCGTTACCGTGGTCGTCATGACGACCCGACCGAGCACCCGCCCGTCGCGGGACCCGGCCGAGGCCGGGGGTCCCTCGCCGGAGACGCCGTGGCGTCGTCTGTCCGGGCCAGTCGTCGCGCTGGTGCTCGCCGCCGGCCTCGTGGTCGTCACGTCGAGCGTGGTCCGGGGTGGGGCCGCCTTCCGGCTCGACGACCTCGTCCTGGCCTCGACCCCGGGACGGGGCAACGGTCCGGCGGTGCCGGACCTGCTGGCCCTCGGCGTCGTCGAGCTGGCGACGCCGGCGCTCTCGGTCGCGGTCGTGAGTGCCCTGACGATGGCCCTCTGCCTGCGGACCGGCCGCTGGGCGCCGCTGGTCCTGGCAGCGCCTGCCCTGGTCCTGATGAGCAGCGCGGTGCTCCTGGGCAAGGGCCTCATCAGCCGCACGGCGCCCGACGTCCCCGGCATGCTCGGCGGCGACGGGTCCTACCCCTCAGGCCACACCGCCACCGCTCTCGTGTGCGCCGGGGTCGCGGCCGAGCTCGTCGCACGGTTGCACCCGCCGCGCCGGACGCCGGCCCGAGCCGCCGCCGCCCTGTGGACGCTGCTCGTCGCCGTGTCGCTGCTGTGGCTGCACTTCCACTGGCTCAGCGACGTCGTGGGGTCCATCCTGCTCGGGTCGCTCGTGCTCTGGCTGCTGCTCCGGTGGCCCTGGCACCTCGGGGCGGCCGTCGCCACGCAGTGTCTGCACGAAGGGCGCTCGAGGGCCCGTTAGGGTTGTCGCCATGTGTGGAATCGCGGCCTACTGCGGGTTCGAGGCCGACGAGGCCCTGCTCGACCGACTCCTGGCGACGCACCCGGGAGCGGGCGCCCCGGCGACGGCACGGGACGGCGACGCAGGCCTCGGGGTCCGCGAGAGCCGCCCGGCGCAGGCGGCGCAGACCCGTGACGGGGACGGGGCGGGGGACATGGCGGGGGACGTCGCGCGACTCGCCGTGGCCCGCGGCGGGAGGTTCACGCTGGCCCTCGACGGTGAGCTCTACAACCGCGCCGAGCTGCGCGCCGACCTCGAGACCCTCGGCCACGACTTCGGAGTGGGCAGCGACGCGGAGGTCGTGCTCGCCGCCTTCACCGAGTGGGGCACCGACGGCCTCGACCGGCTCGACGGGGCCTTCGCGCTCGCGGTCTGGGACCGTGACACCCGGCGCCTGACGCTGGCGCGCGACCCGTTCGGTGTGCGCCCCCTCTACCTCGCCAAGGCCGGGGACGGCTGGCTCGTCGCGAGCGAGATCCGCGGCATCCTCGACAGCGGCCTGCACGAGCGGCGGCCCGACGACCGCACCATCTACCGCTACCTCTGCTTCCGCGTCCACGACGACGGTCCGGCCACGTTCTTCGCGGGCATCGAGTGCGTCGGGGCGGGCGAGGTCGTCACCCTCGGCGCCGACGTGCCCGGTGGTGTCGAGCGCCACCTCTACTCGCGCCTGCGCGAGGAGCTGGCAGGCCTCGGCCGGACGCCCCGGTCCTACTCGCCGGCGGTCGCCACCGAGTTCCGCTCCCTCCTGACGGCCGCGGTGCGGCGCCGCTCGAGCTCATCCGGCCGCGTCGGCACCTCCCTGTCCGGTGGGCTCGACTCGGCAGCCATCGCTGCGCTCCTCGACGTCGTCGAGCACGAGCCGGGACGATCGGCCGCGGACGGCACGCAGGACACCTGGTCCGCCGTCTACCCCGGTTCGCACAACGACGAGCGCAAGCACCTCGACGCGGTCGTGGCAGGGCTCGGCAACCGCGTGCAGGAGCACCGGGTCGAGCCGACCCCGACGGAGTTCAAGCAGGACCTGCGTGACCTCGTGCGCACCCAGGAGGAGCCGCTCGTCTCCGCCGGCGCCTACACGCAGTACCGCGTGCTGCGTGAGGCGGCCGAGCGCGACGCGGTCGTGCTCGACGGTCACGGCGGCGACGAGACGCTCGCCGGGTTCGGTCCCCACCACCTCATCCACCTGCGCGAGCTGCGCAGCCGCAGCGCCGTGGGCGCGGTCACCCAGCTGGGCCGCTCGCTGGACGTGCTCTACCGCCGCGGTCGTCCCCTCGTGGGAGACCGGCTGCGTGGCCGCAAGGACGTGCCGGTGACGTCGTTGCTGGCTGCCGACTTCGTCCGGGACCACGCCTCCGAGTCCTACGACGTCGAGAAGACCGACCTGCGCGCCCGTCTCCTCGACGACGTGTTCGCCCACTCGCTGCCGGCCCGACTGCGCTACACCGACAAGAACGCCCGCCGCTTCGGGGTCGCCGTCCGCCTGCCGTTCGTCGACCGCGACCTGGTGCGCTTCGTCTTCGGCCTCAGTGACGACGCCCTCGTCAAGGACGGCGTCGGCAAACGTGTCCTGCGCGACGCGATGCGCGGGCTGCTGCCCGACTCGGTCGTGGACCGCCGCGACAAGGTCGGCGCCACCACCCCGCAGAGCGAGTGGTTCATGCGCCTCAAGAACCACATCTACGGCGAGTTCCTCTCCGAGTCGTTCGCGGGCCGCCGCTACTTCGACCAGACCGCCGTGCTCAACATGTTCGAGGGGTGGATCAAGGGCACCAGCTCGGTCGACTCGATGACGGTCTGGCGCATGCTCAACCTCGAGCTGTGGCTCAAGGAGTTCTTCGACGAGCACGAGCCCGAGGACCCCGACCACGTCGAGCCGGTCAAGACCGACTACGAGCCCAACGCCCGCAAGCAGCTCGACCTCGTGACGGCCGACGGCACGGCGGTGCGTCGCTACCCGCTGCGCACCGACCTCTATGCCCGTGAGGACGACCTCGAGGCCAAGACGCTCGGCTACATCGACCGCTTCTTCGCCGGTCTGCCCGACGCGGGGCCCGACCACGCCGCCGCCACCGGGGGCCGCTGGTACTTCTTCATCTCCGAGAAGATCGTCGCCATCACCCAGGGCCGGTCCTACTTCATCTGGGACATCAAGGTCGGCCGCCCGGCCCGCCTCCTGAGCCGCTACGTGACGCGCACGCCCGCCGGCATCGGCCTCGGCTCGCCCTTCACGATGCAGCTGGCCATCGAGGAGGCCGGGCTCCCGCGGGTGCTCTTCGCCTCGGCCGGGGGCGCCGTCGGCAAGGTCCTCGGCAAGCGGGGTCTCTTCTACGACCTCGTCGGGGGCGACATCCGCGCCATCGACGGGCCCACCGAGTACTCCGTCTACCCGGCCAACGTGTCGGCCAAGCTCGGCCCCAAGGACCCGGACGACGTCGCCGCGCGCCTCTCCGCGGCCATCCGGGCGCGGGTGCCCGAGGCCTACCGTGACACGTTTGGCGGCACCGTCGTCATGGACGCCAACGACATCGGCCGCAACGTGCTCGGCAAGGACGCGCCGGGCACCAAGGAGCGCTACGAGCTGATGTTCGCGGACAACCCGCTCGGGCAGGGTTCGGAGCAGACGCCGATGGCGATCGTCTTCGAGACGCCCTCTGCCTGAGGGCTCTTCGCGTATGCCGTGTGGCCGCGTCGGCGTGTGGGGTGTCCTCGGGCGGTGGTCCCGTCAGGGGACGTGGTCAGCCCCCGATGAGTGAGTCGCGCACCTGCTTGCGCAGCACCTTGCCGATCTGCGAGCGCGGCAGCTCGTCGACCACGAGGACCCGGCGCGGCACCTTGTAGGCGGCGAGGTCGGACCGGCACCGGGCCCGCACGTCCTCGACGTCGACCTCGGCGCCGGGCTCGGTCGTCACGACGGCCACGACGTCCTCGCTGCCGTCGGGTCTGGGCAGCCCGACGACCGCGGCATCGGTGACGCCCGGGACGGTGCGCACCACGGCCTCGACCTCCGACGGCATGACGTTGAAGCCGCCGGTGATGATGAGCTCCTTGATCCGGTCGACGACCGACACGAACCCGTCGGCGTCGACGACGACGATGTCGCCGGTGCGGAACCAGCCACCGTCGAGCAGGGCGGCCGACGTCTCCTCGGGCTTGCCCCAGTAGCCGCCGAAGACCTGCGGTCCGCGGATGAGCAGCTCGCCGCGCTCGCCGACGGGCCGGTCACGCGTCGGGTCGTCGGGGTCGACGACCCTGATGTCGGTGCTCGGGAAGGGGACTCCGACCGCGCCCGGTCGGCGCTCGCTCCCGATGGGGTTGCCGATGGCGACGGGTGAGGTCTCGGTGAGGCCGTAGCCCTCGACGAGGAGACCCCCGGTCACGTCCTCCCACAGCTCGAGGGTCTCGCGGGGGAGGGCCATGGCGCCGGAGATCGCGAACCGCGTTGCCGTCAGGTCGACCCCGCGCTCACGAGCCGCAGTGGCGAGCCGCTGGTAGATCGGCGGGACGGCCGGGAGGAACGTCGGGGGGTGCTTCTTGGCGGCGGCCAGCACGAGGTCGACGTCGAACTTCGGGAAGAGGACGAGCCGAGCACCCGTGCTCATGGCGAAGGTCAGGCACAGAGTCAGGCCGTACGCGTGGAACATCGGCAGCACGGCGTAGACGACCTCCTGACCGGGCCGCATGCCCGGCACCCAGGCCCGCCCCTGCGCCGCGTTGGCCAGCAGGTTGCCGTGGCTCAGCATGGCGCCCTTGGGGTGGCCGGTCGTGCCGCTCGTGTACTGGATCGCCGCGAGGTCCTCGACGCTCGGACCGGGCACGGACGGGTCGAGCGGGCCGTGCGCGAGCAGGTCCGACCACGGCGTCGTCCCGGTGGACGGCGCGGTGAGCTGGGCCCGCATCTCCCTCGCCCGGCGCACGGGCAGCCGAAGCGCCACCCGCTTCGCCCACGGCATCGAGGCGGTGATGTCGACCGCGACGACGTGCTGGACGCGGTGCTGGAGGTCGGGCAGCTGCGTGACGGCTCCGGCGACCTTGTCCCAGGCGACCGCGACGGTCGCGCCGTGGTCGCCGAACTGGTGGGCCATCTCGGTCGGGGTGTAGAGCGGGTTGTGCTCGACGACGACGGCCCCGAGCCGGAGCACCGCATAGAAGGCGACGATGTGCTCGGGACAGTTCGGCAGCACGAGGGCCACCCGGTCGCCGGCGCGGACGCCGAGGAGCCGTAGCCCCTCGGCCGCCAGCTCGACTCGGCGTCCCAGCTCCGAATAGGTCACCTCGGCGCCGAAGAACTCGAGCGCCGGTCGTGGACCGTAGGTGGCGACGGCCTCGGTCAGCAGGTCGACGAGAGAGCCGATGGGTGGGTCGATCTCGGCCGGCACCCCCTCGGCGTAGTGGGCCACCCACGTGTGCTCCAGTCCCGCCGTCATCCGAGCCTCCGTCGCCGGTCCGCTGCTGCCGCCCCGCGCGGCACGCCCAGTATGGCGGTGGTGTCGGCGGCGTGCCGGTCGCCCCTTGCGGCGACGACGCGGACTCTGCCGGCCGGGAGGTCGGCCGGCATCGTTGGCAGCACACGGCATACGCCATCGGTGGGGTCAGCCGGACGCACGACGCCGACCGGTGCGGCGGGCCGGGGACGGCCCCGGGGGGACGAGCGCGAAGGCGCCCTCCTCCTCCTGGCTGTTGTGCAGACGGCACACGGCGTAGAGCCCGTAGAGCAGCCGGCGCAGCTCCGTGACGTCCTCCGGCGTCACGTGCTCGGGGTCGATGCCGTCGAGGAGCCGGCGCAACCGCGAGACCTGGTGCTCGATCTCGGCGTGCGTGCGGCGCATGGTGGCGGTGGCCGCGCCGCCGAGCGCCCGGTCCACGAGCGGCATCAGCTCGTCCTCGTCGGCGCGCTCGTGGGGGATCAGGTCGCCCTCGAGCCGCGCGAGGAGCTCGTGGACCGGCTCCAGCCGGCAGTCCCGGGTGCGCAGGGCGTCGGCGACGGTGCGGATCTGCTCGACGGCGGCGATGGCGCCGTCGTGCCCGCTGCGGAGGCGGCGAGCCGTCGCGATGTCCTCCTCGGACATGGGCACGGTGTGCAGGCGGCTCGGCAGGAGGGCCCGCAGCGCGATCCCGATCGCGAGCACGTCGATGCCCTCCTGCAGCACGGCACCTGCCGCGGGTGGCAGCAGCCCGACGGCGGCGGCGAGCATGGCCACGAGGGACAGGCCCATCCCGACCAGCACCGCCTCGAGGGCGATCCGGCGCGACCGGCGGGCGATGAGGATCGCGTCGGCGATCGCGTCGACACGGTCGACGGTGAGCACGACGTCGGCGGCCTCCGACGAGGCCGTCGCCCCGCGCGCTGCGAGCGCGACCCCCACCCCCGCCGCCGCGAGGGCGGGGGCGTCGTTGACCCCGTCGCCGACCATGATGGTGCGTGCGGCCGCCGACTCCTCGCGGATCGCGGCGAGCTTGTCGGCGGGGTCGCGGTCGGCCAGCACCGCGTCGACACCCACGATGCGCCCGACCGTCTCGGCGATGTCGGCCCGGTCGCCGGTGACGAGGACGGTGCGCCGGATGCCGACCTCGCGCAGGGCGGCCAGCATGCGCGGCGCGTCGGGTCGCACGGGGTCCTCGAGGAGGAAGGCCCCGGCCGGCCGGCCGCCGACGGCGACGAAGACCGTGAGGCACCCGTCGAGCGCGGCACGCCGGCGCACCTGCCGGAGCCAGGCGGGGTCGTCCTCGCCCACGATCCAGCGCGCCTTGCCCAGCCGGACCTCGGTGCCGCCGACGAGCCCCTGGAGACCGTAGCCGTGGACCTCGTGCACGTCGGTCGGCAGCTGGAGGTCGAGGGCGCGCCGGCGGGCTGCACCGACGAGCGCGCTCGCCAGCGGATGGGGCGAGACCTGGTCGAGGGACGCCGCGAGGCGCAGCACGTCGAGGGCCGGCGGGGCGTCCGGCGCGGTGACCACCGAGGCCAGCTCCGGCCGGCCGTGGGTGAGTGTCCCGGTCTTGTCGAAGAGCACGACGTCGCCGGCGGCAAGGGCCTCCAGGGCAGCACCACCCTTGACGACGACGCCGATGCGCGACGCCCGCGACAGGCCGGACATGATCGCCACCGGAGCAGCGAGCAGCAGCGGGCACGGAGTCGCGACGACGAGCACGGCGACGGCGCGCACCGCGGATCCCGAGACGGCCCACGCGATTCCGGCGAGCGCGAGTGTCAACGGCACGAAGAGCACGGCGAAGCGGTCGGCCGTGCGCACGAACGGCGCCGACGTGGCCTGTGCCTGCTCGACGAGCCGGACGACGTTCGCGTAGGTCGACTCCGACGCGGAGGACGTGGCGACGATGTCGACCGGGGGACCGGCGTTGACCACCCCGCTGCGGACGTCGTCGCCGGTCGGGCGCTCCACGGGCATCGGCTCGCCCGTGAGCGCCGACTCGTCGAAGGTGCCCGTGGCGAGCAGCCGGCCGTCGACCGGCACGACCTCACCCGTGCCGACCACGAGCACGTCGCCGGGCGATACCTCCTCGACCGATATGCCGTCGACGCGGTCGCCGGAGCGTCGTCGGGCCGTGCGCGGGGTGCGTTCGACGAGCAGGCGCAGCTCCCGGTCGGCGCGCGCCGAGGCCCGGTCCTCGAGCAGCCGCCCGCTGGCCAGCATCAGGGTGACCATGGCGCCGGCGAAGTCCTCCCCGACCCAGAGCGCACCGGCCAGGGCCAGGACGGCGATGACGTCCACCGTGGCCCGGCGCTCCACGACGGCCCGCACGGTCCACAGCAGCGAGAGCGCCAGCCCGAGCACGGTCGCGGAGACCCACAGGGCTCGCGACACCGCGTCCGAGCCGAGCGCGGCCGCGATCCCGCCGCCGGCCAGCAGGATCGCCGACGCGACGAAGAAGACCGCCGGTGAGCGGCCGCGCCACCAGGTCACACCTCCATCATCCGCCGCCCCGGACCCGGCAGACGGCGTTGGGGACAGGAGTCACAGGCGGCGCCACCCGGCATACGCAGACTCCCCGCCTCAACCGTCGAAAGGCCACGAACTGCCCATGCCCAACCGTCGAAAGGCCACGAATGGACCGTGCCCAACCGTCGAGAGGCCACGCACTGCCCATGCCCAACCGTCGAGAGGCCACGAACGGCCCGTGCCCCACCGTCGAAAGGCCACGAACCGCGTCAGGCGAGCCCGTCGAAGACGTCGCGGCGGATCGGGTCTCCGGGCCGGGCCGAGCGGTCGACGAACCACTCACGCCCGAAGACGAGGTCGTAGAACGGGCGTGGGATCCGGAGGAACGCGGCGAGGGTGCGGTCGGCCCCACCGTCTGCGGTGGCCTGCGAGGCGTGCGCGCGCATCGAGGCCCGCTTGGCCGAGATGTGGCGGCGCACGTTGATGCGGTGGGTGATCTCGCTGCGGGCCGAGAAGGCGCGGTCGAAGGCCGCCCGGTCGAACTCGGGTGGGAAGCGGTAGACCGTGGCGGCGAGGTCGATGGCGCGGCAGATGGTGTCACGCGGCACCGTCGCCTCGAGGACCTTCGGCGTGCCGGCCAGCTCGGCCGCGCGCCGACCCACCCGGTGCACCTGTCGGTGGTCGGGGTGGCCGTAGCCCCCATTGGGCTCGTAGTGGAGGAGCACGTCGACGTGCTCCTCGCGCAGGATCGCAGCCAGCCGCTGGGCCGCCTCCTCGACGTCGGCGCGCACGAAGCGGGTGCTGCCGGGCGGGTCCGGGGCGACCTCGGGTCCGAGGCCGCTGTCGGCGTAGCCCAGGTGCTCCACGCGTGCGACGCCGAGGGCCTTGGCACTCGCGCGCAGCTCGTCCATCCGGGTCGCGGCGAGCGCACCCTGGCCGGTGAACTCGCTCGCCGCCAGCCCGAGCTCGCCGTCGGTCGCCACGACGACGACGACCCGGTGGCCCTCCGCGGCGGCGCGCGCCATCGTCCCCGAGGTCAGCAGGGCCTCGTCGTCGGGGTGTGCGTGGAAGGCGAGGAGCGTGTGCGGCACAGTCACCCATCTTGGCCCATGGCACAGTGTCTTCCGTGAAGGTGGCGCTCCTGTCCGACTGTTACCTGCCCAGGCTGGGCGGGATCGAGGTCCAGACGCACGACCTCGCGCAGCACCTGCAGGCCGCCGGCCACGAGGTCGAGGTGTTCACGGCCACGCGCGGTGCCGAGGGCGAGATGCACGGGACGGTCACGGTCGTCGACGGAGTGCCGGTCCACCGGCTCGCGGCCCGGATGCCGTGGGAGCTGCCCGTCAACCCGTTCGCCCCCGCTGAGCTGCGCCGGCGGCTCGTCGCCGGTCGCTTCGACGTGGCCCACGTCCAGACCGGGGTCGTCTCACCGTTCGCCTGGGACAGCACGCGCGTCACGGTCGGACTCGGCCTGCCGACGGCCATGACGTGGCACTGCATGCTCGCCGGCGTGGCCCCGGTGTTCCGGGCCGCCCGGTTCGTGCGCGGGTGGGCATCGCGCGGCGTGGCCATGTCGGCCGTCTCGGACGTCGCCGCCGAGCCGCTCCGGAGTCTCGTCGGGCCCGGCTCCTCGGTCGGCGTCCTCCCCAACGGCATCGACGTCACGCGCTGGAGCGGCGGCGCGGTCGCGCGCGAGCCGGGTCCGTTGCGCCTCGTCACCGCGATGCGCCTCGCGGCCCGCAAACGCCCCGCGGCGCTCGTCGAGCTCGTGGCGGAGGCGGAGAAGACCGCTGGTGCGGGGTCCGTCTCGCTGACCGTGCTGGGGGAGGGGCCCGACCGGCGCAAGGTCGAGGCGCTCGTGCGAGAGCGCCGCCTCGACTGGGTGTCGCTCCCCGGCCGGGTGCCGCGCGACGCGCTGCGCGAGCTGTATGCCGCCGCCGACGTCTACCTGTCCCCGGCCCGTCTCGAGTCGTTCGGGATCGCAGCCCTCGAGGCGCGGACCGTCGGGCTGCCGGTGATCGGCCGATCCGGTTCCGGTGTAGGCGAGTTCGTGTGTGACGGCGTGAACGGCCTTGTCGTGTCGAGCGACTCGCAGATGTCCTCTGCCATCGCGCGGCTGGCCAAGGACCCTGGGGAGGTCGCCCGGATGAGGGACTGGAACGTCGCCAACCCGCCCGCGCAGGAGTGGTCACACGTCGCTGCCCTCGCCGTGGCGGAGTACGAACGCGCCGTCGGGCTGGTGCGCCGGTGAGGCCGCGATGAGGACCAACGTCCCCGGCGGCCTCGTCGTCGTCGCCCTCGACGCGGACGAGCAGCGCGTGGCGGAGGCGCGACTCGGCCACGGAGACCATCCGGACGTCGTGCTCGGAGCCGCCGGTTGGCGCATCGAGTCACCGGTCTTTGCCACGGTGCGAGACGACGGGACGCTCGAGGTCGGCTACCGCGTGCGCGAGCTGGACGGCATACGTCCTCGGCTCGAGCACGTCCCGCGTGACGCGGGAGTCGGCGACGACGAGGTGGGTGAGCCGTTCCAGCGGGTCGCGGCATACGCCGTCGTCACGAGTGAGCGGGGGGTGCTCCTGACCCAGTTCAACTCCCAGACCCACGTGGCCGGGGACTGGGGGCTGCCCGGCGGCGGGCTCGACGACGGTGAGTCACCCGTCGAGGGCGTGCACCGTGAGGTCTGGGAGGAGACGGGGCAGCGCATCGAGCTCGGTGAGCTCCTCACGGTCCAGTCGCAGCACTGGGTGGGTCGGGCGCCGTCGGGGGTGCTCGAGGACTTCCACGCGGTGCGGATCGTCTATGCCGCAACGTGTCCCGAACCTGTCGACGTCGTCATCCACGACGTCGGCGGCACGACGTCGGACGCGCGGTGGGTGCCTGCCGAGCGGCTGGGCGACTACCGGCTCACCTCGTCGTGGCGGCACCTGGCTGCCCTCCACGCGCTCGTGCCACCGTCCTCGCGCTGAGTGGAGGGGGCGGGTCGAGCCACGTACGACGCTCCGTAGGATGTCGGCCATGGACCTCGTCTACAACCTCCTCGTCGCCCTTCACCTGCTCGGCATGGCCGCGATCGTCGGAGGCTGGATCGCGGTGCGCAGCGGCCGCACCGTCATCGCGCCGATCGTCTGGGGAGCGCGGGCGCAGCTCGTCACCGGTCTCGCCCTCGTCGGCATCGCCTCTGCGATCAAGGACGACGACCACACGGTCAACAACTCGAAGATCGCGGTCAAGCTCGTCATCGCGCTCGTCGTGCTGGCCGCCGCCGAGATCGGCGCCGCCCGAGGCCGCAAGGGCAAGGACACCGGAAACCTGCTCGACCTGGCCGGGGGCGGGGCCGTGGTCAACGTCCTCGTCGCGGCCATCTGGTGACGACGCTCCGTGCCGGGGTGGGCAGCTGAGATGCGTTGGAACGCAGGCGTTCTCGCGGGTCTGCTCATCGGTCTGGTCTGGCTCGTCGCCGGGTTGGTCCTCGTCGTGGTCGGACGCCGGCGGCGGCAGGTGTCGCGTGCCGAGGGCGCCGGCAACATGGCCGTCATCGGTATCTTCCTGCTCGTCGTCGGAGGACTCACCTGGTTCGCGACGCTCTTGCTCGCCGTCGTCCCCGGCTGACCGCCCCGCGCGGCGCCACCGACGAACACCGCCGACGAACGACCACTGCTCGCCCCTGCCCGCGCTTCCCGCGGGTCGTAGCGGCGTGTCGCGGGGTGTCGGCGACCAACGGTCGTTCGGCGGCTGCGGACCCTGTGGATGACCTCGGCGCAAGCGAGGCCGCCACGGGCACGCTGCCGCGATGGACATCATCACCGCGATGCGTCGCTCCGGTGGGGTCGCCGACCACGGCCATCTGAAGGCAGTGGCCGGACGGGCGGCGCTCGACCAGGCGTTGCGCGCCGGCAGCATCCGTCGCGTGGCCCGTGGCCGCTACGTGCTCCCTGACGTCGTCGACAGCGCCCGCGCCGAGGCCCATCGGCTGACCGCGGTCGTCGGACTCCGAAGTGCCGCCGCCTCCTACGGCTGGTCGCTCAAGACGCCTCCAGACCGTCCCGAGCTCGTCGTGCCCAGGGGGCGCAAGGTCAGCGCTGGTGACCAGGCGCTGGCGCGTGTCCGGTGGCAGCGGCTCGCGGCCTGCGACGTCGACGGCTGGCGCACCACACCGCTGCGCACGGTGATGGACTGTGCGACGACGCTTCCGTTCGACGAGGCGCTTGCCGTCGCCGACTCGGCGCTGCGTTCGGGGCTGGCCACGCAGGCGGACCTCATGCGCGCCGCCGACAGCCTGCCCGGACGCGGTCGGGACGCCGCGCTCGAGGTGGCGTGGTTCGCCAGCGACCGCCCGGCCAACGCCTTCGAGTCGGTCATCAGGGCGATCTCACTCGACGTGCCCGGACTGCGACTCCAGCCTCAGGTGCGACTTCGTGTCGCCGGCCGGCGGATCCGTCCGGACCTCGTCGACCGCGAGCTGCGACTCGTCGTCGAGGGCGACAGCCACGAGTTCCACACGAGTGAGAGGGCCATCGACGCCGACTGCTGGCGTTACGACGAGCTCGTCCTCGATGGCTGGCTGGTCATCCGGGTCTCGTGGGTGCAGGCGATGTTCCAGCAGGACTGGGTCGTGTCCGTCCTGCGCCGCGCGGCGAACCGACAGGACCTGACCTTGGGCGGTGACCTGATGCGCCGTCGGGGCGCGCTGCGCCGACCGACGACCATTGGTCGCTCCTGACCGGGCTTCCCGCGTGTCGCGCGGGCGCGTCGCCGGGTGTTGGTGAGCAACGGTCGTCGGTCGGCGCCGAGGGCGTATGCCGGGTGGCTCAGCCCCGCTCGAAGGCGAGGTCGCCGCCGACCCACGTCTGCAGCACGACCGTGTCACGGATGGCGGCGGGGGAGGACTCCTCCAGAGCCCACAGGTCGCGGTCGACCGCCACGAGGTCGGCGAGCTGGCCGGGCACGAGGCGCCCGACGTCGGTGCGCCCGACCGACTCGTGCGCCGCAACCGTGAAGGCGTGGACGGCCTCGGTGAGGGTGACCCGCTCCTCGGGCCGCCAGCCGCCGATGGGCTGGCCGTCGGCACGCTGCCTCGTGACGGCGGCGTGCAGCCCGAAGAACGGGTTGGGGTCCTCGACCGGCGCGTCCGAGCCGAAGGCCACGCGCACGCCGGCGTCGAGGAAGCTGCGCCAGGCATAGGACGCGAGGCGGCGCGGGCCGATGATCTCGTCGGCCAGCTCGAGATCGGCGGTGCAGTGGCTCGGTTGCATCGAGGCGACGACGTCGAGGGCCCGGAAGCGGGGGATGTCGACCGGGAGCACGTGCTGGGCGTGCTCGACGCGCAGCCGCGTGTCGAGCCCTTCTGCACGCACCGCCTCGAAGGTGCCGAGCACGAGGCGGTTCGCCTCGTCGCCGATGGCGTGCGTGACGACGTCGAGGCCGTTGCGGGCCGCGAGCAGGGTGCGCTCGAGGAGCACCTCGTAGGGCATGGCCGCGATGCCGCAGCCCTCGTGCCCGATGAACGGCTCGGTCATGTGGGCCGTGTGCGAACCGAGCGCACCGTCGCTGAAGAACTTGACCGGGCCGACGCGGAAGACCTCGTCGCCCTGGCCCGACCGGCGTCCCTCGGCGATCGCCGGCTCGAGGTCGGGGTCGCGGGTGCACTCGGTGACGCGCAGGCGCAGCGCCCCGTCGGCGTGCAGCTCGGCGTAGGCGGCCCGGGCGTCCTCGCCGTCGATGTCGGTGATGCTCGTCAGGCCGACCGACAGCAGCCACTCCTGGCAGCGCTCGAGCCACGGTCGCAGCGGTGACTCGTCGCGGGGGATGACGTCGAGCAGCTCCTGGGCAGACTCGCGGAGGATGCCGGTCGGCTCGCCGTCGGCGTCACGCACGATCTCGCCGCCGACGGGGTTCTGGGTGTCTCGAGTGATGCCCGCCTGTTGCAGGGCGAGGGAGTTGGCCCAGATGGTGTGACCGTCGACGCTCGACAGTGCCGCCACCCGGTCGCCCGACACGGAGTCGAGGGCATGCCGGTCCGGCTGCTGGGGGACGGCCCACCGGTTGTGGTTCCATCGTCCGCTGTGCAGCCACTCGCCCTGGGGCAGGCTCTCCGCGTGGGCGCGGACGAGCTCGAGCGCCTCCTCGAGCGACCGCGCCTCGCGCAGGTCGACCGACGAGAGGTCGCGGGAGAGCCACTCGGTGTGGATGTGCGCGTCGTGCAGCCCGGGCATGACCACGGCGCCGGGCAGGTCGACGGTGTCCGCGCCTCCGGTCGCCGACACCGCTTCGGCGCCGGTCGCGACGATGCGGCCGTCCTCGACGAGCAGCGCGTCGGTCCAAGGGTTCTCGGCGTCGCCGGTCCAGATGCGGTCGTGACGGAAGAGCGTGCGGCTCATGCGGTGGGCACCAGGATGAGCTTGCCCGTGGTGCGTCGACCTTCGAGGGCCTCGTATGCCGTGGCCGCCTCGGTGAGCGGGTAGCGTCCGCCGACGTCGATCTTCAGCGACCCGTCGGCGACGGCGCCGAGCACCTCGCCCGCGCGCCACTCGTACTCCTCGCGCTCGGCGACGTAGTGCGCGAGGGTCGGGCGCGTCAGGAAGAGCGACCCGCCGCTGTTGAGGCGCTGGATGTCGAAGGGCGGCACCTGCCCGCTCGCACCGCCGAAGAGGACCATCATGCCGCGCGGGCGCAGCGAGGCGAGTGAGGCGTCGAAGGTCGACTTCCCGACACCGTCGTAGGCCACGTCGACGCCGCGCCCGGCGGCCCGGCGGACAGCGCCGGCGAGGTCGTCGACCGTCGAGTAGTTGATGAGGTGCTGGGCGCCGAGCGACTTGGCGATGTCGAGCTTCTCGTCCGAACCGGCCGTGGCGACGACGACGCCGCCGCGCGCGGTGACCATCTGCACCAGGAGCTGCCCGACTCCGCCGGCCGCGGCGTGCACGAGGGCGACGTCACCCGGCTTCACGGCATACGTGCTCGTCACGAGGTAGTGGGCGGTGAGCCCCTGGAGCATGGCGGCTGCAGCGACCTCGAGGTCCACACCGTCGGGGACGGGGACGACGAGGCGGGCGGGCTTGTTGACCACCGTGGACTCGCTGCCGGACGCCTGGCACCACGCGACGCGGTCGCCCACGGCGACGTCGCCGACGCCCGGGCCGACGGCAGTGACGGTGCCGGCACCCTCCTCGCCGAGCACGAACGGCGTCGGCACGGGATAGACGCCCTGTCGCTTGTAGACGTCGATGAAGTTGACGCCGGCGGCGGCGACCTCGACCTGCACCTCGCCCTCGGCCGGGTCGGGGAGGTCGTGGTCGCGGACCTGCAGGACGCTGCGGTCGCCGGGCTCGGAGACGAAGACGCTGGTCGCTCGGATCATGCTCGCCAGCCTACGACCGGCGCGGCCGGCGTCTCGGGGCGGTGGGCCCGGCGGCACCGATGCGCACGAGCAGCGCCACCTCGTCCTCGAGGGCCACGAGCAGGGCCTCGGGGTCGGGCACGACCGACTCGTCGGCCATGATCCCGATGCGGACGGCGTCGTCGTAGGTGACGATGCAGAAGCCGAGCGTGTGCCGTCCGGACCCGGGGACCCAGCCCAGAACGCCCGTCACGGGCACGCCCGCGAGGTGACGGACCTCGCGGGGGCCGGCGACGTTGGTCGTGACACCGATCGCCTTGTTGGCGAAGAAGTCCACGACCCGGCGCTCGATCGCAGCGGGGAAGCGGCCGATGACGGAGATGAGGGCGAACGTGAGCGCGGCCTCGGGGGAGGCCTTGAGCCAGTCCATCCGCGCCTTGGAGAGCGCCAGTCGGCCGAGCGGCGTGGCATCACGGCTCGGGAAGCGCAGGAAGACGAGGGCGAAGCGGTTGCCGAGCTCGCGGGGCAGCGGCTCGTCGAGCGGGCGCACGTTGACCGGCACCATCGTCACGAGGTCGACCGGGTCACGACCGTGCTCGTCCTGGTAGACGTGCAGTGCACCCGCGACCGCGCTCATGAGCACGTCGTTGAGGGTGGCACCGACGAGCCGGCCGACCTGCTTCAGGCCCGGGAGGGGCAGCGGCTGGGTCCAGACGACCCGCTTGCGCTGGCCCGGCACGCCGCCCACCGCACTGGCCGGGTTCGTGGTCAGCAGCAGGTCGGAGACGACCTGACCCGTGCGCAGGGTGAGGATGGCTGCATCCGTCACCGCGGCCCGGGCTCCCTTGGACCGCAGGCGATCCCACGCGGATCGAGTCGTGGCCCGCGCGAGCCGCAGGCCGGAGGCGACGGCTCCCGTCGACGCGGACTCGCCGAGGGGGCCGGTGACGGGCAGGGTCGGGAGGTCGGTCGTGGCCGGCGGTCCGACGAGATCTCCCGGCACGCCGTCTGCGTCCTCGGTGAGCCCGAGCAGCACTCGGGTCAGGGCGATCCCGTCAGCCAGCGCGTGGTGGATGCGGAAGACGAGCGCGGCACCGGTCCCGTGCCCGTCGACGAGGTGCACCTCCCAGAGCGGCCGCGTCTGGTCGAACGGCCGCGGCAGCTGCTCCTCGATGTAGGCCTGCAGCTCGGCGTCGGCCTCGGCCCCGGTTCCCTTGCGTGAGAGGGTCGTCCGGACGACGTGTCGTTCGAGGTCGAAGTCCGGGTCGTCCTCCCAGCGGTAGAGACCTACGGTGTGCCGGGGTCGTCTCGGTCGCTGGCTGAAGACGGGGTAGGGCTCGAGGATCCGGGTGCGGAGCAGTCCGAGCACGCGGTCCCAGTCCGGCACGGACTCGAGCATCACGACCGACACGATGACCATGAGGTTGGTCGGGCGGTCCATCGTGAGCCAGAGGACGTCGGCGGAGCCCATCCGACGCGACGCGCGGCGCACCTACGGGCCCGCCAGTCGCGAGAGCGCGTCGCCGTCGAGACGGAACGTCGTCCAGTCGTCGAGCGAGCGGGCGTCGTGGGCGCGGTAGAAGTCGATGGAGGGCGTGTTCCAGTCGAGCACCGACCACTCGAGCCGGGTCCAGCCGCGCTCGACGCACAGCTGCGCGAGCCGGGCGAGCAGCGCCTTGCCGAGGCCGTCGCCGCGATGCTCCGGCTCGACGAAGAGGTCCTCGAGCCAGATGCCCGCCTGCCCGGTCCACGTCGAGAAGCTCCGGAACCAGAGGGCCATCGCCACGATCCTGCCCTCCCGGACCCCGACGAGGGCGTATGCCGTGGGGTCGCCCTGGGCGGGGAAGAGGGCGTCCCGGAACTGCTCGGGAGTCGCCGTCGCGGACTCGGGCTCCTTCTCGTAGGTCGCCAGCTCCTGGACGAGGCGGATGAGGTCGGGGACGTCGGCGGCCGTGGCCTCGCGGATCTGGGAGTCGCTCACGCGGCCATCCTCTCCCGGCCGGGCCGACTGTGCGTCGTGGTCCGGCGCTGTGGGCGGTTCGACGTAGGCTTGGTCGATCATGAGCACGCTCTTCGACGACCTCCCCATTCCCGGTTTCGAGCACGGTCAGGGCGCGCCCGCGGGCGGGCCCACGCGCACCGGGCGCGGCGGCGACGTCACCGAGCAGGGCGTGCCGACGTGGGCCGAGGCCGCCGCCCAGGGCGGCGTGTCGGGCGCGCCGCAGGGCCGGCCCGACCTCGACCCGGCCGTGCTGCTCGAGGGCCTGAACCCGCAGCAGCGCGAGGCGATCGTCCACGAGGGCACCCCGCTGCTCATCGTGGCCGGTGCAGGGTCGGGCAAGACCCGCGTGCTGACCCACCGCATCGCCTGGCTGCTCGGTGAGCGCGGCGCCCAGCCGGGGCAGATCCTCGCCATCACCTTCACCAACAAGGCCGCGGCCGAGATGCGCGAGCGCGTGGCGGCGCTCGTCGGCCCTCGAGCCCGCGCCATGTGGGTCATGACCTTCCACTCGGCCTGCGTGCGCATCCTGCGTCGCGAGGCCGCCAAGGTCGGCATGAAGTCGACGTTCTCGATCTACGACGCGGCCGACAGCCAGCGCCTCATGAGCCTCGTGCTGCGCGATCTCGACCTCGACCCGAAGCGCTACCCGCCGCGCGGGTTCTCGGCGCAGGTCAGCAACCTCAAGAACGACCTCATCGACGAGGAGAGCTACGCCGCGCAGGTCACCGAGGGCAACCACTACGAGCGCACCGTCTCCGACGCCTACACGCAGTACCAGCGCCGTCTGCGCCAGGCCAACGCGCTCGACTTCGACGACATCATCATGATGACCGTCAACATCCTGCAAGCCTTCCCCGACGTCGCGGAGTACTACCGTCGTCGCTTCCGCCACGTGCTCGTCGACGAGTACCAGGACACCAACCAGGCGCAGTACCAGCTGATCAAGGAGCTCGTCGGCGAGGTGAAGGGGCCGGAGGGCGCCTACGCCGTGCCGCCGGCCGAGCTGTGCGTCGTCGGCGACTCCGACCAGTCGATCTACGCCTTCCGGGGCGCCACGATCCGCAACATCCTCGAGTTCGAGCAGGACTACCCCGACGCCCGCACGATCCTGCTCGAGCAGAACTACCGCTCGACGCAGCGCATCCTGCGCGCCGCCAACTCCGTCATCGCCCGCAACGAGGGGCGCCGCGCCAAGAACCTCTGGACCGACTCCGGCGACGGCGCGATGATCACCGGCTACGTCGGCGACAACGAGCACGACGAGGCCGCCTTCGTCGCCAAGGAGATCGACGACCTCGCCGACCAGGGCGTCAAGCCCGGAGACGTCGCGGTCTTCTACCGCACCAACGCGCAGAGCCGTGCCATCGAGGAGGTGCTCGTGCGGGTCGGCCTGCCCTACAAGGTGGTCGGTGGCACGCGCTTCTACGAGCGGCGCGAGGTGAAGGACGCCCTGGCCTATCTCCGGGTCGTCTCCAACCCGACCGACACGGTCAACCTGCGCCGCATCCTCAACACCCCGAAGCGCGGCATCGGCGACCGGGCCGAGGCGTGCGTCGCGGCCCTGGCCGAGCGTGAGCGCATCCCGTTCGTCGCGGCGCTCGGCCGCGCCGAGGACGCGCCGGGCATCGCGACGCGCTCCGTCGCGGCCATCCAGGGCTTCACGGCGCTGCTCGAGAAGCTGCGCACCTCCTACGAGGCCGACGACAGCGTCGCGGCCCTGCTCGAGATGACCCTCGAGGAGAGCGGCTACCTCGCCGAGCTGCGCGCCAGCCACGACCCGCAGGACGAGACGCGGGTCGAGAACCTCGCCGAGCTCGTCGCGGTCGCCCAGGAGTACGACGACCGCCGGGCCACGGAGCTCGAGGAGTCCGGTGGCGAGCTGGCGCCGGGCGTCGAGCCCGAGGACGTCGGTCCCGCAGGCGCGCTCGAGGAGTTCCTCGAGCAGGTCTCGCTCGTCGCCGACGCCGACGAGATCCCGGACGGGCCGGAGGCCAAGGCGCAGGGCGTCGTGACGCTCATGACCTTGCACACCGCGAAGGGGCTCGAGTTCCCCGTCGTCTTCCTCACCGGCATGGAGGACGGCACGTTCCCGCACATGCGGGCGCTCGGTGACCCGAAGGAGCTCGAGGAGGAGCGGCGCCTCGCCTACGTCGGCATCACCCGGGCCCGTGAGCGGCTCTACCTCTCCCGCGCGGCCGTCCGGTCCGCCTGGGGTGCGCCGCAGTACAACCCGCCGTCGCGCTTCCTGGACGAGATCCCCGGCGACCTGCTCGACTGGCAGCGGCTCGGCCCGTCGTTCAGTGGTGCGCGCGGCTCGGACCGCCCCGCCGTGGCGACGCTGGCCGCACGTCCCGGGGTGCGCAGCGCCGGCAAGCGGCCGGTCATCTCGCTCCAGTCCGGCGACCGCGTCACGCACGACTCCTTCGGCCTCGGCACCGTCGTGCGGGTCGAGGGCGACGGGGACAAGTCGATGGCGCACGTCGACTTCGGCGCCGACACCGGCACGAAGCGGCTCCTGCTGCGCTACGCCCCCCTCGTCAAGCTCTGAGGCGCGCGCCCCGTCGGGTGACCTGAGCGCGATGGCGTATGCCGCGTAGCCGGCCGCCGTCGTGCGGTGGACGTCCTTGTGCCGCAACGGCATACGACATACGACAGACGACGTGGCGCTTGGAGGCTGCTGCGTGGGTCGGGCGGGCACAGGCCCCGAAGACACGAGGCCCGTCCCGGAAGGGACGGGCCTCGTGTCGAGGAGAGGTGTCGGTCAGAGCATGACGCCGTGCTTGGCGAGCCAGACCATCGGCGGCACCGCGGCGCCGTCGTCGGGGTGGATCTCGAGGTGCACGTGCGGGCCGGTGGAGTTGCCGGTGCTGCCGCTGTAGGCGATGACCTGACCGGGCGTGACCGTCTCGCCGACGGACACGAGCAGGCGGCTGTTGTGGGCCATCCACGAGACGGTGCCGTCCCAGTAGCGGATCTTGACGAAGTTGCCGTAGCCCTCGGTGGACCAGCCGGCGAAGATCACCGTGCCGCTGGAGAGGGAGTGGACCGGGCTGCCGACGGGGCAGGCGAGGTCCTGCGCGGGGTGCATCTTGCCCCAGCGGAAGCCGAAGCCTGAGGTGAGGGTGTAGCCGGCGACGGGGGAGACCCATCGGTGGGCCTTGGCCTGGGCGCGGGCGGCGGCAGCCTGCTTCGCCTTGGCGGCGGCAGCTGCCTTGGCCTTCTGGGCGGCGGCCCGGTCGGCGGCGGCCTTCACGGCGGCGGCCTGGGCCTCGGCGGCACTCTGGGCGGCGGTCTGCGTGGCGCCGACGATGAGCGTCTTGGCGTCGCGAGCCATGTCGCGCGAGGAGCGGGCACCGGCGCGGTTGGCCGCTGCTGCAGCGACGGCGTCGGGGTCCGCGGCCAGACCGAGGCCGGCGACCGAGTTGGAGACGTTCTTCATGGCAGCGGCCTCGGGGCTGAGCTGGCTCGCGCCGGCGTCGCGGATGACGAGGCCACCGGCGACGGTCGAGGAGAGCAACGCAACGGGGACGACGAACTGTCGACCCCGTGAAGGCTTGGCTGCCGGTCGATGCCGGCCGGTGTAACTGGTTTTGGGCACGAAAGAATTACCTATCGGTCACGATGATGCGAGCCGCCAGCCTAACGTGACCATTTCGTGATCCAAAATCACGCCACGTCTCTGGACGGTCCGATGTCGCGGTGGAGGGACGCGACTGCGCTCGACACTAGGGCATGCAAACGGTGCGGAAAAGGTTTTGCACAGGCAAATCTGCGCAAAACCTGAAGTCTCGCCGTCCATCCGCCGGACGGTCTGCGGCCAGCCGTTCGGCGGGGCCTCGAACGAGCCCTTCAGCGGGTCGGGGTGGCCCGCCCGGCCGTGGCCCCGAGGCGCGGCTCCCGCGCCGCTGTCGTGCGCCGGGTCCCCAGCGAGCTGACGCCCGGCGTGACGGTGGCGCCGGAGGTGTCGAGGTGGGCCAGGGCGGTGGAGATGCCGTGCACGACGCTGCTCGTGATCGGAAGGCTCATGTGGCCCACGCCGTGCAGGACGATGTTGTGCACGTTGAGGTCGGGGTGGTGCAGCGCGGCGTTGTGCTGGGGGACCACGACCTGGTCGAGGTCGGAGGAGTAGACGAGGAAGCGGGTCTGGCACTCGGGCACGGGAGCAGCGAGCTCCTTCATGAGGGCGCTGCCCGGGCGCAGCTGTCGGGTCAGGCCGTTGTTCCACGTGTAGGCGAGGTAGCTGCCCTGGTGCGGCGTGCCGAGGGTGACGAGGGTGTGCACGTGCTGGTCGCCGCCCAGCCGGGTCACGTAGTAGCGGGCGATGAGGCCGCCCATCGAGTGCCCGATGACGTGGATGCGCTCGTAGCCGGTCTCCTCGACGATGCGCTCGACCTCGGCGCCGAGGTCGGCAGCCGCTGCCCGGACGTCGCCGGTGAAGATCGAGTAGTTGATCGTCTCGATGCGCCCGAAGCCGCGCCGCACGAGGCCGCGCCTCAGCACGGTGAAGATCGAGCGGTTGTCGACCATGCCGTGCACGAGCAGGATCGGCGTCTCGGCCGCCTCGACGTTCTGGATGGCGAGCCCGCGCTGGCTGGGCGGCAGGTGCCCCAGCCGGTAGCCCTGGCGGCGGTCGCTCGCGCGCGGACCGAGCAGACCCAGGGGGTAGAGCCCCAGGTGCAGGCCCATCCACGACGCTTCGAGGGCTGCGCCCGCGAGCCCGGTGGGCGTCAGCAGCGCACCGGCCACCTCCCCGAGGGCCGCGAAGAAGGCCCGAGGACCCTTCACGGCAGGCGTCGGAGTGCCGGTCTGCTGCGGCGTCGTCGCCGCACGTGCTGCCAGTGCCACTTCCTGAACGTACCCCGACCGGTGGGCGATGCATCACTATTGCGCGTCGCGTCTCGCGCGGCTGGCTAGAGTGCCCGGCATGAGCGAGTCCCAGGGTGCCGACGCCGTTGCCGTGACTGCCGACGAGGGCGCCAGCGGCGCGGGTCCCGTGTCGACCGACGTCATCCGCGTCGTCGTGGCCAAGCCCGGCCTCGACGGCCACGACCGCGGCGCCAAGGTCGTCGCGCGGGCGCTGCGTGACGCCGGCATGGAGGTCATCTACACCGGGCTGCACCAGACGCCCGAGCAGATCGTCGAGGCGGCCATCCAGGAGGACGCCGACGTCGTGGGGCTCTCGGTCCTCTCCGGGGCGCACCTGACCCTCTTCGCGCGGGTCGTCGAGCTGCTCGCCGAGCGCGACGCGAGCGACATCGTCGTCTTCGGCGGCGGCATCATCCCCGACGACGACATCGCCGAGCTCGAGCGGCTCGGGGTCGCCAAGGTCTTCACGCCCGGCGCCACGACGATGGAGATCGTCGAGTGGGTGCGCCAGCACGTCCACCCCGCCTGACCGTCCTTCTCACGCGGGAGGGGCAGCGACGCTCCCAAGTCTGCCCACCGTCCGCCGTATGCCGCGTGGACCCTGCACGTCGTCAGGGGCGGTCGACCCGTCGGTTGAGTGAGAAGAGCCGGCCGAGCACGGGCATGAGCACGATGTTGAGGCCGTGGAGCGCGCCGATGATGAGCAGGATCCCGCCCATGCGCCCGACCTCCCACTGCAGCTGCTGCGGCGTGACCAGGCCGGTGAACTGGTTGTCCCAGTCCTCCTTGCCGGAGAAGCTCAGCGTGAAGCAGATGTAGGCGGTGAAGATGAGGTAGTAGACGATGTCGGTCAGCACGATGTAGCTCTTGCCCGTCATCGGGTTGTCGTGGAAGACGTCGGCCGCGTAGGCGCGGCCGAACCGCTTGATGAACGGGCCGAGCCAGACGGCGATCGCGACGAGGACGAGGTTCGTCGCGAGCTCGAGGATCCACCAGGGCATGAGCAGGTCTCCGTTCGACTTCGGGGTCAGGGTGAGCACGAGAGCGGTGACGACCGCCACCGTCGTGGCCCATGCGGCCACGATCCGGCGGGTGCGGCGGCGCCGGACACGGTCGTCGGCGACCGAGTCGAGGACGCGCGCGAAGAGGTCGCGCGACGGGGGCGGTGGTGCCGCACCGACGGGGCGCAGCGCCTCCTCGATGAGGTGCTCGAGGTCGCTCATGAGTCCTCCCGGAGGGCGATGGACAGGGCACGCAGTCCGCGCTGCAGGTGTGTCTTGACGGAGTTGACCGACATCCCCAGTCCGTCGGCGATGTCCGCCGGCGACATGTCGTAGTAGTAGCGGAGGGTGACGCAGTCGCGTTGGCGTCCCGGGAGGGCCCGGAGGGCGTCCACGACCTCCTGGCGGGCGCTGCGACCCAGGGCGGCCTCCTCCGCGGAGGGCTCGTCGTCCACGGGCGGGGGCCTGTGGTGGAGCGAGACGAGGCCACGACGGTTGTGGTCGCGGGCCAGGTTGATGACGATCGAGCGGAGGTAGGCGGCGCCTCGGGCAGGGTCGCGCACACGCGCCATGCTCCGGCTCAACCGGATGAAGGCCTCCTGCACCAGGTCCTCCGCAGCGGTCTTGTCCTCCACGTAGAACCGGGCGAGGTGCAGCAGCGAGGGGGCCTCCGCGTTGAAGAGGGCGGCGGCCCGGCTCTCGAAGTCGTCAGGGACGTGATCTCGCGTGATCGAGACCCCCACTGTCAGCTCGTCCATCACCTCGACAGACGAGCGATGAATGCTTCTGGGTGACAAGAAGATTCGAGGAAATTTCTGCGGGAACGGTGTCGCCCGAGTCCTCGTGACGAGCGTCTCCCAAGTGTAGGTTCACTCGACTCTGAAGGGGGCGGAAGCCATGGAACACAAGGGACTTCGTGGGGGAGCGGCAGTGCTCGTCGGGCTGTCGGCATCGGTGGCGGTCGCGGCCACGGCTGTGGCGGGAGCGACCGTCCTGCGGTTCGCCGACGGCCTCAAGGACTACAGCTCGGCGGCTGCAGGACCGTTCGACCACGCCACGGCGCGGCTGCAGCTCGTGGACCGGGCGACGGCAACGACGGCGGTCCTCCACGTGCGGGGCGTCGACCCGGCCGTCGCCGGCAGGACCTTCGGCGCGCACCTGCACGACGGACCGTGCAGCTCGGACGCTCCCGCCGCGGCGTCGGGGCACTACAACGCCGATGCGCACGCGGGCCACGTCCCCGTCGTCGTGTCGAGGCAGACGGAGGTCTGGCTCGACTTCACGGTCGACGCGTCGGGCGCGGGCGACTCCAGCACGGCGGTGCGGTTCCCCGTCGAGCCCGGGGCCAGGTCCGTCGTCGTGCACGCGGCACCGACCGACCCGGCGACCGGCCTGGCCGGTGCGCGTCTCGCCTGCCTGCCCGTGGAGTGGTGACGATGTTGAGCTGGCTGGGCCGAGGCGCCCTCGTGGGGGTGGCCTGGGGCGTGACGGCCCGGATCTTCATGCGGCTCGTCTCGACCGACCCGGAGTTCAGCTGGTCGGGCACGGGAGCGATCGTCGGGATGAGCGCCCTCCTCTGGGGCGGCATCGGTCTCGTCGCGGGGGCCCGGGTGATGGAGCGGTCCCGGTGGTGGCGGCTGGCGCCGCTGCCCGGCCTGGTCCTCTTCGCGAGCCCCGGCATGGTCCTCGTGCCGGGCGCGGTCGGGACGGCCGTCGCCGTGGCGCTGCACGGCCGGCCCCTCGTGGTCCGGGCGCTACCGCTGCTCCTCGGGATGGGGGTCACGCTCGCACCGGCCTTCGTCGCCGGGGACGGCGACGGCGGCGCCACCCCCGCACCGGCGTGGGTGGGGCTCGCGCTGGTGGTGGCGGCCACGGTCTGGCTCGGTCTCGGGCTCCATGCCTGGTGGCGCCGGTGGGGTCGGTCCGAGGTCCCTGCCACCTCGGGAGGGGGCCCGCGCACGTCGCTCGGCCCGGCGGCATACGACCGCGGGTAGCGGCACCGGAGCGGGCGGGGTCCGCCCGGACGGACGTGTGATCTTTGTCCGGTCGGGCGGACCCGATGCCGTCGTCACAGGTCAGAGCCACTAGAGTCCGACCGACAGCCTGATTCGGTTGCGCCACGGCGCAGGGCCCGTCCGAGCGCGAGCACGGGTGCCCCGGGACGCCGCAGCGACGCGATCGACGACGACACGAATCGACGACGAGGACGGACCCCACCCGTGGATCTCTTCGAGTACCAAGCCCGCGACATGTTCGAGAAGCACGGGGTGCCCGTGCTGGCCGGCGCCATCGCCACCACCCCCGAGGAGGCCCGCGCGGCCGCCGAGCAGATCGGGCCGAAGTCGGGCGGTGTCACCGTCGTCAAGGCGCAGGTGAAGACCGGCGGCCGCGGCAAGGCCGGTGGCGTCAAGGTCACCAAGAGCCCCGACGAGGCGCAGGCCGCGGCCGAGGCGATCCTCGGCATGGACATCAAGGGCCACACCGTCGGCACGGTGATGATCGCCCAGGGCGCCCGCATCGCCGAGGAGTACTACTTCTCGATCCTGCTCGACCGGGCCAACCGCACCTACCTCGCCATGTGCTCCAAGGAGGGCGGCATGGAGATCGAGGAGCTCGCCGTCGAGCGTCCCGAGGCCCTGGCGCGCATCGCCGTCGACCCCAACACGGGCATCGACGCGGCCAAGGCGCAGGAGATCGTCGACGCCGCCGGCTTCGACGACGCCGACAAGGCCGCCATCGCCGACACGATCCAGAAGCTGTGGACCGTCTACCGCGACGAGGACGCGACGCTCGTCGAGGTCAACCCGCTCGTCAAGACCGAGGACGGCGACATCGTCGCCCTCGACGGCAAGGTGACGCTCGACGAGAACGCCGGCTTCCGCCACGCCGACCACGAGGCGCTCGAGGACAAGGCCCACGCCGACCCGCTCGAGGCTGCGGCCAAGGAGAAGAACCTCAACTACGTCAAGCTCGACGGCTCCGTCGGCATCATCGGCAACGGCGCAGGCCTCGTCATGAGCACCCTCGACGTCGTCGCCTACGCCGGTGAGGAGTTCGGCGGCCAGAAGCCGGCCAACTTCCTCGACATCGGTGGCGGCGCCAGCGCCGAGGTCATGGCCAACGGCCTGCACATCATCCTGTCGGACCCGCAGGTCAAGAGCGTCTTCGTCAACGTCTTCGGCGGCATCACCTCCTGCGACGCCGTCGCCAACGGCATCGTCGGCGCCCTCGACGCGCTCGGTGACGAGGAGGACCGCCCGCTCGTGGTGCGCCTCGACGGCAACAACGTCGAGGAGGGTCGTCGCATCCTGCAGGAGCGCAACCACCCGCTCGTGACGATCGAGCCGACGATGGACGGCGCCGCGCGCCGTGCCGCCGAGCTCGCCGCCCGGCCCGCCAACTGACCACCGAGCCAAGAGAAGCGAGAACGAAACCATGGCTATCTTCCTCAACGCCGACTCGAAGGTCATCGTCCAGGGCATGACCGGGTCCGAGGGCATGAAGCACACGCAGCGCATGCTCAAGTCCGGCACGACCATCGTGGGCGGCGTCAACCCCCGCAAGGCCGGCACCACCGTCGACTTCGAGGGCGGCGTCTCCGTCCCCGTCTACGGCACCGTCAAGGAGGCCATCGAGGCCACCGGCGCCAACGTGTCGGTGATCTTCGTGCCCGCACAGTTCACGAAGGCGGCCGCCGTCGAGGCGATCGACGCCGAGATCCCGCTCGCCGTCGTCATCACCGAGGGCGTCGCGGTCAAGGACACCGCGGAGTTCTACAACTACGCCAAGGAGAAGGGCACGACGCGCATCGTCGGCCCGAACTGCCCGGGCCTGATCACCCCGGGCGTCAGCAACGCCGGCATCATCCCGGCCGACATCTCCGGCACCGGCCGCATCGGCCTCGTCTCCAAGTCGGGCACGCTGACCTACCAGATGATGTACGAGCTGCGGGACTTCGGCTTCAGCTCGGCCGTCGGCATCGGTGGCGACCCCGTCATCGGTACGACGCACATCGACTGCCTCGAGGCGTTCGAGGCCGACCCCGACACGGACGCGATCGTCATGATCGGCGAGATCGGCGGCGACGCCGAGGAGCGCGCCGCGGCCTACATCAAGGAGCACGTCACGAAGCCGGTCGTCGGCTACGTCGCCGGCTTCACGGCCCCCGAGGGCAAGACGATGGGCCACGCCGGCGCCATCGTCTCCGGCAGCTCGGGCACCGCCCAGGCCAAGAAGGAGGCCCTCGAGGCCGCCGGCGTCAAGGTCGGCAAGACGCCGTCCGAGACCGCCGACCTCATGCGCGAGATCATGCAGGGCATCGCCAGGTAACCTGCGCGGCAAGCGATCACAGCGGGCGGTCACCTTTCGGGTGACCGCCCGCTCGCGTGCCTGTGAACGATGGCGTATGCCGTCGGGCCCGGGTCGGCGAGGCCCGTGACGGCATACGCCGCCTGCAGTCGACGACGAGCTCAGCAGGCCGTCAACAGGCCATCAGGCCGATGACGAAGCCGCGCGCCCTCAGCTTGGGGATCAGGATGTTGAGGGCAGCGACGGTCTGGGAGCGGTCACCGCCACCGTCGTGCATGAGGATCCGCGAGCCCGATCGGACGTTGGCCAGGACGCGGTTGACGATGGTCCACGTGCCGGGACGTGACCAGTCGCGAGGGTCGACGGTCCAGAGGATCTGCCGCTGGCCGCGGTTCGCGATGATCGTGGCGATGCGCGAGTTGGTGGCGCCGTAGGGCGGACGCACGCAGCGCGGCCGGTAGCCGAGCGCGGACTCCATCCGGTTCAGCTGCCACGTCACGGACGCCGTCGACAGGGTCGTCAGGTTGGGATGGCTCCAGGTGTGGTTGCCGATCTTGTTGCCGTAGTAGCGCAGGCTGCGCGTGATCGACGGGTACCACGAGACGTTCTGGCCGACCTCGAAGAAGACGGCCTTGACGCCGTACTTGCGCAGGACGGCCAGCACCTTGGGCGTCCACGTGGCGTGTGGTCCGTCGTCGAAGGTGAAGTAGACGGTGCCGGCGTAGGCGACCGGGCCCGCCGCGACCTCCGTGGGCGCCGCGGCCACCGGGCGTCCCGAGCCGGGCGGTGATGCCGGGGCGGGGCTGGAGGCGGGAGCTGCCAGTGGGGCGGCGAGCGCGAGTGCTGCGAGCAGGGGCGTCAGGACGTGGAGGATCTTGCTGCTCATGATGATTCATCCCTTTCACTCTCAGTGTGCGCTCGGGTGAGAGTCGCCGGTGGTGGATTGCGCTGATCTGTGCCTCACATCCGCCGCTCGCCTCCGCCACTCGCATCCGCCGCTCCTTCGAGTCCCCGCTCGAAGACCCGCTCCAGCCCGGTCGACCGCCACCGGCGTGGGCGCTCGCACCGGGGCGGGGATCTTGTGACCATGGGACGGACCGCCGGACCCGACCACCAACCCGCAGCGCAGGAGTGAGACCACTGGCCCCGCCGAGCACGACCACCACGACCGCGGCGACGACCGCTTCCGTCAGCCCCTCGACGGCCATGCCGGCGGCGCTGCGGGCCGGCGCGCTCGCTGCGATCGGCACGTGGGCGGTCGTCGTGCTGCCGGCGCTCATCGGCTGGGTCGCGGCGCCGGAGAGCTCGGTCGGATGGTTCTCGGCAGTGTCGGTGGCGAGCGCGATCTGGTTCCTCGGGCACGGCCAGTCGGTCGGCGCCGGCCCGGTCTCGATCTCCGTCACCCCGCTGCTGCTCATGCTCGTCTTCGTCTACATCGCCGTCCGCTGGGGCCGCCGCCTCGCCGTGACGGAACGGCTGCGCGTCGGCGCGGGCGACTGGAGCCGGGTGGCCCAGTGGGGCGTCCTACCGGGCTTCGTCATCGGCTACGGCCTCGTGTCGGCGGTCCTCGCGCTCTTCACCCTCGGCGGTCCGGCCACGCCAGGTGTCGCGGCCGTGGTCGGCTCGCTCCTCGTGCCGCTGGCGGCGCTCGGGTTCGTCCTGGTGCGTCCTGACGACGAGACGGCGCCCGTGTTCGTCCGCACGTGGTTCCGCCGGGGCCCGACCTGGCTGCCGTCGGTCTGGCGCACCGGATGGCGCGGTGCCGGCCTGCTGCTCGCCCTCGGGCTCGTCGTGGTCGTCGTGCGTCTCGTCGTGTCCTGGTCTGCGGTCGCCGACGTCCAGGACCAGTACGGCGCCAACGTCGGCGCACTCGCCGTCGTCGCCCTCGCGCAGCTCGCCCTGCTCGGCAACACGGCCACCTGGGCGCTGTCGTTCCTCGCCGGGCCCGGCTTCCAGGTCGCGCTCGGGTCGACGATCACCCCGGGTGCCGCCCACCCCGGACTGCTGCCGCTCGTGCCGGTGCTCGGTGCCCTGCCGCAGGCCGCCGACTATCCCGCGATGACGTATGCCGTCGTGCTGGCTCCCGTGCTTCTCGGCGTCTGGCTCGGGCGCCGGGTCGACGCCGAGCTCGAGTTCTTCGGCAACACCCGGGCCCGCCTGGCTGCCACCGCGATGGCAGGCCTCATCGCCGTCGTGGTCGTCGTGGCCGTGACGTTCCTCGGCAACGGCGCGGTCGGTGTCGACCGGCTCTCGGCGGTCGGTGTGCCGCTCTGGGCGTTCGCCGCTGCGCTCACGGCCGAGGTCGTCGGCGGCGCGCTGCTCCTCGCCGGTGCGCTCGTGCTGCGGGAGCGGCGGAGCGAACGGGCCGACCGGCCGGCGGCCGACTCCGCCACGACCGACTCGGACTGACGCGGACTGACGCGGACTGACGCGGACTGAGCGGGGACGCCATGGGCCGCGGCCCGTGGCCGCAGGCTCCGAACTCGGTTGAGCGTCCGGTTCGGCGTCCCGTTCAGCGCATGACGAGACCGAACATCCCCGCGTCGCGCAGCTGCTCGCAGCTGCCGGCGGCGATGCTGGTCTGGGCACCGGCGAGGCACTCCTCGTAGGCGCTCACCGTGTCGTAGAAGACGATCTGCATGGCCAGGGTCGACAGCAGCATCCCGGCGATGACGAGCGTGACCACGGGCCAGACCTTCTCCTTGCCGGCGCGCGCCGACAGGAAGCGGAGCAGGCGCACGGTGAGCACGACCGCGAGCACGAGCGGCAGGAAGGCCACGAACCGCTTGGGCAGCGGGAGGTACATCGCGACGAGGCCGAGCAGCACGAGCAGCGCGACGGGCAGGGTGCGCTTGGCCTTCTCGCGCGCGTAGGCGATCTCCTGCTCCAGCTGGGGCTCGGTCATGCGGTCCATCCTCGCCCATGCCGTCACGCCGGATGACAGGGGGAGGTCCGCACGGCTGGTCGCTACACTCCGGCGCGTGAGCACCGATCCCCCTGCCAGCACGCCGGCCTCCGAGCGCTCCGCCGATGCGTCCGCAGCCTCCCCCGCGAGCCCGGTGCCGGTCGTCGTCCTCGTCTCGGGGTCCGGCACGCTGCTGCAGGCGCTCCTCGACGCGGCCGCCGACCCGGGCTACGGCGTGCGCATCGCGGCGGTGGGGGCCGACCGCCCGTGTGTCGGCGTCGAGCGGGCCGAGCGGGCCGGCATACCGACCTTCGTGGTGCGCCCCGCCGACTTCGAGGACCGCTCGGCGTGGGACCTCGCCCTCGCCGAGCGGGTCGCCGCAGCGGGTCCGCGCTTCGTCGTCACGGCGGGCTTCATGCGGATCCTCGGCCCGGCGACCCTGGGCGCGCAGCCCGTCGTCAACACGCACCCCGCCCTGCTGCCGAGCTTCCCCGGCGCGCACGGGGTCCGCGACGCCCTCGCCTACGGCGTCAAGGTGACGGGCACGACGTGCCACGTCGTCGACGCGGGCGTCGACACGGGACCGATCATCGAGCAGCGGGTCGTGACCGTCGAGGACGACGACACCGAGGACAGCCTGCACGAGCGGATCAAGGTGCAGGAGCGCGACCTGCTCGTCGACGTCGTCAGCCGGCTCGCGCGCGAGGGCTTCGCCGTCGAGGGGCGACGAGTTCGGATCGGGCGGGCCTGACCGCTACGCTGGTCGCACACGACTGGCGCGGGTGGGACACCACCGGGGAGTGACGTCGGGAGCATCGACCGCCTGGGTGCCTCGCGAGAACGGATGCCGTTCGGTCAGACCGACCGGAGGTACCGCGACCGACGTCACCGAACCAGGAGTGCACCCATGACCGACGCCCCGTCCGCAGCGCCGACCACCGCGCCGACTACCGGGGGCGACGGCCGCCGCCAGGTCCGGCGGGCCCTCGTCTCCGTCTACGACAAGACGGGCCTCGAGGACCTTGCTCGCGCTCTCGATGCCGCCGGAGTCGGCATCGTGTCGACCGGATCGACCGCGAAGACGATCGCGGCACTCGGCATCGAGGTGACTCCGGTCGAGCAGCTGACCGGCTTCCCCGAGTGCCTCGAGGGTCGCGTCAAGACGCTGCACCCCAAGGTGCACGCCGGCATCCTCGCCGACACGCGCAAGCCCGACCACGTGCGGCAGCTCGCCGACCTCGAGGTCGCGCCCTTCGAGCTGGTCGTCGTCAACCTTTATCCCTTCCGCGAGACCGTCGCCTCCGGCGCGACCCCCGACGAGTGCATCGAGCAGATCGACATCGGCGGTCCCTCGATGGTGCGGGCCGCGGCCAAGAACCACCCGAGCGTCGCGATCGTGACGAGCCCGACGGCATACGGCGAGGTCGTCGACGCCCTCGGGGCCGGGGGCTTCACCCTCGCGCAGCGTCAGCGGCTCGCGGCCGAGGCGTTCGTCCACACCGCGTCCTACGACGTCGCCGTGGCGAGCTGGATGGGCAACGCGTACGCCGACACCAGCGACGGCACCGGCTTCCCGGCCTGGACGGGTGCGACGTTCGACCGCGCGGCAGCCCTGCGCTACGGCGAGAACCCGCACCAGAGCGCCGCGCTCTACCGCCACTGGCGTCCGGGCGTGGCCTCGGCCGAGCAGCTGCACGGCAAGGAGATGTCCTACAACAACTACGTCGACACCGACGCGGCCGTGCGTGCCGCGCACGACCACGGCGACCAGCCGACCGTCGCGATCATCAAGCACGCCAACCCGTGCGGCATCGCCGTCGGCGCCACCATCGAGGAGGCCTACGAGCGGGCCCACGCGACCGACCCGGTGAGCGCGTACGGCGGCATCATCGCGGCCAACCGCACGGTCACGGCTGCGATGGCGGCGGCGGCCAAGCCGGTCTTCACCGAGGTGATCATCGCGCCGGACTACGAGCCCGAGGCGCTCGAGATCCTGACCGCCAAGAAGAACCTCCGCATCCTGCGCCTGCCAGCCGGCATGGCCGGGGCCGCCGACCCGATCGAGACGCGCGCCGTCAGCGGCGGCCTGCTCGTGCAGACCGTCGACAAGGTCGACGCGGTCGTGCGCGGCGAGGGCGACGCCGTGACCGGTGGCGACGACGCCGCGAACTGGCGCCTCGTCGCCGGAGACGTCGCGGACGACGCGACGATCGCCGACCTGCAGTTCGCCTGGCGCGCCATCCGCGCCGTGAAGTCGAACGCGATCCTGCTGGCAAAGGACGGCGCCGCCGTCGGCGTCGGGATGGGCCAGGTCAACCGCGTCGACTCCTGCTACCTCGCTGTGCGCCGCGCGGGGGAGGAGCGCGCCCGTGGCTCGGTCGCCGCGTCCGACGCGTTCTTCCCCTTCGCCGACGGCCTGCAGATCCTGCTCGATGCCGGTGTGCGCGCCGTCGTCGCGCCGGGGGGCTCGATCCGCGACGAGGAGATCATCGAGGCGGCCAAGGCGGCCGGCGTGACGATGTACTTCACCGGGACGCGCCACTTCGCCCACTGACACCGTCGAGAGGCCACGTCTGGCCCCTCCTGACCCGTCGAGAGGCCACGTCTGGCCCCCACTGACCCGTCGAGAGGCCACGTCTGGCCCCTCCTGACCCGTCGAAAGGCCAGTTCTCTTCACGAGAACTGGCCTTTCGACTGCGTCCGAAGGGCCAGACGTGGCCCTTCGACGGTGGAAGGTTCGGGGGTCAGCGGGTCCAGCGGTAGCCGGTGGGGTCGCCCTCACCGAGGTCGACGATCGCCGCGACCGGGCCACCGCCGTCGGGGCCCTGGTGCGCGGCGGAGACCGAGACGAAGACGGCCGGGTCGCCGGTCACCGACGCGGTGACGCCACCGACGGCCGACTTGATCTGGCGGTGCCAGTGCACGTCGGAGTCGTCGAGCATCGCGTTGCGTCGCCCGTGGACGGTGCCGTCCTGGCTCACCTCGCACTTGAGGAAGACGTTGACGAGGCGCCCCTGGATGTCGCTGCTGTGCGGACGCTCGGGCAGGTCGAGCCCGGCGTCCTTGATGGCGCCCCACACGCCGTCGGCGTCGAGGGCGTCCTGCATGACGGAGTGGCCGATGCGGTAGCGGCCACCGATGCCCTTGGTGTTGCCGACGACGACGACCTGGGCCTGGTCCAGCTCGACGCCGGAGCTGCACGAGGCGACCGACGAGAAGAGCGAGCGGTTGTGCATGATGTCGGCGTCGGTCGGCATCTCGATCTCGCCGAGGGCGACGGCGATGCCGAGGCCGGTCGTGCCGTTGGAGAGGTCCATCGACTCGTGCGTGTGCTCGGTCCAGACCTGGTGGCCGCGGGACTTCGCGTCGCGGATCGTGTGGATCGTCAGCAGCGGCGTCTTGGTCTGCACGTAGTGCACGTCGGCAGGGTCGGTGATGCCGGCACGCTCCATGGCGATCTTCACGGCATCGGCGACCTTCTGCACCATTGCGACGTAGCCGATCTCCTCGGGCTTGATCGGCTCGCTCATGGCGAAGCCGACCGTCAGCCGGGGCTCGTCGGACTGCTCGGCCTGCTCGGCCGGGACCGTCGCGAAGATCGTCGCGTGCGGGCTGATGATGCCGTCGGTGCCGCCGGACCACACGATCGGGACCTGCTTGACCTGGTCGGCCGGGGCGCCTTTCTCGACGAGGACCTCGCGGAACGCGCGGTCGGCGATGATCCGGGTGTAGTCGTTGACGCCGCCGTTGCCCTCCGTCTTGCCGATGATGGCGATGACGCGGCTCGCCTCCATGACACCGTCGTCGATGAGCTTGGCGAGCTCCGACGCGTCGGCGACCGAGTGGATGGGGACCTTGCGCACCTCAATGGCTTCGGGCACGTGAATCACCTTTCTCTTTCAGGGTTTTCGATGACGGTGCCGACCTGGCCGTCGATGGCCGGGGCGAGCTGGTCGAGGGCCGTGATGATCGATCGTGAGCCACCGGAGCGCACGAAGCGCATCGCAGCCTCGACCTTCGGCCCCATCGAGCCGGACGCGAAGTGGCCGGCTGCGGCATACGCCTCCATCTCGTCGAGCGTGACCCGGCCGATGTCGTGGGCGTCGGGGGTGCCCCAACCGGCGACGGCGTGCGCGACGTCGGTCGCGATGACGAGCACGTCGGCGTGGACGGCGCCGGCGAGCAGGGCAGCCGTGAGGTCCTTGTCGATGACAGCCTCGACGCCGCGCACGGCGCCGTCGGGGTCGCGGACGACGGGGATCCCCCCGCCGCCGGCCGTGACGACGACGTAACCGGCGGCGAGGAGTGTGTGCAGCGTGTGCGTCTCGAGGACCTCGACCGGCTCGGGGGAGGCGACGACGCGGCGCCAGCCCTTCTCGCCGCGGTCCTCCCAGCGCTCGCCGTGGTCGATGAGCGTCTGCGCCTGCTCGCGGGGGAGGAAGCGGCCGATCGGCTTGGTCGGGTGGGTGAAGCCGGGGTCGTCGGCGTCGACGAGGGTGCGCGTGATGATCGCGGCGACGGGTCGTGCGACGTCGCGGGCCGCGAGAGCGGTCTCGAGCGTGTCGAGCAGCGTGAAGCCGATCGTCCCCTGCGTCTGCGCGCCGCACCAGTCGAGCGGGACCGGCGGCACGACGTGCGCGGCGAGCTCGTTCTTGACGAGGAGGTTGCCGACCTGGGGCCCGTTGCCGTGCGTGATGACGACGTCGTGGCCGGCGGCGATGAGCTCGGCGAGGTGGTGGCTCGCCACGGCGATGGCGTCGAGCTGCGCCTGGGGCGTCGCGTTGCCGTCGGGCCCGGTCATGGCGTTGCCGCCCAGCGCCACGAGCACCCTCACGGCGCGTCCTCGGTCGTCATGGCGTGAGCCTAGGGAGCGGGGCCGAGCGGGCGCGTTGTCACCTCCTGCCCAATGCGGCCCTCCACATTGGCAGATGTATGCCGTCGGGCGTGGCCGGTCGGCCGCTGACCCTGGCGGCCGGCTGCCCCGACCTCGCACGTGGGCCGTGGTCGCCCGCGGGGTACGAAGGGATAATGTCGGGAGGTGCCGTCCGGTGCGCCTCGCTCGAGCCGAGAGGTGGAGACACGTGGGAGTCGGAGTCCTGCTTGCCGTCGTCGGGGCCATCCTGACCTTCGCGGTCCGGGCCAACACGTCGGTGGTCAGTCTGCCCACCGTCGGCGTCATCCTCATGGTTGCCGGCGGCCTGCTCATCTGGCACGGGCGCAAGGGCACGCAGCACAAGCGCGTCATCACCCGTGAGGAGCGGCCGCACGGCTCCACGACCCCGACGAGCACGGTGCGCCAGACCATCGAGGAACGCGACATCGACTGACGCCGCTGATGCCCCTGACGCGACAGGCAGGGCTGACGCGAGCGGCCGCCCCGGGACGAGGTCTCGGAGCGGCCGACGAGCCCGGAGTCGGTCAGCGGTTGTAGACGTCGAGGCCGAAACGGTTGAGCCCGGGCTGTGCGGCGTACCCGAGCCGGGGCTGGCCGAAGACGTCCTCGAGGCTGGCGAGCAGCGAGTAGTGGTTGTAGGACGTGCTGCTCACGGTCCCGGGCCGGCTGAAGGGCGACAGGACGAGCGCCCCGACGCGTCCGCCGCCCATGCCTGTGATCCCCGGTGCCGGGCTGTTGGGACCCGGACCCTCGCCGCAGCACGCCGAGGCGTCGCTCTGCGGGCCGTCCGACTCGTCGAAGGTGATGACGAGCATGCCGTCGCGCTTGAACGCGGCCGATCCGGTGATGAGTGGGACCCACTGCCGCAGGAAGGCGTCGGCGCTCACGAGGCCGCCGGGCTGGCCGTCGACGCACGGGCTGTCGTGCCCGTCGTGGCAGAGGTTCGGCGTGATGTAGCTGAGCGCAGGGGTCGTCTCGGCGGCACCGAGGCCGCCGGCGAGGTTGTTCAGGTCCACGACGTCACGCGCGCAGGTGCCGGAGTCGGTGACGGAGGCGAGGTACATGAACGGGTTGTGGCGCACGGCGTACTGGTCGCCCACCCGGGCCTTCTGGGTGTCGTCGACCGCGCCGGGTTGCGGGTGCCGACACGGCGTGCCCATGTCCTCCATGTAGCCGCGCCACGAGATGCCTGACGACGTCAGCTGGCCGGGCAGGCTCGGCACGTAGGCCGGGAGCACGCAGCCGTCGCCGACGTACTGCCCCGGTGACACGACGGCCGACGGGGAGGTGACGAACGGCGAGTAGGTCTGGCAGTCGGCCTGCGTCTGCATGTTCGGGCCCTGGCCGGTGACCTGGGCGATGTAGTTCGGCAGCGAGTTGTGGGCGGTGCCGTAGTACTGGCTGAGCAGCACGCCCTGGGAGCGCAGCGTCTGGGACAGGTAGGGAGCGGCCGAGCCTGCGCCCCACGTCTCGTCGTAGCCCTTGTTCTCGAGGTTGATGACGAAGACGTGCCCCACCGGCGGGAGGTAGGACGGCGAGGATGCGGTTCGTGGCGCGGAGGTCGGGGCCGGCGATGCGCCGGCGCTCCCGGCACCCGTGAGACCGGCGGTCACCAGGCCGAGGGCCGTGAGCACGGCGATGAGCAGGGCGGAGCGGGAGCGGTTCACGGCAGGGTCCATCCTTGTGAGAGGGCAAGCTTCTTCAGTTCGAGCCACTGGTTGTTGTCACTGGGTACGGCTGCGGCACAGGGCGTTCCGATGACGGACGGCACGTCGTAGCGTGGCGCCGAGGTGTCGTGCGCGGAGTAGTCCAGCACCTCGGCGAGGTTGCGTGCGGCAGCGTCGCGCGGGGTCAGGGCGGGGAGACCCCAACGCCACTCGATCATCTTGAGCACCGACGTGTGGTCGTACGTCTCGTGGGCCACGTAGCCGCGTCGGGCCATCGGCGAGATGACGAGGCAGGGCACCCGGAATCCGTGCAGGGTGCAGTCGGGCCTCGCGTCGGGAGCCGTGGTGGGGGCGACGTGGTCGTAGAAGCCACCCCACTCGTCGTAGTTGACGACGAGCACCGTCCTGGCCCAGTTCGGGCTCTCCACCAGGCTTGAGTAGACGGTGTCGAGGAAGTGCTGGCCGGCCCGGATGTCGCTGTGCGGGTGGTCGTCGGCGGAGGTCCCGGTCGACTCGTCGGTGAACTGGGGGTCGACGAAGGACACCGCGGGGAGGGTGCCCGCCGCGGCCTCGGCCCGGAAGCGCGCGAACGGGCTCGAGATGGTCTGGTACTTCGTGCCCCACAGGGCCGTGAAGGGGACGTCGTTGAAGTAGTACCGGGCGTCCACGCCCGCGTCGGCCAGCCGGTCCCAGATCGTCGGCATCGTCGCGATGGCGGTGGAGTTGTGGGTGCGGTCGGTCTGGGCGGAGTGCTGGTAGAAGCGGTTGGGGTAGGTCTCGGCGAGCACCGCGGAGAAGTAGGAGTCGCACACGGTCCAGTCGCGGGCAGCCCGGCCGTAGAAGGCCTGGTCGGCGTCCGTGTAGTAGCCGATGGCGTACTCGTCGTTGTCGCCCGAGCGCAGCCAGCCGTCGCACCGGCCGTCGTCGTACTGCACGCGGCCGCCCTCGTAGGAGTGGTCGGGGTCGGGGTGGCCGCAGCCCTGGAAGTCCGTGAGGTGGTGGGTACCGTGCGGTATGCCGTAACGGTCGACGTACGTGAGCCCCGCCTGCCGCCCACGTGCCCCGGGCACCCAGCCGAGGAAGTGGTCGAACGAGCGGTTCTCCATCATGACGACGACGATGTGGTCGATGCCCGACTGCTGGGGTGCGGGCAGGGCGGAGGGGCCGGCCTGTGCCGCACGGGCGGCGCCGGTGGGCATGCCGAGGGCGGTTCCGGCGGCCACCCCGGCGGCGCCCAGGACCTGTCTTCTCGTGATCTGCATGCCCGGGACAACGACCCCGGTCGTCGAAGGCCACGGCCTCGCGGGATGGTTCAACCGCTGTTCACCTGGTCGTGGCCGAGGCGTCGACCACGCCGTCGTCTCAGGAGACGGTCGTCCCTGGTCGTCGGCCACCGAGGGCCCGGTAGCGGGCTAGTCGCGCCGCGAGACGGTCTGCCGGCCGCTCGCGGGCCAGGACCGCGAGCTCGTGCTGGATGGTCTGGCTCATCCGCCGGCAGAACTCCTCCGGCTCGTCGGCGGCGTCAGGGTGCTCCGCGACGATCCGGTCGACGATGCCGTCGGCGAGCAGGTCGACAGAACGCACGCGCTGGGCCGCGGCGAGATCCGGGGCATGCTCGGTGTCGCGGTGCAGGATCACCGACGCACCCTCCGGAGGCAGCGGTGACAGCCACGAGTGCTGCGCACAGATGACGCGGTCGGCAGGCATGACGGCCAGCGCACCGCCGCCGGTGCCCTGACCCAGCAGGACGCACAGGGTCGGCGCCTCGAGGGTGACGAGGTCGGCGAGGCAGCGGGCGATCTCACCGGCCATGCCGCCCTCCTCGGCCTCCTTCGACAGGGCTGCACCGGCCGTGTCGACGATGCTCACGAGCGGGAGGTCGAGCTCGCGGGCGAGCGCCATGCCTCGCCTCGCGACGCGCAGCCCCTTGGGGGACAGGGGAGTGTCGAGGGTCTGGCCCCGCCGGTCCTGCCCGAGCACGATGCACGGGGCTCCGCCGAACCGGGCCAGGGCCATGAGCATGCCGGGGTCGTACTCGCCCTGGCCGGTGCCGTGCAGGGGCAGCACGTCCGTGGCTCCGAGCTTGAGCAGTGCCCGGACTCCGGGCCGGTCGTCGCGCCTGGAACGCACGATCGACTCCCACGCGGGGATGTCGGCGAGCGGCTCCTTCACCAGCTCGGGTACGTCCGGCACGTCCTCGCGCGGCCCCATGAGGACGTTCAGCGCCCGGTCCGCCGTCTCGGCGAGGGCCTCCACCGGGAGGATCGCGTCGATGAGACCGTGCTCGAAGAGGTTCTCGGCCGTCTGGACCCCGTCGGGGAACGGCTGGCCGTAGAGCGCCTCGTAGACCCGGGCGCCGAGGAAGCCGATCATCGCGCCGGGCTCGGCGACGGTGACCTGTCCGAGCGACCCCCACGACGCGAAGACACCACCGGTCGTCGGGTGCCGGAGGTAGACGAGGTAGGGCAGCCCGGCCGCCTTGAGCTGCGCGCAGGCCGCGCTGATCTTGACCATCCCGACGAACGCCGGGGTGCCCTCCTGCATCCGGGTGCCGCCCGAGCTCGGTGCCGCGAAGACGGGGAGCTCCTCGCGGACGGCGCGCTCGAAGGCGAGCACGATCCGTTCGGCCGCCACGGCGCCGATCGACCCAGCGAGGAACCTGAACTCGCCCGCGATGACCGCGACGCGCCGCCCGTGGATGCGGCCCTCGCCGGTGATGATCGCCTCGTCGCACCCGCTGCGCTCGGCAGCGGCAGCCAGCTCGGCGGCATACGCACTGCCTGGCGCGCCGGACTGGTCAGGAGCGGCGTCCCAGCTCTGCCAGCTCGCGTCGTCGAGGACGGTGTCGAGCAGCTCTCGTGCCCCGAGCCGGCGTTGCTGCGTCATTGCGAAACCCCTTGTGGGCGTGAGTGGTCCGTTGCTGATGCCGTGACTCGGTGAACAGTGGGTCAGTGCGACGTGCGGCTCTCACGGTCGTAGTTGCGCCCCAGGAACGCGGGGATCCGCGCGAAACGCAGTGCGAACATCATGACGAGCAGCGTCGCGACGTAGGGCAGCATCGAGATGAACTGGTGCGGCACGTCCAGTCCGCCCACCTGCACCCGCAGGGCGAGCACCTCCATGCCGGCGAAGAAGGCAGAGCCGAGGAGGATGTACTGCGGCCGCCAGCCCCCGAAGAACGCGAGCGCGATGGCGAGCCAGCCGCGGCCCGCGACCATGCCCTCGGTGTACGTGCCGGTGTAGGTCATCGGCAGGTACGCCCCGGCCAGGGCCATGAGGGCGGCGCCGGCGGCACTGCACCAGATGCGCGTGCGGGCGACGTTGACCCCGAGGCTGTCGGCGGCCTTGGGGTTCTCGCCGACGGAGCGCAGCTTGAGGCCATGGTTGGTCCGGTAGAGCAGCCAGTAGAGCAGGCCCGACACGACGAAGGCGAGGTAGACCATGGCCGACTGCTGGAAGAGCACCGGCCCGAGCACCGGGATCGACGACAGCAGCGGGATGCTGACGTCGTCGAGCGTCGGGATGAGCGGCGGCTGGAGCGTGACGCCGATGACCACCTTGTAGAGCAGCGATGCGACGCCCGTGGCGGCGAAGAAGAGCGCGAGCCCGATGACGAACTGGTCCAGACGGAAGCGCGTGGTCACCCACCCGAGGAACCAGCCGAAGAAACCGCCGACGAGCGCGGCGACCACGAGGCCCACGAGGTTGCCACCGAACTTCAGCGACACCAGGAACCCCACGCTCGCGCCGAGCATCATGAGGCCTTCCTGGGCCACGTTGAACACCCCGGCGCGCCCGGCGAGCATGGTGCCCTGCGCGGCGAGGATGAACGGCACCATCGCCGTGACGACGAGCTGCAGGAACGAGGTGACCTCGGTCATCGTGACGACCTTCCCAGACGGGCCCCGACGACGTCGGAGAAGAGCAGGAACAGCAGGATCAGGGCCTCGACGATGAGCACCATCTCGCTGGGCACGCCGGCGCTGCGCTGCATGGCGCTGGAGCCGACCTCGAGGACGGCGATGCCGAAGGCGACGAACGGCACGGCGAGAGCGTTGCCGCGCGCGATGAGCCCGATGATGATGCCGAGGAGCAGGTAGTTCGACTGCATCCCCTCGATGAGCTTGCCGTGCACGCCGGCGACCTCGATGGCCCCTGCCAACCCGGCGAGAGCGCCTCCGACGACGAGCGACCCGACGGCGACCCGCCCGATGCGGATGCCGTGGACCTGCGCCGCTCGGGCGTTGGCGCCGACGGCGCGCAGCTCGTAGCCCGGGACGCTGCGTCGCATGACGACGACGACCGCTGCCGTGACGAGCACGGCGAGCAGCACACCGAGGTGCATCGGGGGCCGGCCCACGAGGGGGAGCAGCCCACCGTCGCCGATCGGGATGGTGGTCGGGTGACCGGCGGCCGGGTCGCTCCACACCTCGGAGGCGACGTAGTCGACGATCCCGAAGCTGACGAAGTTGAGCAGCACCGTGCTGAGGATCTCGTTGATGCCGAAGCGGTCCATCAGCCAGGCGGCGATCCACGCGAACACCGCGCCGGCGAGCACGCCGCAGACGAGGACGAGCGGCAGCAGCACGGGCAGCGGGAGGTCGGCCAGCAGGATGCCGGCGGCCGTGCTCGCGGTGGCCCCGACGAGCAGCTGTCCCTCACCACCGATGTTGTACTTGCCGGCCGCGAGAGGAATGGTGAAGGCCAGCGCCAGCAGGACCAGGGGCACCCACTTGTGCATCGTCTCGACGAACCCGAAACCGGACTTGAACGACGTGGTGACGATGGCCCGGTACGCGTCGAGCGGGTTGTGGCCGAGGATCGCGATGACGACGCCGGCGACGACGAACGCCATGAGCACGGCCACGACGTACGAGGCGACCTGCCGGGCCAGCGCAGGCCCGCGCCCCGGGCTGGTGCCTGTGCCGGACTTCGGCGGGGTCTGGACGGGGATGGTGGTCGTCGTCATGCCGACTCCTCGAGTCCGGCCATCAGGTGGCCGATTTCGTACTGGTCGTACTCCCCGCGGCGACGTTCGCCGACGATGCGACCGGAGTAGACGACGAGGATGCGGTCGCAGAGGTTGGTCAGCTCGTCGAGGTCTTCGGAGATGAGCAGCACGGCGGAGCCGTTCGCGGCGGCCTCACGGGTGCGGTCGTAGACGAACTGGGTCGAGGGGATGTCGAGACCTCGCGTCGGGTTGTGCAGGATGAGGAAGCCCGGCTCGTGCGAGAACGCCCGCGCCAGGATGATCCGCTGGATGTTGCCCCCTGACAGCTGCGCGGCCGGCGTGCTCGCCGACGGCGCCTTGATCGAGAACGCCTTGATCGACGCCTCCGCGTGCTGCCGGGCCCGACGCCAGTCGAGGAAGGGCCCGGACCGGAAGCGTCGCCCGCGCTGGGCGCCGAGGACGAGGTTCTCGACGATGCTCTCGGAGGGGAGGATGCCGTCGCGGTGACGGTCCTCCGGCACGTACGCGACGCCCCCGTCGAGCCAGGTCGCGGTCGGGGCTCCGGCGAGGTCCTTCCCGTCGAGGGACACCGCACCGGAGACCATGGGGCGGACGCCGGAGAGGGCCTCGGCCAGCTCGACCTGCCCGTTGCCGGCGACGCCCGCGATGCCGAGGACCTCGCCCCCGCGGACCGACAGGCTCACGTCGTGGGTGGCCGCGACGCCCTGGTCGTTGCGCGCCACCACCCCGGAGACGACGACCCGCTCGGGGGCGTCGCTCACGGCATACGTGCTCGGGGCGCCCTCGCGGGCGACAGGGGCAACCATGCCCGCGGTCACGACCTCGGTGACCCGGCTGACCATGGCGTCGTCGCCGACCATGAGACCCGCGAGCTCGGTGGGCGTCGTCGCACGGCGGGCGACGGTCCCCACCCGGCGCCCGTCGCGCATGACGGTCAGCGTGTCGCAGACCGCCATCGTCTCGCGGATCTTGTGGGTGATGAACACGACGCTCATCCCCTCGTCGACGATCGCGCGGAGCGAGCCGAAGAGCGAGTCGACCTCCTGCGGCGTGAGGTTCGTCGTCGGCTCGTCGAGGACGAGCACCTTGGCCCCGCGGTAGAGCGCCTTGAGGATCTCGACGCGCTGGCGCAGCCCGACGGACAGGTCGGCCACCGTGGCGCCGGGGTCGACCGTGAGGCCGAACCGCGTCGACAGCTCGGCGATGCGCTCGGCCTCCCCGCGCAGGTTGATCGCCGGCCACGACGGCAGGTCCGTGCCGAGGACGATGTTCTCCGTGACGGAGTAGGTGTCCACCTGGAGGAAGTTCTGGTGGACCATGCCGATGCCGTGGGCGATCGCGTCGCGCGGGTCGCGGATGACGACCTCGGCGCCGTCGAGGGTGACGGTCCCGGCGTCGGGCCGGTAGAGGCCGTAGAGGACGTTCATGAGCGTCGTCTTGCCGGCTCCGTTGCCGCCGAGCAGGCCGTGGACCTCGTTGCGGCCGACCGTGAGGTCGACCCCGTCGAGGGCCACGACCGGCCCGAACGTCTTGCGTATGCCGTCCATGTGCAGGAGCGGACGGGGCGCCCGCACGGCGCTGTCGATGCTGTCGGTGCTGTCGGTCATGGGTGGGTCATCACTTGATCGGCGTGAGGTTCTTCTCGACCATGACCTTGCCCGACCTGATGTCGGCGACGGCCTGCTCGACCTTCGCGGCGACGGCCGGGTCGACGTTCTTCGGCGTCTGGATCGAGACCCCCGCGTCGAAGCCGAGCGGGTAGTAGCCGTTGCGCTCGCCCGCCTTGATCTTCGTCAGCATGTCGCCGAGGGGCTTGGTGAAGTCATAGATCGCGGAGGTGGCGTAGTGCTGCGGGTCGAACTGCGACTTGTCGGTGTACTTCGCCGTGACGATGACGTTGTCGGTCTTGCCCTTGAGGGCCTGGAAGGCGCCGACCATGCCGAGGTTGAGCGAACCGATGATGACGTCGTTGCCCTGGCCGACGAGCTGGGAGGTGATCTGCTGGGCCTTCGTCGGGTCGTTGAAGTCGCCGGTCCAGACGGGCGTGACCGTGGCGCTCGAGCCGCTGTCCTTGAGCGCCTGGTTGATCGCGTGGACCTCGGAGTAGGAGAACGGCAGCGACAGTCCGCCGACGTAGCCGATCTTGCCGGACTTGCTCTGGGCCGCGGCGAGGATGCCGAGGGGGTAGAACGCCGTGTGGAAGTTGCGGTCGAGGACCCAGAGGTTGGGGACCGACTCCTTGGGCTTGTTGTCGAACTCGCCGATGAAGGTGACGTCGGGGTTCTGCTTCGCAAGCTTGCTCGTCGCCTCGAAGTACTGGCTGCCGTGGCTCCAGATCACCGTGTAGCCGTCGGCGAGGTACTCCTTCATGACGCGCTCGGCGTCGGGCACCGGCACGCTCTCGGAGTGGGCGGTCTCGGCGCCCTGCGACTTCTCGGCGGCCTGGAGGGCGAGCAGGCCGAGGGCGTTGTAGTCGGCGTCGGTGGCCGACCCGGAGAAGATCGCGGCGATGCGGGGGGCCCCGCCGCCGGGGCCGGCGGTCGTGCTGCTGCCCGGCTCGTTCGAGCCACACGCTGCGACGAGCAGTGCGACGCCGACGGCGGGGACGAGGATTCGGAAGGCGGAATGACGTGCCATGGGACCTCCAAAGGGTGCTCCGGCGTCCGCGAGGAGCCGGTGTGAGTTCGGCCCTGTGCCGTTGCGAGGACTGTGCCAGCGGTGGTGAACGTCACTCTTCGTCAACATGTGACAGCGGCAGGAGGCTCTGGTTGTGTCCCTCGTGCAACGGCCCGGCATGGTGGCGTCACGGTGCCGACCGGCCGACGGACAGCAGGTTGGTCCACGAATCCCCTTGTCAGAGAACCGTATTTGACGACTGCCTCATCGAGTCGGATTCCAGGCGGAGCGTTTCCGCCCAAGAATGCGGATCCCTTCCGAGGAGGCGGCGCAGCGTCGACGCGTCGCCCACGAGGCCACCGCGGTCGTAGGACGCGAACATGGCCAGCAGGTCGTCACGCGCCTGGGGTGTCAGGGACGCGCCGGGCCCGGCGACCCAGCCGGACAGCTCCACGCGAACGGCCTCGACGGGGTGCCCGAGCACGTCCGCCGCGACGACCGCCTGGTCGCGAACCGAGAGCACCTCGGGCCCGGCGAGGTCGTAGGTGACGCCCTCGTGGCCGGGGCGGGTCAGCACCGTCGCCGCGACCTCGGCCACGTCGGCGAGATCGACGTTGGTGAAGGGCGAGTCGAGCGAGTAGGGCACCGCGAGACGCCCGGCCAGGGCCGCGCCGACGAGGTTCTGGTGGTATGCCGCGGGACGCAGCACCGTGGCCCCGGGCAGGTGGGCGCGCACGACCTTCTCGGCCTCCGCCTTGCGGAGGTGGTGCGGCATCGACGCGTCATCCGGGTGCAGCACGGAGTGGAACACGAAGCGCGACAGGCCTGCCCGCGCCGCCGCGCGAGCGACGCGGTCGGCCATGCCCACCTCGTCGGGGTGCACGTTGGGCGCGAGGTGGTAGACCGCATCGACACCCGTGACGGCCTCGTCGAGACCGGCACCCGACTCGAGGTCAACGACCGAGATCGACCGGGCCCCAACGGCATACGCTATCTCGGCCCGTGGTGCCGAACGCACGGCAGCGCGCACGTCGACGCCTCGGGAGGTGGGCGCCGCCGTCACGGCGCGACCGGTCTTGCCGGCCGCGCCGATGACGAGGACCGTCGCCATCGTCAGACCCAGTCGACATCCGCCGCCGTCCGTCCGGCCGCGAGCGTGGCGTAGCCGGGGCCGCGGTCGAAGAAGGGCTGCTCGTCGTCCCGGTCGGCCCGCAGCTGCTCGCGGAGGGCGTCCGAGGCGTCGGAGTCGATGACCGGGCTGTCGAGGTCGCCGGTGGCGACGACGCCGTAGTCGCGGCGCGCGCCGTCGAAGGAGACCTTGCCCCAGCGGAGGTCGCGCTCCACCTCGTCGTAGGGTCGCTCGAGCGGGTCGCCCCAGCCGCCGCCGCCCGTGGTTCGGATGCGGATGACCTGACCGGCCTTGACCACCTCGGCGTCGGCGAGGGCGTCGACGGTGCGCTCCTCGGGTCCGCCGACGTCGACGGTGACCTCGAATGGACGACCGGCCTTGCCGCCCTTGACGCCCCAGCAGGCGAGGATCGACCGGTCGGCGATCGACATGAAGTGGGCGTCCTTGAGCATGCGGATGTGCTTCTCGTAGCCGAGGCCGCCGCGGTGGCGACCGGCGCCGCCCGAGTCGACCGCGAGGCCGAGGCGCTCGACGATGAACGGGAAGCGGCTCTCGGTGAACTCGGTCGGCAGGTTGCGGCTGTCGGGCACCACGTGGATCGTGTCCTCACCGTCGGCGTAGTAGCGACCGCCCGAGCCGCCGCCGAGCACCTCGCGCATGAGGTAGTCGTTGCCGTCGCGGTCCTTGCCGTAGACGCCGGTGTAGCGGATCGTCTCCTGGTCGGCGGGCATCTTGCCGTCGACGGCCTTGGCCACGACCCCGGCGAGCACGCCGAGCAGGCGCAGGATGACGAAGGTGCGCGCGTTGGTCGGCGCCGGGTAGATCGGCGTGAGCAGCGTGCCCTTCTCGGGGAACTTCATCTCGATGAGCGGCACGATGCCCTCGTTGACGTCGAGCTCGGCCATCCGCTCCGGGGTGTCCGCGAGGTTGCGCAGGATCGGCGCGAGCCACTTCTTGAGGAAGTTGCCGCCGACGTAGTCGCCGCAGTGGTTGATCGGGCCCTTGGCCTGCGGCGCCGTGCCGGTGAAGTCGATGACGAGCTTGGGTCCGCCGTCGCCCGGGCCGGGGCCGCCGGTCGACAGCTTGGTCAGCGTGATCCGCTGCGTGTGCAGCTTCGGCTCGTCGACGCCGTCGTGCTCGGCGTAGTCCTCCCAGACGTACGTGCCGTCGGGGATCTTGCTGAGGATCTCGCGGCGGTAGGTCTCGGTCGTCTTGTCGAGGATCGCGTCGAAGGCGGCCTCGATCGTGTCGCGGCCGTAGCGCTCGAAGAGCTCACCGAGACGGCGCGCGCCCATGAGGCAGGCCGAGCACTCGGCGTCGAGGTCGGCCGCGAGGCTGTCGGGCATGCGGCTGTTGCGCGTCATGATGCGCAACGCGGCCTGGTTGGGAACTCCCTTGTCCCACAGCTTGATCGGTGGCACCGAGAGGCCCTCCTCGAAGACCGTCTGGGCGTTGCTCGGCATCGAGCCGGGGACCGCGCCGCCGATGTCGTCGTGGTGGCCGAACGCCTGGACGAAGGCGACGACCTCGCCACCGGAGAAGACCGGGACGGTGACGCAGAGGTCGGGCAGGTGGCCGATGCCGCCCTCGGACTCGTAGACGTCGTTGTGGAAGAAGACGTCGCCCTCGGCCATCTCGGAGAGCGGGAAGTCGCGGGCGATCGGGTGCACGAGCGCGCTGTAGGAGCGGCCGGTCAGCTTGCGGAGCTGGCGGTCGTGGATGCCGGCGCGGAAGTCGTGCGCGTCGCGGATCATGGGGGAGCGCGACGTGCGGGCGATGGCGGTCTCGACCTCCATCTCGACGCTGGCGAGGGTGCCCTCGACGATCTCGACGAGGATCGGGTCGACCGTGCTGCCCTCGGGCGTCAGGCGGTTGCCGTGCTCGTATGCCGTGGGGAGCCCGGCGGGGTTCGGGACCCGCTCGTCGCGGCCGGCGTCGCCGACGTGCGGCGCGGTGCCGTGCGAACCGGTGGCGGCGTCGACGGGGGCGAGCCGGGTGGCCGCGGTCTGGCAGGAGAAGCACATGTCAGGCCTCCTTCGTGATGACGAGGTTGCCCAGCGTGTCGACGCGGACGACGAAGCCGGGGTGGACGGGGACGGTCGAGCCGAACTCCTCGATGATCGCCGGGCCCTCGACCGTGTCGCCGGCGAGCAGGGCGGGACGCCACCAGACGTCGGTGTCGACGTAGCCGGCGTCGGCGTCGAAGCAGACGGGCCGAACGCTGCGGTGGGCGCGCTCGCGGACGTCGGGGGTGCCGGCGGCGTCGGCGGCGGCGAGGTCACGCAGCTCGGGGCGCGTGATCGGACCGACACCCGTGACGCGGAGGTTGACCCACTCCACCTGCTGGGTCGGGTCGCCCCGGAAGTCGTAGCCGTAGAGCGCGCGGTGCTCGTCGTGGAAGCGCGAGGCGACGCCCGCGGCATACGCCTCGTCGACGTCACCCTCGGGCGCGGCGACTCGGACCTCGTAGGCCTGGCCGAAGTAGCGCAGGTCGACGGTGCGCGTGTAGCGGTGGCTCTCGCGCGAGAACCCTTCGGCGTCAAGGGCGCTCGCGGCCTTCGCCGTCAGGTCGTCGAAGGTCTTCTGCACGGCGGCGTGGTCGAGGGACGAGTGGCGCGACACGGCGGTCTGGACGTAGTCGTTCTTGACGTCGACCGTGAGCAGCCCGAAGGCGGAGACGTTGCCCGGGTTCTGGGGCACGACGACGCCGGCGAGACCGAGGATGTCGACGAGGCGGCAGGCCAGCAGCGACCCGGACCCGCCGAAGGTGGCGAGCATGAAGTCGCGCACGTCGAGACCGCGCTTGACGCTCACCTGGCGCAGGGCGTTGGCCTGGTTCCACGCGGAGATCTCGAGGATGCCGGTCGCGCAGCGCTCGAAGTCGAGGCCGAGGCGGTCGGCGAGGGCTGACACCCCGGCTCGCGCTGCCTCCACGTCGAGCGGGATCTCCCCGCCGAGCAGGTGCGGGGGAATCCGGCCCAGGGTCACGTGGGCGTCAGTGATCGTCGGTTCGGTGCCGCCCTTGGCGTAGCAGAGCGGGCCGGGGTCGGCGCCGGCGGACTGGGGCCCGACCTTGAGCGACCCCTCGGGAGAGATCCACGCGATCGAGCCGCCGCCGGCGCCGACCGTGACGACGTCGATCATCGGGATCTTGCTCGGGTAGGCACCGACCGTGCCCTCCGTCGTCAACGTCGGCTCACCCGAGAGGACGACGGAGACATCGGTGGAGGTGCCGCCGCCGTCGCACGTGAGCACCTTGTCGAAGCCCGCTCGGCCGGCGATGAGACCGGCGCCGAGCGCACCGGCGGCCGGGCCCGAGAGGACCGTCGTGATCGGCTGGTGCACGACCTCGTCGGCCGAGAGCACGCCGCCGTTGGACTTCATCACGTAGAACGGGATCGAGGCGCCACCCGTGAACTCGTCGAGGCGCTCGTGGATGTTGCGGACGTAGCGCGACACGTTGGGCTTGACCGCGGCGTCGACGAGGGTCGTCATCGAGCGCTCGTACTCGCGGTACTCGCGCAGCACCTCCGAGCTGATCGAGACGACGGCCTCGGGGTGCTCCCGGCGCAGCACCTCGCGCATGGCGAGCTCGTGGGTGTCGTCGGCGTAGGAGTGCAGGAAGCAGACGGCGATCGTCGTGATGCCGCGCTCCCGGAACCAGCGGGCCACCGCGACGGCCCGCTCCTCGTCGAAGGGTCGGATCTCGTTGCCCTCGAAGTCGAGGCGTCCGCCGACCGTCTTGACGAAGTCAGCCGGGACGATGCGCGGGGGCTTGACCCAGAAGTAGGAGTTGCCGTAGCCGTCGGGAACGGCCTGGCGGGCGATCTCGAGGATGAACTCGTAGCCCTCGGTCGTGATGAAGCCGAGCGCCTCGACCTTGCCCTCGAGCAGCTTGTTGGTCGCGACGGTCGTGCCGTGCGAGACGGCGCTGATGTCGTCGCCGCTCGCGCCCATGAGGTCGAGCACCTTGCGGACGCCGGTGAGGAAGCCGTCGGCGGGGTTGCTCGGCGTCGAGGGGGTCTTCGTCGTGACGAGCTCGCCCGAGTCCTCGTCGAGTGCGACGACGTCGGTGAACGTGCCGCCCGTGTCGATGCCGATGCGGATCCGGCGGCCGGGGGAGGTGCCTGCTGTCATGGTGAGGATTCAACCGGCGGGGACCCTCGCCGGGCGTTGGCAACTCGTGCCAACACCTGCCCGGTTCTGGGCCAATCCTCGCCAGACCTGTTCGAATGTCGGAGATGGATGTCGAGCGCGCGTCGCCGCCTCCGTCCCCCGGGTGAGCGTGCCATGCTGGCACGACGCGACGAAGGAGTGAGACATGACGCAGTACCTCATCGGCGTGGACTTCCAGGCCGGCGACGACCCGGCCCCGATGTCGGACTGGACCCCCGAGGAGGTCCAGGCCCACCTCGACTACTACGGGGAGCTCATCGGCGAGCTCGAGGCCAACGGCGAGCTCGTCTCGTCCACGATCCTGACCGGCCCCGACCTCGCCAAGATCGTCCGGTCCGACGGCGTGGCGCCCGTCGTCACCGACGGCCCCTTCCAGGAGTTCAAGGAGTGGATGGCCGGCTTCCAGGTCGTCGAGGTCGACTCGGAGGAGCGCGCCCTCGAGATCGCCTCCCGGATGTCCGCCGTCCCCGGTCGCGGCGGCCGCCCGACGCGCCAGCCCATCCACGTGCGCCAGGTCATGGACCACGCGCCCGCGGACCCCGAGCAGATGGACGCCTTCCTGCGCACGGCGGGTGCCTCCAGCTGAGCGCAACTCCCGCCGTCGACGACCTGCTGCGCGCGCTCGCGCCGCAGGTCGTCGGCATCGTCAGCCGCCGCTTCGGCGACTTCGACTCGGCCGAGGACGCCGTGCAGGAGGCCCTGTTGGCCGCGACGCGCCACTGGCCCGTCGACGGTGTGCCGGACGAGCCACGGGCCTGGCTCGTGACCGCGGCCTCGCGGCGCCTCGTCGACGTGTGGCGCAGCGACGCGGCCCGGCGCGACCGGGAGGCGCGCGTCATCGCCTGGGAGGTGCCGGCATACGACCCCGTCGACCACGACGACAGCCTCACGGTGCTGCTCCTGTGCTGCCACCCGTCGCTCACCCCGGCATCGGCGATCGCGCTGACGCTGCGCGCCGTCGGCGGCCTGACGACGGGTGAGATCGCGCGCGCCTTCCTCGTGCCGGAGGCCACGATGGCCCAGCGGATCAGTCGCGCCAAGGCGACCATCCGCGCCTCACGAGAGCCCTTTCGTATGCCGTCCGCTCCCGATCGCGATGCCCGTCTCCGATCCGTGCTGCACGTCCTCTACCTCCTGTTCAACGAGGGGTATGCCAGCACGCACGGCCACACGGTGCAGCGGATCGACCTCTCCCGCGAGGCGATCCGCCTGACGCGGCTGCTCGTCGGCGGCGTGCCCGACCATGCGGAGGCCCAGGGCCTGCTCGCCCTGATGCTCCTCCTCGAGGCACGCAGTCCGGCACGCAGCGATGCCTCGGGCGCGCTCGTGCCGCTGCCGGAGCAGGACCGCTCGAGGTGGGACCGGCCGCTCGTCGCCGAAGGGCTCGACCTGCTCGGTCGGGCGATGGCGCACGGGGCCGTGGGGGAGTACCAGCTGCAGGCCGCCATCGCCGCGGTGCACGACCGGGCCCCGACGGCGGCCGACACGGAGTGGGAGGAGATCCTGACCCTCTACGGTCTGCTCGAGGACGTCACCGGCAACCCGGTGGTGACGCTGAATCGCGCGGTGGCCGTGGCGATGGTGCGCGGTCCGCAGGCTGCGATCGAGGTGGTCGACGAGGTCGAGGACCGGCTCGGCACGACGCACCGGTGGCTCGCCGTCCGGGGCCAGCTGCTCGAGATGGCGGGCGACACCGCGGCAGCTGCCGAGCTGCTCGACCGGGCGGCCGCGACCGCGACGAACGAGGCGGAGCAGCGCCACCTCGCCGAGAGGGCTGCCCGACTTCGGCCCTGAGCCGAGGTGGGCGGCTTCACTCGCCGAGGGTGATGCCCGGCGGGGCGAGGCGACGCATGCTGGAGGTGCAACCAGTCACAGGTGCCCGGCCCGTGCGGGCCATGGCGCCGAGGGCGATGAGGACGACGCATGGAGAGCACGGCGGCGCACGAGGCCGGGCGAGCTGGGCCGGTCACACGGTTCGAGCCCCTCGGCCCGACTGACGTCGCCGACCTGCTGCTCGGTCTGGCATCGGTCGGTGCGGCCGCCGCTGGCCGGGCCGTCGAGCGGGTCCGTGCGCCCGCGCTGTTCACGAGGGTGGTCACGGGCCTCGTCACGGGCCCTGTGTCGTCGGCTCTGGGCCGGCTGGAGGACCGGGCCGTGCACACGGACTGGTCGCAGGACGTGCTCCGGAGCGGGCGGTCGCGGCGGCGGGACCTCGACCGGCGCGCCCTGTACCTGGCTCGCCGGGTCGCGGCCGCCGTGGTCGAGGCCGTCCTCGAGCTCGTGGACGTCACCGATGTCGTCATCGACCATGTCGACCTCGACGCGGTCGTTCGCGCGGTGGACCTCGACCGGGCCGTCGAGCGGGTGGACCTCGACGCCGTGGTCCGCCGCGTCGACATCGGCGCGATCGTCGACCGGGTCGACATCGGGGCGATCATCGACCGGGTCGACGTGGATGCGGTGGTCGCTCGGGCGAATCTGGACCGTGCTGTGGCGCGGGTCGACATCGACACGATCATCGACCGGGTCGACATCGACGCCATCATCGACCGGGTCGACATCGGGGCGATCATCGACCGCGTCGACGTGGATGCGGTGGTGGCGCGGGCGGACCTGGACCGTGCTGTGGCGCGGGTCGACATCGGGGCGATCATCGACCGGGTGGACGTCGACGCCGTGGTCGCGCGGGCGGACCTGGACCGTGCTGTGGCACGCGTGGACCTGCAGCGCATCATCGACCGGATCGACGTGGACGGGGTCGTGGCGCGGGCAGACCTCGACGCGGTGGTGGCCAAGCTCGACCTCATCGAGCTGGCCGAGTACGTCGTCGAGGGGATCGACCTGCCCGGGATCATCCGCAGCTCGACGGGTTCGATGGCGTCCGAGGGGCTGCGCGAGGTCCGCAGGCAGGGCATCGGGGCGGACGAACGGGTGGCGCACGTCGTCGACCGGCTTCTCCACCGACCTGAGCGAACCCCGGGCTCGACGTTCGAGGAGGCGTCCGAAGGGTCCCGCACGCGTCACACGAACCGCCCCGGCCCGGGTGACCCCGGGCTCGTGCACTGAGGACAGCCGTGCAACAGCCGGCGCAGCCGCCTCGGAACCCGATCGCGCGGATCGCGGTGCCCCGGGTCGCGCGACCCGTCCAGGGCCACCGTGCGGGCATCGTCACGCGGTTCCTGGCCGCGGCCGTCGATGCAGCCGTCGCCGTGGTCGCGGTCGCCCTGGGGTATGCGGGCGCCGTCGCGGCCTATTTCGTGCTGGACCCGCGCACCTTCCGGTTCCCCGAGCCGGGTTTCGCCCTGCTGCTCATCGCCTTCCTCGGCTTCCTGGCCTGCTACCTCGCCCTGGCGTGGGCGACGACCGGACGCAGCTACGGGTGCCGTCTGCTCGGGCTTCGCGTGGTCGACTCGCGCGGGCGGCGCCTGCGGCCGTGGGTCGCCATTGCGCGGGCCCTGCTGTGCGTCTTCTTCCCCGTGGTGCTCCTCTGGGTGGTCGTCAGCCCGGAGAACCGGTCCGGGGCAGACGTCCTCCTGCGCTCGTCGGTGGTCTACGACTGGGCGTCCGCCTCGGAGCGGGACGACGGTCAGGCCGAGGAGGGGCGGGCGACGGACGACGGCCCCACGTCGCCCGGGGGGTGACGCGGCTCAGGTGCGGAAGTACTCCCGCAACGCCGCGTCCTGCTCGGGGGTGAGGCTCGTGTGGATCAGGGTCGGCCGGTGGGACAGGAACGCGTCGCGGACCCGGTCGACGTCCACGTCCGTCGTCATGACGAACAGGGCCGACGTGCCGGGCGTGACCTCGTCGCGGACCTGCTGGACGAACGCTTCGTTGATGCCTGCGGTGCGCAGCGAACCGCCCAGCGCTCCGGCCGCCGCGCCGACGGCCAGGCCGAGCAGGGGCGCGAAGAAGATGATGCCGAAGAGCAGCCCCCAGAAGGAGCCACCGAGTGCCCCGGTCGCTGCTCCCGTCAGGACCTGCGACGCCCGCGGCCGACGGGTCCCCACGGGCCACGTCACCACGGCTGCGTCGATGAGCCGGAGCGCGCCCTGCCGTTCCAGCTCGCCCAGGGTGCGGCTGGCCGCCTCGGCGCCGTCCTCGTCGTCGAAGCGCCAGACCGTGAGGGTGGCGATCGGCTCCGTGTCGCCGTCGCCGGAGCCGGAGCCGGAGCCCGACCCCGCTCCAGGTGCGGGGCCTCCGGTCGTGGGCCCGCGGCCCTGCCGCAGGTCGGCCACCAGACCGCGCCAGTCGGCCCGGAGCCGGGCCGGCAGCCCACGAACGGAGAAGGACCCATGTGCCTCGTCGACGGACAGGCGGTCGGGCAGCCGGGCCACGTCGCGGTAGCGGAACAGGGTGTGGTTGAGGGTCGAGGCGCCGACGAGGATGCGGGCCAGCAGGTAGCCCCAGAGCAGCAGGGTGGCGGCCGCGCCGAGCGCGCCGTAGAGCTGGGAGGAGCTGCTGATGCGGTTGACGAGGTAGAAGGCGCTGACGAGGTGCAGGACCTGGATGCCCACCCCGATGAGCAGGGCACCGGGCAGCAGGTCGGTGACCGAGGCCTGCGCGGGGCGTGGGAGCAGGCTGAGGATGAACCAGCCGAAGAGGATGTAGAGCAGGAGCATCACGAGCGTGATGACGAGCCCGATCGTGTAGGTCACCGAGCGCAGCCAGTTCGCCGCGAGGGTCAGCGCGACGGCCGGCAGCAGCAGGGCCACCACGGCTCCTGCGGCCCGCGGCGGCCGTCGCAGCCTCGAGACGGGCAGGTGCCACGCGAGGCTCGTGCCGATCCACATGGCCTTCGCCAGTCCCACCGAGGTCGAGTAGAGCGCCACGACGCCGACGAGGAGCAGGAACCACCGACCCTGATGAGCCTGCGCCGTGGCCTGGGCGATCGTCGACGCGGTGAAGCCGCCGAGTCCTGCGCCGGTCAGGCCTCGGCCCACCTCGTCGGCGTTCGAGAAGCCGAGGAGCGCCACCACGACCAGACAGGCAGGAAGCAGCCACAGGAAGAGCCGGAAGGCGAGGGCACCGGCGAGCAGGGCTCCTCCGGTGTCCCGGTCCTCTCGGAAGGCATCGGTGAGGAGCTTGATCGTGACGTGCTCCTCCCGTGCGTCGAGCAGGCGGCGACCCGCCTGGGCCTGGAGGTCCCGGCCCCGGCCGACGAGCTGCCCGGCCCGGCGCGGTCCGGCGCGAGGGCGGTCGGCATCGGGTGGCATGGCATCCATGCTCCGCCTCCGTGGGTGCGTCCACCTCATGCGCAGAGGGTGAGCAGCCAGTGCGGAAGCCTCACCCTCAGAGCATGATGACCCGCTGCCCGGACGGCGCGACGGTGGGCGTGGAGGCCTGACCCGTGGGCCGGACCAGCAGGCATGGACTCGGCCGACATGACGACCGGAGCTCTGGGAGGCGAAGCAATGACCACGGACGAACACACAGCCGTCGGCGGCGACGGAACGGGCAAGGCGCAGACGCAACCCGTGCGCACCAGGGACGTGGCGGCGCTCGAGGCCGAGATCGAGCGGCTCCGTCGTCGCAACGCCGAGCTCGAGTCACCCAGAGCGGTCCGGGCGCGGCACGCCGCGCGGACCACGGCCGTGGTCATCCTCACCATCCTCGGCGCGCTGTGCCTGACGCTCGCGGTGCCGGCCGTCTGGGCCCGCAACCAGGTCCTCGACACCGACCGCTACGTCACCAACATGGAGCCGCTGGCATCCAACCCGGACGTGCAGGCCTCCGTGGAGGCTGCGGTGAACCAGCAGATCGCCGCCCGTCTCGACATCGGAGCCTTCGTCGACCAGGCGCTCCAAGCGCTCCCACCCCAGGCCGCGCGACTCAAGGCCCCGATCGAGAGTGGAGTCTCCGGGCTCATCGGGACCGCGGTCCACAAGGCGGTGACGAGCGACGCGTTCGTCACACTGTGGACGGCCGCCAACCGGGCCGGCCACAACGCGCTCGTCAGTCTCCTGACCGGGGAGGACCAGGGCAAGGCCGTCACGGTGTCCAGCAACGGGGCGGTCATGCTCAACCTGGGCCCGATCATCGAGCAGGTGAAGGCACGGCTGGTGACGGCCGGCCTCGGGATCGCGCAGAACATCCCGACGGTCGGCGCGACGATCGAGATCGCCCGCCTCCAAGGCGTCGACCGTGCGCAACAGGTCGTGCGGTGGCTCAACACCCTGGCGAACTGGCTGCCGTGGATCGGGCTGGTCCTGCTGGCGGGCGCCGTCGCGCTGGCTCGGGGACGCCGGCGCCGCGCCCTGCTCTGGGCGGCGCTCTCGACGGCGATCGGCATGGTGTTGCTGCGCCTCGCGCTCGTCGTGCTGCGCGAGGTCTATCTCGACCAGATGCCGACCGACGTCGTGACGCCGCAGGCGTCGGCCTACATCTTCGACACGGTGACGCGGTTCCTCCGCGACGGCATCCGCCTCATCTTCATCATCGCGCTGGTCGTGGCGCTGATCGCCGTCCTGCTCGGCCAGCGGGCCCTCCTCGCCCGGGCGGGCGGCGGAGTGACCACGGCCACGCGAGGTGCTTGGGACTCGCTCCGCAACGGGCCTGTCGGCGCGGCGGTCGCCGATCACACCGCCGTGGCGGCCGGAGCGGTCGTGGCCCTCGGCGCCCTGGTCCTCGTGCTCTGGAGCAACCCCACCGGCCTCGTCGTCCTCGTGATCGCGATCATCGTGGCACTGCTCCTGGCCGCGGTGTATGCGATGTCGCACCGGAAGGTCGCTTCCGGCCTCCCCGCGGGCTGACGTCACTGCACGCGTATGCCGTCAGACGACCGTTGGTGCGCGCCGGCCGACGGCACGCGGGCCGACACGCCGCAGACGGCGGTCGACGTCGACCAATGGTCGTCGGCCGGTGGGGTGGCCCGTCAGCCGGCCTCGCCGCGGTGGATCGGGGCGTGCGGGAACGACGTCTCCGCCGGTCGCTCGAGGTCCTCGCGGTGGTTGCGGATGAGGTCGAGGTTGCGGTCGCGCAGGTGGTCGAACGCCTGACCAACGCTGGACCCCGGCGTCAGCGACGAGAGCGCCTCGGCCGGGTCCAGCCGTGCCGTGACCCAGCCCGGATGCGTCGCGGCCTTGGCCACGATGTGCCCGATCGGGGTGACGATGTGCGAGTTGCCGAAGTAGAGCACGCCTGCCGGGTCGGCGCCGACGGCGTTGGCGCCGATGACGTAGACGTGGTTGTCGTAGGCGCGGGCCCGTGACGTGAGGTCCCAGATGTCGGCCGAGCGCAGCAGTGCCGACGGCCGGCAGATGACCTCGGCGCCCTGCACCGCCTGGATGCGCGAGAGCTCGGGGTAGTCGCCGTCGAAGCAGATGATCATCCCGATGCGGCCGAGCTCGGTGTCGCACACGGTGACGGTGTCACCCGGTGTGACCCACCCGCCGCCGCTGACGATCTCGGAGCAGAACGGGTGCGTCTTGCGGTAGGTCCCGAGCAGGTCTCCCGACGGGCCGATGAGCACCGACGAGTTGTAGACGACGCCGCGCTCCGGTCCCCGCTCGTAGGTGCCGAAGCAGATGTGCACGCCGAGCTCACGGGCCACGGCCTGGATCGGCTCGATCATGGCGCCGGGCAGCTCGGTGACGAGGTCCCAGAGCTCCTCCTTGGAGCAGCCGGGGGTGAAGCCGGTGCTCGCCGTCTCTGGCAGGACGACCAGCTCGGCGCCGGTTGCCTCGACGCACCGGCGGGTCATCTCGACGCACGTGTCGAGGTTGGTGCGGATCGTCTCGGGGCTGAGCGGAGCCGGCACGGGGGCGACCTGGACGGCCGCAGCGGTGAACGCGCGCATCGTCAGCTCCTCCGTCCGATGGCCCAGCCGACGACGACGCCGACGAGGGCGACCACGCCGCCGGTGACGACGCCGAGGGCGTAGTCGCGCCCGGCGAACGGCGCTGCGGGAGCCGGCCGTCCGGCATACGACACGGGCGCAGGCGCCCCACCGGGTATGCCGGGTGCTGCCGTCGGCGCGACGGCTGCGGGAGCGCCCGGGGTGGGGACGCGGACGCCGGAGATGTCGGCGTCGACGGCCGAGAAGAACTGGCCGGCCATCTTCTTGGTGACGCCGGCGAGCATGCGCTGTCCGACTCCGCCGATGACTCCGCCGACCGAGGCGTCGGCGTCGTAGGTGAGGTCAGTGCCACCGGCGGTCGACGGCGCGAGCCGCACGACGACGTCGGCGTCGACGGTGCCCGGCGCGCCCGCACCCGAGGCCTTCATGGTGAACGACCCGGGGTGCTGCGGGTCGCGCAGCGACACCTCCCCGTCGTAGGTGCCCTTGATCGCGGCGACGCCCGCCGTGACGGTCATTGCGTAGTGGTCGGGCCCGAGCTCGGTGAGGCGCTCGCAGCCCGGCAGGCACCGCGCGAGCACGGCCGGGTCGTGGAAGGCGTCCCACACCTGCTGCGGGTCGGCCGCGAGCGTGGCGGATCCGGTGATCTTCATGCGGTCGGCTCCTTCGATGACGTGCGTGAGAGGCGGTGCAGGGAGGGGATCTCGCCGTCGGCGTGGCGGCGGCGCAGGTCCCAGAGGTCGTTGGGCGAGATCGGCATCCGGGTGATCGGGAAGCCTTCGGCGTCCTCGATGGCCGAGGCGATGACGGCCGACACGGGGATGCAGCCCGCCTCGCCGGCGCCCTTGATGCCCAACGGGTTCAGCGGGGACGGTGTCTCGAGGTGGTCGGCCTCGATGGTCGGCACCTCGGACGCGTAGGGCATGAGGAAGTCCATGAAGCTCGCGTTGAGCAGTTGACCGGACTCGTCGTAGGCCATCCGCTCGTAGAGCGCGCCGCCGACGCCCTGCGCGACGCCGCCGTGGACCTGGCCCTCGACGATCATCGGGTTGATCATCGTGCCGCAGTCGTGGATCACGCAGTAGCGCAGGATCTTGATCTCGGCCGTGACCGGGTCGGTCTCGACGACGGCCGCGTGCATGCCGTTGGCGAAGGTCGCCTGGGTGGGGGAGTAGAAGCCCTTGCCCTCGAGACCCGGCTCCTCGCCCTCGGCGACCGGAGGCTTGTCGGGGTCGAAGGTCCCGGCGAACTGCGTTGCGGCCTTTGCCGCCTCGTCGAACGCGTACCGCAGGGGGTTCGACAGCACCGACACGGTGCCCAGACTCATGGACGTCGTGGGGGCGCCCTTGACGCGCACCGTGCCGTCGACGATCTCGAGGTCGTCGGGCGACACCTCGAGCGCGTCGGCGGCGATGCGCAGCGCCTTCTCGCGCACCTGGCGGGCGCCGAGGGCGATGGCGCTGCCGCTCATGACCGCGGCTCGGGACGCGAAGGTGCCCACGGCATACGGCATCTTGCGGGTGTCGCCGGTCGTGACGAAGACGTCCTCCATGCGGACGCCGAGCTCCTGCGCGACGATCTGGGCGAAGACGGTCTCGTGTCCCTGGCCCTGCGAGGTCAGGCCTGTGGCGACGTTGACCCGGCCACTCGTCTCGACCTGGATGTGGCCGCCCTCGTAGGGGCCGACGCCGGTTCCTTCGACATAGCAGCCGATTCCGAGCCCGACCTTGCGTCCCTCGGCCTCGGCCTGGCGACGGTAGTCGGCGAAGTCGTCCCAGCCGACGAGCTGCTTGAGCTTGGCCAGGCTCGCCGGGAAGTCGCCGGAGTCGTACTTGAGCGGGCGGCCGTCCTGGAAGAGCAGGCCGTGGTCCCACGGCATCTCGCTCGGGAGGATGAAGTTGCGCGAGCGCACCTCGGTGCGGTCCAGGCCCAGCTCGTCGGCGATGGCGTCCATCGTGCGCTCCATCGCGAAGCAGCCCTGCGGGCGCCCAGCGCCACGGTACGGCGTCACGAGGACGGTGTTGGTGTAGAGCGACCAGAACTCGCACCGGTACGTGCCCGGCTTGTAGGGGCCGAGCAGCTGGGTCGAGGTGATGATCGGGACGATGATCCCGTAGGGGGTGTAGGCGCCGTTGTCGTGCCAGAGCTTCACGTCGAGCGCGAGCAGGTGGCCGTCGTCGTCGAAGCCGACCGTGACCTGCTGCAGCTGACCCCGCTCGTGCGCGGCGCTGATGAAGTGCTCGCGTCGGTCCTCGGCCCACTTGACCGGGCGGCCGACGAGCATGGCCGCCCACGGCACGAGGACCTCCTCGGGCCACGGGTGGACGATCTTGACGCCGAAGCCGCCGCCCACGTCGGGGGCGATGCACTCGACCTTCGCCAGGGGGAGGTCGAGCTTGGCGGCGACGGCAGCGCGCACGCCGGTCGAGGTCTGGGTCGAGGAGTACATCCGCAGCTCGCCGCGGTCGCGGTCCCAGCGCGCGTAGACGCCCCGGCCCTCCATCGGCATGCAGGCGCTGCGCTCGATGTCGAGGTCGAGCGTCAGGGTGTGCGGCGCGGCGGCCATCGCGGCGTCGACGTCACCGACCTCCTGGAGCATGTGGGCCGCGACGTTGCCGGGCACGTCGTCGTGGACGAGCTGCTCGCCGTCCCGGGCGGTCTCGATGCCGACGACGACGGGAAGCTGGTCGTAGGTGACGCGGATCCGCTGGCAGGCGTCCTCGGCGACGTAGCGGTCGGTCGCGACGACCATGACGACGGGCTCACCGACGTGGTTGACCTCGTCCTTGGCCAGGGCGTAGCCGGTGCGGCCGTGGGTCAGCGTCGGGTGCGGGATGAGCAGCGGCAGCGGCTCGGCGACCCTGCCCGGCAGGTCCTCGTGGACGTAGATGCCGACGACGCCCTCGACGTCGACCGCGTCGGACGCGTCGATGTCGACGATGCGGGCGTGCGCGTGCGGGCTGCGGACGAACGCTGCGGCGAGGGCGTCGTGACCGAGGTCGTCGAGGTAGCGGCCGCCACCGGTGACGAGGCGCGGGTCCTCCTTGCGCTTGATCGGCGCCCCGAACATCTGGGTCGTCATGCCTGCTCCTCGGCCGTCGGCCCGCCCGCACGCTCGGACCTGATCTCGGCGGCGCGCAGGACGCTCTTGACGATGTTCTGGTAGCCGGTGCAGCGGCACAGGTTGCCCGAGATCGCCTCTCGCGCCTGCTCGCTCGTCGGGGACGGGTTCTCCTCGAGGTAGGCCGTCACGGTGGTGAGGAAGCCCGGGGTGCAGAAGCCGCACTGCAGCCCGTGGCACTCGGCGAAGGCCTGCTGGACCGGGTTCATCGACTCACCGGTGGGGGCCACCCGGGCGTCGGGGGCCGAGCACAGGCCCTCGACCGTCGTGATGGCATGGTCCTGCGCGGTGACGGCGAACATCAGGCACGAGCGCATCGGCGCGCCGTCGACGAGGACGGTGCAGGCGCCGCACACGCCGTGCTCGCACCCGACGTGGGTGCCGGTGAGCTCGAGGTCGTGGCGGAGGAAGTCCGAGAGCAGCCGGCGGGCGGGGACGGCGGCGGAACGGCGCACCCCGTTGACCGTGACCGTCACGTCGTGGAGGGTCTCGCTGGTCGTCTCAGTCATCGGTGGCTCCTGCGCGGTCGGCGGCCTGGGGGAGGGTTCGGCGGGTCAGCTCCGTGACGAGCATGCGGCGGTAGTCGGCGCTCGCGTGGATGTCGCCCTCGGGCGCGACGTGCTCGCGCACGGCCTCGGCGGCCACGTCGACGGCGGCGTCCCAGGCGGCCGTGCCCGGCTCGACGCCTCCCAGGGCCGGCGCGAGGTCGAGGACGGTCGGCACGTCGGTGACGGACACGAACGAGGCGCGGGCCGCGGACACGACGCCGTCGGCGACGGTGACGGCGACGCCGACACCGGCCATCGCGTAGTCACCGTGGCGACGGGCCGCCTCGGTGAAGGCCGTGCCGGTGCCGGCGGGGAAACGCCCGAAACGCACCGCCACAGCGAGCTCCTCAGCCGCGAGCGAGGTCTCGAGAGCGCCGAGGAAGAAGTCGGACCAGGCGATCTCACGCGATCCGGACGGTCCCGCGACCTCGACGACCCCGTCGGTCAGGGCGAGGATCGCCGGCATCTCACCGGCCGCGTCGGCGTGCGCGATGGAGCCGACGGTGGTGCCGCGGTTGCGGATCGCAGGGTGGGCGACGTTGACGAGGGCCTGGCGGAGGAGGGGGAGCACGGCATACGCACTCTCGGAGCGCTCGAGAGCGGCGTGGCGCACGAGGGCACCGACGCGGACGGCCGCGGGCGTCACCTCGACGGTGTCGAGACCGGCGACGCGGTTGATGTCGACGAGGTGGGCCGGCGAGGCCAGCCGCATGTTGAGGATGGGGATGAGGCTCTGGCCGCCCGCGAGGACCTTGCCGTCGTGACCGACCTCGGTGAGGACGGAGACGGCCTGCTCGACGGTGAGCGGTGCGTGGTGCTCGAAGGGGGCGGGCTTCACCGAACCGATCCTGCCTTCCGACCCCCGGTGGGGACTAGTGATCGTCGTGCATGGCTGCACGTGGGCTTTTGGCAACTTCTGCCGTGAACGGCCGTGGGCCCCCGATGCGAGATCGGAGGCCCACGGGCCGGTGGTGCGTGTGGCGTCAGCGGCGGCGCAGGTCCGGTCCGCCCGGTCGGTCCTGGTAGAGGTCGTCGATGCCGTCGGCGTCGCCGTAGTCCCCTTCCCGTTCGCCGAGCGAGATCATCGTGCCCCGCGCGGCGTCGGCCCGCTCACGCAGGTCGGCCGGGGCGACGGCGCGGGCGACGTGGTAGGCGACGACGGCCACGATCGTGCCGAGCGCGATGCCGCCGAGCGTGAAGTCCGAGGTGAAGACGAGCGACACGCCGCCGATGCCGATGACGATGCCGGCCGCGATGGGCACGAGGTTGATCGGGTTGCCGAAGTCGACCCCGTTCTCCTTCCAGATCTTCGCGCCGAGCAGGCCGATCATGCCGTAGAGCACGACGGTGATGCCGCCGAGCACCCCTCCGGGCACCGAGGCGACGAGCGCCCCGAACTTCGGCGAGAGTCCGAAGACGATCGCGACGATCGCGGCGACGTAGTAGGCAGCCGTCGAGTAGACGCGGGTGGCCGCCATGACGCCGATGTTCTCGGCGTACGTCGTCGTCGGCGAGCCGCCGACCGAGCTCGCGATGACCGTGCCGATGCCGTCGGCCGCGATGGCGCGACCCATGTAGGGGTCGAGGTCCGCCTTCGTCATCTCGGCGACGGCCTTGACGTGACCGGTGTTCTCCGCGATGAGCGCGATGACCGCCGGGAGGACGAGCAGGATCGCGGCGACCGAGAACGATGGCGCGTGGATGCCGACCATGGCCTTGCCGTCAGGGCCGATCGTGCCGGTCGACGGCGGCAGGCCGAACCAGGGCTGGGCCGCGAGGTTGTCGAAGTTCGTGCGGAAGTGCGTCGTGACCTTGCCGGCACCGGCGTCGAAGGAGGTGATCTGTCCGAACATCTTGTCGAAGAGCCACGAGATGATGTAGCCGAAGACCAGCGCGAGGAAGACCGCGATGCGCGAGGCGAAGCCCTTGAAGGCGACCGCGCAGATGATCGTGAAGGTCATGACGAGCAGCGCCACCCACTGGTCCTGCGGCCAGTAGATGCTGGCGACGACCGGCGCGAGGTTGAAGCCGATGAGCATGACGACCGCGCCCGTCACGACCGGCGGGAGCACCTTGTGCAGCACCGCGGACCCGGCGAAGTGGATCGCCACACCGACGAGCGCGAGCACGACGCCGGCGACGAGGATCGCGCCCGTCACCTCCTGGGACGTGCCCCCCTGGGCCCGGATGGCGGCCACGGCACCGACGAAGCTCGCCGACGTGCCGAGGTAGCTCGGGACCTTCCCGTTGACGATGAGCAGGAAGCAGATCGTCGCGATCCCGCTCATCATGATCGCGAGCTGGGGGTTGAGACCCATGACCAGCGGGAAGACGAAGGTCGCCCCGAACATCGCGACGACGTGCTGCGCACCCAGTCCGACCGTCTTGCCCCACGACAGCCGTTCGTCAGGGGCCACGACGTCGTCGGGGCCCATCGTCTTGCCGTCCCCGTGCAGTTTCCAGCCCAAGCCCAAAGCCATTCCGACTCCTATGGTTGCCACATTCGGTGATGTGGGTCACGTCCCACTCCGGGATGGCCGAAAACTACTCCCACCTCAGGGGATTGCGTTCGTCAAACGTTGATACACGCCGACGGAGCCCCTCTGGCATGTCATGACGTATGCCGTGTGGTCCCTCCCGGCGGGTCCCAGCGGTCCCGGCGTGGAAGGTCGAACCCCGTCAGCGGGGTGTGTTGTTCCACATGGGCGAGCGCTCGTCGATGGTGCAGGCGGGCCCGCACGACCGCGGACGGCCGTGCCAGCCGCGGTCACAGAGCACGTGGGCAACTTCGCCGGCGAGCATGCAGGCGGTCGGCACGAGGTCAGTCCAGTAGCACCTGAGGGTGACGCGTCCCGAGGCCAGGCTTCGCCGGTCGCGCCGACCGTCACGCTGCACCTCGGCCCACGTCGAGTGCCCCAGCCTCCCGTCGATCTCCACGACGATGCCCCACTCGTACTCGACGTCGCGCCGGCCGGCTCGTCCGTAGGGCGTCTGGTGGCGGCCGCGGGGAAGGCCGTGGGCTCGCTCCACGTCCTGGACGTAACGTCGCTCGGCCGGGCTCTCGCACCCGTCGGCCACATCGGTGAGGACTTCGAGGAGGAGGCTCCTGTCACGCTGTCGCGGTCGCTGCAGCACGGCATGCCGAAGCCTTTCTGAGGTCGTCAGCTCGAGTCCGATGGCTTTCGCCGCAAGGGCGACCGCGCGGTCGGAGCCGCGACTCGCCCCGAGGTCGAGCACCGTGTGCTCGACCGTCGTGCGGTGTGGCCAAGCGAGGGGGTCGACCCGCTCGGAGGCGTGTCGACTGCGGACCACGACGACGCCGCTCACGGGCCGGACTCGACGCGCGGCCGGCACGACGACGTGGATCGCGTCGGGAGCCTGCCGGACGAGGCCCCACGCGTAGGCGGCGCTGATCCCGCACAACGATGACCCGTCCCCTGCATGCAGCAGGGCTGCCACCGCTTGGGTCTCCCAACCATCCCTGCCCGGCATCGTCTGGTAGACGCCCGGGTGCACGACCTGCCACCTGCCGCGGCTGAGCCGCCACTGGACTGCCTTCGGGGTGAGGCCGCCCGCGAGCGCCTGGGCGCGGCTCAGCAGGCCGGACTGACCGGCGGCCCTGGCTCGGAGGAGCGCATCCATCCCCGGATCGTCGTCGGATCAGGTTCTTGTCGGCGCCGACCCTCCACAGGGGCGGAGGTCTGTGGAAGGTGACTACCCCCGTGAGGGGGTGCGATGTTCCACGAACTGGGCGACACGGCATACGCGATCGCTGGGCGAACAGGTCAGATGCCGCGCATCTGGTGGATCTTGAGCGCGAGGGCGAGCGTCAGGCGCAGGTCGGGGTCGGTCGTGAAGGGGCCGAGGATCTTCTCGAGCTTGCCGATGCGGTAGCGCAGCGTGTTGTAGTGGAAGAAGAGAAGGCGCGCGGTCTCGGCGACGTTCATGTTCGTGTCGATGAGGATGCTCAGGGTCTGGCGCAGGCCGGCGTACTCGGGAGAGTCGTCGGTGGCGAGCTCGCGCAGCGACTCGGTGACGAAGCGGCGAAGGTCCGCGCCGTCGGGGATGAGGGCCAGCAGGCGGTAGATGCCGAGGCCGTCGACGTGGGTCAGGGCGCCGTCGCCGTGCATCTGGCGGCCGACCGTGACCGCCGAGAGGGCCTCGTCGTAGGCGTGGGGCAGGCCGGCGACGGACCTGATCGGCCGCGACACCCCGGCCGAGAACGACCTGCGGCCACCGCCGCCGTCGCCGCGCACGACGCGGACGTACTCGCCGACGATCCGCATCACCTGGTCGGTCTCGGCCTCCGCCGGGACACCGATCAGCGCGACGACCTCCCGGCTGAATCCCATGACGGGAGAACGGGAGTCGCGCACGGCCACGGCGTGCGTCCACGCGCGGGCGAACCGCTGCTGGAGGAAGCGAACCTCGTCGGCGTCCCGGCTGGAGCGGTCGTCGTCCTCGTCGGTCTCGGCCACGACGACGACCATGGGCCGGTCGATGTCCCAGCCGAGCGAGCTCGCGTGGGCGACGGCGTCGACGGGGGAGCCGGCGCGTCCGGCCAGGGCGTCGCGGAGGAACTCGGCGCGGTACTTGCTCTCGACGGCCGAGACGGCCTGGTCCTTGGTGATGGCGAGGGCCGCGACGGTCGCCGCGCGCTCGAGCAGGCGCACGTCGTCGACGGTCAGGTGCCGGTGGCTGCAGAAGGCCATGAGCACGCCGTGGTCCAGGTGCCCCGCCACGATGCGCACGGCGGAGCGGTTGGCCGTGGGGCCGTCGGGCCGCGGGCCCATCGGCTCGGCCTCGGTGAGCAGCCGGCCGGTGCGGTCGAAGCACTCGAGCGACAGCGCGTGGTCGAGCTCGCGCTGCGACCCGGCTCGGGCGATGACGCGTCCGTCGGTCGTCGTCACCATCGCGGCGCCGTCGAGGAAGCCGACGACCTGCTCGCAGAGGTCGTCGAGCGAACCGCCGGCGAGGACGATCTGCACGAGCGCGCGGTCGGCGTCCTCGAGCCTGCGCAGGATGGCGGTCTGGTGCTCGAGGATGGCGCTCAGCACCTCGGTGGTGAAGGTGGCGATGTGGTCGAGCGGCACGTCGATGAGGGGGAGACCGGTCGACTCCGCCGCGGCCACGAGGGCTGCCAGCACGGTGCCGCTCGTCCCCGACACGACGAGCCCGGCGGCGCCCGCGGCGTCGAGGGCAGCCACGACCTCGCGCAGGGTGGCAGCGTCGCCGTCCTGGTCCGCCAGCGCCGCCGCGTCGGCGAGCACGAGCCGGTGGGTCAGCCGAGCCCCGCCGGCCGCGTCGCGCAGGGCCGACCGGAGCTGCGTCGTGCTGTCGACGCTGACGTCGAGGCGACGGGCGTCGGCGCGGACGACGCCGTGGGCGGTGGCGGCCAGTCCCGCGATCAGCCGCAGCGAGATGCCGGACACCTCGGGCTCGGGGTCGACGACGCGCCCCGCGGCTGGCAAGTCACCCTCGGGGAGAGGCGGATCGTTGGCAACTTTCACCATGAGCGCACCATACCCAGCGTCGGTAGCGTCACCGCAACGGTCCGCGTCTGAGGTCGCGGTGACACAGCGGAGGTGCGGATGGGCGACGGTCTCGACCTGATGCTGCTGCCGGGCGCCGTGTCGCCGCTCGTCGCCGCTGAGGTGGCCGGTGGGCTCCGGCGCTGCCGGGTGCTCGCCGCCTTCCCGACGTGCCTCTACCTCGACCTCGGCGCGCACGAACGCGTCCTCGCCGTGCTCGCCTCCGACGCGGTCGCCCTGCCCATCGGCGTGCGGCTCGCCCTGCCGTCGACCGAGGTCCGCTGGGGCGTCGAGCCGGGCGACCGCGTCGTCGTCGGGGAGGGGCGCGTCCGCCTGCCGCGGGCCGACGTGGTCGCCGCCCGGTTGCTGCGACCGGCGCGAGTGCGTCCGGCGCCGCGCGGGTGTGTCGGCGCTGACGCGCTCCCCGAGCCCGGGGTGCTGGGTGACCTCGCCCACGACCTGACGGCCGCGGCGCTCGCCGGTTGGTCGGTCGAACCGGGCGTCCGTGGCCTCATCGGTGTCGGGCGCGGCCTGACCCCGAGCGGCGACGACGCCTTGTGCGGCGTCCTGCTCACCCTCGCCGCCGTCGACCGGCCCGAGTCCCGCAGCGCGCTGTCGTCGGTCCGCACCGCCGTGCGGGGCGTGCTGCCGCGGACGACGAGCCTGTCCGCGGCCCTGCTCGTCGCCGCCGGGACGGGGTATGCCGTCCCGGACGTCGCGCGCCTCGTGACCCTCGTCGCCGGGCCCGTCGGGCCGTCTGGCGCCCCGAGCGACCTCCTCGACCTCGTCGACCGGGTGCTCGCCATCGGGCACTCCTCCGGTCGCGACCTGCTGTCCGGCGTCAGCGGTGCCCTGCGTGCCGTCGACGCCCATCCGTCCGTCCCCCGACCCACATCCCACGAAGGAGCCCACCGTGGCTGACCACGTCGAGCTGAGAACCGGCGCCTACCTCGACTCCGTGACCCTGATGCAGGTGTCGCGGACCGTCGCCGCCGCCCCCGGGGTCGAGGCCGCCCAGGTCGCGATGGCGACCGAGCTGAACCTCGACGTGATCCGCAGCATGGGTTTCGAGGTGCCCCCGTCGTCGCCCAACGACCTCGTGGTCGCGATCCGCGGCGACGAGGCCGGTGTCGCGGCCGGTCAGGCGGCGCTGGAAACCGCACTCACCCAGAGCCATTCTGCTGCAGGCGGTTCCGGCGGCCTGGGCGAGGCGCCCGCCGCCCGGACCCTCGGCGGCGCGATCCGCCTCTCAGGTGCCGACCTGGCGCTCGTGTCGGTCCCCGGCGAGCACGCCGTCGCAGAGGCGCTCGACGCCGTCCGGGCCGGGGTGTCGGTCATGGTCTTCTCCGACAACGTCCCGGTCGAGGACGAGGTCCGCCTCAAGGATGCCGCCGCCGACGCCGACGTGCTCGTCATGGGACCCGACTGCGGGACCGCGGTGGTCGGCGGTGTCGCGCTGGGCTTCGCCAACGTCGTGCAGGTCGGCTCGGTCGGCCTCGTCGCAGCGTCGGGCACCGGGGCGCAGCAGGTCATGTGCCTGCTCGACGCCGCCGGCGTCGGGATCAGCCACTGCCTCGGGGTCGGCGGCCGCGACCTGTCGTCCGCCGTCGCCGCCCGCTCGACCAAGCAGGCGCTCGCCGCACTCGCGGCGGACCCGGAGACGACCTCGATCATCGTCGTCTCCAAGCCCCCGGCAGCAGAGGTGCTCGCCGACCTGGAGTCGTATGCCGCCTCGCTCGGCAAGCCGGTCCACTGGGCCACGCTGGGGGCGGGCCGTCCCGACCTGACGGCGGCGGTCGAGTCGGCCCTGGCCGCCACCGGTCAGCCGGTGCCGGAGCACTGGCCGTCCTGGGGCCCGGGCAGCTCCGCCGAGGAGTCGTCCGAGCTCGAGCCTGCTGCCAGAGGCGCTGCTGCCAGAGGCGCTGCGGCGCAGGGGAGCTCGCTGCGCGGCCTCTTCTGCGGCGGCACGCTCGCCGACGAGGCGATGCTCGTGGCCGGTGAGGTCGTCGGTGACATCCGGTCCAACATCCCGTTGCGCCCCGAGCTTGCGCTGGGCCCCGACCTGCGCGACGCCGGGCACGTCGTCATCGACTTCGGCGACGACGCCATGACGCAGGGCCGCGCCCACCCGATGATCGACCCGTCGCTGCGTCTCGAGCGGATCGCGGTGGAGGCCGCCGACCCGAGCTGCGGCGTCCTGCTGCTCGACCTCGTGCTCGGTCACGGCGCGCACGCCGACCCGGCTCCCGAGCTGGCTGCGGCCATCCGCGCGGCGCTCGCGACCGCAGCCGCCGACGGGCGCCACCTCGACGTCGTCGTGTCGCTGACGGGTTCGGCGGGTGACCCCCAGGGTCTGCAGCCCAGCGCCGGCCTGCTCGTCCAGGCGGGTGCCCACGTCCAGCTCTCCAACGCCGAGGCGACGCGCGAGGCCCTGCGCCTGCTCGGCCACGACGTGGCAGCACCCGTGCGCCCGACGGGCGGCACGGCATACGCGAGCGAGCCGCGGGACGGCGGCGACGCTGGTGCCGAGCCACTGCGCGGACTGCTCGAAAGGGACATCTCGGTCGCGGCAGCAGGTGTCTCGCTCTTCTCGGACGCCCTTCGGGCGCAAGCGGTCTCGGTGACCGAGGCCGCCTGGCAGCCGCCGATGCCGGGCACGGCCGGGGACCTCCGTCAGGTCCTCGCCGACGCGCGCCGGGACGCCGCCAACGCCGAGGCGCTGCGCCGGATGACCGCTTCCGGCGCCGACCTCGTCGACGTGCGCCCGGCCCACGAGGCACTGGGACTCGAGCGGGGCACCTTCCTGCACGCCGGGCCGCCGATCGAGTTCGCCCGCGCCTCAGGGCCGCTCAAGGGTGCGCTGATCGGCGCGATGCTCTTCGAGGGCCTCGCCGACACCGCCGAGGAGGCGGAGGCGAAGCTCGAGCGTGGCGACGGCATCACGCTGGAGCCGTGCCACCACCGCGACGCCGTCGGCCCGATGGCGGGCGTCATCAGCCCCTCGATGTGGGTCTACGAGCTGCGCGACGAGGTGCACGACAACACGTCGTGGTGCTCGCTCAACGAGGGGCTCGGGAAGGTGCTTCGCTACGGCGCCTACGGTCCCGAGGTCATCGACCGGCTGCGGTGGATGAACACGATCCTCGGGCCGATCCTCCAGCAGGCCGTCCGGGCCCGCGTCGAGCAGGGCTCGATCGACGTCAAGACGATCATCGCCCAGATGCTCCAGATGGGCGACGAGGGGCACAACCGCAACCGCGCCGGCTCGCTCATGCTGCTCCGCGAGCTGCTGCCGACGATGATCACGGCAGACGCACCGTCGAGCGACATCGCTGAGGCCGTGCGGTTCTCGGGGGCCAACGAGCACTTCTTCCTCAACCTCGGCATGCCGGCGTGCAAGCTGAGCACCCTTGCCGCGCATGGCATCCCGGGATCGTCAGTGGTCACGACCATGGCCCGCAACGGCACCGACTTCGGCATCCGCGTGTCGGGCACGGGCGACGAGTGGTTCACCGGGCCGGCCAACACCCCCGAGGGTCTCTTCCTCGGCTCCTACGGACCGGACGACGCGAACCCCGACATCGGCGACTCGGCGATCACCGAGACGGCCGGCATCGGTGGCTTCGCGATGGCGGCTGCACCGGCGATCGTGAAGTTCGTCGGCGGTGACGTGCCGTTCGCGCTGCGCGCCACGCAGACGATGTACGAGATCACGGTGGGGGAGCACACGGCCTACCAGGTGCCCATCCTCGAGTTCCGGGGAACGCCCACCGGCATCGACGTCGCCGCAGTCGCGCGCACCGGCATCCTGCCCCAGATCAACACCGGCATGGCCGGACGGGTCGCGGGCACCGGACAGGTCGGGGCCGGCCTCGTGACGCCGCCCGAGCAGTGCTTCACCCAGGCCCTCGCCGCGTTGGCCCGGGCGGCAGGAGCTCACTGAGCGCGTGCGGGCTGCGCTCAGAGACCCCTCCTAGGCTCTCGGGTCATGGGGGAGACGAGCGAAGCGTGGCGGCTGTCGAGGCGAGCCCTCCTGACGGGTGCAGGGGCGCTGGCGCTGGGGGCGTGCACCGGTGGCTCGACGCAGCCGTCACCGGTGGCGTCCACGAGGACGTCGCCCGCCACGCCGTCGACGTCCACGCAGTCCGTCCCCGACCCGTCTGCGACCACCGGGTCGACGTCCGGCGGCCCCGGCTGGGTGCGCGCCGAGAACAGGCACCCGGGCACCACGGCGTGGCGGATCGACAAGGCTCACCTCGCCTCGGAGACCGAGCTCGCCGGCTACACCGACACGGACAGCGTGCTGTCGGGCGAGCCCTTCGGGCTGCACCTCAGCTCGGAGCTGGGCGCCGTGACGGTTCGGGCCTATCGGCTCGGCCACTACGGCGGCAGCGGAGCCCGTGAGGTCTGGGTATCCGGCAAGGTCGCGGTGACCAGACAGCCGGGTCCGCGCACCGATGCGTTGCACACGGTGCGCTGCGACTGGCCGGAGTCGTTGCGCATCCGCACGACGGGGTGGCCCGAGGGCAGCTACCTGCTGCGACTGCAGGCCGGGGCGCGCGCCAGGTACGTGCCGATGGTGGTCCGGTCCCGCACGACGGCCGGCCGCCTCGTGCTCGTCTCGGCGGTGGCCACCCACCAGGCCTACAACCAGTGGGGCGGCTACTCCCTCTACAAGGGACCCGACAAGCAGGCCGGCCGGGCCAGCGCCGTGAGCTTCGAGCGGCCCTACGACCGCAACGGCGCGCCGCTCGTGCTCGCCTACGAGCAGGGACCGATCCTCATGGCCGAGAGCCTCGACGCCCCTGACCTGGATCTCGCCTACGTCACCTCGTGGGACCTGCACCGCGAGCCTGACCTGCTCGCCGGCGCGCGGGGCGTGGTCTCGCCCGGACACGACGAGTACTGGACGGTGCCCATGCGCCGGCACGTCGAGGCAGCGAGGGACGCCGGCACGAATCTCGCCTTCCTCGGCGCCAACGCCGTCTACTGGCGCGCCCGCTTCTCGGGCGACGGCCGGCTCCTCACCTGCTACAAGTCGAGGACGGGCGACCCCGTCCACGGCGACGAGACCACGGTGCAGTGGCGGCAGGCGCCACGTCCCGACCCCGAGAACTCGCTGACCGGCATGCTCTATGAAGCGTTCCCGGCCGAGGCCGACCTCGTGGTGCATGATCCCGGCTTCTTCCTCCTCGCCGGGACGGGAGCACGACGAGGCGACAGGTATGCCGGTCTCGTCGGCACCGAGATCGACCGGGCCTACCCCCTGCCGGGCACGCCGGCAAACGTGCAGGTGGTTGCGCACTCGCCCGTGCCGCAGTTCCAGAGGTCCGACACGCACTCCGACATGACCTACTACTCGACCACCGGCGGCGCCGGTGTCTTCTCGGTCGGCTCCATGGCGTGGACGGCCGGACTCAGGGGGGCGCGGGCCCGGAAGCGCATCGACGAACGTGCCGCCACCTTCGCTCAGACGCTGACGCGCAACCTGTTCCGTGCCATGGCCGAAGGACCGATGGGCCGGACACACGCGGCCCACGGCAACCTCTCGAGCATCGGCGCCTCACCCAGCACGCGCAGCGGGACGGGCGGACCCGTGTCGCCCGGCTAGAGCGGCTGCACCTCCGGCGGGGGTCTGCTGTGCGCGTGGCGCGCCGAAAATGGGTGGGGTCGTGTCGGTGTGCCCGCCTAGGGTGGACAGGCCATGCGAGACTTCCCGCCCCAGATCAGGGCCTACACCGACCGCGGCGCCGACGCGCCCGACACCCGCTCGCCGCGGGCCTTCCTCTGGTGGATGGTGCGGCAGAACGGCAGCCTGTTCTGGGCCGGTCTGCTCGTCGCCCTCATCTGGATGGTGCCGCAGACCGTGGGGCCCTGGATGGTGGGTCGGGCCATCGACACCGGCATCGTCGCGGGCGACTCGGCGGCGACGGCGCAGTGGGTGCTGGCCCTTGCTGTCGTGACGGTGTTCGGCGCGGCGAGCGGCATCGCCTTCCACACGGTCATCGTGCGGGAGTGGCTGATCGCCCTCTACGGCACGACGATGCTCGTCACCCGCAAGGCGCTCCAGCTCGGTCACGTGCTGACCCGGCGCACGCCGACGGGTGAGGTGCTCTCGGTCTCGGGCAGCGACGGCGACCAGTTCGGCGCGCTCATGGAGATCACGACCCGCGCGATCTCGCAGCTGGCCGCCTACCTCGTCGTGGCCGCCATCGTGCTCAGCACGTCGGTGCGCATGGGTGTGCTCGTGCTCGTGTCGGCCCCCTTGCTCGTGCTGCTCGGCACGCCGCTGCTGCGCCCGATGCAGCGCTGGCAGGGGGTCGAGCGCTCGCGCAACTCCGAGCTGACGTCGATGGCGACCGACATCGTCGGCGGCCTGCGCATCCTGCGCGGCATCGGCGGCGAGGAGACGTTCGGCGGCAACTACGCCGGGCAGTCCCAGCGCGTGCGCCAGTCCGGGGTCTCGGCCGGACGCTGGCTCGCCGCCGTCGAGTCCGTCGGCGTGCTGCTCTCGGGTGGCTTCGTCGTGGCCCTCATGTGGCTCGGCACGCGGGAGGTCGCCCAGGGCCGCCTCACCGTCGGGCAGCTCGTCAGCTTCCTCGGCTACGGCCTCTTCCTCATCCAGCCGATGCGCACCTTCGTCGAGTTCGCCCAGAAGTGGACCCGCTCGGTCGTCTCGGCGCGCAAGGCGGTCGCAGTCTTCTCGCAGCGCCCGCCGTGGGTGCACCCGGACGAGCCGGCCACGCTCGACACCGGCGCCGAGATCGTCGACCGCGAGTCCGGGGCGAGCATCCGGCCGGGCATCCTGACGATGGTCGTCTCGGCGGTGCCCGACGACTCCGCCGCGCTCGCCGACCGCCTCGGCCGCTACCTGCCGAGCGAGGAGGGCGCGCTCGTCAGCGACGAGATCCCCGAGGACATGAAGGGTCGGGCGGCACGACGTGAGCGCTCGGCGCGGGCCCGTGCCCGGGAGGAGCAGGCCCACCGCGACGAGGAGCGCGCCCGCCAGCCGTGGGGAGTCACCGTCGGCGGGGTCGACCTCTCGCGTGTCGAGCTCGATGACGTACGCCGTCACATCCTCGTCAGCGACACCTCACCGCAGGTGTTCGCGGGGACGCTGCGCGCCGCCGTCGACCCGCTGGGTCGGCTGACCCGCGAGCAGGCCGAGCGAGCGCTCTACACGGCCGCAGCCGACGACGTCTTCGACGCGCTGCCCGGGGGGTGGCAGGGCGAGCTGGAGGAGCGCGGTCGCGGACTCTCGGGCGGTCAGCGCCAGCGGCTCGTGCTGATGCGCGCGCTCGCCGCCGACCCCGACATCCTCGTCCTCGTCGAGCCCACGTCCGCCGTCGACGCCCACACCGAGGCCCGTATCGCCGCTCGCCTCGGAGAGCACCGCGCCGGACGCACCACGGTCGTCATGACCGCCTCACCGCTCCTGCTGCACCACGCCGACGAGATCATCCTGCTCGAGTCCGGCGTCGCCACGGCCCGGGGACGGCACGCCAACCTGCTGACGGACTCGGCCGCCTACCGCTCGGTGGTCGTGCGCGGCGGCGACGCCGACCCGTCCGTCCTCTCGCACCTCTCGGAGGAGTCACGATGAGCCGCGCCGACAGCACGGTCGCCACGGACGCCACCTCACCGACCACCGCGACCCCCGGCTGGGTCTCCCTGCTGCCGGACGAGTTGGCAGCCGAGTCGGCGCGCACGTGGGACGCCGCCACCCAGGCGCCGGCGGTGCCTGAGGAGCTTCGTCCGCCCGAGTCCGCCTCGGTGGGTGAGCGCCTCAGCGCGCTGCGCCGCCGGCACCTGCTGCGTGAGCGCCGGGCGCAGGAGTTCGTCGCCGACACGATGAACGCCCGCACCGGCCTGCCCATCGCCGACAACCGCCGCGTCGTGCGCTTCCTCGGCGGGCTGCTCTCCCAGGAGCGGATGCTCGTCGTCGCCGTGATCGTCGCCAACGCGCTGGCCGCGACCGCGGGCCTGCTCGTCCCGCGGCTGCTCGGCGAGCTCGTCGACTCGACCGTGGCCGACGTGCAGGCAGGCCGGGTCGACGCGGCCCTGGCGGGGGCCAACTCCGCGGCGCTCGTCGTCGCCGGCCTCGTCATCGTCCAGAGCGCCTTCACGCTCGCCGCGAAGTTCTCCTCGACGGTGCTGGGCCAGAGCGTCCTCGCCACCGCGCGCGAGTACATCGTCCGGGCGATCCTGCGGCTGCCGCTGTCCCGCGTCGAGAGCGCGAGCTCCGGTGACCTCGTCACGCGGGTCACCCGTGACGTCGGCACGATGAGCGAGAGCGTGCGCTGGGCCCTGCCCGAGGCGATCGTCGCGAGCATCACGGTCGTGCTGACGCTCGTCGCGATGGTGAGCAACTCGACGCTGCTCTCGCTCCCGTCGATCGTGCTCATGGGCCTGGCGCTCTTCCAGGTGCGCCGCTACCTCGCACGCGCGCCGAAGGGCTACCTCACCGAGGGCGGCACCTACTCGCGCATCAACACCACGCTCACCGAGACGGTCGAGGGCGCCCGCACGGTCGAGGCGCTCGGGCTCTCGGGGCACCGGCTGCGCCGCGGTGACGACGACATCGAGGTCTCGGGACAGGCCGAGCGCTACACCATGACGCTGCGCAACCTGCTCTTCGTCGTCATGGACATCGCCTTCAGCCTGCCGCGGGTGCTCGTGCTCCTGTTCGGAGCGATCGGGTATGCCGAGGGCTGGGCGTCGCTCGGACAGATCACGACCGCGATCCTCTACACCGAGGCGCTCTGGGGCCCGTTCGACATGCTCGTGCACACCGTCGACCGCGTGCAGGTCGGCATCGCCTCGACGACCCGCCTGCTCGGCATCGCGACGGTTGAGCCCGACCGCGAGGCCGGCGACAGGCGCCCGACCGGGCCCGAGCTCGTGGGAACCGACCTGCGCTACGCCTACCGCGCCGGCCACGACGTGCTGCACGGGATCGACCTCGACCTCAGCACCGGTGAGCGTCTCGCCATCGTGGGCCCCAGCGGCTCCGGCAAGTCGACCCTCGGGCGCCTGCTCTCGGGCATCCACGGTCCGCGCACCGGGTCCGTCACGGTCGGGGGCGTCGAGCTGACGTCCCTGCCGCTCGACGCGCTGCGCACCGAGGTCGCGCTCGTGACGCAGGAGCACCACGTCTTCATCGGCTCGGTGCGCGACAACGTCGTGCTCGCGCGCGAGGGCTCGAGCGACGACGAGGTCCGCGAGGCCCTGCGCGCCGTCGACGCCCTCGACTGGGTCGAGCGGCTGCCCGAGGGGCTCGACACCAAGCTCGGGTCGGGCCACCAGGTGCTGACGCCGGGTCGCGCGCAGCAGATCGCACTCGCCCGGCTCATCCTCGCCGACCCGCACACGATCGTCCTCGACGAGGCGACCTCGCTCATCGACCCGCGCACGGCGCGTCATCTCGAGGGCTCGATGAACGCCCTGCTCACCGGCCGCACCGTGGTCGCCATCGCGCACCGCCTGCACACGGCGCACGACGCCGACCGCATCGCCGTCGTCATCGACGGCCGCGTCGCCGAGCTCGGCAGCCACGACGAGCTCGTCGAGCGGGACGGGGAGTACGCCGCGCTCTGGCGTGCATGGACCTCCTGACGACGCGCGTGCGTCGAGTGAGCGCTCCGTCCCACACGCATGGGGCGGAGCGCTCACTCATGTGGGGCGGGGGCGCGTGCGTGTGGGGGAGCGGCGGCTCTCGACGGGCGCGGACTCGCATGTGAAGGTGTGCACATGAGCACTGACACAGGCGGACAGCAGGGGCGCACGGCATACGTCATCGTCGGCGGAGGCCTGGCGGCGGCGAAGGCCGTCGAGGGCATCCGCGAGAGCGACAGCACCGGCGCGATCGTCCTCGTCGGAGAGGAGGACCGGCTGCCCTACGAGCGGCCGCCGCTGTCCAAGGCGGTGCTCAAGGGTGAGGACGAGATGGAGACGGCGTTCACCCACGACCGCGACTGGTACTCCGACCAGCACGTCGAGCTGCGTCTCGGGACGCCGGCCACGTCCCTCGACGCCGAGCAGCACGCGCTGACGCTCGCCGACGGTGAGTCGCTCTCCTACGACAAGCTGCTCATCGCCACCGGTTCCTCGGCCCGCGCGCTCGACGTGCCCGGGGCGGACCTCGACGGCGTGCTCTACCTCCGCGAGATGCAGGAGTCCGAGGCGCTCAAGGCGCGCTTCACGGACGGCGCCCGCATCGTCATCGTGGGGGCCGGCTGGATCGGGCTCGAGGTCGCCGCGGCGGCCCGTGACGCCGGCTGCACCGTCACGGTCATCGAGCCGCAGGCCGCGCCGCTGCTCGGGGTCATGGGCGAGCAGGTCGGCAGCTGGTTCGCCGACCTGCACCGCGGCCACGGCGTCGTGTTCCGCTTCGGCGAGGGCGTCGAGCGCCTCGAGGGCGAGACGTCGGTGACCGGCGTCGTCACGAAGTCCGGCGACACGGTGCCGGCCGACGCGGTCGTCGTCGGTGTCGGCATCACCCCGAACACCGGTCTCGCCGAGGGCGCCGGCATCGCGACGGCCAACGGCATCACCACCGACGAGGGGCTGCGCACGTCGGCCGATGGCGTGTGGGCCGCCGGTGACGTCGCGAGCTGGCGCAGCACGACGCTCGACACGCACGTCCGTGTGGAGCACTGGGCCAACGCCAACGACGGTGGGCTCGCGGCCGGCCGCTCGATGGCGGGCCAGGACGTCACCTACGACCCGATCCCGTTCTTCTTCTCCGACCAGTACGACATCGGGCTGGAGTATGCCGGCTACGTCCCCCGCGGGACCGACGCCGAGGTCGTCCTGCGTGGCGACCCGAAGAGCAACGAGTTCATGGCCTTCTGGGTCGTGCCGGAGGGTGACGGCGTGCGCGTGCTGGCCGGCATGCACGTCAACGTGTGGGACACCATCGACGACGTCCAGCGCCTCGTGCGCGACCGCACCGTCGTGGACCGCGACCGCCTCGCCGACCCCAAAGTCCCGCTCGCCGACCTGACCTGACCTGACCACCCCTCACCGACCACCGGGCATCGCGGCCGCCACGCCCGGCGGCCGCGATGTCCGTTTTCGTCGCGCCTGCCTGCTTCTTCTCCTACGCTCGACCCGTGGCCCTCCGCCACACGTTCTCGGGGCCCGCGCGCAGCAGGAGTGAGGACGATGGACGTCAGCAGTGAGCCCGAGCACGCGCCACCCGTGACGGCGCCCCTCGTGAGCCCGATCGCGCAGCTCGCCTACGTCTTCTCGGAGTACTCCACGACGACCGGCAACGCCATGTCGACCAAGATCAACGCCCAGGCGCGCGCCCACGAGGCGATGGGCGGCCGCACCTACGTCGTCGTCAGCGACCGCCGCGAGCACGACTACGGCGAGGGCACGATCGTGCGCTACGCGTCGTCGCGCTCGACGCGGCGTGAGTGGTTCACCGACCTCGAGCGTCGCGCCGATGCCGTGTGCGGTGTCACCCTCGGGCGCCGACCGTTCGTCGCGCGCTTCCACCGGGACGCCCTCGGGGCCGTGCCGTCCGATGCCGAGGCGCTCGTCGTCTACAACTACGCGGGGGCGGTGACGGACCGGCTCGTGCAGCGCTTCCCGGGCAAGGTCGTGCTCCACCTCGGCAACGACGTCTTCCGCACGTGGCGGCCTTCCGAGATCCGTCGGGTCATCGAGCGGACCCACGTGACGGTGACGGTGAGCGACTACCTCGCGGGCACGATCTCCGACCGGCTCGGCTTCCGGCCGGACAACCTGCACGTGCTGCGCAACGGGGTCGACTCCGACAGCTTCCGGCCGTCCGCGCGCGAGGGCGGGGCGCCGGTGACGATCCTGTCGGTCGGCAACGTCGTGCCGCACAAGGGGGTCCACCACCTCATCGCGGCTGCGCACGTGCTGGCGCGGCGCACCCGCGACTTCCGGGTGCACGTCGTCGGGTCGGCCGGCCTGCGCCCCGCCGAGGGCCTGTCCACCTATGAGCAGGAGCTGCGCCGGGCGGCCGCCCCGCTCGGTGACCTCGTGCGCTTCACGCCCTTCGTCGACCGACGGTCGCTCCCTGCGGTCTACGGTCAGGCGGACGTCTTCGCGATGCCGGTCCAGTGGCAGGAGCCGGCCGGGCAGGTCGTCACGGAGGCGATGGCGTCGGGACTGCCCGTGGTCTCGGCGCGCAGTGGCGGCATACCGGAGTACCTCGGTCCCGACGGCGTCTACGCCGACCCGCGGGACGCGACGGCGTTCGCCGACGTCCTCCAGGCGCTCGTGGAGTCGCCGGCCGAGCGCGTATGCCGTGGGCGTGCCCTGCGCACGCGCGCCGAGTCGCTGACGTGGGAACGCAACGTCGGCGAGCTGATGCGTCTGCTGGCGGACTGAGCCGCAGCCACGCGCCCGGGCCCGGGGTGGCAGGATGTCCACCGTGACGGCACAGATCCTCGACGGCAAGGCCACCCTCAAGGCGATCAAGGTGGAGCTGACCCAGCGGGTCGCACGCCTGCGCGAGCAGGGGGTCGTGCCCGGTCTCGGCACCGTCCTCGTCGGGGACGACCCGGGCAGCCACTGGTACGTCAACGCCAAGCACAAGGATTGCGCCGAGCTGGGCATCACGAGCCTGCGCCGCGACCTGCCGGCCACGGCCACCCAGGCCGAGGTCGAGGCCGCCATCGACGAGCTCAACGCCGACCCGGCCTGCACCGGCTTCCTCGTGCAGCAGCCGACCGGCCTCGACGAGATGGCGTTGCTGTCGCGGGTCGACCCGGCCAAGGACGTCGACGGCCTGCACCCGATGAACCTCGGCTGGCTCGCGCTCGGCAAGCACGCGCCGCTGCCGTGCACGCCGATGGGCTGCATCGAGCTGCTCCGCCGGCACGAGGTGCCGATCGCCGGCGCCAAGGTCGTCGTCATCGGCCGCGGCCTCACCGTGGGACGTCCGCTCGGGCTCATCCTGACGCGCAAGAGCGAGAACGCCACCGTGACCCTGTGCCACACCGGCACGAAGGACCTCGCCGGCGAGGTGCGCCAGGCCGACATCGTCATCGCGGCAGCGGGCGTGCCCGGCATCGTCACGAAGGACATGGTCAAGCCCGGCGCGGCCGTGCTCGACGTGGGCGTGAGCCGCGTCGACGGCAAGATCGCCGGCGACGTCGCGCTCGACGTCGCCGAGGTCGCCGGCTGGGTCAGCCCAAACCCGGGCGGTGTCGGCCCGATGACGCGAGCGATGCTGCTCACCAATATCGTCGAGGCCGCCGAGGCCTCGGTCGCGTCCTTGACCGCGTCCGGCGCCTGAGCAGCCTCGATGCAGTGGCGGGGTAGCGGCTTCGTCGTCCTGAGCTGGTGGTATCTCGTCGCGGGAATGGCGGCCGCCGGTGTGCTCGTCATCGGCTTCGTCGACGTGCGGTGGGGCGGCCGGATCGTCGCCGCGGCGTTCCTCATCGGGGCGCTGATCCGGCTCGTGGCGCGGCCGTCGCGCAAGGCCGGCGGCCTCAACGTCCGCTCCCGCACGCTCGACGTCGCCATCCTGCTGGCGCTGGGCCTCGGCGTGCTCATCGCGTCGGCGACCGTCAACGTCCGAGCGGACGTGCCCGACCGGACCTCCGTCGGCCGCACCTCCCGCTGAGGCGATCGGGGTGCCGGCGCAGGGGCCCGAGGCGTTCGAGCACTACCTGCTGACGAGGTTCAGCGCGGCGTTCTCGCCCGGGGTCCCGGCGCAGGAGGAGTGGCTGCGCTACCGGCTCGGCTTCTTCGTCGACGCCTGCTGGTCGTCGGTGCGCAGCCAGCAGGGCGCCGACTTCACCTGGCTCGTGCTCTTCGACGACCGCTGCCCGGACGACTTCCGCGCCGACGTCGAGGCGCTCGCCGAGGGCACCTTCACCCCCGTCTGGTCGCGCGAGCAGTGGAGCCCGTCGATCTTCGGCCGCGCCATCGCCGAGCACAGCCCGGTCGATACCGCGCGGCCGTGGCTGCTGACGACGCGCCTCGACAGCGACGACGCCATCGCCCGGGACTTCATGGCGTCGGTCCAGCGCGAGTTCACCCCGACCCACGGCCTCTTCGTCGACTTCCCCCGAGGCATCCAGATCGACCGGAGCGGCGCGACCTACCGCTACGACCAGCTCTCGAGCCCGTTCCTGACCCTCGTCGAACGTCGCCGGCCGGACGCGGCGCCGAGCACGGTGTATGCCGCCCGCCACGCGCGCGCACGCCAGTGGGGTCCCGTGCGTGAGGTGAGTGCGCCCCCGATGTGGGTGCAGGTCATCCACGGCAGCAACTTGCTCAACCTGACGGCCGGGGCACGGGTGTCACCGCGCGTCGTCAACGAGCGCTTCGACCTCGAGCTCGTCTACGACCGCGACGTGTCCGGGTGGAAGCTGTTGCGGCAGAAGGTCGCCCACCGGCTCCGGCTGGTGCGGCTGTGGGCGCAGCACCCGGGCGAGGTGACGAAGTGGGCCGAGGCGAGGTACTGGCGACTGCGAGGCACGCACGAGCGGCCCCGCAGCGACGCGCCTCGGCTGACCGAGGCGCTCAAGGCCCGGGCCGCCCGGCTCGGCGGGCGTGGCTGACCGGCCACACGGCATACGCAACAGAGGGCGCCGCCCACCTCGTGGTGGACGGCGCCCTCTCGTGCTGGGGGGCTCAGATGAGGCCGAGACCCTTGACTGCGTCGCGCTCCTCGGCGAGCTCGGCGACTGACGCGTCGATCTTGCCGCGCGAGAAGTCGTCGATCTCGAGGCCCTGGACGATGCTCCACTGCCCGTCCTTGACGGTGACGGGGAAGGAGGAGATGAGACCCTCCTGAACGCCGTAGGAGCCGTCGGAGCGCACGGCCATGGAGACCCAGTCGCCGTCGGGCGTGCCCTGCACCCAGGTGCGGGCGTGGTCGATGGTCGCGGAGGCGGCCGACGCGGCCGAGCTCGCACCGCGGGCCTCGATGATCGCGGCGCCGCGCTTGGCGACGGTCGGGATGAAGGTGCCGGCCAGCCAGTCCTGGTCACCGACGGTCTCGGCGGCGTTCTTGCCGGAGACCTCGGCGTGGAAGAGGTCGGGGTACTGCGTCGCGGAGTGGTTGCCCCAGATCGTCATCTTCTTGATCTCGGTGACCGGCACGCCGAGCTTGGCGGCGAGCTGGCTGATCGCGCGGTTGTGGTCCAGGCGCGTCAGGGCCGAGAAGCGCTCGGTCGGGATGTCGGGGGCGTTGCTCATGGCGATGAGCGCGTTGGTGTTGGCCGGGTTGCCGGTGACGGTGACCTTGATGTCGTCGGCCGCGACCTCGTTGAGGGCCTTGCCCTGCGGGGCGAAGATGCCGCCGTTGGCCTCGAGGAGGTCACCGCGCTCCATGCCGGGGCCGCGCGGGCGGGCGCCGACGAGGAGGGCGAGGTTGACGCCGTCGAAGACCTTCGTCGCGTCGTCGCCGATCTGCACGCCGGCGAGCGTCGGGAAGGCGCAGTCGTCGAGCTCCATGACGACACCCTCGAGCGCCTTGAGCGCGGGGGTGATCTCGAGCAGGCGCAGCTCCACCGGGGTGTCGGGCCCGAGCAGGGCACCGCTCGCGATGCGGAACAGGAGGCTGTAGCCGATCTGGCCGGCGGCGCCGGTGACGGCGACCTTGACGGGGGTAGTGCTCACAGGTAGGCCCTTCACATCGGTGTGTCGCTGGACGCTCCGACGCTATCAGTGCGTTCCAGCGTGGCTGGACGGGCGTCCGTGCTCAACTGGGCTCCGCCGCACGCCTCGGCGAGGGGCGTGACGCCGATCACGCGGACGGCGCGTGGCGTCTGCGTCAGACGGTGAGGGCGAGCGACCCGAGCGCGATGAGCCAGCTGACGAAGCTGCCGACGAGGAAGTACTCGGTGACGTCATCGATGCCGGCGGGACCACCTTGGTAGGAGGCGTTCGGGCCTGTGCCGGAGGCGCCGTTGCCGCGGGCGGCGGCCTGGATCTCGGGGAAGCGGAGCAGCCCCTTGGCGGCGATGACGAGGCCGGCAGCGCCGAACTCGCCTGCGACGCCGAGCCCGAGGATGACGAGGCGCTCCATCGGCCCCAGGAGGCGACCGCCCTTGAGTCGGTCGGCGGGCTGCGCTTGCGTCGGGGGGGCGGGGTGACCGGTGAGGGAGGCGGCTGCCGCAGCGGCGGCGTTGGCGTCGGTGACGTCGGACGGGCGCAGGGCGCCGATGGTGAGCAGCACGAGGCGCACGATGATGTTGGCCGTCGCCACGTTGAAGACGGCGAGACCCGTGAGCAGCAGCACGCGCGCGACGGGCAGCGGTCCGTGGCCGGGCAGGTCGGCCCAGGCCAGCCACGTGGCGAGCGGGCCGTCGGCGGGGGAGGCCGCGCCGGAGAAGGCGAGAAGCCCGACGACGATCGCCGCAAAGACGGCGAGTGCCGCCAACGCGGCTCGCCCGGTCATCTGGGTGCGCCGGGACAGCTCGGCCCACGCCGCCCCGGCGGCTGCCGCGAGGACAAGGGCCAGCGCGTCGGCCCACGAGTGCAGCCCGGCGAGCAGGGCGAGCGCGAGGATGACGACCGGTGCGACGACGTGCCCGACCACGCGGCCGGGACCCCACGACGTCGACCGGACGATGTCGCCGAAACCGATGCCGATCAGGACGACGGACAGCCAGGTCACGGGAGCCCCCCGAGGGTCGCCATCGCCTCGAGGGCCACACCGATGCCGTCGCGCCGCACGCGCTGCGACACCGCGGACGGGCTGATGCCGACCCGGTCTGCGACGTCGTGCTGGGCGAGGCCGTGCATGAGTCCTCCGAGGATCTCGCGAGAGGTGGTCGACATGGAGCCAACCATGAAGTCCAGACAGTCGAGGGCCGCACGCACGGCTGCGACCGTGGCCTCCGGCTCGTCGGGGGCGACGTATGCCGTCCGCGACGTGCGCGTCTGCGCTCGCTGTGCGCGGTCCTCTGCTGTCGTGATGGCCTCGCGGGCGGCCCAGTAGGCGGGGCCGTCGTGGATGCCGCGGACGGGGTCGAGCGTGGTTACCTCGCCGCGGCCGAGGCCGAAGCGGACGTCCGCCTTGGGGTAGAGCTCGGCCCGCACGACGAAACTGGCCCGTAGGGCCGCGCCGAGGGTGGGGTAGACGCCTTGGAACTCGTCACCAACGGTGATGACAGCGGGGTCGTCGACCGGCACCTCGGCGTTGGCGCGGGCGATGGCGGCGGCGAACGCGTCGTGGAGCGCCTGGCGCTCCCGGTGGGTGCGGGACTCCACGACGTCGCCGATGAGCGCCACTGGTGAAGGCTGATGCTTCAAGTTGGGCATATGAAGACCCTAGCTCCATTCGGGCGATCTAAAGGCCTTTGCTTCATATCCGTCAAATGAAGCGTTCGCTTCAGGGCGGATCGCTGGAGCCCATCGAAGGAAATGTCCGATTTCGGGGTCAATGCGGCTTCTGCTGCGTACCTTCGAGCGCATGACCGCTCCTTCGCCCAAGTCCTCGTCGGCCGCCACGCCGGCGCGCCGCCGCGTGCTCTCCGGGCTCGGTGGTGGAGCTGCGTCTGCCGTGGCCACGGTTTCGGGGGCTTCGCGGGCCTCCGCGCGGATTGCGGTCGCTCCGGGAGGCTTCCCGAATATCACGGTGCCTGCGACGACGACCGACCCGGTCCTGCACCTGCTGCGGCGTGCGACGTTCGGGCCCTCCCCTGCCCTGGTTTCGGAGGTGCGTGCCCAGGGCGCGACGGCTTGGCTGGATGCCCAGCTGGCCCCTGCCACGGTGGCGGACACGACCATGGACGCCGTCCTCACGCGTTGGCCGAGGCTCGGCTGGAAGACGTGGGAGGTGCGCGAACGCCTCGAGGGCGGGGACACGTGGACAGTCATGAACGACCTGCTCGAGTCGCACCTCGCGCGGGCGCTCTTCTCGCGGAGGCAGCTTCTCGAGACCGTCGTGGACTTCTGGACCAACCACCTCGTCGTGCCGGTCCCGAGCAGTGAGGTCTGGGACAGCGCGCACCTCTTCCAGCGCGACGTCATCCGGAAGTACGCCCTCGGCAAGTACTCCGACATGCTCAACGCGGCGGCGCGGCATCCGTCGATGCTCAAGGTCCTCGACAACGCCGACAGCACGAAGAAGGCGCCCAACGAGAACTACGGCCGAGAGCTGCTCGAGCTCCACACGGTCGGGGTCGGCAACTTCACCGAGGCCGACGTCAAGATGTCGGCGCTCGCTCTCACGGGGCTCAGTGTGGACTCGGAGTCGGGCCTCTACTCCTACAAGCCGCAGCGCCGCTACGTCGGGACCGTCAAGGTCCTGGGTTGGAGCGACCCCAACACCGTCCCGGAGAACGGCAGCGCGGTCGCCACGCTCTACCTCAACTACCTCGCCGCCCACCCGGCGACGGCGACGCGCATCGCCACCAAGCTCGCCACTCGCTACGTCTCGGACACGCCCCCGGCTTCGCTCGTGACCCAGCTGGCCCAGGTCTACCTCGCCAACGGGACCGCCATCGCCCCCGTGCTCCGAGCCCTGTTCCTGTCGCCGGAGTTCGCAGCCTCGGCGGGACAGAAGGTGCGCACGCCGTACGAGGACGCCATCGCGTCCTGCCGCATCTTGGGGCTCACACCAGAGCCGGTGCCGGCGAGTGGGGTGACCAGTGATCTTCGCTCACTCAGCTGGCTTACCGGAACGTTCGGCCAGGCGCCTATGGGCTGGCCAGCCCCTAACGGCTATCCAGACGTTGCCGCCGCCTGGAACGGCGCCTCGAGCACCCTGAACCGCTGGAACTTCCACCTCAGCCTCGCCGGCAACTGGACCCTCAAGGCCATGACGCGACCCGACGTGGCGACACTCGTCCCGGCACCCCTGCCGAGCACGTATGCCGTCCTCGTCGACGCGCTCGCCACCAAGCTGCTCATCTCGCTGACCACTGCGCAGCGCGACGCGATCTGCCGCTTCGTAGACCACGCGCCGGGCGACGCGCTCACGGCGGGCGCGGCGGCCGTGACGTGGCGCCTCCCGTCGATCGTCGCGCTCCTGCTCAACTCCCCGAACTTCCTGACCCGCTGAGGACCGCCATGACCACCAGTCCCGCTCACGCTCCGGCCGAGTCCACGATCCCGCCGGAGGGCTGCGGCTGCGCACAGGGCCAGGCCCTCACCTCTCAGGTCTCGCGCCGCACGCTGCTCGCCGGAGCCTCGGCCCTCGGCGCGATCGGGGCCGTCGTGGGCGTCGCGGGCCCAAGCGCGGCCACGCAGCTCGCCTTCGCAGGAACGGCCTACACCGGGGACACGATCGTCATCCTCAGCCTACGCGGCGGCTTCGACGGACTGTCGGCCATCGCGCCGGTCGGCGACCCGGCCTACTTCACCGCGCGCCCGACCATCGCGATCCCGGCGTCCCGGGCCATCAAGCTCGACGGCATGTTCGGCCTGCACCCGGCTCTCGCCCCGCTCAAGCCGATCTGGGACGCCGGTGGGCTCGCGGCAGTGCACGCGGTCGGCCAGGTCAACCCGACACGGTCGCACTTCGAGGCGATGGCCACGATGGAGAACGCCGCGCCCGGGTCGTCGCTGCGCACCGGGTGGCTCGACCGGATGATCGGGCTCAGCGGGCCGGTGTCGACCTTCGCGTCGGCGGCGGTCGGCTCGGCCACGACGCCGCAGTCGATGATCGGGCCGAACCCCGAGGTGGCGATTCGCACCGTCGACAGCTTCGCCCTCAGCGGCGCCAGCACGGCTGCCGAGACGACGCGCTGGACGACAGCCCTCAGTGCGCTGTACGCCGGGGCGCCTGCCACGCTCGCGGCACCCGCCACGGCGACGCTGGGCGCGCTCTCCACGATGTCGCCGCTCAAGGCTGCGGGCTATACCCCGGCCAACGGGGCGGCCTACCCCAAGGGCGCCGTCGGCGACGCGCTGCGCGACCTCGCGCGACTCATCAAGGCCCACGTCGGGCTGCGGGCGGCCACCATCGACGTCGGCAACTGGGACATGCACTCTGGGCTCGGGACGAGTGACAACGGCTGGATGTTCCGCCAACTCACCGAGCTCGGTGAAGCGCTAGCCGCCTTCAACCAGGACCTGGGCGCGCAGATGGGCGACGTGACGCTCGTGACCCTGAGCGAGTTCGGGCGACGCGTCGCGCAGAACGGCTCGGGCGGCCTCGACCACGGACACGGCAACGTCTCGCTCGTCTTGGGCGGTGGTGTGCGCGGAGGCAAGGTCTACGGTCGCTGGCCGGGGCTGGCCGCCGCGAACCTCGACAACGGCGACCTGGCGGGAACGACCGACTACCGCACGATCCTCGCCGAGGCCCTCGAGCAGCGCGCCGGGCTGTCGTCCTCGACGGTCTTCCCTCTCCTGGGTTCCGACCGGCTCGGGATGTTCGCGGCGAAGGCCTGACCGCGACTCAGTCGGTCGAGTCCACATCGAGGACCGGACGCCCTTCGGCGTCGACCGCGGCGTTCTCGACCATGTCGGTCGAGCCGCTGATGTCCATCAAGTCGCGCCGCTCGCCGGTGATCCACGCGAACGTCGAGCCGGCGATGAGTCCTCCGACGACCGGCGCCACCCAGAAGGCCCAGAGCTGGCCGACCGCGCCGTTGCCGTTGAAGAAGGCGACGGCGGTCGACCGGGCCGGGTTGATCGAGGCGTTGCTGATTGGGATGGCGACCAGGTGGGCGAGCAGCAGGCCGAAGCCGATTGCGAGCGGCGCGAAGCCCTTGGGGGCGTCGTCCTTGGTCGCGCCGAGGATGATGTAGACGAAGAAGGCGGTGACAAGAGCCTCGACGATGAGTACGCCACCGAGCGCGAACCCACCGGGGGAGTGGGCGCCGAAACCGTTGGCTGCAAGGTTGCCGGTGACGGGGCGCCCGGTCGAGGACAGCAGGCCGGCGAGCGCCCCACCGGCGAGGAGGCCGCCGACGAGCTGAGCGCCGACGTAGGCAGGGACTTCGCGCCACTCGAAGCGCTTCGCGACGGCGATGCCGATCGTGACCGCGGGATTGAAGTGCGCCCCGGAGACGTGACCCACGGCATACGCCATCGTCGTGACCGCGAGGCCGAAGGCGACGGCGACGCCGAAGAGACCGATGCCCAGCTGGGTCGACTGACCGTCGAGGCCCTGGACGGGGAACTTCGCGCTGAAGATGGCCGAGCCGCAGCCGATGAAGACGAGCCAGAAGGTGCCGAGAGCCTCGACGGCAAGGCGCGAGCTCATCCTGGGCGTGTACATGGTGCTCCTCCAGCGGGGTCGTCGAGGCCGAACCATCCGGGAGGCCCCGGGTGCTCGCAGCGTAGTGGACCTGGGGTGCTGCGGCCCGGGAGTCGGCGCCCAGGCACCGCGCACGACTCGTCCACATACCCAACATGTCAGGAGGTATCCCTATTGACGGCTATCCTTCACAAGCGGGCGGTTTGGCTGAAATAGCACTCTGAGTGTGATTTAGCCGAGTTGTCGGGATGAGGTCTGCGCGGTTGCGAAGACCCCACGACGCGTACGCGAAGTCAGGGACGTCAGGGAATTTGGTGAGTACAGGGTGACAGGACAGGTACGCAGGGCTCGTTGGGTCAGGCTCGGCTGGGCTGCGGTCGACGCCCTGATGTGGTTCGTGATGCTGTTCGCAGCACTGTGGATCCGGCTCGACTTCACCGTCGACGACTCCTACCTGCGGGGCGCCGCAACCTTCGCGCTCGCCGCGATGGGCGGCCAGCTGTTGGTGGGCTACCTCGTCGGTCCCTACTCGATCAGCCATGTCCTCGGCTCGTTCGAGGAGATCGTCGAGCTGACCACGACCACGCTGATCGTCACCGTCGTGCTCTTCCTCTGGTCCCTCATGGTGAGTCCTCCGATCATTCCTCGGGGCGTTCCGCTGACTGCCGGCGCCCTGGCGATCGCGACGATGTTCGCCGTGCGATTCGTCGTGCGTACCGTGCGCTCCCACAAGGCCATGCAGACGGCGGCCGAACGGCGGGCCATCGTGCTCGGTGCGGGCGAGGCCGGTCGTCGCCTCCTGCGCAGCATGAAGTACGACGGTGCGGGCTCCTTCGTCGCGGTGGCTCTCCTCGACGACGACCCCTCGAAGCACCGCCTGCGTCTCGAGGGCCTGCGCGTGCGCGGGACGCGCGCCGACATCGCCTCGGTCGCGGAGCGCTTCGAGGCGGACACTCTCGTGCTGGCCCTGCCGAACGCCGAGGCCCCGACGCTGCGTGACCTGGCCGCCCGAGCGGCCGATGCGGGTCTTGACGTCGTCAGCCTGCCGCCGCTTAAGGACATCATGGGCGGACGACCGACCCCCAACGACCTGCGCGACCTGGATGTCGCCGACCTGCTGGGGCGGCGTCCCGTCGAGCTCGACACGACCGCCATCGCCGAGCAGATCTCCGGACGCCGCGTCCTGGTCACCGGGGCCGGTGGGTCCATCGGCTCCGAGCTGTGCCGGCAGATCGCGCGATTCGGTCCCTCTCGCCTCTTCATGCTCGACCGCGACGAGTCAGGACTGCAGGGCACTGAGATGAGCCTGTCCGGCCACGGGCTGCTCGACTCGGACGACCTGATTCTGGCGGACATCCGTGACCCGAGGGCGCTCGAAGAGGCCTTCGAGCGCGCCCGGCCGGAGGTCGTCTTCCACGCCGCCGCGCTCAAGCACCTTCCCCTGCTCGAAGCGCATCCGCTCGAAGCGTGGAAGAGCAACGTCATCGGCACGCTCAACGTCCTCACCGCCGCGGAAGCGGTGGGTGTCTCGACGTTCGTCAACATCTCCACCGACAAGGCCGCCAACCCGACGTGCGTGCTCGGCTACAGCAAGCGACTCGCTGAGCGCCTGACCGCAGACTTCGCCCGTCGCGCCAGTGGCCGCTACGTGTCGGTCCGCTTCGGCAACGTGCTCGGCTCGCGGGGCTCGGTCGTGCACGCATTCACCGCACAGATCGAGATGGGCGGCCCCATCACAGTGACCCACCCGGACGTCCGCCGCTACTTCATGCTCATCCCGGAGGCCTGCCAGCTCGTGCTGGAAGCAGCGTCCATCGGGGTCGACGGCGAGGTCATGGTGCTCGAGATGGGCGAGCAGGTCAAGATCCTCGAGGTGGCACAGACGCTCATCCGGATGAGCGGCCGCAGGGACATTGACGTCGTCTTCACCGGGCTGCGCCCGGGAGAAAAGCTCGGTGAAGAGCTCTTCTCCCCAAACGAAGAGCGACGCACCACCGGCCATCCGCTCGTGGACAGCGTCGACGTTCCGTCGATGACGGGTGGGGCGGTGCTGGAAGCCACATTCGAGTCCACTGAGCACGGTCGCGACTGGATGCAGCGCGAAGCCATGGTCCCAGCGCCGACGCGGGCGGAGGCGGTCCAGCGATGAGCCGCATCTACCTGTCCAAGGCCGAGGTCACCGAGGTCGAGGAGGCCTACGTCCTCGATGCCCTCCGGTCCGGATGGATCGCGCCGCTCGGCCCCCACGTGGACGCCTTCGAGGCCTCGATCGCCGAAAGAGTGGGAGTGGCCGGCGCCCTCGCACTCTCATCGGGGACGGCTGCACTGCACCTGGCCCTGCTAGACGCCGGGGTCGGACCCGGAACGCACGTACCCGTGTCGAGCCTGACCTTCGCCGCGACCATCAACGCGATCCTCTACACCGGCGCTGAGCCGGTTCTCGTCGACTCGCAGCTGAGTGATGGCAACGTGGACGTGGACCTGCTCGTCCACGCCGTCGACACGCTCCGTCAGGAGGGCAAGACCGTTCCTGCGGTCGTCCCGGTCGACCTGTTCGGTCGATGTGTGGACTACTCCCGACTCCTCCCGCTCCTCGAAGCACGCGAAGTGGTCGTCGTGGAGGACGCGGCCGAGGCACTCGGCGCCTCCCACGCCGGACGGGCCGCCGGCGCCTTCGGCCGCTCTGCCGCGTTGTCCTTCAACGGCAACAAGATCATGACGACGTCGGGTGGCGGCATGCTGCTCAGCGACGATCTCGAGCTGCTCGCCCGAGCACGGTACCTCTCTACGCAGGCCCGGCAGCCGGTCCCGTGGTACGAGCACACCGATGTGGGCTTCAACTACCGCATGTCGAACATCCTGGCGGCCCTGGGACGAGGCCAGCTCGACAGGCTCGAGGACATGATCGAGCGTCGGCGCGAAATCCGGGATGTCTACGCCAAGGCCCTTGCGCCCTACGCCGATGTCCGCTTCTTGGGGCGCTCAGGGCACGACACGGACGAGCACGACAACTGCTGGTTGACCACAGTGGTGATCGATCGACGTGGTCCTGTGGCCGACGACGTGGTCTCGGCGCTTGGTGCCCAGGACATCGAGGCGCGCCATGTTTGGAAGCCGATGCACCTGCAACCCGTCTATGCAAAGCACCGCGCCTTCGTCTCCGGAACCTCTGACGAGCTCTTCCGAACCGGTGTCACACTCCCATCCGGGGCCACTCTGACCGACGCTGAGGTCCTACGCGTGGTCGACGCACTCACTTCGCTCTTGGAGGACTAGTGAGGCATCCCTTTCTGAAGCGGACAATTGACATCGTCGTTGCGGGTCCGCTGCTGATTTTGTCCCTACCAGTCCAAGTGCTTGTGGCCCTGATGGTTAGGCGCCGGTTGGGGTCGCCGGTGCTGTTTCGTCAGCAGCGCCCTGGACTTCACGGTGAGCCCTTTACCTTGGTGAAGTTCCGGACCATGGAGCCCGTTAGGCCAGAGTTGGGTCTTGTGGATGATCACCAACGCATGACCGACTTAGGTCGAGTTCTTCGCGCTATGAGCTTGGACGAATTGCCCACCCTCTGGAATGTGCTCCGCGGCGACATGTCGCTGGTCGGTCCGCGGCCCCTTCTACTAGATTACCTGCCGCTCTACTCCGCCGCAGAATCGCGACGGCATGCGGTGCGACCCGGCGTCACTGGGCTCGCGCAAGTCTCGGGGCGGAACGGCCTGGCCTGGTCCGATCGTCTGGCGACGGACGTCTGGTACGTGAACAACTGGTCGGTCGGCCTGGACGTAAAGATCTTGGCGAGGACGGTAGGTGTTGTCGTCGGTCGACGCGGCGTGAGTGAAGAAGGGTCCGTGACGTCGAGCACCCTCACTCAGCATCGACTCAGCAAGCACGACAACCCATGAATGAGTGCCAATGGCAAGATCTCTTACTCGGAGTGGTTTGTTGCCCACGCTGAACGGAACTAACAAATCACGCTCCTTGTCCGGAACTCGCGGCCGCGCCCTCTTGGTCACTGCGAGTCGCTTTGGCACGATCGGCATCAATGCGCTTGTCGGGGTTTGTACGGCGCGCGCGTTGACAGTTCCTGATCGCGGATCGCTGGCGCTGTCGATTACCCTGGCGTCATTCCTGTCACTAGTGTTTACCGCCGGGCCTGACACCGCGACCTTGCGCGCCGGTAACGGGCCCGCGCGCAAGGCGGCCGTAGGGTTGGCTTTCCGACAGGTCAAACTCACCGCGATGGCGGCGATTGTGTGCGCTGCCCTAGTGTTGACCCTGCGTCCAGGCATGGTGATGGGTCTAAACAATACCGAGCTCCTCGTGAGTCTCGGGTTGGCTCCCGTGCTGACTCTGAATCAATTGCTTGGCAATTGTGTACTCAGTTGTGGGCAGGTCGTCCGTTGGGCGCTAGCGAATGTGCTGAGCATCTCCGTGTATGCCGTTCTTGCTCTCGTGTTGTTCTTGAACAATGTATCGTTTCCCTCAGCGTTCGTGGTTTCCCTTGGGATTGGATACATATTCTCGATGACACTTCTGCTCAGACATACATGGACGGATCGCGGTGGATTTAAGTCAAGCGAGTCCAAGATCCTCCGTCGAGCCGGTCGTGCGACGTTTGTAACCACCATCGTCCAACTCTTGCTGCTACGAGTGCAATTGCCGCTGCTCGTAGTCCTCTCTGGGCCTGCAGCTGCGGGGCTATTGAGTGTCTCACTACCGATAACAGAGCTCCTGCTAATCGCCCCGGTGGCCATATCATCCGTCCTGCTGCCCGAGTATCACGAGTCGAGTGCACGCGCCGACCTGGTCGCGACGCATGCGAGAAAGACCGTGTACCTCACCGCCCTTTGCGCGATCGGCGTAGCGGCTTCCGCGCCCTTGGTCCCTTGGGCTTACGGTCGTGACTATGCCGGCTCGGTGTGGCCGATTTTGGTTATCGCCCCATCCATGATCGCATTCGCTTACGCGCGCGTATTGCAGAGCGCAATGTTTGCGAGAGATCATTTCAAGCCCGTCACCGTCGCGTCGGCGCTGGCGTTAGTGGTGAGCATCCTGTTGCAGGTCATCTTGTCCCCGCGCTACTCCGAACTCGGAGCTGCTTTGGCGATTGCGGGTGCCTACATCACTTTCGCAGCCGCCATGGGAGTCTCCTTCCGAAGGTTGCGAGCCAATGCCTGACTCCAAACATCCACCGGCACGCCGTTCATCCATATGGCAAGGCCTCATCTTGGCAGGGATCGCTGCCGCCACTGTGACGCTCGCGCATGCGCTTCCTGGGTCTTCCGCCCTGATCTGCGTGGTTGCGGCATCCCTCGGCGCTGCGTGGGTGGGGCGTTCGCTGCTAATCGGTTTGCTCTTCGCCGCGATTCTCGCCCTGGGCGTCCCTGAGGCCGCATATGCGCCCTACCTGTTGGCGCTGCCCAACGTCCTGTGGCGGGGGAGGTCGGCAGAACTGGCGCATGTCCGGCCCCGAACCCTTACCTGGCCGTCCGTGTTGCTGGGCATGCTTCTGTTGGTTGTAGCCCTCGTCACGACACTGCGGGCCAGTTCTGACAGCGACTACTTGCTCCTGCAGGTGACTGCAGTCGGTTGGGTGGCGTTCAACGTCGTCTCGGCTCGTCGCTTCTCCGCGCTAAGGCAATGCCTTCCCCAGCTGGCCGCGGGACTCTTGGGTATCTGCTTGGTGTACGCAGCTGAATCTTCGTCGGTCGCGGGGGCCGGGGGCCCCAACGCTTGGGCGGCCTCCGGATATCTTGCGGGATGGATCAATCGCAACGCGTTGGCGGTCGTATTTTCGGTGGTCACGCTCTACTTCCTGGACCGAGGACTTCGGAGCGGGCCGAGAGCCGCCTACCTCACCATGTGTGCAGGGGCGGCCGCTGCAACCGCACTAACGTTCAGTCGGAGCGGGTATCTTGCGCTCGTTATTGGCGTAATCGTTTGTGTCTATCGCGGGCGCAAGAAGATTTTACTGTTGGCCCCCCTTGCTGTATTGGGCACTCAGTACCTCTCTGCGCCGATTCTGGAGCGTGTCGAATACACGAGTGCTAGTGGTGGACTCGACGCATCCTCCTCGTTGCGGCTCGAGTTGTGGCAGGTCGCCTGGGATCTTGCGCTTGAGCATCCGTTCACGGGTGTCGGGATCCAAAGTCTCGCCGACGAGTTCAGATCTCGACAGTTCGGGGATGAATTAGTTTTCGCGCATAACACCTTCTTAACGGTCCTTGCCGCATACGGGTTGGTCCTTCCCCTACTCGTAGCGGTAGCCGTCTCAGTCCGTGCTTACGGACGGCGGCGAGAGGGTCACGCTGACGGGCGCTGGGCGGCTGTTCTGTCGGTAGCGGTCTCCTCAATCTTCGGAGAGCCGTTGCTGACCGTAGCAACCCTTGTTGCCATCCTGCCTTTTCTTGCTGTCACTTGGATAATCGGAGAACACCTTGACGAAGCCCTTGAGAATCCTACAAGTCAGCGGAACGGCCAGCGGGGGTACATGGTTCCTGTGGCAAGTGCAGGAACTGGCCCGCAGGGGCCACAAAGTGGAAGTCATCACGACAGGGGAGGGACCTCTCACCGAGCAGCTGCGCAAGGACGGATTTGACGTCGAGGTAATCCCTTTCCGCGGGTATCGACCACGTGAAATTCCGCGAGTGTTCCGGTCATGGTTACGGCTTCGCAAAATCATGAGCCAGGATTACGACATTGTTCACTCGCATCTGATCAAATCGATCGTCATGTGTCGACTTGCATTGATAGGTCGCCCGCGCGGTCTCCGGCCGAAGCTGGTCTCGCAAGTACCTGGAGTGGTGCATCTGCAGGCGGGCTGGTTGCGACGTATTGACCGAGCAACGATATCGGCGGATGACGTCACTGTTGGATCCTGCACGGACTTTGCGGCAGCTTATCGAAGTAGGGGAGCTCGACGGACTGCCGTTTCTTTTTACGGTATGGACACCTTGAATTTCATTCGCGAACTGCCCGAGAGGGACGATACCGCGCGCGCGAACCTTGGCCTGCGGGAAGGTGACGTTGCCGTGATCATGGTTGCGCACATGTACCCGACGAACGTTGCCCACTTTGCAGACGTTGGCGTCAAAGGCCATGAAGTTTTCATCGATGCCGCGGCGAAGGCGCACGCTGCAGACGCTCGGTTGAAGTTCTTGATAGTGGGCGACGAATTCGTGGGAGATGGGGCGTACAGGCGGCGATTGGAGGCGCGTGCAGCATTGGCCAGCGACAGCATCAGGTTCCTCGGCCACCGTGATGACGTGCCCGTGTTGCTGGCCCTCATGGACGTCGCTGCGAATCCCTCACTGAGCGAGTCCGCCTCGTACACGATGATGGAGGCATCTCTCACGGGGCTTCCCGTCGTGGCGTCCTCGGTAGGCGGCCTCCCAGATACCGTTGTGGACGGCGTCACCGGTCTGCTCGTACCCCCCAGAGATGTAGAAGCCCTATCCGCTGCCTTCCTCACGCTTGCCGATGATGCACAGTTGCGACGCGACATGGGACGCGCGGGGCGAATTCACGTCCAGCAGTCCTTCGATATCACCAAGACTGTTGATTCCTTGGAAAGAATTTATGACGAGGTTCTTGGCCGTGGCTGATGGTTGGAGAGCCGTCCCTGAGATGGTCGGAAAGGCGCTCCGTGCTACGCGACCAGCACATTACCCGCTCATTGCCAGCGACGGCCAGCGACACTTTCCTCTGGACTGGAGAGAGCTCGCACGACCTTCCGGTGCTGACGGCGGCGTGCACGTAGGGACCGGATCTATTCAGTACCTTCACCCCGTCGCCACCTGCTTTAACCTCATTGCGCGCGCGCAGTCGGCTCGGCTGTCCCAGACGGAGACCCAGTTCGAGGCTATCCAGGCGGGACTTCACGCTCTCCTGCAGGCGCAGGGAGCGGACGGTTCCTTTCGCTACCCAGTGCCTGTGCCCCGGTACGGCCTACAACCGGGATGGAGTTCGGCGCTGGCTCAAGGACTATTCGTCGCCGCAGTGTCTGAGACCGTGGACAGGCTGAATGCGTCGGATAGAGGAAGGGCTTACGATGCTGTCGGTGCAGCCGTCGATCACATGATGACTCCGGTGGACAAGGGGGGATGCACTGTTACCGATGAGTTGGGAATCTTTCTCGAGGAGTGTCCGAAGGACAAGCCGCCATATATTCTCAATGGTGCTGCTCTTGCAGTCATTGGCCTGTCCTGTTCGAGCGATGCAAGCCATAGAATGATTGCCGATGAAGCTGCCGAGAGTCTTGCCCGCCGCATGGGCGCCTGGGATCTGGGGTACTGGTCAAGATATGATCTTCAGGACCCAAGTCCCTCCTCGCCCGATTACCACGCCTTACACGTTAGTGTGATTCGGGCGCTAGATGGCCGATTTCCGGATGCGGGATTCGACGAATGGGCCATCCGGTTTGCGGACCAGGCTTCGTCCCCCGTGAATAGGGGTAGGGCTCTTGGGTCGTTGGCCGTGAGAAGGGTCTTAGATGTAGCGCGGGGTCGGCGATGACCCCTAAGACCACCAAGTCCGTCCGTCTCATCGGGCCACCTTCATCGGTTCACACGATGCTTTGGGCTGATTCCTTTATTCAGCATGGACACGATGTTGAGATTGTGGGTATTCAGGGCCGGGTATTCGTCGGACTGGTTCGAACGTGCCTCAGGGGACTACGAGAGCGTGCGCTCGGACGGCGCGTGGACGTCACCGTTGTGCATTCCTTGGGGACACATGCACTTGCCAGCCTCATGCTTCCGCGTGGGCGAAGGCACATTGTCGTGCCATGGGGGAGTGAGGTGGTTGCGGCTCGTCGCAGCAAGATGCGTTCGCATGTAGCGCGTATGGTGCTGTCGCGAGCCGACCTGGTCTTGGTCACGTCGCAGGCGATGGCCCTCGTGATTGCCGATCAATGGCGAATCTCAGAAGGGATCACGAAAGTGGTCTCTTGGGGCGTAAGCTCTCTTTTCCTTGAGCAGACCGACCCATCGTCTATTCCTGAATCGCACTCTGTCCGTGCTCGCTTGGGTGTGTCACCGGATGATTTGTTGGTGGTGGCGCCGCGCGGGATCAGCAGGACATATCGTTCCGACGAACTCCGCCAAGCTTTCGCGGCTGCGCGTTCAGGCCGCAAGGATCTACGACTGGTCGTATTGGGTGCAGACGCAGAGGGGGCGACGGCCGGTGACGGAGAGGTCTTGCTCCCTTACCTGCCGAAGCCTGAACTTGCGGAACTGTTCGCGGCGGCCGACCTCGTCGTCTCCATCCCCCCGGACGATCAGAGGTCAACAACAGTGCTGGAGGCTGCCGCGTCTGGTGCCGCGCTGGTCTTGAGCGACATTCATCCATATAGGGAACTCATTCAACTTGGCATCGAGGCAACGCTTGTGGGAGAGCCTGTCGGCCCTTTCCTCTGCGCGGTGCTGGCGCAAGCGGGAAGGATGGAACCCGAAGCCTCCCAACGCAACCGATCCTTGATGAGACTTCACGAAGACCAACAAAGACAGATGGCGCAGGTAGTTTGCCTGTGCATCACGGAGGACTAATGCGCATCGGGCTAATCAATCACTATGCCGTACCACCAAGTGCGGCGGGCGGGACTCGGCACTGGGATCTCGCTAATGCATGGGATGCAGGCGGCCACACGGTGCGCATCTTGGCGAGTTCGTTCAATCACTTCGAACAATCGACTACATCCCAGATGGCGAGGCGAACAGAAATCGGACGGCGATCCGTTCTGTTGGCTCTTGACGCGCGGCCCTACGAAGGCAATGGCATTGGCCGTGCCGTGGGTATGCTGAGTTTCGCGTTGAGAGTCCTGCGATCGCGTCGAGAGTTGGGGGACGTCGATGTGGTTGTGGGATCCTCACCTCACCCATTCTCTGCCCTGTCCGCGGCGTTCGTGGCGAGGCGTCGGAAGGTGCCGTTCGTCTACGAGATTCGGGACCTCTGGCCCCAAACTCTGGTCGACATGGGCGCGATGCGCCGAGACTCGGTCGCTGCCAAGTTCCTCTACGCAGTTGAACGATGGACAGTTCGTGCCGCCGACGGAGTCGTTTTCTTGCCTCCCCAGGCAGACCGCTACATGGCTGAGAGAGGCTTGTCTGCGCGGCGTGCACTGCATGCCCCGAACTCGGCCCCGCCATTCGAACCCCCGGATGGGTCTCCGGGACAGCGAGCTGGTGAAGTCCTCGAGCAGGTCGATGCATGGAGGCGAGATGGGCGTCGCGTCTTTTGCTACGCAGGAACGGTTGGGCGGGCAAATGGGCTGCGCGCAGTTGTCGACGCCTTCAAGAAACCGGAGGTGAGTGGAAGCGCGGCCTTAGTGGTCTGTGGTGATGGTCCGGAGAGAGAGGCTTTGGAGGCGCTGGCTTTGCCTAGCGAAAACATCAAATTTGTTGGGCACGTGCCCAAGAGTGATGCGTTCCGCATCGTCGACGGGGTGGATGTGGCGCTTTTTCACCTGCTTGATGCTCCCGTTTTTCAGTATGGCCTCAGTCCCAACAAGCTCGTGGACTACTTGAATATCGGCAAGCCGATTCTCTATGCTGGTCCTGCGGTGCCTAACCCGGCGACGGGCTCTAACGCAAGTTTCGACGCTCTGCCAGGAGAAGCCACGTCAATTGCCGCCGCTGTTGAGCGCTTCGTGGCGCTTGGGGACGATGAACTTGCGGGGATGGCTTCCGCTGCCAGAGGGCATGCATCGCGGAATTTCAGTACCAAGATGGTCGCTGAGACATACGTGAAGTTTATGGAAAGCTTAGTTTGCGATCTAAAGGACCAAACTGTTAGAGGGTCGCGAGGCACGGTCGCGGCGCGTGCGACAACAACTGGCGAGGGAGTCCAGAAATGAAGGTTCTGAGCGTGGTCGGCGCACGGCCTCAGTTTGTCAAGCTGGCACCCGTGGCTGACGCTATGTCGCGACACTCTGTCGAACACGTCATCGCGCACACCGGGCAGCATTACGACGACAATATGTCTGAGGTGTTCTTTCGCGATTTGGGCATCCCCAAGCCTGATGTTCATCTGGGAGTCGGATCGGGCTCGCATGGAGTGCAGACGGGTGCCATGCTTGGTGCTCTCGATGGTGTGCTTGAGGAGCACGATCCCGACTGGGTCCTCGTTTACGGAGATACAAACTCCACGCTTGCGGGGGCTTTGTCGGCCGTCAAAATGCATCTTCCGCTCGCGCATCTCGAAGCAGGACTTCGGTCCTTCAACCGAAGGATGCCAGAGGAGCACAATCGCATTCTGACCGATCATGCGGCGGATCTGTGCTTGGCTCCGACAGAGAGGGCAGCGGACCACCTCAGGGCGGAGGGGCTGAGCTCGCGCACTGTCGTCACCGGCGACGTCATGACCGATGTATGCCTGGCAACAGCCAGGCGAACCGCGGCGGAGAAACAGAGTCGTGCCGCGGTCGCGGAGGGCGACTACGTCTTAGCGACATTGCACCGCGCAGAGAACACCGACGATCCTGAGCGTCTTCGCAGTGTCGTAGAGGCGTTGTCGGTGATGCCGGTACCTGTCGTACTTACAGCCCATCCCCGCCTGTTGGCTCGAGCTCAGGATCATGGGATAGACCTCAATGCTGGGTCTATTTCCGTCATTGCTCCGTTGGATTACGCGTCCATGGTCGCGGCTGTGCAACAGGCCCTTGCCGTTGTGACGGATTCAGGCGGCCTCCAAAAGGAAGCTTTTCTTCTGCGTACGCCCTGCACGACGGTCCGAACCGAGACAGAGTGGGCCGAGACTGTCGATCTGAGGTGGAACGAGCTGTGTCCTGACCCTGCTGACATCGTCTCCAGTGCTCTGCGTGTTCGACCGAACGAAACTGACGTCGCCCCGTACGGGACCGGCAACTCTGCGGATCTGGTTGTCGAGACCCTGGCCAGTTGGGATCGATGATTTTGCTGCGAATCAGGCCTTAACTCTGGGCGAATCCAGTTTGATACCGGCGCCGCCTCGAGCCGCTGCGATGCAAGCCTCAGCAACCCGGACTGTCTCAAGTCCTTGACGCATGGTGACGATGTCCCCATCGTTACCGAGGACCGCATCCCGGAACTGCTCATGTTCCACCCGCAGCGGTTCGGGCTTGGCGATGGCGTATCGGATCATGTCGCCCTCGGAGACTCCCCGGAACTGGGCGATGTCGTCACGCACGACCTTGACGGACCCATTGGCGTAGAAGGTGAGGTCCGCTGTGAGCGTGTCGGCCACGAAGGCGCCTCGCTCGCCGGTGATCGTCGTGACTCGTTCCTTGAGGGGGGAGAGCCAGTTGACCAGGTGGTTTGTGACGGTGCCGTCCTCCAGCAGACCGGTCGCTGCCACGAGGTCCTCGTGCTCGCGCCCACTGCGGAACGCGGTGTTGGCACTGATTCGGGTGTATCGCTGCTGGGTCACCCAGGCGGTCAGGTCGATGTCATGGGTTGCGAGGTCCTTGACCACGCCGACGTCGGCAATACGCGCTGGGAACGGGCCCTGGCGCCTCGTCGTCACCTGGTAGACGCGTCCGAGCTCGCCCGCTTCGATGCGCGCACGGGCACTCTGGAGAGCAGGGTTGTAGCGCTCGATGTGGCCGACGGCGCCCACCAGACCAGCGGCCTCAAAGGCTTCGGCGAGGAGTTGGGCGGAGGCGACGTCGGGGGCGAGCGGCTTCTCGATGAGTGAGTGGACGCCGGCTGCGGCCAAGGCGAGGCCGATGTCCTCGTGGTAGGTCGTCGGCACGGCGACGACGCAGTAGTCGACACCAGTCTTGATGATCTCGTCAACGCCGCCGAGCACGTCTCGTCCTCCAGCGATGCCGTGGGGGTCGCCCAAGGGATCGGCCACGGCGACGAGTTCAACGCCGTCCAGCGAGGAGAGGACGCGCGCGTGGTGCCGGCCCATCATGCCTAGCCCGATGAGTCCCGCACGGAGCTTCGCCATCAGACGCCCGCCTTTACCAGGGCGTTGACGCCTGTCACGATGCGCTCCAGGTCCTCAGTCGTGAGGGACGGGTGCACGGGCAGTGACAGGCACTCAGCTGCAGCCTTCTCGGTCTCGGGGAGGTGCGCATCGACGCTGAACGGCGCAAGGCGGTGGTTCGGCACCGGATAGAACATGCCCGAGCCCACGTTGTGCTCATCGCGGAGGGCCTGCGACAGGCCGTCACGGTCATCCTGGACTCGCACCGTGTACTGGTGGAAGACGTGGACCGCGCCATCTGCGACGGTGGGGGTGGTAACTCCCTCGAGGTGGTCGGTGAGGAAAGCTGCATTCCGGCGCCGGGCCTCGTTCCAGGCGTCCACCTTCGTCAGTTGGACGCGGCCGATCGCCGCATGGATGTCGGTCATCCGGTTGTTCAGGCCGACGACCTCGTTGTGGTATTGCTTCTCCATGCCCTGGTTGCGGTAGAGGCGCATCAGACGCTCCACATCAGGGTTGGCAGCTGAAACCATCCCGCCCTCACCCGAGGTCATGTTCTTGGTGGGGTAGAGCGAGAACATCGCGAACGAGCCAAAGGCCCCGACGGGCGTGCCGTGCAACGAAGCTCCGTGGGCCTGGGCCGCGTCCTCGAAGACCTGGATGCCGTGCCGCTGAGCGATGTCCATGATCCGGTCCATCTTGGCCGGATGCCCGTAGAGGTGGACCGGCATGACGCCTACGGTTCGGTCGGTGATCGCAGCCTCGACCGCCTCGGGCGAGAGGCAGAAATCGTCGGCGTCGATGTCGGCGAAGACCGGCGTCGCGCCGGTGAGCGCGACCGAGTTCGCGGTCGCCGCGAAGGTGAACGACGGGACGATGACCTCGTCGCCAACGCCGACGCCGCAGGACAGCAGCCCGAGGTGCTGACCCGAGGTGCCCGAGTTCACGGCGACGCAGGAGCGGCCCAGCCGGAAGTGCTCGGCGAACTCCCGCTCGAAAGCGGCCACCTCAGGGCCCTGGGCGATCATGCCCGAGCGCATGACGCGATCGACGGCAGCCCGCTCTTCGTCACCGATGAGCGGCTTGGCGGGCGGAATGAAGTCCATGTTGTGTCCCTGTCGTGTGATTGCTGAGTCAGGCCCGGCCGATGGTGAGCACATCGGCGTCGGGGAATGCTGCGGAGTCGAGGATGTTGCGCCCGTCGACGATGACCCGTGCGCCCGGCAGGGCGTCGGCCGTCAGCGCGCGGTACTCAGCGTGGTCCGTGTGCAGGATGACGGCGTCGACACCCGAACCCAGCTCGTGCGGCACGAAGCCCAGCGCGGCGAGCTCCTCGTCGCTGTACATCGGGTCGTGGACCGTGACAGTCGCTCCCTCGTCGAGGAGGGCTTGGACGATCCCGAAGACACCGGAGAAGGCGGTCTCCTTCACGCCACCGCGGTAGCTCGCGCCAAGCACGGCGACGCGGGCATCAGTCAGGTCACCGAAGGAGCCTCGCGCGAGGCCGACCGCGTACGCCGGCATCGCTGCGTTGGCCTCCCGGGCGGCGCGCACGACGGTCGCGTCGTTGTCGTTCCAGAGGTAGAGGCGGGGATAGATCGGGATGCAATGTCCACCGACCGCGATACCGGGCCTGTGGATGTGGCTGTAGGGCTGCGAGTTGGAGGCCTCGATCACCTGGTAGACGTCGATGCCGGCCCTCTGCGCATAGACCGCGAACTGGTTGGCGAGCCCGATGTTGACGTCGCGGTAGGTGGTCTCGGCGAGCTTGGCCATCTCGGCCGCCTCAGCCGAACCGAGGTCCCAGACGCCGTTGCCGCGCTCGAGGTCGGGTCGGTCGTCGAAGTCCAGGACGGCCTCGTAGAAGGCGACGGCCGCCTTGGCGCCGGCGGGGGAGAGGCCGCCGACCAGCTTCGGATACTTGCGGAGGTCAGCGAACACGCGTCCGGTCAGGACGCGCTCGGGGGAGAAGACCAGGTGGAAGTCGACACCCTCAGTGAGACCGGAGCCCTCTTCGAGCATCGGCTTCCATCGACTGCGCGTGGTGCCGACCGGGAGGGTCGTCTCGAAAGCGACGAGAGTGCCCGGGCGCAGGCCCTTCGCGATGTCACGCGTGGCGGAGTCCATCCACCCGAAGTCCGGGACGCCGTCCCCGTCGACGAAGAGCGGCACGACCACGACGACGGCTTCACTCTGGCTCACCGCCTGGGTCGTGTCCGTGGTCGCGACGAGTCGACCCTCGGACACCACCGCTGCAAGCTTCTCGGCCAGGTAGTCCTCCCCGGGGAAGGGCTCGGTACCGGCGTTGACGAGCTGGACGGTGGAGGGGTTCACGTCGGCGCCCTGCACCTCGTGACCCACGGCGGCGAACTGGACCGCGAGTGGCAGTCCGATCTTGCCGAGTCCGACGGTGGTGATCTTCACGTGTGGTGTCCTCTGGATCTCAGGTTCGGGTCAGTTGCTGTTGAGGGTGAGCTGGTCGTCGTGTTCGACGTAGGTCTCACCGCTCTCGGGGCATCGCCACACGCCCTCTGCCTGCAGTTCGAGCGGGACTCCGGCCCGTCCGACCCAGCGGATGCGCCGCGCAGGGACGCCGGCGACGAGGGCGAAGTCAGGCACGTCCTTGGTGACGACGGCACCGGCTGCGACCATCGCCCACTGGCCGATGGTCACCGGAGCCACGCACACGGCGCGAGCACCAACGGATGCGCCACTGCGGACGGTGACGCCCACGGCCTCCCAATCGTCGCCGGACTTCAGATCTCCGTCGGGATCGACCGCTCGCGGGAAGTGGTCGTTGGTGAAGACCACGGCCGGACCGATGAACACGCCGTCACCGATGACGGCGGGCTCGTAGACCAAGGCGTAGTTCTGCACCTTGCAGTTGTCACCCATCGTGACGCCGGCGCCGACATAGGCGCCGCGGCCGATGATGCAGTTGGCGCCCAAGGACGCATGCTCACGCACTTGCGCGAGGTGCCAGATCTTCGAACCCTGACCTACAACAGCATCGGCAGCGACCTCAGCGCTGTCGTGGACGTACATCCAGAACCTCATCTATTCGGAGAGCGGCACCGCGAGTCTACGGGCACACCGTCACGAACCAGACATTAGGCGCTGAAGGCCGCCATCCCTTCGGACCAGTCGCGGATCGTGGCGACTCCGGCCTGCCCGAGGCTGTGGTGCGAGAGCACGCTCCAGGCGGGGCGCGGCGCGGGACGTGGGAAGGCCGCGGTCGTCGTCGGGAGCACTCGCTCCGGGTCGAGGCCGTTGAGCTCGAAGATGGCGCGAGCGAAGCCGAACCACGTCGTCTGGCCACTCGACGTGCCGTGGTGGATCCCGAAGGGCGCGTCCCCCTCGACCAGACGCACGATGAGGTCGGCCAGGTCGACGGTCCACGTGGGCTGGCCAACCTGGTCGTCCACGACGGACAGCGTCTCGCGCTCGTCGGCGAGGCGCAGCATCGTCGACACGAAGTTCGGGCCCCCGGCCCCGTAGAGCCATGCGGTGCGAACCACCCATGATTCGGGGCACAGCGCCCGCACGGCCCACTCGCCGGCTGCCTTGGTGCGGCCGTAGGCCGAGCGCGGCGCGACCGGGTGGTCGACGGCATACGGCTCGGTGGCCGTGCCGTCGAAGACGTAGTCGGTTGACACGTGGACGAGGCGCGCGCCCGTGCGTGAGCAGGCCCGGGCGACGTTGGCCGCGCCGACGGCGTTCACGGCGAAGGCGGCGGCCTCATTGGTCTCGGCATCGTCAACGGCGGTGTAGGCCGCGGCGTTGACGACGAGGTCGTGCCCGTCGATTGCTGCCACGCATTCGGCAGGGTCGGTCACGTCGAGGTCGTTGCGGTCCATGGCCGTCACGACCCATCCGGCCTGTCGGAGAGCCGGCACGAGGTCGTGGGCGAGCATGCCGCTGGCCCCGGTGACGAGGACGCGACCGGCGCTGCCTTCGGCGGTCACCGGCCCAGCCGGGCGTAGGTGCGCTCGGACTCGATCTTGGCCGCCTCCCACCAGTCGCGATTCGCGGCATACCACTCGACCGTCGCCTCGAGGCCGGCCCGCACGTCGCCGTACTGCGGACGCCAGTCGGTCTCGGCGCGCAGCTTCGAGGAGTCGATGGCGTAGCGCAGGTCGTGGCCCGGGCGGTCGTCGACGTGGTCGAACCCGTCGGCGGGCTTGCCCATGATCTCGAGCAGCATGCGCACGATCTCGAGGTTGTTGCGCTCACCGTCGGCGCCGATGAGATAGGTCTCGCCGAGGCGGCCCTGCTCGAGGATGGCGATGACCGCGTCGTTGTGGTCGTCGACGTGGATCCAGTCGCGCACGTTCAGGCCCGAGCCGTAGACCTTCGGCTTGGTCCCGTCGAGGATGTTCGTGATCTGGCGCGGGATGAACTTCTCGACGTGCTGTCGGGGACCGTAGTTGTTCGAGCAGTTCGAGACCGTGGCGTGGATGCCGAACGAGCGGATCCACGCGCGCACGAGCAGGTCGGCGCCCGCCTTGGTGGCCGAGTAGGGCGACGAGGGGTTGACCGGGGTGCGCTCGGTGAAGCGCTCGGGGTCGTCGAGCTCGAGGTCGCCGTAGACCTCGTCGGTCGAGATGTGGTGCAGGCGCTTGCCGTGCCGTCGGATCGCCTCGAGCAGGGTGAACGTGCCGACGATGTTGCTCTCGACGAAGGGCCACGGGCTGTCGAGGCTGTTGTCGTTGTGGGACTCGGCGGCGAAGTGCACGACGATGTCGTGGTCGGCGACGAGACCGTCGACGAGCGAGGCGTCCGCGACGGACCCCTCGACGAGCCGGACCGAGCCGTCCCCGCCCAGCTCGGACAGGACCGGGGCCAGCGAGTGGCGGTTCGCGGCATACGTCATCGAGTCGATGACGGTCAGCGTCCAGTCGGGGCGCGTCTCCCGCGCACGGAGGACGAAGTTCGACCCGATGAAGCCGGCGCCGCCGGTGACCAGTACTCGCATGGCCCCGAGGATAACGAACCAAGCCGCAGTCGCAGGCCACTGACCGTTTGGCCCTCGGTCGATATGCTCCCGGCGTGAAGATCTCGGTCATCGGATGCGGATACCTCGGAGCGGTGCATGCCGCGTGCATGGCCGACTTCGGCCACGACGTCGTGGGCGTCGACGTGGATGTGGCAAAGGTGGCCAAGCTTGCGGCCGGCATCCCGTCCTTCCACGAGCCGGGCCTCGAGCCGCTGCTGAAGCAGGGCGTCGAGCAGGGGTCTCTGCGCTTCACCACCGACAAGACCCTGCTGGCCGGCGCACGCGTGCACTTCATCGCCGTCGGCACGCCCCAGCGGGGTGGCAGCTACGCGGCCGACATGTCCTACGTCTGGTCGGCGGTCGACGACATCATCGCCAACGCGACCCCGCACCCCGACGGCCCGATCATCGTCGTCGGCAAGTCGACCGTGCCTGTGGGCACCGCCGGCGCCATCGCGGAGCGACTCGCCGAGGCCGGCGTGGACGCCGTGGTCGTGTGGAACCCCGAGTTCCTCCGCGAGGGTTATGCCGTCCAGGACACCCAGCGCCCCGACCGCGTCGTCTACGGCCTGCCCGACGACCGCGAGCGGGGCGAGGTCGGCCGTGCCGTCGTCGACGAGGTCTACGCCCCGATCATCGAGGCGGGCACCCCGCGTCTGCTCGTCAACTACCCGACTGCCGAGCTGGTCAAGGTCGCCGCCAACTCGTTCCTGGCCACGAAGATCTCTTTCATCAACTCGATGGCCGAGCTGTGCGACGCCTCTGGGGCCGACGTCTCGCGCCTGGCCGAGGCCATCGGACACGACGACCGGATCGGGTCGAAGTTCCTGCAGGCCGGCATCGGCTTCGGGGGAGGGTGCCTGCCGAAGGACATCCGCGCCTTCATGGCCCGGGCGGGGGAGCTCGGTGTCGACCAGTCGCTCACCTTCCTGCGCGAGGTGGACTCGATCAACATGCGACGCAGGGACCACGCCGTCGACCTCGCGGCCGAGATGGCCGGGGGCCGCCTCGTGGGCGTCAAGGTCGCCGTGCTCGGTCTGACCTTCAAGCCGGACAGCGACGACGTGCGCGACTCTCCTGCTCTCGACATCGCAGGCCGCCTCTGGGGGCGCGGGGCCAACGTCGTGGCCACTGACCCAGCTGGGGCTGAAGCCGTGCGCCAGGCACGACCCGACCTGCAGATCGTCGACTCGGCCGACGAGGCGCTGGTCGGTGCGGACCTCGTCATGCTGCTCACGGCCTGGAAGGACTACGTCGACCTCGACCCGGCGACCGCCAAGTCACTCGTAGCGACGCCTCGGATCATCGACGGGCGCAACGTGCTCGACCCCCGCGCCTGGACCGAGGCCGGCTGGGACTACCGCGGGATGGGCCGGCGGTCGAGCTCGATCTGGTGACAGCGCACGCGGCTCCACGTCAGGTGTGCGTCCGCTGAGACAAAGCCACCAATTGGTCGTTTTCTGCGCATCCGTCACATGAGTGACACCTAGGATCGGGTTTCAAGCACTCACGCCAAATGAAACTCGGGGGCATGATGCTCGGGGAATCCCCTCACAACCGTGGCATCCTTTTCGTCTGCACCGGCAACATCTGCCGATCGCCGTACGCGGAGAGGCGACTGCGCCAGCTGCTGCCCGACTCGGGCATTCCGATAGCAAGCGCCGGCACCGGCGCCGTCGTCGCCTCAGACATCGAGGAGGCGACGAGCGAGCAGCTGCGTCGGCTCGGCGCCGACGTCACCGGCTTCGCTGCGAGAGACGTCACGCCAAAACTGCTCGACGGTGCCGAGCTCGTGCTGACGATGACGCGCGCTCACCGGGCAGACGTGGCTCGGCTGCGACCTGCCGCAATGCGCCGGATCTTCGCGCTCGGCGACTTCGCCGACCTGTGCCGCGCGTCCGCTGCATGGCGCCCGATCGCGCCGTCGCGCCCCTGGCTCCCGCAGGTCGTCACCGAGGCGGCCGCAGCCCGGGGGACTGTCGCGCCGCGTGACGCCTCCGAGGTCGACGTCGTCGACCCCTATGGGCGCTCTGCCCGGACGCACATCGAGGCGTTCGACCGGATCGAGGACTTCCTCGCCGTCGTCGTGGCGGCGATGGGCACCGTCGCCGGTTCGTCTCGCGCCACGGCTCGCCGCACCTGACGACGGCGCCGCCCACCTCGGCTGACGTCGACGAAGGCCCCGTGACCGGATGGTCGCGGGGCCTCCGCTCTGCTTGAGGCGCCGGGTCTCCGAGCGCGGTCGTCAGTGGAAGATCGAGTCGTCCGCCGGGAAGGCCGGCTGTCGAGCCTCGGACTGCTCCGTGAAGGAGCCACGAGCCGGCGCGGAGCCGTATCCCTGCGGGGCGGCGCCGAGATCGTCGGGCGTGCGCGCCCCCGTGGTCGATGGGCGAGGGGTCACCGGACCGAGGTCCTCGTCACCGGCGACCGGGCGGCGGTGGACTCGGACCGGTCGGCCCTTGGCGCGCTGTCGCTCGCTCTCGGGGCGGTAGTCGTACTCGTAGGTGCCGTAGCCGGCGCCACCCTCCTTGGCCTTGACGCGGTTGAGGATCAGGCCCAGGACTGTCCCGTTGACCGCGTCGAGCGAGTCGAGGGCGCGCCGCACGTGCTCGCGCTGGGCCACACCCGCACCGACGACGACGAGAGCGCCGTCGACGATCGTGCTGAGCACGGCGGCGTCCGTGACCGGCAGCAGGGGAGGCGCGTCGATGAGGACGTAGTCGAAGCGCTCGGTCAGGTCCTCGATGAGCTGCTCCATGTTGGCCGAGCCGAGCAGCTCGCTCGGGTTCGGCGGGATCGGTCCGGCACCGAGCAGGCGCAGGCCGGTGCGACCGAAGGGCTGGAGCACGTCGTCGACCTCGACGCGGCCGACGAGCACGTCCGTCAGCCCGACGGAGCCCTCGAACCCGAGGTAGTCGAGCAGGCGGGGTCGTCGCAGGTCCCCCTCGATGACGACGACCTTGAGGCCGGTCTCGGCGAGGCTGATCGCGAGGTTGGCCGTCGTCGTCGACTTGCCCTCACCCGGGAGGGAGGAGGTGACGACGATCGACTTCGGCGGGTTGGCGACGTCGATGAACTGCAGGTTGGTGCGCAGCGAGCGGAACGCCTCGGCACGCTGCGAGCGGGGGTCGACCTGGACGATGAGCGGGTGGGCCGAGGCGTCGGCGTCGAAGGCAATGCCGCCGAGGATGGTGCGGTCGGTGACCGTCTCGAGGTCACGCTGGGACTTGACCGACTTGTCGAGAACGTCGCGCAGCAGGGCGACGCCGAAGCCGAGCAGGAGCCCCAGCATCAACCCGAGCGCCAGGTTGCGTGTCGGCTTAGGGCTTACCGGTGTGGCGTCCAAGGTCGCCGGAGTCGTGACGGCCACCTCGATGGGGGACGCCTTGCCGGGTCGGCTCTCGATCTTGGCAACATACTTGGGGAAGATCTCACCGATGGCGGCAGCGATTTTCTGGGCCCCCGCAGGCGTGCTGTCGGTCACGGACACGTCTATGAGGACGGTGTCCAGGGGGACCGTGGTGCTCACGCGGTCGGCCAGTTGATCGGAGGTGCTCTTGAGACCCAGGTTGTCGATGACAGGTCCGAGCACGTTGGGGTCCTTCAGCACCTGCGCGTACGTCTTGACGCGCGCCTGCGTGAAGGTGCCCCCCTGCTGCAGTGAGGACGCGGAGTCATCGTTCGTCGTCGACACGAAGAAGCGGGTCGACGATGCGTAGGTGCGTGGAGAGAGGGCGGTGTAGGCGGCTGCGAGGCCGAGGGTCAGGAGCGTCACCGCGGCGATGATCATCCATCGCTTCCGGATGACGTTCAGGTAGTCCTGCAGTTCCACAGTCGTCGTCTCTTCTCGCCGGCCGCGCCCTGGTCACGTGGCTCCTGGTCGGACAATTCCGACACATCAGTCCCCGGCATCCTAGTGCGCGTGTCCGGGATGCGCTGTTTCTGTCCAGCGGGTCCGTAGAGTGACGGGCGTGAAGCAGTGGATGTCGGACAAGTCGGTGGGTCGGATGGCCCTTCTGGGCCTGTTGGCCCTGCTCGTCATCGACGGCCTCCTCGTGGCGCTCGCCTTCCGTCCCGACGCCGCCGAGGCGTCCGCGACGGCGCCCGCTCCCAGGCCCGCGGCCACCTCGGTCGCGACGAGGACCACGGCGGCGACGAAGGCCGCCGAGGCCGTCCCGATCACCAACGCCATCGCGGCCGTCGACGGCAAGCGCGCCTGGCGCGCCAAGCTCGGCACCTGCCGTGACGGTGGCTCGACCATCAGCGTCACCGACGACGGCGGCCGCACGTGGACCAAGCGCGAGACCGCCGCACCGGCGCTCGGACGCATCCAGCCGGTCGGCACCACCCGCGGCTTCGTCATCGGCGCCCCGAAGGACTGCTCGGCGGGGGAGTATGCCACGGACGACGACGGCAAGACGTGGCGCGGCCCCCGCGACATCGAGGGCGGCTGGTCCCGCGTGCCGGGCGGTGACAAGCCCACCCTCGTCATCACCCCGAAGCGCCCCGACGCGCGCCCGTGCGGCGAGACGGCGGTCATCGACCTCGCCCGCGTGAGCGCCTCCAGGGCCGTCGCGGCCTGCGCCGACGGCCGCGTCGTGCGTTCCATCGACGGCGGCTCCCGCTGGACGTCGCTGGCGACGGTCGACGGCACTCTGGCCGTCGCCGCCCGCGAGGAGAAAGGCACCCCGACCGTCTACGTCGCGCGGACGGTCGAGGGCTGCGCCGGCGTCGAGGTCGCCAAGGTGGCCGACGGCAAGGCCTCTCGCGTCGCCTGCGTCACGACGCTGCTCGACGGCTCCGAGGGTCGGGTGTCGCTCAGCGTCGTCGACGACGCCGGCTGGCTCGCCGTCGCCGACGCCACGTGGCGGTCCGGGAGCAGCCTCAAGAGCTGGAGCGCGACCGCGTGACCCTGCTTCGGGCCGTCCCGCATGACGCGTCCGCTGCCGTGTCCCCTTAGGCTGGGCCACCATGAAGGGAATCATCCTTGCCGGCGGCTCGGGCACGCGCCTCCACCCCATCACGCGCGGCATCAGCAAGCAGCTCATGCCCGTCTACGACAAGCCGATGGTCTACTACCCCCTGTCGACGCTGATGATGGCCGGCATCCGCGAGGTCCTCGTCATCACGACCCCCGCCGACTCCGACCAGTTCCAACGCCTCCTCGGCGACGGCGCCCAGTGGGGCATGTCGATCACGTATGCCGTGCAGCCGAGTCCCGACGGCCTCGCCCAGGCGTTCGTGCTGGGTGCCGACTTCATCGGCGACGACGAGGTGGCCCTCGTCCTCGGCGACAACATCTTCTTCGGCCCCGGCCTCGGCACCCGCCTGCGCGACAACACCCACGTGCGCGGCGGCCACGTCTTCGCCTACCGCGTCGCCGACCCCACGGCATACGGCGTCGTCGAGTTCGACCAGGACGGCACGGTCATCTCCATCGAGGAGAAGCCGACGGACCCCAAGTCCAGCTACGCCGTGCCCGGCCTCTACTTCTACGACAACGACGTCGTCGAGATCGCGCGCAACCTCGTGCCGAGCGAGCGCGGCGAGCTCGAGATCACGGCCGTCAACGACGAGTACCTCCGCCGCGGCACCCTCACCGTGACCCCGCTGCCGCGCGGCACCGCCTGGTTCGACACCGGCACGTTCACCGGTCTCATGGAGGCCAGCCAGTACGTCCACGTGGTCGAGGCACGGCAGGGCCAGAAGATCGGCTGCGTCGAGGAGGTCGCCTGGCGCAACGGCTGGATCGACGACGACGAGCTGCGCGTGCACGCCGACGCCCAGGCCAAGAGCGGCTACGGCCTCTACCTGCACGCCCTGCTCACCGAGGCTCGGGAGAGCATCTGATGGACATCCGACCGCTGCGCATCGACGGCGCCTTCGAGATCACCCCCCGTCAGTTCCCCGACGACCGCGGCGTCTTCGCCGAGGGCTTCCGCGCCGATCGCCTCGCAGAGGCCATCGGCCACGAGATGCAGGTCCGCCAGACCAACATCTCGGTGTCGTCCGCCGGGGCGCTGCGCGGCATCCACTTCGCCGACGTGCCGCCCTCGCAGGCGAAGTACGTCACGGCCACGAGCGGCGTCTTCGTCGACTACGTCATCGACCTGCGCGTCGGGTCCCCGACGTTCGGGCAGTGGGACTCGGTCGTGCTCGACACCGTCGGCCGGCGCGCCGTCTACCTCTCCGAGGGGCTGGGGCACGCGCTGGCCTGCGTCGAGGACGGGACGGCCGTCTACCTCTGCTCCGAGGTCTTCAACCCCGACGGCGAGCGCGGCCTCACGCCGCTCGACCCGCGCATCGCGCTGGAGCTGCCCGAGGGCTTCGAGCCGATCCTGTCGCCCAAGGACGCCGCGGCGCCGACGCTCGACGAGGCTCTCGAGGCCGGCATCCTGCCGACGCTCGAGGCGTGCCTCGCCCACACCCGCACCCTGGCGGGCGACCGCTCTTGAGGCGCGTCGGGCGCATCCTCGTCATCTGCACCGGCAACGTCTGCCGCTCGCCCTACCTCGAGCGGCGGCTCCGGCAGCTGCTCGCCGGGCACGACGTCGTCGTCGAGAGCGCCGGCACGCGGGCGCTCGTCGGTGCTGACATCGAGCCCGGCTCGGTGGCGGCCCTCGGTGCCGTCGGCGCCGACACGACCGGTTTCGCCTCGCGCCAGCTCGTCCCTGCGATGCTCGACGAGGCCGACCTCGTCATCGCCGCGACGCAGAGCCACCGCGGCGAGGCCGTCGCCCTGCACCCGCGCGCGCTGCGCAAGACCTTCACCCTCGGCGAGCTCGCCGACCTCGTCCGTGACGCGGACCTGGCCGGGTCGCCAGAGGCGGCGCAGGCCGACACCGACACGCCGTGGGCAGTGGTCGTCGCCGAGGTCGCGCGCGGCCGGCGCGGACTGCACCCGGCTCGCTCCGCGGCCGAATCGGACATACCTGACCCATACGGGCGCAGCTCTGCGGCATATGACCTGATGTCGACCGAAATCGAGTCGCAGCTGCCTGTCGTCGTCGAGGCCCTGACCCCACGCTGACCTCGCGCTAACCGCTGCCGCGAGTTCGCATTCGACGCGGACTGCGGCGTGCGACAAGCGGATTCGCCCCTAGCATGTCCCCGGGGGAAGGTCGGGCAGGCGGGTCGAGGGGGAGTTGCAGCAATGAAGAAACGAGTCGCGACGGCAGGTCTCGTCGCGTTCCTCGCCGTGGACATCGGGCTGGTCGCCCTGGCCCTGCGGTCCGGGCACACCGCGTCCGACGAGCTGCCCGCGGCCTCGACGACGCGCGCCGCCTCGCTCACCACGAGCCCGCCCACGACGTCCTCACCCCCCACCACGACGACGAAGGCCCCGACGACGGCGGCGACCGCCACCGGGGCCAGGGCGGTCCCCGTCTCACGGCTCGTGTCGGCCCTCGACGCGGCAACCGCCTGGCGCGCCACGACGGGCACGTGCGACCGCGGTGGCGCAGCCCTCGAGCTCACCTCCGACGGCGGCCAGACCTGGACGAAGCTGCGTTCACCCACCCGCGCGATCGCTCGCGTGCAGCCCCTCGACGCGACGCGGGTCTTCACCGTCGGCGCCGGAGCCGACTGCACCCTCAAGCAGTACGCGTCCAGCGACGCCGGCCGGACCTGGCTGGCGCCCACCGTGATCAGCGGGGGATGGGCGCGCCGGCTCGACAATCCCACGCAGGTGCTCGCCCCGAAGGAGAGTGCCGCCACTCCCTGCGGGGACGGCGTCGTGCTCGACCTGTCGCGCACCTCCGCGTCCGAGGCGCAGTCGCTGTGCGCCGACGGCTCGGTGGTGCTCACCAGGGACGGCGGCTCGACGTGGACCGACTCCGGTGACGCCCCCGGAGGGATCGCCCTCAGCAACCTCCTCGTCGACAACAGGCTGACGACGTATGCCGTCCGCCTCGTCGGTGCCTGCAAGGGCGTCCAGCTCGTCGAGGTCGTCAAGGGCCGGGCTGCCGACGTGATCGCGTGCGTCCCGGTGCCCGACGCACGGCGCGGCGACGTCGGACTGTCGGTCACCGAGCGGGCCGGCTGGATCGTCGCCGGCAACCAGACGTGGCTCGCGCGGGGCGACCTGACCTCGTGGAAGCGGGCCTGATTGCCGCACGCTCACGAGGCTGAGCCGGCGATCTCCTACTTGTAGGAGTTCAGCGAGTCCGTCCGGATGGCCTCGCCGAGGTCGGCCATCTTGACCTCGTCGACGATGTCGATGGACGCACCCTGGGCGGTCATGCCGAAGCCGGTGAAGGGAGCCGTGATGAACCGGATGTCGTTGCCGCGCAGGTCACGCATCGCCAGCGCCTCCGAGCGCATCGTGCCCACGTCGAGCTTCTGGTCGACCGTGAGGTTCTTCGTCGCCGCATCGATGAACTGGCTGAGGCGCACCGGGTTGAGCAGGACGTCCTTGTTGAGGGTCTTGAGCATGAGCGCCTTGATGAAGGCGAGCTGACGCCGACCGCGGGAGATGTCACCCTCGCTCAGCTGCTTGCGCTCACGGACGAAGGCCAGTGCCATGTCGCCGGTCATGTGCATGGTGCCGACGTTGAAGTCGTAGCCGTCGTCCTTGCTGGGCTCCTCGACGTCGACATCCACGCCGCCGACGGCGTCGGTCATCGCCTTGAAGCCCTCGAAGCCGAGCATCGCGACGTGGTCGATGCGGATGCCGAGCATGTTCTGCATGGTCTTGACGAGCAGCGGGCCCCCGCCGAACGCATACGCGGCGTTGAGCTTGTTCTTGCCCTTGCCCGGGATGGAGACGTAGAGGTCTCGGGGGAAGTGGATGAGGGTGACCCGGGAGTGGTCGTCGGGGACGTGCACGAGGACCATGACGTCGGAGCGGGCGCCGACACGGTCGGGCCCGGCGTCGTTGCCGATGATGAGGTAGTTCGTGCCGGTGCCGGTGGGCTGGACGACGACGTTGCCGTTCTTGTCGGTGGGCTGGCTGTCGGCGCCGGCGTCGGGCAGCAGCAGCTCCTGCTTCACGTTGTTGGTGACGATGTGGTTGAGCCAGGCGAGGTAGCCGCCCACCGCCAGCACGGGCACGAGCAGCAGCACGAGGGCGGCGACGAGCACCTTGCGGTTGCGCTTCTTCTCCCGGCGGCGGGAGCCGCCGTCGGCCGCGGCGCCACCGTCCCAGTCGTCGCCGGACCCACCGGAGCCGCCGTCGCCGTTGCCGGCATCGGCGGAGTCCGATCTGTCACGGTCGAACAGGTCGGTGTCGCGCTCGCGGGTGCTGTCCACGGCGCCAGTGTAGGTGTCGGGAGCGATCCCCACGCCTGCTTACACTGTCCCGCGTGCCACGAGGACAAATGCGACGCGTCAACACCGACGTCCCGCTCGTCGTCGGGGGCGCCGGGGCCTTCGTGGTGCTCGTGTGGCTGCTGATGCACGCCACGGTTCCGCTGGTCACCGTCTTCGACTTCGCCTCCGACGGTCGTCCCAAGCTCTACGCGGCCTTCCTCGCGGGGCTCGCCGGGCTCGCCGGACTGCTGCTTACGCTGCCGCGCGCGCTGGCGCAGCCGGTGGCCGCCGTCCAGCCGTCGGTGCGCAGCCGCCGGCAGGCATCAGCCCTGCGGCGCTCGCACCTGCGCACCGACGTGCTCGGTGTCGTGGCCGTCCTGCTGGCGCAGGTGCCGCTGCCCGCCCCGTGGGGCCCGGCGGGCAAGGCGGCGACCATCGCCAACATCACGAAGTCGCCCGAGATCGTCGAGCTGAGCGCGGTGTTCGCCAACCTCTCGCTCGCCGTCCTGGCGCTCGGTCTCGTCGCCGCCGTCGTCGCCAAGGTCTACCACCACGCCGCGGCCCTGCGCGTGCTCGCGATCATCCTCGCGGTCGGGGCACCCGTCGTCGGGTGGTTCCTCGTCGTGCACGCGATCGGCTAGGGCGCGAGGAGCCGCTCGACCTCGCCGCGGATGCGGGCGTGGAACCGGGCCTCGGAGAAGCGTTCGGCGTGCGCGCGGATGGCCTCTGTGTCCCACGTGCGGTCGCGCGCCGCGACGACGGCGGCCCGGACGGCCTCGGCGGTCGGGGCCTCGAAGAACATCCCGTTGACGTCCTCGTCGATCGTGTCGAGGTAGCCGCCTGCGTGCAGGGCGAGCGTCGGCACCCCGAAGGCCGCGGCCTCGAGCGGGGTCAGCCCGAAGTCCTCGAGGCTCGGCGCGAGGAGCGTGCGCGCGTGCGCGTAGGTCCAGCGCAGCTCGGCGTCGGACAGGCCCGTCACGATGCGGACGTTGTCGGGGGCCTCGGCGCGCAGTCGCGCCTCGAGCGGCCCGGAGCCGACGACGACGAGACGCTCGGGCAGGCCACGCAGGGCCTCGACCGCCACGTCGACGTTCTTGTAGGGCAGCAGCCGCGAGACGACCAGGAGGTAGCCGTCGGCGCCCCAGTCCGCGAGCGCCCTCACCGGCTCCTGCGGATCGGCCGGGTCGATGCCGTAGGGCGGGGCGAGCACGTCCGCCTCGATGCCGTATGCCGTCGCGATGCGCTCCTGGACCACCGTCGAGTTCGCGAGGTAGCGGTCGGCGGACGCGGCGGCCCGCCGGTCCCAGCGGCGCAGGCCGCCGCCGAGAAGCATCAGGACGCGACCCCGCACCGACCGGGCCGCGGGGCCGCCGAGGTAGGCCTCGGCCTGGTAGAGCCACCGCGCGGGCGCATGGCAGTAGACGAGCTTGCGGCCGGTCGCCGGCACGCCGTGCGCCCAGCCGGAGCTCGACACCACGACGACGTCGGCGTCGACGGGAAGGCGCGACACGGCATACGACAGCAGTGGCAGTGCGGCGCGGTGCTCACGCCGGAGCGGGCCGATGCGGTTGAGCGGCGAGACGACGACGTGCGCGTCGCGGAACTCCGGATAGGTGTTCTCGGGGTCGTAGAGCGTCGTGTGGATCGTGGCGTCGGGAAAGGCCCGGTGCAGCGCGAGGACGACCCGCTCGGCGCCGCCGCGCTGGGTCAGGTAGTCGTGCGCGATGGCGACGCGCGGTCGATCTCTCATGGTGTCCGATCGTTCACGAAGGCTCGTGCGGCCCGGTCAGCTGCCGAGAGTCAGTGTGGACCATCCGCGTCCCGCGCGCTCGCGGGCGCCACCACCCCGGGTCGGACGCTGCGGACTGCCAGACCCCGGTGATCCCGGTGGCGCCGCGCTCGGCATCGAAGCGGCCTGCGACATCGGCGTGCGCGCGTGCCGCTCGCGCCAGTGCCTCGACGGGGTGCTCGACCACCTCGAGGATCGCCTCGGCCAGAGCCTGCTCGTCGTTGGGAGCCACGAGCAGACCAGTCTCTGTGCCGACGGGATGGGTGCGCACGATCTCGTCGATCCCGCCGCCGCGCGTCGCCACCACGGGCACACCCCAGGCCATCGCCTCCGTCACCACCTGCCCGAACGGCTCGGGCACCGTCGAGGCGTGGACGCAGACGCTGAGCCCGTCGAGCTGGGGTCGAGGGTCGGTGACGAAGCCGGCGAGCTCCACGACCTCCGCCAGCCCGAGCCGGTCGATCTCGTCGCGGAGCTCGCGCTCGTAGTCGTGCGCCCCGAACGCCGCGGCACCGAGCAGCCGGAAGCGCACGTCAGGACGGGCGTCGACCACCCGGCGGGCGGCGCGGACGAGGACGAGCTGGCCCTTGGTCGGGCTCAACCGCCCCACCATCCCGACGACCGGAGGGCCGGTCGGCTGCCGGTCACGCGGGACGGTGGCCACCTGGTCGGGTGACAGCCCCGGGTTGGCCACGGTGAGCCGCCGGGCGCCGGGCAGGGTGGCGGCGGTGGCCTCGGAGTTGGCGACGACGGCATACGGCACGTGACGGGCCACGGTTCGGAGCGCACGCACCGTCCGCGCCGGGAGGTAGTCGTCGGCGATCCGGTCGTGGACGTGCCAGACGAGCGGGAGCCGCAGCGCGGCAGCGGCGGGCACGGCGAGCAGGTCCGCCTTGAGGGAGGTGGAGTGGAGGACGTCGACGTCGAGGCGGCGCAGGGCGCCGACGAGACGCCCGAGGAAACCGGTCGTCGCCGCTGCGGCGCCCACCGCCCCGACCGGTCCCGTTGCACGAGCCGCGTCGCGCACCGTCGGGTCGAGCGGCACGACGACGACCTGGTGGCCCGACAGGCGGATCCGCTCCTCCAACGGCCCCGAGGAGAAGAGGACGACGACCGGGTCCACGAGCGCCGGGTCGAGCGCGTCCAGCAGCCGGGTCAGCGCGAGCTCGGCGCCCCCGAGCTCGGCCGTGTGGTCGAGGATCGCCACCCGCACGGGACGGTCACGGCAGGCGTCGGCTGGAGGCACGCTCCGAGGCTATCCACCGACCCTCGTGAACCGGGTCGATCCGCGAGGGTTTGCTGCCATACTTCCGCACATGCCGGCCCCTTCGCCTTCCGTCGACGTGGTCGTCGCGACGTTCAACCGCCCCGACAACGTCCGGACCTGCCTCGAGCACCTCGGCCGGCAGACGCTCACCCCAGACGAGATCGTCGTCGTCGACTCGTCCCCGCACCGCCTGACCGCCGACGTCGTCGCCGACTTCCCGGGAGTGCGTTACATCCGCAACGACGCCGGTCCCGGCACCCTCGCGACGTCGCGGGCGATCGGGGTCGCCGAGACCAGCTCCGAGATCGTCACGTTCGTCGACGACGACGCGTACGCCGAGCCCGACTGGCTCGAGAACATCGTCGCCCGCTACGCGGACCCGGCCGTGGGCGCCGTCGGCGGCCGGGCGAGCAACGGCCGGCCCGGCGAGGAGCACGAGGGCCACGACGCCGTCGGGCGCCTGCTGCCCGACGGCACCCTGACCGGCAACTTCGCCGCCGACACCGGCCGCGACCTCGACGTCGACCACGTGCTCGGCGCCAACATGTCGGTGCGCCGATCCGCGCTCGAGCAGATCGGCGGCATCGTCGACCTCTTCCCCGGCACCTGCCTGCGCGAGGAGAGCGACATCATGCTGCGGCTCGGGAGGGCCGGCTACCGCGTCGTCTACACGCCGACGGCCCTCGTCGAGCACGTCGCGGCGCCCTACACCCGGGGGCGTCGCTTCGACGTGCGCTACACCTTCTACGGCCACCGCAACCACGTCGTGCTCCTGTCGCACACGTTCGGCATGGGGGCTCCCATCCTCCGGCGCTACTACGGCACCGCGCTGCGCGGCGTCGGCGGCAACGTCGTCGAGGGCGCCCGCGCCGTCGTGGACGGCGAGCGCACGCCGCGCCAGCGGGTCCGGTCGGTCGGGGGCAAGGCGCTGCACGCGTCGGCGACCCTCGGTGGCCTCGCTGCCGGGACCACGGCCGCCCTCCGCACGCGACTCGGCGACCGACGCCCCGGCTGAGGTGTCGTCCACGGGGCCGGGGGAGCCCGATCAGCGAGTGCCCGAAGACGGACCCGACGACGAGCCCATGCCCGTCGCCGGGATGAGCGCCGGACACCTCCAGCAGCGGGCGGTCCGCGGGGCTGCCTGGACGGTCGTCAACACGTTCGTCGGCATCCCGATCGCCTTCGGCGTCAACCTCGTCGTGGCACGAGTCCTCGGCGCGGCCGACTACGGCCGGCTCGCCCTGCTCACCGCGCTGATGGAGTTCGTCGGTGCCCTGCTCACGAGCGGAGTGGCGACGGCCGTCATCCAGTTCGGGGCGAAGGCGCACGCGGCCGGGCGCACCGCGGACGTCGCCCGGCTGCTCTCCCAGTGGCAGGGCTTCCGGCTGCTCGTGGCCATGCCGGTCCTGGCGGTCGTCGTCTTCGTCGTCGCGGACGTGCCACCGCAGGCGATGGCCGTCGCCCTGGTCTTCGGCGTCGTGCTTCCGGCAGCGCTCGACGGCGGCGCCGCCTGCCTCGGCATCGAGAACAAGACGGCCGACGGCGCCAAGATCGCGCTCGTCACGACGGTGGTGACCCAGGCCGCCGTGCTGGCCGTGGCACTGCTCGTCGGCACCCCTGATGCGGTCTGGGCGACCCGCCTCGTCGTGGTGGGCACCACCGTGGCACTCTGCCTCCTTCGCATCTCTCCGGCCTACCGCGTAGCAGTCCTCAGGCCGGCGTTGCCTCGCGGGCTGCCGCAGGGGTTCTGGGCGTTCGCTGTGCCGATGGGCCTTGCCGGCGTCGTCAGCGGTCTCGTGTCGTCGCGTAGCGAGGTCTTCGTCATGAACTGGCTGGCCGAGCCGGCAGAGCTCGGCATCTACGCGCTGGCCTTCGGGCTGGCCGTGCACGCCTTCGCGCCGGCGCAGGCCCTCGTCGGCCCCCTGATCCCGGCCATCTCGGGGCTGCGTGAGGTCGACGAGGCGGCGGTGAAGCCCGCCTTCCGGCGCGTGACGCGAGCCGGATCGACCGTGGTGGCCCTCATCCTTTCCGTCGGCTTGGCCCCCCTGGCCCTTCTTGTTCCGCTGCTCTACGGACCGGAGTTCGAAGCAGCCTCCCCAGTGGTCCTCGTCCTCGGCATCTCAGCCGGTCTGGCCACCGTCGGCGGGCCGCTCTTCGCGTTCGTGTCCGCGCGGCTCTCCGGCAAGGCGATCCTTGTCGCCAACGTCATCGCACTCGTGGTGGACATCGGCCTCGCGGTCCTGCTCATCCCACCGCTGGGCGCGTGGGGAGCGGTCATCGCCAACGTTGGCGGGGCGATGACCACCCTCTCGATCCTGGCCTGGCAAGAGCTACGGGGCTTGGGGCTGCCTGCCGGGACGGCATTGCGCGACGCCGCGCCGGCGCTGGTGGGCACTGCCTGCGCCGCGATCGTGTTCGCTGTGGGGATGCAGCTGCCCGGGCCCGTCGTCGTGCGCTCGGTCGCAGCGGCGGTCGTCGGAGGCTCCATGTGTGTCGCGGCCATGCGTCTGCTTGGAGTGGGTCTCACCGTGGAGGACCGCGGAGCGGTCGGACGCGCGATCCCCTCACGCGCCGGGCGGGTGGCTCACCTGCTCCTGCGGGCAGTCTCGGTGCCAGACCGTCAAGCGTCGCGCGTCGACGTGTCGGGTGAGGACGTCGACGACGACCCCAGCGCGCGCTCGTAGAGCTCGCAATAGGCCTGGGTGACGGACGACCACGAGTAGCGGCGCACCGTCGAGAGACCTGCCGTGGCCAGCCCGTCCGCGAGGAGGCCGTCGCCCAGCACCGACTCGACCGCGTGGGCCAGCGCGGCGGCGTTGACCGGGTCGACGAGCAGCCCGTCGACCCCGTCGGTGACGAACGACGCGGGGCCGCCGAGACTCGTCGCGACCAGGGGCGTCCCGGCGCGCCAGGCCTCGAGGGCGACGATGCCGAAGGCCTCCTTGCGGCTGGGCACGACGACGACGTCGGCGCGACGCATCCAGGCATGGACGCCCGCCTCGTCGAGGGGACCGACGAGCTGCAGCCGGTCACCGAGGTCGAGCCGGTCACCGAGGGCGCGGAGTGCGTCGCGTTGCGCCCCGTCACCGACGAGCACCAGGGATGCGTCAACGTCGGCGTCGAGGCACGCGAAGGCCTCCACGAGAAGGTCGAATCCCTTTGTCGTCTCGAGCCGCCCGACGCCGAGGACGACACGTCGAGGCCCGAGGTCCACCGAGTCGGGGAGCACACCCGATGCTGGTGCGTCCGGCACCGGTCCGACGCCGTTGGGCACGACCACACCGCCGACGAGACCGAAGCGCTGTCGCAGGTCGTCGAGCACCGGCTCGGAGCACCCGGTCGTCTCCGTTGCCGCATCGATGGCGCGACGGAGCCCGGCCCGGATGAGGGCCGAGGTGCCGAAGGCGTCGTGGTCGTCGGCCGTCGTCTCCCCGTGGCTCGACACCACCAGAGGGGTGCGGGTGCGCCGGGCCAGCGCGGCGGCATACACCCCGTTGGGGCCGAAGCACTGGACGTGCAGCACGTCGGGGCGGAAGGTCCGGAAGGCCGAGCTCCACGCGTGCCAGGCACCCGGCGCCGCCGCGGCGAAGCTCGACAGCGCCCGCGCCGAGCGCGCCGGCATGGGCGTCGGCAGGTGGCGCACGACGGTGCCGTCGAGCTCGGTCACGCCGAGGTGCTCGCCGCGGTCCACGGTCCACACCTCGACGTCCGTGCCGGCGGCGCGCAGCTCGCGAGCGACGTGGCGCACGTGGGACTCCACCCCACCGACGTAGGGGTGGAACGACGAGGCGACGAGGGCGATGCGAGGACTCACCGCGGCTCCTCTCGTCGGGCACGCGTCGTCGGTCGGCCGGCGCGCGGTCTCACCCTACGATGCGAGAGCAGACCCCCACGCTCCTTTCCCGGCACCCCGACAGGCAGGTTCCCCGTGCCCCGGCTCACGATCGCCACGACCGCGACAGCCGTGCCCATGGGGGCTCAGGCCTACCAGCGACACATCGCGTCGCGCGCCTCGGCCGCCCTCGACTCGCTCTCGGACACCGGCGAGCACTGGCAGGTCCGGTCCGTCGTCGCCCGGTCGCTGCGCTCGCCGCTGCCGGGCACCTTCCGCCTGCCGATGGGCTGGCTCCGCGGCGCGTCCCCACGGGCCCGCGCCGCCGTCGGGAGGGTCGCGTATGCCGGGGGTGGGCTCGTGCACCGGATGGACCTCGAGCTGCCTCCCGCGCCGCACGAGGTCGTCACGCTCCACGACGTCGTGGCCTGGCGCTGGCCCGACGAGTCGGCGCCTGTGGCGTCCGCGGCGGCGGAGCTGCGGCGCGCGGCCGCCGTGGTCTGCGTCTCGGCCTTCACCGCAGCCGAGGCAGTCGAGCTGCTCGGGCTGGACGACCCGGTCGTCGTGCCCAACGGTGTCGAGGACCGCTACCTCGGGGCCCAGGCGCTCGGTGCAGAGGGGCTGGCCGCCCTCGGCGTCGACGGGCCGTTCATCCTGACCGCCGGTGGGGCCTCCGAGCGCAAGAACCTCGCCGCCCTCGCCGAGGCCTGGCCGAGGGTGCGCGCGCGCCGGCCGGACCTGACGCTCGTCCTCGCCGGCCCACCCCACCCGCGCCGCACCGAGCTCTTCGGCGCCCTCCCGGGCGTGCGGCTCGTCGGCCGAGTCACCGACGACGTGCTGCCGGGGCTGTATGCCGCCGCGTCCGTCGTCGTCGTGCCCTCCCTCGTCGAGGGGTTCGGGCTTCCGGCGCTCGAGGGCATGGCAGTGGGGGTCCCCGTCGTGGCCTCGAACCGGTCGTCGCTGCCGGAGGTCGTGGGAGACGGCGGACTGCTGGTCGATCCCACCGGCGCGGCCCTCGCCGAGGGCGTGCTCGACGTCCTCGCCGGGGGGAGCGACGTCGAGACGATGGCGCGTCGGGGACTCCAGCGGGCGCGCGGCTTCACGTGGGAGGCGAGCGCGCAGGGGCACGCACGGGTCTGGCGCGCCGTCGCAGGCTGAGCCGCTCAGGCGGGTCGTCGGCTGCTGGCGCCGAGGGCCCGGACGTCGGCGGCGAGGTTGGGGGAGTCCCCGCCGACCACCGCGAACGTCGCTGCTGCCACTGACAGCACGAGCAGCGCGCTGCCGAGCACGTCGCGGGGCTGGTGGGCGTACCACGTGATGTTGCCGAGGCCCACGACCAGGGCAGCCGCCGTCAGCGCGAGCAGACCCCGACGCGTCACCGCACGCGGCCACGCGATGCCGACCCCGACGAGCAGGCCGAGGCCGACGGCGGCGTGGTTCGACGGGAACGCGTCACCACCGGTCGCGAAGACGTCCCGGACCCGCAGCTCGAGGGCCAGCGCCGTCGTGGCGGCAGGCACGACGAGCGCGGCCACCGCGCGACCCCACGCCCCACGGACCACTGCGAGCAGCGCGAGGACGAGGACCACGGGGATGAGCACGAAGATGACGAGGGGACGTGCGAGACGGTCCAGTCCCTGACGCAGTGGGGCGGGGATCCAGTTGAGGATCCATCCGCGCACCGTGTCGTCGATCGCGATCCCGATCCCGGTGCGCGTCGACACCATCGCGAGGAGCACGAAGGCCACCGCGGCAGCGGCCGCGAGCCCGGCCCAGCGCAGGCGATCGCGGTGCGACACGTGCGCCTCCTGTGGGGCTGTTAGGGTGCGATCGACCAGTCCGCCTGCAGTCTATGGGGGTTCACGAGGTGGCAGCCCACGAGGCGACGGAGAGTCCGGCGGCAGCCGCGTCCGTCCCTCTCGAGGTCCGGATCGGCTTCGCGCATGCCAGCCTCCAGTGGATCGCTGACCGTTGCGGGGCAGACCTGATCCACGTCAAGGGCGCTGCCCTCGATCCCACCCTCGTGCCGGGGCGGCGCTACTCCGACGCGGACGTGCTCGCGCGCCCGCACCAGGTGCGGCACCTGCTGGACGAGCTGCGCCGCCACGACTGGGAGCTCATCAACTCCTTCACCTTCGGCTCGTCCTTCGAGCACTCGGCGACCCTGCGCCACGACGACTTCGGCCTGCTCGACCTGCACCGCATCTTCCCCGGCACGGGACCGACGCCGGAGCAGGCCTTCGACACCCTGTGGGCCGCTCGGACGACGACGACCCTCGGCGGCGTCGAGTGCGCCGTGCCGCCGCGCGACGCGCAGGCGGCGCTCCTGCTGCTCCACGCCGCCCGCGGTGGGGGCGACCTCAAGGCCGCGAACGACGTCGAGTGGGTCTGGAACGCGGTGGACGACGCCCAGCGTCAACGGATCCTGGGCTGGATCGACCGGCTCGACGCCGGCCTCGGCTTCTCCGTCATCACCGGCACGCTCGACGACCACCGCGACGACCCGGCATACGACCTCTGGCGCGTCGCCTCCCGCGGCGGCACGCGGATGGACGAGTGGCGCGCCCGGGTGCGCGCCGCCCGCGGGGTGCGCGCCAAGGTCGAGGTCGCGGCCCGCTCGGTCCTCGTCAACGTCGAGCACCTCACGATCGTCCGCGGGCGGCCGGTGAGCCGGGGCGAGGTGCTCGCAGAGTTCTTCGCGAGGCCTCTCCGCGGCCTGCGCGAGCAGGTCGCGCGTCGCACCCACCCCGGCAGGGACGGCGACAGGTGAGCGCCGCGTACCGTCCGGGTCCCGACACCGGCGTCGTCGTCAGCGACGACGGGCGCTCGGTCTTCGTCGCCCGCCTGCCGGGCGGCCCGCTCCTCGTGCTCGAGGGACCGGCGGCAGTCATCTGGGCCGAGGCGACCACCGCACCCGCGCAGGGCTGGGTGTCGCGGGTCGCTGCGTCCGTCGACCAGCCCGAAGACGCCATCTCCGCGGAGGTCACGGCCTTCGTCGACGACCTGCGCGCCCGCGACCTCCTCGTGACGGCGGCCGACGAGACGAACCCCGAGGGATGAGCCGGACCGGTCAGGCCTCGTGCCTGGCCGGCTCGTGCTTGGCCCGCTCGCGCTTCTCGCGCCTGCTGAGCTTGACGTCCGCGTCGCGGTTGTAGCCGTAGTAGCCGTAGCGGTGCGTCGTCGACGAGCCCGACGTCACCATGTTGAGGGCGAAGCCCGCGACCGGGGCGTCGACCGTCTCGAGGGACTGGACGGCGCTCGCGAGGTCGCGCTTCTTCGTGCGCTCGGCCCCGACGACCATGATGAGCCCGTGGGTCAGCTTGTTGATGAGCACGGCGTCGATGACGGGGACGACCGGCGGGCTGTCGACGAGGATGAAGTCGTAGTCGTGCGAGAGCTTGCCGAAGAGGACCTCCATCGGCTCCGAGCCCAGCAGCTCGCTCGGGTTCGGCGGGACCGGGCCCGCCGGCAGCACGTGCAGGTTCGTCTCGCGCCAGCGCTGGACGACGTCCTCCGGCTCGGCCTGCCCGAGCAGCAGGGTGGTCAGGCCGAACGACCCGTCGAGGCCCATGGTGCTCGCGACCGAGGGGTTGCGCAGGTCGCCGTCGATGAGCAGCACCTTGGAGCCGGCGTCGGCCATCGCCAGGGCGAGGTTGATGGTCGTCGTCGTCTTGCCCTCGCCGGGGACCGACGAGGTGATGACGAAGGAGTGCCCGCCGGTGGTGACGTCGACGAAGAGGATGTTGGTGCGCAGGCGCCTGATCGACTCGGCGTGCCGTCCGTGCGGGTCGCTCTCGAGCGACAGCAGGCCACCCTTGACCGCCTTGACCATCGGGAGGTCGCCGAGGATCGGCCGGCTCGACAGGGCCTTGATGTCGTTCGCGGAGCGCACCTTGGTGTCGAGCGTGTGGCGGAGCAGCGCCAGGCCGATGCCGAGCGCGAGCCCGAGCAGCCCGCCGAGCGCGAGGTTGCGCCTCGCGTTCGGCGACGTCGGCTCACCCGGGACCTCGGCGGGGGTGATCGTCGTGGCCTCGACCGACTGGCCGTTGGCGGCGAGGAGGGGCGAGAACTTCTTCGTGGCCACCTCTGCCAGCACGGGACCGACCTCGGAGGCGACCCGGGCGACCAGCTGGGGGTCGCCGCCTGTCGCGGTGATCGTCATCATGTTGGAGGTCGGCGAGACCTCGCCGGAGACCGACAGCGGGTAGCTGGCCGGAAGGCCGAGCCGGCTCCGCAGTGGCTCCGTGACGGACGGTGACGTGAGCACGTCGAGGTAGGTCGCGAGGTCGCTGGCCTGCACGGCATACGTGGCGACCTTGTTGTCCGTGCTCGCACTCGCCGGCTGCGTCGCGCGCAGGTAGATCTTCGAGCTGGACGAGTAGACGGCAGGCGTCAGCATCGTCTGGACGGCCGCCGCGGCGACCACGGCGAGCAGGCTCAGCGCGATGATCCGCCAGCGTGCCCCCAGAACGCCCAGGAACTCCCGGAACGTCACCTTGCCCCCCTGGCCCAACTCGACAGTATGTGCGGCGATCCTCCCATATCATCCAAGGGGTTGTGCCGAGACGGAGACATCCGGGGGACGGCACGGGGAGAGGGGTGAGTGGTCATGTGGGCACTGCGTGTGTCCCACAGCGCCGTCGTCGACGCGTGGCGCGAGAGGGAGCGAGCCCTGCGCCGACGGGGCCATCGCGTCGACGTCGTGTCGGCTGCGGTCTGGTCCGAGGGCGGGCGCGCCGTCACGCTCACCCCGCGTCCGGACGAGACCGTTGTCGCCGCGCGCACGTTCGGCTCGCACCCGGCACTCTTCCTCTACGACCCGCGACCGCTGTGGACCGCGCTCGGGCGCCCGGTCGACGTCGTCGACATCCACGAGGAGCCCTTCGCCCTCGCGACCGCAGAGGTCCTGCTCATCCGGTGGCTGCGCCGCCAGCCCGCGCCCTACCTCGTCTACTCCGCCCAGAACATCGACAAGCGCCATCCGCTCCCGTTCCGGTGGATCGAGCGAGCCGTCCTGCGTCACGCGAGCGGTGTCAACGTGTGCAACGCCGCCGCCGGACGCATCGCCCAGCGCAAGGGCTTCCCGGGGGTCGCCCGCACGCTCGACCTCGGCACCGATCTCGCCGCCTTCGCACCGAGGGCGTATGCCGTCACGCCGGGGGAGGCGCCCGTCGTCGGGTTCGCCGGTCGCCTCGACGCGGCCAAGGGCGCCGACGTGCTGCTCCACGCCGCGGCCCTCGAGCCGGGCGTGCAGGTCCGTGTCGCCGGCGACGGGCCGGAGCGCCGTGCCCTGCAGGAGCTCGCGGGCGCACTCGGCATCAGCGACAGGGTCGAGTTCGTCGGTGCGCTGGCGCCGGAGGAGCTGCCCGACTTCTACCGCTCGCTCGACGTGCTGGCCGTCCCGTCACTGACCACCTCGTCGTGGGTCGAGCAGTTCGGCCGGGTGGCGATCGAGGCCATGGCCTGCGGGATCCCGGTCGTCGTGAGCGACAGCGGCGCCCTGCCCGAGGTCGTGGCCGACGCGGCCCTCGTGGTGCCCGAGGGCGACGCCACCGAGCTCGCCAAGGCGCTCTCCGCCGTGGTGCACGACGCCGATGTCGCAGCCCGACTGCGCGAGGCAGGTCTCAGCCGCGCCGCAGCCACGTCGTGGGACCTCATCGCCCTCGAGCACGAGGCGATGTATCGATCCGCGACCAAGCAGTGGGTCACCGAGATCGACTGCGACGCAAGGCCGCTCGAAGTCGTCGTCGTCGCCTACGGTCAGCCGGACCTGCTCGCCGAGGCGCTGGCGCCACTGCGTGGGCTGTCGGTCACCGTCGTCGACAACTCGTCGTCCGCGTCCGTGCGCGCCGTGACCGACAGGTTCGCCGCGCGCTACGTCGACCCCGGCCACAACGGCGGGTTCGGCGCGGGTGTCAACGAGGCCCTGCGCCATGTCGACCCGCGCGCCGACGTGCTGCTCGTCAACCCCGACGCGGTGGTCCACCCGGACGACGTCGAACGGCTCCGGTCTGCGCTGCTCGCCGAGCCCGACCTCGCCAGCGTCGGTCCGTCCCAGGTGGACGCGAACGGCAGGCCGTCACGCGTCGAGTGGCCGTTCCCCTCGCCCGTGGCGACGTGGGTGGAGGCGGTGGGCCTCGGCCGGCTGAGGCGCAACCGCTACGTCATCGGGTCGGTCCTGCTGCTCCGTCGTGAGGCCATCGACCACGTCGGTCCGTTCGACGACGAGCGTTTCTTCCTCTACGCGGAGGAGACCGACTGGGCCCACCGCGCCGTCCGGCTCGGCTGGCGTCATGCGCTCGTTCCCACGGCCCGGGCCACCCACGTCGGGGCGGCCACCAGCACCGACGCGGCGGCGCGCGAGGGCCACTTCCACGCCGCCCAGGAGGTCTACCTCCGCAAGCACTTCGGCAGCCTCGGCTGGCAGGTGGGCCGCGCCGGGCAGGTGGTCGGCTCCGCCGTCCGCGGTGTCGTGCTGCCCGGTCCCCGCGGCGAGGTGGCGCGGTCGCGGCTTCGCCTCTACCTGCGCGGCCCGGCCCGCAGCGAGACGCGACCTGACGACTCCCGCCCCGCCCCGGTCACCGTGGCGGCCACGACTCTGGCTGGGACCGTGGCGGGCACGACCGAGGGAGCCGCGAGCTGATGGCAGCTGTCTTCCCCGGGCGTGCGCGTGACGCGGGTCGCTCCGACCTGCTCGCGGGCGCGGCGCTGGTGCTCGGCGGCCTGGTGCTCGTCGCGATGGTCGGCCGGTTCGCGGTCACCCTGCCCGAGGCGGCGGTGATCATCTCGGCGGCGGTGCTGGCCATGGGGGTGACGGCCGTGCAGCCGGGTCTCATCCCGCTCGCCGTGCTGCCGCTGCTGCTCGTGGTCCTGCGGGTCGGAGGTGGTGGCGTCGACCTGTCGCTGTCGGACTTCGCGCTTGCCGCGGCGGCGCTGCCGGCGCTCCTGCTCGCGAAGCGCCCGTTCTCGCCGGGCCTGCGCGCGGTGCTCTGGGCGTCGGCGATCTACCAGTTCGCGACGCTCGTCACCGTCGTCAACAACCCGTATACCGCCAACGCCGTCGAGTGGGCACACGCCTGGATGATGGTGTCGGGATCTCTCGTCGTCGGCTGGGCGGTCGGGGCCAACGGTCACGGGCGCACCGGCATACGCCTGCTCGTCGCCACGATGACCGTGCTGGCGGTCATCACGATCGTGGAGGGGGCCGTCCACTTCGTGCACGGCGACTTCTCGCCGGTCTACCCGAGCTTCCCGTACGACATGCACAAGAACTTCGCGGGCACGGTGTGCGCGACCGGCGCCGTCATGGTCTATGCCCGACCCGCGTGGGTCGGCATCAACCGCCGCTGGTCGGTCGCGCTGATGTCGCTCCTGCTCGGTGCCGTCCTCTTCACGCAGTCCCGGCAGGCCCTGATCGGGCTCGTCGCGGCCGTCGTCGTCCTCGTGCTGCGCTCGGACAGCGACCGCAAGCGCTCGAAGGTCGTCCTGCTGCTCGTCGCACCCCTCGGGCTCTTCGTCACCAACCTCGTGCAGGACCAGGTCGAGTCGGGCAACCAGTTCAACTCCGTGTTCCAGCGGCTCACGTGGTTCCAGGACTCGATGACCGTCTGGAGCTCCGACCCGTGGTTCGGCGTGGGGCTCCGGTGGTGGTACACCGACCGGTTCCCCTTCCAGTTCCAGCCACCCAACGCCGAGATCGAGGTCCTCACCTCCGCCGGCGTCCTCGGTCTCGCGGCGTTCGTGATGCTCATGGTGGTGTCGTTGCGGGTCGCCTGGAAGCTCGACCCGGCCTACGGCTCACTGGCCGTCGCCGTCCTCGTGTCGCGCCTCGTCCAGGGCCAGTTCGACCTGTTCTGGTCGGCGGTGCAGGGCTCCGTGCCGTTCGTCGTCCTCGGGATCTGTCTCGGAGCCTGCTGGTACGCCGAGCGGGCGGCGGGCGCACGACCGGCGGACCCGAAGCTGGCACGTTCCGTGCCGGTGGGGTCGGCATGACGACGATCGTCCAGATCACGCCGGAGATCGGACCCGGCACCGGAGTCGGGGCAGTGGCGCACCACCTGGAGCAGGAGTGGCAGCGACTCGGGGTCGACGTCCGGCGCTTCACCCTGGCCGAGGCAGGCGGGGCCTGGCTGCCGCAACCGCGCGGAGGACTCGGTGGTCGGCTGGCGCTGGTCGGGCGCGTCGTCTGGTTCTCCACGGTGGGCACGGCCCGCGCCCGCCGCCATCTCCGCGCCCACCCCGAGCAGCTGTCCGTGTGCCACAACGACGCGATGGCGGGCGACGTCTACGTCAACCACGGTCTGGTGGAGGCGGCCATGCGAGCCCGCGGCCACCACCGGCTCCGGCTGGCGCGCAACCCGCTGCACCTCTTCACCACGACGCGGGACCGGCTGCGCTACTCGCGCACGGGGACCCACCGCCTGGTGGTCAACCTCGTGGCCGACGAGGAGCGCCTGCTGCGCGAGCTCCATCCCAGACTCGCCCTCCCGACCGTCGTCATCGGCAACGGCGTCGACGTGGGGCGCTTCCGCCCGCCGACGGACGCCGAGCGGCTGATGGCCCGTGCCGAGCTCGGCCTCGAGGCGCACGAGCGGATGGTGCTCTTCATCGGCAATGAGTTCGGCCGGAAGGGCCTGCCGCTCCTCATAGACGCCGTGCAGGCGCTCGGGCCGGGTGTCCGACTCGTCGTCGTCGGGGGCACTCCCGACCTGGTCTCCGTCGAGGCGGGCAAGGCAGCCTCCGCAGCCTTGGGGGACCGGCTGGAGTTCGCCGGCGCGCACCCGGACCCGCGGCCCTGGCTGCGAGCCGCTGACGTCCTCGCGATGCCGAGCGCCTACGAGTCCTACGGTCTCGTCGTCCTCGAGGCGCTCGCCTGTGGCGTGCCGGTCGTCGCGACCGCGACCGGATGCGTGCCCGACGTCGTCATGGACGGCGTGAACGGCGCCGTCGTCGAGGCGACCTCCGACGGCATCGCACGCGGCATCGCGAGCGTCCTCGCTCTCGAGCCGACGGCGGTCCGCGCCGCGGCCCGGCAGACGGCGGAGCAGCACTCCTGGACCACGGTCGCGCGCCGCTACCTCGACGTCCTGACCGGTCTGCGTCCCTCGCCCGGCGCGCCGTCGAGCCTCCGTGGAGGAGCTCGGTGAGAGTCCTGCACGCCGTCCGCTCCGACGCGTTCGCCGGGGTCGAGAGCCACATCGCGCGACTGGCACGCGCGCAGCACCGTGCGGGTGACGACGTGCTCGTCGTCGGAGGAGACCCACGCCGGATGGCCGCCGCCGCCGGACCCGGGGTGCGCACCCTGCCGTCGACGACTGTGCGTGACGTGCTCACGGCGGTCCGGAGATGGGCCGCCGGCGCCGACGTCGTCCACGGGCACATGACGGCGGCCGAGATCGCCTGTGCCACAGCGATGGTCGCGGTGGACACGCCCCTGGTCGTGACCCGTCACTTCGCCCGCGGACGGGGGAGCAACCCGGTGTCCACGGCGGTGGCAGCTGCCGCCGGCCGACGCGTCGAGGCGCAGATCGCGATCAGCCACTACGTCGCCGACACCATCGCCGGCGAGAGCGTCGTGATCCACCCGGGCGTCGACTCGACCACGTGCACCCGTCCCGCCGCGGAGCGGGACCGCGTCGTTCTCGTCGCACAGCGTCTCGAGCCGGAGAAGGACACCGACGTGGCCCTGCGCGCCTTCGCGGCGTCCGGCGCTGCCGCGCGTGGATGGCGACTCGTCGTGGCAGGTGACGGCGCCGAGCGAGCGCGCCTGACGGCCATGGCCCGGGCTCTCGGCATCGCGGAGTCCACCCGCTTCCTCGGGCACCGGCCCGACGTGCCTGCCCTCATGGAGACCGCCGGGGTGCTGCTCGCCCCGTGCCAGATCGAGGGACTGGGCCTGACCGTCCTCGAGGCGATGGCGGCAGCCCTGCCCGTCGTCGCCGTGGGCGCGGGCGGTCACCTCGAGACGGTGGGCGCAGTCGCCTCCGCGGCCTTGCACCCCGCGGGTGACGCCGAGCGAGCCGGTGAGCTGCTCGCACAGCTCACGTCCGACCCCGACCGCCGGGACGCCTACGCCGCCGAGCTGCAACGCGTCCAGCGCGCCCACTTCACCCCCCAGCACCAGGCTCACGAGACCGCGGCGGTCTACCGGGGGGTGGTCTGACATGGACCTCGTCGTCACCTCGCTCGAGGTCTGGGACGGTGTCTGGCGCCGCAACCAGCACCTCGTCGCGGGCCTGCTGCGCCGTGACCCCGACCTGCGCGTGCTCTTCGTCGAGCCGGCCACCGACCCGCTCCACGCAGCGCTCGGCGCGAGCCAGCCGCGTCTGGGCCGCGGGCTGCGCCGCGGGCCCCAGCTGGACGGCATACACCCTGACGCGCTCTGGCTGCTCGAGCCGACGAAGTGGCTGCCCCGACGGGTGGACCGACGCCTCGACGAGCGCTGGGCGCGGCAGGTGCTGCGTGCCGCGCAGACGCTCGAGATGGACCGCCCCGTGCTGTGGGTCAACGACCCGAGGGGCTCGCTCCTCGTCGAGGCGACGCAGTGGCCCTCGCTCTACGACGTCACCGACGACTGGACCGTGGCCGATCGGTCGACCGCCGAGACCGAGCGGATCAAGACGCAGGAACACGTCCTGCTGACCCGGTGCGACGAGGTCGTCGTCTGCTCACCCGCGCTGGAGGCGAGCAAGGGGGCACTCCGCGCGGTGACGCTCGTGCCCAACGGTGTCGACGCGTCGGCCTACCTCGTCGGGCACGAGCGGCCGTCCGACCTCCCCGCGGGTGCGGTGGCCGTCTACGTCGGCACCCTGCACGGTGACCGGCTGGACGTCGACCTCTGCGCGCAGACCGCCCTGGCACTGGCCGGATCGGGGCGTCTGGTTCTCGTCGGGCCCGACTCCCTTGCGGCAGAGCAGCGTTCGCGTCTCCTGTCTGCTGGGGCAGTCCTTCTCGGGGCCCGTCCGAGCGACGAGGTCCCTGCCTATCTCGTGCACGCCGACGTGCTCGTCGTGCCCCACGTCGTCACACCGTTCACCGACAGCCTCGACCCGATCAAGCTCTACGAGTACCAAGCGGCCGGGCGGCCAGTCGTCTCGACGCCGGTGGCGGGCTTCAGGGACGTCGCCGACGACCTCATGACGGTCGCCGCTTCCTCGGCGTTCGTGGCCGCCGTCGTCGACGCCGTCGCCCACGCGGGACGGGCCGGACGGGTTGCCGACGAGGCGACTCGTGCCCAGAGGTCGAGCGCAGCCGACTGGTCGCGGCGAGTCGACCAGATGGTCGAGATCCTGGCTCGGCTGCACGCGCGGGGGGCGGGCTCATGATGACGTCGCCCGCAGACCCCGGCCTGGTTCACGTCAGCGCCCTGGGCGCGACGATCGGCATCGACGTGTCCGACGAGCGACTGAGACCCGCCGTCGAGCGGGTCTGGTCGACCTGTCGCAGCGAACCGGTGGCAGCCTGCCCCGTCGTGCAGCCTCCGGAGCTGGCGGAGGACGCGGATCCCGACGAGATCGCCCGGGCGCTCCAGTCACTGACGCAGTCCGTCACGCGCGAGGCGATCCTCGCCCGAGCGGGCCAGGTGATGATGTTCCACGCAGCAGGGCTCTGCGACCAGTCGACCGGTGCGACGATCGCGATGGTCGCACCGGGCGGCACGGGCAAGACGACGCTGGTGCGGGCGCTCGGCAGGGAGCGCGGCTACATCACGGACGAGACCGTCGCGGTCGCCGCAGACCTCAGCATCGCGCCGTACTGCAAGCCGCTGTCGGTCCGTCGCGACGGGCTGGGGCAGCCCAAGGACGAGATCTCGCCGTCGTCCCTGGGTCTCTGCTCGCCCCGGGTCCAGCCGTGGCTCGCCGGGATGGTGCTGCTGAGACGAGACCTGGCGGCGGGTGAGACCCCGGTCGTCGAGCCGGTGGGCGTCCTCGACGCGTTGGTCCTGCTCGCGCCGGAGACCTCCTCGCTGGCCTCGTTCGACCGGCCGCTCCACCGGTTGGCCGATCTCGTGGCCTCCGTGGGCGGTCTGCGGCGGATCCGCTACCGCGACACCGCTGACGTCGAGCCGGTCGTGCGCGAGATCCTCGGGAGGTCGCGGTGAAGGCGAAGTCCGAGTGCCCCGACGTGCCTGCCGAGCTCGCCTCCGACACGCTGTTGCGTCAGGGAGACCTGCTCGATGCGTATGCGACCGACGACGGCACGGTCGTCCTCGTCGGCGCGGTCACCGGCCATCGGGTCGTCCGGCTGTCACCCCTCGGACTGGTCGTCCGGGAGGCCATCGGGACCGGTGCGACGCTCGCCGAGCTCGAGGTCGAGATGAGGCGCCGGCTCGGGGAACCACCGACCGGAGACCTGTCCCAGCTGGTGCGTTCCGCGGTGCTCGCGCTGATGCACGAGCGGGTCATCGTCGCAGGTCAGGTGCCCAAAGACGACAATTCGGGCGACTTTGCACCGTGATGTGGACCGGCCTGCCCAAGGTGTGTGATTTCCGGCATCTGGGGTGTGCCCCTCGGGTATGTTGACAATGCCTTGGGGGGTTTCAGTCATCGAGTGGGGGATTCACACATGTCACAGAAGCACGGCGCCGATACGGCGCCTCCGAGCCGTCGCTCGGTCGTCAAGGGCGCGGCCTGGGCCGTGCCCGCGGTCGTGGTCGCGGGAGCGGCGCCCACCGTCGCCGCGTCAGCGGGGTTCCTGACGCTCAACGGCAACGCCTGCAAGCTGCCCGGCAACTCGCAGTCCACCTTCAAGGGCTACGTGTTCGAGGCGATCTCCAACAACGTCACGGGTCCGCTCCCGCGCGACGCGATCGTCGAGATCACGAGCATCACCGTGGCCGGCAGTCCGGACCTCGGGGCCTACAAGGTGGTCCTGCCCGGCGGCGCCCAGAGCTGCTCGTGCTCGTGCGGGACGCTCAACCCGAACCACGTCTACTGCTCGCCGGACGGCTCCGTCAACCAGCGGGTGCTCATCTACACGTCCGCAGACGTCACCGGCAACAGCGCCAACTCGACGGTCACCATCACGTACCGCATCTACGACTGCGCCGGCGGCAGCGTCTGCCCGGGGACCTTCACCTCGCAGTCGAGCCAGGCATCGCTCGGCGGCACGCCTCCCGTCCAGGGGCCGTGCACCATCGTCGGCGCCCAGCAGTTCCAGCCCTGACCGACACGGTCCCGGTCTGACGATGCGCGGTCCCCTCGGGGGCCGCGCATCGTCGTCTGTCGGCCCGCTCGCAGGGGGCGGTGGTCAGGCCAGCAGCCCGAGCTCTGCCCTGACGTCGTCGACGAACGCCCGGACGTTGTCGACCCCGACGACCGGTCCGCCGGCGAGGAGCCCGTCGGCGCCGAGCAGCAGGGCGCTCGGGGTGCCGTGCACGCCGAAGCTGTCGACGAACAGCCCCTCGCCGTCATGGACCGTCCGGGGCTCGTCGGCCGAGGTCAGCTGCGTCTGGTCCGGCGTGCTGCGCAGGACGAGCCGCACGTCGAGCGGGGTGAGCTCTCGGCTCCACTCCGGTGCTTCCTCGATGATCGCCTCGCAGCTGCCGCACGTGTCCGAGACGTAGAGCAGCAGCTGGGCGCGGGCACTGCTCAGCGCACGCAGGTTGGTCGTGGTGCCGTCCCCGAGGGTGACGGGCAGGGCGGGCGTGCGGTAGCGCACGTAGTCGCCCTCCTCCTGGGCGTAGGCGGTCGGCTCGACCTGTCGTGCAGCCTCGGCCGACGCGCCGGTCACGAGCCACGTGGTCACCGCCGCAGCGACTGCACCGACGAGCCACCACCACGGCAACCGGCCGTCCGCGATGCACGTCAGCACGGACGAGCCCTGAGTGGCGGCGCCGACGGAGATGGCTGCCAGCGCGACGAGCCAGGCGTTCCGCACGACCGTCCGCCGAGAGATCCGCCCGGGCGCGAACTCCCCGAAGCACGCACACTCGACGTCCTCGTCGAATCCGAGGGCGCGCACGACCAGCACGAGGTATGCCGTGAAGAGCACGAGCGCGGCGACCGCGGCCGCCGCTCCCGGCAGGCCACCGAGGGCCACCAGCGCCAGTGCGAGCACCAGCTCGACCCACGGAAGCGCCGGCACCACAAGCGAACTGGAGAGGGGCGCGGGCACGCGAAGATCGCGGAACGCCTCTGCCGACGCGCTCGGGGCGCGCAGCTTGCCGACCGCGCTGACGACGAGGACGACCGCGAGGATGACGGGCGCGAGGGCGAGGGCGTCGGTGGGCACGTCGCATTCTAGGCAGGACACGGCATACCACCGCGGGTGATCGGTCGATCCGCGGGCCGGGCGCCGAGGGTGTCCCTGCGGTCCTACACAATCGAGCCCATGCGCGTCGTCACCGCCAACGTCAACGGGATCCGAGCCGCAGCGAGGCGAGGGATGGTGCCGTGGCTGCAGCAGGCGGCGCCCGACGTGCTGTGCCTGCAGGAGGTGCGCGCCGACGACACCGAGCTCGCCAAGGTGCTCGCCGATGCCGGTCTGGCGCACTGGTCGGTCGCCCACACCGAGGGCACGGCCAAGGGGAGGGCGGGCGTCGCCGTCGTGACCCGGGAGCCGCACACGGGGGTGCGGGTCGGCCTCGACGGGGCCTTCGCCGACGACGGCCGGTGGGTCGAGGTCGACCTGGGGACGCGCGCCGGGACACTGACGGTCGCGTCCGCCTACGTGCACACCGGTGAGGCCGGCACCGAGCGGCAGGACGTCAAGATGGCCTTCCTCGCCGCCATGACCGGGCGCATGCGTCGCGGGGCCGAGGCCGACGAGCTGGTGCTCGTCACCGGGGACCTCAACGTCGCCCACCGCGAGGCGGACCTCAAGAACTGGAAGGGCAACCTCAAGAAGGCCGGCTTCCTCCCGGAGGAGCGCGCCGTGCTCGACGGCTGGTTCGCCAGGGGCGACTGGGTCGACGTCCAGCGCCGGCACGCCGGCGACGTCGCCGGTCCCTACTCGTGGTGGTCGTGGCGCGGCAAGGCGTTCGACAACGACGCCGGGTGGCGCATCGACTACCAGCTCGCGACCCGGCGCCTCGCGGCCACCGTCAGCGACGCCTTCGTCGGGCGTGCTCCGAGCTATGCCGAGCGCTGGAGCGACCACGCGCCCGTCGTCGTCGACTACGCCCTCGAGAGCGCCTGAGCGGGTCCCCGCGAGGATCCCGCCCCCGGACCGGTTTGGGGGCGGTGGGAGGGCATGGGCCAGAATGCACCCATGTCCTCGACGCCCTCCCTCCCGACCACGACGCCGCGCAGCCTCTCCGGCATGCAGCCGACGAGCGACTCGCTCCACCTCGGCAACTACATCGGTGCGCTGGTCGAGTGGGTGCGCCTGCAGGAGACACACGACGCCTTCTACTTCGTCGCCGACCTGCACGCCCTGACGGTCGCTCCCGACCCCGAGGTGCTGCGCGAGCGCACCCGCATCACCGCGGCGCAGTTCATCGCAGGCGGCGTCGACCCCAGTCGCTCGACGCTCTTCGTCCAGAGCCACATCGCCCAGCACACCGAGCTCTACTGGGTCCTCGGCACCCTGACCGGCTTCGGCGAGGCCAGCCGCATGACCCAGTTCAAGGACAAGTCGGCCAAGGGAACCAACACCAACGTCGGCCTCTTCGCCTACCCCGTGCTCCAGGCGGCCGACATCCTCATCTACGACGCCAACGTCGTGCCGGTCGGCGAGGACCAGCGCCAGCACCTCGAGCTGTCGCGCGACCTCGCCGGACGCTTCAACCAGCGCTTCGGCGACACGCTCGTCGTGCCCGAGCCGCACATCATGAAGGCGACGGCCAAGATCCAGGACCTCCAGGAGCCGACGGCCAAGATGAGTAAGTCGGCCGCCTCGGACGCCGGGCTCGTCAGCCTCCTCGACGAGCCCGCGCGCATCGCGAAGAAGATCCGCTCCGCCGTGACCGACGCCGAGCGGGAGATCCGCTTCGACGAGGACAACAAGCCCGGCATCTCCAACCTGCTCTCGATCCACTCGGCCCTGTCTGGGACCCCGGTGGCGATCCTCGAGGAGCAGTACGCCGGCAAGGGCTACGGCGACCTCAAGAAGGACGTCGCCGAGGTGGTCGTCGAGGCCGTCACGCCGTTCCGCACCCGCACGCTCGAGCTGATGGCCGACCGGGCCGAGCTCGACCGCATCCTGGCCGATGGTGCCGAGCGCGCTCGCGAGGTGGCCGAGGCGACCGTGCGACGCGTCTACGACAAGGTCGGGCTGCTGTCCTCGACCGGGCGGCCCTGACCCCTGTCCGGACTCCGGTTCACGAGCCCGAGGGCGATGTCCTCGAGGGCTGAAGCCAGGTGCTCGGTGGTGAACCGGGCAGCCACGAGACCGGGCCCTCGCCGGGAACGCTCCCGCCAGGTGAGGTCGTCCAGCGCCTCCCTCAGCGGCGCCGGCTCACCGGCGGGGACCACGCACATCACCTCGGGGTCGAGGTAGTCGGTGACCCCGCTGACGTCGCTGATGATGACGGGTGTGCCCATGGCGAGGTTCTCGAGGAGCACCGTCTGACCCGACGACATCTCCGACTCGCGCAGGGGGAGCACCATGACCTCAGCCCGGGCGTAGAGCTCCCGCAGCTCCGCGATGGCGACGTCGCTGCGGAAGGTGACCGCTCGGCCGCGGGCTGATGGTTCGGCCTGGCCCCTGTTCCAGGCGTCAGTGACGACCGTGCAGACGGCGTCCCGAGGCAGTGCCGCCATGAGGGTGGGGAAGTCCTTGCCGGCGTTGGTCCCGACGGACAGCACGCCGCCGTCGCGCGCCACGTCCCTGGGAGCGAAGAAGGACGTGTCGACGCCCAGCGGCACCCAGCGCACCCTGTCCCGAGACCGTCGGAGGCGGCGCGCCAGCGGTTCCAGCTGGGCCGAGGCGAAGACGGAGACGACGTCGGCGCCCCGAAGTGCGGCACGGTGCACTGCGCCGGCGAACCCGTGGCGCGACGTCGCGTCGAGGGCGGCGACGGTCATGACCACGACGGGGCGGCGGACGAGGCCCAGGCGGTGCAGCAGGAGCGCGGGAAGCGCCGCGGCCTCGTGCGTGGCGATGACGACGTCGACGTCGCGCTGCACGCGGAGCAGCCACAGGACCTGCGACAGGCGCCACCCCGTGCCGAGGCCACGGTTCGGGCGTGTCGAGCGGGCGTGGTGGAGCACGCGGTGGCCCCTGGCCGCGAGCTCGTGCATGCCGAACAGCCGGTGCGACGGGACGCGGCCCGCGTCGACGTTCGCGAACTCGTGGTCCCAGGGGGACACGAAGAGCGCCGCGATCGTCAGTGGCTGCCCGGCCCTCGCGGGCGCGTCCGTCACGCTCTCACCCTTCGCCTGCGAGCCGGCGTGACGGACGCGGGATCCGGGGCCGGGAGCCTTGCGGCGGTCCACACGCTGAGCGTCGCGGCCACGAGCGTGGAGCCGAGGACGAGCACGAACGACCCGGGTGTCGTCAGGGCGTCCGGCCCCACCGGGGGGATCCGGCGGAGCGCGACGAACCACCACAGGCCGAGCACCAGCGCCGTCACCCACACCTGCCAGCGTCTCGGCTCACGCAGCGCCCGGGCGCTCCACCACCACAGCGCGGGGAGAGGGACGAGGAGGTAGACGTAGTGGGACACCGGCAGCAGGAGCACGACGCAGAAGGCGACGTTGAGCAGGGCCAAGACGGCGTCCCCGGGCCGTCGCAGCGTGACGACGAGCAGCGCCAGGACCCACGCGAGCACGAGTCCCGTCACGATGACGCGCAGCGCCGGTGACACGAGCACCGGGTCCGACAGCCCGCTCTCGGTGAAGAGCACGGTGCCGGCTCCCCAGGCGGAGTAGGCGACGAGGGGCTGGCTGCTGCCACGCCTCGTCTCCGACGCCATCGTCCACAGGGCCGAGGGACCACCGACCGCGATGACCAGAGCGACCGTCAGCACAGCGACCGCGGCTGCACCCGCCCACTCCGAGCGGCGCAGGTGCAACGGCCGCCGCAGCAGCCAGACCAGCAGGACGGCGGGCCACGTCTTGACCATGCCGGCCACGGCGAGCGCGGTGCCCGCCACACCGCGCAGGCCACGCGCGGTTGCGAGCATGGCGAGGGTCACGGCGGCGAGGACGAGGAGGTGCACCTGGCCCTGCCAGAGCTCCATCGTCAGCGCCCAGCTGCCCAGCAGGCTCACGGCCGCCACGGCGAAGACGGCGGCCCGGCCCACCCGGCCGGACCGGTGGGCAGACGCCTGGGCGCCCATCCAGCACGAGGCCAGAGCCAGGGCGAGCAGCAGCACGGTCCAGCCGCCCACCGCCCACGAGGTGTCTGCCACCGGGGCCAGCAGCAGGGCGACGAACGGGGAGTAGAGGTATCCCACGACCTCGTACGGCGATCCGCCGGCACGCACCGCTCGCGCGGCGGGCAGGAAGAAGTCCTCGAGGTCAGGCCGGTCGGCCGAGGCCATCGCGGACCGGAACCGCACCCATGACAGCGCGAGGGCGATGGCCCACGCCACTCCCCAGGCCAGCACGCCACGGCCGTCCCAGGGGCGTCGGAGATCCATGGCGCTGACGCTAGCGGCCCGGGGTGCCCGCCGGGCGTCGTATGCGGCAGCCTGCGCGGCAGCAGCGCAGCAGTTCGTCCAGCCGTCCGTCCCGGGCGTGCCGCGTCCGACGCGCCACGCGGGGCGGTACCTGGGTCGGCTGCGCGCGGCAACCTTCGGTACGGTCGGGGGCGTGAGTGTTGCGCGCCAGACGACGATCGGCGTCTCGATCCCGATCCCGGCTCCGCACGGTGACTACCTGCAGCGGCGTCGTGCGGACTTCGGCGACCCTCAGGCATGGCAGATCCCGGCGCACATCACGCTCCTGCCGCCGACTGCGGTCGACCAGGACGCGTATGCCGCCTTCCGCAGCCACTGCGCGGACGTGGCGTCCGCGCAGTCCCCGTTCGACGTCGTCCTGCGGGGCACGGGCACGTTCCGCCCGCTCTCGGACGTGGTGTTCATCCAGGTCGCACAGGGCGTCTCGAACTGCGAGGCACTCGAGCGCGCCCTGCGCTCCGGGCCGGTGCGCCGCGACCTCGACTTCTACTACCACCCGCACGTCACGGTGGCGCACAACGTGGCGACGGCGTCGCTCGACCGAGCCTTCGGCGAGCTGGCCGACTACTCCGTCGCCTTCCAGGTCGACGGCTACCACCTGTACGAGCTGGGCGACGACGGCGTGTGGCGTCCCGTCCACGAGTTCGCGCTCGTCGGGGACTGACGCGTGCCGGCGTTCCAGCCCGTCCTGGACCGGCTCAAGACCACCCGCGCCTACCACGCCTGGACCCGCTACGGCGAGGCGAACGGCGACCTGCTGGCGGCCGGCGTCGGCTACTTCGCATTCTTCTCGATCTTCCCGGCGCTCGCGCTCGCCTTCGCGATCTTCGGCTTCGTCCTGCAGGGCCGGCCGGACCTCGTCGACACCATCGCCGAGTCCCTCAACGCCACCCTGCCGGGCATGGTCAAGACGGCGAGCCACCCCGAGGGCATCATCAGCATCGAGGCTCCGGCGAGCCTGACGCTGACCATCACCGGCATCATCTCGTTCGTCACGCTGTTGCTCGCGGGACTCGGCTGGGTCGGCGCTCTGCGCACCGGCATCCGCGGCATCTTCGGCCTCGAGGCATCGACCGGCAACCTCGTGCGCACCAAGGCACGCGACCTGCTGGTGCTGGTGACGGTCGGCATGGCCATCGCCGTCTCGGCGATCCTCACCAGCGCCGTCGGCGGCCTCGCCGAACGCGTTGCGGGCTGGATCGGCCTGTCGGGCAACGGGTTCCTCATCGGGCTGCTCGGGCTGCTCGTGGGTGTCGTCTTCGACACGCTCATCCTCGTCGTCCTGCTGCGGATGCTCTCGGGAGTGCCGCTGCCCATGCACAACGTCCGACAGGGGGCCGTCCTCGGGGCGGCCGTCCTCACGGCCCTCAAGCTCTTCGGCGGCTTCCTCGTGAGCCATGTCACCGCGAACCCCCTGCTGGGGGCGGTCGCGGTCTCGGTCGGCCTGCTCTTCTGGCTCAACCTCATGTCCAAGGTCATCCTGCTCTCGTCCGCCTGGGCGGCCAACGACGTCGACCTCAGCCGTCCGGCCTCTGCGGTGAGCGCACCGTCCGCGGCCCAGCCCGACGCGACGCGCGTGCCGTATGCCGTGTCACCCGTCGCGGTGGGGCCGTTCCGAGCTCGACAGCACGGTCAGGAGCAAGGCGTGAGCCAGGGTGACGGTCGAGAGCGACGGCCGTCGCGGGCCACGGACCGTGCGAGCCTGACGGCCGGGGCAGTCCTGGGCGCTGCAGGCGCGCTCGCGGTGACCGGAACGCGGCGCCTGCGCCGTCGCTGATCCCCTTCCGGGACGGACGATCTAGGCGCGACGACGTCGGCGCCGGGCGACGGCGACGAGGACGAGGACGACCGCCGTCGTGACGACGGCACCTGCCGCGGCAAGCGCGACGAGCGACATCGTCCGGTCGAAGGACGTCGCCTCCGCCACCGAGCTGGTCACCGAACCTGCCTCCGGGGCGGGTGTCCCCGTGGGTGACGACCGGTCGGGGCCGCCCGTGCCGGAGCCCGTGCCTGTCGCACCGTCGGTGGGGAGGGCAGGCAGGGTCGGGGCGGCCGACGGCGCCACGGCCTCGCCGGGCTCGACGAGCCGCCCGACAGGGGTCACCCGGTCGGCGTTCGCGAAGCCCCAGTCGAGCAGGGCCGCCGTGGGTCTCCACGACCCGGTGACGCTACCCATCTGGCTGACGACGAGCGTGCGACCGCCGCGAGTGGCCGCACCGATGAAGGTGTGCTGGGCCCGGTCGGTGCGTCCCGGCTTGATGCCGATGGCGCCGGGGTAGTGCCCGAGCAGCTCGTTGATGTTGTAGACGTGGAAGGCCGGCCAGACCTTGCCCCGCTGGTCCTTCCCGCCGGGGAAGACCGCGTCGCGCTTGGTGATGGTGGTCCGGAACGCGGGCAGCCGCATGGCGTCGCGCCCGATGAGCGCGAGGTCGTAGGCACTCGAGCGCTGGGCGCCGTCGTCGAGACCGCTCGGGTCGACCGTGAGCGTGTCGTGCGCGCCGATCTGCTCGGCCTTCTCGTTCATCAGCGCGACCGTCGCGTCGTAGCCGCCGGCGGCGTCGGCGAGGGCATAGACCGCGTCGTTGGCCGAGAACATCAGCATCGCGTCGAACAGGCTCGACACGGGGTAGCGGTTGCCGGCGAGGACGCCGACCCGTGAGCCGGCCGCGTCCTGGGCGTCCTGTCCGGCGACGACGACCTGTCGTGGGTCGAGACGCGGCATCAGGGTCAGGGCCGTGAGGGTCTTGAGGGTGCTGGCCGGGCGCAGCCAGGCGTGCGCCGACTTGGCTGCCAGGATCTCGCCGGTGTCGAGGTCGGCGATCACGTAGGACACGTCGTAGACCTCCGGCGGCGCCGGCACGGAGACCGGCCGGTCCACGACGACGCCCGTCTCGGCGAGCCGTGAACCGCCCACGACCGTCTCGGGCTGCCACGCGGGGTGCGCGAACGGGGACGGTGGGGCGCTGCGGCAGACGACGCGCACCTTGGGCGGCTTCGCGGGTCTCGTCGGCGCCGTCGTGGTGACGGGCGGTCCCACCGACGGTCTGCCGGACGGGACGGCCGCCGGTGGAGCCTCGCCGGTCGGGAAGACTCGCGGGGTCAACGTCACCCCCGGCGGGACAGCCTGCGGGGTCTGCCACGGAGCGCACGTCGGCGCGGCCGCCAGTGCGGGTGGGGCGACCGCGGCGTGGGGGAGCGGGGTGCCGCTCGCCGTCGGGACGGCATACGTCGTCGTCAGCATGAGTCCCACCGCGACGGCGCCGAGCGTCACGCCCGCGGCCGGAGTCGTCCACGGACGACGTCGGAAGGGCATCACGGGCGTCATCGCCGGGAAAGACTAACCCGCCCCGGTGGTCCGGGGCGGGTCGGTCTTGCGTCGGGCGGGTCGCCCGTCACTCGCCGCGCATCAGCGCGCCGCGCAGGTCCTTGTTCAGCTGGTTGATGACGTCGAGGGGGATCTCCTTCGGGCAGGCCGAGGAGCAGGCGCCGACGTTGGTGCAGCCGCCGAAGCCCTCGTGGTCGTGCTGGCTCACCATGCTGACGACGCGCGCGTCACGCTCCGGCTGGCCCTGCGGGAGCTCGCCGAGGTGGGTGATCTTGGCGCCCATGAAGAGCATGCCCGACGCGTTCGGGCAGGCCGCCACGCAGGCGCCGCAGCCGATGCACGCCGCCGCCATGAACGCCCGGTCGGCCTTGGGCTTGGGCACCGGCACCGAGTGGGCCTCGGGGGCCGAGCCGGTGTTGGCGCTGATGAAGCCACCGGCCTGGATGATCCGGTCGAAGCTCGAACGGTCGACGACGAGGTCCTTGATGACCGGGAACGCGTCGGCGCGCCACGGCTCGATGGTGATCTCGTCGCCGTCGGAGAAGCTGCGCATGTGCAGCTGGCACGTCGTCGTGACCTCGGGACCGTGGGCCTTGCCCGAGATCATGAGGCCGCACATGCCGCAGATGCCCTCGCGGCAGTCGGAGTCGAAGGCGATCGGCTCCTCGCCGCGGGCGTTGAGCTGCTCGTTGAGGACGTCGAGCATCTCGAGGAACGACATGTCCTCGGAGATGTCGGTGACGGGGTAGGTCACCATCTCGCCCTTGGACTTCGGCCCCGCCTGGCGCCAGATCTTCAGGGTCAGGTTCATGCCGCTCACTTGTAGCTCCGCTGCTTCATCTCGACGAATTCGTAGACCAGGTCTTCCTTGTGCAGGACCGGCATGCCGTCCTGACCGCCCCACTCCCACGCGGCGACGTAGGCGTATTCGTCGTCGTGACGCAGCGCCTCGCCGTCCTCGGTCTGGGACTCGGCGCGGAAGTGACCACCGCACGACTCGCGGCGGTGCAGCGCGTCGATGCACATGAGCTCTCCGAGCTCGAGGAAGTCGGCCACGCGGCCGGCCTTCTCGAGGCTCTGGTTGAGGGTGTCGGCGCTGCCGAGCACCTTGACGTTGCGCCAGAACTCGTCGCGCAGGCCGCGGATGAGGTCGATGGCCTTGAGCAGCCCCTCCTCGGAGCGCTCCATGCCGCAGTACTCCCACATGATGTTGCCGAGCTCCTTGTGGAAGGAGTCGACCGAGCGGTCACCGTTGATCGAGAGCAGCTTCTGCACCCGGGCGTCGACCGAGGCACGCGCCTCGACGACTCCCTCGTGGGACTCCTCGAGCTTCTCGAACGGTCCCTTCGCGAGGTAGTCGCGGATCGTGTTCGGCAGGACGAAGTAGCCGTCGGCCAGGCCCTGCATCAGGGCGGAGGCGCCGAGGCGGTTGGCCCCGTGGTCGGAGAAGTTCGCCTCACCGGCGACGAACAGGCCGGGGATGCTCGACTGCAGGTCGTAGTCGACCCACAGGCCGCCCATCGTGTAGTGCACGGCGGGGTAGATGCGCATCGGCACCTGGTACGGGTTCTCGCCGGTGATCCGCTGGTACATGTCGAGCAGGTTGCCGTACTTCTCGGCGACGGCCTCGGCGCTCATGCGCTTGAGGGCGTCGGTGAAGTCGAGGTAGACCCCGCGGCGGAAGTCGCCGACCTTCGGGCCGACGCCGCGACCCTCGTCGCAGACGTTCTTGGCCTGACGGCTCGCGATGTCACGCGGCACGAGGTTGCCGAAGGAGGGGTAGATGCGCTCGAGGTAGTAGTCGCGGTCCTCCTCGGGGATCTCGCGCGGGTCCTTCTCGCAGTCGGCGGCGTTCTTGGGCACCCAGATGCGTCCGTCGTTGCGCAGCGACTCCGACATGAGCGTCAGCTTGCTCTGGTGCTCGCCCGCGACGGGGATGCACGTCGGGTGGATCTGCGTGTAGCAGGGGTTGGCGAAGTGCGCACCCTTGCGGTGCGCGCGCCACGTCGCGGTGACGTTGCTGCCCATCGCGTTGGTCGAGAGGAAGAAGACGTTGCCGTAGCCGCCGGAGGCGAGCACGACGGCGTCGGCGAGGTGCGTCTCGATCTCGCCCGTGACGAGGTCGCGGGCGATGATGCCGCGGGCCTTCCCGTCGACGACGACGACCTCGAGCATCTCGTGGCGACTGAACATCTCGACGGTGCCGGCCGCGACCTGGCGCTCGAGCGCCTGGTAGGCGCCGATGAGCAGCTGCTGGCCCGTCTGGCCACGCGCGTAGAACGTGCGGGAGACCTGGACGCCACCGAAGGAGCGGTTGTCGAGCAGGCCGCCGTACTCGCGAGCGAACGGAACGCCCTGCGCGACGCACTGGTCGATGATGTTGGCGCTGACCTCGGCAAGGCGGTAGACGTTCGACTCGCGGGAGCGGTAGTCGCCACCCTTGACGGTGTCGTAGAAGAGGCGGAACGTCGAGTCGCCGTCCTCCTTGTAGTTCTTGGCGGCGTTGATGCCGCCCTGCGCGGCGATCGAGTGCGCGCGGCGCGGGGAGTCCTGGTAGCAGAAGGACTTCACGTTGTAGCCGGCCTCGCCGAGCGTCGCCGCCGCGGCGCCACCGGCGAGGCCGGTGCCGACGATGATGACGGTGAGCTTGCGGCGGTTGGCCGGGTTGACGAGAGCGGCCTCGAACTTGCGGGTGTTCCAGCGCGACTCGATGGGCCCGTGCGGCGCCTTCGTGTCGACGATCGGTGCGCCCTCGGTGTAGAGGCCGTGCACGACGCCGGGCGCTGCCTCGGGGGCGGGAGCCTCGGGAGTGATGGTTCCGGCGGTGGTGGCCGTCTGGGTGTCGGTCATGGATCAGTTCCCCTTGACGATTCCGAACAGGATGGCGAGCGGCGGGAGCGCGAAGCCCACCGCGGTCACCAGCGCGATGACGGTGGCAGTCGCCTTGGCGGTCCGACGCGACTTCGCGCTGTTCGTCCAGCCGAGGGTCTGCGAGGCGCTCCAGACGCCGTGCCACAGGTGCATGCCCAGCGCGGCGAGCGCGAGGACGTAGATGAGGACGACCCACCACACCTGGAAGCTCGAGATGACGAGCTTGCCGGCGCTGTCACCGACGGCGTCGGGGCCGACGTTGATCTTGAGGATCGTGAACTGCAGCAGGTGCCACACGAGGAAGAGCAGCAGCGCGACGCCGCCCCAGCGCATCATCCGGCTCCGGATCGTCGCGCGGGCCGCCTGCTTGGCCACGTAGCGCGTGGTGCGGGCGCCGTTGGCGCGGCTCCAGAGGTAGAAGGCGGCATAGGCGTGCGCGAACAGCGCGACCACGAGCAGGGCGCGGAAGAGCCAGAGGAACCCGCCGAACGGCAGGATCGGCATCAGGATCGTGCGCAGGTGAAGGGCGTACTCGTCGAACGCCTCGACGCCGCCGAAGATCTTGAGGTTGCCGTACATGTGCAGCACCACGTAGAACACGAAGAGCGCGCCCGAGAGGGCCATGAGCAGCTTCATGAACACGGTGGTGCGGCGTGCCGACGCAGGTCGAGGAGTTCCCGTCGCTGGGAGAGTGTTGGTGGCCACGTCCGCACCCTATCCCCGCGGTTTCCGCACCCGAATTCCTACCCACTGGTAAACGGCCCGTTGTGACAATCTCAACAAGAACCCTCGACACGCGGGGCGTATGCCGTCATCTCGGGCCGGGTGATCGCGGTGCCCCGGGCGCGGTGCGGGCGACACCGGCGACACCTCGGTGCGTGCCCGGATGCGGACCTGGGTGACGTCCTCGGTGAGGCCGCCTGAGCGTCGTGGTGGGGTCCACCTAGGGTGGGCCCATGGTGCTCCACGAAGCGGCTGCTGCGCTCGACTGGGTGATGGACAAGTCACTGGTGCTGGGCTACACGAAGATCGGGCCTGCCGTGCGCCGCGCGTGGTGGCCGCACGACGCGGTGCCCGGCGCCCTCGTCGGTCGCCACGTCCTCGTCACGGGCGCCAGCGGAGGACTGGGTCTCGCCACGGCGCGCGGGCTCGCTCGCCTCGGTGCCGCCGTCCACCTCACCGGTCGCGACGCGACACGCCTCGACGACGCCCGCGCGCAGCTGCTGGGCGAGCAGCCCCTGGCGGAGGTGACCACGCACGTCGCGGACGTCAGCAACCTCGCCGAGACGGCCGAGTTCGCGCGGCAGTTCTCGGCCGAGGTGCCTCGCCTGCACGCCGTCGTGCACAACGCGGGCGTCATGCCGCCGAAGCGCACGACGACGGCCGAGGGACACGAGCTCACTCTCGCCACGCACGTGCTCGGCCCGCACGTGCTGACCTACGGCCTGCGCGAGGCACTCGCCGGTGGCCGGGTCGTCGTGGTGACCTCCGGCGGCGCCTACGGCCAGCGCCTCGACGTCGACGACCCGGAGTTCGCCACGGGCGACTACTCCGGGGTGACCGCCTACGCCCGGACGAAGCGCATGCAGCTCGTGCTCACCGAGCTGTGGGCGCGTGACCTGGCAGCCGACGACATCCGCGTCCACTCGATGCACCCCGGGTGGGCCGACACCCCGGGTGTCACCGACTCGCTGCCACGGTTCGCCGCCGTCACCGGGCCGCTGCTGCGCGACGCCGACTCGGGCGCCGACACGGCCGTGTGGCTCACGGCCACGGCAGACGCGATCGGCACCGGCGGTTTCTGGCACGACCGGCGCCGTCGGTCGACGCACTACGCACCGGTGGGCGTCGAGACGCCCCAGCAGGTGGCGCAGTTCTGGAACTTCGTCCGCGACGCGACCGGGCAGCCGAGCGTCTGAGCCGGGCGGACGGCATACGCGCTCTCGGTGCGTCACGGACGCAGCCAGCAGGTCCAGCGCTCGACGCGCAGGTAGCCGAGGCGCTCGTAGACGGGCTGGCCGTCGTCGCTGGCGATGAGCACGGCACCCTGGCCGGGCCACGTGGTCGTCGCCGCCCACGTCAGCGCGGCGCCGGCCCCCTTGCCCCGCGCGGTCGCGAGGACGGCGACGTTCTCGACGACCGTGACCCCGGCGGCCGAGTGCGCAGCCGCGGTCGCGACGGGGGCCTCGCCGTCGTAGCCGACGAAGACCCGGGTGGGGCCGGCGACGACGTCGGGACGGTAGAAGTCGCCGGGCGGCAGGGCAGCCATGTCGGGCATCGGGTAGCCCTCGACGAGCACCCGCTCGGCGTCCTGCAGCTGCCGGTCCGTCGTCGCCTCACGGACGTCGAGCGGCGTGGACGGCGGCGACGTGGTGGTCGAGGTCGGCCGGAACATCAGCGGCGGGTGGCCGACGAGTGCGAGACCGTGGCTCGTCAGGTCGGGCGTCGGGAAGGGGCTGATGACGATCGCCGAGACGCCGTCGGGGTATGCCGCGGTGACGCCGTCCACGGTCTGGGCCCAGTCGCGCGGAGGGCGCGTCACGATCGCCCAGTTGAGCAGTGCCGACGCACCACCACCGCGGCCGGCGCACCAGCTCTCGCCCTCGGAGAACGTGCCGCGCGCCGCGGTCGTCAGGGCCCGGGCCCACGAGACGTGCGCCAGCACCGCCTGGCGCACGAGCGAGTCGGTGGGGGCGAGGTCGTCCTCCCAGCCGGTCGTCAGGTGTTCGCCCTCGTCGGGCAGCATCGAGCTCATGCCTCCACTGTCTGCCAGCGCAGGCGCGCGGGGACCGGATTCGGCCTCATCGAGGTGAGGGTGGACCGGGGCCTCAGCCGACGCGGCGGACGCACACCTGTGAGACGGACGCGCGCACGCAGTCGTAGCCGGTGGCAACCAGGGCACGGACGCGTGCCACGTAGGCGTTCCACTCCGGTCGGCCCGCCTCCGGACGCACGGTGTCGTCGACGATGATCGCACCCGCGCGCGGGAGGCAGGCGGCTGTCAGGTCGAGGACCTCACGCGGCTCGATGGAGTACTGGTGGAAGCGGGGGCACACGAGCTGGAGATCTCCCAGACCGACCGCGTGTGCCGACGTGTCGTTGCTGCCGGCACGGGCGTACGTCGTCACGCGGGGGAACGAGTCCAGCACCACGGCGTCCGGCGACTCCCGCTGCAGCTGCTGCAGGGTCGTGGGTGCTGCACGAGCCGCGGTGACGACGAAGTACGGGTGCAGTGCACCCGCCGCCACGTAGCCGGCGAGGAGGATGAGGGCGGCCGCCCGGCGAGGCTCGATGGCGCGCGACCAGCGGGCCGCGACGAGGGCCAGCGCGAACCCAGCGGGGACAGCGAGAGTCAGCGCGTGGTGCGGCCAGGTCGCCGTCGCGGACATGACGACGAGTCCGAGGACGAGCGAGACGAGCACGAGGTCCCAGAGGACGGCAGGGCCGAGGGTCCGCTCGCGGGCGGGGTCAGGCGTCGCGGCCCGGTGCGCCGTGGGTCCCGAGGCCTCGCCGTCGCTCGTGGCCGGCCTCCACGAACGGGGGATGGCGACCAGCACGACGATCAGGGCTGCGACGGTGAGCATGCCCGCGCCGCGCCCGTCCTCCGGGAAGGCCCGCAGGAGATGGCCGACCACGGACCCGTACTGCGACGAGGCCAGCTCGCCGTCGGCGTAGTCCGCATTGAGCCGGAAGTTCTCGACCCAGCCCGGCAGCTCGCCCCGCAGCCACAGGGCGCCGAGCCCGACGGCGAGCAGTGCGAACGCCCCGGCGAGCGCCCGGACCAGACCGGCGAGTCCGCCGGTGGGCCGGCGGTGGAGCGCGATCACGAGCAGCGCGCCGGCGACCAGCGGGGCGAGGATGAGCTTGGTGAGCAGCAGCAGGCCCACGAGCACCCCGGCGGCGACCCAGCGCGAACGCACCGCGCAGGCGACGGCTCCGAGGAGCAGCGCCAGCCCGGGGAGGTGTGTCATCCCGCTCTCGTAGGCAGGTCCGGTCAGGAGAAGCGGCGTGGCGCCGAGGCCGGCCACGACCGAGAGCCTGCGGTCAGCGCCGGCGGAGAGCGCGAGGACCAGCACGGCGACGCCCGCCCCGACGACCCAGAGGATCTCGAGCGCGACGTCCGCGAGCGGGGAGACGAGGCGGCCCAGAGCGAGCGCGTAGTAGAAGAGCGGGTCCTTGTTGTCCCAGACGTCGACGTAGAGACGGTCGCCGGCGATCAGTCGCTCCGCGACCGACGCGTACGTGCCGTGGTCGCCGAAGGTGCTGGGCACGAGGCGGGGGAGAGCCACGGCCCAGGCGATGACCACGGCGACGACCACGGGAAGGGCCCTCGTGCGTCCTGCGGCTGCCTGGGCGCCGACCGCCACGGGCGCCGGCTGGGCGGATGCGTGAGGCGGCCCGGTCACGTGCCTGCTCGGCTCAGGTGAGGTCGGTGCGACCTCGGGCGGTCAGGGTCTCGACGACCTGCTTGACCTCCTGGGCGCGATCGGGGCGGGTGATGAGCAGCGCGTCCTGGGTGTCGATGACGACGAGGTTCTCGACCCCGATGAGCGCGACGAGACGACCCCCGGCTGCCACGGTGGCCGTGGAGTCGATGCTGATGATGTCGTCGGCCGGCCCGATCGCGGTGATGCCCGGCAGCGAGCTCGACTCGGCGACGAGCCGGGTGAGCGCGGCGAAGTCGCCCACGTCGTCCCACCCCAGCGCGGCGGGCACCACGGCGACGCGCCCTGCAGCCGCGGCGGGCTCGGCGACCGCGTGGTCGATGGCGATCTTGTGCAGCGACGGCCAGAGGTCGGTCATCCGGCGGGGGTCCGCCGCGATGGTGCGCAGGCTGTCCACCATGTCGGCGTGGTTCTCCGACAGCAGCTCGAGCAAGGTCGTCGCGCCGACCACGAACATGCCCGCGTTCCAGCGGAACTCGCCGCTCTCGAGGTATCGGGTCGCCGTCTCGAGGTCGGGCTTCTCGACGAACTCGTCGACCCGGTGGGCGCTCGGGGCCCCCACGACGTCGAGCGGCTCGCCGAGCCGGATGTAGCCGTAGCCGGTGGCCGGCCCTGTCGGGTCGATGCCGATCGTCACGAGCTCACCGCGCCGGGCCAGGACGACGGCCTCGGCGACGGCCTGCCGGAAGTTGTCGGGCTCGGTGATGACGTGGTCCGCGGCGAACGAGCCGAGCACGGCCTCCGGGTCGCGGCGCTCGAGGACGGCAGCAGCGAGGCCGATGGCCGGCATCGAGTCGCGCGGCGACGGTTCCCCGATGACGGCGTCGTAACCGAGCATCGGCAGCTGGCGGCGGACGGCGTCCTCGTGGGCGACCCCCGTCACGACGAGGATCCGCTCGCCGACGAGCGGCTCGAGCCGGTCCCACGTGGCCCGCAGCAACGACTGACCGGAGCCGGTCAGGTCGTGCAGGAACTTGGGGGAGTGGCGCCGGGAGATGGGCCAGAGCCGCGTGCCGGCGCCTCCGGCGGGGATCACGGCCCAGAAGCCCGGTATGCCAGTCATGGGGCACACCGTACCGAGGGGCGGACCCCTGCCCCGGCCGAGGCGCGCGAAGTCGGCCCCCCGGCCGACCGATGCCGCAGGCCGTCAGCCGACGTCGCGCCGCCTGAAGGCGACCAGACCGGCGCCGCACCCGACGGCCGCGATGACGGTGAGTGCCGCGAGCGGCACCCACTCGAGCGCACCACCGGGAAGGGCAGGCAGGTGCGTGAACGGAGAGAGGTCGACGAGCCAGCCAGGCAGGTTGAGCAGCTCGCCGAACTCACCGAGCAGGAGGTAGACGATCAGGGCGGCCCACGCCAGCCCGGTGAAGCGGGGCACGGCGCCGTAGAGCAGCATCGCGACGGCCAGGGCGACCCACACGGCGGGAAGCGTCGAGAGCGCGGCTCCGGTGAGGCGCGTGATCGTCCCGCGGACGTCGCCCACGTCTTCTCCGTGCACGAGGCCGGCCACCGCGGTGCTGACGACCATGACGACGGCGGTGGCGAGGACGGCGAGCGCGATGTGCCCGAGTGCCCACGTGACGCGTCGGGCCGGTGTGGCGAGCACGGCCTCGAGCCGGGTCGTGGTCTCCTCCGTGTGCATCCGCGTCACGAGCGCGATCGCGAGAGCGGACGCGCCGATCGCGGCGAAGTGCAGCTCGGTGGAGAAGTAGATGTCGGTGATGGTCCCGGCGTCACCGCCCAGGTCCCGCAGCATGTCGGCGACCTGGGGAGAGTCGACGAACGTCTCGACGCTTCCGGCGATCGAGCCGAGCACCACGCCGAGCACGACGTAGGCGACGACCCAGCCCACGAGCGTGCCGCGGGCGAGCCGCAGGGTCAGGGCCCCCGGCGACGCGATCATGCTGCGGTCATGACCGGCCCGGCTGGGGAGAACCCCGGCGCCGAGGTCGCGTCGGTCGAGCAGCGCGTACGCGACGACGACGAGAACGGCGTAGAGCGCGAGGCCGAGCACGACCACGGCATAACGGTTCTCGCCGAAGGGTGAGACCTTGACTCCCCAGCCCAACGGCGAGAGCCAGGTCAGGAAGCGGGCCGGGCTGTCGGCGGCCGCGGTGTCGCCGACGGCGCGCACGAGGAACGCGACGGCGAGCGCGCCGAGCGACCATCCGGCCGTGCCGCGGGTGCTGGAGGTCAGCTGGGCGGCGACGGCCGTCACACCCACCCACGAGAGTCCGATGACGAGCCAGGTGACGCCGAGGGCGACGGAGCCGGCGGGGTCGAGGCCGACGGCGATCGACCACCCGACGGTGAGCAGGACGGTGAGCAGGACGGCGAACGTGGCGTGCAGCACGGCGGCGGTCAGGGCCGCCCGTCGGCCCACGACGCCGGCGCCGAGCAGCTCGAGGCGTCCGGCCTCCTCCTCGGTCCGGGTGTGGCGGCGGACGACGACGTAGGCGAGGAGGGCGAGGAAGACGGCGCCCAGGAGCACCGACTTGAACGTCGCGATCGAGTCGATGCCGAGGCTCGAGATCGGGCCGTACATCGCGACGAGCGCGGGGTTGGACAGGGTCGGGGCCATCGACGCCTGTGCCGTCGTGAGGTCGGGGAAGAGGTCGAAGGTCGCCTGCGCCGACAGCGCGACGAAGGCGGCGAGACCGAAGGCGCTGACCGGCACGAGCACGCGATCGCGTCGCGCGGCGAGACGCAGCAGCGCCGTCGTCCCGGTGAAGCCGGCACCCCCCAGCCGCGTGGTGGGGCGAGCGGGAGGGTGCGTCGGCGCGGTCAGGGTGGTCATGTCGCCACCGGGGTCGAGCGGTACTGCTCCATGAACAACTCCTCCAGCGTCGGGGGAGCGCTGGTCAGAGCGGTGATCCCGTGCGAGCCGAGCAGCTCCAGCAGCCGTCCGAGGTCGTCGCTGCCGACCGTGCACCTCACGTGCAGACCGGACACCGTGACGTCGGCGACCCCGGGCAGGGCCCCGACCTGCGCCTCGTCGACGGGCTGGGTGAGCGTCGCGCTCACCGTCGTCCGTGACAGGTGGCGCAGCTGCGTCAGCGTGCCGGACTCGACGTTGCGGCCCTCGCGGATGATGCTGACGCGGTCACACACCTGCTCCACCTCGGAGAGGATGTGGCTCGACAGCAGGACCGTCCCCCCGGCTTCCCGGAACTCGTGGACGACCTCGCGGAACACGGACTCCATGAGCGGGTCTAGCCCCGAGGTCGGCTCGTCGAGCAGGAGCAGCTCGACGTCGCTGCTGAGGGCCGCGACGAGGGCCACCTTCTGCCGGTTGCCCTTGGAGTAGGACCGGCCCTTCTTCGTCGGGTCCAGGTCAAAGCGCTCGACCATCGAGGCGCGCCGCTTCTCGTCGACACCGCCCCGCAGGCGCGCCAGGATGTCGATGACCTCGCCGCCCGTGAGGTTGGGCCACAGGGCCACGTCGCCCGGCACGTAGGCGAGGCGCCGGTGGAGCGACTCCACCTCGCGCCAGGGGTCCCCGCCGAGGAGCGTCGCCGTGCCGCCGTCCGACCGCAGCAGCCCGAGCAAGATGCGCAGGGTCGTGGACTTGCCGGCGCCGTTGGGGCCGAGGAAGCCGTGGATCTCACCGGTTGCGACGTCGAGGTCGAGCCCGTCGAGGGCGACCGTGCGCCCGAAGCTCTTGTGCAGCCCCTGCACCTGGATCGCGGAAGTCATGTATCGACGGTACACAACATTCACGGTTTACTGAATGATATGACTCGTGGTTAGGGTGGCAGTTCACGAGACCGAAGGAGCCGTCGGATGACCGAGCGCGACGAACGAGCGGTCGCTGCCTACGTCGAGCGGTTCGGCAACGTCCTCACCGAGGCCGGCATGCCACGCCTCGCGTCCCGGGTCTTCGCCCAGCTCCTCGCCGACACCGACGGGCGGATGACGGCGCTGGAGCTGACCGAGGCGCTCGACGTGAGCCCGGCGGCCGTGTCGGGTGCGGTCCAGTACCTCACCCAGACCCACCTCATCGGCAAGGAGCGTGAGCGGGGATCGCGTCGTGACGTCTACGTCGTTCACCTCGACGCCTGGCACGAGGCGATGCTGAGCCGGGACCGTCTGCTCGGTCAGATGGAGTCCTCCGTCCGGGCCGGTCTCGCTGCCGTCGGGGGAGTCGGCAGCGAGGCCGGTCGCCGCCTCGCGCTGTCGGTGGAGTTCCTCGACCACGTCGCGCGCGAGATGGCCGACATGCACGCGAGCTGGGAGCGCCGCCGGGCCCAGATCGCCGCCGACTGGCCCGCCGACGCCTGACCCGCCCCCTTCAACCGTCGAGAGGCCACGTCTGGCCCCCTCTCAACCGTCGAGAGGCCACGTCTGGCCCCCTCTCAACCGTCGAGAGGCCACGTCTGGCCCCCTCTCAACCGTCGAGAGGCCACGTCCAGCCGTGAGCCCGGGCCCACGGCATACGCCCTCGGTGACGTGAGATCGGCAACGTTGGGCAGCCGGACGGCAGCGGCGCACCCCTGCGCCGATACGCTCGGCAGCATGGCTGACAGCACTGGTGCGCGCTCCGAGTCCGACCTCCCCATCGAGCCCGTCTACGACGCGTCGGCCCTCGCCGGCTTCGACGCCGACGCCAAGCTCGGCGCCCCCGGCAGCTACCCCTTCACCCGGGGCGTCTACCCGTCGATGTACACCGGGCGGCCGTGGACGATGCGCCAGTACGCCGGCTTCGGCACGGCCAAGGAGAGCAACCAGCGCTACCACCAGCTCGTCAAGGCAGGCACCGGTGGACTGTCGGTGGCCTTCGACCTGCCGACGCAGATGGGCTACGACTCCGACGAGTCGATCGCGCACGGTGAGGTCGGTAAGGTCGGCGTCGCCATCGACAGCCTCGACGACATGCGCACCCTCTTCGACGGGCTGCCGCTCGACAAGATCTCGACGTCGATGACGATCAATGCACCCGGCTCGACGCTGCTGCTGCTCTACCAGCTCGTCGCCGAGGAGCAGGGCGTCGCCGGTGAGCAGCTGACCGGCACGATCCAGAACGACGTGCTCAAGGAGTACATCGCGCGCGGCACCTACATCTATCCGCCGCGTGAGTCCCTGCGCCTCATCGCCGACATCTTCGCCTACTGCCACAAGGAGATGCCGCGCTGGAACACCATCTCCATCTCGGGCTACCACATGGCCGAGGCCGGGGCGACGCCCGTGCAGGAGATAGCCTTCACCATCGCCAACGCCATCGAGTACGTCCGCGCAGCCCAGGCCGCGGGACTGCACGTCGACGACTTCGCACCGCGCCTCTCCTTCTTCTTCGTCGCGCGCACGACCCTCATCGAGGAGGTCGCGAAGTTCCGTGCCGCGCGTCGCATCTGGGCGCGGATCATGAAGGAGGACTTCGGCGCCCAGAACCCGAAGTCGATGATGCTGCGCTTCCACACGCAGACCGCAGGGGTGCAGCTGACCGCCCAGCAGCCCGAGGTCAACCTCGTCCGCGTCGCGCTCCAGGGCCTCGGCGCGGTGCTTGGCGGCACGCAGTCGCTGCACACCAACTCCTTCGACGAGGCCATCGCCCTGCCGACGGAGAAGGCGGCTCGCCTCGCGCTGCGCACGCAGCAGGTCATTGCCTACGAGACCGATGTGACGAAAACCGTTGACCCGTTTGCCGGTTCGTACGTCGTGGAGTCGATGACCGATGAGATCGAAGCCGCGGCGCTCGCGCTCATCCAGGCCGTCGAGGACAAGGGCGGAGCCGTCGCGGCGATCGAGCAGGGCTTCCAGAAGAACGAGATCGAGCGCTCCGCCTACCGGGTCCAGCTCGAGATCGACAACGGCGAGCGCACCGTCGTGGGCGTCAACCGCTTCGTCCTCGACCAGGAGGACCACTACGAGCCGCTCCGCGTCGACCCCACGATCGAGGCGGACCAGCGGGCGCGCCTCGAGGCCCTGCGCGCGGATCGCGACAACGACGAGGTGAAGGCCGCCCTGGGACGCCTCCAGGAAGCCGCTCGCGGCACCGACAACCTGCTCTACCCGATGAAGGAGGCGCTCGCCGCGCGCGCCACGGGCGGCGAGGTCGCTCACGCGCTCCGCGAGGTCTGGGGCACCTACCAGCCCCGCGAGACCTTCTGACCCGAGGCCGTATGCCGGGTGCCCGGCCCGACGGACCGCCATGAGCTCCGCTGCGGCCGAGTGCCGAGCACGGCTGTTACGCCGCGGGCAGGTTCGTGGCGGTCGGTCGGCGCACGGCGACGGTCTCGCGCAGGGCGGCCAGCACGTAGTCGGGGTCGAACATCACCTCATCCCATGTGAATCGAAGCACCACCCATCCGCGCGCTCCCAACCCGGTGTAGCGCCGACAGTCGCGCCTCAGGGCCCGCCGGGTGCCGTGGTTGTCGAAGCCCTCCGCCTCGATCACGATGCGCAACGACTGGTCGGCGAGGTCCACCTGGGCGAAGAAGCCGCGTCCCTTGACCACGTGCTGGGTCACGACGCCGAGCCCGTCGACCTGCAGGCACAGGGCGCGCAGCACCGACTCGAAGGGGTTGGCGGCCCCGCGATCCACGTGCTGCAGGACCCGGCCGACCTTGCGCCGCGACCGAGGCGGCAACCGCAGCGCGAGGTCTCGGACGACGAGCGGTGACAGACCGGCCCGCCACGAGGAGTCGGCCACGGCAAGGGCCTCGTCGAAGGGCAGGTCCAGGCAGCAGTCGATGACGGTGCGCGCCGGGGTCGTCACCCAACCGTCGACGATCTCGTCACAAGCCAGGTCTCGCCAGTGACGCCGCACTCCGGTCCGCGCCGGCTCTCGCAGCTTGCGCCCTCGCGGCAGCGTCACGTGGGCGGTCTCCGGCTCGTGCTTGACCGCCCATCCCCAGTGCAGGGCCGCCGTGAGGTGTGACGCGGTGGCCGTGAGCGATTCTGCCGTGACGCGCGCCGCGGCCAGGCTCGACAAGCCGTATCGGCCTCGGCCGAGCCGGATGATCGCGCCCTCAGCGACGGCTCGCCGCAGCTCTCGGCGACGCACGACAGGACGCAGCTCGGCCCACTGACCGCTGCCGACGCGCTGGGCCAGCACTGTCGCGACGTCCATGGCCTCAGGCTGCCCGGACGCGCCAGCGTGTCGCTGCGGCCATCCACAGGACCGACGGACCGCCACGCACGCGGAGCCGCTGCCGTCCCACGCGCTCCAGCCACGCGGCATACGCGAGTTCGTGGAGGTCCGCCGGATCGCCTTGCGGCGGGACCCAGGCCGTATGCCGGTCAGCTTGGCCGGGCACCCACGCGGGCTGCCGCTGCGCTTCCGGCGGCGACCCCGGCCCGCAGGGCGCCGGACCGGTCCTCGCCGCGCAGCCAGGCCGAGAGCAGCCCGGCGTTGAAGGCGTCCCCACACCCGGTGGCGTCGACGTTCTCGACGACCGGCGCCTCGGCCGACTCGTCGACGTCGGCACCGACCCACCGCGCACCCGCAGAGCCGTAGGTGGCGACGACCTCCCTCGCGTGGCCGAGGATCGCTGCCAGCCCACCGAGCGCCGCGACCTCGTTCTCGTTGGGCAGCAGCAGGTCGACCCCGGAGACCCACGCCAGGAACGACGACACGCCCTCGCGCTCGATGAGGGCCGGCGACTGGGGGTCGACCGAGGTCGTCCAGCCCAGTGCCCGCGCCTGACGCAGGGACTCGAGGCCGGCGGCCCGCGACCCCGCGTCGAAGAGCACGTAGCCCGACAGGTGCAGGTGCGGCCGGGGCTCGGCGGGCAGGCCGAGCGAGGCGAGGTCGACGTCGGCCACGGAGAAGGCCTTGTTGGCGCCGCGGTCGGGGAACATCGTCCGGTCGCCGTGGGCGTCGAGGAGGATGACGACCATGCACGTCGGCAGGGCCGGGTCGACGGCGAAGGAGCAGGTGATCCCGGCGGCCTCGAGCTCGCCCCGGCAGGCCGCACCGGCTGCGTCGTCACCGACCCGAGCGACGAGGGTCACCTCGGCGCCGAGCTCGGCGAGCCAGGAGGCGGAGTTGCCGCCGGCGCCACCGGGCACCAGTGCGACGGCCGAAGGTGTGTCGGAGTGCCAGCGGATGTCGCCGGAGGGCCGGGTGATGACGTCGAGCCCGACGTCGCCGACGACCACGACCGGTCGTGTCGTCATGCTGCCGTCTGGGTGGAGACCAGGGCGGCGACCTCGGCCGCGACCTCGCCGGCGAGGCGCGCGTTGGACAGGACGAGCTCGACGTTGGCGCGCAGCGACTCCCCGCCGGAGCTGTCGTGGAAGTACTCGAGCAGTCGCGGCGTGACGTCCTTGCCGTGCACGCCCTCGCGCTCGAGCAGTGCAAGTCCCTCCTCGACGAGGCGGTCGTGCAGGCCCCGCTCGACCTGGCGGTCGACGGGCAGCGGGTTGGCGAGGACCACACCGGCGGCGTCGGTCCCGAGACGCTCTCTCATGACGACGACCCGGGCCGCGTCCGCCGCGGACTCGACCCGCCACGGCACCGGCTGCCCCGAGTCCGACAGGTAGAAGCCGGGGAACGCGTCCGTGCGGTAGCCGAGCACCGGCACCGACAGCGTCTCGAGCGTCTCGAGGGTCCCGGCGACGTCGAGGATCGACTTCACCCCGGCGCAGACGACGAGGACCGGTGTCGAGGCGATGACCCCGAGGTCAGCCGAGACGTCGAAGGTCTGTGACGCGCCGCGGTGCACGCCGCCGAGACCGCCCGTCGCGAAGACGCGGATGCCTGCCCGGTGTGCGAGTGCCGACGTCGACGCCACCGTCGTCGCTCCCGAAAGTCCAAGTGCCGCAGCGACGCCCACGTCGCGCACCGAGAGCTTCGCGATGGCGGGGTCGGTGCAGACTCGCTCCACCTCAGGTCCGCCGAGGCCGACGTGAACCACGCCGTCCAGGACCGCGATGGTCGCGGGCACCGAGCCGCCGGCCCGCACCGCGCCCTCGATCCGCGCGCCGATCTCGATGTTGTCGGGGTGCGGGAGCCCGTGGGCGAGGATCGTGCTCTCGAGGGCGACGACACCCACCCCGGCATCGAGGGCCTCGCGGACCTCCTCGTGGACGACGAACAGGTCTGACCCGGGCAGGTGCGCACGCATGGCCGACACCATAGTTCCGCGCGCTTGCCGCGCGTCAGCGACCACCGCGCGGGCAGGCGGCACACTCCCGCATCCCCGGCAGTGCGTAGATGAAGCAGCACGACACACGTGTCGGCTGCGGACCCACGCTCTCGCCGGCCGCGCCGCGCGCCAGCCGCAGCGCCGTGCCCCACATGTCGTCGACGACGCCCCACCGCTGCCGAGAGCCCATCCGCACGTCGGGTGCGTATGCCGCCACCACCCCGGAGACGAGCGCGCGGTATGCCGCGTGGCCGCGTCCCAGGCGCCCCGCGGGGTCCTCGTCCACCTCCAACGACGTCGCTGCGGGGTCGATGACGATCCGGGCGGGGTTGAGCCCCGGAGCCAGCTCGAACCCGAGCCCAGCACCCAGCCCACCCGCCGACGGCACCATCAGCCAGGGACCGAGCGTCGCGGCATACGCGATCGGGGTGGCGGCGACCTCGCACGCCCACTGGAGCACGAACGCCGCGGGCACGTGCCCCGGCACGAGGGCGTCGTGGCGCTGCCCCATCTGGGTGCGCAGCGCCGAGCGCCACGGCTCGAGCGGGTCGGCGCCGGCTCTCACGTGTGCCAGCACGTCGCGCCACCACACCGTCGCCGGGGACGACTCGCACGTCAGGGTCGTGAACGGCAGCGCGCGGTCCACCAGGGCGACGACGCCACGGACGGCGTCGGCCCCGAGCTCCGCGGAGCGTGACTCCGAGTCCACGCGTGACCTCTCCTCCGACCGTTCCTCCGACCATCGTCCGACCCCCGTGCCCGGAGGTCGCGCCCATCCTCTCGCTAGACTCCCGTTCTCGTGACCGACCGACCCGCTCCGCTGCCCTTCGAGGCCCTTGCTCGCACCGTCGAGCAGCATGCCGCGGAGCTGGTCTCGATCCGCCGCGACCTGCACACCCACCCAGAGCTCGGACGCGGCGAGATCCGCACCACGGCGCTCATCGCCGAGCGCCTCGAGCGCGCCGGGATCGGCGTCCGGCGACTGCGCGGCACGGGACTGGTCGCCGACCTCGGCGCCGCCGAGCCCACCCACCGCATCGCGCTGCGGGCCGACATCGACGCCCTGCCGATCCGCGAGCAGACCGGTCTCGACTTCGCGTCGCAGACCGACGGCGTCAGCCACTCGTGCGGCCACGACGTCCACACGACCGCCCTCCTCGGCGCGGCCCTCGCGCTCAAGGCGGCGGAGCAGCGGCTCGTCGCCGCAGGCATCGGAGCCCGCCTCGTCTTCCAGCCGGCCGAGGAGCTCATGCCCGGCGGCGCCGAGGACGTCGTGGCCCAGGGCGGCCTCGTCGGGGTCGACCGCATCTTCGCGCTGCACTGCGACCCCGGTCTCGACGCCGGGCAGGTGGGCCTGCGCGTCGGCGCCATCACCGCGGCTGCCGACCAGATCGAGGTGACGCTCTCGGGCCGCGGCGGTCACACCTCCCGCCCGCACCTGACTCAGGACCTCACGTACGCCCTGGCGAAGGTCGTCACCGACGTCCCGGCCGTGCTGTCGCGCCGGCTCGACCCGCGGGCGGGCGCGGCGCTCGTGTGGGGCTCGATCCACTCGGGCGGTGCGCACAACGTGATCCCGTCGTCGGGCAAGGTCGGCGGCACGCTGCGCATGCTCGACGCCGGCATCTGGGAGGGCGTCGAGCGCCTTCTCGAGGCCGTCGTCCACGAGGTCGTCAAGCCGTATGCCGTGCAGGCCGAGGTCACGATCACCAAGGGAGTGCCCCCCGTCGTCAACGACGCGGGCTGCATCGACGCGCTCACGGCCGCGGTGACCGGCACCGGGTCGTTCGTGGCCCCGACCCCCCAGTCGCTGGGTGGCGAGGACTTCGCGTGGTACCTCACGCACGTGCCCGGGGCCATGGCCCGTCTCGGCACCCGCACGCCCGGCGGGACGACCCACGACCTGCACCGTGGGGACATCGTCATCGACGAGGCCGCGATCCCCGTCGGGGCACGGACGCTGGCCGGTGTCGTGTTCGCGGCGGCGGCCCAGCTGGCAGGCACGCCGACCCTCGCCGGAGTGACGCCTCTGGGCGCGGTCGCGGATCGGTAACACTTCCTGCGAGTTGCCCCGAGGTGCTCAGATCTTGTCGTGCCGGGGTCTACAGTTCCGTGCTATCTGGGCCGATGTCGTCGTCGGCCCCGCAGAATCAAAGGAGCTCCTCTTGCGTCACGCAACCAAGGTCGCGGCCGTTGTTGCCGCCGCCTCGCTGGGCCTCGCAGCCTGCGGAAGCAGCACCAACAACACGACGTCCCCCGGCGGCACGGGCGGCTCGACGGGCGGCGCCAGCAGCAGCACGCTGAAGATCGGCATGGCCTACGACGTGGGCGGTCGCGGTGACCAGTCGTTCAACGACGCCGCCGCCGCGGGCCTCGACAAGGCCAAGACCGAGCTGGGTGCCGACGTCAAGGAGGCATCGGCGGTCAACGGTGAGGCGGAGTCCGCCCGCAAGGAGCGCCTGCAGCAGCTCATCGACGCCGGCTACAACAACATCGTGGCGGTCGGCTTCGCCTACGCCAAGGCCGTCGGCGAGACCGCCAAGGCCAACCCCGACGTCAAGTTCGCCATCGTCGACGACGCGTCGCCCGACTCGGCCGGCCCCAACGTCGACCAGATCACCTTCGCCGAGGAGCAGGGCTCCTTCCTCGTCGGTGCCGCTGCGGCCCTCAAGACCAAGACCAACCACGTCGGCTTCATCGGTGGCGTCCAGACCGACCTCATCAAGAAGTTCGAGAAGGGCTTCGAGGCCGGCGTCAAGGCGGTCAAGCCGGACATCAAGATCGACGTCAAGTACCTCACGCAGCCGCCGGACTTCTCGGGCTTCAACTCGGTCGACAAGGGCAAGGCCGCGGCTGAGGGCATGTACCAGGGCGGCGCCGACGTCGTCTACCACGCAGCCGGCGGTTCGGGCGGCGGTGTCTTCACGGCGGCCAAGGCGGCCGGCAAGTGGGCCATCGGCGTCGACTCCGACCAGGCCAAGACGGCCCCGGCGGACGTCCGCGACGTCATCCTCACCTCGATGATCAAGAAGGTCGACGTCGGCGTGTTCGACTTCATCACCTCGGTGAAGAACAACAGCTTCAAGGCGGGCAACAAGATCTTCGACCTCAAGGCCGGCGGAGTCGACTTCTCCACGACCGGTGGTCACATCGACGACATCAAGAGCAAGCTCGACGACTACAAGCAGAAGATCATCTCGGGCGAGATCACGGTCCCCAAGGCCTGATCGCCTCGATCCCGGAGGGGAGCGGCCTTCACGGTCGTCCCACCGGACGGCCCGGGCGGCGCGTGCAGCGCCGCCCGGGCCGTCGCATCTTCCCGACTTCACCCACCCGGCACCGCGGGGCTTGTTAGGTTCGCCAGTGCTGGTTCAATACTCGATCGACGCCCGCGTCGAGGCGGGCCCGCATGAGGAGTGTGTGTCATCGTCAGCAACACGCCCGTGACCGGGGGCAGGCCCCCGGCGGCCGTCCACCACGGAGCCCCGGCCGTCCGGCTCGAGGGCATCACGAAGCGGTTCCCGGGCGTCATCGCCAACAAGGACATCGCACTCACCGTCGACAAGGGCACCGTCCACGCCATCGTCGGTGAGAACGGGGCCGGCAAGTCGACCCTCATGAAGATCCTCTATGGCGTCCAGCAGCCCGACGAGGGCACGATCGAGGTGGACGGCAAGGCGCTCCAGCTGCGCTCGCCGTCCGACGCCATCGCGGCCGGCATCGGCATGGTCTTCCAGCACTTCCAGCTCGCCGACAACCTCACCGTCCTCGAGAACGTCGTCCTCGGCGCAGAGAAGCTGCACGGCATCGGCAACGCGGCCCGCAAGAAGATCCGCGAGATCTCCGAGGCCTACGGGCTCGAGGTCCCGTCCGACGCGCTCGTCGCCGACCTCGGGGTGGGCGCACGCCAGCGCATCGAGATCCTCAAGGTCCTCTACCGCGGCGCGCGGATCATCATCCTCGACGAGCCGACCGCGGTCCTCGTGCCGCAGGAGGTCGACGAGCTCTTCGACAACCTGCGCGAGCTGAAGTCCGAGGGCCTGACCGTCGTGTTCATCTCGCACAAGCTCGACGAGGTGCTCAAGGTCGCCGACGCCATCACCGTGATCCGCCGCGGCACGACCGTCGCCGAGGTCGACCCGACCGGCGTGACGGCGCGGCAGCTCGCCGAGCTGATGGTCGGCTCCGAGCTGCCCTCGCCCTCGACCGAGGAGTCGACGGTGACGCAGACCGCGATGTTGACGATCGAGGACACCTCGCTCGCCGACCCGGCAGGTGGGCGCGCGCTGCTGGAACACATCGACCTGACCATCCACGCCGGCGAGATCGTCGGCATCGCGGGCGTCGAGGGCAACGGCCAGGCCGAGCTCGTCGAGGTCATCATGGGCATGCGCGAGCCCTCGAGCGGCCGCATCCTGCTCGGCGACGTCGACATCTCCGACTGGCAGGTCCGCGAGATCCGCGAGGCCGGCATCGGCTACATCCCCGAGGACCGGCACCGCCACGGGCTGCTCCTCGAGGCACCGCTCTGGGAGAACGTCGTCCTCGGGCACCAGACCGAGGCGGTCAACGTTTCGGGACCCGGCGGCATCCTCGTCAACGCTTCCGGCGCCAAGCGAGAGACGCAGGCCGTCATCGACGAGTACGACGTGCGCACCCCCTCGATCAACGTGACGTCGGGGTCGCTGTCCGGCGGCAACCAGCAGAAGCTCATCATCGGCCGCGAGATGCGCCGCAACCCACGCGTCCTCGTGGCAGCGCACCCCACCCGCGGCGTCGACGTCGGCGCGCAGGCCGCGATCTGGGACCACATCAAGGCGGCCCGCCGCAACGGGCTCGGGGTCCTGCTCGTCTCGGCCGACCTCGAGGAGCTCGTCGGGCTGTCCGACACGATCCGCGTCATCCTGCGAGGGAAGCTCTCCGGCGAGTTCGACCCGGACCGCGTCACGCGTGAGGAGCTCGGCGCCGCCATGACCGGAGCGCAATCCGCGCCCACCGACGCGCCTACCGACACGCCTACCGACGCGCCGGCCGCCCCGGTCGACGACGGTCAGGGCACCGGCCACGGTCCGGGCACCGGAGACGACGCAGCCACCGGTGACGGCACCCACCACGAGGGGGAGACCCGATGAGCACCCGCTTCGACGCCCGCCGCATCCTCATGGCGATCGCGGCGCCGCTGCTGTCGATCGTCGTGGCCGTCGTGGTGACGAGCATCATCCTGTTCGTCGCGGGCGACCCGGTCGGCGCGGTCTGGGCCCAGCTGTTCAAGGCGCCGCTGCCGCGCCAGGTCGTGGCGATCATCAACGCCGCCTCGGTCTACTACCTCTCGGCGATCGCCGTGGCCATCGGCTTCCGGATGAACCTGTTCAACATCGGTGTCGACGGCCAGTACCGCGTCGCCTCCTTCGCCGCTGCGCTCTTCGCCGGTCAGGGCTACCTGCCCGGCTGGCTCAACATCATCGTGTCCCTCTTCGTGGCCATGGCCTCCGGAGCGCTCTGGGCCGGTATCGCCGGCGTCCTCAAGGTGACGCGCGGCGTCTCCGAGGTCATCTCCACCATCATGCTCAACGCGATCGCGACCTTCCTCGTGGCGTTCCTGCTGGGCAAGACCGCCGAGCGCGTCCAGGGCAGCAACGCGACCAACACCAAGCCGCTGCCGCAGGACTCCCGGGTCCCCGGCATCTCGGTCGACGGCATCATCGCGACCCCGAGCAAGATCTACGGTCTCGTCTTCCTCGCCATCCTCATCGGCGTCCTCTACTGGTTCGTCATCAACAAGACGCGGTTCGGCTTCGACCTGCGCGCGACCGGCCGGTCCGAGTCGGCGGCAGTTGCGAGCGGCGTCAAGGTCAAGCGGATGGTCCTCACGTCGATGCTCATCTCCGGCGCCGCGGCCGGGCTCGTCGGCATGCCGCTGCTCTTCGGCCAGGACTACGTCTACGGCGACACCGTCCAGGCCGGCCTCGGCTTCGCCGGCATCGCCATCGCGCTACTCGGTCGCAACAACCCCGTCGGCATTGCCTTCGCCGCTCTGCTGTTCGCCTTCCTCGACGCCCAGGGCAACGGGCTGCAGATCACCGCCGGGGTGAGCGACCGCCTCGTGCTCGTCATCCAGGGAGTGATCGTGCTGTCCGTCGTCATCGCCTACGAGGTCGTCCGGCGCGCGAACGTCCGCCTCGAGCAGCGTCGCGTCGCCAGCGAGCTCGCCCGGCAAGCCGGCGCCCCGACGGAAGGAGCGGTGGCATGAGCGCCTCCGTCATGACCGAGACCGCCCCGGCCACTCCGAAGGCGGCCGGGCGCAACGGTCGCCCGCGCTGGTTCTGGGCGGCTGTCGTCCTGGGGGGCCTCGTCGTCCTCTCGACGGTCCGCGTCCTCACCGGCGCCAACGACATCGACTCCTCGGGTGCCCTCATGGCCGCCATCGGTCTGGCCGTGCCCATCGGGCTCGCCGGACTGGGCGGGCTCTGGAGCGAGCGGGCCGGCGTCGTCAACATCGGGCTCGAGGGCATGATGATCTTCGGGACGTGGGGCGGAGCGTTCTTCGGCTACCACTACGGCCCGTGGGCGGGCATCCTCGGTGCGATCCTCGTGGGCATGGTCGGCGGTGGCATCCATGCCGTCGCGACCGTCGTCTTCGGGGTCGACCACATCGTCTCCGGTGTGGCCATCAACCTGCTCGGTGCCGGCGCCGGCGCCTACCTGGCGGTCCGCACGTTCACCGGGCTGCCGGGCGGTGGCCCCACGCAGTCGCCGCCGCTGGAGCAGCTGCCGTTCCTGTCGGTCCCCGGGGTCTCCGACCCGCTGCAGACCCTCGAGCAGAAGCACTGGTGGCTCCTGTCCGACCTCGCGGCGGTGCTGCGGGCGGTGACGACCAACCTCAACGTCCTGACGATCATCGCGGTACTGCTGCTCGTGGTGACGTGGTGGGTGCTGTGGCGCACGGCCTTCGGCCTCAGGCTGCGCTCGTGCGGCGAGTCTCCGGTGGCGGCCGAGACGCTCGGTGTCAACGTCTACCGCTACAAGTTCCTGGCGGTCCTCATCTCCGGCGGACTCGCGGGCCTGGCGGGTGGCTTCCTCGTCCTCGTCGCCAGCAACCTCTACCGCGAGGGACAGACCGGTGGTCGCGGCTTCATCGGCCTCGCCGCGATGATCTTCGGCAACTGGCGCCCGGGCGGGCTCGCGGGCGGTGCGGCCCTCTTCGGCTACACCGACGCCGTGCAGCTGCGCGGCGGCGGCGACGTGGTGCGTGCCTACCTGCTGCCGATCGCGGTGGCGCTGGTCGCCTGGGGCGTCTGGCAGTGGGTGCGACGCCGGAAGGGCAAGCCGTTCGTCGGCGTGCCGATGGTCGTCATGGGCGTGCTCGCCCTCGGCTGGTTCCTCTCGGCCCCCAGCGTGCCCAACGAGTTCACCGGCATGACCCCGTACGTCGCCACGCTGCTCGTGCTCGCCTTCGCCTCACAACGCCTGCGTATGCCGGCTGCTGACGGCGCCGTGTACCGCAAGGGCGAGGCGTCGTGACCGAGCCGGCCGCGGGGCCGGCCCAGCCGTTCGGCGAAGCGTCGGACGACGTCGACTGGGAGGCCCTGCGCCTGCGCGCGGTGGAGCTGATGGAGCGCGCCTACGCGCCCTACTCCCGCTTCCGGGTGGGAGTGGCGGGGCTCGTCGACGACGGGCGGGTGGTGGCGGGCTGCAACGTCGAGAACGCCGCCTACGGCGTCGCGCTCTGCGCGGAGTGCGGCATGGTGTCCGAGCTGCACGCGACCGGCGGGGGACGCCTGACGGCCGTCTTCTGCGTCGGGTCCGACGGGCAGGCCTTGATGCCGTGTGGCCGTTGCCGGCAGCTGTTGTGGGAGAACGGCGGACCGGAGTGCCTGCTCATGACTCCCGAAGGGGTGCTGCCCATGACCGCGGTGCTGCCGCAGGCCTTCGGGGTCGACGACCTGCGTCACGCCGAGGGCTGAACGGTGCAGTCCCCGTGCGGGTCCGGCGTCGTCGGCGCTGGGACATGATGGTCTCGTGAGTGAAGCCTTCGATGCCGTAGACGTCATTTCCGCCAAGCGTGACCGGGAGGAGCTCTCGGACGCGCAGATCGACTGGGTGATCGACGCGTACACGCGGGGCGTCGTCGCCGAGGAGCAGATGTCCGCCCTCGCGATGGCGATCTACCTCAACGGGATGACACCGCGCGAGATCGCCCGGTGGGCCGACGCGATGATCCGTTCGGGGGAGCGGCTCGACTTCTCCGGCCTGTCCCGACCCACGAGCGACAAGCACTCGACCGGCGGAGTGGGCGACAAGATCACCCTGCCCCTGGCGCCCATCGTCGCCGCGTGCGGGGTCGCCGTGCCCCAGCTGTCGGGCCGGGGGCTCGGGCACACGGGAGGCACGCTCGACAAGCTCGAGTCCATCCCGGGGTGGAGGGCCGAGCTCACGAACGAGCAGATGATGCATCAGCTCGAGGACGTCGGGGCCGTGATCTGCGCGGCCGGCTCGGGTCTGGCACCTGCGGACAAGAAGCTGTATGCGTTGCGTGACGTCACGGGGACGGTGTCCTGCGTGCCCCTCATCGCCACCTCGATCATGAGCAAGAAGATCGCCGAGGGGACGGGGTCGCTCGTCCTCGACGTCAAGGTCGGCTCGGGCGCCTTCATGAAGGAGCTCGGGCAGGCCCGCGAGCTCGCCGAGACCATGGTGCGACTCGGCACCGACGCCGGCGTCCACACGGTGGCGTTGCTGACCAACATGGAGACACCGCTGGGGCTGACCGCAGGCAACGCGCTCGAGGTCCGCGAGTCCGTCGAGGTCCTCGCCGGTGGGGGACCCGGCGACGTCGTGGAGCTGACCCTCGCGCTGGCGCGCGAGATGGTGGCCGGCGCGGGCCGTTCCGACATCGATCCGGCGGACGTGCTGGCGGACGGCCGGGCGATGGACGTCTGGCGGCGGATGATCCGGGCGCAGGGGGGAGACCCCGACGCCGAGCTGCCCACGGCCCGCGAGACCCACCACGTGCTGGCTCCGGCCGACGGCGTGCTCGTCCAGCTCGATGCGCTCGCCGTCGGGGTGGCAGCCTGGCGCCTCGGGGCCGGTCGGGCCCGCAAGGAGGATCCGGTGCAGGCAGGCGCGGGCGTCCAGCTGCACCACAAGCCGGGTGCGACGGTGCGTGGGGGAGAGCCGTTGATGACCCTGCACACCGACGAGCCGGAGAGGTTCGCCCGGGCGCTGGAGGCGCTCGAGGGTGGCTTCACCATCGCCCCCGAGGGCTCGCGACCGGACCTGCCGCCGATCGTCATCGACCGCATCTCCTGACCCGCCGGCGCCTGGCCCCAGGCCGCCGCGATCGGTCTCGTCGGGGCCCAGCAGCCCGATTATGAGATCCCGGCCAGGCCCCTGTAACGTTCTCTTCGTCAGCCCGACAGGGAGGAACGGACGCCACCGCGGTGCGAGTGATCGTGAGCGAAGTTGGCCGGTCCCGGGGTTTGACGTGATGGTCTGAGGTGCCTGACGTGCTCGGGTAGCCTTGGAGGGTAGGAACTGCCGGTTCGGTGGGTCCTCGTGGCTGGTCTTGTGGGCTGGTTGCGGGTTTGACTCGGTCGGGTGTGGCGGGTAAGTTTGAAGGGTTGCCCCGGAGGCCTCCTCGGTGAGGTGGTTGATGGTGTGTGTCCGATTCTTGAGAACTCAACAGCGTGTCAAAAATCGATGCCAATTACCTCGTCTCGAGGCGTGGCTCGGTCCATCGTTCTGGTGGTCGGGTTGTGTTTTGGGCGAATTATCCTTTGGT
>NZ_BAABDC010000004.1:0-500838 GCF_039539425.1 Terrabacter ginsenosidimutans | reverse complement strand
CGTCGCCCCCGTCGCCCCCGTCGCCCCCGTCGCCCCCGTCGCCCCCGTCGCCCCCGTCGCCCCCGTCGCCCCAGTCGAACCACCCGCTGTTCCCCGCGTGTCCGACTCCGGGGTCATGGAGCCGCCAGCTCTCATCGTCGTCGCCTTGTTCGTCACGGCCGCCCCGGTCGCCAGACCACCCGTAGTACCGGTGTCGACCGCACTGAGTGCACTCACGGAACCTCTGGGCCTCGGCGCGTTTGGACTCCCAGTGATGCCAACCGAAGCGGCACGCGAGGCTCTTGCGGCGGTTGGCTTGCCGTGGCGGGTTGAACGCGGCGGCCGCTTGCTCGGCCGCGACCCGCTCCGCCGTGACCCGCTCCGCCGCCGTCTTCGCCGCGGCTCGCTCCGCCGGGGACTTCGCCGGGGACCACTTCTTGGCAGCCCGCTTGGCGCGATTCCTTCTTTTGCTGTTGCGGTGCTGCGGGTGCTTGGTCGTGGTCATGCCTCAGTGTGCTTACGTGGACCGGACCGGGTCTGTGCTCGGGAGCACACTTCGTGCGCGCTCGGATGACATACCAGTTCGCCGTTCCGGCAACGCTTCCCCCTCAACGAGGCATGGCTGGGAGGGCACTTCGAGTTGGTCAGCATCGGAGTGGCTGGCGCTGCTCGGCGGGCGGGAATCGGTCGGGGACTCGTGCACGCCCTCCTGGACCGCCTGCCGCACGAGCGACTCCTCCTGATGACGTCGTCAGCCCTTCTGATCCGGCGAGGCGCCTCGACGCGTCCGAGCGATGGCAAGTCCCCGGTCCATGCATCGGCGAAGCAACCGTGATCATGGGGAAGCGAACTACGGCCGCGGCGGGTGAACTCAGGACCAGCAGGCGGCACGACCGATCACCCACATCTCGCTGAAGCGACGCGCTGTCATCGGCAGATCCGGAAGATCATGAACCTGGGGGAGCGGCGCGACGCCGGCCAAGGCTGTTGTGTTGTCTCACTCGTCTCAGACCACTCTGCTGGACCATCTGCGGACCGCGGCATGGACGGTGCGAGCGTCCCGACCTCACCGCAGCGGGACAGCGTGACTTCGCGCGACGGCTGTCCGCCAGCCGCTAGCGTGGTCCAGTGCTTCCGCAACCCACCGAAAGGCTCCGATTCCGGGAGATGCAGGAGTCGGACCTCAGCGAGATCGCCACCCTGGAACTCGGGGGATCTCGTGGTCCACGAGGCTGGATCGAATGGACTCGGGACAACTACGCGAAGCACGGGTTCGGACTCTGGGTGGTCGAGACCCACTCCGGCGAGTTCGTCGGCGACTGCGGGTTGACGCTTCAGGAGGTCGAGGGCGACTGGATGGTCGAGGCGGGCTGGCACGTGCGTGCACCACTTCGCAGGCTGGGGTATGCCGCCGAGGCAGCGCTCTCGGTTGTCGATGCTGCGCGCGTGGCCGACGTTGAGCACGTGATTGCCATAATCCGCCCCGACAACGTGGCCTCCCAAGGGGTGGCGCGCAAGATCGGACTGCACCTGGAGCGGGAGATCCACAAGAACGGGGGCCCTGCACTGGTCTTCGGGGCAGACCTCTGAACCGTACGGTCGGCTGGTCCTGGGGCGCGCAGTGCAGTTGCTGCGACGAGCCCACCCAACGAGCGGACATCGGCACGACCCCCCAGCGGCATGCCCGGGCGTGACAGGCCACCTCGACGCGGCGATGGCGGACTCCCACTCGCAGACGGAAGCGCGGCGCGGCGCTGGACGATCAACGCCAGACGGTTTCCGGTCGTAGCCTCGATGTCATGGCCAGCCCCCAGGACGACCGCACGTGGCGACCGGACCCGCGGACGGTGTCGTGGGTTCTGTCGGTGATCGACGAGGCGCAGGTCGGACGCGACTTCATCGAGCAGCTCAAGCAGCGCATCCCTGGTCTGGCCTCCGCCGATCCCGCACTCGTCGGAGAGGCGGCTGTCGAGTGCGCTCTCATCCGGGCCCAGATGCTCACCACCGAGGCGCAGAAGGTGCCGCCGGGAACGCCGATCCAGCCCAGTTGAACGGGCAGGAGCCCCGAGCTGGCGCTCGGCGGCCGTCACGTCAGCGGCATACCCGGACGTCGCGCCGGTTCTGCTCCCGTGGCCGCCCGGGGCTCAGCTGCTGGACAGCGCCGCGTCCGCTGCCGTCAGGCTTGGCCACGTCGTCGCCGCCAGGCTGGACGTGACAGCCCCTGATCAGCGGCAAACGCCGGTCAGGGGCTGTCCTGTCGTCAGTGCACGTCGACGTAGATGACCTCGATCGCGTTGTTGCCGTAGCCCAGGCGGTTCCACGGCGGCACGTCCGGTTGCACGTTGCCGGCCTGGTCGGTGGCCCTGGCTCGCAGGGTGTGGCGTCCGACATCGGTGGCCTGCCAGGAGAAGGACCAGTTCTGCCACTGGGAGGTGCTGTTCGGCGGTTCGAGCTGAGTCGGGTGCCACTCTCCTTCGCCTGTGAGGCTGACCTCGACCTTGGTGATAGGCCCGGTCCCGGACCAGGCCTTGCCTCGCACGACGTAGCTGCCGCGGCTCAGGACGGCCCCGGGCGTCGGGTCCGTGATCCGGGCTCGCACCCGCATGAGGCGGACGGGCTCGTGGGGTCGGTCGGGCCATTGGTAGATGTAGTGGCCCGTCTGGAACTCCCCGGCGAAGGGCTCGGTGAGAACGTCGATGCGTCTCAGCCACTTCACGGACGCGACGGCGTACCAGTGCGGTACGACGAGCCGGAAGGGGCCGCCGTGGTCGCCGCTTAGTGGCTGACCGTTCATCTCGTAGGCGATGAGGATCTCGGCTGCGGGGTCCATGGCGGTCGCCAGGGGAAGGGCCCGCATGAAGCTCAGGTCGTTGCGGTCCGTGTCTGCCAGGATCGGCGTGAGGTGGTACGCGCCGTGATCGGCCCCTTCGAACAGGACCTCGACACCCGTTTCCTGGGGACCCACCCGCTCGAGGACTTCGTGCAGGGCGACACCGGTCCACCGGGCGGTGGAGACCGCGTAGTCGCCCCACGGCTCCCCGGTGGGCAACGGTTGCATCCCCAGGCGCCCGTTCCCCGCGCATTCGAGGGTGACCGCGGCCTCACGTGCCGGCATGGCGCGCAGGTCTTCGAGGGTCAGGGTGGTGGGCGTGTCCGCAGCGCCGCCGATCTCGAGTCTGCCGTCGTGTTCAGGAACGGCGAAGTTGCTGCGGACATAGTGCAGTTCGCTGGGTGTGATGTCGTCGGCCAGGGCTGCTGGGGGAGCCTCGGCGTTGTAGGGGGCGGGGTTGATCATGGTCAGGCCCGCGCGCGTCATTTCGAGGTCCTCTCCCCGGTCCATGCCTCAACTCCTTCGTGTCGGTTGCCTGCGAGTGGTTGCCGCTGTCATGGGGGCCTCAGTAGTCGGAGTCCTGGAAGGCCGGATCGCGGCCCTCGTTGAACGCACCGATCCCTTCGATGCGGTCTGGGTGCACGGCTGATCGCCAGTGGGCGTCCATCATGATGGCGATGGCCTGTTCGGTCGGTTGGCCTTCGCCCAGACGAACCGCCCGCTTCACGGCCTGGACGGCGGTCGGGGAGTTGCTCGCGATCGTCTCGGCGATCCGCACTGCGGCGCCCATCAGCTGTGCCGAGGGGTGGACCTCGTTGACCATGCCGAGCCGGTATGCCTCGGCAGCATCGATGGGGTCGCCGGTCATCAGCATCTGCAGTGCCTTGCCCGGGGGCAACAGGCGTGGGAGCAGTGCCGGTGAGCCGCCACCGGCGGCCAGGCCCAGCATCGCCTCGGGCTGTCCGAAGGTGGCGTTGTCTGAAGCGATGATGAAGTCGGTGCTCTGAGCGAGCTCCGAGCCGCCCCCGTAGGCGACGCCGTTGACGGCGGCGAAGATGGGCTTACGGAGCTGGCGGACGGTGTAGAGCGTTCGGTCGAAGTCCTGGCGCTGACGTAGCCAGTCCTCCTTCGTCATGTCCCGACGCTGACGCAGGTCGCTGCCCACGGAGAAGGCCCGGTCGCCGGCCCCGGTGAGGATGACAACCCGGATCCCGGGCCGGACTGCGATGCTCTCGACGATCTCGGTGAGGCGAGTTCCCATGAGCGTCGTGATGGCGTTGTCGGCGTGCGGCCGGTTCAGGGTCACCACGGCGACGCGGCCGCCGGAGACGAAGTCCAGCAGAACCGGCGAGTCGGGCTCTTCGTGGTCGGAGGCAGGCGGCCCGAAGTCGAGCGCGTCCCACCGGCTGCTGCCTGTCGGGCTGGTTGGCACGTCTGCCGCTCCTTCTGGGTCGATGTTGGTCATGAGTCGAGCTCCGCCAGCCAACGCATCCCGCGGAGACCGGGGGCGAAGCAGTACTCGCCGCCGCGGGTGGTGACGAAGGGCGGAAGGTCCTGCAGCCGACGACGGATCGGGTGCTGCGGGATGGTGAAGTGCCCCGACCCGTCGTTCCCTCCGACGAGGGGGTCCTTCTCGCGAGGAGCGCCGATGAAGATGCCGTCGTTGAGCCATTGGGTCTTGACGAACTCGAACTGGCGTCTGAGGTGCGCGCCGGCGAAGACGAAGATGATGCCGCGGTCCACGCCGTCGTCCTCGAGCACGCCGTCAGGAAGCATCGGTCCGTAGCTCGTGCCGCGCCGGATCATCCGGTGGAGGCGCACATCGACACTCGCGTCGCCGTCGAAGGCATCGCGGGGGTTCGCTCGCCGAGCATGTGCCCCGACCGGGCACTTGAAGCCACGCGGATCGTCGCCGTAGAGGAAGTCGTCGTTGCGGACCGGGTCGCTGCCGAGATCGGGGTCGTCCTGCTCAGGGGCCAGCGCGAGTGGCGCACCGCTCTGCCAGCGTCCGACCATCTTGGCGCCCAGAAGCGCCTCCTCGGCGCGGCTGGATGACTTGGCGGCCAGGTATCGGCGGTACGCCGCCACCCTGGTGTGCAGCTTGCGGAAGACGACGTACGTGCCGTTGCGGCCGAGGATCTCCGGCGTCGGCATCGGAGGCAGCTCCCCGGACTCGTCCGGGTAGCCCAGGATGATCTCGCCCGCCTTGAGCGGTCGCCCTCGGGTGTTGACCCCGGGCCTGCCCAGACCTTCGATCGTGGGTTGGCCGATCCCGTCCTTGAACCCGAAGGAGGTTCGACCCGTGGGCAGCTGGTAGCAGTCCTGGCTCCAGACCAGCTCGATTCCTCCCAGCTCACGCCGGGCGCGGCGGGCCTTGTCGACAGCGAGCTGGTGCTGGGTGCTGTCCGGTGAGAGCGCAGCCACCGCGACGTGCACCTGGTCCGTGCCGAGCGGGTACTCCCAGTTCTGAGGGCTGCTGTCACCCACGTCGCCCAGATGGTCGGCCCGGGCCGCCATCCCGACCCGGAACTCGGGCGCGAAGCTGTCCAGCGACGCTTGCGGCACGCCGAGTGCCTTGAGCCCCTGGTAGGTGAAGGCCACGGTCAGGGAGGTGCCCTGGGAGGAGTGTCCCGATGCCCGCTGCGACTGCGCGACGGAGTGCAGGCGCCTGACCAGCTCCCGCCCAGCGGAGCGGTCGTCGACTCGCAGGAGCAGGTAGGTGCCGACGTACGGGGATGGGCGCTCGAACAGCGCGCCGCTCTGGATGTCGTCGAGCTCGAGGATGCCGCCCTGCGATGCGCTCATGCCGTCACGCCTCTCTGCGTCGCTGGGATCGCTAGTGGTGGTGGGGAAGCTCGGGCGGGTCAGGGTTGGGTGCTGCCAGGTAGGGGAAGCTGCGGCTGGCAGGTCGGGAGGCCTGGTCGACGCCGTCGCGGATCACGGGACCCCTTCCGGCGTTGATGAGCTGTGTGAAGAGGGTGTCCATGACGTCGTCGTTCAACGACCGTCCTCCACAGGTGCGGTGTGTCTGCCCGCGGAGCGCGGCGGTCTCGATCTCGAAGAACGACCCCTGCTCGAGGTAGGGCTTGGTCACGTCGACGACGAGGAAGTCGGCGATCACCATCTCCGTCAGGGGGTGGCTGACCGCGTCGCCGGTACGGCGCCAGTCGATCGCGCCGTCGAGGCCGTCCCAGAAGTCGAGGTTGGCGTTCAGACGGGCCCGGTAGGCGCCGCCGTACGAGTCACCGAGCTTGAAGGCGTCCTCCATGTTGTAGAGGTCACGTATCTCCAGGTCGCGGTTCACCTGGTCGAACTGCTTGGGCGCCAACATCAGGTTCTTCACCTCGGGTCGACCAACGCGTTCGATCCGAACGTTGAAAGTGCCACGGGTCAGGGTCTCCGCCACGATCCCGACCAGCTCGGCCCCGGGCAGCTGCGCGAGGTCGACCTCGAGAACCAGCCCGAGCACGTTCTTCCCGTCGAGGTAGATCGAGCCGGGATCGGTGAAGGACAGCCGACCGGTCGCGATGGTCTTCAACGCTGCGGGGGCATCCATGATGAACGGGTCCCAGCGCACGCCACCGAAGACCCGTATCCCGTGGCCTTCGCCGCCGTCCGTGTCATTCACCCGGAAGGCGACCGACTCACCCGCTGGGGTCGTGCACGTGCCCACCTGATCGACAACGGTCGGGTCTCCCGTCGCGCCGGCGGGCCCGAAGACGACATCGAACGTGTACTCATCGTCCTCGGCCGCGAACCGCGCCGAATGGCCCGACCCGACCGGGGCGACGCGCCGCAGCCGGAGACGGTAGATGAGGCCATCGGAGAACACCGCTGTGTACGCCGCGAACGGCAGTGTGTTGAGCACCATTACGAGGTGACCCGGTTGCTGGGGGCTGGGGAAGGCGTAGACATCGGTGATGTCCGCAATGGGATCCGCGAGTGCGCGCGGCCCGGAGATGTGGTCCGACATGAGCGTCCTTGTCTGCAGGCGGTGGGAGTGCCGGAGGCACCACGGGCTAGTCCGCAGCCTCATCCAGTAGCGGCGCCAGTGCAGGGTGCCCGAGGGCCTCTGCGGCCTGCGGGTGGTCCAGCACCTGCTGGAAGGCCTGGTTGACCCGCTGTGCCTTGCGGATCTCCTTCACCGTTCCGCCGTAGTTCCGGGCGTAGGCGGCTGCTGCAACCTCTGCACCCAGGACGAACGTCCGCACCGACGCCAGGTCCGGGAGCCCGTCGTAGCCCTCGACATGCCGGAAGATCGCGTCGAACAGTCCCAGCGTCGGACCTGAGGTGAAGAAGTCCTCCATGTACGCTTCCCACGGTCCGTCGAAGCTGGTGACGAACGCCAGTCTGGTGTCGTCATCGAACAGGACGAATCTGGCTTCGTGGATCGTCTGAATGGCCATGCCGTAGTCCCCGGGCCGGTAGCCGGGCGTGTCCTGCAGGTCATCCAGGGCCGACCGGATCGCCGCACCCTCGCCGGGCTTGACGTGGAAGAACAGACTGAACTCGCTGGTCGGCCCGACACTTCTCCCAGGATGAGCGGCCGCAGCCTCAGGTACCGACATTGCATCTCCAAGGTGTGAACGAGTCTGGCATCGAGGGCTGCCCGGCGAAGTACGCCGACGTGACCGGTCTACGAACGTTAGGTCACCCCTGAGCGGGGCCGCGTCACCCGCAAAGGATGACTGCGCTCCAGCCTGATCCGGACGTCACGAACGAGCCCGCACGTCGGTCAGGGTGACGTCCAACACCACGTATGCCGCACCGTGCCTCGGGCGAAAGGTCCGGTTCTGCTGACGGGCGCGCGGCCCGGGTCTAGCCTCGAAGGGGTCACCAGGTGTGACGTTCCGCCTACGGGGGAGGGATATGGTCGGCCCGCGTCAGGCTCGTATGTCGACCCCCTCGCCGTCACCGGGGATCATCGACCGGCCGCTCCTGCTGTCCTTGATCGACCGTCGACCGGTGGTGGTGCTGGCTGGCATGGCCGGCTATGGCAAGTCGACGCTCCTTGCCGCCGCGGCCCGACGGCAGCAGGACCGCGGAGCCGCCCTGTGGCTGACCCTCGACGAGTCCGACCGGGAGCCTGTGCGTCTGGTCTCCGACCTCCTGACCGCAGCCGGCCTGTCGGGGCTGGACGAGCTCAGCGCCGGCCTCGAGCCGCTGCGCGCATCAGCGCTGCGAGCGGAACCCCTCACCATGGTCGACTCGCTCCTCGAGGAGCTCTACGACACCGCTGTGCCGCTGACCCTGGTCCTCGACGACCTCCAGCACCTGTCCGATTCGAAAGCCTCGGCGCGAGTCATCGACCACGTGCTCCGGTGGGCTCCGGCCAACATGCGCATCGCCATCGCCGCCCGCGTCGTCCCGCCCCTGCGACTCCAGCGGCTTCGGCTGGAGGACCGACTGGCCTACATCGCGCACGACGAGCTCGCGTTCAGCCGTGAGGAGACGGCCGAGGCCGTACGCGTTGCCGGTCTCGACCTCGAGCCCGAGAACGTCGGGACGATCCACCGCGTCACGGACGGCTGGCCGGCGGGGGTTCGCATGGCGATTCTGGCCGCACGACAGAGCGGCAGACCGCACCAGGTCCCGATGGAGCTGCGACGTGACCAGGCACTCGCCGACTACCTCGCCACCGAGGTGCTCGACTCCCTTCACGACGAGCTGCGGGACTTCGTCCTCGACAGCTGCCTCGACGAGCAGGTCTGCCCTTCCCTCATCGACACCATCCGGGGCACGCTCGACGCCGAGGTTCACCTGGAGCAGTGCCTGGCCGACGGCCTGTTCCTCACCCGCGGTGACGTCTCGGCGGAGGAGGCTTGGTACAACTGGCACCCGCTCTTCGCGGCGCACATCCGTCGCCGTCTGGCGAGCGACCTGCCCGAGCGAGCGTTGGCCCTGCACCGGGCTGCCGCGGAGTGGTGGCGCCCGATCGATCCCCCCACGGCGATCCGGCACGCGATGGCGGCTGGCGACGGGGAGGCCGCCTCGCGGATCTTTGCAGACCGGTGGCTCGAGCTCTTCCTCGAGGGGCGCGTCGACGCTGTGCTCGAAGCCGTGGACCAGCTTCCGGAGACATCGGCGCGGAGCATCGACGCCCACCTCGCCAAAGCCCTGATCTACGGGCAGCGTGGCAGGTTGGACGCCGCCCGATCTGCCCTCGAGGCCGCACACGGCACCGCCAAGGGCCTCCCGGCCTCTGCGCGGTCCACGTACGAGGACCGGATGGCCATCGTCGAGCTGTTCCGCACGGGATACGACCTCGGTCTGGTTCAGGCGGTCGAGTCCGGCACTGCCCTGCTGGGCCGCATGGACCAGAGCCAGCACGTGCCCGACCCAGCGATCCGGGCCGCGGTGCAGGTGTTCGTGGGCATGGGAGAAGCGCGGGCCCAGAGCCATCACAAGCTCTCCCTCGAGATGCTCCGCTCCTCGGCCGCCACAGCGGCCGACAACGGCCTGGTCGCCCTCGAGCTGACGGCCCTCGCGGAGTCGTGCATCCCCGCGATCGCCGAGGGACACCTGAGTGAGGTCCGTGACCTCGCCGCCGGCGTGCTGGCTCGAGCCGACCAGCGCGGCTGGGTGGGGCTGGCGACCCTGGCCCCGGCCGTGGCCTATCTCGGCTGGCTCGACTACTGGCGCGGCAACCTGCACGAGGCGCGCGCCCAGCTGGAACGCAGCCTGTCCATGGTGCTTCCCTTCGACTGGGAGCTGCGCGGCCTCGTCCTGAACTTCCTGACGAAGACGTGCCTGGCCCTGGGTGACCTCCGCTCGGCGCGTCGCAACGCAGGGGAGATCACCACCATGATCGAGTCCGGGCGGACCGCGCCGTGGTGGCCCTCCATGCTCGCCGGACTCGAGGGCCTGATCCTCCTGGCGGAGGGCGGCATCCAGGAGGCTGCGGCGCTCGCCAAGGTGCCCGCTTCGGACCCCGAGTACAGTCTGGCGCCGGCGCACCGGGCCAAGGTCCTCGTGCAGGCCGGCCTCCCGGGCGAGGCGCATGCCGAGCTCGACCGCGTTCTGACGCCCGAGGCCTTCGTGCACATCGAGTGCCTCTCGCGCTGCATCGAGGCAGAGGCGCACGCCGCCCTGGGCGACCTGCACGCGGCGCACGCCTCGCTCGAGCTCGCCCTGGCAGCAGCCGAGCCCGACGGGCTCTACGGGCCCTTCCTCGGTGCCGGCGAGGCCATGACGGAGCTGCTGAAGGCCCATCTGCGCCACGGCACGGCGCACCCCACGGCGGTGACGCACGTGCTGGGGCGCATCGCTGAGGGGCAGCACCACAACGTCACGGGCTGGGGCGAGCGGCTCACCGAACGGGAGCGGGTGATCCTCCAGTACCTCGCCACCAACCTCACCAACGCCGAGATCGCCGAGGCCGAGTTCATCTCCCTCCACACGGCCAAGACCCACATCGCCCACATCTACCAGAAGCTGGGCGTCAGCAGCCGACGAGCCGCGATCCGTCGAGCCGCGGAGCTCGAGCTCTACTGAGGACCGAGCCGCGACCGGCTCAGACGTGGAGCACGTGCTCTTGACGGTAGCCGGTCGTGAGATCGGTGAGGGAGAGCTCGATGATGCCGGCCGGGTCCACCGTGTAGCGCTCCTCGAGCAGCGGGCCGCCCTCGAGGCGAACGATGGGTAGACCGCGCAGGAGCGAGGGCCCGCCAGCGGTGGCGCCGCCGACACCGAGCTCCGTCCGTTGGAGCTCCGGGTCGAAGGGGAAGACGATCTGGGCCACCGGCGCCAGGTCCCCGCGAGGCTCGCCCTGGTCGTCGACCGAGGAGTACTCGACGAAGCGGAACCAGCCGATGTTGTGAGCGGCCCGGTAGCGGCGGGTCACCACCACCGGCTCGGCGGATGCCGGCCCGCCCAGCGCGTCCGCGGTCCGCAGCGACCGGTCCAGCACCGGGTCGAAGGACAGCACGGCTCCGCCCTCGCGCTCCCGGAAGACGCCGAAGCCACGCGAGAGCCGGTCGCGCAGCGAGAACCCCGCGTCAGGGTCGGCCGCGATGGCCAGGCCGACGGCAGTAGAGGCGCTCGGCATCGGGGAGCGGTGCACGCGGCGGCCGAACCGTGACCGCAGCAGCCGGGGGACCAGCGGCAGTCCGCTGGCGCCACCGACGATGTAGATGCCGGCCACTCCGGGCAGCTCGTCGCCGTCTCCCTCGGGCGAGCGCAAGGACTGCACCAGAGGCTCCATCGCATCGGTCGTCGCCGCGACCAGGGGGGTCACGGCGGCGTAGAAGTCGTCGACGGGAACGGTGACCGGGGTGCTGGGCCGCCCATCTGCCGCGGGCACCTCGACGGCGACCCGGCGTGACTGGGGACCGATGCGCTCCTTGGCTTCACGGCATTCCTCGAGCAGGCCGGCGGACGATGCCTCGGTCAGCTCGGTCCAAGAGCGTCCTGCTGCCTCGAGGGCGGCCGTGGCCAGGGCGTGGTCGAAGTCGTCCCCGCCGAGCCGGTTGACGCCGAAGGAGTCGAGCACCTCGTGGTGGGTGCCCGACAGCCGAAGCAGCGACGCGTCGAAGGTGCCGCCGCCGAGGTCGTAGACGATGACGAGGTCGCGGCGGGACGTGATCGAGCGAGCCTGCCGGTGCGCGAACTCGAAGCTGGCAGCAGATGGCTCGTTGACCAGGCCGGCCACGTCGAACCCCGCGCGTCGACACGCCTCCAGCGTGAGGAAGCGCTGGGCGCTGTTGGCCTGGGCCGGGACTCCCAGCATGGCGCGGACCGGGGTCGTCCCGTCCAGCCGGCCCTCGATGCTCGACGCGGTCCGCAGAGCGTCCAGCACGGCCGAGAAGAACCCGCTCAGCACGTCGAACAGCGGCACCTCGCGCTGACCGAGGCGCATCACCGTGTCCGGCGTGATCCGGGGCTCGGCGAGCAGCCGCTTGAACGATCGAGCGGACGGCACACCTCGTCGGGCCGCCTCCACCGCCGCGAAACCGTAGACCAGCGTGCCTCCGTCGTCCGCGACGACGGAGGGGAAGTGGTCACGAGCATCACCCTCCTCGTCGAGGAAGGCCACCACCGGGTAGTTGCCGCGATCGGCGTGGGCGACGACTGTGTGCGTGGTGCCGAAGTCCAGGCCGAGATCCATCCCCCAAGGCTAGGCCGCGAGCACCACGACCGGGGATCAGGCCCAGATGCCGGCGCGAGCCCCCGGACCGGGCCCGTGGCCCGTCGCGACCAGGGAGCTCACTGCGCGACGGTCCGGTAGGCAGTGCTGCAGCGTCGCGCCAGTGCCGGGTCCAGCCGGCCGACGTACACCGGTGTCAGCACCTGGACGGTGAACCTGCGATCCCCACGCCTCCACTCGACCGTCCGCGCGACGTCGCTGGTGGAGCTCCCCGGTGGGTTCGGGACGCTCTGCCAACCCTCCGACTCGAGTGAGGTGGCGAACCAGCTCACCACGTCCATCTCACCGTCGGTGGTGCAGTAGGTCGCGAGGAGCATGGAGGGTGACGAGTCGAACAGCGTGTGCCTGCCCTCGGTGGCCGTAACCCCGTGAACCGCGACGCTGGTCGGGTATATCGCGCTGGCACCGGGCACCGTCCGCAGTTCGGACACGGTCGGATGGACAGCCTGGCAGCCGGCCAGACCCAGTACTGCTGCCAGTCCCAGGAGCCACCGCGTGCGCCCCGATGTCCACCGGGCCCGACGTCCTACCCTGGCGCCGTCCACGTCGATCAGCCTGGCCCCTGCCCTGACGACACCGGTTCGCCGGGATCCGGACGTCGCGTCGGCCTCGCCTCGGCGGGAGGCTTCCTGAGATCTCACTGGTCCAGTGCCTCCTCGTGCCTCGGCTCTTGCCTGCGATTCTGCACCGTTCGTGGTCGCGTGTGCGTCTCGGCCTACCCGGCTCCGCCGTGGAACCGTGCGGCGATCGCCCCCAGGCGCTGGGCGTGCGCCGGCCAGTCGGTGCCGTCCGGCATGTTGCCGTGGCGCGGCAACAGGCCCGTGGAGCCGTCGATCTGCTCGCGGAGGATGTCGGCGTGGCCCGCGTGCCGCTGCAGGTCCGCGGTCTTGTGAACCATGATCTCGTGAAGCGTGACCTCCGCGCCGCCCCAGTGCTCGACGTGACCGATCGCGTCGAGCGGCAGGGCGTCGATCGTCACGTCGGCGAAGGCCTGGACGCGGCGGTAGAGGTCGACGATGCCGGCTGCGGTCTCGTTCTCGGTGGCGTACCAACCGGCAAGGGGGTCGGGCTCGTCGGGGGAGACGAGCTCGTCCGGCGTGGGCCACTCACGGCCGAACGTCGGGCCGAAGTAGGTCACCTCGGTGTTGAGCGCGTGCTTGACGAGGCCCAGCAGGTTGGTGCCGGTCGGCGTTCGAGGTAGCCGCAGGTCGTGCTCGGACAGGCCGTCGAGCTTCCACACCAGCACGTCCCGCGCACCCTGCAGGTAGTCCTTCAACACGTCCTTGGCGGCACTGGGCATGCGCTCAGCGTGTCATGGTCGGCCTGCTGGGTCGGCCCAGATGTCGAGCGGCACCGACCGGATGCTGCGACCGTCGAGGTCGAGCTCGCGGCCCATGCGCTTGATCGACCTCAGGACCATGGACCGGTCGAGGATCGACATGCGAGGCACTTCGACGGCCAACCGGGCCTCGACGGCGGACAGCTCGTGCAGGGAGTGCGTGGTGAGCGCCAGCATGAGGTTGGGCTGGCCGCCCGAGATCCGCCAGCACACCCGGATGCCCGGGAGTCGTCGCAGCTTCGTGGCGATGCTGTCGACGTCGCTCGCGTCGGCGTAGGCCCACAGCCAGCTGATGACGGGCCATCCCGAGTCGGGCAGGGCCATGTCGCACCGCAGGACGACGCGCCCGTTGTTGACCAGGTCGGCCAGTCGCCGGCGCACCGTGCTCTCGCTGAGCCCGGCGCGCGCGGCGAGCGAGGCGACGGGCATGCGGCCGTCCTCGCCGAGCAGGAGGACCAACCGTCTGTCGACCGGGTCGTAGGGACGACTCAGATCCGTCTGCTCGGAGGTGAGCCCGTCGACCCGCGGGTGAGGTGCCCGCGCCATCACCGCCCGCTGGGCGACGTCGAGGACGTGCAGCTGCCAGTGGTCGCCCATCGAGTAGACCTTCGTCACGGCATGGCTGCTCGTCGCCACGACCCCGCGGATCGACCCGACGGACTCGAGGAGGAATCGGGACAGGAAGGCGAGGTCGCGCACCTCCACGAGGATGGTGAGCGACCGTGGCCCGCTGGTGTGCTCGACGCTGAGGACGTGGGGCAGCTCGGTGACGCGCTCTGCGATCGCGAGGGTCTCGGCCGCGCTGCAGCTGAGCTCGACGACGGCGAGGCAGGACTCTGGCCGACCTTGCCCGGTCGCTCGTCCGGACACCCAGGCGATACCGGCGGAGGACAGCCGCTGCCACCGGCGAGCCACGGTCACCGGGTCGAGGTCGAGGGCCTCGCCCACGAGCGTCCATGACGCCCGAGGCTGCAGCTGCAGGCAGTTGACGATCGCCAGGTCCACCTCATCGGCGACCCTGGCGGAATCCTGCAAGATCTCATCCTTCGTCGCGCGATCCTGCGTCGCTGCGGCTCGCTTTGGCATGCCTGCCAGTCTCGACGACTGGTGCGGGCAACTCAAGGCCATGCACGCACGACCCGACCGACGGAGCACCCATGCCGCCCGAGACCGCAGCCCCCGAGATCGCAGGGACCGCAGACGCCGAGACCTCGACCACCCCCACCGGCCAGCCGGGGCGACCCGAGACCGACCAGCCGGTCAGCCTCGAGTGGACCACCCGGCTGTTGCGCATCGACACGACCAGTCGCGACAGCAACCTGCCGCTGATCGACGTCGTCGCGGCCGAGCTGCGCGCCCACGGGGTGGAGCCCGTGCTCGTCGAGAACGAGGACGGCACCAAGGCGAACCTGCTGGCCACCTTCCCGGCGCAGGACGGCACGACCTCCGGCGGCATCGTCCTGTCGGGCCATACCGACGTCGTGCCCGTCGACGGCCAGGTGTGGTCCACCGACCCGTTCGTCCCCGCGATCCGCGACGGCCGGCTCTACGGGCGGGGGACCTGCGACATGAAGGCCTTCATCGGCTCCGTGGTGACCAAGGTGCCGCAGCTGGTGAGCACCCCGTTGCGTGCGCCGGTCCACGTGGCCCTGTCCTACGACGAGGAGGTCGGCTGCGTCGGCGCCATCTCCCTCGTGGACGAGATCGTTCGGCGTGGGCTGCGTCCCCGGGCGTGCATCGTCGGCGAGCCGACGAGCATGCGCGTGATCCGCGGTCACAAGTCCTTGACGATGATCCGCGTGACGTTCCACGGAGTCGCCGCCCACTCCTCGCGTACTCCCTTCGGTGTCAACGCGATCGAGTATGCCGCCCAGCTCGTCCGCTTCGTCCGCGCAGTCGCCGACGAGTTCCGCGCCGACGGCCCGTTCGACGAGCACTACGACGTGCCCTTCACGACCGCCACCGTCAACCAGATCGCAGGCGGCATCGCCGTCAACACCGTCCCGGCGGAGTGCTCCCTGAACCTCGAGTTCCGCGCGGTCGCCGCGGTGGACGTCGCGGCGACCGTCGAGAGGTTCCGTGCCGAGGCTCGGCGCATCGAGGAGTCGATGCGGCAGGAGAACCCCGACGCACGTGTCGAGGTGTCGATCGGCGCCGAGGCGCCCGGGCTCGAGACTGCGCAGGACGATGAGGTGATCGAGCTGGTGACCGTGCTGGGCGGTGTCGCGTCGCAGGAGAAGGTCGCCTACGGCACCGAGGCGGGGCTCTTCCAGCGCGCCGGGATCCCCACGGTCGTGTGCGGTCCCGGCGACATCGCGCAGGCGCACGCACCCGACGAGTTCGTCGAGCTCGACCAGATCGCGCGTTGCGACGCGCTGCTCGACAGCCTGCTGGAACACCTCCGCGCCTGACCTCCCGTCCGACCAGTCCCGCCGTCAACGCCCCACGCCCCCGAAGGAGAACCATGACTCTCACCGCCACCGAGGTGGAAGCGACGCCGGAACGGCTCGCCGAGGCTCGCAAGGCAGTCCTCAGCAGCTCCATCGGCGCCGCCCTGGAGTGGTTCGACATCATCGTCTACGCGTCGTTCGCCGTCGTCATCGCCGAGAACTTCTTCCCCGAGGGCGACGCGACCCTGGGGCTGATCCTGACCTTCGCGACCTTCGCCATCTCCTATCTCGTGCGGCCGTTGGGCGGCATGCTCATCGGCGGTTACGGCGACCGGCACGGCCGCAAGAAGGCACTCACCCTGACGCTCCTGCTGATGATGGTCGGCACGGTCCTCATGGCCGTCGCGCCGACGCACGCCATGGTGGGTGCCTGGGCGGGCGTCATCATCCCCGTCTCACGCCTGATCCAGGGCTTCTCTGCCGGTGGCGAGTTCGGTTCGGCCACAACGTTCCTCGTCGAGACCGCGCCCAACCGCAAGGCCTACTACGCGTCCTGGCAGGTGGCGAGCCAGGGCATCTCGATGTTCCTGGCGTCGGCGTTCGGCTACGTCCTGTTCAACCAGCTCTCGAAGCAGGACCTCTACTCCTGGGGCTGGCGGATCCCGTTCCTCGTCGGATGCCTCATCGGGCCGGTCGGGCTCTACATCCGGGCGCGGCTGTCCGAGACGAAGGAGTTCACGCAGAGCACGCCCCACGAGGCGCCGATCCGGGCGACCCTCACCGAGCACCTCGGACGCGTGCTCACCGGTTCGGCCTGCGTCGGCGTCGCGACGATCTCCGTCTACCTCATCCTCTTCATGCCCACGTATGCCGTGAAGAACCTCGGAGTGCCTGCGAGCGCTGCCTACCTGGGCGGGGTCGTGGCGGGGCTGGTCACCATGGTCGGGGTCCCGCTCGTCGGTCGCCTCGCCGACCGGGTCGGCCCCTCGAGGGTGATGGCGTGGGCGGCCGTCGGAGCCCTCGTGCTCGCGTGGCCGCTGTTCGCCGTCGTGATCGCCTCACCCACGGTGCCGGTGCTCGTCATCGCCATCGGGTGCCTCGGAGTCATCATGGCCTTCTACTTCGGCCCCCTCCCAGCGCTGCTCACGATGCTCTTCCCGCGTGACGTGCGAGCGACGGGCGTCTCGGTCGCCTACAACGTGGGCGTGACGGTGATGGGTGGCATCGCTCCGCTCGTGCTCACCTGGCTCATCAGCCTGACCGGCTCGCTCAACGCCCCGAGCGTCTACTACATGGTCGTGGCCGTCGTCTCCCTGGTCGGCCTGACGATCGCCCGACGTCGGTACGCGGTCGCCTGACGAGTCGGTCAGCGGCTCCTGGTCGCACCGCCGGGGGCGCTGCCGCTGGCCGTGGTGGGAAGGGTGAATGACGTGGCGGCTGCCGCGGCAGCCGAGTCGTGCACCGTGCCTCGCGCGGCCTGGTGGCGCCCCATGACCACGGCCATCACGACGCCGGCGAAGCTGAGGACGGCCATCACCCATGACGCCGTCGCCAGGGCCGAGGCCAGGGCCTCTGGCGGCGGGTGGCCCTCGGCGGTGCGATCGGCGATCACCGCGCCGTAGATGGTGGCGGCCAGGGCCGTGGCGACGGCGGCGCCGACGTACCGCGCCATGTTGGAGACGCCGGAGGCGGAGCCGACCTGGTTGGCCGGCACACACGCGGTGGACGCCGAGGACGCCGGCCCGTTGGACAGGCCCATGCCCACGGCCACCGCCACGAGCGGCAGGAGGAACGCGCCGTAGCCCCAGGACTCCTTGACGAGTCCGAGGGCGGCGAACCCGGCCGCCGTGATGAGGAACCCGAGTCCGACGACCTGACGCCCACCGAGCCGCGCCGTCAGGCGCGGCACGGCTGCAGCGATGGCGACGAGGCCCAGGGTGGCCGGCAGCGTCGCCAGTCCGGCCTGCAAGGTGCTGAAGCCCAGCGCTGCGGGGTCCTGGAAGTAGAGGCTGAGCAGGTACATGAGCGCGTTGATGGTGCCCGCCCCGATGAGGATGGCGACGGTGGAGCCGACCAGGATGCGGTTGCGGAGCAGAGCCAGGTCGAGCATGGGGACCGCCACGCGTCGTTCCACGGCGACGAAGGCGAAGCCCGAGAGGACTCCGATGGCGATGCACACGAGCGACGCGGCGGAGGCCCAGCCCCACGTGCCTCCCTTGCTGAGGACGAGGATGAGCGGAGCCAGGGTCAGCGCGATGAGCGCCGAGCCGGCATAGTCGATGGCCCGCGAGCGCGTCGTGTCGCGCGACTCGGACACCACGCGGGCCGCGATCAGGATGCACACCACGCCGATGACCGCGTCGACCCAGAAGAGGCCCTGCCATCCCGCCACCGTGACCAGCGCACCACCCATGAGCGGACCGGCGGCGGCCCCGACGGCGGCCGCGGCGCCCCAGAGCGACACGGCACGCAGCTGGGCCTCGTCCTTGTTGGCCACGGACAGGAGGCTGAGCCCGCACGCGAGGATCGTGGCCCCGGCCGCGCCCTGGATGACGCGGCCGGCGATGACGGCGCCTCCCGACGACGACAGCGCGATGAGGATGCACGACGCCACGAAGAGCACCAGGCCGAACTGGAACACGCGCTTGCGCCCGAAGACGTCGCCCAGCGACCCCGACGTGACGATGACGGCGGCCCCGACCAGGGAGTAGCCCGTGACCGCCCACTGCAACGTCGTGACGTCCGTTCCGGTGTCGGCGCTGATCGCTGGGAGCAGGATGCTCACGGCAGAGGTGTTGGCGTTGACGACGAAGGTCGACAGGCACGTCGCAACGAGGACGCCGCCGGCGCGAGCGGTCGATTTCTCCGGGGTGACCACGTGGCCCTCGGACCCCACGGGCGAACTCCTGTCAGACATGCTGCGCTCCTTCGTCCGGCCGGCTCTGCCGTGGTCACCGGCGCGTGCACTCGTCCTGAATCTAGGAGCGCCACCACCGCGGGAGAGTCACTCGTGGAGGATGACTCTCGGCGAGGGGGATGCAGCCACGCTGGATGACATGTCGAGAGAAGCCGGGTCGGCGACGGGTTCACCCACGTCGTCGCCCGGCCGGTTGTGGTCGATGGTCAACCGCGTGGGGTCTGACGTGGCGGAGTTCGCACGTCGGCGGCTGGAACCCTTTGGCCCCGCCGTCGACCCGGAGCCCGAGCCGGTGCCGGCCTCTCCGCCGGCGATCGTGCTCGACCTGCTCCGTCACCTCGGGCTGGCCCTGTCGCGGGGCGGTGACGCGACGGAGCGCGTGCGGCAGATCCTCGAGCAGGTCGCCGGGGTGTATGCCGCCACCGGGGTGACGTTCTTCGTCGTCCCCACGGGCGTCTTCGTCCGTGTCGACACAGGCGGCCCCAGCCGGATGGACTTCGAGGCGGGCACCAGCGACCCTCTGCGCCTCGACCAGATAGACGCCCTCTACAGGCTGGTCGACGACATCCGCCACGGTTCGGTCGACGCGGAGTCGGCCAGCACCCGGCTCGACGCCCTGCTGACGTCACGCCCGCGGTTCGGAGGCGTCGTCTCCGTCCTCGGCAGCGGCGTCCTCACCGTCGGACTGGGGCTCATGCTCAATCCTCGAGCCAGCGCCCTCCCGGTGTTCCTGACGATCGGCTTCCTCGTGGGCGGGCTGCGCTGGTGGGCCGACCGCGAGCGGATGCTCTCGGTGGTGCTGCCCGTCGTCACCGCGACACTGGTGACGGCCACGGTCTTCGAGTGGGTGGCGCCGGCACTCGACGCACCGCCGCTGGAGATCGTCATCCCGACGCTGGTGACCTTCCTGCCGGGAGCCGCACTGACCGTGGCGACGGTGGAGCTGTCCACCGGGGACATGCTGGCGGGCTCCGCCCGGCTCGTCTACGGCCTCGAGCGCCTGCTCGTCTTGACCTTCGGCATCGCCCTGGGCGTCGAGATCGCGGGCTTCCCGCCACCGTCGGGCGGCTCGGCCGCATCCCTCGGCGGCTGGGCACCGTGGGCGGGGGTGGTCGTCTTCGGTATCGGCCAGTTCATCGCCTCGTCCGCGCCTCGGGGGACCCTGGGGTGGCTCCTCGTCGTCCTCTACGTCGGCTACGGCGTGCAGGCGCTGTCCGGCCTGGTCCTGGGCACGTTGGGCGCCAGCTTCCTGGCCGCGACCGTCGTCCTGCCCGTCTGCTACGCCATCCAGAGTCGACGTAGCGGACCCCCGGTGCCCGTCACCTTCCTGCCCACCTTCTGGCTGCTCGTGCCGGGCGCACTCGGGCTCCAGGGCGTGGCACGGATCGTGGGAGCGGACCAGGCAGCAGGGCTCGGCGACTTCATCAGCGCCCTGCTCTCCATCGTTGCCATCGCCGTCGGGGTGGTCGTCGGTTCGGGGCTGTCCGAGCGCATCGGCCGCGCCACGTCGACGTGGCGCGGGGTCTGAGCCGGACCCCGCGCCACGGCACTCGTGTCCGGCTAGACGGTGTCGCCTCCCGCGCCGTCCGCCAGGCGCTGGAGCAGGAGGGCCTGGGTCACGATCAGCTTCTCGATCTCAGAGGGGTCCACGCTCTCGTCGGACGCGTGGATGCGCGCGGCGGCGACATCCTCCGGTCCCCACAGCACGAACTCCGCCCCCGGGGCGGCCGTCTGGAGGGTGCGCAGCAACGGGATGGAGCCACCGCAGCCGGCCTCGCCGACCGGCTTGCCGAAGGCCACGGACATCGCCTCGCGCGCAGCGGCATACGCAGGTCCGTCGGTCTTGCAGAGGAACGGGGGAGCCTCCTTCGTGCGCTGGACCTCGACCTTGGCGCCCCAGGGCGCGTGCGACTCGAGGTGGGCCACGAGCGCGTCGAGCTCCTCCGACGGTTCGGAGCCGGGAACGATGCGCATCGAGATCTTCGCGCGCGCTTCCGGGATGAGCACGTTGGACGAGGTCGCGATGTTCGTCATGTCGACGCCGATCGCGTTGACCGACGGCCGGGCCCACAGCCGCGCGCCGACGGGACCGCTGCCCGTCAGAGCGACACCGTCGAGGACGTCGGCGCTGGAGCGGAGGTCGTCCTCGCTGAGGTCGGCCCCCTCCCAGACCGTCTCGGTCACCCCCTTGACCGTCACGTTCCCCGCGTCGTCGTGCAGGGTCGACAGCAGTCGGGCGAGCGCCATCATCGCGTCCGGCGCCGGGCCCCCGAAGACGCCCGAGTGCAGGGGGTGCTCGAGGGTGCGCACCGTCACGATGCACGCGACGTCGCCACGGAGCGCCGTCGTCAGGGCCGGCTCACCGACCCGGAGGTTGCCCATGTCGCAGATCACGAAGAGGTCGCACGCGAACAGCTCGGGGTGCGCCTCGACGAACGCCTCGAGGTTGCTCTCCGTCTCCTCCATGCCCTCGAGGATGAGCTTGACGGTGCAGGGCGGCTTACCGTCGAAGACCCTGAGGGTGCCCAGGTGGGTGACGAGTCCACTGATGTCGTCAGCGGCGCCCCGCCCGTAGATGCGGCCGTCGTCCTTGCGGGTCGCCGTCCACGGGTCGCTGGTCCAGCCCTGCTCCGGAGGTGCCGGCTGCACGTCGTAGTGGGCGTAGAGCACGACGACGGGTGACCCCGGTGGTCCCTCGATCTCGGCATAGATCGGCGGGTAGCCCGAAGGCACCTCCATGAGCCTGGCGTTCGTGAACCCGACGTCGCGGAACATCTGCAACGTCGTGCTCCCCATCTGCTCCACCGGCTCCGACGGATAGCCGGGGAAGGCGATCGAGGGGATCGCCACGAGCCTCTCGAGGTCCTCGACGACGCCCGGCATCAACGCGCTGGTCCGGTCGGCGATCTCCTTGGCCTGCATGGTCACTCCTTCGTGGTGGTCGTGGTCGGTGGGAGACGGCGGCTCAGAAGAAGATCCCGCCGATGAGGGCGCCCACCGCGATGGTCGTGACGGAGAGCACGAGCATGGGGATGAAGAAGCTGTGGTCGACGAGCTTGGTGCCGAGCTTGGTCGTGCCCGTCAGGTCGAAGTTCGCCGCGGCGATCTGGGTGCCGTTCGCGGGCAGGGTGTAGACACCACCCAGCGCACCGGCCCACATCCCGGTGACGATGCCGGCAGGGAGCCCGGCGGCCAGGCCGATGGGCACGATGGTCCGGGTCGCCGTCGACTGGCTCGTCGTGAGGGCGGCCACGAGGAACACCGCCACGGCGAAGATGAACTGCCAGCTGGTCACCCAGCCACCGATGGTGCCGACGATGTAGTCCTCGTGGGCCGAGATGAACGTCGCCGTCAGCCAGGCGATCCCGAACAGGGCGATGGCCGAGATCATGCCGGCCTTGAAGACCGACTGGTCCGGGACCGTCTTCACGTCGGGACGACCGAGGAAGAGGATGGCTACGCCGACGACGAACATCACCATGACGATGGTCGTCGTCATGTCGATGGCCACGGCTGCCTCACCCTCCGCGGCGAAGGCAGGACGCAGCTGAGGGAAGAGGCCGAGGATGACGATGGCGACGACGCCGAGGAGGAATGCGAGCGCGGAGTTGCGGCCCTCCTTGGTGTAGGTGAGCCTCGACGAGGCGGATGCGCCCGCGACGGCCAGCTGTGGGGCCTCGAGCTCGCCCGCGGCGATCTTGGCCTGCACCTCGGGGTCGTCGTCGAGGTTCTTCCACATCCGGTTGACCACCAGGGAGGTGACCACGATGCCGATGACACAGGAGGGAATCGTGATCGCCAGGATCTGCGTGAGACCCAGGTTGTAGGGAGCGACGTCGGTCAGCGTCAGCATCGCGGCCATGGCGGCGGAGACGGGTGACGCGGCCAGGGCGATACCGGACTGCACGACCGTGACGGTCAGCGGCCTCGCAGGCCGGATGTGGTTCTTGTAGGACACGTCGTAGATGACCGGCAGCAGCGGGTAGATGATGTTGCTCGTCCCCGCGCCGATGGAGAACAGGAAGGCCGTCAGGGGAGCGATCAGCGTGATCTGCTTCGGCCTCTTCTCGATGACGCCGGCGGCCACCGAGACCATCCAGTCGATCCCTCCGGCGGCCTGCATCATCGCCGCTGACGTGACGACGGCCAGGATGATCGCCAGCGCCGCGGCCGGCGGCTCACCCGGCGGCTCACGGAAGATGAAGACGAGCACGAAGGTGCCGAGGCCGCCCCAGAGCCCGACGCCCACGCCTCCGGCGCGGGTTCCCATGACGATCGCTCCCAGCACGACCAGTGCTTCGAGCACGAACTTGACGCTCATGTCATTTCCTTCCGTGCGAGGGGGTGCCCGTCAGGCGGCTTTGCACTGAGTGGCGAGGGACTCGTTCAGGGCGGCATACGCGGTGCTGATGTCCTTGAGGGAGGCCGTGAGCTGGGGCGCCGCCGCCGTGAAGGCCTCGTTGCCCGCGGCAGCCAAGGTCTGCTTGAAACCCTCGAGGTTCGCGCGCAACGTCGAGACGGCGGTGTCGAAACGACCCTCGCTGACCGCCTGGAACTGGTCGAGCCTGGCCAGTGCCGCGTCGACCTTGGCGCTCAGCGCGTCGAGCTTGGACCCGTCGGGTTTGAGGGCTCGCATCTCGTCGACCGCCGACGTGAGGTTCTTGGCGTTGGCGCACAGGTCCTGGCTGGCGGGACTGGTGCTGCACCCCGCCACGAGGAGGGTCGTGGCAAGGACGGTTGTCGCGATGATGCGGCGCCCGAGCACGGACCTCATGGCTGTTCATCTCCCTGAGCTGGTTGGGTGACGATGGCGAGCAGGACCTGACACGCGACGACCAGGTCGTCGATGGCGATGTGCTCGCTGGTGGCGTGCTCGTCGACCATTCCGGTCGGCAGCGCCACACAGGGAATCCCCTTGGCGTTGAAGTAGTTGCCGTCGGTGCCGCCGCCAGACTTGCGCGGGGAGACCTCGAGTCCGAGCGAACGGATCGCGCTCGCCGCTTCCCGATAGGGCCGTGCGTCCTCCGCGATGCGGTAGGTCTTGTAGATCTCCTCCTGGACGAAGTCCACTGCAGCAGAGTGGGCTTCGGCCGCCTGCTCGCAAGCCTGGCGCATCGCCGAGAGCTGACGGTCCAGCTTGTCCTGGTCGTGGCTTCGCGCCATCCCCTGCAGCACGACGGTGTCGGGGATGACGTTGCGAGCCTCGCCGCCCTGGATCGTGCCGATGTTGGCGACGGTCTCCTCGTCGATGCGACCGAGCTGCATCGCCGCCACCGCCTCCGCGGCGACCTGGACGGCGCTGATGCCCTTCTCCGGTTCGACGCCCGCGTGGGCCTTGCGCCCGTGGAAGGTGATGGTGAGGTAGACCGACGTCGGCGACCAGTAGGTCACCGACCCCATCACGCCGGCGGTGTCGAGGACGAACCCGTGGGTGGCGTTCAGCCGGCTCACGTCAAGATGACGTGAGCCGACCAGACCCGACTCCTCCCCGACGGTCGACACGAACTCGATCGTCGGGAAGGACCATTCAGGGTGGGCGCGAAGCAGCCTCATCACCTCCATGCACCCCGCCAGGCCGGACTTGTCGTCCGCGCCCAGGATCGTCGTGCCGTCGGTGCGGATGACCCCGTCGTCGCCGATGACGGGGACGATCCCGCGATCGGTGCCCGCCGTGTCCATGTGAGTCGACACGAGGATGGTGCCAGGGCGCGTGCCAGGGAAGACTGCCACGATGTTGCCGATGTCATCCTTGGTCGTGGTGCACCCGAGCTCGGCGTACCGCGCCTCCAGCACCGCGCCGATCTCCTCCTCGTGACCAGTGGGACTGTCCACGGCGAGCAGCTCGAGGAACGTGGCCAGGAGGCGGTCTCGATCGACAGCGTCTGCCGGCCGAAGCACCGACCCGGGCACCGGACTCACGAGAGCGCCTTGGCCTTGATCGCGGCGAACTCCTCCTCCGTGATGGCACCGCTGTCGAGGAGGGCCTTGGCCTGGGAGAGCTGTTCGACGGACGAGGACGACGACGGGGCAGCGACGCTGCGGATGTAGTCCTCCTGCGCGGCCATCTGCTCGCGGTTGCTCGCCATCGCGCGCTCTGCCATGCCACGACCGCGGACGATGATGTAGACGAGAGCGGAGAGCAGTGGGACGACGAACAGCACCACGACCCACAAGACCTTGGCGAACCCTCCGAGCTCCTTGTCTCGGAAGAGGTCTCCGAAGATCTGGAACAGCATCATCAGGTAGGCGACGAAGAAGAAGGACCAGACAAGCAGCCAGAAGAAGCTCCAGAAGTCCATGGTGAGCCATTCCTTTCGTTGACGCGACGTGTCGCGTTGCAGAGATCAGACCTCGTGCCGAGGCCTACGCTTCTTCACCCTCTCGATGCCGGCATCACACTCCGCGAGCGAGATCGGTCGTCACCGGAGGGGATCGGGGGCTTCGCCCCTGCCTCCTCCCGGTTCGTCGACGAGGTGTGTCGAGATGACCTCGAGTCCCAGATCGGTCAGGGCGGCAAGGACGCCGACAAGCTCCTGGCTGTCGTGCACCCGGACCGTCAGCGTCGTGCTCGTGCCGTCGCTGTCCGACCACACGGCATACGGCCAGATGTCGCGCTCGTCGACTTCACCGGCCACGACAACGACGGCTCGCATACCCACCCGCCTTGTGTGAGGAGGAAGTTCACGTCACGTTCAGCATGTCGCCGGCACCGAGCCGGGCGCCTCACTCCCTGCGAGGTAGATGACGGCGACGTCCGTGCGACGTCAGTGCCGTGCAGCAGGTCCGGCCCGTCCGTCAGTAGAGCTCAAGCTCTGCGGCGCGACGGATGGCGGCGCGACGACTGCTCACGCCCAGCTTCTGGTAGATGTGCGCGATGTGGGTCTTGGCCGTGTGCAAGGAGATGAACTCCGCCTCGGCGATCTCCGCGTTGGTGAGGTTCGTCGCGAGGTACTGGAGGATCACCCGCTCCCGTTCGGTAAGCCGCTCGCCCCAGCCCGTGACGTTGTGGTCCTCCCCGCGGACGATGCGGCCGAGCACGTGGGTCACCGCCGTGGGGTGGGCCGTGCCGTGGCGCAGATGGGACTTCAGCAGCTCCGTCATGGCCTCGCCGGCACCGAGGAAGGGTCCGTAGAGCTCGTCCGGCTCCGCTGCCGCCAGGGCGAGCTCGAGAGACGCGTGGGCGGCGTCCGCGCTCCCCAGGACGGCGTGGGCCTCGGCGGCGAGGCAGTGGGCGAGACACTGGATGTGCACGAAGACCTCCGGGGCCGGCACCCGGTCCAGCTCGGCCAGCGCCGCCTCCGGCCGGCCGCCACGGAGCAGCACCTTCGCCCTGTGGCAGGGAGCCAGCCGGTACTCCGGATCGGTCGGGGGCCGGGAGGCGAGCGCCACCGCATCATGGCTGTTCCCCTCCGCCAGGAGGATCAGCCCGTCGAGTCCGGCCAGCATGGAGGGCCACCACGGTGCGGCGTGGCCGGACTCGATCATCGACGTGATCTCGGCTGCGTTGCGTCGCGCAGAGCGCAGGTCCCCCAAGGACAGGCAGGTCTTCGTCAGGAAGTTCAGGACGAGACCGCGCAGCTCCCAGTCGAACGGAAGCACCATGGACAGGCTTCGCTCCAGCTGGGCCCGCGCTTCGCGCAGGTTGCCGCGCCAGTAGTCGAACCAGCCGAGATAGGCGACCGCGGGTGCCAGGGTCACCAGCCCCACCCAGCCGCGTTCCTCGGCCCGGGCGAGCACGCTCGAGGCGAGGTCGCGCACCTCGCTGAGTCGTCCCTCGGCGACCGCCGGGAGGCACGACTCCGCAAGCGCCGTCAGCTCGAGGGCGAGGAGGCCGGCGTCGTGTGCCGTGGTGGCAGACGAGCGCAGCATCTCGAGGGGCAGCTTGGGATGGGTCTGGAGCCTGGCTTCGGCCATGCCGACGAACACCTGGACGGACGCCCGGATGGCGGGATCAGGCGCGCGCTGGCTCCTGTCCATCAGGTCCAGGAGTGCAGCACCGGACTCGACCGCCGGACCCAGGCCGAGGTCGTGGCCGATTCGGAACAGCTCGACCACTGACATCCGGTCCTCGAGTCTCGCTCGGGCGGCCGCAGGAAGGAGATCGGCTGCGCCGCGGGCGAGGTCGAGCTCGGAGCGGGCGGCGACCAGGCTGCCATGCTGTCCGAAGATCAGCGCTTTGGCGAGGTGCGCGTCGCTGCTGTAGGTCGAGGTCTCCGGCAGCTGGTCCACCGCCTCGAGCACCGCGTCGACCCGTCCCTCGAGGAAGAGGTCGAGCCAGCGGTCGGCGAAGATCTTCGAGGCCCTCTCGCTGTCTCCGGCTGCCATCGCGTGACGGATCGCGGTCGGTGGGTCGACGGAGCTCCACCAGGACGCGGCGGTCTCGTGGAGCGCCTGGGCCCGCCGTGGCAGGTTGGCGGCCAGCAGACGACGGATGTGCGCCGCGAAGAGCGGGTGCCAGTGATACCAGGCGTCCTCGGACGACACGTCGCCGCGAGTGAGGAACAGTCCGTCGGCCAGGCACTGTTCGAGGTAGGCCTCCGCATCGTGCGTCCCGCGGATGGTGTCGATGAGGGACACGCAGACCTGCTCGTCGAGGCAGCTGTCGAGGACGAACTCCCTGATGTCGTCGCTCAGGGAAGCGAGGACCTCGGTGGCGAGGTAGTCCGCGAGCGCCTGGTCACGTCTCAGCTCGAGAGGGACCTGACGCGGCCTGTCGCTCCGGCGGGCAGCAAGGATCGCCATGCGGACGCCCGCCGGCCAACCGTCCGTGGTGCGGTGGAGGGTGTCGACGGTGTCGGCGTCGAGCTCGAGACCCGCAGCGCGCACGGCTTCGACCGTCTCCTCGGGGCTGAACGCGAGCTCGTCGTGCGTGATGTACGCCAGCCGGTCCTCCAGCCGAAGCCGCTGCAGCCGCAGCGGGGGCACGACACGGGCGGCGATGGCGATGCGCATGTTGGCCGGAGCCCACCGGAGCACGTGGTCGACCACATGGGCCGAGGCTTTCGACTCGGAGAGGTGCTGGAGGTCGTCGAGGACCAGCGTCAGCGGCACTGCACTGTCGTAGAGCACCTCGAGGAGCGCGTCGACGAGGGTGAGTGGCTCCGCCCGCAGCGCCGAGGCACGCAGCGGCTCGAGGTCGGCACCGAGCTCGTCCAGCCCCGAGAGGCTGGCCGCGGTGATGAGGTCCGAGACCAGCCGCAACGGGTCCCGGTCCGAGTCGTCCACGGTGAGCCAGAGTGCTGGCTCGCTGTCGCGTTGACGACGGGCAGCCGCAGCCAGGAGGGTCGACTTGCCGTAGCCCGCCATGCCGACCAGCACGACGACGGGTCGACGGTCGATGAACGACGACAGGCGCGGACGGTCGATGATTCCGGGCGGCCGCAAGGGAGTCGCCATGCGGGCTTGCCGCGGCCCGACCATGTCACTCCCATCGATGGATGCGTGGGACCCCCTGACACTTCGAGGCTAGCCACGTGCTGTCGGCCGTGAGCGCAAACCCGCGGTTCTGGGAAGGTGAGGGTTGTCATGCTGGTCTACGAGATCGTCCTCGACGGTGAGCTGGCGACGGACCTGACCGACTCTCCGGTCTCGCTCGAGCGCCGCAACAGCGGCGGGGCGACGATCCTGATCACGCCGGTGGTCCACGCAGACACCCTCTCCAGCGTGCTCTCCCTGCTGGAGTCCCTCGGCATCGGCGTGACCGCAGTGCACCAGGTGGAGGACGAGCGCACCGGCCGAGACCAACCCGGCTCCGCCTGAGGCGCTCGCCGCCGCCGACCTTCCACTCATCCTCGAGGAGCGATGCGCCGGCCATGCAGAGGCGGCGAGTGTCGAGGTGTCAGTGGACAGCCACCAAGGAGGCAGGACATGAGCGTCAACGTCGACGTCGGACCGATCGACTACCTCGCACTGGAGTTCCCCGGTGCCCGCCTGACGGGTGAGGGCATGGCGATCCTCGTCGACCTCGTCGACCGTGGCATCATCCGTGTCCTCGACATGAAGGCTCTCGTGCGGTCGGACGACGGGGCCGTGACGGCCGTCTCGATATCCGACCTCGACGGTGACGGCACCCTCGACCTGGCCGTCTTCGAGGGCGTCGAGTCCGACCTGCTCGACGAGGACGACCTCAAGGAAGCCGCTGCGCTGGTGCAGCCCGGCAACGCGGTTGCGCTTCTCGTCTACGAGAACACGTGGGCGGGACCCTTCGTGTCTGCCATGCGCCGGGCCGGTGCAGAGGTCGTGGCGAGCGTGCGCGTGCCGGCAGACGCCGTCATCGCCCGGCTCGAGGCGCTGGAGGCGTCCGGTACGGCCGAGACGTCGACGCCGTCCGACGCGCCGCCGAGTGCCGCCGGCTAGAGGGATCCCGCGTGCCTCCGAGGTGGGGCGCGCCCGAACAGGTCAACGTCGAACAGGTCAGCTGAAGGAGAACGCGATGGGACTCATAGGTGGAATCGCCAGGACGGCCGTGGTCGCCGGGACGGCCACGGCGGTGTCGAACAGGGTGTCGCGCCGCCAGGCCGGGCGGTGGGCCGCGCAGGAGCAACAGCAGCAGCAGGAGTACGCACCCGAGCCGCAGTACGCACCCCCGCCACCACCACCCCAGGACACCGGCGTCGATCTCGAGAAGCTCCAGCAGCTCGGCGAGCTCCGGGACTCAGGGGTGCTGACCGAGGAGGAGTTCCAGGCCCAGAAGGCCCGCATTCTCGGTGGCTGACCCGGGGGAGCCGTGCCGGTGATGACGCTCGTCATCACCGGCACCCCCTTGTGCACGCCCCTGTCCCACGCGCCCGTGTCCACGCGCCACCCGACACGCCGACCGAGGTCGGCGCCTCGGGGTAGGGGCTCGAGGTGGCTCGGGTTCCTCAGAGAACGTGTGCCGGGCGGATCGGTGCGAACGGTCGGAGCTCGTCCTCGCCCGGCTGGATGACGCCGTAGGACGACTCGGGCACCTCGCGCCACGCGCCGGGCAGGTCACGCAGCGGTTCGGACACCACGAAGCGGGTCTCGTCGCTCAACGTCCGGAGCATCTCCACCTCGGGGTGCAGGTCGCGAAGCTGGGCCACGTTCGTCGAGTGGAACAGCGTCCGGCTCTGGTGCTGCGAGGAGTAGCGGAAGGCCCACACGGACTCACCGTTGGTCGCTGCCATCGTCGCCTGCACGGGGTTGGCCACACCGGAGCGTTCGGCAAGGTCCTCGACGAAGCCGACGGCCCGGGCGACGGCCGTCACCGGGTCGTCCTCGAGTCCGAAGGTCAGGGCGAGGAAGAAGAGCGCCTCGGAGTCGGTGGACCCCGTGATGTCCGGATAGAGGGACGGGTCCACCGCGAACATGAGGTCCCGCTTCATCTCGTGGAAGCCGAAGACCGCCCCGTTGTGCATCCAGAGCCAGTCACCGTGCCGGAACGGGTGGCAGTTGCTGCGCTGCACCGGCGTGCCCGTCGAGGCGCGTACGTGGGCGAACAGCAGTCGGGTCCGCACCTGGGTCGTCAGCTCACGGAGGTTCTCGTCGTTCCAGGCGGGGTCGACGCTCTTGAACAGCGCGGGGGTGGCCCCCTCGCCGTACCACCCGATCCCGAAGCCGTCGCCGTTCGTGGTCGTCGCCCCCATGCGCGAGTGCAGGCTCTGTTCGATGAGCGAGTGCTCGGGCTTGAAGAGAAGATCCTCGGCGAGGACCGGGTCACCTGAGTACACCATCCAGCGGCACATACCTTCATGGAACCGACGCCTGCCGCGGGGGGTCATCACTCCCCGGGGATGACCTCCCTCACGCGTCGCCCTCGCGATGTCCCGATCCGGCACGATGGGTGCTGTCCTGCACCCCACCGACCGCCTCACCGCGATCCGGTGCCACCCCGGCATCCTCGAGACCACAGGAGTGTGACCCCTTGATCTTCATCACCGCCAAGTTCCCCGTGAAGCCCGAGCACGCCGACGACTGGCCCGAGATCTCCCGGCGCTTCACCGAGGCGACCCGGGCCGAGGAGGGCTGCCTCTGGTTCGACTGGTCGCGCAGCCTCGACGACCCGAACGAGTACGTCCTGGTCGAGGCCTTCCGTGACGACGCCGCCGGCGGCGCCCACGTGCAGAGCGACCACTTCAAGGAGGCGACCGCCGAGCTTCCCGCCTACCTCACCGCGACGCCGCGGATCGTCAACACGACGATCGAGGGCACGCAGTGGTCGGAGCTCGGCGAGATGGCCGTCGAAAAGTAGCCGAACGGCTACTCCAAGAGCGGGTTTCGCACTCCGGCCGACGGTCCGCTATGGTCTACCTCGCACCCACGGGGTCTCGGTCCCGCAGGTTGGCAGGCGGACGTAGCTCAGTTGGTAGAGCGCAACCTTGCCAAGGTTGAGGTCGCCGGTTCGAGCCCGGTCGTCCGCTCCACTGAAGGGCCCGTCGACGTGAGTCGACGGGCCCTTCCGCACGTCGGGGTGTGTGCCGTCGGGCCCGTCCGAGCGCTGCCCCGGCCGCGGTCCGTAGGCTGTCGGACATGGCTGCGTCGAGCAAGGCCCCCGCTGTGGAGATCGAGGTCGGCGACCACACGGTGCGGCTCTCGAGTCCCGACCGCGTCTACTTCTCCGAGCGCGGGGAGACCAAGCGCGACCTCGTCGACTACTACCTCTCGGTCGGCCCGGGGATCGTCAACGCGCTGCGTGAGCGGCCGTGCATGCTGCACCGGTTCCCCAAGGGGGTCGACGGGCCCAAGGTGCACCAGAAGCGCCTCCCGGCCGGGGCCCCGCCGTGGGTGGAGACGGTCAGGCTGCACTTCCCGCGCTACGGCCTGCACGCCGACGAGCTGTGCGTGACGCGGCTGGCGGACGTCATCTGGGCCGTGCAGATGTCGACGGTCGAGTTCCATCCCTGGAACAGCCGACGCGCCGACACCGAGAGCCCTGACGAGTGGCGCATCGACCTCGACCCCATGCCCGAGTGCGGCTTCGACAAGGTCCGGCGCGCGGCGGCCACGACCCACGAGATCCTCGACGAGCTGGGAGCGGTCGGGTGGCCCAAGACGTCCGGCGGGTCGGGCCTGCACGTCTACGTCCGGATCGCGCCCGACCGGGGCTTCAAGGACGTCCGCCGTGGAGCCCTCGCCTTCGCCCGCGAGGTCGAGCGCCGGCTGCCCGAGGACGTCACGACGACGTGGTGGCGCAGGGACCGCTCGCCGAAGGACCTCTTCGTCGACTACAACCAGAACGCCCGGGACCACACGATCGCGGCGGCCTACAGCGTGCGCGGGAACCCGCGCGGCACCGTCTCCGCCCCGCTCACCTGGGACGAGGTCGCCGACGCCGAGCCGCAGGACTTCACCATCGCGACGATGCCCGAGCGCTTCGCCCGCCTCGGCGACCTGCACGCCGGCATCGACGACGCCGTGTTCGACTTCAGCCCGCTGCTCGAGTGGGCCGACCGCGACGAGCGTGACGGCGAGGCGACGCCACCCGAACCCGACGAATGACCCATCTCCACCCCCGACAGCTCCGAACCCCCATCGACACCCGACCACAGAGGAGACAGCGTGACGCTGCTGCATGACTTCAAGGCCACCGCCATCGACGGCGAGGAGGTGTCGCTGGACGAGTACGCCGGGGACGTCGTCCTCGTCGTCAACACCGCCAGCGAGTGCGGCTACACCCCGCAGCTCGGCGGCCTCGAGACGCTCTACGAGACCTACCGCGACCGGGGCCTCACCGTCCTCGGCTTCCCGTGCAACCAGTTCGGCGGCCAGGACCCTGGCAGCGACGAAGAGATCGGTGCCTTCTGCCAGAAGAACTACGGCGTGACCTTCCCGATGTTCTCCAAGGTCGACGTCAACGGCCCGAACGAGCACCCGCTCTATACGTCGCTGAAGTCCGAGAAGGGCGGCCTGCTCGGCAAGAAGATCAAGTGGAACTTCACGAAGTTCCTCGTCGCCCGGGACGGCACCGTCGTCGGGCGCTACTCGCCGACGACCGAGCCCGCTGACCTCGCGGACGACATCGAGAAGGCGCTCGCGACCTAGGCCCTACGATCTGCGGGTGGACCACGCTCGTTTCGCCGACCGGGCCGCGCGCGGGGTCATCGACGTCCGCCACGGCCCGGACGCCCTCGACGCGATCACGCGCGAGGGCTTCTGGGCCGTCGTGGCCACGTTCGAGGGTGCGGTCACGGCGGTGCGCTTCGCCGAGGTCACCCCGCTGGCGTATGCCGTGGGCCCGGGTCCCGTCGACGTGCCGTGGCCCGCAGTGGACTGGGTGCCGCTCGACCGCCACTGGCGCACGTCACTGGACCGGACGGCATACCTCCTCGCCGTGGAGGAGGTCCGTGAGCGGATCGCGGCCGGCACTGTCTACCAGGTCAACGTGTGCCGCGTCCTCAGCCACGAGCTCTCGGCCGATGCCGACCTCGACGGACTCGATGTGCTTCTGCGACAGGGCAACCCGGCGCCTCATGCCGCAAGGATCCGATGCGAGGCGGCTGGCGTCGACGTCGTCTCCGCGTCGCCGGAGCTCTTCCTCTCGCGCCGCGCCGGGCGTCTGGTGACGCGTCCGATCAAGGGCACCGCGACCACGGCCCCGGAGATGCTGCCCAAGGACCACGCCGAGAACGTCATGATCGTCGACCTCATGCGCAACGACATCTCCGGTGTCTGTGAGCCCGGCACCGTGTCGGTCGACGAGCTGTGCGCCGTGGAGACCCACCCCGGTCTCGTGCACCTTGTCTCCACGGTCAGCGGCCGGCTGCGTTCCGGCATCGGCTGGACGGACGTCTTCGCGGCCGCCTACCCGCCCGGCTCGGTGTCGGGGGCGCCGAAGTCCAGCGCGCTCCGGGCCATCCGCGACCTCGAGCCGATGCCGCGCGGGCCGTACTGCGGGGCCATCGGCTGGGTCGACGCCGACCACGGAGAGGCCGACCTGGCCGTGGGCATCCGCACCTTCTGGGCCGAGCACGACGACGACGGCGGGCGGTGGCTCAGGTTCGGCACGGGCGCCGGGATCACCTGGCACTCGGACCCCGCGGGGGAGTGGGCCGAGACCGAGCTCAAGGCCGCCCGCCTCATCGGGCTCGCCGCCGGCACTGTGACACCATGAGCACTCCCGTCGGGCGCCTTCCGGGCGGCCGCCGAGCCCCCAGGAAGGGACCATGAGCACGACCACGCGCGTCTGGGTCAACGGCGACATCGTCGACCCGACCGGCCCGTCCGTCTCCGCCCTCGACCACGCGGTCACGGTCGGCGACGGCGTCTTCGAGACCGCCAAGATCGCCGCCGGGCAGCCCTTCGCCCTGACGCGCCACCACCGACGCCTCGAGCGTTCCGCCGCCGGCCTCGGACTGCCGCCCCTCGACCTGGGCTTCGTCGACAAGGGCGTCGCCGCGGTGCTGGACGGCCCCACCATCGACTTCGGGCGCCTGCGCTACAGCGTCACCGGGGGAGTCGGGCCCCTGGGCTCGGACCGCGACGACGCCGCTCTGACGTACATCGTGGTGGCGGCACCGCAGCCGCTGCCTCCGTCGAGCGGGAAGCTCACCGTCGTCCCCTGGACGCGCAACGAACGCTCGGCCGTCGTCGGGCTCAAGACGACGTCTTACGCCGAGAACGTCGTCGCCCTCGCCCGCGCCAAGTCCGAGGGGGCCATCGAGGCGGTCTTCGGCAACACACGTGGCGAGCTGTGCGAGTGCACGGGCAGCAACATCTTCGTCGTCGTCGACGGCCTGGTGCTCACGCCACCGGCCGAGGCCGGGCCGCTCCTGGGCATCACTCGCGAGCTGACCATCGAGTGGGGGCGCGCCGCCGGCATCGAGATCCGGGAGGAGTCGCTGCCGCTCGACGTGCTCCAGAGCGCCGACGAGGTCTTCATCACCAGCTCGACGAAGGACGTCCTGCCGATCCACGCCGTCGACGACCGGACGATGCCGGCCGACCGGCCCGTCACGAGCGAGCTGCTGCGGATCTTCCGGAGCAACGCCGAGCGGGACTGCGACCCATGACCGACTCCGACCGCGGCGCTGGCCGACCCCGTCGCGAACCGCCCGCGCCCGTGGACTACTCGGACCGCAACGCGACGCTCGACGCCGGGGAGGACCGCTGGGCGTGGCGCGCCCGGCTGCGCAGCAACAGGCTCACCCACGTCATCTGGCGCATCGCGGTGGGCGTCATCGGCGGCCTCGTGACGGTCGCCGGGCTGATCATGGTCCCTGCGCCGGGCCCCGGCTGGCTCGTCGTCTTCTTCGGGCTCCTGATCCTCGCGAGCGAGTTCGAGTTCGCCCAGCGCTGGCTGGACTTCGCCAGGCGACACGTGAGCCGGTGGAACGACTGGATCATGGACCAGGCCGTCTGGGTGCGGGGTGTCGTGGCCCTCGGCACGCTGCTCATCGTCTGGGGTGTCATCTGGGGGTACCTCGCGTGGGCGGGCATCCCGACGTTCGTCCCCGAGTGGGCCGAGCAGCTGCTGACGCAGGTCCCCGGGGTCGACTGACGCCGCCGGGAGCCAGCACCGGCAACGGGCATCGGGCGGAGACCAGGGCACTCCCGGGGACTTGCGGGGGCGATTAACGCGTGGGCGTCGGCACCCGCTATTGTTTCCCTCCGACGCCCCGACGCCTTGTCGTCACAGGGGCGCCCGGACGTGTAGCTCAGCTGGTTAGAGCGCTCGCTTCACACGCGAGAGGTCAGGGGTTCGAGTCCCTTCACGTCCACCGACACACAGGAGCCGCCCCGCGCCAGCGCAGGGCGGCTCTTCTCGTCCCCGTTCCTGACCGGGACGGTGTGCGGTCTCCGCCCGCCAGCGGTTCGTCAGCGGGTGCGGGTCGGCCCGTCGGTCGCTCGCGGGTCGCCGGGCATGGAGGTGTCGACCGACACGCCGTCGACGAGCACCTCGGCGGGCCTCCAGAAGCAGACCATGTCCTTGACGGGGAGCGCGTCGTGCAGCGGGTCGGGGTAGAACCACGCGACGTCGGCGGCGCCGTCGGCGCTGAGATAGGACGCAACTCCCTTGTAGGCACACACGGTGTGATGTGCGGACGGCGACAACAGGTCCATGCGGACGTCCTCCCGAGGCAGGTACCACCGCACCGGCAGCGAGGTCTCGACGAGCATCGACGGTCGCGTCGACTCGGCGACGGTCACACCACCGACCTCGACCCGCACGTGCCGGCTGCTGCGCAGCACGTCGATGCGCTTGAACGGGTCGTGAGGATGACCCATGACGGGCTCGTCCTCCTCAAGCCACTCGAACGGCTCCCAGTGCACCACCACCCGGCCCCCGAGCTCGGGGGCGTCGGGCCGAAAGGCCACCTCACCCCGGTCGCCCAGGTGCAGCGAACGGCCGGGCACCGTGTGCCACTCGTTGTGCTGCGGCGGCAGCACCGGCCCGCGCAGCTCCGGCACCGGCGACGGGTCGTGCTCGCTCAGGTCCAGCTGGAGATCCCCCGGCGGCACGGCATACCAGGGCACGACCCGGTGGGGCTCGTAGACCAGCATCGCGTCCCGGGTGTCGAGCACCGTCCGCCCGTCCAGCAGGGCACGGATCCGCTTCGGCGTCGTGGTGTGGCGCAGCTCGGCGAGATCGCGGAACCACTGCTGCCCCAAGTCGATGGCCATGGTCCAAGTGTGCGCCTCGGCGCGGGACGAGGTCGCTGATCGCGGCCGCTCACAGGGACGGGACCTAGGTCTCTGTCGGGGGATCGACCCACGGGCGACGATGGGTGACGACGGGCGGGCGAGGCCGCGGCGCGACCCATGTCTGCGCCGCTCGTGTGCGGAGGGAGGTCGCCGTGGTCCTGTTCGAGGACCGGCGGGACGCCGGTCGGCGGCTGGCGGCGAAGCTGGCATTCCTGCGGACCCGGGACGTCGTCGTGCTCGGGCTGCCCCGTGGAGGGGTCCCGGTCGCGTCCGTCGTCGCGGAGTCGCTCGACGCGCCCCTCGACGTCATCGTCGTGCGCAAGCTCGGGGTCCCCTTCCAACCGGAGCTCGCGATGGGCGCCATCGGTGAAGGCGGGGTCAAGGTCGTCGACCACACCCTGCTCGCACGAGCCCGGATCACCGAGGAGGACCTCGAGGTCGTCGAGCGTCGGGAACGGGCGGTCCTCGACGCGCGGGTCGAGCGGCTGCGACGCGGCCGCCCCCGGGTCGACCTGCACGGGCGGATCGCGGTCATCGTCGACGACGGGATCGCCACCGGGTCCACGGCGCGCGTCGCGTGTCGTGCTGCACGGCAGCTCGGAGCCGAACGCGTCGTGCTGGCGGTCCCGGTCGCTCCGGCGCAGACCCTGCGGGAGCTGCCCGAGGCCGACGCCGTCGTGTGCGTGTCGGCGCCCGAGCACTTCCGGGCGGTCGGCGCCCACTACGAGGACTTCTCGCCGACGAGCGACGACGAGGTCGTCGCCCTGCTCGAGCGGGCCGACCATCGCGCACGGCTGACGGACACGGCTGCTGCCGGTGGTGGAGGCGGGGACGGACTCGCCGGCGACACCGACGAGGACGTCTCCATCCCGGCCGGCCGGGTGTCGATCGAGGGACACCTGCACCTGCCCGCCGGTGTCGCCGCCGCCCCGGACGCCACCGGCGTCGTGGTGTTCGCGCACGGCAGTGGCAGCAGCCGGCACAGCCCACGCAACCGCTACGTCGCCGAGGTGCTCCACGAGGCCGGGCTCGGCACGCTGCTGCTCGACCTGCTGACGCCCGAGGAGGAGGGCGACCGGGCCCGGGTGTTCGACATCCCGCTGCTGGCGAGCCGTCTGGGGTCCGCGACCGACTGGCTGGCCCGGCGGCCCGACACCGGCTCCTGCCTCGTCGGCTACTTCGGGGCGAGCACCGGCGCGGGTGCAGCGCTGTGGGCCGCTGCGGAGCCCGGTTCCCAGGTGGCCGCCGTCGTCTCCCGGGGCGGCCGCCCGGATCTGGCAGGACCGAGGCTGGCGGCCGTGCGGGCGCCGACCCTGCTCATCGTCGGAGGGGCTGACCGGGAGGTCCTGGCCCTCAACAGGAGGGCGCGGGACGACCTGAGCGGCTGTCGCTGCGAGCTGGCCGTCGTCCCGGGGGCGACACACCTGTTCGAGGAGCCCGGGACGCTCGGCGAGGCCGCGGCACTGGCCCGTGACTGGTTCGTCGAGCACCTCGGAGTGGGCTCGCAGGACGCGACACGAAGGAGGCGGCCATGAGCACGGCGCCCGGCCCGAACGGTGGGGCCCCGATGGTGGCCGAGGTGCGCTCCCTGTCCAGACCCCTGAGCGACGTCACCGACCTCGACCCCCTGGTCGCGCGCGTGCACGGTGCCCGGTTCGTCTGCATCGGGGAGGCCTCCCACGGCACGAGCGAGTACTACCAGTGGCGGGCCCTGCTCAGCCGCCGTCTCATCGAGGAGCACGGCTTCTCGTGGATCGGCGTCGAGGGCGACTGGCCCGACTGCTGGCGGATCAACCAGTGGGTCAAGGGAGAGGCCGACCAGCACCTCGACGCGGTCGGCGTGCTCAGCCGGTTCGAACGGTGGCCGACGTGGATGTGGGCCAACCGGGAGGTCGCGGACTTCCTGACCTGGCTCCACGCCTACAACCTGGCGCGACCCGGCCCCGCTCGGGTCGGCTTCTACGGCCTCGACGTCTACTCCCTCTGGGACTCGCTCTGGGAGGTGATGGGGTGGTTGGAGGCCAACTCCCCGGACGCGCTGCCGACGGCCCTGCGCGCGTGGCAGTGCTTCGTGCCCTTCGGCGAGGACCCGCACCTCTATGCCAGGAGCACCCGGCTCGTCCCCACGGGCTGCGAGCCGGAGGTGGTGAGACTGCTGGTCGAGGTGCGCCGACGTGCCCGGGAGACCCTGGGGGACGAGGAGATGCTCGACGTGGTGCAGAACGCGGAGGTCGCCGCCAACGCCGAGCACTACTACCGCACCATGGTGCGCGGGGACCGCCAGTCGTGGAACGTCCGCGACCACCACATGGTCGACACCATCGGGCGCCTCGCCCGTCATGGTGGGCCGGGGTCCAAGGGCCTCGTGTGGGAGCACAACACCCACGTGGGCGATGCTCGCGCCACCGACATGGCTCGGGAGGGACTGGTCAACGTCGGCCAGCTGCTGCGCGAGCGGCACCCCGCGGACTCGGTCGCCCTCGTCGGCCTCACGTCGCACCGGGGCACCGTGGTCGCCGCTGCCGCGTGGGGAGACCCCGAGAGCGTCCTCGCGGTTCCCGAGGGGCGCGCGGGCAGCCTCGAGGCGCTGCTCCACGACAGCCTGGGGGACCCGGCCGTCATCGTCTTCCCCGACGACCGCTCGGGCCCGTGGCTCTCGAGCTGGATGGGGCACCGGGCCATCGGCGTCGTCTACCACCCCGACCGCGAGGCCAGGGGCGTGGGCAACTACGTGCCCACCCGGATCGGAGCGCGCTACGACGCCCTGATCTGGCTCGAGCGCACCACGGCCCTGCAACCCCTCCACCACGAGGGACGCCCCACCGAGCCGGAGCTGGAGACCGAGCCGACCGGCTTCTGAGGTCGGCTGCGGAGCGGCTGCACGGCGGGGAGCCTCACGGCGGACTAGCGTGGGACCCATGATCGCCACGGTCTCGAGCCTCTACATCTATCCCGATTCCGACGCGCCCGGGCAGCAGCTCGACTCGGTCGCGATCACCGAGACGGGCCCCGAGGGCAACCGCTCGAAGAAGCATGCCGTGCACCTCGTGACGGTCGACGACTACGTCGAGACGCACCCCAAGGCCAACATCGTCCTCGACATGGACGCCTCGGGGCTCGACAAGCTCGTCGGCCGTGTCGTCCGGCTCGGCGACTGCACGCTCGAGATCACCCAGACCCCCTCGCAGTGCGCCGGCGTCTATGCCCGGGTGGTCGAGCCCGGAGAGGTGTCGGTCGACGACGCCCTCCTCGTGGCCGAGCCCCAGTGAGCGTTCCGGCGGCGCCGCCGCGCTCACGAGGGAACGCCCGGTGACGATCCACACGGAGCACCCGTTCGACGTGCCCGAGGAGGACCGCGACCAGGTGCGTCGCCTCCGGGGGCGCATCGGCGGCACGGTCTCGCTGTGGACCTCGGGCGCGGGCATCGAACGAGCCGGCCTCACGGTGTCGTCCTACCTCGTCGCGACCGGCGACCCCGGACGGGTCGTCGGTCTCCTCCACGCCGAGTCCGACCTGCTCGACCGTCTGGAGGAGACCGGGACGGCCGTGGTGGCCCTGCTGGGCGCCCGGGACCAGGGACTCGCCGACGCCTTCGCCGGCACCATGCCGGCTCCGGGCGGGCCCTTCCGGCTCGCGGAGTGGGAGCAGACCACCTGGGGCCCGCGTGCCACCTCGTCCGCGACGTGGATGGGGGTGCGCCTGGACCCGGCGAGCCGGCACGACGTCGGCTGGTCGGTGCTGGTCGAGGCGACCATCGAGCACACCGAGGTCGGCGCCGACGAGGCGCCCCTCGTGCACCGCCGGGGCCGCTACGAGCGCCCGACCCACTGACGTCCCCTCACGTCTTGACGTCCTCACGTCCTGACGGGCAGTGAGCCGGCCCCGTCAGGCGGTGCCGGACATCTCGGTCGTCAGCAGTCCCGTCGGGATGCCGAACGCGTCGACGAGCGTCAGCGCGTGCGGACGCAGCTCGGCGCACAGCTCGTTGACGACGGCGGTCAGCGCCTTGGCGCGGGCGGGGCTCAGCCGGTCGTGCTCGAGGTACCACCCCTTGTGGCGCTCGATCGTCGTGAGGGCATGCAGGTCGCAGACGCGGGCCAGCACCGCGCGTGCCTCGGGGTCCCTGCACGACTCGACCGAGGCGGCGAACGTCTCGGCGACCAGCCGCTCGACGTGTGCCGTGCCGGCGTCGACGAGGTGGTCCTGGGTCGCGTTGAAGACGGCGAACGCGTCGGCGCCCGGTGCGGTCGCGCGTCGCAGCCGTCGTGCCAGGCCCTCGATGAGGTGCTCCTCACGCTCGCGCAGCAGGCGCAGCTGGGTGCCGCGGATGCCGAAGGTCACGTCCTCGTCGCGGCCGGGAGCGGCGTCGACGAGGCGCTGGATGATGCCGCGGGCCGCCGAGCGCTCGATGACCGTCCCGCCGACGAGCCTTGCGCCGAACCGCACGATGCCTGCCGTGTCGAGGTCACCGAAGGTCGCCTGGTACTCGGTGAGGAGCGACTTCGCGACGAGCTGGAGGAGGACGGTGTTGTCACCCTCGAACGTCGTGAAGATGTCGGTGTCGGCCTTGAGGGCGGCCAGGCGGTTGGCCCAGAGGTAGCCGGCGCCCCCACAGAGCTCGCGGCACTCCTGGATCGTGTCGGTCGCGTGCCGAGTGGTCAGGACCTTGATGCCGGCGGCCCGGGTCTCGAGCCGGCGCTGGTCCTGCTCGGACGTCGTCCGGCCGGCCAGCACGTCGTCCATCGTGGCCACGAGCTCGTGCTGGGCGAGCTGGAGGGCGTATGCCGTCGCGATCCTCGGCAGCAGCCGCCGCTGGTACGTGCGGTAGTCGAGGACGGTCGTCTCCACATCGGAGTCGGGGGCGGCGAACTGACGACGGCTGACGGCATACGTCGTCGTGACGGCGAGGGCCGAGCGCGCGGCGGCTCCCGCCCCGCCCGCGACGGAGATGCGGCCACGCACGAGGGTGCCGAGCATGGTGAAGAAGCGGCGGCCGGGGTTGTCGATGGGGCTCGTGTAGGCACCGTCGTCGCCGATGTCGCCGTAGCGCCCGAGCAGGTTGGTGCGGGGGACCCGCACGTGGTCGAAGAGGAGGCGCCCGTTGTCGACCCCGCCGAGGCCCAGCTTCGGTCCGCAGTCCTCGATGGTGACGCCCGGCGCGGGAGCGCCGTCCTCGTCCCGGATCGGGACGAGGACGCAGTGCACGCCACGTGACTCGCCGTCGACGACGAGCTGTGCGAACACGGCTGCGAGCCGTCCGTCGCGCGCTGCGTTGCCGATGTAGTCCTTGCGAGCGGCGGGTTCGGGGGAGTGGACGACGAGCTCGTCGCCCGCCGGGTCGAACGTCGCGGTCGTCAGCAGGCTCTGGACGTCGCTGCCATGGCCCGTCTCGGTCATCGCGAAGCAGCCCTGCAGCTCGCCCGAGATGACGCGGGGCAGCAGGTGGTCGTGCCGGCTCGTGCCGAGCAGGGAGACGGCGCCACCGAAGAGGCCCCACTGGACGCCGGCCTTGACGAACAGCGACAGGTCCGTGTGGCCGAGCATCTCGAATGCCGCCACCGCCTCGCCGTAGTGCGCGGTCCCACCTTGGTGCTCGGGGAAGCCTTGGGCTGCAAAGGGTTCCGCGGCGAGAGCCGCAAGCTGGGAGGTGACCCGGGCCCGGTGCTCGTCCATCGGCAGCGGCGCGGACGACGGCCCGAACGTCGCCGGGTCGAGGCCGCGGCAGTGGTCGCGCACGTCGCCGAACGGACCGTCGAGATGACGGCGCAGCGCGGAGGCGAGGGTGGCGTCCCGAACCTGCGGGGGTGTCGGTGGTGTCTCGGCTGGGACGTCGGTGGGGGAGTCGGTGGCCGTGGACATCTGGTGCCTTCCGGTCTGGACCTCAGGAGGTCGTGGTGGTCGGGGAGGTGAGGACGGGAGCGAGGCCGTGCCAGGCCAGCTCGGTCAGGGAGTCGACGACGGAGGCGCGCGGGGCGCGATCGCTCTCGGGGGTGGCGAGCCAGTCGTCGGCGACGGCGCGGACCGACCCGACGAGGGCGATGGCCCAGGTGCGAGCCCTGGAGGGGTCGGTCGCGCTCGCGCGCAACGAGTCGAGCAGCAGCCCGGTGAGCTGGTCCGTGACCTGGTCGACGGTGCCGCCCACCGGGTCGTCGGCCAGGGGGCGGTCGACGAGGGGCCGGTTGACGACGAAGCGGTAGACCTCGGTGTCGGACTCGACCAGTGCGAGGTAGGCCTCGACGGTGGACTCGACGAGCTCGCGAGTGTCGGCCGCCGGGGTGCTCGACCGGGAGAGTGCGGCGCCGACGTTGCGGACGACGCGGCCGTCGATGCGTTCGGCGACGGCGCGGTAGAGCCCGGCCTTGTCGTCGAAGTGCCGGTAGATCACGGTCTTGGACGTGCCGGCCTCGGCGGCGATGTCGTCCATGCCGACCCCCGCGCCGTGGACCCGGATGGCGCGGATCGTCGCGTCGACGAGCGCGGCCCGGCGCTCCTCGCGGTGTCGCTCCCAGCGTGAGTCGCGTCCGTCCCGGGTCGTCGCCGGCCCTGCGGCGGTAGTGGCCACGTCGTCGTCCATCTCACGAAAGTAACAGGTACTGGCTGTACCGACTACTGGCAGTTTCGGATATCTTGGACGACGACGACCGGTCCGACATCCGAGCTCAGGAGAGACCCATGGCTTCCCAGTCCACCCCGCGGAGCACGCCGCGCACGCCGCGCCGCGTCGCGGTTCTCGGGGGCAACCGCATCCCGTTCGCCCGGTCCAACGGGCCCTATGCCAAGGCGTCCAACCAGGACATGCTCACCGCCACCGTCGACGGGCTCGTGGCGCGCTACGGCCTCGCCGGTGAGCGCCTCGGAGAGGTCGTCGCCGGTGCCGTGCTCAAGCACAGCCGGGACTTCAACCTCACCCGCGAGACCGTCCTCGGCACGCGCCTGGACCCCACGACCCCGGCCTACGACATCCAGCAGGCCTGCGGCACCGGGCTCGAGGCGGCCATCCTCGTCGCGAACAAGATCGCCCTGGGGCAGGTCGACGCGGGCATCGCCGGCGGCGTGGACAGCGCGAGCGACGCCCCCATCGCGGTGAGCGAGGGGCTGCGGCAGACCCTCCTCGCCGCCAACCGCGCCCGTTCGGCGGGGGAGCGGGCCAAGGCGTTCGCAGGACTGCGTCCCGGACATCTCGTCCCGGCCGTCCCCGAGAACGTCGAGCCGCGTACCGGCCTGTCGATGGGGGAGCACATGGCTCTCACCGCCGCGCAGTGGGGCATCACGCGTGAGGCCCAGGACGAGCTCGCCGCCGCGAGCCACCACCACCTCGCCGCCGCCTACGAGCGCGGCTTCTTCGACGACCTCGTCACGCCCTACCTGGGTGTCTCGCGCGACACCAACCTGCGTCCCGACTCGAGTGTCGAGAAGCTGTCCACGCTCAAGCCGGTCTTCGGCAAGGGGGACGGGGCGACGATGACGGCGGGCAACTCGACACCCCTGACCGACGGCGCCTCGGCCGTGCTCCTCGCGAGCGAGGAGTGGGCAGCGGAGCACCGGCTGACCCCGCTCGCGTGGTTCGTCGACGCCGAGACCGCGGCCGTCGACTACGTCCACGGCGACGAGGGTCTGCTCATGGCGCCGGCGTATGCCGTGCCGCGCCTGCTGGCCCGGAACGGCCTGAGCCTGCAGGACTTCGACTTCTACGAGATCCACGAGGCCTTCGCCGCCACGGTGCTCACGACCCTCAAGGCGTGGGAGGACCCGGACTTCTGCCGTGAGCGCCTCGGCCTGGACGGGCCCCTCGGCTCCATCGACCGGAGCCGACTCAACGTCAACGGCTCCTCGCTCGCCGCCGGACACCCCTTCGCGGCCACCGGAGGACGCATCGTCGCCTCCCTGGCCAAACAGCTCCAGGAGGCCGGCGGAGGTCGCGGCCTCATCTCCATCTGCGCTGCCGGTGGGCAGGGCGTCGTCGCGATCCTGGAGGCCTGACCATGAGCGATCTGTTCACGACCATCGTCAGCTCTCCCGTGGCCAGGAAGGTCGGCGTCCCGCAGCCCACCCGGCTGCGCCGCTTCGAGCCGGGTATGCCGTTGTGCGACGGTCCCGTCCTCGTGGCGGGCGGCGGCCGGTTCGCCGAGGGCCTCACGTCCTGGCTGGCCGGCGCGGGGGTCACCACGGTGTCGACCGCATCCGATGCGGAGGACAAGGTCGGTGCGGTGGTGCTCGACCTCAGCGCCGCCGTCGACCCTGCCGAGCTCGACCAGCTGCGCCTGCTCGGCGCCCCGGCCGTCAAGGCGCTGCGGCGCAACGGCCGCGTCGTCGTCATCGGCACCGACCCCGAGACCCTGACCGACGTCGCCGAGGTGACGACCCAGCGCGCCCTCGAGGGCGCCGTACGTTCCCTCGGCAAGGAGCTGCGCGGCGGGGCCACCGCCAACCTCGTGCTGGCCCGAGGTGATGCGCAGCACGGCGTCCGCTCCGCCGTCGAGTTCTTCCTGTCCGGTCGTTCGGCCTACGTCGACGGACAGGTCGTGCACGTCGACGAGTCGACGAGCGCGGACGCCGACGCGCTCCGTCCCCTCGAGGGCAAGGTCGCGGTCGTGACCGGGGCAGCGCGTGGCATCGGTGCGGAGATCGCGAAGGTGCTGGCCCGGGACGGCGCGACGGTCGTCGCCGTCGACGTGCCGGCCGCCGGGGACGCCTTGGCGCGGGTGGCCAACGAGGTGAAGGGCACCGCCCTCCAGCTGGACGTGACGTCCGACGATGCGGGTCGCCGCATCGTCGAGCACGCCACCTCGCGCCACGGCGGGCTCGACGTCGTCGTGCACAACGCCGGCATCACGCGCGACAAGCTCTTCGTCAACATGGACGACGACCGCTGGCGCAGCGTCATGGAGGTCAACCTCCGCTCGGTCCTGCGGATGAACGACGCGATCCTCGGTGAGGGCGGTCTCTCCGACGGCGGCCGCATCGTCTGCGTGGCCTCGATCGCGGGCATCGCCGGCAACCGCGGTCAGACGAACTACGGCGCGAGCAAGGCCGGTGTCATCGGCCTCGTCACAGCGTTGTCGCGCCAGGTCGCCGACCGTGGCATCACCGTCAACGGCGTCGCCCCTGGCTTCATCGAGACGGAGATGACGGCACGGATCCCCTTTGCCACGAGAGAGATCGGGCGACGGATGAACTCGCTCCAGCAGGGCGGGCTGCCCAAGGACGTGGCCGAGACCATTGCGTGGCTCGTCCAGCCGGGTGCCGCCGCCGTGACCGGTCAGGTCGTCCGCGTCTGCGGGCAGAGCCTGCTCGGTGCGTGACGGGAGCGTGACGTCGCGATGACCAGGGAGATCACGCTCGAAGGAGCTCCGGACCTGCGCCGCATCTACGCGACAGCAGCCCTGCGCCGGGGAAACGCCGGCGAGACCGTGCCCGACGTGCGCTACTCGCGTGCCGGCATACGCCTCGACGTCGACGACCTCGTCGCCTACTCGCACGTGTGCCGGTTCCCCGTCTCGGGCACGCTGCCGCCGACCTACCCGCACCTCGTCGCCTTCCCGCTCCAGATGGCGGTCATGAGCGGCGACCGATTCCCCCTCCCGCTCCTCGGCGCCGTCCACGTCGAGAACCGCATCGAGGTCGTCAGGCCCGTCGGGGTCGACGAGCCGCTCGACGTCTCGGTCTGGGCGCAGGACCTCAGGCCGCACCGCCGTGGACGCCAGGTCGACCTCGTGTCCGAGGTGGGCGTGCGCGGCGAGGTGGTGTGGCGTGGCGTCAGCACCTACCTCTCGCGCGGCACCGAGCACGCCGACGCCGAGCCGTCCGAGCCGCCCTCGACGGATCAGCTCGCGGCCGTCACCGCCGGCCCCCGTTGGCGCCTCGGCGAGGGCACCGGTCGGTCGTATGCCGCGGTGTCCGGGGACTGGAACCCCATCCACGTGCACGCCCTGACGGCCAGGCCGCTGGGCTTCCCCACGGCGATCGCGCACGGTATGTACTCCTACGCGCGGGTGCTCGCTTCCCTCGGTCCGCGACTCCCCGCGTCGGGGCTGACGAGCCGGGTGTGGTTCCGCAAGCCCGTGCGGCTGCCGTCGACCGTGCGTCTGCGGACCGCCTTCGAGCCGTCGCGGACCCTGTCGGTCCTCGAGGACGCGAAGGGTGAGATCGAGCACGCCGTCGTCGAGAACACGTGGTGACCCCGAGCCGCCGAACCCTGTGAACCGTCGAGAGGCCACATGTGGCCGCCTCGGCGACGTCGAGTGGCCACGGAGACTGGCCATACGTGGCCTTTCAACGTGCGTGGAGCGGCCATTCATGGCCTCTCGACGGTGGGGGTGCTGGTCGGGTGCCGGGTCCGTGCGGCCGTTCTCGCCGTCTCGGGTGGCCAGTCATCCCAAACCGCGTCGCCCGCCACGTCGGTGTCTCGATACCCTTGCCGAGCCGCACCGAGCGGCGCCACCCACGACTCGCCGCCCGACGGCGGGTCCTGTCGAACGAGGAGCACCAACCGTGTCTGCACAGATCACCGTCACCGTCGCCGGAAGCGAGCGATCGGTCGCGGAGCAGACGACGGCGGGTGAGCTCTTCGAGGGTGACCGCGCCGTCGTCGTCGCGCGCGTCAACGGTCAGCTGCGCGACCTCTTCCACCCCGTCGGCGACGGTGACGTCGTCGAGCCGGTGACGGTCGACAGCGAGGACGGCCTCGCCGTCCTGCGCCACTCGACCGCCCACGTCCTCGCCCAGGCCGTTCAGTCGCTGCACGCCGATGCCAAGCTCGGCATCGGTCCGCCCATCCGCGACGGCTTCTACTACGACTTCGACGTCGAGACCCCGTTCCACCCCGATGACCTCAAGGCCCTCGAGAAGGCCATGCAGAAGATCATCAACGAGGGACAGACCTTCTCCCGTCGCGTCGTCACCGATGCCGACGCGCTCGAGGAGCTCAAGGACGAGCCGTACAAGTGCGAGCTCGTCGGCCTCAAGGGCGGCAACGCCGACGAGGCCGCCGAGGGTGCCGGTGTCGAGGTCGGGGCCGGCGAGCTGACGATCTACGACAACATCCGCCGTGACGGCACGCGCGCCTGGGGCGACCTGTGCCGCGGCCCGCACATCCCGAGCACCAAGCTCATCGGCAACGCGTTCAAGCTGATGCGCTCGGCCGCGGCCTACTGGCGAGGCTCGGAGAAGAACCCCCAGCTGCAGCGTGTCTACGGCACCGCCTGGCCGACGAAGGACGAGCTCAAGGCCTACCTCGACCGCCTCGCCGAGGCCGAGCGCCGCGACCACCGCCGCATCGGCGCCGAGATGGATCTCTTCAGCTTCCCCGACGAGCTCGGCTCGGGCCTCGTCGTCTTCCACCCCAAGGGCGGGGTCATCAAGCGGGAGATGGAGGACTACGTCCGGCGCCGCCACATCGAGGAGGGCTTCTCCTACGTCGGCACTCCGCACATCAGCAAGGAGGCGCTGTTCCACACCTCCGGGCACCTGCCGTACTACGCCGACACGATGTTCCCGCCGATGGAGCTCGAGGGCGCGAAGTACCAGCTCAAGGCCATGAGCTGCCCCATGCACAACCTCATCTACCAGTCGCGGGGGCGGTCCTACCGCGAGCTGCCGCTTCGCCTCTTCGAGTTCGGCGGCGTCTACCGCTACGAGAAGTCCGGCGTCGTGCACGGCCTGACCCGCGTGCGCGGCATGACGCAGGACGACTCGCACAGCTACGTGACCGCCGAGCAGGCACCGGCCGAGATCAAGCACCTGCTCGACTTCGTGCTGGGTCTGCTCAAGGACTTCGGTCTGGACGACTTCTACCTCGAGCTGTCCACCCGCGACACGGAGGGCGAGAAGTCGTCGAAGTTCATCGGCTCCGACGAGCAGTGGGAGGCGGCGACCAAGGTCCTCGAGGAGGTCGCGACCGCGTCCGGCCTCGAGCTCGTCCCGGACCCGGGTGGCGCCGCGTTCTACGGTCCCAAGATCTCGGTGCAGGCGCGCGACGCCATCGGCCGCACCTGGCAGATGTCGACGATCCAGTACGACTTCAACCAGCCCGAGCGCTTCGGCCTCGAGTACCAGGCTGCTGACGGCACCCGCCAGCAGCCGGTCATGATCCACTCGGCGAAGTTCGGGTCGATCGAGCGCTTCCTCGGGGTGCTCGTCGAGCACTACGCCGGGGCCTTCCCGGTGTGGCTCGCCCCGGTCCAGGCGCTCGGTGTGCCGGTGGCCGAGGACTATGCCGACTACCTCAGTGAGGTGCTGGACCGCCTGAAGCGCAAGGGAGTTCGCGTCGAGCTCGACGCGAGCGACGACCGCTTCCCGAAGAAGATCCGCAACGCGAGCAAGTCGAAGGTCCCGTTCACGCTGATTGCCGGCGAGGAGGACCGGGCCGCGGGCGCGGTGTCCTTCCGCTACCGCGACGGCTCGCAGAAGAACGGCGTGCCGGTCGACGACGCCATCGCCGAGATCCTCGCCGCGATCGAGAGCCGCGCCCAGGTCTGAGAACCGCCAGGCCACCCACGGCGTATGCCGTGTGGTGACCGGGAAGGAGCCCCGCCGACGTGTCGGCGGGGCTCCTTCGCGTGCCGGTGGCACACGGCATACGTCCGCGTTTGTCCGATGTCCCGCGTCCATCGGACAGGACAGGCGCCTCCGGTTGACCGTCGGACCGGACATCACGAGTCTCGGGCAGGACACCGTCGTCGTCGCTCGCCAAAGGAACGTCCATGCGCACCGTGCTCCGCTCGCTCGGCACCGTCGTCCTCGCCGCCACCGCTCTCGGCCCGGTCCTGCCGTCCGGGGCGCCCCCGACGGCCGCGGCCGCCGAACGGCTCGTCCAGTCCGTCAACCCGTTCATCGGCACCCAGGACAACGGGAACACCTTCCCGGGTGCCAGCGCGCCGTTCGGGATGGTCCAGGTCAGCCCCGACACCGGGGGAGAGGGCGGCTACGACTACTCGCAGAAGTCCATCTACGGCTTCAGCCAGACGCACCTGTCCGGCGTGGGGTGTCCCGTCGTCGGGGAGCTGCCCGTCATGCCGACGAGCGGCGCCATCACGAGCGTCGACTCCTCGCGTTACGCGTCGAGCTACTCCCACTCCGACGAGGAGGCGGGCCCCGGCTACTACCGCGTGGGGCTGCCGACCTACGGCGTCCAGGCCGAGCTGACGGCGACGGACCGCACCGGGTGGCAGCGGTTCACCTTCCCGGCGGACAAGGCTGCCAACGTCCTGCTCAACACGGGCAAGGCCAACATGCGCGTCTTCGACTCGGAGGTGCACGTCGTCGGCGACCGTGTGGTCGAGGGCCGCATCCACGACGGCAACTTCTGCGCGGGCAAGGACCAGCACACGGTGTGGTTCCGCGCCGAGTTCGACCGCCCCTTCAGCACCTTCGGCACGTGGAGCGGCTCCACGCTGACGGCCGGCGCCCGTGACGCCTCCACCAAGGACGGCGGCAACGGCGCGGCCGTGACCTTCCCGACCGGGACGACGTCGGTGACGATGAAGGTCGGGCTGAGCTACACCGGCGCGGACGGCGCCCGCGCCAACCTCTCCACGGAGACCGGCGACGGCTTCGACTTCGACGCAACCAGAGCGGCACTCACCCAGCGGTGGGAGGAGCAGCTCGGGCACGCCCGCGTCACCGGCGGCTCCGACGAGCGACGGACCGCCTACTACACGGCGCTCTACCACTCCCTCATGCACCCGAACCTCGCCTCCGACGTCGACGGGCGCTACCACGGCTGGGACGGGAAGAACCACGTCGCCGAGGGCTACACCCCGCGCCAGAACTTCTCGCTGTGGGACACCTACCGGCCGCAGAACCAGCTGCTCGAGGTGCTCGCCCCCGACGTCGCGCGTGACTCCTACCTCTCGGTGCTCGCCATCGGGCGAGAGGGCGGCTGGCTCCCGCGGTGGGCGCTCGTCAACAGCGAAACCAACATCATGACCGGCGACCCCGTGACGCCGTTCCTCGTCGAGGGCTGGAGCAAGGGCTTCCTGGCCGGGCACGAGGCGGAGGCGTACTCCCTGCTCAAGCAGAACGCCACCGAGCAGCCACCCGCCGACAGCCAGTACAACGGGCGGTCCGGCCAGCACTACTACGAGAAGCTCGGCTACATCCCCTTCGGCCTGCGCGTTGGCACCGACTGCGTCTCCCACGGCGGAGACAACGACTGTGCGCACCCCGCGTCGGCCACGATGGAGTACGCCGCTGCCGACGCCTCGCTCGCGATCATGGCCAAGGGACTCGGCCACACCGCCGACGCCTCGGTGCTCACCGAGCGCAGCGGCTGGTACAGGAACCTTTGGGACGCCGGCACGCAGACGTTCCGCCCGCGCATGAGTGACGGCACGTGGCTCGACCCGTACGACCCGGTCGAGGCGGCGCACGCCTTCCACGAGGGTGGCTCCTACCAGTACCAGTGGCTCGCCCCGCAGGACCCCGCCGGCCTCGTCGACCTGATGGGTGGCCGTGGTGCCACCGAGAAGCGCCTCGACAACTTCTTCGCCTACGACAAGCTGCTGAAGGACCCGGCCGGCACCGCCCGGACCGACTGGATCGAGGCGACCTACGCCTACTACAGCAAGCCGACCTACAACCCGAACAACGAGCCCGACCTGCTCGCGCCCTACGTCTACGCGTGGGTGCAGCAGCCCGCCAAGATCGCGACCGTCGCCCGTGCGGCCTTCACGCTCTTCACCGACGGCGCGGACGGCATGACGGGCAACGACGACCTCGGCACGATGTCGGCCTGGTACGTCTTCTCGTCATGGGGCCTCTACCCGACGATGAGCGGCGCGAACTTCTTCGTCGTCAGCTCGCCGCAGTTCGAGCGTGTCGACATCGACGTCGCGTCGCCGGCCTCGGTGCGGACCGGCCAGGGTGGCCGACTGACGATCACGGCGCCCGGCGTCTCGGACGACCGACGCTACGTGCAGAGCCTCGACGTCAACGGCAGCAAGAGCACGAAGAGCTGGGTCGGCTGGGACGCGCTGCGCAGCGGTGGCACCCTCGCCCACACGGTCGGCACGTCGCCGAGCCGCTGGGGCACGACGCCCGCCGACGTGCCGCCGTCGGCTGTGCAGGCCGGCCGCGACCCGCGTCTGTCACTGTCGATGACCGCGCGCCCCAACCCCGTCGTCGTGCCCACCGGGGCGCGTCAGGCCCGCTTCTCGGTCGACCTCGTCGGTCAGGCGCCCAAGAGCCTCCCCGTGCAGCTCGACGTCTCGGCCCCACAGGGCTGGTCGGCCGCGGTCGGCGGAAGCGGTGACGGAGCAGCCGTGCTGCACAGCGACGGCGTGCCGGCCAGCGCGTCGGTGCCGGTGACGCTCACCCTGCCGGCCGGGCTGGGTGCCGGCTCGCACGAGGTCCGCGTCACGGCGTCGGCACCGGGCGTCGACCCGGTCACCAAGGTCGTCACCGTGCAGCTGCAGGAGGCGCTCGACTGCGTCCCCGGTGCTGCCGGCTGCGCCGTCGACCTCGCCCCGGCGCGCAACCACGACGGGACTGCGACGGTCGAGGCGCCGAGCGACGGCAACTTCGACAACAGCGGCTGGAGCTACGACGCGGCCCTGCTGCCGGCGGCCGGCACGTGGGACTGGAACGGCGTCACGTATGCCGCCCCGGTGACCTCGGGCACGACGCCGAACTTCGTCGAGGGGCGTGGGCAGACGATCCTCGTGCCGGCGGCGAGCCGCAGCTCGATCCACGTCATCGGCTCGACGCACAACGGCGACGTGTCGACGGCCCTGCGCCTGACCTACACCGACGGCAGCGTCCAGTCCGTGCCGATCGCGCTCACCGACTGGGCGGCCGGCAGCGGACACAACGGCAACCAGGTCGCCATCGCGATGGACCACCGCATCAAGGGTGGCTCCGGTGTCGACGGACCCCCTGTCCAGCTGTTCGGCACGACCGTTGCCGCCGACCCGGGCAAGCAGCTCCAGTCCATCACCCTTCCCGGCGACGACCGTTTCGAGGTGTATGCCGTGTCGCTCGGCTGACCGTCGCCGGCCGGTCCCGGCGGGTCATGACCGGCCCGCCGGACCGGCACGGTCGCGCGAGGAAAAAAGTCCCGGGGAAATCGGGGAACTGCTTGCGCGCCGGGATGCACGGGGATACAAATGAGGGACCGAACCGCTTCGGCGGAACGGGTTCCGAATCGCTTCGGCGATGACGAAGAGGAAGGCCCGGGAACTCATACTTCCCGGGCCTTCACCTTCCTCCCGCACCTGTGCGCGACGACGTCCGTCGGGTCCCCGGGACGACCGGCCCTGCGGCTCTCACACCCGCAGGGTCGTTCCACGTCACGTCCCGGAGCGGGGACGGCGAAGGCCCTGCGGTCTCACACACCGCAGGGCCCGTGAACCATTGAACCCAACGTCGCGCCCCAGGCGAAATCGACACGCTGGGGGTCGAGTCGTGCCGGGGGCCGGCCCGGCGTCGGCAAGCGCCCGCCCTAGGATCTGTCAGCATGACGACGCAGGGCAGTGGCACCGAGTCGGCGGCGGACTTCGCCCACGTCGAAGACGGCTTCGAGAGGCTCTGGACGCCGCACCGGATGGCCTACATCCTCGGCGACAAGCCCACCGACGAAGCGGGCCACGGCTGCCCTTTCTGCACGGCACCCGGCAAGTCCGACGAGGAGGGCCTCATCGTCCATCGGGGCGAGCACTGCTACGTCGTGATGAACCTCTTCCCCTACAACCCCGGGCACGTGCTCGTGTGCCCCTACCGGCACGTCTCCCTCTACATCGACCTCACCGATGAGGAGACGGCGGAGTTCACGTCGCTGACCAAGCAGGTGATCCGCGTCCTGCAGGCGGCGTCGGGTCCGCACGGGTTCAACCTCGGCATGAACCAGGGGGCCGTCGCCGGTGCCGGTGTCGCCGCCCACCTGCACCAGCACGTCGTGCCGCGGTGGAGCGGGGACTCGAACTTCCTCCCGATCGTCGCGCAGACCAAGGCGCTGCCCGTGCTGCTCGAGGACACCCGCACCCGGCTCGTGGAGGCCTGGCCCGCCGGCTGAGCCGAGCGCCGCAGCCGCGCACGTCCTCTCGGTCAGTACGCTGTCCCCACCATGCTCAACAGACTCCTGCGCGCGTCGATGACCAAGATCCTCGGTCCGATCGCCCACCTGTTCCTCCGGCTCGGCATCAGCCCCGACGTCGTCACGATCGTCGGCACCCTCGGGGTGTGCGTCGGAGCGCTGGCGTTCTTCCCCCGCGGCGAGATCTGGGTGGGGGTGCTCGTCATCACGGCCTTCGTCTTCTCCGACACGGTCGACGGCATCATGGCCCGCGAGTCCGGCCGGTCCAGCAAGTGGGGCGCCTACCTCGACTCGACGCTCGACCGGATGGGCGACTCCGCGATCTTCGGCGGGCTGGTCATCTACTACGCCGGCCGGGGAGACAACCAGCTCATGGCAGGCCTCGCCCTCGCGTGCCTCATCCTCGGCAGCGTCGTCTCCTACGCCAAGGCCCGCGCCGAGGGCCTCGGCTACACCGCCGACGTCGGCATCGCCGAACGTGCCGACCGCCTCGTCGCCGTGCTCGTCGCGGCCTTCTTCGCCGACCTGTTCAACTCGACCGTCCTGCTCGGTGTCGTGCTCGGTCTGCTCGCCGTCGCGAGCTTCGTCACGGTGCTGCAGCGGATGCTCACGGTGCGCCGGCAGGCCCTCGCCTCCGGTGAGGTGGGCGCGTGACCGGCCTGCCGCGCAGGGCCACCGACACCGTCAGCGTGCTCGGTTTCAAGCTCGGGTGGTCGGTCGTACGCGCCCTCCCGGAACGGGCGGCATACGCCCTCTTCAACCGGGTCGCAGACGTGCTCGTCCGGCGCGGCGGGAAGGGCATCGAGCGGCTGCGCTCGAACTACCGCCGCGTCCGGCCGGAGCTGTCCGAGACCGACCTCGACGCACTCGTCCGCCAGGGGATGCGCTCCTACATGCGCTACTACTGCGAGGCGTTCCGGCTCCCGTCCCTCACGCGCGCCCAGATCGACGGCGCCGTCGTGGTGCGCGGCGACGCCGACATCCGCGAGCTGTGCGCACGCCGCGAGGCCGGCGTCGTCTTCGTCGGCCACCTCGGCAACTTCGACCTCGCGGCCGCCTGGTCCGCCGGCAGTCTCATGCCCGTCACGACCGTCGCCGAGCGTCTTAAGCCCGAGGAGGTGTTCCAGGAGTTCGTGGCCTTCAGGCACAGCATCGACATGGACATCATCCCGCTGACGGGTGGCGACGACCCCTTCCACGGCCTGCTCGCCGCAGCCCGTGAGGGTGGGCGGCTCATCGCCCTGGCCGCCGACCGCGACCTCACCAACGGGGGTGTCGAGGTCGATCTCCTCGGCCACCGCGCCCGGATGGCGAAAGGGCCCGCGGTGCTGTCGCTCATGACCGGCGCACCGCTCTATGCCGCTCGCATCTGGTACGAGCCTGCGCCCGCCGGCGCCGGGCTCGGCGGCCATCGGACGGTCATCGAGTTCAGCGACCGCCTCGTGCCACGGATCGAGGGCACCACGGCCGTCCGCGCCGCGGACCTCATCCAGCAGTGCGCCGACCACCTGGCCGTCACGATCCGGGAGCACACCTCGAGCTGGCACATGCTCCAGCGCGTCTTCGTCGAGGACCTCGCTGCGCCCGTCCCGCCCGCAGGCTCGGCGGCCTCGGCAGCCTCGACACCCTCGACACCCTCGACACCCTCGACACCCTCAGGCGCGTCGGTGCCGTCGGGTGCGCCCATCCCGGGTGAGACCCCGTGAGGATCGGGATCGTCTGCCCGTACTCGTTCGACGTGCCGGGAGGGGTGCAGTTCCACGTCCGGGACCTCGCCGAGCACCTCATCGCCCAGGGCCATCAGGTGTCGGTGCTCGCACCCGCCGACAGCGAGACCGAGCTCCCCGACTACGTCACCTCCGCCGGCCGGGCGACCGCCGTGCGCTACAACGGCTCGGTCGCGCGACTCAACTTCGGGCCGGTGACGGCCTCGAAGGTCGGCAAGTGGCTCGACGCCGGACACTTCGACGTGCTGCACCTGCACGAGCCGGTGACGCCCAGCATCAGCGTGCTGGCGCTGATGGCGGCCGAAGGGCCGATCGTGGCCACCTTCCACACCTCGATGATCCGGTCGCGCACGATGCAGACGGCATACCCCATCATCCGGCCGAGCCTGGAGAAGATCTCGGGCCGCATCGCCGTGAGCGAGGACGCCCGGCGCACCGTGACGACCCACGTCGGCGGTGACGCCGTCGTCATCCCCAACGGGGTCTACGTCGACCGGTTCGCGAGCGCCCCACGGCGGTCGGCCTGGATCGGGACGCCGGCCTCGCCCACGATCGCCTTCCTCGGCCGCATGGGCGAGCCGCGCAAGGGGCTGCCGGTGCTGGCCGCCGCGCTGCCCGAGGTCCTGCGCTCGATCCCGGGGCTGCGCGTCCTCGTCGCCGGGCCCGGCGACCCCGACGAGGTCACCGAGGGCTGGCCCCCGGAGGTCCGGGCCGCCTGCGAGTTCCTCGGGTCGGTCTCCGACGACGACAAGGCCTCGCTCCTCGCATCGGTCGATGTCTACGTCGCCCCCAACACCGGTGGCGAGAGCTTCGGCATCATCCTCATCGAGGCCATGAGTGCGGGCGCGTGCGTGCTCGCCAGCGACCTCTCGGCGTTCTCCCGCGTGCTCGACGGCGGCACGGCGGGTGCCATGTTCGCCAACGAGCACCCCGACGACCTCGCGCGCACCCTCGTCGACCTGCTCCGACGGCCCGAGCGCCGGGCCGAGCTCGCAGCGGCCGGCCAGCGCCGGGCCCGGCTGTTCGACTGGTCGGTCGTGGCCGACGAGATCCTCGCCGTCTACGAGACGGTCATCGAGGGGCGGGCGGCCGCGGACTGGCAGCCGCAGGGACGCTGGAACCGCTTCCTGCGCGGGGGCACCCGATGAGCGAGGTCCTCTCCTGGGTCTTCGCGATCCTCTTCGTCCTCGTCGTCATCGCCTGGTACCTCTCCTACACGGCGGCCCGTGTCGACCGGCTCCACGTGCGCCTCAGCGGCACGCTCGCGGCGCTCGACGCCCGGCTCGTCCGGCGTGCGGAGGCCTCCGTCGAGCTCGCCAACAGCGGGCTGCTCGACGGCGCCACGTCGCTGATCCTCGCCAATGCGGCCGCCGAGTCGCTCGAGGCCCCGTCGGAGCACGGCGAGGCGCGGGAGCTGGCCGAGAACGACCTCACCGAGGCCCTCGACCTCGCGTTGACGCCCGAGGCGGTCAGCTCGCTGCGGTCGACCGAGCTGGGGGAGGACGTGCTGGCCCGCCTCGCGTCGGCCTGCATGCGGGTCCAGCTCGCGCGACGCTTCCACAACGACGCCGTCACCGACGTGCGACGGGTGCGGCGCAAGTGGACGATCCGGATGTTCCACCTCGCCGGCCACACGCCCATGCCGCACACCGTCGAGTTCAACGACGAGTCACCCGAGCACCTCGCCGCCGTCTGAGGACCGAGTCGTGGGCCGACGTCGCGTGGGCCTACGCTTTGAGGCAACCCCAACACCCAGATCACGGGAAAGCAGGACATCGTGAGCACCACCCCGACCACGGGCACCACGCCCGCGGCTGACCAGCACGCGAGCTCCACCGGCACGACGCGCGTCAAGCGCGGCATGGCCGAGATGCTCAAGGGCGGCGTCATCATGGACGTCGTCACCGCCGAGCAGGCCAAGATCGCCGAGGACGCGGGCGCCGTCGCCGTCATGGCCCTCGAGCGGGTCCCCGCCGACATCCGTGCCCAAGGCGGGGTCTCGCGCATGAGCGACCCCGACATGATCGACAGCATCATCGAGGCCGTCTCGGTTCCCGTCATGGCCAAGGCCCGGATCGGCCACTTCGTCGAGGCCCAGGTGCTGCAGAGCCTCGGCGTCGACTACATCGACGAGTCGGAGGTTCTCACCCCGGCCGACTACGCCAACCACATCGACAAGTGGCAGTTCACGGTGCCCTTCGTGTGTGGCGCGACCAACCTCGGCGAGGCGCTGCGGCGGATCACCGAGGGCGCGGCGATGATCCGCTCCAAGGGTGAGGCCGGCACCGGTGACGTCTCCAACGCGACGACGCACATGCGCACCCTGCGCGCCGAGATCAACCGCCTCCGGTCGATGAGCCCCGACGAGCTGTACGTCGCGGCCAAGGAGCTCCAGGCCCCCTACGAGCTCGTCAAGGAGGTCGCCGAGGCCGGCAAGCTCCCCGTCGTGCTCTTCACGGCCGGTGGCATCGCGACCCCGGCCGACGCCGCGATGATGATGCAGCTCGGCGCCGAGGGCGTCTTCGTCGGCTCCGGCATCTTCAAGTCGGGCAACCCGGCCCAGCGCGCCGAGGCCATCGTCAAGGCGACGACCTTCCACGACGACCCCGACGTCGTCGCCAAGGTCTCCCGCGGCCTCGGCGAGGCCATGGTCGGCATCAACGTCGACGAGATCCCGCAGCCGCACCGGCTCGCCGAGCGCGGTTGGTGACCTCAGGCCACCCAGCAAGCCGCTGACGTGTGCCGTCGTGCCCCACGGGCGCGGCGGCACACGTCGTCGTGGGTCGCGGCTGGCAGCATCGGGTCGTGAGCCCTTCCGGAGCCGAGCTGTCACGGTCGTACTTCGAGCACGTCGTGGGTCCGCTCGTGGAGGCGCGCTGGCCCGGGCTGCCGTATGCCGCGGCGCGGCTGGGCAGCGGGTCGGACGTCCTCGGTCTCGACGACGCACGGTCCCGCGACCACGACTGGGGCCTGCGGCTCAACCTCCTCGTCCCGCGCGGGCTCGTCGACGACGTCGACACGCACCTCGCCGAGCACCTGCCCGACTCCTTCGCCGGCCATCCCGTGCGGTTCGCCACGACCTGGGACCCGGCCGTGCGTCACCGCGTGCAGGTCGAGACGGCGCGCGAGCTCGCCACCTCGCGCCTCGGGGTCGACCCGACCACCGACCTCACCGTCGGGGACTGGCTGTCGATCACGGGGCAGGCCGTCCTGGAGGTCACCGCCGGCGACGTGTTCGCCGACGGCGCGGGCGAGCTGGACGGCATACGTCGTCGGCTCGAGTGGTATCCCGACGACGTCTGGCGGCACGTCGTCGCGGTGGACTGGGCCCGGCTCGCCCAGGAGCTGCCGTTCGTCGGCCGCACGGGGGAGCGCGGCGACGAGCTCGGCTCACGGGTCGTGGCGGCGCGGCTCGCCGGGGTGGTGATGCACCTCGGGCACCTGCTCGAGCGTCGCTGGGCGCCGTACTCCAAGTGGCTCGGCACGAGCTTCACCCGGCTGCCACGGGCCGCGGCAGCAGCGGCACCGTTGGAGGCAGCCCTGACCGCGAGCGACTGGCACCGCCGGGAGGCGGGGCTCGTCCTGGCCCTCCGGACGCTGTGCCGGGTTCAGGCCGACACCGGGCTCCCGACGGCCCCGGACCCCGTCGAGCCGTTCTGGGACCGGCCGTTCCTCGGTGTCCGTGACGCCGCCGTCAGCGTGGTCGCCGAGAGCATCCTCGACCCGGCCGTGCGGTTGCTCCCACGGGGCGTCGGCTCGGTGGAGCAGTGGAGCGACAACGTCGACGTCCTGACGCATCCCCGTCGACGGATCGAATGACGGATCGTCCCGCAGCGGCACTCGTCAGGTGACGGCGCCGCGCTCGGCGAACTCGGGCCGCTCGAACTCGCGCCCGTCGAGGACCTCCTGGACGTGCACCGCAGCGCGCACCGCGTCGACGTGCGTCACGTAGAGCGGTGCGAAACCGAGCCGGATGATGTCGGGCTCGCGGAAGTCGCCGATGACGCCGCGGGCGATGAGCGCCTGCACGACGGCGAAGGCCTGCGGGTGCCGGAGCGAGACCTGCGACCCGCGTCGCTCGGGCTCGCGCGGCGTCGCGAGCGGCAGGTCGACCCCGAGGGCGTCGAGGGCGTCGATGAACGTGCCCGTCACCGAGAGCGATGCCGCCCGCACGTCGGCGGGGGAGAGACCGTCGTATGCCGTGAGCGCGGCCTCCAGGGCGAGCACCGACAGCAGGGGCGGGGTGCCGACCCGGGCGCGGGTGATCCCGGGTGCGGCCTCGTAGTCGGGGCGCATCTCGAAGGGGTGGGCGTGGCCCTGCCAACCCGTCAGCGGCTGGTCGAAGTCGTCCTGGTGGCGGGTCGCGACATAGAGGAACGCGGGAGCGCCCGGGCCACCGTTGAGGTACTTGTAGCCGCAGCCGACGGCGAGGTCGGCGCCGCCCGCGTCGAGGTCCACCTCGATGACGCCGGCGGAGTGGCAGAGGTCCCAGCAGGCGAGCGCCCCGACGGCGTGGGCGGCTTCCGTGATCGCCCGAAGGTCCCACAGCTCGCCCGTGCGGTAGTCGACGCTCGAGTACGAGGCGAGGGCGAGGGCCTCTCCCGCCTCGGCGATGGCGGTCACGGCGTCGCGCGGGTGCACCCGGCGCACCTCGAGGCCGGCCAGGGCGGCCGCGGACTCCGTCATGTAGAGGTCGGTCGGGAACGAGTCCGGGTCGGTGAGCACGACGGTGCGGCCGGGACGCAGCCGACCGGCGCCGATGACCGCCTTGAAGAGGTTCACCGACGTCGAGTCCGTGACCACGACCTGGCCCGGCGCGGCGCCGACGAGACGCCCGACGCGGTCGCCGACCCGGGTCTGCGCGCCCCACCAGTCGGCCTCGTTCCACGACCGGATCAGCCGCTCGCCCCACTGGCGGTGCATGACGTCGTCGACGACGGCGGGGACGGCCGTCGGCAGCGCGCCCAACGAGTTGCCGTCGAGGTAGATGACGTCGTCGGGCAGGGTGAAGAGGTCTCGCGTGCCCCGCAGCGGTGAGGCGGCGTCGGCCTCCGCGGCGCGGGCGATCAGGTCTTCGTGGGTCTGCACCGTCGTCATGGGCGCAACGTATCCGTTGAGCCGGTGCCGTCGTCAGGGCGGGCAGCTCTCGTGTCTCGTATGCCAGACGGTTCCCGGCCACGGACCCGTGACCGTCGCCCGGTCACCGGCGCCCTAGGCTGGCTCGGTGAGCACCACCAGCATCCTGTCCCTCCCGCGGATCGGCGTCCTCGCGGTCCAGGGCGACGTCCGCGAGCACCTCGCGGCCCTCGACGCGCTCGGCGCGGACGCGGTCACGGTCCGTCGCCCGGCGGAGGTCGAGTCGATCGACGGACTCGTGATCCCCGGCGGGGAGTCGACCGTCATGGACAAGCTCGTCCGCGCCTTCGACCTGCGCGAGCCATTGCTGCGCCGCATCGCGGAGGGCATGCCGGCCTACGGCTCGTGCGCCGGGATGATCATGCTCGCCGACCGCATCGCCGACGGGCGGCCCGACCAGCAGACGCTCGGCGGCCTCGACATCACCGTGCGGCGCAACGCCTTCGGCCGCCAGGTCGACTCCTTCGAGCAGGACCTCGACTACGCCTGGCGCGACGCCGGGGCGACCGGCACCGTGCACGCCGTCTTCATCCGGGCGCCGTGGGTCGAGCAGGTCGGCCCCGAGGTCGAGGTGCTCGCCCGCGTGAGCGAGGGCGCGGCCGCCGGTAGGATCGTCGCGGTCCGGCAGGGCAACCTCATGGCCACGTCCTTCCACCCCGAGGTGGGGGCCGACCGCCGGATCCACGCCGAGTTCGTCTCGATCGTCAGAGAGCACCGACTCCAGCAGTCGGGCGCACGCCAGTCACCGGAACGCGAGGACACTGCATGAGCGGCCACTCCAAATGGGCCACCACGAAGCACCAGAAGGCGGCCAAGGACGCCAAGCGCGGCAAGCTCTTCGCCAAGCTCATCAAGAACATCGAGGTCGCGGCGCGCCAGGGCGGGGCTGACCCCGCGGGCAACCCGACCCTCTACGACGCCATCCAGAAGGCCAAGAAGACGTCGGTCCCCAACGACAACATCGACCGCGCGGTCAAGCGTGCCTCGGGCGCCGAGGCGGGCGCGGCCGACTGGCAGACCATCATGTACGAGGGCTACGCCCCCAACGGCGTCGCGGTGCTCATCGAGTGCCTCACCGACAACCGCAACCGCGCCGCTGCCGAGGTGCGCACCGCGCTGACCCGCAACGGTGGCCAGCTCGCCGACCCGGGCTCGGTGTCCTACGTCTTCAACCGCAAGGGCGTCGTCACCGTCCTCAAGGATGCCGGCAGCGAGGACGACATCCTCGAGGTCGTGCTCGAGGCGGGTGCCGAGGAGGTCAACGACAACGGCGACACCTGGGAGATCATCTCCGAGGCCACCGACTTCGTCGCGGTCCGCAAGGCGATCCAGGACGCCGGCATCGACTACGAGTCGGCCGAGGCGTCGTTCGTCCCGAACCTGCAGGTCCCGCTCGACCTGGACGGGGCCAAGAAGATGATCCGGGTCATCGAGGCGCTCGAGGACAGCGACGACGTGCAGAACGTCTTCGCCAACGGCGACATCCCCGACGACGTGCTGGCGCAGCTCGACGAGGACGAGGACTGAGCCGGCCGTCAGGCCGCAGCACGGGAGGCACGCCGGGACCGGCGTGCCTCCCGTGCTTTCGGGGGCGGGCGGTTAGCGTTGTCCCGAACACCTGTTCGGATCGACCTGGCGTTCCCACTCGTCCCGTCCGTCCCGCCCACAGACCTGGAGGTATGCCGTGCGCGTCCTCGCGGTCGACCCCGGCCTCACGCGGTGCGGAGTCGGCGTCGTCGACGGAGTGCCGGGCCGCAAGCTCGCCCTCGTCGAGGTGGGAGTCATCCGGACGCCGTCCACCGACCCCACGCCCCGACGTCTCGTCGCGGTCGAGGACGAGATGCGGCAGTGGTTCGCGCGACACCGACCCGAGGCTGTCGCCATCGAGCGGGTCTTCGCCGACACCAACGTCTCCACCGTGATGGGCACGGCCCAGGTGACCGGCATCGTCATGATCATCGCGGAGCGGCTGGGCCTTCCGGTCACGTTGCACACGCCCACGGAGGTCAAGGCTGCCGTCAGCGGCAGCGGACGGGCCGACAAGGCACAGGTGACCACGATGGTGACCCGCCTGCTCGGTCTGGACACACCTCCGAAGCCGGCCGACGCGGCCGACGCCCTTGCCCTCGCGATCTGCCACGTCTGGCGCGGCGGCACCCAGAACCGGCTCGAGGAGGCACGGCTCGAGGTGCTGGCGCGCACGGTCAACCGGGGGAGCGGGATACCCCGCCGGGTCCCGCCGGGATCGGTGCCCCCCGTGCAGCGGCTGCGGGCCGCGTCCACCCAGACCTCCAGGGCCGCCCGGCCCGCCTCACCCGATCGCACCCCACCACCGCACTCTGGAGCCCAGCCCCGATGATCGCCTCGCTCTCCGGCACCGTCCTCAAGGTCGGCCTCGACTCCGTCGTGGTCGGAGTCGGGGGAGTCGGCATGCTCGTCCACACGACACCCGCGACGGCCACGTCCGTGCGACTGGGGCAGCCCACCGAGCTCGCCACGAGCCTCGTCGTGCGCGAGGACTCGCTGACGCTCTACGGCTTCGCGACCGACGACGAGAAGCACGTCTTCGAGACGGTCCAGACCGTCTCGGGTGTTGGGCCCCGGCTCGCCCTCGCCGTGCTCGCCGTGCACTCACCCGACGCCGTGCGAGTGGCGCTCGGCACCGGCGACCTCGTCGCGCTGACGAAGGTCCCCGGCATCGGCAAGAAGGGCGCCGAGCGCATGGTCCTCGAGCTCAAGGACAAGCTGGGTGCCCTGCCAGGCTCGGCCGGCCGGGTCGATCCCGTCCACCTCGACTCCGGTGAGGCGTGGCGCGAGCAGGTCCGCGAGGCCCTCGTCGGTCTCGGGTGGACGGCGCGACAGGCCGACGACGCGCTCGACAAGGTGGCGCCGCTCGCGGCCGATGGGGCCGGTGTCTCAGCGCTGCTGCGCGCGGCCCTGCAGGAGCTGGGCCGATGAGTGCCGACCGCTCGGACGGCTCCTGGGAGCTCGACACCGGCACCGTCCCCGACGTCTGGGACGACGGGTCCTTCGACGCGACGGCCCGCATCGTCGACGTCGTCGGCGACACCGAGGAGCGGCAGGTCGAGGCAGCCCTGCGGCCCAAGCGGCTCGACGAGTTCCCGGGGCAGACACGGGTGCGCGACCAGCTCGGGCTCGTCCTCAAGGCCGCCAAGCGGCGTGGCACCCCGCCGGACCACGTCCTGCTGTCAGGTCCTCCCGGCCTCGGCAAGACGACCCTCGCGATGATCGTGGCCAGCGAGCTCGAGCAGCCCATCCGCATCACCTCAGGACCCGCGATCCAGCACGCCGGCGACCTCGCGTCGGTGCTCTCCTCGCTCGCGGAGGGCGAGGTGCTCTTCCTCGACGAGATCCACCGGATGTCCCGGTCCGCCGAGGAGATGCTCTACCTGGCGATGGAGGACTTCCGCGTCGATGTCATCATCGGCAAGGGCCCCGGCGCCACAGCGATCCCGCTCGAGCTGCCACCCTTCACCGTCGTCGGTGCGACCACCCGCGCAGGCCTGCTGCCTGCCCCGCTGCGCGACCGGTTCGGCTTCACCGGTCACCTCGACTACTACGCGGCCGCGGACCTCGTCACGATCCTGCACCGGTCGGCCCGCCTGCTGGGTCTCGACGCCGACGAGGACGGCATCCGCGAGATCGCACTGCGCTCCCGAGGCACTCCACGCATCGCCAACCGACTGCTGCGCCGGGTGCGCGACTGGGCCCAGGTCCACGGCGAGGACCGGGTGACCCACGCCGCCGCCCGTCAGGCCCTCGAGCTGTTCGACGTCGACGAACGCGGCCTCGACCGTCTCGACCGAGCCGTCCTGGAGGCGCTCTGCCGCCGTTTCAACGGCGGGCCTGTGGGCCTCTCGACGCTGGCCGTCGCCGTGGGCGAGGAGCCCGACACCGTGGAGACGGTCGCCGAGCCCTACCTCGTGCGCGAGGGCTTCATGGTGCGCACGCCGCGTGGGCGCGCCGCATCGAGCCTGGCGTGGGACCACCTCGGCCTCACCCCACCACGTGACGCCCAGGCTCTGTGGACGGCCACGCTGCCCATCGACGAGGCCGGTGGCGCCCGTTTCGACGCCTGAGGACACCTGCCCCGGAGACGCTCGAGTGCGACCAAAACGTGACCCGCGTCCGCGTCACGACGCCCCGATCCGGTCTGACAAACTGCACCGGCGCACGTAGACTCCTGCGGGCACCACCGCCGCTGCCGCGGCACCATCCGGTGCCCCCGGTCGTTGACGCGACATCCGACCCGATCACCGGGTCGTGGCACGTGTGCACACCGACCGGACGAAGACACGAAGGACTGAGCTGACATGAACACCAACGGGGGCTTCTCGTTGCTGATTTTCGCCCTGCCACTGCTGCTGCTGGGCTGGCTGTTCTTCACCCAGAACAAGCGGATGAAGCAGATGCGGGACTTCAGCTCTTCGCTCAACGTCGGCGACCGGATCGTCACGTCGTCCGGCATCTACGGCACGGTCAAGCACCTCGACGAGGCCAGCGCCTGGCTCGAGATCGCCGAGGGCACCACGATCCGGGTCGACCGGCGCGCCATCGCGATGAAGCAGACCGACACGGCTTCCGAGGGCGTCAGCGGCACCACCGCCAGCACGCCGGCAACGGACGCCGCGCCCGATGACGCACCGGGCAGCACGCCCGACTCCCAGCAGAACGGTCAGTGAGGGTTTCGTGGCACGCAGCTCCACCAAGAAGTCGGCGAGACGCAGCCTCCTGGCGCTCATCGTCGTCATCCTCGGCCTCGGCGCCCTGGCAGTCGGCCTGACGAAGTGGGGCGACGGGTCGATGACCCCCCGCCTCGGACTCGACCTCGAGGGCGGCACGGAGCTCGTGCTCCAGCCGCAGCTCACCGGCACCGAGACGATCAGCGAGGGCCAGGTCAACCGGGCGGTCGACATCATCCGCCAGCGCATCGACGCCAACGGTGTGTCCGAGGCCGAGATCACCACGCAGGGTGGCCGCAGCATCGTCGTCTCCATCCCCGGGCAGCCCACCAAGGAACAGCTCGACGCGCTGAAGAAGCCGTCACAGCTGCGCTTCCGCGCCGTCTACGTCCAGGCGCTCGACGCCAACGCGTCGCAGGCGAACCCGAACGGGACACCGACGGGCACGCCGACCGGAACCTCGACGGGCACGACGAAGAAGCCGTCCGGCACTGCCACGGCGACCCCGTCGACGTCGGCGACCGCGCAGAACGGCGTCGTCCCCGACGCACTCCGAGCAGCCACCACGCCGGCCACGCCGACGGGCACCGCGACGGGCAAGGCCACGACTCCTGCCGGCAAGGCCACGACCCCGGCCCCTGCAGCCACGCAGACGGCTCCCGCACCCACGCCGGCCCAGACCGAGGCCGCCGTCAAGGCGCAGGCCAGCACGGGCCTCGTGGGCCTCGGCTGGGACAAGGCGAAGGCCGACGCGGCCGCCGCCAAGGTGGCCAAGGCGTACACCGCCCTCGACTGCTCCGCCCCGGGCGCGATCGACAGGGTGCAGGACGACCCGACCCAGCCCATCGCCACCTGTGGCGAGGACCGGGTCACCAAGTACGTCCTCGGCCCGAGCGAGATCGACGGCAGCGAGATCGCCGACGCCACGAGCGGCTACCAGCCCGGCCCCAACGGCCAGCCCACCTCGATCGTCGAGGTCGCCCTGTCCTTCAAGGACGCCGGCAAGGCCAAGTTCGCGGCCGTGACCAAGCGCCTCTACGGCCTGCAGTCCCAGCCGCCGCTCGACCAGTTCGCGGTCGTGCTCGACAAGGCGGTCATCACGGCGCCGCAGGCCCGCGCCGTCATCACCGACGGGCGCGCCTCGATCACCGGCTCGTTCACCATCGACTCCGCCAAGCAGCTCGCCGAGCAGCTGAAGTTCGGTGCGCTCCCGATCTCGTTCGCGCTGCAGACGCAGGACAACATCACGCCGCAGCTCGGCGAGGAGCAGCTGCGCATCGGCCTGCTCGCCGGCTTCATCGGCCTGCTGCTCGTCGTCGTCTACTCGCTCTTCCAGTACCGCGCGCTCGGCCTCGTCACGGTCGCCTCGCTCGTCGTCGCCTCCGTCATCACCTACCTCGCGGTCACGGTGCTCGGGACGACGCACGGGTTCCGCCTGACCATGGCGGGTGTCACGGGTCTCATCGTGGCCATCGGTGTCACCGCCGACAGCTTCATCGTCTACTTCGAACGCATCCGCGACGAGGTCCGGGACGGGCGACCGCTCGTGGCGGCGGTCGAGACCGGCTGGAAGAGAGCGCGGCGCACGATCATCGCGGCCGATGCCGTCAACTTCATCGCGGCCGTCGTGCTCTACCTGCTGGCCTCGAGCAACGTCCGCGGCTTCGCCTTCACGCTGGGGCTCACGACGCTCATCGACCTGCTCGTCGTCATGCTCTTCACGCACCCCGTGGTGCAGCTGCTGGCCCGTACCGAGTTCTTCGGCAACGGCCACAAGTGGTCCGGTCTCGACCCGCAGCGCCTCGGCGCCAAGGAGTCGGTCCGCTACCGCGGGCGCGGCCAGTTCGGGGCACCCGGCGCCCAGCGCCCGCCCGCCACCGTGGGTTCGGCCCGCGTCGCCGATGGGAAGGCCCAGGCATGATCAACTTCTCCCAGGTCGGCAACGACCTCTACACCGGCAAGCGCTCGATCGACTTCATCAAGCGCCAGAAGACGTGGTACGCCGTGTCCGGCGTGCTCATCGCCCTGGCCCTGATCGGCATCTTCGTCAAGGGACTCAACTTCGGCATCGAGTTCAGCGGTGGCTCCGAGTTCCGCGTCCAGGGCGTCTCGAACAGCCAGGGCTACGAGGAGAAGGCCCAGGCTGCCATCTCCAAGGCCGGCATCCAGGGCAACGTCATCTCGACGATCGTCGGGCAGGACACCGTGCGCGTGCAGTCCGAGGCAGCCTCGGACCGCACCGACGAGGCCAGTGCCGCCCTGGCCCAGCAGTTCGGCGTCAACAAGAGCGCGGTCAGTGCCTCGCTCATCGGCCCGAGCTGGGGGCAGTCGGTGAGCCAGCAGGCGATCCGGGGCCTGATCGTCTTCCTCATCCTCGTGACCATCGTCATGGCGCTCTACTTCCGCACCTGGAAGATGGCCGTCGCGGGACTCGTGGCGCTGCTGCACGACCTCGTCATCACCGTCGGGATCTACGCGCTGTTCGGCTTCGAGATCACGCCGTCGTCGATGATCGGCTTCCTGACGATCCTCGGCTACTCGCTCTACGACACCGTCGTCGTCTTCGACAAGGTGCGCGAGAACACGGCCGAGGCCTTCCGCACCAAGCGGATGACGTACTCGGCCGCAGCCAACCTCGCGGTCAACCAGACGCTCGTGCGCTCGATCAACACGACGGTCGTCGCGCTGCTGCCCATCGCGGCAGTCCTCTTCGTCGGCTTCACGCTGCTGGGCCCGGGCACCCTGCTGGACCTGTCGCTCGCGCTCTTCATCGGTATCGCGGTCGGCGCCTACTCCTCGATCTTCATCGCGACGCCGCTGCTCGTCGACCTGCGCCGCAACGAGCCGGCGGTCCGGGAGCTCGAGAAGTACGTGGCGCGGCACGGTGTCAAGCCGCACGTCGCCGCACCCCAGGGTGCGCTCGAGCCGGCCGTCGTCGGTGCCGACACCACGGGCGCGGCAGCAGGTGCCGCGGGCACGACGCAGTCCGACGGCACGCCGCGACCGGTGCACAAGTACGCCCAGCCGGGACCGCGCAACCAGCCCAAGCGCGCCCCGAAGTCGCGGCGCTGACCAGCCCGACACCGCACGTTCGACCACCTCAGGAGACGGCGTGAGCCAGATCAGTGACCTCGTCGCGAGCAAGCTGCGTGACATCCCGGACTTCCCCAAGCCGGGTGTCCTCTTCAAGGACTTCACGCCGCTGATCGCCGACGGCCCGGCGCTGGGCGAGCTCGTGCGCGACATCGCCCAGCGGTATGCAGGTCAGGTCGACGTCATCGTCGGCATCGAGGCACGCGGGTTCATCCTCGGTGCCGCCGTGGCCTACGAGCTGGGCCTCGGCATGGTCCCGGTGCGCAAGGCGGGCAAGCTGCCGGGGGAGACCCTCAAGGAGTCCTACGCCCTCGAGTACGGCACGGCTGAGATCGAGGTGCACACCGATGCCTTCGAGGCCGGCCAGCGGGTGCTCGTCATCGACGACGTCCTGGCGACGGGGGGGACCGCCGAGGCCACCGCGCTGCTCGTCGAGCGGGCCGGCGCCAAGGTCGCCGCGATCGAGGTCGTCCTCGAGCTGGCCTTCCTCGAGGGCCGAAAGCGTCTCGCCGACCGGCCGGTCAACGCCATCCTCACGCTGTGATCCCGGAGGGACCGCCTAGACTCTCTTCATGAGCGAGGACGTCCGCAACGAGCTGTCCACCCCGTCGCGGGTGCGCGCCCGTTTCGCGCGTTTCGGGGCGACCCGGCCGGCCGGCAACCCCGTCCTGGAGCCGCTCATGACGGCGGTCCGCCAGAACCACCCGAAGGCCGACCTCTCGGTCATCGAGCGGGCGTATGCCGTCGCGGAGCACGCGCACGAAGGGCAGATGCGCAAGAGCGGCGACGCCTACATCACGCACCCGCTCGCCGTGACGACGATCCTCGCCGAGCTCGGCATGACGCCCCCGACGCTCGCGGCCGCGCTGCTGCACGACACCGTCGAGGACACGGCATACAGCCTGGACGAGCTGCGCCGCGACTTCGGCGACGAGATCGCGATGCTCGTCGACGGGGTGACCAAGCTCGACAAGGTCACGTACGGCGAGGCCGCCCAGGCCGAGACCGTGCGCAAGATGGTCATCGCGATGGCCCGCGACATCCGGGTCCTGGTCATCAAGCTCGCCGACCGGCTCCACAACGCCCGCACGTGGCGCTACGTCAGCCCCGAGTCGGCCAAGCGCAAGGCCAACGAGACGCTCGAGATCTACGCGCCGCTCGCGCACCGCCTCGGCATGAACACCATCAAGTGGGAGCTCGAGGACCTCTCTTTCGCGACGCTCTACCCCAAGGTCTACGACGAGATCGTGCGCCTCGTCGCCGAGCGTGCCCCCGCCCGTGAGGAGTACCTCGCCGGGGTGCGCACCCAGGTCACGGAGGACCTGACCGCGGCGAAGATCAAGGCCGTCGTCACCGGACGGCCCAAGCACTACTACTCCGTGTACCAGAAGATGATCGTGCGGGGCCGCGACTTCGAGGAGATCTACGACCTCGTCGCCGTCCGCGTCCTCGTCGACACGGTGCGCGACTGCTACGCGGCGCTGGGCGCCCTTCACTCGCGGTGGAACCCGGTCCCGGGTCGGTTCAAGGACTACATCGCGATGCCCAAGTTCAACATGTACCAGTCGCTGCACACGACGGTGATCGGGCCGCAGGGCAAGCCGGTCGAGATCCAGATCCGCACGCACACGATGCACCGCCGCGCCGAGTACGGCGTCGCGGCCCACTGGAAGTACAAGGACCAGAGCAACGGCGGCGGTCCCGCGCGTCCGGGCGAGATCACGCCGCAGAACGACATGGCGTGGCTGCGACAGCTGCTCGACTGGCAGCGCGAGACCGAGGACCCGGGTGAGTTCCTCGACTCCCTGCGCTTCGAGATGGGCAGCAGCGAGGTCTACGTCTTCACCCCGAAGGGTTCGGTCGTCGCCCTCCCGATGGGAGGCACCCCCGTCGACTTCGCTTATGCCGTCCACACCGAGGTCGGCCACCACTGCATCGGTGCTCGCGTCAACGGCCGCCTCGTGCCGCTCGAGTCGACCCTCGAGAACGGCGATGTCGTCGAGGTGCTCACGTCCAAGGCCGACGGTGCCGGCCCGTCGCGCGACTGGCTGCAGTTCGTCAAGAGCCCGCGCGCCCGCAACAAGATCAAGCAGTGGTTCTCGAAGGAGCGCCGCGAGGAGGCCATCGAGGCCGGCAAGGACTCGATCGCCAAGGCGCTGCGCAAGCAGAACCTGCCGCTGCAGCGGCTGATGAGCCACGACTCGATGACGGCCGTCGCCACCGACCTTCGCTACCAGGACATCGAGGCGCTGTATGCCGCGGTCGGCGAGGGGCACGTGTCAGCGCAGCACGTCGTGGGCAAGGTCGTGGCGTCGATGGGCGGCGTCGACGGTGCCACGGAGGACCTCGCCGAGGCCACCGTCCCGACCCGGGCCGCCAGCCGGCGCAAGCCCGGCGACCCGGGGGTCGTCGTCGTGGGCACCGCCGACGTGTGGGTCAAGCTCGCCAAGTGCTGCACGCCCGTGCCCGGTGACCCGATCATCGGCTTCGTGACACGCGGCAACGGCGTGTCGGTGCACCGCGTCGACTGCACCAACGCCGACCAGCTGACGGCCAACCCCGAGCGGCTCATCGACGTCGAGTGGGCGCCGAGCTCGGCCAGCGTCTTCCTCGTCCAGCTCCAGGTCGAGGCGCTCGACCGCAACCGGCTGCTCAGTGACGTCACCCGGGTGCTGTCGGACCAGCACGTCAACATCCTGTCGGCGTCGGTCCAGACCTCGCGCGACCGCGTGGCCATCTCACGCTTCACGTTCGAGATGGGCGACCCGGCCCACCTCGACCACGTCATGCAGGCCGTCCGCAAGATCGACGGTGTCTTCGACGTCTACCGCGTCAACGGCGGCAAGTCGACGATGTAGCCTCTCGCACCGCGCGTTCCGACGACGGGCGCACGAAGAGGCCCACCCGCGAGCTCGCTTGTCGGGTGGGCCTCTTCGTGGGTGTTGCAGGTGGTCAGCCGCCGAACTCGGCGACGCCGGCGCGGGCCTGGTCGAGCCAGGCCTGGCGGGCGTCGAGGGCCTCCTGCGCCTTCTTGATCTTGCTCGCGTTGCCCGAGGCCTCCGCCTTGGCGAGGTCGTCCTGCAGGTCCGCGACGGCGCGTTCGAGCTGGTCGACCATGGCCCGGGCGCGAGCCGCGACCTCGGGGTTGCTCGACTTCCACCGGCGGTCCTCGGCGTCACGCACGGTCTGCTCGACACGTCGCATGGCCTTCTCGACGCGCTCCATGTCGGACCGCGGGACCTTCCCGGCGGCGTCCCACTTGTCCTGGACGACGCGCAGCTGGGCCTTGGCCTTCTCGAGGTCCGTGACCGGGAGGATCGCCTCTGCCTCGACGAGCAGGGCCTCCTTGACGGCGAGGTTGCCGCGGTACTGCTCCTCCTCGGCCGCGACGACCTCGTCCTTGGCGGCGAAGAAGCTGTCCTGGGCGGCCTTGAAGCGCGCCCACAGCTTGTCGTCGTCGGACCGGCTGGCCCGACCTGCACGGCGCCACTCGTCCATGAGTCGCTTGAACGCGCCGGCGGTCGCAGCCCAGTCCGTGCTCGTCGCCAGGGTCTCGGCCTCGGCGACGAGCCGCTCCTTGGCGCCCTTGGCGTCAGCGTGCTGAGCGTCGAGGCCGGCGAAGTGGCTGCGGCGCGCCTTGTCGAACCCGTTGCGGGCGGCACTGAAGCGCTGCCACAGGTTCGACTCCGTCTCGCGGTCCAGGCGCGTCGACGCGCGCTGGTGGGCCTTCCACTCGTCGAGCAGCTCGCGCATGCGGGCGCCGCTGGTCTTCCACTGGATGCGGTTCTCCGGCTGACCCGCGATGGACTCGGCCTCGGTCACGATCTTCTCGCGCTCCGCCGTGGCCGCGGCGCGAGCCTCGGCGCGGTGCTGCTGCTCGACGTTGCGCTTGGCCGCGAGGCCGGACTGGATCTCGTCGAGCTTCGCGGCGAGGGCGTCGAGGTCCCCGACGACGGTCGCGTCCTTGACCTGCGCCGCAAGGGTCTTCAGGCCCTCGGCGACATCCTTGGACGGCACCTCGGGCTGGGAGAGGCGCTGCTCGAGGAGCACGGCAGAGGCGAAGAGCTCGTCGTACTTGCGGGCGAAGTAGGTGAGTGCCTGCTCGTCGCTGGCTCCGGGGTAGGAGCCGACCTCCTGCTCCTCGCCGTCCTTCGTGCGCACGAAGACCGTGCCGTTCTCGTCGACGCGTCCGAACGCCGCGGAGGCGGAGTGGTCGGTCGTGATCAGCGCCGGCGCAGCCGGGGTCACGGTCGGATGCGGCACCGCCTTGGCGAGCGCCGCGGGAGTCGGGATCGCAGACGGCTTGGGTACACCGGCCGAAGAGGGCGCCGGAGGGGTGGCCTCAGGCGACTCCTCGGTCGGAGTCTCGGTCGGAGTCTCGGTGGTCGGCTCGGTGGTCGCCTCGGTCGTGTCGCCGGTCTCGGTGCTGCTCACCGAGGCGACGACGTCAGCGGTCTCGGCCTCGGCCATGGCCGGCTCGTCGCCCTCCCCGGCGACGGGCTCGGTGCCTGCGGGCTCGACGTTCGCCGGCTCCGTCACGGGTGCCGCCTCCGCTGCCTCTGGTTCCGTCCCGGCTGGGACGCCTTCCGGGGCAGGCGTGTCGGCGGTGTCGGCGCCGTCGGCAGCGGGGACGACCGCTGCTTCATCCGTCTCGTGGACGGCCGCGGCCGTGGGTGCCGAGGGCTCCGTCGAGGGCTCCGTCGAGGGCTCCGTCGAGGGCTCGGTCGAGGGCTCGGTCGAGGGCTCCGTCGAGGTCTCGGAAGGCTCGGAGGTTTCGTCAGTCTGGGGGTGCTGGATGTCGGTCATGCCTTCTTCTCCGTCACGCTGACGCTGAGGATGCTGATCGGGGAGACGGGGGTTCCGTCCGTCGGGCTGGGGGGCAGGGCCTTGTTGGCGGCAATCTTCTCAACGATGTCGAGGCCCTTGGTCACCTTCCCGAAGATCGTGTAGCCACCACCGTCGGTGGGCAACTGGGTTTCCTTGTAGGTGATGAAGAACTGACCGCCGTTGCTGTTGGGGTCCTGGGTGCGGGCCATGGCGAGGACGCCGGTGGCGTACTTGCCGTCCTTGGGCGCGTTCTCGATGCCGAAGGTGTAGCCGGGGCCGCCCTGACCGGTGCCGGTGGGGTCGCCGCACTGGAGGACGTAGATGCCCTGGGTGGTGACGCGGTGGCACGGACTCGGCGCCCAGAAGCCGGTCTTGGCGAGGTTGATGAACGAGGCCACGGTCTGGGGCGCCTTGGCGCCGTCGAGCTCGAAGGTCATGTCGCCGCACGTCGTCTTGACGGTCGCGACGAAGGTCTTGCCCGCCGCGGTGGCCTTGGCGGGAACCTCCTTCTGCTGCTTCGGGGTCGCCTGGTTGGCCGGGGGAGCGGTGCAGCCTGCTGCCAGCTTCTGCCCTGCGGCGAGGCCGCCGGACGAGGTCGGGGCGGGTGTCGTGGTGCTGGCGGGCGTCGTCGACCCGGCCGCCGGGGTGGGGCTGTCGGAGCTGCCGACGAGCTTGGGCACGACGATGACGGCCGCGATGACGAGGATGACCGCGAGGATCACACCGAAGACCTGCTTGTCGCGGGTCGAGTCGCCCACTGGGGGCTTCTCGGTCTTCTGGTGCTCTTCGTAGCGGCGGCGCGCACGTGCGCGTTCCTGCTCTTTGGTCACGAACCTCTCCTCGTACGGGCCACATGGGCGGTCCCCGGGCGTCCGGTCATTTTATGGAACGAGGACGGTGCCCGCGCAGCGGGAGGGGTCACGAGTCCGTGACATCTCCCCACGCACGCGCGGATCGCGGTCCCCGGGGGTCCCTCACGGCATACCCAGACTCCCCGAAGGGGCGTATGCCGGGTGCCGCCGTCGGCGCCGTCGCTAGGCTCCCAGCGTGCTGACCATCGCGTTCCCGGCCCAGGCGTTCGACACCAACTGCTACGTCCTCGCGCCGCAGCCTGGGGAGGACTGCGTCATCGTGGACCCGGGCGTGGGCGTGGAGGAGATGCTGCGCGAGATCCTGGCGCAGCACCGGCTGCGGCCCGCGGCGGTGCTGCTCACCCATGGGCACGTCGACCACGTCTACTCGGTCACGCCGGTGTGCGGGTCCGACACGGCCGCCTACATCCACGCCGACGACCGCTACCGGCTCCACGACCTGCTGGGGCGCAGCAACCCCGGCCTCATCGCGATGTTCGAGCAGCAGTTCGGCGCGGCGGCGACGTGGACCGAGCCGACCAACGTCGTCGAGATCGGCGACGGCGCGCGACTCACCCTGGCGGGCATGGAGTTCGACGTGCTCCATGCCCCGGGGCACACCGAGGGGTCGGTGATGTTCGGCATCGACCGGGTGCCTGACGGGATCCGTGAGCAGGTCGACGTCGACCGCACCATGGTGACCGGCGACGTGCTGTTCGCCGGCTCGGTCGGTCGCACCGACCTTCCCGGCGGCGACCCGGCCGCGATGCAGCGCAGCCTGCGCGACGTGGTGCTGCCCCTGCCCGACACGACTCTGGTGCTGCCCGGGCACTACCAGGCCACGACGATGGCCCACGAGCGGGCCACCAACCCCTACCTGAAAGACTTGCCCGCGTGAGCACACCGCAGCCCAAGGCCGCCAAGGTCATGCCGATCAGCGGCTTCCCCGAGTACCTCCCGTCCGAGCGCATCGTCGAGCAGCGCTTCCTCGACGTCATCCGCGAGACGTTCGAGCTGCACGGGTTCTCGTCGGTCGAGACCCGGTCCATCGAGCCGATCGAGCGGCTGAGCGCCCAGGGCGAGGACGCCGACAAGGAGATCTACGCGGTGTCGCGCCTGTCCGGAGGCAGCGACGAGGACGCCCGATGGGGCCTGCACTTCGACATGACCGTCCCCTTCGCCCGGTACGTGCTCGAGAACGCCGGCAGGCTCGCCTTCCCGTTCCGGCGCTACCAGATCCAGAAGGCGTGGCGCGGTGAGCGGCCCCAGGAGGGCCGCTACCGCGAGTTCACCCAGGCCGACATCGACGTGGTCGACGTGGGTCAGCTCTCGCCCCACTTCGAGGCCGAGATGCCGCTCGTCATCGCCGACGTGTTCAGCAGGTTCCCGGTGGGCGAGTTCGTCATCCAGGTCAACGACCGCAAGATCCCCAACGGCTTCTACCAGGGCATCGGCATCACCGACGTCATCGGGACCCTGCGCATCGTCGACAAGCTCGACAAGATCGGGCCCGAGAAGGTCAAGGCGCTCCTCGTCGAGTCGGGCACGACCGACGAGCAGGCCGACCAGTGCCTCGCGCTCGCGGCGATCCGCTCGACGGACCTCGGCTTCGTCGAGCAGGTCCGCGCGCTCGGCGTCGAGCACCCGCTCCTCGACGAGGGCCTCGAGTCGCTGGCCCGCGTCATCCGCACCGGCATGGCCCACGCACCGGGCAAGCTCGTCGCCGACCTGCGCATCGCGCGCGGCCTCGACTACTACACCGGCACCGTCTACGAGACCCAGTTCGTCGGTCACGAGTCCTGGGGCTCGTTCTGCTCCGGCGGCCGCTACGACGCCCTGGCGAGTGACGGCAGGACCACCTACCCGGGCGTCGGCATCTCGATCGGGGTGACGCGCATCCTCGGCCTGCTCATCGGTCGCGGACTCGTCACAGCCTCCCGGTCGACCCCGGCCGCCGTGCTCGTCGCCCTCACCGACGACGAGTCCCGCGAGGAGGCCGTCGCCGTCGCCACCGCGCTGCGTCGGCGGGGCATCGCCTGCGAGGTCGCCCCCTCCGCGGCTCGCTTCGGCAAGCAGATCCGCTACGCCGAGCGCCGCGGCATCCCGTTCGTCTGGTTCCCCGGCGCGGGTGAGTCCGGCGACGAGGTCAAGGACATCCGCTCGGGAGACCAGGTCGCGGCCTCGGCCGACTCGTGGACGCCGTCCGCCGAAGACCTCGTCCCACAGGTGTCGCGGACCGACTGACGCACGCGTTCTCGCGCCCGGCGCCCCTCGCGCCCGGCGCCCCTCGCGCCCGGGCGCATCGGGACGTCGGCTGCAGCCCCGGTCGCGGAGGTCAGGGGCCCGGTGGCGGGCGCAGTCCCTGGTCGCGCAGCTCGAGCAGGGCGAGGCGGCGGATGACGTCGCGGTCCTGACGGCGCCACGCCCCTGCCGGGTCGTCGGTCACCCTCGCCAGTGCCTTCAGCGGCTGAGTCGCCAAGGCCCGCAAGGCGAAGAGGTCCAGGTCCTCACCGGCGTCGATGAAGCGCTGCGACTGGGTTGCGTTGCGCACGAAGCGAACCCGGACGTAGAGCCACACGGCCAGGACGATGAGGATGGGCACGAGGGCGGTGGCCAGCCCGAGTCCGAGTGCCAGCCTGTCGACGGTGTCCGCCATCGAGGTCCCCGCCGACTGGAGCGTCGTGCCCGACCCGGCGGCCTGGGTGAGCCAGGTCTTCAGCTGGTCGCCCACGAGGGGGATCTGGCCCGCCTGGTCGCCGGCACCGGTGAGGGCGCCGTTGACCGATCGGCCCGCCGAGGTGATCGAGTCGGCGGGGGCACGCAGCCGGTCCACGGTGTCGTGGACCTGACGACCGGCATAGACCCACAGCCCCAGCCAGAGCAGCATGAGCACGTCCGAGAGGATCTGTCGGGTGCGCCGGGCGGGGGAGTCCGCGTAGAGCTTCACGGGCCCGCCGTGACGAAGATGGCGACGAAGAAGATGATGAGGACGGCCGCCGCGCCGACGCCGGCGACGACCGACCCTGCGAGGAAGCCCTGGGCGAACGGACGCACCCGGGGGAGGGCCGTGGCAAGGGCGGACGCGACGACTCCCGCTGCCACGACCCCCAGGCCCCACGGTAGCTCGACACCGCTGAAGACCGTGCTCCACACGGCCAGGACGGCAAAGACCGTCCCTGCTGCGATCCCCTGGCGACGGGTCAGACCGGCCCACGCGACTCGGTCGCGCCGTGCCGGCCGGCGGTGATCCGGCTGCGGCGCACCCGCAGGCGCCACCGGCCAGGTGTAGCCCTCCTGAGGCAAGGGGTCGGTCATGTCGGGCTCCTCCCGTGTCGTCTGACGGCTGCGGCGGTGCGCACGCCCGGCGCACACCGATGCGCACACTCTGGCAGGCCGGCGCCGTCGGCGGTCGGTTGGGCGAGGTCGTGACCGGGCTGCAGCGCCCACGGATACAGTTGGGTCGCGGCCCTCGACGGGCCCTTCTCGCCACCGCAAAGGCGCCGTGGCCGAGTCAGCCCGGAAGGAAGTGCGCAGCATGAAGGTCGGCATCCCCCGCGAGGTCAAGAACCACGAGTACCGCGTGGCCATCACCCCCTCAGGTGTCCACGAGCTCGTCGAGAACGGGCACGACGTGCTCGTCGAGAAGGATGCCGGCGTCGGCTCGCAGATCAGTGACGACGACTACGCGGCAGCAGGTGCCCGCGTCATCGGGTCCGCGGACGACGTGTGGGGCGAGGCCGACATGGTGCTCAAGGTCAAGGAGCCCGTGGCCGAGGAGTACCACCGGATGCGCGAGGGGCTGACGCTCTTCACCTACCTGCACCTTGCGGCCGACAAGCCGCTGACCGAGGAGCTCGTCAAGCGCAAGGTCACCGGCATCGCCTACGAGACGGTGCAGCTGCCCTCCGGCGGACTGCCGCTGCTGTACCCGATGTCCGAGGTGGCGGGCTGCCTGGCGCCTCAGGTCGGCGCGCACGCGCTGATGCGAGCGCAGGGCGGACGCGGTGTCCTCATGGGTGGTGTCGGCGGCGTGGCCAACGCGAAGGTCGTCATCCTCGGCGCCGGCGTCTCGGGGCAGAACGCCGCGAACATCGCCCTGGGCATGGGGGCCGACGTCACGCTGCTCGACACCGACCTCGACAAGCTGCGGATGTCCTTCTGGCGCTATGAGAACCAGGTCCACGGCCTGGCCTCGAACCGGCTCACGGTCCAGCAGCAGGTGCAGGAGGCCGACATGGTCATCGGCGCCGTGCTGATCCCGGGTGCCGCCGCCCCCAAGCTCGTCTCGAACCAGCTGGTCTCGCAGATGAAGCCGGGCTCCGTGCTCGTCGACATCGCCATCGACCAGGGCGGGTGCTTCGAGGACAGCCACCCGACGACGCACGCCGACCCCACCTACCGGGTGCACGAGTCGGTCTTCTACTGCGTCGCCAACATGCCGGGTGCCGTGCCCAACACCTCGACCTACGCCCTGACGAACTCGACCCTTCCGTATGCCGTGAAGCTGGCCAACCAGGGCTGGCGTGACGCGCTGCGCTCCGACCACGCCCTGGGCCTCGGCCTCAACACCCACGACGGCCACGTCACGTACGCCGGCGTGGCCGAGGCGCACGGCATGCAGTGGACCAGCCTCGACGAGGCCCTCTCCTGACCGAGCAGGTCGTCACCGAGCCACCCGCGGCACGGCTCTCGCGCCTCGAGCGCGACGTCCGCGGGTGGCTCGACCACGTCCGGGTCGAGAAGGGCGCCTCCGACAACACCCTGAAGTCCTACGCGCGGGACCTGCGCGCTTACACGGCCTTCCTCGCCGTCAAGGGCATCGACGACGCGGGCCGGGTCGCCGAGGCCGACGTCACCGACTTCCTCGCGTCGCTGCGCGAGCGCGGACTCGCCGCGTCGTCCGCGGCGCGCACGCTCGTGGCCGTCCGCGGCTTCCACCGCTTCCTCGCGCTCGAGGGCGAGGTCGCGGGGGATCCGGCGGCCAACGTGGCGCCGCCGAAGCCGCCCGCGCGGCTGCCCAAGGCGATCCCGGTCGAGGCGGTGGAGCGCCTCCTGGCCGCCGCATCGGTGGGCGACACGCCCGAGTCGCTGCGCGACCGTGCACTCCTCGAGATCCTCTACGGCATCGGCGCGCGCATCAGTGAGGCGGTCGACCTCGACGTCGACGACATCGAGACGGCCGCCCCTGACGACCCGTCAGGCGGCGGTCCGGCGCGCGGTGGAGTGGCCTCCGTGCGGCTGCGCGGCAAGGGCGGCAAGGAGCGCGTCGTCCCGGTGGGGCGCTACGCCGTCGACGCCGTGACGGCATACCTCGTGAGGGGCCGTCCGGCCCTCGCCACGCACGGTAGGGGCGGCCCGGCGCTCTTCCTCAACCAGCGCGGCGCCCGTCTCTCGCGCCAGTCTGCGTGGGCTGTCATCCGCCGCGCCGCCGAACGTGCCGACCTCACCGAGCACGTGTCGCCGCACACCCTGCGGCACTCGTTCGCCACCCACCTGCTCGACGGTGGTGCCGACGTGCGGGTCGTCCAGGAGCTGCTCGGGCACGCCTCCGTCACGACGACGCAGATCTACACGATGGTCTCGGTGCACCGACTGCGCGAGGTCTATGCGGGCGCCCACCCCCGTGCCCGCTGATAAGGTCACACGTGATCAGCGCGAGGCTGACCGCAGCATCCCAGGGCAAGGCCGAGCGGAGTGGAACACCCGGTGAACGAGGAGTCACACGACACCATGCAGTCCCTGCCGTCCGAGGACCTCGACCAGACCCGCCAGAGTCCGGTCAGCGCCGTCCCGCGGGTCGCGCAGCTGCCGGGCACCGAGTCCGCCGGATCCGGCGCCATGGGCCCGACCGGTCGTCCGCTCCCTGACTTCCCGGTCCCCGGTCCGCTCTCGAGCCACGGACCCGCGCGCATCATCGCCATGTGCAACCAGAAGGGTGGGGTCGGCAAGACGACGACCACCATCAACCTCGGGGCGGCGCTGGCCGAGCTGGGCCGCAAGGTCCTCGTCATCGACTTCGACCCGCAGGGTGCGCTGTCGGTCGGCCTCGGCGTCAACGCCCAGGAGCTCGACACGACGATCTACAACCTCCTCATCGAGCGCGGCCACGACATCCACGACGTCATCCAGCAGACGCGCACCGAGAACCTCGACCTCGTGCCCGCCAACATCGACCTCTCCGCCGCCGAGGTCCAGCTCGTCGGCGAGGTGGCACGAGAGCAGATCCTCGCCCGGGTGCTGCGTCCCATCGTCGACGAGTACGACATCATCCTCATCGACTGCCAGCCCTCGCTGGGCCTGCTCACGGTCAACGCGCTGACGGCCGCCCACGGGGTCCTCATCCCGCTCGAGTGCGAGTTCTTCGCCATGCGCGGCGTCGCTCTGCTCGTCGACACGATCGACAAGATCACCGACCGGCTCAACCCCCGCCTGCAGGTCGACGGCATCCTCGCCACCATGTACGACAGCCGCACGCTGCACAGCCGCGAGGTCGTGCGCTCGGTCGTCGACCACTTCGGTGAGCAGGTCTTCCACACCGTGATCAGCCGCACGGTGAAGTTCCCCGACGCGACCCTGGCCGCCGAGCCGATCACGTCGTACTCGTCCGAGCACTCCGGTGCCAACGCCTACCGCCAGCTCGCCCGCGAGCTCATCGCGCGCGGTGGCGCAGCCTGATCCGCAGTGAACTGATGACCGAGCAGGACACCGTCGACCGTCCCCCGGTCGACGTCGACGACGTTGCCGTGCCTTCGACCACCGTGGTGGTCGAGGCACCGGCGCAGGAGCTGACGCCCGGCGGAGTCATCACCCGCCGGGCGTCCGCGCCCTTCGAGGTGCACCTCGACGTCTTCTCGGGGCCCTTCGACCTGCTGCTCGGACTCATCAGCAAGCACAAGCTCGACATCACCGAGGTCGCGCTCGCCAAGGTCACCGACGAGTTCGTCGCCCACATCAAGAGGGCGCAGGCCATCGACAGCGACTGGGACCTGGGCCAGGCCTCCGAGTTCCTGCTCATCGCCGCCACCCTGCTCGACCTGAAGGCCTCGCGACTGCTCCCGCAGTCCGGTCCGCAGGACGACGAGGACCTCGCCCTCATCGAGGCCCGCGACCTGCTCTTCGCGAGGCTGTTGCAGTACCGCGCCTACAAGGAGATCGCCAACACCTTCCGCGACCGGATGGCGACGGCAGGGCGCATCACCCCCCGTCAGGCGGGCCTCGAGCCCGAGTTCGCGAGCCTTCTCCCCGAGCTCGTCATCGCCATCACTCCCGAGCAGTTCGCCATGATCGCTGCCCGGGCGATGACGCCGAAGGTCGCGCCGACCGTCGGCCTCGAGCACCTGCACGCACCCCAGGTCAGCGTGCGCGAGCAGGCGGCGCTCATCGTCGAACGACTTCGGCACCGCGGGCAGGTCTCCTTCCGCAGCCTCGTCGCCGACGCCGAGAGCACGCTCGTCATCGTGGCCCGCTTCCTCGCACTGCTCGAGCTGTTCAAGGAGGCCGCGATCGCGTTCGAGCAGGCCGAGGCGCTCGGCGAGCTCGACATCCGGTGGACCGGCACCGAGGCGGGCGACATCGCCATCGACGACGAGTTCGACGAGACCGACGAGACCGACGAGACCGACGACACCGATCAGGCCGAGGACACCGACGAGACCGACGAAGTCACGCACGGTCCCGAGGAGACGGGCGGCGCCGCCGCCCCGCGGACAGGAGCAGACGATGAGTGACCAGTCGGCGCAGGGGCCCGACGCGACCGTGGAGCCCGACGTGCCCGTCGAGCTAGACGACCGCGAGGCTGCCGACGAGCAGATCGCCTTCGACATCAACGACTTCCCGGGCGGCGCCCGCTCGGCGCTCGAGGCCGTGCTCATGGTCGTCGACGAGCCCGTGACCGAGGTTGCCCTCGCCTCGGCGCTCGAGCTTCCCGTCGAGGACGTGCGCGGTCACCTGCACGCGCTGGAGGACGAGTATGCCGCCGCGCAGCGCGGTTTCACCCTGCGCAGCGTCGCGGGCGGATGGCGCGTCTACAGCCGGTCCGACTTCGCGCCCGTCGTGGAGAAGTTCGTCCTCGACGGCCAGCAGGCCAAGCTGACACAGGCCTCCCTCGAGACGCTCGCCGTCATCGCCTACCGCCAGCCCGTCTCCCGTGCGCGGGTCAGCGCCGTCCGCGGCGTCAACGTCGACGGCGTCGTGCGCACGCTGACGTCGCGCGGTCTCATCGAAGAGGTCGAGGACCTCGGGGAGAGCGGTGCGATGCTCTATCGCACGACTCCCTACTTCCTCCAACGCATGGGGTTGTCGTCGCTCGACGACCTCCCGGCGCTGGCGCCCTACCTCCCGGACGCCGACGTCATCGACGAGCTCATCGAGGAAGGACACGCATGAGCGAGTACTCCAGGTCACCCCGCCAACCGAAGAAGGGGTCCGGCTCGTCCGGCGCCTCGGGCGGCGCCCGCCGCGGCGGACCCGCCGCGGCTCGAGGCGGTTCAGGGTCCAAGGGCCGCACCGGCCGTCCGGTCGCGGGCGGTCGGAGCGGGAGCGGCGGCAAGGCCACCGGTCCTCGCTTCGCAGGTTCGACGAAGGCGAGCCAGCCCACGAAGCTGCCCGACCGCAAGGCCGCTCCCGAGATCGACGTCCACGACCCCGAGGGTGTGCGGCTGCAGAAGCTGATGGCGGCCGGCGGTGTCGGGTCGAGGCGTGTCTGCGAGAACCTCATCGAGCAGGGTCGCGTCGAGGTGGACGGCCAGGTGGTCACCGAGCTCGGCGTGCGCATCAACCCACAGACCCAGGTGGTCCACGTCGACGGGGTGCGGGTCAACCTCGACGAGGACCGCGTCTACCTCGCCTTCAACAAGCCCAAGGGTGTCGTCACGACGATGCACGACGAGCTGGGCCGTGTCTCGCTCGAGGACTACGTCGGCAACCGTGAGCAGCGCCTCTTCCACGTCGGACGCCTCGACGCCGACACCGAGGGCCTGCTCCTGCTGACGAACGACGGCGACCTCGCGCACCGGCTGCAACACCCGGCATACGGCGTCCTCAAGACGTACGTCGCCACGATCCGCGGACCGGTGCAGCGCGACGTCGGCAAGCGGCTGCGCGAGGGCGTCGAGCTCGAGGACGGCCCGGTGAGCGTCGACTCGTTCCGGATCGTCGACCACCAACCCGGCAAGGCCATGGTCGAGGTGGTGCTCCACGAGGGGCGCAAGCACGTCGTGCGCCGCATGCTCGAGGCGGTGGGTCACCCGGTCCTCGAGCTCGTGCGCACCGAGGTCGGCCCCATCCGTCTCGCCGACCTGAAGTCCGGGCGAACGCGCCGGCTCAACAAGGCCGAGATCGGGGCGCTCTACAAGGCCGCCGGTATGTGATCCGGACCTCCCGTCGGCGTGGCGACACGGTCGCTACGCTGACGGGGTGACCACGCACGTCCGCATCGTCGGCGCCGGGCTGATCGGCACCAGTCTCGGAATCGCTCTGTCCCACAACGGTTTCCGTGTCTCCATCGATGACCCGTCCCCGACGGCCGTGCGTCTGGCGCGCGACCTGCGGGCCGGTGAGATCGCCGACGACCAGAGCGACTCACCCGATGTCGTCGTCGTCGCCGCCCCGCCCGACGTCGCCGCGAGGGTCGTCGTCGACGCCCTGAACCGCTGGCCGGACGCCGTCGTCACCGACGTCGCCTCCGTCAAGGAGTCGGTGCTGCGAGTCGTCCTCGACTCGGGCGCCGACGCCAGCCGCTACGTGGGCTCGCACCCCATGGCGGGGCGCGAGCGTTCCGGAGCCGCGGCTGCCCGCGCCGACCTGTTCGACGGGAGGGCCTGGGTCGTCGTCCCGCACGAGGGCTCCACCGACGCCGCCGTCCGTCGCGTCCGTGAGCTGGCGCTCTCCGTGGGATCCGCCGTCCGGGTCATGCCGGCACACGAGCACGACGAGGCCGTCGCGGCGGTGTCGCACGTGCCGCAGCTGGCCGCAAGCATCGTCGCCGCCTGCCTGCGTGAGCTGCCGGAGTCAGCCGTCGGCCTCGCCGGTCAGGGGCTGCGCGACGTGACCCGGATCGCCGCGAGCGACCCGCGCCTGTGGACCCAGATCCTCGCCGGCAACGCACCGGCCGTGCGCGACGTCCTGCGACTCGTCCGGGACCAGGTCGACGACGTCGTCGGCGCGCTCGACTCCCTCGTGGACGACGACGGGGACGGCGCTCTGGGCACCCTGAGCCGAGTCCTCGAGGCCGGCAACCTGGGCCACGCGCGGATCCCCGGCAAGCACGGCGCCGCGCCCGCGGCATACGAGGTCGTCTCCGTGGTGGTCCCCGACGAGCCAGGGTCGCTCGCCCGGCTGCTCACCGACGTCGGCGACGCCGGCATCAACCTCGAGGACCTGCACCTCGAGCACGGTCTGGGACAGGCGGTCGGAGTTGCCGAGATCTCCGTCGTCCCGGCCTCCGTCGAGCCGCTCCGCGCCGAGCTGGCACGGCTCGGGTGGCGCGTCCACGACTGACGGTCCCGCCCCGCGGGCGCGTCCAGGAGGGGCCCCGACCAGGCACTATCCTCGTCCGCATGTCGCAGACCGCCGTGGAGCACCTGTCCGGATTCGTCGTCGCCGTGGACGGGCCCTCCGGCTCCGGCAAGTCGAGCGTCAGCAAGCAGGTCGCGCGCTCCCTCGGCTACGGCTACCTCGACACCGGCGCCATGTACCGTGCGCTGACGTGGTGGTGCCTCCACGAAGGTGTCGACCTCACCGACGCCGACGCGATCACCGCTGCCGCACAGAGCTTTCCGCTGACCATCGGGACCGACCCCGACTCGCCGACGGTCGCCGTCGACGGCACCGACGTCGCCGCGGCGATCCGCGAGACGGCCATCTCGACCAACGTCTCGGCCGTGGCGGCCGTCATCCCCGTCCGCGAGATCCTCCGGGTCCTGCAGCGTCGACTCATCTCCGAGGCCGCCGGGGCCAAGGGCGGAGTGGTCGCCGAGGGCCGCGACATCACGACCGTGGTCGCGCCTGACGCGCCCGTGCGCATCCTGCTGACGGCGTCCGAGGAGGCGCGACTGGCGAGACGCTCGCACGAGCTGCACGGAGCCGCCGACGCTGCCGCAGTGGCCGCGACCCGGTCCCAGATCGTCGACCGTGACCGCGCCGACTCGGCCGTGTCGGAGTTCACCGTCGCGGCAGACGGCGTCACGACGATCGACACCTCGCACCTCGACTTCGAGGGCTCGGTCGAGGCGGTGCTCCAGGTGGTCGAGGCGGCCCGGGCATGAGCTCGGCGGTCGCTCCCCACCCCAACCGGGCCCGGATCGGCCGCCCGATCGGCAAGGTCATCTTCAACACGCTCTACCGCGGCACGGCGCTGCACCCCGAGCGGGTCCCCCTGACCGGGCCGGTCATCCTCGTGGCCAACCATGCGGCGTTCCTCGACGGGCCCCTCGTCTTCGGTCTGGCGCCGCGACCCGCGAGCTTCCTCGTCAAGCAGGAGGCCTTCTCGGGCTTCTGGGGCTGGACCATCCGCAACGTGGGCCAGATCCCCATCGACCGCTCCGTGGGCGACCGCGCTGCACTTGCCGCCGCGAGCGCGGTCCTCGAGTCCGGGGGAGCCGTCGGCATCTTCCCCGAGGGGAACCGGGGCGACGGCGAGGTCCACCAGGTCAACCACGGCGCGGCCTGGATCGCGCTGCGCACCGACGCCCAGATCGTGCCCGTCGCCGTCAGCGGCACCCGCGTGCCCGGCGCCAGCAAGGACGAGTGGCCGACGTTCCGGTCACGCCTGGTCGTCGACTTCGGGGACCCTTTCCGGCTCGTCGTGGACCCCGCGGTTCCGGGCCGGGACCGCCTCCGGCTCGCCAGCGACCAGCTGCGCGACGCGCTCGCGTCACATGTACGCCGCTCGCGGGTGGAGAATGGTCCCTCAACAGACGTTCACTGATTCGAGGACACCGTGACTGACGAGACCGCCCGCCCCATCGACGAGGGCGCTCCGATCTCGACCGCCGCCCCCGTCGTCGACGACGCCGCCGTGGAGCGAGCCCTGCGCGCGGGGCTCGACGACTTCGAGCTCAGCCCCGAGGACCAGGCCCTGCTCGACGCCCAGGGGGAGCTCTCCGACGACGCCGGAGCGCGGGGACCGCTCCCGGTGGTGGCCGTGGTCGGCCGCCCGAACGTCGGCAAGTCGAGCCTGGTCAACCGCATCCTGCGCCGCCGCGAGGCCGTCGTCGAAGACGTGCCCGGCGTCACCCGTGACCGGGTCTCCTACGAGGCCGAGTGGGGCGGACGCCGCTTCACCATCGTCGACACCGGCGGCTGGGAGGCGGACGCCACCGGCATCCACCTGCGCGTGGCCGAGCAGGCCGAGATCGCGATCGATCTCGCCGACGTCGTCATGTTCGTGGTCGACGCCACCGTCGGCGCCACCGACGACGACGAGTCGGTCGTCAAGCTGCTGCGCCGCTCGGGCAAGCCGGTCGTGCTGGTCGCCAACAAGGTCGACGACCAGCGCGGCGAGGCCGACGCGGCGATGCTCTGGAGCCTCGGGCTGGGGCAGCCGTACCCGGTATCCGCCGTGCACGGCCGGGGGAGCGGTGACGCTCTCGACGCCGTGCTCGAGGTCCTTCCCGACGTGTCCGCCCACGGCGCCTACGCCCAGGGCGGTCCGCGCCGGGTCGCACTCGTCGGTCGACCCAACGTCGGCAAGTCGAGCCTGCTCAACCGTCTCGCCGGCGAGCAGCGGGTGGTCGTCGACAACGTCGCCGGCACGACGCGCGACCCGGTCGACGAGCTCATCGAGCTCGGCGGCAAGACCTGGCGCTTCGTCGACACGGCCGGCATCCGGCGCCGCGTCCACCAGAGCCGGGGAGCAGACTTCTACGCGTCGCTGCGCACCCAGACCGCCCTGGAGAAGGCCGAGGTGGCGGTCGTGCTCATCGATGCCGAGGAGCCGATCGCCGAGCAGGACATCCGGGTCGTCCAGCAGGTCATCGACTCGGGCCGCGCCCTCGTCATCGCCTACAACAAGTGGGACACCCTCGACGAGGAGCGTCGCTACTACCTCGAGCGCGAGATCGAGAAGGAGCTCGTTCAGGTGCCGTGGGCGCCACGCGCCAACATCTCCGCGCTCACGGGCCGGCACATGGACCGTCTGGTGCCGGCCATCGAGACCGCGCTCGAGTCCTGGGACAGCCGTGTCCCCACCGGTCGCCTCAACGCCTTCATGGGCGAGATCGTGGCGTCGCACCCGCACCCGTTGCGTGGTGGCAAGCAGCCACGCATCCTCTTCGCGACCCAGGCCTCGACGCGCCCGCCGCGGTTCGTCATCTTCGCCTCCGGCTTCATCGAGGCCGGCTACCGCCGCTTCATCGAGCGTCGACTGCGCGAGCAGTTCGGCTTCGAAGGGACCCCGATCGAGGTCTCGGTCCGCGTCCGCGAGAAGCGTCGCCGCTGACCCGGAGCAGGACAGCGGGCCCCGTGGGGGCCGATTGGGACCAGCGGCACCCGGTGCGCTAATGTTCCTTTCGCCCCGAGGGGCATTCGGGCTGTGGCGCAGCTTGGTAGCGCACTTGACTGGGGGTCAAGGGGTCGCAGGTTCAAATCCTGTCAGCCCGACCGATTGGGGCCTGACCTGTTCACACAGGTCAGGCCCCGTTTCCATTTCGCCGGGCAGGACCTGGTCGAGACGCTCCCGCTCGCGGTTCTGGGTCGCGAGCCCTTGTAGCTGGACGCCCCGACCGTCACCTCGAGGGCACCACAGGATCGATCACGGCGCAGATGATGGCCGTGTCGTCCCTGCGCGGGGCGTCGCGCAGGCACCGGTCGAGCAGCGAGCTGCACAGGCGGTCGGAGCTGTCCACCGGGCCGTCGTCGATGGCGGCCGCGAGGCGCAGGAGGCTGGCATCGATCGGCTCACTGCGCTGCTCGATGAGGCCGTCGGTGTAGAGGACCAGCGTGCTGCCGGGAGCCAGCTCGACGGTGTGCTGCGCACGGTTCGCGATCGGGGCGCCAAGAGGCGGGTCCACCACTTCCAGCCAGTGGACCTTCGAGCCCGGTTGCCGGAGCATCGGCGGCGGGTGACCCGCGAGCGAGTAGGTCAGACGGCCGTTCCGAGGGTCGAGGAGGACGGCGGCGGCCGTCACCATCGTCTGCGCGGACGACGACGTGACGAACCGGTCCAGCTCCTCGAGGAGCCGGGCAGGTTCGTTGGTGGGGGCCAACGCCCGGGCTGCAGCGCGGATCTGGCCCATGGCCACGGCCGCACCGGCGTCATGACCGGCGACGTCCCCGATCATCAGGAGGGTTCTGCCGCCCGAGAGCGGGATGGCGTCGTACCAGTCGCCCCCGATGCCGTAGCGAGCGTCCGCAGGCAGGTACCGCGCGCTCACCTGCACGTCGGAGAGGTTCGGCAGCGGCTCGGCCAACAGGCTTCGCTGCACCAGCACGGCGAGGTCGTGGTCACTGTCGCGTTCGACGGCACGGCTGACGGCTTCAGACACGGCTGCACCGAGGTCGGACAGGGCGGTCAGGTCGGTGGGTCCGAGGGCGTTCTCCTGGGAGAAGGCCAGCACGAGGGACCCGAGCGTGCGCGACCCGCTGCGCAGAGGCAGGCCGAGCCAACATCGCAGGCCGGCGCGCGCCAGCGCAGCCTGGGCGTCCGGGCTCGTGGGGACGAGGTCCTCCAGGGTAGGCAGGTACACGGTCGCCGCGATGCTGCGCTCATCGGACAGCGGAGAGAGCGGTGCGCCCGCGCCGGGCTGCCAGACGGCCTCCAGCCCCTCGGGCAGTCCGACAGCGGCGATGGTGACCAGCGCATCGGGGTGCTGTCGGTCGACGAGGGCCAGTCGTGCGGCAGCCGCGCCGTACGGGGCCGTGCCGTCCACGAAGACCGCTGCGGTCACCTCGCTGAGCGACGCCGAGGCGACCAGAGCGGTGAGGATGTGGTGCAGCAGCTCGGACCGTTCCAGCGCTGCGCGTTCGGTCGCCAGCATCTGCGCCCGCACGAGCGCGTCCGCGACGAGCTTGGCGACCTCCTTCAGCTCGTCGCGTTGCGAGGCGGGGAAGGTCTGTGGGGCATCCCAGCCCAGACCGAGAGCCCCGATGACTCGGCCTTCCCGGCCGATCAACGCCAGTGACGCGGTCGCGGCGAGCCCTGCCGCCGCGGTGTCGGCGAGCAGCTCCGGGAACTGCGCCCCCACCTGCTCCAGGTCGCTGAGCCACACTTCGTCGCGCCCGGACATCGCCGCGCCGAGGGGTGTGGACCCGTCGACCGGGATGGCCTGGTAGCGCTGTGCGACCTGCGGCACCAGGCTGGACACGTGATACAGCCGGGCGATGGGTCCTGTTGCTGCCGGCTCGACGACGGCGATGTTGGAGAAGGTCGCGCCCACGGCCGCCGCGCCCTGCTCGGCGAAGGCTCTCGCCAGGTCCTCGATGGTGTCTGACCCGGTCAACGCGTGCACGAGCGGCGCCAGCGCGACCGCCGAGGGAGGCATCCGAGCAACGGAGGTGTCGTCGTGGTCGCCGAGGCCGTCGTCGTGCCTGCGCCAGTGCTGCAGGTGGATGGCGCAGATGTCCGCCAAGGCCAGCAGGAGCTCACGATCGGACGCGCTGAAGGCGTGCGGCTGGACCCAGCTGATCCCCATGACGCCGAGCAAGGCTCCTGCTGCCCGCAGGGGGAGCACGGCGTAGGCCCGCTCGTCGCGGGACACCAGCTCGACGATGCGCGGAAACCGCATCGCAACCTCGGCCTGCGATGCCAGCCACACCGGCTCCCCGGTCGTTGCCGCCGAGGTCAACGGCAGGGACAGGTCTCCCACGCGCAAGGGTCCGCATGCCCTCTGCTCCGAGCGGGTGTAGCCACGGCTGGCCAGGGGCTCGAGCCTGTCCCCGTTCACCAGAGCAACGACGCCGCCGGCGGCCTGCAACGCCGCGACGGCTTGCGAGATCACGAGATTCGGGATGTCCTGGTCCGCCGGGGCGGCGGCGAAGGCCTGCAGGACCAGCATCAGGCGACTCTGCGAACGCATGGAGTCGCTCGACTCGGTGCCGACGCCCGTGGGCTCACCCTTCGACATCACGATCTCCGTGTGGAATGTCGCACAACCGACGTGACAACCGCCGACCTGGCTACCCCCTGGCGGATCGGGGAGGCCCGCACCCAGCCTTACCGGCACTCTGAGCCCCGTCAACGCCCTCCGACCCATCAGGCGGGGCGGTGGAGGGACAAGCTGCCCGACGGAGCACAAAGCGACACCGGGCTGTGATCCCAGCTCTGGATGACCCGCAACCACGCCGAACGAGTCCGACCGTCCTCGGCTGACGTGCACGTCGTCGGGGCCTCTCCCAGACCTGCGAATCCGGTTGTAGTGCAAGGCATCCCGCCACCCGCTGCAAGGGCTCCCGACCTAGCACAAGCAATCCGCAAGGTATGCGCAACGTTGCCCGAGGTGCCCGTGTTTCGGCTGTTTCGCGTGTCATTGTCTTCCCAGCAGCACACCAAGAAACGGTAAAGCCACTCGAGGGAAGGGTCATGGGGACACCATGCGCACCGAGAAGAAGAACTCCAAGAAGAAGAAGTCCGCAGCCTTCGTCGCCGCCGGTGTCATCGGCCTCGCGACTGCTGGTGGCGCCTACGCCTACTGGACCAGCCTCGGTGGCGGCAGCGGCACGGCCTCTACGAGGGCCGGCGCCGCGAGCGTCTTCGAGGTCACGGGCAACGTCGCCAACGCGATGTTCCCCGGTGACACCGTCCAGACGGTCACCGCGACGGTCAAGAACACGGGCACCGAGAACTACAAGCTCCAGGCCGTCAAGGCCTTCGTCACGACCGACAAGGTTGGTTGCGACGGGACGGACTACAAGCTGAACGGGGCTCCGGCACCGACCAACGCCACGGACGCCGCCGCCATCACGGTGACCCAGGCGGACCTCGCGCCGACCGCGACCACGACCGGCACGTTCACCATGCAGTTCAACAACAAGTCGACCGACCAGAACGCCTGCAAGGGCGCCGCGGTGACGATCACCTACATCGCCAGCTGAGACCCGGACGGGGTGGGACGCCGATCGACCCCGGCACCCACCCCGTCCGTCTCCATGGGCCCCCAGCAGGCCCGACGCCGTCCAGACAGGGAGCACGCCGTGAAGACGCCGACACCCACCAGGCACACCGCCCTGGGGCTGTTCGGCGTCCTCGTCGTTCTGACGATGGCGGCGGACGCAACTCCCGGGATCGCGCCGGGCGTCCTGCTCGCTGCCCCCGTCCTGGCGTCCGTACCGGCCGACCCGACGTCGACCGTGACCAACACCGCCTCGTGGACCCACCCCCAGAGCGGCATGAGCTTCCGGTGCTCCACCGACGACCGGGGCTGGTTCCCGTGCACGACGCCTGTGACCTGGGAGCTGGACCCCACGCGCGCCGGTCGCCACCGACTCTCCGTCCGCGCCGTCGACGGCACCGGTCGTCAGTCCGCCTCCGCGGACTACACGTTCTCCTACCGGGACACGCTGCGGGCGCTCGGCCTGCAGTTCACCGTGACCGGCAGCATCGACGGGCTCGCTCCCGGGGTCTGGCGACCGGTGCCGGTCCGCGTCAGCAACCCGGGTCCGGTCACCGTCCAGGTGACGGGTCTCGAGCTCCGCCTCTCGAGCGACAGCACTCCGCCCGGCTGTGCCGCCGTGACGAACCTCGAGGTGCGGCAGCCGCAGCTCGCGGCCGACACCGTCCTGCAGGTCCCCGCTCGCGCGACCGTCACCCTTCCTGCCGCAGGCATGTCGACCGCGGCCATCCGGCTGCGGGACCTGCCGACGGTCAACCAGGACGCCTGCAAGAACAAGAGCTTCGCGCTCACCTGGTCAGGGACGGCGCAGCACTGATGCCGCTCCTGACCGCCCCGAAGACGCGCGCACGCCGTGCCGCCCCGAGCCGCGGCGTGCGCGCCCTCCGTGTCGGCGTGCTGCTGACGGCCTTCATGGCCGTCGGTGGCACCGCCTGGGCGTCCTGGGCCGCCACGGGCCTGGGGTCTGGCAGCGCGACCACCGCCACCCTGACGGCCCCCTCGGGCGTGAGCGCCAGCACCTCGACCGGCGCGACGAGCGTCACGGTCACCTGGAGTGCGCCGTCGACCGGGGTGACGCCGACCGGCTACCGCGTCGACCGCACCAACACCTCGACGGGCAGCACCGCGCCCGCCTGCGGCTCCTCCGGCTCGTCGCTGCTCACGACCACCTCCTGCACCGACGCGTCGGTGCCCGACGGCACCTACCGATACACCGTCGTCGCCACGCGCTCGGGGTGGACGGCAACGAGCGCCACGAGCAGTGCGGTCACCGTGCAGGCCGCCGTTCCCACCAGCACCTCGCTCACCTCGTCGGCGAACCCGTCCGTGGTCGGCCAGTCGGTCACGCTCACCGCGACCGTCAGCGCAGGCTCCGGCACCCCGACGGGCTCCGTCGTCTTCCGCGACGGCGGGTCCGCCATCACGTGCACCGGTGGCTCCCAGACGCTCGGCTCGGGCACCGCGACCTGCTCCACGAGCTGGACGAGCGCCGGGTCACGCAGCATCACGGCCACGTATGCCGGGTCGGCCCCTTACGCCGCCTCGTCCTCCTCCTCGGTCGGCCAGGTCGTGGGTGCCGCGCCGACGACCACCACCCTCGTCTCGTCGACGACGCCGTCCGTCGTCGGTCAGCCGGTGACCTACACCGCGTCGGTGTCCGCGGCTGCCCCGGGCGGCGGCGTACCGACCGGCACCGTCACCTTCAAGGACGGGGCGACGACCGTGACGTGTGCCGGCGGGAGCCAGACGCTGAGCTCGGGGACGGCGACCTGCGTCGTCGCGCACAGCTCGGCAGGGACGCGCAGCATCAGCGCCGTCTACGGTGGCTCGTCGAACCACCAGGCCTCCACCTCGACAGTCGTGAGCCAGGTCGTCAACGCCGCCTCGACGACGACGAGCCTGACGACGTCCGTCACACCGGTCGTGACGGGACAGAGCGTCACCTTCACGGCCACCGTCGGCGCGGTGGGCCCTGGTGGGGGAGTGCCCACCGGCACCGTCACCTTCAAGGACGGCTCGACCGCCCTGAGCTGCGCCTCGGGCACGCAGACGCTCAACGGCTCGGGTGTGGCCACGTGCACGACGGCGTTCGCCGTCACGGGGTCCCGCACGATCACGGCCACGTATGCCGCCACCTCGAGCTACCTGTCGTCGACGTCTGCCCCTCTGACCCAGGCTGTCGTCAACGCCTCGGCGACCGGACTGGCCTTCTCCGGAGTCACGGTGGACGGCAACGCCGTCACGCCGGTCTGCACCGGCAGCGCCGGCTCCGGCTACACCTGCACCGTCCAGGGTGGCAACAACGGCGTCATCTCCGCCCTCGTCGGTTTCGTGGACAGCACGGGCACCCCGATCGCCTACAGCTCGTCGACCGAGACCATCTCGTGGACCAGCACCGGCAAGACGGCCGGCACCGGCACCGTCACCGTGGCGCCCAACGCGACGGGCAGCACTGTCCGGGTCTCGGCGACGAAGACGGGCACCAACCCGGCATCCGTCACGGTGACGTTCACGAGTGCTGGGGGCACCACGTGGACCTCGACGCTCACCGTGAGCTGACGCACCCGACCTCACGTCGGGGCAGGCCGACGTCAGCCGGACGTCATCCGTGACCGGGCCTCGGCCCGGGTCATCGGCGGCGGTGGTCCGCTCGCGGTCCGGACGAGGTCGGCCGCCGTCGGACCGCCCGGCGACGCGTGCCCGGGTTCCTCGGGCGGCGCGTCGGACGACGAGCCCGGCCCAGGAGCCCCGGGACGGGACGCAGGTGTCTTCACGGCTCCCACGGTGAGCGCCGCGATGGCCGTCGTGACGGGCACCGCGAGGACGAGCCCGATGGCGCTCGCGAGCGTGCGCACGATCTCCTCGGACAGCGACTCGGTCTGGAGCATCTCGAGCACCGGGCGCTCGTAGAGGAAGAGGAGGAGCAGCACGGGCAGGGCGGCGCCGGCATACGCGAACACGATCGTGTAGATCGTGGAGGCGATGTGGTCACGGCCGATGCGCATTCCGGACCGGAAGAGCTCACGCCGACCCATCGTCGGGGCCGCGGCCCGCAGCTCCCACACCGCGGACGACTGCGTGATGGTCACGTCGTTGAGCACGCCCAACCCGGCGACGATGATCGCGCACGTCAGCAGGTCCCGCGGGTTCATCGTCGTCACGAACGAGGCCAGGGTCGCACCCTCGTCGTTGGCGACGCCGCTCAGCCGCGCCATGTCGACGGCGAGCAGGCCCAGGACTGCGGTGATCCCCACCCCGAAGAGGGTGCCGGCGAGCGCCGTGCTCGTGCGGATCGAGAGCCCGTGTGCGAGATAGAGGACCACGAACATGATCGCCGAGGACCCGATGAGCGCCACGAGCAGGCCCGACTGGCCCTCGAGCAGCGCGGGCAGCATGAACTTGACGACGACGAGACCGCCGAGACCGAGTCCCACCAGGGCGAGCACCCCACGCCACCGCGCGACGACCGCCACGACGACGAGGAAGAGCGCGAGCATCAGCGACAGCGGCGCTCCGCGCTGGACCTGGAGGAAGGAGTACGTCTCCGGCTGGGCGCCCTGTGGCGGGGTCCGGAGGAGCTGGACGGTGTCACCCTCACGCAGACCCGACGTCGAGACGGCAGGCGGGACCGACACCGACACGGTCGGGCGCACGTCGCCGGACGACGCCGTGGGCTGCTCGAGCTGCACCGTGATCGCGCCGCACGTGGCGGAGGTGACGCCGCCGTCGCCGGCCGGCCCGTCAGCCGAGGTGGACCCGGTGGAGGCACGGGGGTCCGCGCAGACCGGTAGCACCTGCTGCACCTCGGCGATCGGGAAGGTCACGCCGGGCGCCGCGAAGTCCGTCGTCCCCACGCGGTTGGGTGTCTGCGTGTCGCCGGGCCAGTAGCGCACGACCCCGTACACCGTGGCCGCTGCGGCGATCACGAGCACGAGCGTCAGGCCCACCCGGGCCAGCGTGCTGACGGCGACAGTGCCCGCTGCGCCGTGGGCGGCGTGGGTGTGCGTGTGCGAGTGTCCGCCGGGCATGGTGCCGAGTGTGCCAGAGCGGCAGGGCCACGCCGCGTGCCGGTTCGGCATCGTTCCGGCCGTGTCCGGATCGATGCCGAGGACGCGCATCGGCCGCTCCGGCGGCCGGTTAGGCTAGCCGCCGTGGAGGTCGAGAAGGCGGGGGAGCGCGAGCACGTCGTGACGGAGCGGCTGCTGACCATCCCCAACGTCCTGTCGGTGCTGCGCCTGCTGGGCGTCCCCGTCTTCCTCTGGGCGATCCTCTCGGAGCGGGACGGTCTCGCTCTGCTCCTGCTGCTCTTCTCGGGCATCACCGACTACCTCGACGGCAAGATCGCCCGCCAGTTCAACATGGAGAGCCGGCTCGGCCAGTTCCTCGATCCCATCGCCGACCGGCTCTACATCCTCACGACCCTGCTCGGGCTCGCGTGGCGCGACATCATCCCCGTCTGGCTGGTCGTCGTGCTCCTCGCCCGAGAGCTCGTCATGGCCCTCATGCTGCTGTTCCTCCGGTCGCGTGGTCAGCTCGGCCTGCCCGTGCACTTCGTCGGCAAGGCCGCGACGTTCAACCTGCTCTACGCCTTCCCGCTGCTGCTGCTCGCGCAGCGCGATGACTGGCTCGGGGCGCTGGCGCGTCCCTTCGGGTGGGGCTTCGCGTGGTGGGGCGTCGTCCTGTACTGGCTGGCCGCGGTGTTGTATGCCGTCCACGCGCGCATCGTGCTGAGGGGCCCCCGGGCGGTGACCCCGTGACCGCGCAACGCCGTCCTGACGAGTCGATGACGCTGCTGACCACGATGATGGAGCGGCCGCTCGACGCGGGCTACCAGGAGGCCGCGGACCGCCGGGCCGCTGCAGGGTTGCCGAGGGCGACGTCCACCCGCACCGTCCTCGTCGTCGTGCTCGCCATCCTCACAGGATTCCTCTTCGCCGTCGCGGCGCAGTCCCTGCGGCCCAAGCCCACGGCGGCGGCTGCGGTGAAGAAGGAGCTGGTCACCCGGATCGAGGCGCTCCAGAAGCACGGCACAGAGCAGGAGGCCAGGGTCGCCGCGCTCGGCAAGCAGGTGCAGGACTTCGAGGCCCTGTCCCTGCAGCAGTCCGGTGGGCCGGACCTCACGGCCACGATCAAGGACCTCGAGGTCCAGGCCGCCGCAGTGCCGCTCAAAGGGCCCGGCGTGACCCTGACCCTCGACGATGCCGCCTCGACCGGGGCCGACGGCAACGCCGGAACCCGGCCCAGCAGCGGGTTCCAAGAGGGACGTGTCGCCTCCGGGGACCTGCAGATCATCGTCAACGGTCTCTGGGGGGCGGGAGCCGAGGCCATCTCCATCAACGGTCACCGGCTCAGCTCCACCGCCGCCATCCGGTTCGCGGGTCAGGCGATCATCGTCGACTTCCGGCCCCTCTCCAGGCCCTACGTCATCACGGCCCTCGGCGACCCCCAGGGCATGCAGCAGCTCTTCGAGCCCTCGTTCGCGGGGCTCTACCTCTCCCAGCTCACCGACCAGTACAAGATCCGTTCGGTCATGGCGGCGAGCGACTCGCTCACGGTGCCCGGAGACTCGGCGGCACGACTTGAGGTCGCCGAACCCTTGCGTCCGACCGTAGGCTCGACCGCGCCCGGGACGCCCTCCCTGCAGACGGGGACGAGCACCTCGAGGCGCAGCTCGCAGTCCGGGGGGTCGCCCAGTGACTCGCCCAGTGGTGCGAGCACCTCCAGCCGCGCACGGTCCTCGAACGGCACCAGCAGCTCCACCGACCAGGGTACCGGAAGCCCTGCGTCCCCAACCAGTCAGGAGAACCCTTCGTGATCCCAGTTCTCGGCCTCGTGGCCGGACTCGCGGTGGGTCTCTTCCTCGATCCCTCTGTGCCGGTGTGGCTCCAGCCGTACCTGCCCATCGCCGTCATCGCGGCGCTCGACGCCGTCTTCGGCGCCATCCGCGCCATCCTCGACGGGATCTTCAACGACAAGGTCTTCGTCGTCTCGTTCCTGTCGAACGTCGTCGTCGCGGCCTTCATCGTCTTCCTCGGCGACCAGCTCGGCGTCGGCTCGCAGCTCTCGACGGGCGTCGTCGTCGTCCTGGGCGTGCGCATCTTCTCCAACGTCGCCTCGATCCGTCGGCACCTCTTCAAGGCCTGAGCATGGGAAAGCGCAAGAAGGACCGTCCCAACCCGCCGCCGGAGACGACGCCTGACGAGCCGTCTGTGACGACTCCCGAGACGATCCTCGAGCCGGAGAGCACCGGCGAGGTCGACGCGCCCACCACGGGCACTGCCGATGACGACCACGTCCCGGCGGCGCCGCCTGCCCCCGTCTTCGGGACCGGCCTCGACGACGGCGCGGAGGTCGACTTCACCGCGGCCGGAGCGCGCGAGACCGGGACGAGCCGGGTGCCCGTGGAGGGCCGGGCCGCCTGGACGCGACTGCTGAAGATGAGCCGCCCCCGCGCCACCCGCGCCAACCTCCTGGGCGCGCTGCTCGCAGTCCTGCTCGGCGCAGGCATCGCCGCGCAGGTCCAGCTGACCAACCAGCGGGGTCTCGACGAGCTGAGCCAGACGGACCTCGTGCGGGTGCTCGACGACATCTCGCTGCGCTCGTCCCGCCTCGACCAGCAGGTCCGTGAGCTGGAGGCGACGCGAGACCGGCTCAAGAACGGCACCGGCACTGCGGGCGAGGCCCTCTCCCAGGCGCAGAAGCGCGTCGACACCCTCGGCATCCTGGCCGGGACCATTGCAGCGAAGGGGCCGGGGATCACGCTGCGAGTCTCCGACCCGACCAACGCCGTGACGGGGCCGATCGTCCTCGACATCATCCAGGAGCTGCGCGACGCGGGGGCGGAGTCCATCGACGTGGGGGGCGTGCGCGTGGTCGCCTCCTCGTTCGTGGGTGACCGGGGCGGCCAGATCCTGGTCGACGGCGTGCCCGTGCCGCGCCCCCTCGTCATCAAGGTCATCGGCGACTCGAAGACCCTCTCCTCGGCCATGACGATCCCGGGAGGCATCGTCGAGTCGGTGCGACAGAAGGGGGCCGAGGCCGTGGTGACCGAGTCGAGCCTCATCGAGATCACCTCGCTGCACCGGCCGTCCGAGATGACCCACGCCAAGCCGGTCGAATGATCCCCATGGCAGCCGCGCGCGTCTCCTGACGTGGCTCGCCCACACTCACAGTGCACTCACGGGCCCCACTTCCTGCGCGGTCCGCACGGGCATGGCATCCTCTGGGGTGCCGCCACATCGTCCGCGGCACCCACGCACAGCAGGACCCGCGGTCACGACACCCCGAACCGGGCCGCCCACCGACGAAGGAGCGACATGAGCGAGCTGGACTACCCCTCTGACCTGCGCTACACCAGCGACCACGAGTGGGTCCGCGTCGGCGACGACGGGGTCGTCCGCATCGGTATCACCGCCTTTGCGCAGGACGCCCTCGGAGACGTCGTCTACGTCTCCCTTCCGGCGGTCGGCGACACGGTCACGCCCGGTGACTCCTGCGGCGAGGTCGAGTCCACCAAGTCGGTCAGCGACGTCTACGCACCGCTCGAGGGCGAGGTGACGGCCACGAACGCCGCGCTCGACGCCGCGCCCGAGCTGATCAACTCCGACCCGTACGGAGAGGGCTGGATGTTCGAACTGCGCCTCGCCGACCCCTCCTCGGTCGACGGGCTCATGGACGCGTCGGCCTACACGGCCTCACTGTCCTGACCCGGCACCACCCCGCCCCACGCCAGCCCAGTCCCACCCAGGGGCAGCGTCCGCCGTTTCGCCGGGCAGGATATGACCTGCCCGTCAACTAGAGTGGATGCACCCGAATCCGCCCGCACCACAGAGGAGGACCGCATGTCGAGCAACCTGCCCGACCCCGACGACATGAACGTCGAACCCCGCACCATGCGGTTCCAGGGCGTGCCGTCGCAGGACAGCGACCACGTCGACACCGTCGCCCCGCGCGGCCTGACGGCCGAGGACCACGCCACCATCGACGCGCTGCGTCCCGGCACGGCGCTGCTCGTCGTGCTTCGCGGACCCAACACGGGTGCACGCTTCCTGCTCGACGACCAGCAGGTCGCGGCCGGGCGCCACCCCGACTCGGACATCTTCCTCGACGACGTGACCGTCTCGCGCAAGCACGCCGTCTTCGTCGCCCAGGGCGGCGGCTACGTCGTCCGCGACGCCGGCTCGCTCAACGGCACCTACGTCAACCGGGAACGCATCGACGAGGCACCCCTGCACCTCGGTGACGAGGTCCAGATCGGCAAGTTCCGACTCGTCTACTACTCGTCCGGAGCCCCCCAGCCCGAAACGGCATGACCGCAGCCACGGTGGCGGGCGACGGGGGCACGACCGCGACCCCTCGGCGCCTGACGATCGGCAAGGTGCTCGCCGCCCTGTCCGAGGACTTCCCCGACGTCACGGCGTCCAAGATCCGTTTCCTCGAGGCCGAAGGCCTCGTGCTGCCACACCGAACCGCGTCCGGCTACCGCACCTACACCGAGGACGACGTGCGCCGGTTGCGCTACGTCCTGACCGCACAACGCGACCGCTACTGGCCGCTCAAGGTGATCCGCGAGGCCCTGGACGCCCTCGACCGTGGGCTGTCCGACCCGGAGCTCGACCCCGGCGGCCGGCCCCTGCCGCCGGCGCCGGAGGACGACCCGGAGGTGCCTCGCCCCGGCGACCTCCTGCCGCGGCCCGTCGTCGCCCTGACCGGTCCCGAGCTGCGCGAGGCCACGGGTATCGACCGCACGACGATGCACGCGCTGGAGACCTACGGGCTGCTGCAACCCGACGAGCGAGGCCACTTCGGGCACGAGGCGCTGGCCATCGCCGCCGCCGCCCGGACGCTCTCCGACCACGGGCTGGAGGCGCGCCACCTGCGGCCGTTCCGCACCGCCGCGGACCGCGAGATCGGGCTCGTCGACCAGGTCCTGGCCACCCGCCGGGGGAGTGGCACGCGCGACGAGCGGGCCGCCGAGATCGCCTCTGCCTGCATCGCGCTGCACGTCGCGCTCGTCCGGGCCGGTCTCGCTCACTGAGGGCCGTCCGTCCCGGTGACGGGCCGGGGTACGGTGGAGGAGTGAGAGAGGTCGATGTCCTGGGCGTCCGCGTCGAGATGCCCACGAACCACCCGATCGTGCTGCTTCGTGAGCGGGACGGAGGGCGATACCTGCCCATCTGGATCGGAGCTGCCGAGGCCGCTGCCATCACGTACGCGCAGCAGGGGGTGGTGCCGCCGCGGCCGTTGACGCACGACCTGATGAGAGACCTGCTGGCCGTGCTCGGACACGAGCTGACCGAGGTGCGGATCGTGGCTCTCAAGGACTCCGTCTTCCACGCGGCCCTCATCATCGACGGCAAGGTCGAGGTCGGGTCACGGGCCAGCGACGCCATCGCGCTCGCCCTGCGCACCGGAGCCAAGGTGCTGGTCGAGCCGGCGATCCTCGACGAGGCCGCCATCGTCGTGTCCTCCGAGGAGGACGACGAGGTCGAGCGTTTCAAGGAGTTCCTCGACCACGTCTCGGCCGAGGACTTCGAGGGCCCTTCGCCCGAGTCGCAGGAGCCGGGTGACCGCCCGGACCTGCCCGACCGACCGGACTGAGCTCCCTGGACCCCGAGCAGCGCAGGCCCTGAGCCACCACGCAGCACCAGCGAATGCCTCCGGTCTCACCTTCAGGTAGACGTCAAAGGTTCGCTCCGCGCGCCGACACGCCGTCGATGCGCGACCTCGTGGTGATTGACCGGAGCGGGACCGCGGCCTACCGTCAGAAGAACGACGTCGCTGTAGTTATCCCGATGTCGTCTGCGGGCTCGCACGGTGCGGCTTGCAGCCTGAGCACGAGGAGGACGGCATGGCCGCCATCGAGGACGCGCGCGACACCGGCCGGACCATGCCCGTCGGGTCCCAGGGCCTGCTGTTCACAGACGACCTGCCCGAGCTGAACGAGGACAACGGCTACCGCGGCCCGACCGCGTGCAAGGCTGCGGGCATCACCTACCGCCAGCTCGACTACTGGGCCCGCACCGGTCTCGTCGAGCCGTCCGTGCGCAGCGCGACGGGCTCAGGCACCCAGCGCCTCTACGGTTTCCGCGACATCCTCGTCCTCAAGGTCGTCAAGCGCCTGCTCGATACCGGCGTCTCCCTCCAGCAGATCCGCGTGGCCATCAGCCACCTGCGCGAGCGCGGCGTCGAGGACCTCGCCCAGATCACGCTCATGAGCGACGGCGCCTCGGTCTACGAGTGCACGTCGGCAGACGAGGTCATCGACCTCGTCCAGGGCGGACAGGGCGTCTTCGGAATCGCCGTGGGACGCGTGTGGCGCGAGGTCGAGGGCGAGCTGGCCCAGCTCCCGAGCGAGCGGGTCGACGACGACACCGCACTCGACCACCCCGACGACGAGCTGGGCGCCCGCCGCCAGGCTCGCCGGATGGCCTGACCGGCTTCCACCCCCTGAACCTACGACCCTCGACGCGGCCCGACCGGACATCCCGGCCGGGCCGTTCGCATGACGCCGGGACCCGCCCCGACTGGTAGATTCGACACTGCCGATCGACCCTGCGTGGGAGAGTCCTCGGGGTGCGCTGCACCTACGAGGCGCCGAAGGGGCAACATCCCCGGAACCTCTCAGGCGCCAGGACCATGCGGGCGAGGCAACTCTGGAGGCACCGTCGTGGTGCTCGACAGACGGGGAGCGTGTGTCGTCCGCTCGAACCCGTCAGGAGCCCCGCATGTCGATCGACCACCTCGTGCCCGTCACGACCGGAACGTCCACCGAGACGGTGATGGCCGACTTCGTCAGCCGCCACGTCGGACCTGCCGGTGACGACGTGCGCCACATGCTCGAGGTGGTGGGCCAGCCCAGCCTCGACGCCATGTGCGACCGGGCCATCCCCGGCGCCATCCGGTCAGGGACCCCGCTGCGGGTCGAGGCCGCCGCCAGCGAGAGCGCCGTCATCGAGGAGCTTCGCGGGTTCGCGGCACGCAACACCGTGCTCACCTCGCTCATCGGGCTCGGCTACTACGGCACCGTGACCCCTCCGGTCGTGCGCCGCAACGTCCTCGAGAACCCCGCCTGGTACACCGCCTACACCCCCTACCAGCCCGAGATCTCGCAGGGCCGCCTCGAGGCACTGCTCAACTTCCAGACCGTCATCACCGACCTCACCGGCCTCGACGTCGCCGGCTCGTCGCTCCTCGACGAGTCGACGGCCGCAGCCGAGGCCATGTCGCTGATGCGCCGCGCGAGCAAGGCGCCCGCGGACGCCGTGGTGCTCGTCGACGAGCGTCTCTTCCCGCAGACCATCGCCGTGATGCGCACGCGCGCGGACGCGCTGGGGCTGCCGCTGCTCGTCGCCGACCTGCGCGGCGTGACCGACGCCGACTCCCTGACGTCCGCCGCCGGCGGCAGGGCCGTCGTCGGTGCGATGGTGCAGTATCCCGACGCGACCGGCGAGCTCGTCGACTGGGCGCCGCTGACCGCCGCCGTGCACGAGGCCAAGGGGCTCGTGACGGCCTGTGCCGACCTGCTCGCCCTGACGCTGGCCGTCGCTCCGGGCGAGTGGGGTGCCGACATCGCCGTCGGCAGCGCCCAGCGTTTCGGCGTGCCCATGGGGTTCGGCGGTCCGCACGCCGGCTACATGGCCGTCCACCGCGGTCTCGAGCGCCAGATCCCCGGCCGCCTCGTCGGCGTCTCCGTCGACGCCGAGGGACACCAGGCCTACCGTCTCGCGCTGCAGACGCGTGAGCAGCACATCCGCCGTGAGAAGGCGACCTCCAACATCTGCACGGCGCAGGTCCTCCTCGCCGTCATGGCGAGCATGTATGCCGTGTGGCACGGTCCCGCCGGACTCGTGGCCATCGCGAGGCGGGTCGGCGCCCTCACCGCCACCCTCCGCGGCGCCCTCATCGACGGCGGCGTCGACGTCGAGACGACCTCGTTCTTCGACACGCTCACGGTCGTCGTCCCGGGTCGTGCGGAGGAGGTCACGACGGCCTTCGCCGACCGTGGCATCAACGTGTGGCGCGTCGACGCCGACCGTGTCTCGCTCAGCCTCGACGAGACGTCCACTCCCGCAACGGTGCTCGCGGTCCTCGACGCGTTCGGGCTCAAGGCGACGGACGACGTGACCCGGCGGGTCAACGAGACCGGGGCACACGGCATACCCGAGGCCCTGGAACGCACGACGGAGTTCCTCACGCACCCGGTGTTCCACGCTCACCACTCCGAGACGGCGATGCTGCGCTACCTGCGCCGGCTCTCCGACCGCGACTTCGCGCTCGACCGCGGCATGATCCCGCTCGGCTCGTGCACGATGAAGCTCAACGCCACCACCGAGATGGAGCCCGTCACCTGGCCGGAGTTCGCGAACCTCCACCCCTTCGCGCCGGCCGAGCAGACCGAGGGCATCCGCGCCCTCATCGACGACCTGTCGGCGTGGCTGTGCGAGATCACCGGCTACGACGCGGTGTCGCTGCAGCCCAACGCCGGCTCGCAGGGTGAGTTCGCCGGCCTGCTCGCGATCCACGCCTACCACCAGGCGCGCGGCGAGGGCCACCGACGCATCTGCCTCATCCCCGCGAGCGCCCACGGCACCAACGCCGCCTCGGCGGTCATGGCGGGCCTCAAGGTCGTCGTCGTCAAGACCGCCCCGGACGGCACCGTCGACATGGACGACCTCCGCACGAAGATCGAGACCCACCGCGACGACCTGGCGGCGATCATGGTGACCTACCCGTCGACGCACGGGGTCTACGAGGACACCATCACCGAGCTGTGCGAGCTCGTCCACGAGGCCGGCGGCCAGGTCTACGTCGACGGGGCCAACCTCAACGCCCTCGTCGGTCTGGCCCAGCCCGGCAAGTTCGGCGCCGACGTCAGCCACCTCAACCTGCACAAGACGTTCTGCATCCCGCACGGCGGCGGCGGTCCCGGTGTCGGCCCGGTCGCGGTCCGGGCCCACCTCGCACCCCACCTGCCCAACCACCCGCTCGCGGCAGAGGCAGGTCCAGAGTCCGGCGTCGGCCCCGTCTCGGCCGCGCCCTACGGCTCCGCGAGCATCCTGCCGATCTCGTGGGCCTACGTGCGGCTCATGGGCGGCGAGGGGCTGCGGCACGCCACCCAGATGGCCGTCCTCGGCGCCAACTACATCGCGGCCCGTCTCCGCAAGCACTACCCGGTGCTCTACTCCGGGCACGACGGCCTGGTGGCCCACGAGTGCATCCTCGACGTCCGGCAGATCACGGCCGAGACGGGCGTGACGGTCGACGACGTCGCGAAGCGGCTCGTGGACTACGGCTTCCACGCGCCGACGATGAGCTTCCCCGTCGCCGGCACCCTCATGGTCGAGCCCACGGAGTCCGAGAACCTCTACGAGCTCGACCGCTTCTGCGACGCCATGATCGCCATCCGCGGTGAGATCGAGGCGATCCGGGCCGGCGAGGTCGCCGTCGGCGACAGCATGCTGCGCCACGCGCCGCACACCGCCCTCAACATCGCGGGGGAGTGGGGTCATCCGTACGAGCGCACCGAGGCTGCCTTCCCCGTCGGGGTCCACGCCGCGGACAAGTACTGGCCGCCGGTCAGCCGCATCGACGGGGCCTACGGCGACCGCAACCTCGTCTGCTCGTGCCCGCCGCCGGAGGCCTTCGAGGGCTGAGTCGGTGCACGGAGCGGTCACCACCTGACGACGAGCACGTCCGGGTGGCGACCGCTCCGTGCGCGTCACTCGCGTCGGGACCCCGAGTGTGGTTGTCTCCTCACGTGGGAGCCGACGTCGAACAGGCCAGGTACACGCGCGAGCAGCGGCAGCAGTACCGGGAGAAGGTGCGCCGCGACCTCGACGTGTTCGAACGCATGCTCGGCAAGAGCGAGTTCGAGTTCGACCGCCCCATGACCGGTCTGGAGATCGAGCTCAACCTCGTCAACGAGGACCTCGGTCCCAAGCTCGACAACAAGACGGTGCTCGAGCAGATCGCCGACGAGGACTACCAGACCGAGCTTGCGCGCTACAACATCGAGCTCAACGTCCACCCCCGCCCACTCCCGGGTGACTCGGCCATCGAGCTCGAGCAGCTGCTGCGTGAGTCGCTGAACCGCGCGTCTGCCAAGGCTGCCGAGGCGCACGCCGGCATCGTCGCCATCGGCATCCTGCCGACGGTCATGCCCGAGCACTTCGAGGGCGACTGGATCAGCGAGAACATCCGCTACGCCGCGCTCAACAACGCCGTCCTCGACGCCCGTGGCGAGGACGTCTGGCTCGAGCTCGAGGGCCCGACCGGTGAGCGCATCGCCCGCTACTCCGACAGCCTCGCTCCAGAGTCGGCCTGCACCTCGATCCAGCTGCACCTGCAGGTGCAGCCCGAGCGTTTCGCCGACCACTGGAACGCTGCCCAGGTCCTCGCCGGACCGCAGCTCGCGCTCGGCGCGAACTCGCCGTTCTTCCTCGGCCAGCGCCTCTGGGCCGAGACCCGCATCCCGCTCTTCACCCAGGCCACCGACACGCGCTCGGTGGAGCTGAAGAACCAGGGCGTGCGTCCCCGCGTGTGGTTCGGCGAGCGGTGGATCACCTCGATCTTCGATCTGTTCGAGGAGAACGTCCGCTACTTCCCGGCCCTGCTGCCCGAGCTCTACGACGAGGAGCCCGAGGAGGTCTTCGAGCGCGGCGAGGTGCCTGAGCTCAAGGAGCTGCGGCTGCACAACGGCACCGTCTACCGCTGGAATCGCCCGATCTACGACATCGTCGGCGGCCGCCCGCACCTGCGCGTCGAGAACCGCGTCCTGCCGGCCGGCCCGAGCATCGCCGACGTCATGGCCAACGCGGCCTTCTACTACGGCGCCATGCGCGTCCTCGCCGAGGAGGACCGCCCGGTCTGGACCCGCATGAGCTTCTCGGCAGCCGAGGCGAACTTCGAGGAGGGGGCACGCCTCGGGATCGACGCCCGCACCTACTGGCCCGGCTTCGGGGACGTGCCGGCCACCGAGCTCGTGCTGCGCCGGCTCCTGCCGATGGCCCACGAGGGCCTGGAGCGCTGGGGCGTCTCCGCAGCCGTCCGCGACCGCTTCCTGTCGATCATCGAGCAGCGCTGCCTGCTGGGCGTCAACGGCGCCTCGTGGCAGACCGAGTGCGTCGCCCGGCTCGAGGCGCGGGGCCTGACCCGCGACAAGGCGTTGCGCGAGATGCTGCGCCACTACATCGAGGGCATGATGGCCAACGAGCCCGTCCACACCTGGGAGCTCCCCAAGGCCTGAGGTCGGCCTGCCGACCCGTTCGTGCCACGACGCCACCGACGTATGCCGTGTGGCCGTTCCTGAGGGCGCATGCCGGCCGGGGAGTGGCTGCGACGCCGGCCCGGGCTCAGGGAAGCCGGATGTCGGCCACGACCATGTTGTGGTCGGACGGCCGGGCGCAGTCGGTGGTGGCCATGACGTTCTCCCAGCGCGCCGCGCCGCTGACGCCCTTGACCGCGACGACGTCGAGCCGGCTGCCCCAACCGGTGCCGGGCACCGTGAGCGTGCACGAGAAGTGGTTCATCGTCGTGAAGCGCGGGTTGACCTGGGTCACGGCGGCCGCGGTGTCGTAGTAGCCCGCCGACACGAGGGTGTCGTGCGCGTCGTAGCCGCCCTGGTTGTTCTGGTAGGTGTTGAGGTCGCCCGACAGGACCACCGGCAGCCGCCCGGTGTTGAGCTGGTCGATCCGGGCCAGGACCGCGCGGACCTGCGTCGCGCGCAGCCGCTCGTACGTCCGCTCCGTCGCGTACACGGTGCTGTGCCGCTGGTCGAGATGGGCGGACACGACGTAGAACTGCCGCCCCGTGGTGCGGTCGGCGAGCACGGCGAAGGAGGCGCGCCGCCTGCTCCAGGCGTCGTCCCCCGTGAGCGTCGGAAGCGGGATCGTGCAGGAGCTCGACCAGCTGTTGTTGCTCAGCGGCAGGCTGTCCGACCGCTCCGGGCAGGAGCTGACGAGACGGTAGCGGCTGGTGTCGTAGAGGATGCGGGCTCCCTGGATCGCCTCTGGCGTGCCGGGCGCCACGAAGCGCGTGCTCCGCACGAGCTGGTAGCGACCGCCGCCCTGTGCGGCGAGCGTGTCGACCAGGCTGCGCGCCTGGGTGAGGGTGCCGAGCGTGCTCGGCTGGGTGCTGCCGTCGGCTCGACCGATGCCGAGCTCCTGAAGGGTGACGACGCCGGGCTTGCGCGACAGGATCGTCCGGGCGATGCCGGACACCCGGGTCGTCCAGGGCCGCACCCCGGAGGCGGCCGTGGCGGTGTGGACGTTGAAGGTCGCGACGCGGAGGGCGGTGCCCGTCGCCGCGGGCGTGGCCGGCTTGACCGCGACGTTCTGCAGGTACGGCCAGCTGCGCACGGCGGTGCCGGAGGCGGTCTGGTTGACCGCCTTGAAGCGGTAGTAGAGGTGGTTCGCGGAAGAGGTGCCGGCGCCGGCGGAGGCGACCTGAGCCGCGCTCAGGGTGACCGAGCGCCGGTTCGCCGGGAAGGTGAAGTACGTCGGGCGGCGGCCATGGTCGGGCAGGACCGGGTCGCCGACCTTGAAGGTGGTCAGTCCCGTCTCCACGACGAAGCCGGTCGTGCTGGCACCGGACGCGGCCCAGGTGAAGGTGATCTGGCCGGCGGCGGGACCCGGAGTGGCGACGACCGACGAGATCGGGCCCGGGGTGCTCACTCCGGCGTCCGCGGGTGGCGCTGTCGCGACCGCGGCGAGACCGACGAGAAGCGAGGCGACAGCGGTTGCGGCCGCCCCGGGGGCGGTGATGGGCGTGTGGCGCACGGCAGCTCCTCGGGTCGAGCGGTCGCCGGAACGATATCCCGCCCGACCGGTCGGGCGCAGGCGTTTCGTCCCTTTTGCGCGAGCGGTCGCCCGCGCGGACCGTGGGCCGTCGTCAGTCGGCGAGCAGACGCCAGGGGGAGAGGTTGTACATCCCGAGGCAGCGGGTGGATCGGTGATGAGTCAGCACGCTCATCGACCCGGCGTCGAGGATGAGGTGCTGGCCGAAGCGCGGGTCGAGCCCGAGGAAGGTGGCGGTCAGGACGCGGAGCGCGTGGCCGTGGCCGAAGAGGGCCACGTCGCCGTGCTCGAGGTCGGGCCACACCTTGTCGATGACCTGCTGGGCCCGCGCGGACACCTCGTCGACGGTCTCGCCCGGGGTGACGCCCGGCTGCACACCGTCGACGAAGACCTCCCACGGGTGGCCGATCTCGGCGCTGATCTGCTTGGTCGTGACTCCTTCGTACGCGCCGTAGTCCCACTCGCGCAGCAGCGGCTCCACCTCGAAGTCGCCGAGGCCGGCCAGCTCGGCGGTGCGCTTGGCGCGCTGCAGGGGCGAGACGAGGACGCGCTCGAAGCGGTGCCTGCGCAGCACGTCGGCGAGCTCGCGGGCGGCCGCCTCGCCCTCGGGCAGCAGCGGCAGGTCGGTCGTGCCGGTGTGCTGCCCGCTGAGCGACCACTCCGTCTCGCCGTGCCGGAAGAGGTAGATGTTGCCGGGAACGACGCCGTCGGGAGTGGCCATGACCGTCACAGTATCGGCGAGCCCTGCGCGGGAGCCTGCGGCAGCCCACGGCGCTCCGGCAGACTCGGGCCATGGACCTGCCCTTCCACCTGCTCAACGTCTTCTCGATCGCCGGCCACCCCTTCTCGGGAAACCCGCTCTGCGTGTTCCCCGACGCCGCCGGGCTCACCCGGGACGAGATGCTCGCCTGGGCCCGCCAGTTCAACCTCAGCGAGTCGACGTTCGTGACATCCCTGGGGGACGGCACGGCGGGGGAGGCGGACGTGCGGATCTTCACGCCGGGGCACGAGATGCCCTTCGCCGGGCACCCGACCCTGGGGACCGCCGAGGTCGTCGCCACCCTCGCCGGCGGACTGGACAGCGTTCACCTCACCATGCCGGCCGGGCGCATCCCCGTCGACCGCGTGGACGGTGGCTGGCGCCTCACCGCGCGACCGGCGACCCTCCGCGAGGTGTCCTCGAGCGGTGCCGAGCTCGCCGCGGCCCTCGGGATCGACGTCGCCGACCTCGTGCGCTCGGACGCGAGCTGGGTCGACGCAGGGGTCGAGCAGCTCGTCGTTCGGCTCGACAGCATCCAGGGCGTCCGGGCCTGCGACCCCGACCCGCACCGGATGGCCGAACACATGACCTCACCCGGTCGGCCTCCGCACGTCTACGTCTGGGCCTGGAGCGGGCCCACGAGCATCGAGGCCCGGCTCTTCTACACCCAGGGTCAGGCGGTCCTCGAGGACCCCGCCACCGGGTCCGCCTGCGCCAACCTCGGTGGCTGGCTCGTCGCGCAGGGCGTCCGGGACGTCTCCGTCGTCGTCAGTCAGGGAGCTGCCGTCGGCCGTCCGTCGAGGCTGATCCTCGACCTCGACGACCAGGGGACCGTCCACGTCGGTGGACGCGTCGAGTCCGTCGGCCAGGGCACCTGCTCACTCGGACAGGACGCCTGAGATGCCCACCTGGATCGGCTTCCTGCGCGCCGTCAACCTCGGCAAGCAGCGGCAGGTGCCGATGCAGGCGCTCCGTGCGCTGCTGGAGACGGAGGGCTACGAGGAGGTCGAGACCTACATCCAGAGCGGCAACGTCCGGGTCCGCAGGTCGACACGGAGTGCTGCCAAGGTCGAGGCGGACCTGCGACGGACCATCAGCACCGAGTTCGGCTTCGACGTGCCGGTCGTCGTGCGCACGCCCGCGCAGCTGAGGACGCTCGCCGAGGAGGCCGAGGCGCTCGAGTCGCCGATCGCACCGGATGCGAGGCGCTACGTCATGCTCATGACGGGTGACCTCGACCCCGAGGGCGTCAGCGCGCTGCATGCCTGGGACGTCGCCACCGAGGCCGCACTCGTCCAGGGCCGGGACATCGTCATGTTCCTCGCCGAGGGCGTCCAGGCTGCCCGGCTGAACAACGCGCGCATCGAGCGGCTGACCGGAGCGGTCGGCACTGCTCGCAACCTCACCGTGGTGCGGGCGCTCGCGGACAGGTGGGGCGCCTGACGCGCGTCCGGCGCCTGACGGACCGCCACGGAACCGAGCGGCGCTGAGCGAGGGCGCGGGTGGCCGCCGGACGGCATACCTCATGGGGGTAGGTCGGCCCCGCCCGCAGCTCAGAGGCGTGCGCGCCGGACGAGCTCGAAGCAGACGACGGCGGCCGCGGCGGACACGTTGAGCGACTCCACGCCCGCAGCCATCGGGATGGACACCCAGGTGTCCACGAGATCGGCCACCTCCGGGGTCAGCCCCGCGGTCTCGCTGCCGAGCACGAACGCGACCGGCTCGGGCAGGTGGGCCGCGAAGAGGTCGTCGTCGCCGTCGGCGTCGAGCCCGACCACGTGGAAGCCGGCGCGCTTGAGGTCGCTCACGGCCTCGGCAGCCGTGAAAGCCTTGAGGATCGGGGCCCGGAAGGCGACGCCCGCCGAGGCCTTGACGACGAGCGGGTCGAGCGAGGCGACGCCCTTGCGCGGGACGACGATGCCGTCGACGCCTGCCGCCGTGGCCGAGCGCAGGATCATGCCGACGTTGGCGGGGGTCGTCACCCCGTCGAGCACGAGGACGGCGCGCAGGGAGGCTGCGTCCTCCGCGAGCGCCGACTCCAGCGGTCGCATGCGCGGCGCCACGACGTCCGCAAAGACGCCCTGGTCCTGGCGACCGTTGCCGGCGAGCTTCTTCACCCGCTCGGCGCTCGCGTACTGCACGTCGACGCGGCGCCGTCGGGCCGCCTGCTGGATCTCGCGCAGACCGCTGCCGCGGGCCCCCTCGGCGATGACGACCTTGTCGACGTGCAGGTCCTCGTCGAGCAGCACCTCGTGCACGGGGTTGCGGCCGTAGACCGTGATGAAGCGGTCCTTGGGGGAGATCTCAGGGCTCACCGCGACAGGATGTCACAGCGGGAATGGCGGAGGAGGTCGTCGCGTTAGGTATGATTGAATTCTCAATCACAAGGAGCTGGGACACATGCAGTTCGGGATCTTCACCGTCGGCGACGTCACCACCGACCCCACGACGGGCCGTACGCCGACCGAGCACGAGCGCATCAAGGCCACCGTGGCCATCGCGAGGAAGGCGGAGGAGGTCGGGCTCGACGTCTTCGCGACGGGGGAGCACCACAACCCGCCCTTCGCGGCGCCGGCCAACCCGACCGTCCTGCTCGCGGCCATCGCCGCCCAGACCGAGCGGCTCGTCCTCTCGACCTCCACGACCCTCATCACGACGAACGACCCCGTCCGGATCGCCCAGGACTACGCCTACCTCCAGCACCTGAGCGACGGCCGCATGGACCTCATGCTCGGCCGCGGCAACACCGGACCGGTCTACCCCTGGTTCGGCAAGGACATCCGTGACGGCATCCCGCTCGCCATCGAGAACTACGCCCTGCTGCACCGCCTGTGGCGCGAGGACGTCGTCGACTGGCAGGGCAAGTACCGGACCCCGCTCCAGGGCTTCACCTCGACGCCGCGTCCGCTCGACGGCGTGCCGCCGTTCGTCTGGCACGGCTCGATCCGCAGCCCCGAGATCGCCGAGCAGGCCGCCTACTACGGCGACGGCTTCTTCTCCAACCACATCTTCTGGCCGGCCAGCCACACGAAGCAGATGGTGCAGCTCTACCGTCGCCGGTTCGAGCACTACGGGCACGGCAGCGCCGACCAGGCCATCGTCGGACTCGGCGGGCAGGTCTTCATGCGCAAGAACAGCCAGGACGCCGTCCGCGAGTTCCGGCCCTACTTCGACAACGCGCCGGTCTACGGCCACGGCCCCACGCTCGAGGAGTTCACGAGCCAGACGCCACTGACCGTCGGCAGCCCGCAGGAGGTCATCGAGCGCACCCTCGGCTTCCGCGACTACGCCGGCGACTACCAGCGCCAGCTGTGGCTCGTCGACCACGCCGGGCTCCCGCTCAAGACCGTCCTCGAGCAGCTCGACATCCTCGGTGAGGAGGTCGTGCCCGTGCTGCGCAAGGAGTTCGCAGCCCTCAAGCCCGCGCACGTCCCCGACGCCCCGATCCACGCGAACCGGGTCGCGGCCGCCGGCGGCGCGCACGACACCACCGTCTACGCCGACGGCGACGCCGTCACCGGCGCCTCGCCCGAGCCGACCACCCTGGAGGTGACCTCGTGACCACGCAGACCCCCTTCCACCTCGCCGTCATCACGGCCGGCGTGACCCAGCCGTCCTCGACGCGGCTGCTCGCCGACCGCCTGACCGAGGCCACCGTCCGGGCCCTGGCCGGTCACGACGTGGGCGAGGTCGTCGTCGAGGTCGTCGACGTCCGCGACGTCGCGCACGACGTGACGAACAACGTGCTGACCGGCTTCGCCTCTCCCGACCTGCAGGTGCGTCTCGACGCCATCGCCGAGGCCGATGCCGTCGTCGTCGCGACGCCGGTGTATGCCGCGTCCTACAGCGGGCTGTTCAAGATGCTCGTCGACGTGCTTCCCAAGGACGCGCTCCGCGACACCCCGGTGCTGCTCGGCGCGACGGGCGGCACGGCACGCCACTCGCTCGCGATCGACCACGCCCTGCGTCCGCTCTTCGCGCACCTCGGGGCGCTTGTCGCCCCGGTGGCGGTGTTCGCGGCCAGCGAGGACTGGGGGAGCGTCGACGCCGGACGGCTCGGAGACCGGATCGAGCGCGCGGGCACGGCGTTCGCGGCTCTGGTCCTGGGCTCACCCCGGGCCGCCCGAGTCGACCCGTTCGCGCAGGTCACGCCGTTCGAGTCGATGCTCACCGACCTTCGCAGCTGACCTTCGCAGCTGGCCATCGGCATTGGACGGGCCTGGTCCGAGCTCTCGGGACGGACCGGGCCCTCGGGCCGGACCGGGCCGGACCGGCACCCGCCGGGCAGGCCCCGGCGGGTGCCGGTCGCCCGGCCACGGCAGACTCGGGGCCATGACCACTCCCGGCCAGGGCGCCGCGCTGGCCCGGCGCCTCACCACCGGCGACGCCGTCTTCATCGGTGTCGGGTCGATGGTGGGCGCCGGTCTCTTCACGGCATTCTCGCCCGCTGCCGCGGCGGCCGGATCCCTGCTGCTCGTCTCGCTCGGCATCGCTGCCGTCATCGCGTTCTGCAATGCCACGTCGTCCGCCCAGCTCGCCGCGCAGTACCCGACGTCCGGGGGCACCTACGTCTACGGGCGCGAGCGACTGGGGCCCCGGTGGGGCTTCGTCGCCGGCTGGGGCTTCGTCATCGGCAAGACCGCCAGCTGTGCAGCCATGGCTCTGGCCATCGCCGTCTACGTGGCCCCGCCCGCGTGGCAGCGGCCCCTCGCGGCGGCCGTCGTGGCGGCGATCGTCGCCGTCAACTACCGCGGGATCACGCGGACGGCGGCCCTGACACGCATCCTCGTCATCATCGTCCTCGCCCTGCTCGTCACCGTCCTGATCGTGTCGGCGGTCAGGCTGTGGGGAGCAACCCCGCTCGACGGCGGTGAGCCAACGCCCGGCGCGGGTGGCTGGGCTGGCGTGCTCCAAGGCGCAGCCCTGCTCTTCTTCGCGTTCGCCGGGTACGCCCGCGTCGCGACGCTGGGAGAGGAGGTGCTGGACCCGGCGCGGACCATCCCGCGCGCCATCGTGCTGAGCTTCGCCGTCGTCGTGCCGCTCTATGCCGTCACGGCAGGAATCCTGCTGCACGTGCTCGGACCGGGGGCCACCGCCTCGACGGCGGCCCCGGTGCACCAGCTCGCGGTGATGGTTCAGGGCCCGGACGGGTGGCTGCCGTGGGTGGCCTCCGCCGCGGCAACCGTCGCAGCCCTCGGGGCGCTGCTGGCTCTCGTGGCGGGCGTGGGCCGCACGACGCTGGCGATGGCCCGCGCCGGCGACCTGCCACGGGCCCTGTCGGCGGTGCATCCACGGTTCCACGTGCCCCACCGGGCCGAGCTGGCGCTGGGCGCCGTCGTCGTCGTGCTCGTGCTGCTCACCGACCTCCGCGGGGTCATCGGGTTCTCGTCCTTCGGCGTGCTCACCTACTACGGGGTGGCCAACGCGTCGGCGTTGACCCAGGACCGGCAGCACCGTCGCTACCCCCGGGCACTCGCCCTCGCCGGACTGGCCGGGTGCGTCGTGCTGGCCCTGGCGGTCCCGACCGGCTCCCTCGCCACGGGCGCCGTGGTCCTGGCCATCGGCGTGATCGGGCGGTTCGTCGTCGTGCGCCGCCGGGGCTGACCTCCGGTCTCAGCGGGCCGACACGCTGGGGAGTGCTCCCCATGGACCGACCACCTGGGGGCACCTACGGTGGGGCCCACCGTCGACAGGAGGCCAACGTGCTCTACCGCAAGGGTGCAGACCCCGAAGCCCTCGAGCGCACCGCGCGCGAGCTCACCGCGTGCGCCGCCGAGGTGGACGGCATCCGGTCGGCGGGCACCCGGGCGCTCGCCGTCATCGGCCGCTCCTGGGGTGGTGACGACGCCCAGTCCGCCCAGGACAGGTGGCGCACGACCTCCGCGTCCCTCGTGGCTCTCGGCTCGACCCTCGAGACGATGTCGCGCCGGCTCACGGACAACGCCCGGGCGCAGCGCGGGACGAGCGCGCTCGGGGTGGCCTCGCCCGGACCACTCGCTCCTCCCGGGCTCTTCCCCTGGCTCGGTGGGGCGGGAACCACCGGCGCCGATGCCGTCACCGCACCGGCTCCGCTCGCCGACCAGGTCCGCGGCAGGTCGCCGCACGACATCGACCTCGAGCTGGCGCACGTGGCCGACAACGTCTACCACCCGAGCGAGGTCGACGGCTGGTCACCGCTCGATGCCGACGCCCTGCAGCAGCTCGGGATCGACCCCGACCGGTTGCACACCGGGGACGGGTTCGACGCGGCCGTCTACCGCAACGAGGACGGCCAGTACGTCCTTGCCTTCGCCGGCACGACGTCGCTGAGCGACTGGGGCACCAATGCCCAGCAGGGGATCGGAGCCCTGAGCGGCCAGCACCTGCAGGCCATCTCCCTCGCCCAGGACCTCGCCGGCTCGGTGGGGAGCGAGAACATGGTCATCACCGGTCACTCCCTCGGAGGGGGCCTCGCGAGCACCGCCTCGGTCGCCACCGACATTCCCGCCGTGACGTTCAACGCGGCCGGCGTCCACGCCAACACGGTGGCGGCGGCAACGGCGCTCGGCATGGGTGATGCGAGCTACTCCGCGGGCCAGATCCGCAACTACCACGTGCGCGGGGAGATGCTGACGACGCTGCAGAACCCGCTGGGCTCGTTCGTCGACCACGTGCCGTTCGTCGGGGACGACCCGCTCCCCAACGCCCTCGGGACACAGATCGCGCTCAACCCGGCCCACGGCCCAGAGATCAAGGTCTCCAAGTGGGCCGCCCTGGCAGGGACCGTCGCGCCAGCCATCGTCGGCGTCGACGCGGGGATCGACCTGCTCGGCTGGTCCAAGGACGCGCACGGCGGCGACTCGGTGGTGGACGCGATGGAGGCGAGCACGTACTTCGGCAAGCAGTGACGCGCGCGGCCACCCGACCGCCGCCAGCCGAGATCAGCCGAGGTCGAGCCGGGCGACGACCAGGTCGGCGATGGCGAGGGACGCCGTGGCGGCCGGCGACGGTGCGTTGCGGATGCACAGCACCGAACCGACCCGACTGAACCGGAAGTCCTCGACGAGGGAGCCGTCGGGATCCATGGCCTGTGCCCGCACTCCGGCTGCCCCGGGCACGACGTCTGCGTGCTCGATGGCCGGCACGTAGCGGCGCGCCCGCTCGACGAACAGGCGACGGCTCAACGAGCCGGCGACCTCGTGCGCGCCGGTGAGGAGGTTGGCCCGGGCGAAGTGCCGGAACCCGCGTGAGACGACCAGCGCCCGGACCACGTCGAGCTCCACGTCCCGGCGGCGGTAGCCCTCCCGGGCCGTCGCGAGGACCGCGTTAGGCCCGAGGAGCACGTTGCCGTCGACCCGGCGGGTCAGGTGGACCCCGAGGAACGGGTAGCGCGGGTCGGGCACCGGATAGACGAGACCGCGGACGAGGTGCGTGGCCGACGCGCGCAGGCGGACGTACTCGCCCCGGAACGGCACGATCGCGGGGCTCGGCCCGTCGCCGGCGAGAACGGCGAGCCGGTCCGCGTGCAGGCCTCCTGCGACGACGACGAGATCCGCATCGAGGCGACGGCCGTCGGCGGCTCGGACGTCGACGCGAGCGTCGCGGTGCTCGAGGCCGGTGACCTCGAAACCGGTGAGCACCTCCGCGCCACGAGCGGCCGCGTCGTCCAGCATCGCTGCGGCCACGGTGGAGAAGTCGGTGATCGCCGTCGTGGGGGAGTGAAGGGCAGCCCGACCGACCACGTGCGGCTCCACGTCGCGCAGGGCGCCGGGACCGAGCCATCTGAGGCCGGGCACGCCGTTGGCCCTGGCCCTGACCTCGATGTCCCGGAGGCGTTCCGTCTCGACGTCGTCGAGCGCGATGACGAGCTTGCCCACCTCGTCGTAGGGCAGCCCACGCTCCCGGCAGTACAGGCGGAGCCGGCGGACTCCCTCGCGCGACAGCCGGGCCTTGGCGGAGCCGGGAGCGTAGTACAGCCCGGCGTGCACGACCCCGCTGTTGCGGCTCGTCTGGTGCATGGCAGGCCGAGCCTCCTTCTCGACGAGCGTGACGTCGGGGCGCGGCTCGCACTGGGTGAGCCGGCGCGCCACTGCCGACCCGACGATGCCGCCGCCCACCACGACGACGTGCGGCCGGCTCACCTCTCGGCCGCCGCGGCTCGCTCAGCCGCCTCGACGTCGACGGCGGTCGGCGTGACGACGCTGCCGGCATACGGCTCCGGGTGTCGACGCAGGTACACCTTGATGTACGGGCACAGCGCGACGATCGAGCGCCCCGACGCCATGGTGGCCTCGAGCGCGGACGACGCGAGACGTGCCGCGAGCCCCCGTCCCTCGTGGTCGTGGCGGACCTCCGTGTGGAAGAAGACGACACGGTCGGTGGCGTCCGGTGCGTCGCCAGGGACGACGGCATACCTCGCGACGCCGATGACCTCCTCTCCCTCACGCAGCTCGAACCGACCCCGGTCCGGGTTGTCGACGACCTCGACGGCGACCTCGTCCTCGCCCGTGTGCCCAGTCATGGACGCCAGCATGGCAGGGTGGGCACCATGGCGAAGTACTTCGACGTCCACCCGGTGGACCCGCAGCCCAGGGCGATCCACCAGGCGGTCGAGATCCTGCGATCAGGCGGACTCATCGCCTACCCGACCGACTCCTGCTTCGCCCTCGGGTGCTCCCTCGACAACCCCGAGGGCAAGGAGCGCATCCTTCGCATCAGGCACCTCGACGACAAGCACCACTTCACGCTCGTCTGCGCGGACTTCGCCCAGCTCGGCCAGTTCGTCCACCTCGACAACTCGGTCTTCCGCGCCATCAAGGCGGTGACTCCCGGCCCGTACACGTTCATCCTGCCGGCGACGAAGGAGGTGCCGCGGCGGCTGCTCCATGCGAAGAAGAAGACCGTCGGCGTACGCATCCCCGAGCACCCGGTCGTGCGTGAGCTGCTCCGCGAGCTGGGTGAGCCGATCCTGTCGAGCACTCTCCTGCTGCCCGAGGACGACGAGCCGATGACCGAGGGCTGGGAGATCAAGGACCGCCTCGACCACGTCATCGACGCCGTCATCGACTCGGGGGAGTGTGGCCTCGAGCCCACGACCGTCGTCGACTACTCCGACGGCCACCCCGTCGTGACCCGGGTCGGGGCGGGCGATCCGAGCCCGTTCGAGTGACGCGGCGCGGGTGAGGGCCTGCGCGTGACCGGGCGTGCCACTGTCGCCCGGACGCCCGGTGCTGTTCAATCGGGCCATGAGCCAAGGCGCCCATGACGTGCGACCGACGACGGAGGCGATGGCCTCCCTGCTGGAGGGTCTCGACGACGCCGACCGCGAGACCATCGAGCTGCGGCTCGAACGCTGGTGCGACGACCTCGTCGCTGCGCTCACGGTGCTCTACCCCGATCGCGACGTCTCCGCGCTGACCCTTCGGCTCGTCGAGCGCGCCGTCGCGGCCCACCGCGTCCGGTCGCCGGAGCTGCGTCGTCTCGACCAACGGCGCCTGCTGCGCCCGGACTGGCTCCAGCAACCGGGCATGTTCGGCTATGCCTGCTACACCGACCGCTTCGCCGGCGACCTCGAGGGGCTGCGCGGGCGCATCGACTACCTGCGTGACCTCGGGGTCACCTACCTGCACCTCATGCCGTTGCTGCAGCCGCGGGAGGGCGACAACGACGGCGGTTACGCGGTCCAGGACTACCGCACCGTCCGTGCCGATCTCGGCGACGTCGATGACCTGGTTCGTCTGGCGAGCGACCTTCGGGGACAAGGCATCTCGCTCGTGCTGGACCTCGTGCTCAACCACGTCGCGCGCGAGCACGAGTGGGCGGAGCGGGCCCGGGCGGGGGAGTCGCGCTATCGCGACTACTTCCACGTCTTCCCCGACCGGGTCATGCCGGACGCCTACGAGCGCACCCTGCCGGAGGTCTTCCCTGACTTCGCGCCGGGCAACTTCACGTGGGACGACGACCTCGGGGGCTGGGTCTGGACGACGTTCAACGAGTGGCAGTGGGACGTCAACTGGGCCAACCCCGACGTCCTCGTCGAGTACGCCGACATCGTGCTCTACCTGGCGAACCTCGGTGTGGAGGTGCTGCGGCTCGACGCCATCGCCTTCACGTGGAAGCGGCTCGGGACGAACTGCCAGAACCAGGCCGAGGTCCACGCCGTCACCCAGGCGCTGCGCACGGTGGCCCGTATCGCGTGCCCCGCTCTCGCGTTCAAGGCCGAGGCGATCGTCGGCCCCCGCGACCTCGTGCAGTACCTCGGGCAGGGTGAGCACGCAGGGCGGGTCAGCGACCTCGCCTATCACAACAGCCTCATGGTCCAGGTGTGGTCGATGCTGGCGACGGCCAGCACCGGGCTGACGAAGCAGGCCCTGTCGTCGCTGCCGACCACACCGCCCAGTGGCACCTGGATCTGCTACGTGCGCTGCCACGACGACATCGGCTGGGCCATCGACGACGGCGACGCGGCGGCAGCCGGCCTCGACGGCCATGCCCACCGCCGGTTCCTGTCGAACTGGTACGCCGGTGAGCACCCCGGCTCGTGGGCGCACGGCCTCGTCTTCCAGCACAACCCGGCCACCGGCGACAAGCGCATCAGCGGCACGGCGGCCTCGCTGACGGGCCTCGCCCACGCGCACGCACTCGGCGACACGACCGGAACCGGGCTGGGGCTCGCACGGCTCTTCCTCGCCCACGCGATCATCGCGGGGTGGGGCGGCATCCCCGTGGTGTGGAGCGGGGACGAGCTCGGGATGCCGAACGACCCGCGGTGGGCGCAGGAACCGGGGCACGAGGACGACAACCGCTGGGCTCACCGTGAGCGGCTGGACTGGGGCCTCGCCGCGCGACGCGATGACCTCGGCACCGTCCCGGGGAAGGTCTTCCGCGGGCTGCGGCATCTCGCGAGCGTGCGTGCGGGGCTGCCACCGCTGCACGCATCCGGACTGACCCGGGTGCTGTGGGAGACGGACGACGGCGTCCTCGCCGTCGTCCGGACCCATCCGAGCGGATCGATGCTGTGCGTCTACAACGTGACGTCGTCCTGGCAGACCCTCGAGGTGCGGCACTTCGCCGAGGCCGGGATCACCCGTCCCTTCGACGTGCTCGGCGGCTACCCCGTGTTCGGCGGCGTCGACGGTGTGGCGTCGCTGAGCCCGTATGCCGCGTGGTGGGTCATCGACGCCCCGTCGCAGGTGCCCCATGCCTCGCGCCTGCCTCTTGATTAAGGTTATGGTCTAACCTTTACTCAGGAGGTGGTCAGAGATGGCCGGACCATGGCCTGCCCTCGAGGCTACGACGGTCTCGTGGCAGCCCGTCGAGGGACTGCTCGAGGTGTCCCGGCGCTCCCTGCGCTCGACCCCGTCGTCGTTCGAGGCGGCCGTGGTGCCCCGCATCGCCGGCGTCCGTCTCGACCTGCCGGGCGACGTCGCGGCGGACCTCGACGAGGCCACCCGGCTGCTCGCGGCCTTCGACGCCGGGGGAGCGGGGGAGATCGCCCCCTTCGCCTCGGTCCTGCTGCGCTCGGAGAGTGCCGCCAGCTCGCAGATCGAGAACCTCACATCCTCGGCCCGAGCCCTGGCCGAGGCAGAGATCGGCGAGGGCAACCGGGCCAACGCCGGTGTCATCCTCGGCAACGTCCGCACGATGCAGGCCGCGCTGGATCTCGCCGGGCGGCTCGACGAGGACGCCGTGCTGGCCATGCACCGGGCCCTCATGGCCCAGCAGTCGCACCACGTGCCGGGTCGCTGGCGCGACCAGCAGGTCTGGGTCGGGGGCTCGGCCCGCCACCCGGGGGACGCGGACTACGTCCCACCGGTCGCTGCCGAGGTCCCCGGCCTCATGCGAGACCTCGTCGCCTTCATGGATCGCGACGACCTACCGCCCCTGGCCCACGCCGCCCTGGCTCACGCCCAGTTCGAGACGATCCACCCCTTCACCGACGGCAACGGCCGCACGGGGCGTGCGCTCCTGCACTCGGTGCTGCTCCACACCGGCGCCATCCGACGGGTGACGGTCCCGATCTCGGCAGGCCTGCTCGCCATCCGCGACGACTACTTCGCCGCCCTGACCGCCTATCGCGGTGGCGACATCGAGCCGATCCTGAGATGCGTCGCCGAAGCGGCCCGCAACGGCACCCACATCGGTGAGCAGCTCGTCGGCACGCTTCGCGAGGTGCGTGCGGGGTGGTCCGAGGTGGTCACGGCACGGGCCGGGTCCGCGTCCTGGGCGATCCTCGACCTGCTGCTGCGCCAGCCGGTGGTCACGGCGAGGGTGGTCATCCGCGAGCTGGGGGTGTCCGCCCCCACCGCACAGGGCGGGCTGCGTCGGCTCGTCGAGGACGGCGTGCTGCTCGAGTCGACGGGCCACCGCCGCAACCGCGTCTACCGCGCGCCCGCCGTCCTTCGCGCACTGGACGACTATGCGGCCGGACTGGGTCGTCGCGCGGGGTAGCGAATTCCTTTGTGCCACAATGTGATTCGCCGTTAATCGACATTATGCAAAGACGCGGGCACGCCCCGTCGGCCTCCCGGCGATCTGGGTTCGGGAGGCCGACGGGGTGACGGTATCGGCTACGGCGTCTTGTCGAGCAGCCGGATCTGGATCGCCTCGATGCGCAGCGACCGCCCCGTTGTGCCCGTCGTGGCGCCGTTCTTGACCCACGGCATCCAGCCCACGTTCTGGACGTGCACCCGGTAGGCGAGGTCGAAGTTCGTGGCCAGGGCACCCGTCAGCCGCAGCTGCACCGCCTCGAGCCGGAGCGAGCGGCCGGTCGTGCCGACGACCGCGTTGGTGGCCCCGTAGCCCATCCAGCCGAGGCTCTGGACGTAGGCGTTGCCCTGCACACCGCCGGTCAGGGCGGTGTTGACGACCTGGAAACGGAGCGCCTCCATGCGCCTCGACTCACCCGTGGTGCCGGCGATCATGCCGCCGGAGACGGTCGGCTGCCACCCGATCGATGCGAGGTGGGCCGCGAACCTGAAGGTCGGCAGGCTCGATCCGTACGCCTGGGCGAGGTAGCCGACCCGGCTCGCGGTCCAGGCCTTGAGCGCCGTCACACCGTTGCTGAAGGTCGTGGGGTTGCTGCGCGACCCCGACCAGATCTCGAAGTCGCGGGTGGCCGACGCGGACAGCACCGGGCTCAGGGAGTCGATCTGCGCCTTCATCGCGTTGACCTGCGGCCGGACCGTCGAGGTGTAGAGGGCATTCGCCCGGGCGACGAACTGCGGGTTGCGCATGAGCTGTTCGAACCAGCTGTGCGTGTTGCTCCGCAGGAAGGTCGTCGTCTTGACGTAGTCGGAGCTCGGGTCTCCACCCCATGCCTGGGCCGTGAAGTTGCCGAGCGAGAGGTCGAAGTCCCACACCGGTCCGGCGTGCAGCGTGTCGCTGGGGCCGTTCCTGTAGAAGTACATGCTCGACCGGTTGAAGTCGTAGTTCTCGGCGACCTCGTGGACGAAGTAGTACTTGACGAAGGAGTCGACGTCGATCATCGAGCTGATCTTCGTCCAGTCAGGGGTGGGCGCGTAGAGCGCCGTCTCCAGGCTGTTCAGATAGGCCTTGGTGCTGGCCCAGCCGGCCGCCTGGTCCGCCGTGAGGGTGGCGTTGACGCCACCGGGCGCGTCCTTGAGCGTGAAGATCCGCTTGCTCGTGGCGGTGGTGAAGTAGAACGGCTCTGCCGTTCCGTAGTTCTGGTCCAGCTCCACGAGGTTGGCCTGCGGGTCCGTCAGGTTGACCCGGGTGGGGCCCACCTCGGTCTTCTCGGTCAGCAGGTAGTTGCCGAGGACGTGCTCGCCGTCGACGTCGTTGATCTTGACGTCGACGAAGCGGGACTCGGGGGAGTAGGCCAGGTTGACCGCACGCGCGAGGTCGTAGCTCAGCTTGTTGCGCATGAACGACGGGTCGGAGTAGTCGGCCAGCAGGACCCAGGTGCGGGCCGACTCCATGCCGAGCGGGCCGGCGGCCGTCTTGAACTTGATCTGGTACGGCTTCTTGGCCTTGGTCCACGTCGAGTTCCCGCGGCCCTTGATCGTGGCTGGGGCGTCGACGATCGCGTAGGCAGCGTTGGAGCCGTCGACCAGGTTGACCGTCGCGCCGACCGAGTTGTCCTTGGAGGCGTTGAGGTAGCTGAGCTGGTTCTTGGTCGCGTCGGGGTCCGTGAGGTCGATGGCGACGATCGGCAGGTTGGAGATCGGCTCCGGGGCCACGGCGGCGACCGTGGGTGGAGCCGTGGCCACTGAGGCCTGCGCCAGTGCCGTCGAGCCCGGCAGCAGCAGTGTGATGGTTGCAAGGGTCGCGTAGAGCCCCCGTCGGCGAATTGTCATGCTGTTTCCTCCCCAAATCACCCAAAGCGGGTGGAATGCGCACATAGCCGGATTTGCCTGTGTCGCAAGGGAATCCGCCCCAACGGCTCCCTTGGTCGCAGGTTACGACGGCGCCGGTCGGCGCGTGGCCGGACAGGGAATCTGTGACAGAGGGAACGAATGGGGACGACTGCCCGGGGCGCGGTTCAGGCATGGCCCAGATGCGGCCCCAGAACCCTTCAGGTTTGGTTCAGGGTGGGTTCAGGGTTGGGTCAGGAGGGGCCCAGGAAAGGCATGGGCGGACCCGGCCGTGCTGGGCCCGCGCGCTCAGGTGGCGGAGGACTCCTGGGCGCGTTCGAGCCGGACGATGACCTCGTGGTGTGTCGTCTGCGGGAACATGTCGAACAGCCGCGCCTCGCGTGCGACGTAGGAGGGAAGTCTCGCGAGGTCGACCGCGAGACTGTCGACGTTGCAGCTCGAGTAGACGAGGTGCGTGGCGTCGGAGCGCTCGACCCAGGCCGCCAGGTCGGGGCCGATCCCGCGACGGGGAGGGTTGACCACGACCATCGAGGTGTCACCTCGTCGCAGCGCCCGGTCGAGGGTGTCGACCTCCGTGGCGTCCTCGGCGCGGAACTCGAGGGTCCCCACGTCAGGTCGCTCCGCGCGCAGCCGTGCGGCGCTGGTCTCGGCGCTGCGGACGGCCTCTGCCGACACCTCGATGCCCACCACGCGACCAGCCCCGGCCAGAGCGCCGTGCAGGGCGAATCCGCCCACGCCGCAATAGAGGTCGAGGATCACGGAGGGCGCCATCCGTTGCATCCAGGTCTGTGCCTGACGGTAGAGCGCCGAGGCAACCGCGGTGTTGGTCTGGAAGAAGCTGTTGGGGCGCAGGAAGAGGGTGATCTCGCCGACCGGCATGGCCAGCTCGCCCAGCTCCGTCAGGATGATCTCCGTGTCGCCCTCGAGAACGGCCTTGTGCTCGGGTTGCAGGTTGACCGAGACGACGCTCACCTCGGGGAGCCGGGCGCGCAGGATCGGCAGGCGCGACTCCAGCAGGGCGAGGTGACGGCGCGAGCGGAGGACGAAGCGCAGCATGACCTCACCGGTGGGGGAGAGGGTCAGGATGACGTGCTTGAGCTCGCCCTGACGGGCACTGACGTCGTACGGCACGAGTCCGAGCTCGTCGACGAGGTCGGCCACCCGGGGGATCAGCTCCTGGAGCGGCTGCTCGTGCAGGCCGCAGGCGCGCAGGTCGACGCCGTTGGCGCCGGGGTCGAGGATCCCGACGGTGACGGACCCAGCGCGTCCACCGACGACGAGCTTGGCCTTGTTGCGGAACGCGGACTCGGCGCTGGGACAGGGCTCGAGCCACGTGACGTCCGGGGCGACGTCAGCCAGGGCGCGACGACAGCGTGCGTCCTTGTCGGCGAGCTGCACGGCATACGGCACGCCCATCAGGGCGCACGAACGACAGCGGCCGGCGTCGAAGTAGTCGCACTGCATCACGGGCAAGGGTACGGCTCGGCCGACGTCGTCAGGACCACGGTGCACGCGCCACCGGGGAGGCCCTCTCGAACCCAAAGTGACATAATGTCGATTATCGGCGTTATGGGCACGACCATGAGGCTCCACCCGGGACCACGGGCCGGACATGAAGAAGGAAGGGCGCGTACGACGCGTCCTTCCATTTCCAACGTATAGCGCACCCCGGGTCTTGCGGCAAGACCCCAGTCGTGCCCGAGAATCGCTGGCTCGACACCAGCACCCGGGACGGAGCTCACCCGTGACCTTTTCGACGACCAGCGCATTCGACCTTCGTGACCACCTGACAGCCAAGTCCGACCCGGCCCTCATCGCCCACGACGACGCCCACTTCGCCGCCGTCGCCGAGACGATGGCCCAGACCGTCGCCGACCTGTCCGACCGCCTCGAGGTCGCGCGCCGGGCGCCCGCCGGCACCGGGCAGGCCGCCCTGGACCGCGACCAGGAGGTCCACCGGCTGACGGCGCGGCTGCGCACCCTGCGCCGTTTCGGGCTCGACCTGTGCCTCGGCCACATGGTGAATGAGAATGATTCCCGTCCTGTGTACGTCGGCCGTCTCGGCCTCACGGACAGCACCGGTCGACGGTTGCTCATCGACTGGCGGTCCCCGGCAGCCGAGCCGTTCTTCGGCGCCACCCATGCGAACCCGCTGGGCCTGGTGAGCCGGCGGCGCTACCGCTGGACCCGGGGTCGCATCAGCGACTACTGGGACGAGGTCTTCACACCGGACGGCCTCGAGGGACGCGCCGCGCTCGACGACGAGTCCGCCTTCATCGCATCCCTCGGCGCGAGCAGGTCACCGCGGATGAGGGACGTCCTCGCCACCATCCAGGCCGACCAGGACGCCATCATCCGGGCCGGCTCCCGGGGCGCCCTCGTCGTCGACGGCGGCCCGGGCACCGGCAAGACGGTCGTCGCACTGCACCGGACGGCATACCTGCTCTATTCCGACCCGCGGCTCGGCCACCGCCGCGGAGGCGTGCTCTTCGTCGGACCCCACGAGCCCTACCTCGCCTACGTCTTCGACGTCCTGCCGAGCCTCGGTGAGGAGGGCGTGCAGACGTGCACCCTGCGCGACCTCGTCGCAGAGGGTGCCGCGGCTCCCCCGGAGGTCGACGCCGACGTGGCGCGCCTCAAGGCCTCGACCGCGCTCGTCGACGCCATCGAGCCGGCCGTCGCACTCTACGAGGAGCCACCGACCCGCGGGATGGAGGTCGTGACACCCTGGGCCGAGGTCTGGCTCTCCCCCGCCGACTGGCAGGAAGCCTTCGCGGCGGGAATCCACCTGCCCCACAACGAAGCCCGCGACGACGTCTGGGACGCCCTTGTCGCCATCCTCCTCGAGCGCCACGACCTGGAGGCACGCGTCGACGACGACGGCCAGGACATCGAGCTCGAGGCGACACCGGCGATGGTCCGGCACGCGCTCGAGCAGAACCGCGAGCTCAGGACGGCTTTCGAGCGGTCCTGGCCGCTCCTCGACGCCGACGACCTCGTCGGTGACCTGTGGACCGTCCCGGCCTACCTGCACCGGTGCGCGCCCTCCCTCGAGATCTCCGAGGTGCGTCTGCTCCAGCGCGCCGAGCCGACCGCGTGGACGGTGTCGGACCTGCCGTTGCTGGACACGGCCCGGCGCCGGCTCGGGGACCGCGAGGCGACGCAGCGCCGTCGCCGGCGCGACCGCGCCCTCGCCGTCGAGCGTGAGGAGAGGGCCGCGGTCGCCGAGCACCTCATGGCGTCGGACGACTCGGACATGCACGTCATGTCGATGCTGCGCGGCGAGGACCTGCGAGGAGCCCTCGACGACGACGCAGATCCCGACGCAGACCCCGACCTGCTGGCCGGACCGTTTGCGCACGTGGTCGTGGACGAGGCCCAGGAGCTGACCGACGCGGAGTGGCGGATGCTGCTGAACCGCTGCCCGTCGCGGAGCCTCACCATCGTCGGCGACCGCGCGCAGGCGCGCCACGGCTTCACCGAGTCGTGGCAGGAGCGCCTCGGACGGATCGGGCTCGACCGGGTCGCCCTGGCGACGCTCGGCGTCAACTACCGCACCCCCGCAGAGGTGATGGCCGAGGCCGAGCCGGTCATTCGCGCGGCACTGCCTGATGCCAACGTGCCGATCTCCGTCCGCGAGAGCGGTGTGCCCGTCCAGCACGGCGCAACGGCCGACCTGACAGCGGTCCTGGACGAGTGGCTGGGTGCCCACGCGGAGGGAACCGCTTGCGTCATCGGCGATCCCACGTTCGAGGAGACGGCGCGCGTCCGGTCGCTGACGCCTGTTCTGTCGAAGGGACTCGAGTTCGACCTCGTGGTCCTCGTCGAGCCCGAGAGCCTCGGCGACGGCATCGAGGGCGCCGTCGACCGCTACGTCGCGATGACCCGCGCCACCCAGCGACTCGTCGTCCTCACTGACCGGTGACCGCGCCTGGCCGGGGCGTCGCCGAGCCGCCCTCCAGCCCGTCGAGCCACACCCGGAGCAGCTCCTCCAGCGCCGTGCGCTGCGGCTGCGACAGCCCCGAGAGCAGTGACTCGTCGCCCGCCATGACCTCGGCGAAGATCCCGTCGAGGCGAGCCAGTCCCGAGGGTGTGAGCTGCACGTGCACCGTGCGCCGGTCGGGCTCCTCACGGATGCGTTCGACGAGCCCGAGCGTCTCCATCGCCTGGACGCGCTGGGTCGTCGCACCTGGCGTCACCCGGCAGCGCCGGGACAGCTCGCCCGCGGTCAGTCGGTACGGCGGGCCGCTTCGGCGCAGGGTCGTCAGGACGTCGAGGTGGCTCTGCTCGAGCCCGTGCGCCGCGAGAACCCGTGCCCGGTTGTCCATGACGATGCCGCCGAGGCGCCAGACGGGCGTGATGATGCCGATGGACGACACGTCGACGTCGGGCATCTCCCGCTGCCACGCCTCGATGATCCGCCCGACCTGGTCCCCCGCCATGGTGCTCACCCTCGATACTTTAGGTCTAAACCAGAGTGTGCGAGCGGTCCACGGTGGGACGATTCCACCAGCGAAAGGAAGGCGCATGGACCTCTCCACGTTCTATGCCGTCGTGTCGGCGACCTGCTTCACGCTCGTCGGCCTGTGGTGGACCGCGGTGGAGCGTCGCCGGGAGCTGCTCGCCTCGAACGAGACCCGTCGGCTGGTCGGCGGCGTGTACCTGACGTTCCTGCTCCCCGGCGTCATGGGGCTCTTCGCCCAGGTCGACCCCGGCCGACCCGGGGTCTGGCGCACGACCTTCGGCCTCGTCGCCGCGCTCGGGGCGTGGTCGACGATCCGCCTCATCCAGGCTGACCGGCGCCCCGGGGTCCGCGGCCCGTTCCGGCGGCACCGGTGGCTGGTGGCCGTCCTCTACGGCGTCATCGTCGTGCTCGGGGCCGTCCCCGAGGTGGCCGCTCCCGTGGGCCTCAGCGGTCTCCAGGCGGCCGCGCTCGCCGTCGTGTGCCTCGTCGTCCTGGCTCACGGCCTGGCCTGGGAGCTGCTGACGACACCCGACCGGCCGGACCAGCCGGTCCGGTCCCCCGTCTCACCCGAGCGCCCCGGCCCGGCCGCTGACTGAGCGGACGTATGCCGTCTCCGGACCGTCCGCGCCACGTGCCGCGGCGTGTTGGCGCCGCTCCCCCTGCCCTGTCGCCCGGTCGTGTGGGACAGTCCTCGCATGTCGCACGTCGTCGTCAACGCCGCTCGGCCGGAGACCCGGGAACAGCGAGCCTGGTACTGGTACGACTGGGCCAACTCGGCCTACGTCACGACCACCGCGACGGTGCTCATGAGCCCCTACCTCACGACCGTCGCCGAGGAGGCGGCGTGCCCCGGCCTGCCTGACGGCCAGGACTGCACGACGACCCTCTCCGTGCTCGGCATCCCGGTGGCGCCGGGGTCGCTGTGGTTCTTCACGGTGACCTTCACGACGATCCTCTCGGCGATCGTGCTGATCTTCATCGGTGCCATCGCCGACCGCAGCCCCCGACCGACCCGGCTCTTCGCGACCTTCGCCTGGGTCGGTGCCCTGGCGGCGAGTCTCATGTTCTTCGTCGCCGGCACCAACTGGCAGCTGGGAGCGTCCCTCGTCGTCGTCGCGGGCATCAGCCTCGGCGCCTCGCTCGTCATCTACGACTCGATCCTGTGCCGCATCGCCAACGAGAACGAGCGCGACCGGGTCTCCTCGAAGGGATGGGCGTTCGGCTACCTCGGCGGCGGGACCCTGCTCGCGCTCAACTTCGCCCTCGACTTCTTCCACCAGGACCTCGGCCTCGACCGCGCCATGAGCACGCGCATCAGCATCCTGTCCGCAGGCCTCTGGTGGGCCGGGTTCACGATCATCCCCTACCTCGGCCTCCGACACCTGACCGGCACGGTCGAGACACCGGTCGAGCGCTCCGCCGGCGTCGTCCGCGGCAGCATCGTCCAGCTGCGCAGCACTTTCCGCGACCTCGCGAACTACCCGCAGACGAAGATGTTCCTGCTCGCCTACCTCTTCTTCAACGACGGCATCCAGACCGTCATCGGCAGCTCGAGCGTCTACGGGAGCAAGGAGCTCGGCTTCTCGGAGACGACGGTGCTCGGGGTCTTCCTCTTCGTGCAGTTCGTCGCCTTCTTCGGCGCGCGGCTCTTCGGCCGGGTGGCCGCCTCCATCGGGGCATGGCGCACCGTCCTCTACGGGGTCGGCCTCTGGACCGTCGTCGTCGTCTTCGCCTTCCTCGTCCCCTCGGAGTCGCTCGTCATCTTCCTCGCCCTCGCCCTCCTCATCGGCATCGTCCTCGGCGGCACCCAGGCCCTGTCGCGCTCGCTCTACAGCCAGCTCATCCCCCGCGGACGCGAGGCGGAGTACTTCAGCCTCTACCAAGCCATGGAGCGCGGCACGAGCTGGTTCGGAACGCTCATCTTCGGTCTCGTCTACCAGTTCACGCTCAGCTACCGCTGGGCGATCATCGCGCTCATCGTCTTCTTCGCCATCGGAGGGCTGCTGCTGTCGCGGGTGCGCATGCGGGAGGGCATCGAACAGGCCGGCAACCCCGTTCCTGCCGTCATCTGAGACTCGCTTACAATTCGCGGCTCCCCGGGGAACAAGTGGGCCGTTTCGCTCGTTCAAGCGTCTGTGAGGGTAAGACACCAGAGAGGTGTCACAAGGGCATAAGTCTTGGAGGGGTCCACATGGCCGATCGAGCACTACGCGGTTCCAACCTCGGCGCGAGGAGCATGGAATCGGACGAGAACGTCGTCCCGAGTGAGCGTCAGCTCACCGCTTACGTCTGCCCGGAAGGTCACCGCACCGAGCTTCCCTTCTCGATCGAGGCCGATGTGCCCTCGACGTGGGAGTGCCGCTGCGGCCTCGACGCCAAGCTGCAGGGCGACGGTCCCGAGCCGGAGGCGAAGCCGGTCAAGCACCAGCGCACGCACTGGGACATGCTCCTGGAGCGTCGTTCCATCCCCGAGCTCGAGGAGCTGCTCGAGGAGCGCCTGACGCTGCTGCGCGAGTCACGCGGTGAGAAGCCGCGTCGCAAGAAGACGGCCTGACCTCACCGACTGCACCACCGAGAAGCCCGCCCCGTTCGTGGAGGCGGGCTTCTTGCATGGTGCGGCTTGCCGTGCGCCGCATGCCGTGTGCCGCGGTCCGAGGCGGTGTGGACAGCGAGGCGGGCGGCCGGGATCACCTCGGATGACGAGGACCACGGCGGGCAGGCCGGGAGGGCCAGGTCAGTCCTCGTCGATGATCTCGCCCTCGACGACCTCGTCGCTCGAGGCCGACCGCTGACGCCCCTGCGGGGTCGTCGGCGGCTCCCACCCGGACCCGCTCGGCTGCCCGGTCACCGCGGGACCGGTGAAGCGCTCGGTCTCGGCGAGCAGGCGGCGGGAGATGACGGCGGCGAGCAGGCTCCGGGCGACGGGACGCGTGAACGGCAGCACGAGGAGCAGGCCGAGCACGTCCGTGACGAAGCCGGGCAGGAGCAGCAGGCTGCCGCCGACGAGCACGACGACTCCGTCGGCGATCTCCCGGGCCGGCATCCGCCCGTCGCGCACCGCCTGCTGCAGGGCGCGCCATGCGCGCCCTCCCTCGCCGCGGATCAGCCAGGCCCCGAGGAGCGAGGTGGCCGCGAGGAGTAGGAAGGTGCGCCACCCGCCGATCCACTGCCCGACCACGACGATGACGACGATCTCGATGATCGGCAGGAGCAGCAGGCCCGCGACGGCGAGCCGGGTCAGTCGCGGTCGTCGGGCTCGGGACGGCTGGGGCGCGGTCACGAGCGGTCGCTCACCGTCTCGGGGCGCCGCATCCGGCCGGCAACCGACCGGAGCTGACCGACGCGGTGCTCGATGCCCCACCTGGTGACGCTCGTCAGGGCCTCCCGGACGATGTCCTGACCCATCTTGGAGACGCCCACCTCCCGTTCGACGAAGGTGATCGGCACCTCGACGACGGTGAGGCCGGCGCGCACCGCGCGGAGCGTCAGGTCGATCTGGAAGCAGTAGCCCTGGGACTCGACACCCTGCAGGCCCATCGTGCGCAGGGCGCTCGTCCGGTAGACGCGGTAGCCGGCGGTCGCGTCGTTGACGGACATGCCGAGCAGCACCTTGGTGTAGATGTTCGCGCCGACCGAGAGCACCTTGCGGCGGGCAGGCCAGTTGCGCACCTCGCCGCCCTTGACCCAGCGGGCCCCGATGACGACGTCGGCCTCGCCGAGTGCAGCGAGGAGCGACGGCAGCTGCTCGGGCAGGTGGGATCCGTCGGCGTCCATCTCGACGGCGGCGTCGTAGCCACGGTCGAGCACGATGGCGAAACCCGCGAGATAGGCCTTGCCGAGGCCTTCCTTGGCTGCGCGGTGCACGACGTGGACCTGGGGGTCGCACGCCGCGATGCCGTCGGCGATCTCTCCGGTCCCGTCGGGTGAGCCGTCGTCGAGCACGAAGACGTCGGCAGCGGGCACGCTCGCGCGCACGCGCGCGACGATGCCGGGCAGGTTGTCCCGCTCGTTGTAGGTCGGGATGAGCACGGCGACTCGGGTCACCGGCTCACGCTGCATCGTCGTCATCCTCGTCCTTCGTCGTGTCCGGCACTCCCGGACCTCCAGCGCGTTCACCGCGTCCGCCACGAAGACCCAGGGCGAGCATCGTCAGCAGTGCGGCGGCGGCGGCCCATTCGGGGGCCTCACCCACGCGCGTCGCCAGTGTCGTGGCGTCCCGCAAGGGTAGTGCCCCTCGGACCACCGCCTGTGTGAACAACGACGTCACCTGGTGCGCGGTTCCGTCGGGGGTGATGAGGGCGCTCTGTCCGACCGTCGACACGTGGACGACGGAACGGCCGAACTCCATGGCGCGCAGCCGGCTGATGGCCAGCTGCTGCGGCGACTCGGCGGTGTAGCCGAAGGTCGCGTTGTTCGTCTGCACGACGAGGACGTTGGCGCCGGCCTGGACGGCGTCGCGCATGATGTCGTCGTAGGCCACCTCGAAACAGATGGCCAGCCCCGCCCGGACCTGCTGCCCGGAGGCCGTGGTCACCCGGAAGACACCCGGGCCGGGCCCCTGCACGAAGTCCCGGCGCACGAGGTCGACCTCCTTGCTGAAGGTTCTCCAGAACGACCGGTTCGGGATGTACTCGGCGAAGGGCACCGGGTGCCGCTTCACGTAGCGGTCGGTGTTGCCCTTGCCGGGCTCGAAGAGCAGCGCGACGTTGGACACGAAGCCGACCGGCTCCTCGAGCAGGCCGCCGACGATCAGCGGACGCTTCAGGGCGTCGACGGTCTCGAGGATGAGGCTCTTGGCATCGGCGTTGCGCAGGGGGTCGATGTCTGAGGCGTTCTCCGGCCAGACGACGAGGTCCGGCGCGGGCGCCCGCCCGGCGTCGACGTCCTCCTGGGCCTTGAGGGTCGCCGCGACGTGGTTGTCGAGGACCTGCCGGCGTTCGGCGTTGAAGTCCAGCCCAGGTCGGGCCACGTTGCCCTGCACCCCGAGGAACTGGGCGCTCGGCCCGTCGGTCGGCAGCGGGACGGCAAGACCGACGGTCCCGAGCACGAGCGCGCTCACGGCAGGCAGGGCGAACCGGCGGGACGGCAGGTGCCATCGGCGGTCGGAGGTGGCAACGCTTCCCCGGCGCTCGGCCACGGCTGACAGGGCGTGCTGGGCCGCGAGCGCGAGCAGCGCGCCGCTGAGCGCGACGACGGAGCCGACGAACGGCGCCCCACCGAGCGCCACGAGGCGGCCGAAGGGCGAGTCGGCCTGACCGAAGGCGAGCTTGAGCCAGGGGAAACCGCCGTAGGGCGCGCGGGCCCGGAAGCCCTCGGCCACGACCCACACGAGGGCGAACGCCATCGGTCGCACGCTCCCCCGCCGACTCAGCCACCCGTAGAGCGCGCCGGCCAGTCCGAGGAAGAGGGCCTGCAGGGTTGCGAGTGCGAGCCAGGGCAGGGACCCGACGTAGATGCCCGACCAGCTGAGGGTCGGGACGAAGAAGGCAAGCCCGCCCAACAGGCCCGAGACGAACCCGCGGCGTCCACCGGCCCCGGTCCACGCCCAGGCCCACACGGCGAGGGCCAGCGGGGCGGCCACCCACACGTCGAACGTCGGGAACGCGAGGCACAGCAGCCCGCCGGCGATCAGGGACAGGAGGAGGCGCCGCACGGGGTTCACCGTAATCCGTGTGGCCGGGACGTCAGCGGTCAGGGCACGACGACGACGCCCCGAGCGGTCGTCGCCACGACGACCGGGTCGAGACGGTCGGCCGCCGACTCACCTCGGGAGGGGTTGCCGCGCGCGACGACCCGCACCTCGAAGGCCATCTCGCGCGACCGCGTGCCGACGCGGACGATCTCCGCCGAGATCTCGATGACGTCCCCGGCCCGCACCGGCGCCTTGAACTGGACGTCGCTGTAGGACGCGAAGAGCCCTTCGTCGCCGTCGGTGACGATGCACATCTCCGTCGCGACGTCGCCGAAGGCCGCGAGCGAGTACGCGCCGTCGACGAGGTTGCCCGCGTAGTGCGCATGGCTGTAGGGCACGTAGCGGCGGTGCGTGACCCGCTGCCCGACGCTCGCCGTGGTGGGGCGCTCGGTCATGACTTCTTCGCCTTTCGCTGGGTCATCTCGTGGACCAGATAGCTCGCGACCTCGCCGGGAGTCGTGCCCCGGCCGAAGATGCGGTCGACACCGAGTGTCGTCTCCGACCCCTCCTCGAAGCGGGGTCCGCCGGCGATGAGGATCGGCACCTGCCCGGCCGGGTAGGCCTCGCGGAAGGCCGCGGACATCTGCATCGTGTTGTGGATGTGGGCGTCCTTCTGCGTGACGACCTGGCTGACGAGGACGGCGTCGGCCCTCTCGGCGCGGGCCCGGGCCACGAGGTCGGGCACGAGCACCTGGGCGCCGAGGTTCACGACCGTGATCTCGCGGTAGTACTCCAGGCCCTTCTCGCCGGCGAAGCCCTTGATGTTGAGGATGGCGTCGATCCCGACCGTGTGGGCGTCGGTGCCGATGCATGCCCCGACGACGACGAGCTTGCGGCGCAGCTGCTTCTTGATGGCGAGGTTGGCGTCCTTGGCCGACAGCAGGGGGTACTCGCGCTCGACGACGTGCACGTCGTCGAGGTTGACGACGTGCGTCGTGCTGCCGTAGACGACGAAGAAGGTGAAGTCCGGCCCCATGGCCTTGGCGTGCACGAGAAGGGCCGGGTCGAGTCCCATCTTGCGGGCCAGCTGCAGCGCCGCGCCCTCGGCCCGCTTGTCGTGCGGCAGCGGCAGGGTGAACGACATCTGCACCATGCCGTCGCCGGTCGTGTCGCCGTACGGGCGGATGATGCTGCCCTGCCGGCGGGCGTCGGGGGTCACGGGCGGCCTCCCTTCGCCGGGGGCGTCCAGGCGTCCAGCGCCGTCGTCGCGGGGTTGTCGTAGTCGTCCGCGCGCTCGCAGACCCCGTCGAGCCCCTTGCCGCGGTCGGCGGGACGCTTCATCAGGCCGAACGTGCCGTCGGCGATGGCAGCCAGCAGGGGTGCGTCGCCGGCGGCGTCGGTGTCGCTGACGATCCGGTCGAGCAGGTCGACGGCCTCGGAGAGCACCTGTCGTGCGCGGGTCTGGATGAACCCGTCGCGCGGGGGGTGGAAGTCCTCGGTCAGGCCGCTCGCGGCATTCATCACGTAGCGGACGTTCTGGAGGGCGAGGTCGCGGTCGGACAGGAACGGCGTCACGACGGCCTCGGTCATCATCCCGACGAGCAGGATGCCCTGGCCCGTCATGGCACCGACGAGGTTGAAGAAGCCGTCGAGCAGGTAGCCGCGGAAGACGTCGCCCGTCATGTGCTTCGTGGGCGGCATCCACTTCAGGGGCGCGTCCGGGAAGAGCTGACGCGCGAGGAGGGCGTGGGCGAGCTCCATGCGGAAGCTGTCGGGGAGCTCCGGGTTGATCTCGAAGGCGTGGCCGAGACCGAGCTGCCAGTCCTCGAGACCCGCCTCCTTGGCGAACCGCTCGTTGAGCAGCTGGCTCACGGTGACCGTGTGCGCGGCCTCGACGGCGTCCGCCGTCGTCAGGTAGTTGTCTTCACCGGTGTTGATGATGATGCCCGCGCGGGCATGGACCTGTCGGGAGAAGCGCTGGTCGACGAAGGTGCGGATGGGGTTGATGTCGCGGAAGAGGATGCCGTACATCGAGTCGTTGAGCATCATGTCGAGGCGCTCCATGCCGGCGAGCGCCGCGATCTCGGGCATGCAGAGCCCGGACGCGTAGTTCGTCAGGCGCACGTAGCGGCCGAGCTCCTTGCTCACGTCGTCGAGGGCAGCCCGCATGAGCCGGAAGTTCTCCTGGGTCGCGTAGGTCCCGGCGAAGCCCTCGCGGGTCGCCCCCTCGGGGACGTAGTCGAGCAGCGACTGGCCCGTCGACCGGATGACCGCGATGACGTCGGCGCCCTCACGCGCGGCGGCCTGGGCCTGCGGGATGTCCTCGTAGATGTCGCCGGTGGCGACGATGAGGTAGATCCAGGGTTTGGTCCTCGGGTCGCCGTGCCGCTTGACGAGGCGGTCCCGAGTGGCCCGGGCGCGGTCGATGGCGCGCAGGCCGCCCCCGACACCTCTCGCCGCCGCGCGACGGGCGGCAGTGGCCTCGCGCCCGGTCGGCAGCCGGAACGAGACGTTGCCGCTCGCAGCCTTCTGGGCGAGCGTCGTGAGGTCCGGGGCCTCCCCCCGGAGAAGGGCGTCGTAGACCGGTGTCGTGACGCCGTGCTCGAGCCCGACCTCGTCGCGGACCGCCGTCACCAGGTGGTTGACCCACGGCACGCGCTCGTGGTCCGCGCCGGCCAGCCCGGCCAGTCGGAGAGTGGCGCGCTCCACGGAGACGGTCGTGTGGCTCCTGGCGATCTTCACGACCGGAGCGGCGGCCTTGCGGGCCAGGGCCCGGGCCCGCCGGACGACGGCAGGATCGAGCTCGAGCAGGGCGTCGGGGCGGCTCATGCGTCAGATCCTGCCGTCTCCGCGGCCAGGCGGCCCTCGAAGAGAGCCCGCACCGCCGGAACCTCGCGGACGAGGCGCAGCGCCGTCTCGGCATGACCCGGGACGTAGCCGTTGCCGACTAGCATCCGCACGTCGGCGGCCAGGCCCTCCGCGCCCAGTGCGGCGGCCGCGAAGTTGGTGGCCATGCTGAAGAAGATGATCGTGCCACCCTGGGCGGTGGCCAGGATGGCCGGCTGCTCGCAGCCCGGCACGTCGACACAGACCACCGTCACGTCGGCCGGCCCGCCGGCGGACTCGACGGCCGCTGACAGACCCAGCGGAGACCGCGCATCGGCGAGCACCACGGCGTCGGCGAGCCCGCTCGCCTCGAGCACGGCTCGCTCACGCTCGACGGGGACGACGCCGATGGTGCGCCCTGCACCGGCCGCGCGGGCCGCGGCCAGCGACAGCGAGCCCGACTTGCCGGCCCCGCCGAGGACGGTCACGGTCGGCGCGACGCCGCGGGCGGCATACTCCCCCACGACCCGCTCGACGAGGGCCGGGGCGCCGCAGACGTCCATGACCATGAGCGCGAGGTGCGGGTCGAGGTCGTCGGGGAGGGCAGCCACGATGCTGCGCCCGAAGAGGATCGCGTGGCCGGCCGCCGGGACCTGCTCCGAGAGCCCGTCCCACCGTGCGAGGCCGTCGGTGACCGCGAGGGGCGTCAGCGACAGCGAGACGAGCGTGGCGACCCTCTCGCCGACCTCGACACCCAGCGTGCTGTCCGGACCGACCTCCTCGACGGTGCCGATGAGCATCCCTCCCGAGCCGGTGACGGGGTTCTGCATCTTGCCGCGCGCCTCGATGATGTCGAGGACCTCGGCACGGACCGCTCCCCCGTCGACCACGCCTCCGCTCGAGTGCTTCTCGGCCAGCTGACGGTAGGAGGCGGCGTCCAGGTTGAGGGTGTCGACGGCGATGCGGACCTCGTCGGGCCACAGCTCCGGGCGTGCGTCGAGACGCGTCGCCGCCTGCGGGAGGGTGATCCGCTCCCCGGTGGGCTCGAGGACGCGGTGGAGGCCGACGGGCGAGGCCACGCGGACATCGCCGTTCCACGGTGGCGGTGGCGTTGAGGTCACGGTGCAGATCCTTCTGTCGCAACGATGACGAACGAGAAATCCTTTTGCATCATAGGAGGTCTGAAGGCGTCCCTTCGGTTATCGTCGCCTTATGACTCTGGTGTCGCAGCCGTACGTCTACGCTCGTCGCCCGCTGGTGGAGCCCGACTGGACGAGGGTGCCCGGATGGGCGCATGTCACCCAGGCCGACTGGGACAGCGCCCAGTGGCAGCGGGTCAACTGCGTCAAGAACATCAAGCAGCTCCGGGCGCTGATGGGCGACCTGCTCGACGACCGTTTCTACGACGACCTCGCGAGGGACCAGGCCGAGCGCGCGACGATGTCGATGCTCGTCCCGCCTCAGATGCTCAACACGATGGTGCCCTCCGTCGACTCGCCGATGCCGGCCGCCGGCCACGACTTCACCGACGCCTTCTATGCCGACCCCGTGCGCCACTACATGCTGCCGGTCTTCTCCGACCGACGCACCGACTGGCCGTCGCACCCGCACGCCTCGCGCGACTCCCTGCACGAGCACGACATGTGGGTGGCCGAGGGCCTGACCCACCGCTACCCCACCAAGGTGCTCGCCGAGCTGCTCCCGACGTGCCCGCAGTACTGCGGCCACTGCACGCGCATGGACCTCGTCGGCAACTCGACCCCCCAGGTCGCCAAGCTCAAGTTCGACCTCAAGCCCGCCGACCGCTACGCCGCGATGCTCGACTACCTTCGCAGGTCGCCCGTCGTGCGCGACGTCGTCGTGTCCGGTGGCGACGTGGCCAACATGCCCTGGAAGAACCTCGAGTCCTTCGTCGACCAGCTCCTCGACATCGACAACATCCGCGACATCCGGCTCGCGACCAAGGCCCTCATGGCCCTGCCCCAGCACTGGTTCGCCGAGGATGTCGTCGAGGGCGTCGCCCGCGTCTCGGCCAAGGCCCGGTCCCGGGGCGTCTCGCTCGCGATCCACACGCACGTCAACAGCGCCCAGTCCGTGACCCCGTCGGTCGCCCGGGCCGCCCGGGCGATGCTCGACGCCGGCGTGCGTGACGTCCGCAACCAGGGTGTGCTCATGCGCGGCGTCAACGACACGACCGAGCAGCTCCTCGACCTGTGCTTCGCCCTCGCCGACGGCGCCTCGATCACGCCGTACTACTTCTACATGTGCGACATGATCCCGTTCGCCGAGCACTGGCGGCTCTCGCTCGCCGAGGCCCAGCACCTCCAGCACTCGATGATGGGCTACCTCCCGGGCTTCTCGACGCCACGCATCGTCTGCGACGTGCCGTTCGTCGGCAAGCGTTGGGTGCACCAGGTCGAGGAGTACGACACCGAGCGCGGAATCTCCTACTGGCGCAAGAACTACCGCACGTCGATCGAGGGCGACGACACCGAGGCGTTGTCGCGCGAGTACGTCTACTACGACCCGATCTACACGCTGCCCGAGTCGGGGCAGCGGTGGTGGTACGGGTCGGTCGACCGGGAGTCCGTCATGGCCGAGGCCGCCCAGCGGGCCGCCACGAGCCGTGCCACGGCGGAGTCCCAGCTCGTCCGTTGACCAGCAGGCGTCATCGGACGGCGGTCTCCTCGTAGGCCGGCGTGAGCTCGGTCCACCGCGACTGCCAGTCGGGGGCCGCAGCCTCCGCCGACCATCCGTCGGCGTGTGCCGGTGCCCCACTCACCAGGGACCGGCCGAGGTCCTCCAGGTGGACCTGCCACCCGGCCCCGTAGAAGTGGAGCTGGCCGACGGGCAGGCCACGCTCCTCGACGACCAGCCGGGTGCGCGAGCCCTCGGGGGTCAGCCAGGCCTCGAGCTGCGTCTCGTCGTCGGTGCCCGGTTCGTTGGTGACGAGCAGGTGGTGCGGGGCGTCGCAGGCCTCGATGCGCACCGCGCCCGCCCACGTGCTGGTGAAGACGGCCTGGACCGTCGCACCCACGCTCAGGTCGCCGGAGACCTCGGCGATCCAGCGCGCCAATCGCTCCGGCGACGTGCAGGCCAGCCACAGGTCGTCGATGTCGGTGTCGTAGACGTCCTCGACGCGGACCGCGCCCTGGCTGTCGTCGATGGCTCGCATCGTGCCGATGATCTTCACTTCCGGGCCTTCTTTCCTCGTGTGATCTCCGTGTGCAGGGCGTCGAGCCGGTTCTGCCAGAGCGCGCGGTAGCCGTCGAGCCACTCGTCGACCTCGACGAGCGCCTCCGGGCGCAGCGTGTAGATCCTGCGCTGCGCCTCGGCCCGCACCTCGACGAGCCCGGCCTCGCGCAGGACCCGCAGGTGCCTGGACACGCCCGGTCTTGCGATCGGCAAGGCGTCGGCGAGCTCGCCGGCGGTGGCCGGATGGTCCCGCAGGATCTCCAGCACCGTGCGCCGGCTCGGGTCCGCCAACGCCTGAAGCACACCGTCCATGACGCCAACATACCCATACAGTTACGTAACCGCAAGGGTACGCAACCGGGCCACGACTGAGCCCCGCGCAAAGCTGTTGTGCGTCGCTGATCCGCCGACCTAGCGTGGCGGGCGTCCGAGGTACCGCCGACCCAGATGGGTGCATCATGACCAGCCGGCTGCACGAGCTCTGCTTCGACGCCCAGGACCCACCCGCACTGGCCCGCTTCTGGGCCGGCCTGCTGGACCGCGAGACGGCGGACGACGGCGTCACGGTCCTGCCCCGCCTGAAGGCCGAGTTCCCCATCCGCTTCCTGCCCACGCGGGAGAAGAAGGACGGTCCCAACCAGATCCACCTCCACCTGACGAGCACGTCGGAGCAGGACCAGCGCTCGGTCGTGGCGCGAGCGCTCGACCTGGGCGGCCGCCACCTCGACGTCGGCCAGACCCCGGAGGAGGGCCACGTGGTCCTGGCCGACCCCGAGGGCAACGAGCTCTGCGTGATCGAGCCCGGCAACTCCTTCCTCGCCGGCTGCGGCTTCCTCGGCGAGCTCGCCTGCGACGGCACGCGCGAGGTCGGGCACTTCTGGAGCGAGGCCCTCGGCTGGCCGCTGGTGTGGGACCAGGACGAGGAGACGGCGATCCAGTCGCCCGCCGGAGGCGCCAAGATCGCGTGGGGCGGTCCCCCGGTGCGGCCGCGGACCGGTAGGAACCGCATGCACTTCCACCTGGCCGCCCCGGAGCCGCACGTTCTCGAGGCCGAGGTCGATCGGCTCGTCATCCTCGGTGGGGCACGACTCGCCGACGGGTCCGGCACCGGGTGCGAGGCCCGCCGCCGGGTGCTGATGGCCGACCCCGACGGCAACGAGTTCTGCCTGCTGCCTGCCGCGGCACCGCCCGAGGACCAGCAGGACTGACCGGGCTGCTCGTCCCCCCGGTCTCGGTCGCGGTCCCCCCGTAGACTGCCGCGATGACCTCGCGCTCCCCCGGCACCCGCATCCGCATGCCCCGCGCCGAGCGAGAGGCCCAGATGCTGGCCGTGGCCGAGCAGGTCTTCTCGACCCGCGGCATCCAGGCGACGACGATGGACGAGATCGCCGAGCTCGTCGGCGTCACCAAGCCCCTCATCTACGACTACTTCGGCTCCAAGGAGGGCCTGCTCGCAGCGACGATCGAGCGTGCTCGCGGCCAGCTGCTCGCGGCCCTCATCGACTCGTGGGTCGCCCAGCCCGGCGCAGCCGCACGGGAGCGGGTGCGCTGCGTCGTGCACGCGTTCTTCGCCTTCATCGACGAGCACGACCAGGCGTTCGCCCTGCTGCGCACCGAGGGCGCACTCATCGGAGAGGCATCCGCCTCGGTCGAGCGCATCCGTCAGCAGACCGCCAAGGCCTTCGCCGAGGGGCTGCGCACCCTTCCGGCCTTCGAGGCCCTCGAGCCACGCCGGGTCACGGCCATGGCAGAGATCCTCATCGGCGGCTGCGAGCGGCTGGCCGTCTGGCGCAGCACCCACCCGGGCACGACCGCCGACGAGGCCACCGACCTCGTCGTGACGACGATCTGGGACGGACTCGCCTCCGTCGCCGGAGCCTGATGGCCCGACAGCGACCGGGTGGCGGGCCGTCGACCCCTGCGACCGTGGCACTCGACCGCGCAGGCATCGCCTACTCCCGCCATCCCTACGACCACGACCCGGCCACCGCGAGCTACGGCCTGGAGGCGGCCGAGGCGCTGGGCGTCGAGCCGGCGCGCGTCCTCAAGACCCTCCTCGTCGACACGGGGAAGGGGTTGGCCGTGGGCGTCGTCCCGGTCGACGGCCAGCTCGACCTCAAGGCCGTGGCGGCGGCGCTCGGCGTCAAGACCGTGACCATGGCCGACCCGGCCGCCGCCGAGCGCAGCACGGGCTACGTCGTGGGCGGGATCTCCCCGGTGGGACAGAAACGAGCGCTGCCCACCGTGCTCGACGACACGGCATACGCCTTCGACGTGGTCTACGTCTCGGGGGGACGGCGTGGCTTCGACATCGGGCTGTCCCCCACTGACCTCGCGTCCGTCACCCGCGCCGTCAGGGCGCGCATCGGGCGTGGGTGATGCTCATGCCCGGACGACGGGACCGACCACAGGTTGGGCGCCGTGATCGAGCGCGCTGACGTCCTCGAGGCCCGGGACCGCATCAGTGGCCACGTGCGCAGCACCCCCGTCATCGACGCCGGCGACGAGCTGGGGCCCGGACGCGTCCTGCTGAAGCTCGAGCTGCTCCAGCACACCGGCTCGTTCAAGGCCCGAGGCGCCTTCAACCGGCTCCTGCACGCGCGTGAGCTCGGTACTCTCGATCCCTCCCTGGGGATCGTCGTCGCCTCCGGGGGCAATGCCGGCCTGGCGAATGCGTATGCCGCTGCGCAGCTCGGCGTCCCGGCCACCGTCTTCGTCCCCGAGACCGCGCCCGCCGTCAAGGTCGCTCGTCTCGAGGGCTACGGCGCGCGAGTGGTCCTCGCAGGCACCGAGTACGCGACGGCGTACGAGGCCGCCTTGCGAGAGGTCGCAGCGACCGGAGCGCTCCACTGTCATGCCTACGACCAGCCCGACATCGCGGCCGGAGCAGGCACGCTGGCGCTCGAGGTGGTCGACCAAGTCGCCCGGGAGGTCGCGCGGCCCGTCGACACCCTGGTGGTCGCTGTCGGCGGAGGCGGGCTGCTCGCCGGGGTGACCGCCGCTCTCGAGGGGTCCGCAGGCGTGCTCGGCGTGGAGCCGTCGACCGCGGCCACGCTGCACGCGGCGCTCGAGGCGGGCGCGCCCGTCGATGTCCCGGTGTCGGGTGTCGCGGCCGACTCGCTCGGCGCCCGGCGGATCGGGCAGATCGCGTTCGACGTCGTCGGGCGGCACCCGGTGACGAGCCTCCTCGTCACCGATGACGAGATCGTCGCCGCGCGGCGGCTGCTGTGGCAGCGGTGGCGCGTCGTCGTCGAGCACGGTGCGGCCGCCGCGCTGGCGGCCCTGACGTCGGGGCGTTACCGGCCCGAGCCGGACGAGACCGTCGTCGTCGTGCTGTGCGGCGCGAACACCGACCCGTCGGACCTCTGACGCCCGGATCGGTTGCGCGGGGATCTGTGGTGCTGGGCCGCCCGGCGGCTCAGCTGGTCCCTCGCGGCACGGCGGAGGCGCTGCGGCCCTCCCACGGCGTCGAGAGCACGACGGTCGTGCGCGTCGAGACGTTGGCGGCGGACCGGATGCGGGCGAGGAGGTCCTCGAGGTCGCCCGGCGTGGCCACGCGCACCTTGAGGATGTAGCTCTCGACCCCGGCCACCGAGTGGCAGTCCTCGATCTCGGTGATGTGTCGCAGCCGCTCGGGCACGTCGTCCGGGGCGCTCGGGTCGAAGGGCGCCACGGAGATGAGCGCGGTCAGCGGCAGGCCGAGCGCGTCCGGCGAGACCTGCGCCGTGTAGCCCGTGACGACACCGCGCTCCTCCAGCCGGCGGACGCGCTGGTGGACCGCGGACGTCGACAGGCCCGTCGCCTTGCCGAGGTCCGTGTAGCTCATCCGGCCGTCCGTGAGCAGCAGGCCGACGAGACGACGGTCGAGATCTTCCATGGCCGAAGGGTAGTCCAGCGGTTGCGGGCAGGGCGGGCCGTTCCTCATGGCGGTACGCCCGTGCCGGTAGCCTCTCGCGTATGCCGTCCGCCGTGCCCAGGATGCTCCTGCTCGACTCCGCCTCGCTGTACTTCCGCGCCTTCTTCGGGGTGCCAGAGGTCATCGGCCCGAGCGGGGTCCCGACCAACGCCGTGCGCGGGCTGCTGGACATGATCGCCTCCCTCGTCGACCGTGGCCGGCCCACGCATCTCGTGGCGTGCTGGGACAACGACTGGCGACCGGCGTTCCGCGTCGAGGCCATCCCGTCCTACAAGGCGCACCGCGTGGCCGAGCCCGGCCCCGACGAGCTCGCCGGCGAGCAGGTGCCCGAGGCCCTCGGGGTCCAGGTGCCGATCATCATCGACGCGTTGACGGCTCTCGGCATCGCCCGCATCGGCGTGGACGGATACGAGGCCGACGACGTCATCGGCACCCTCGCGACGCAGTTCAGCGGCCGGATGCCGGTCGACATCGTCACCGGGGACCGTGACCTCTTCCAGCTCGTCGACGACGCGAGGCAGGTGCGCGTCATCTACACCGCCCGCGGAGGCGTGCGCTCGCCCGACCTCGTCGACGAGGCCTTCCTCGCCCAGAAGTACGGCGTGGGCACCGGTCCCGCCTACGCCGACATGGCCGTCCTGCGGGGCGACACGAGCGACGGTCTGCCCGGAGTGGCCGGCATCGGCGAGAAGACCGCGGCGAAGCTCATCACGACCTACGGCACCCTCGAGGCCGTCCGGGCCGCCATCGATGCAGGGGACCCCGCTCTCAAGGGTGCCCAGCGCGCCCGGCTCGAGGCCGCCGCCGACTACCTCGACGCGGCCCCACGCGTCGTCGCGGTCGCCAAGGACGCCGCCGTGCCGGACATCGACCTCGCGGCGCCGACGGCGGTCGCGGACCCCACGCTCATGTCGCGACTGGCCGTCGAGCACGGTCTGACCTCGTCCTTCGACCGGGTCATCTCCGCCCTCGGCATCGACTGACGTGGGGCGTCCGCGGGGGCTCGCGGACCGTCACGGTACGGTCACGTCTGTCGCGACACCATGCGGGCGAACCGTCTCGGAGAGCCTCCGCGGTCACCACCGCCGTGCGAAAAGGCGCATACTGAGGGGTGCCCAACCACGGAACTCCCGATCGCCGACGTCACCTCTCCAGCAGCCCGTTCAGGCCGGCTCCGGCCCGGGACATCGAGCAGTTCTCGGTGGGTGACCGCGTGTCCCACCTGCGCCACGGGCTCGGTGTCGTCGTCGCCTGCAGCCCCGAGACCGTCACGCTGCGTTTCGAGTCCGGCGTGGTCCGCGTCAACAGCCCGTTCGACCGCCTGACCCGCCTCTGAGCGCAGGGGCGCCGGCAGTGTGTCGGCGCGCCGCCCTGGAGGTGGCGTGCCCAGACGGGGCTGCACGCCCCGTCGCACCCCGCTGGTGCTCTCCGGTCACCAGAACATGACGAAGGCCGGTCCCCGAGGGGACCGGCCTTCGTTCGTGCGGACTGTGGGTCCGCCGAGATCAGCGAGTGATCAGAGAGCGCGGACGCGCATCGCCTGCGGGCCCTTGGGGCCCTGCTCGACGTCGAACTCGACGGCCTGGTTCTCCTCGAGGCTGCGGTAGCCGTTGCCCGTGATCTCCGAGTAGTGGACGAAGACGTCGGGACCCTCGGTCGGGGCGATGAAGCCGAAGCCCTTCTCCGAGTTGAACCACTTGACGGTTCCCTGTGCCATGTTTGCTCCTTTGGGTGGAAGTGAGCCGCTGCGTGTCAGCGACCCTCGGTCGGCAGAGACGCGACCACTTTCCAGAAACCCTGAAGAAACAGTTGCGCTCGCAAATGCGTTCCTTGCGAGCGTGTAGACACACGAGCACCGAAAACGCCGACCGGTGGGTCAACCATAGCCGACCGGGCACCGCCGACGACAATCGTGAGCCCGCGCCGGCAGACCTCAGTCGAGCCGGTCAGCCGCGACGACGCCGCGCAGCACGCTGTCGCTCGCCCGCCGGGCCGTGGTCGCCAGGGCCGGGTCCGCGGCATCGGTCAGCTGTCCCAACAGGTCGATGACCTGCTTGCACCGCCGCACGAAGTCGCCGGCGGCCAGGTCGGTGCCGCGAAGGACGTCCTCGAGCCTCTGGCCGCTCGCCCACCGGTGCATCGCCCAGGCGAGGCCGCCGTCCGGCATGCCCGTGCGTGGCAGTGCCAGGGCACCCTCGGCGTCCTCGAGGTCGGACCAGATCCGGATCATCCGGTCGTAGGCCTCGCGGACGTCGTCGTTGGGCCAGCGTGGTGTGAGCCCGGTCTCCTCCCGGCGCGGCTCGTGCACGAGCGTGGAGACGATCGCCGCCAGCGACGGCGGGTCGAGACGGCGCCAGACCCCCTCGCGGAGGCTCTCCGCAGCCAACAGGTCCTTCTCGGTGTAGAGCTGGCGCAGCCGGTCTCCGTCACCGGTGATGGTCTGGCCCCCGTCACCGAGGTAGCCCATCTCCACGAGCAGCTCGCAGATGCGGTCGAAGGTCTTGGCCACGGAGTTGGTGCGGCCGTCGATCTTGCGCTGGATGCCGTCCGTCTCGCGCCGCAGGCGCCACCAGCGCTCGGCCCAGCGGGCGTGGTTGTCGCGGTCCGGACACCGGTGGCACGGATGGGCCTTCATCCGTCGGCGCAGCTCCTCGACCTGGTCGTCCGCCGGGTCCGACTCGTTGTGGCGTCGGCGCGGCGGCGGGTCGTGCGGCATGGTCGCGCGCAGCGTCGCGGCCAGGTCGCGGCGCGCCTTGGGGTTGCGGGCGTTGAACTGCTTGGGCACGCGCATCGAGCCGAGGGGCTCGAGGGGCGTGGGGACGTCGTGCAGGGTCAGCCGCCGCAGCTGGTGGTCCTCGGTGACGACGGCTGGGGACGCCGACTCCCCCTTGCCGCCGCGGTTGGGCATCACGACGACGGCAAGGCCACTGTGCCGCCCGGCCGGGATGCGCACGATGTCGCCGATCTTCAGCGACTCCAACGAGATCGCCGCAGCCGTACGCATCGACGCGGACCGCGCCCTGGCCCCGTCCTTCTCGACCTCGCGGATCTCGTTGCGGATCGCGGCGTACTCGGTGAAGTCGCCCAGGTGGCACGTCATCTGCTCGGCGTAGCCGGCGAGCGCCTCCTCGTTGCGGCGCACCGTGCGGACGAACCCGACGACGGCGCGGTCGGCCTGGAACTGGGCGAACGACGTCTCGAGGATCTCGCGGGCGCTCTCACGCCCGAACTGGCGCACGAGGTTGACCGCCATGTTGTAGGTGGGCCGGAAGCTCGAACGCAGCGGGTAGGTGCGCGTCGATGCGAGGCCGGCCACGCCCGCCGGGTCGAGGCCGCGGTTCCAGAGGACCACGGCGTGACCCTCGATGTCGATGCCCCGTCGCCCCGCCCGACCGGTCAGCTGGGTGTACTCCGCCGGCGAGATGTCGACGTGGTTCTCGCCGTTGAACTTCACCAGCTTCTCGAGCACGACCGTGCGCGCCGGCATGTTGATGCCGAGCGCCAGGGTCTCGGTGGCGAAGACCGCGCGGACCCGGCCGGCGGTGAAGAGCTCCTCGACGATCTCGCGGAACGTCGGCAGCATGCCGGCGTGGTGTGCGGCGAAGCCGCGCGAGATGCCGTCGACGAAGTCCCAGTAGCCCAGCACCGAGAGGTCCTCCTCGGCCAGGCCCTGGATGCGCTCCTCGACGAGGCGGCGGTTGGCCTCACCCTCGGACTCGGGGATCAGGCGCATGCCGCTCGACAGCAGCTGGTTCACCGCGCCGTCGCAACCGGCACGGCTGAAGATGAAGGTGATCGCCGGCAGCAGGCCCTCACGCTCGAGGCGCTCGATGACCTCGGCGCGCGTCGCACCACCACCGGGACGTCCGCCGCGGGAGAAGCCACGACCGCCGTCGCCCCCACCGGGGCCGCGGCCACCGGAGGCGTCGTTGCCCCGGCGTCCCCGGCCCGCCCAGTCGTCACGACCGCCGCGTCCGCCGTTACCGGCACCGGAACCGGAGCCATTGCGGGCACCGCCCTTGCCCTTCGGACGGCCCTTGTCGCGCCCTCCGCGTGAGCTGACCCAGTGCGAGTCCCACGCGCCACGCCCCTCGGTGCCACGGATGGCGTGCACGAGGTCGGGGTTGACGGCCACCGAGTAGCGACCGGGCGCCGCCGCGAACTGCTCGTCGTCCGCGCCGGCATCACGCTCCTCCACGAAGAGGTCGAAGAGCGTCTGACCCACCATCATGTGCTGCCACAGTGGCACCGGGCGGTGCTCCGACACGATCACCTGCGTGTCGCCCCGCACCTCCCCGAGCCACGCACCGAACTCCTCGGCGTTGCTGACCGTCGCCGACAGCGACACGACGCTGACGTCGGGCGGCAGGTGGATGATGACCTCCTCCCACACCGCCCCGCGGAACCGGTCGGCGAGGTAGTGGACCTCGTCCATGACGACCCAGCCGAGCCCACGCAGCGTGGTCGACCCGGCATACATCATGTTGCGCAGGACCTCGGTCGTCATGACGACCACGGGAGCCTCGCCGTTGATCGACGCGTCGCCGGTGAGCAGGCCGACGTTGTCGGCACCGTGCACGCGGACGAGGTCGGTGTACTTCTGGTTGGACAGCGCCTTGATGGGCGTGGTGTAGAACGCCTTGCGTCCCGTGGCGAGAGCCATGTGGACCGCGAACTCCCCGACGATCGTCTTGCCCGCGCCCGTCGGTGCGGCGACGAGCACGCCTCTCCCCTCCTCGACGGCACGGCACGCCTCCGTCTGGAAGTCGTCGAGCGGGAACTCGAGCTGCGCGGCGAACTCCGCGAGCCGCGGCCAGATGGCGATCACGCGACCACCTCCGAGGGGGTCACGACACGGAGGGCGCCGGGCACGACCTCGGCGTCGATGGGAAGGTCGGCGAAGGTCTCGCCATCGGCCTGTGAGTGGATACCGCTCGCCTCCAAGCGAACTCGCCGGGCGCGATGGATCTCGACGGCCGGATGGGTGGTGTGCGTACCGGAGTAGACCTGGGGGAAGACCCGGAGGAACGCGGGGATCGACAGCGCGTGGACGATCATGACGTCGAAGAGCCCGTCGGCGACGTCGGCATCGGGGCAGACGCGCATGCCGCCGCCGAAGGACGTCGTGTTGGCGACGGCCACCAACATCGCACGCGTCTCGATGCGGCGCCCGTCCAGCTCGACGGCGTACGGGATGGGTCGGAACACCGGCAGCTCCCGCAGGACCGCGAGGTTGTAGCGCATCTGCCCGTGGGGCCAGCGCATGCGCTGGGCCCGGGCGTTGACGACCGCGTCGAACCCGGCGCCCAGCACGCCGCCGAACCAGGACTCCCCCACCACCCCGTCCGAGACGCGGCCGAGGTCGATGCGCCGCGTGCGGCCGTCGGAGAGCAGCGCGACGGATGCCCGCGCATCGCGGACCGGCAGACCGAGGTTGCGGGCGAAGTCGTTGCCGGTCCCGGCCCCGACGACGGCGAGGCGCGTGGACGTCCCTGCGCACAGGTTGACCCCGAGGTGGACCATGCCGTCGCCGCCCACCACGACGAGGGTGTCGACGCCGTCGGCCACCACGTCACGTGCCCGTACGCGGGCCTGCTGGTAGTTGCTGCCCGAGACGTCGACGACCTCGTGACCGGCCTCGCGGAGCAGCAGACGAGTCTGCTCGCCCAGCACCCGTCCGACGCCCTTCCCGGATGTGGGGTTGACGATCAGGGCGACACGCTGGGACACACCCGAACGCTACAGGGCAGACGCCTGGTCGTCGGGGACGTCCAACCAGTCGGGCTTGTGCTCCTCCTTGCGGCGGTCGAGCAGGAACGCGATCCCGACCGACGCGAAGTAGAGCAGCACCATCGGACTGGCGAGGAAGAGCATCGTGTAGGCGTCGGGCGTGGGCGTCATGATCGCCGCGAAGACGAGGATGATCATGACCGCCGGTCGCCAGCCCTTGAGCATCGCGTGCGCCGGGAGGACCCCGACGACATTGAGGGCGACGAGGAAGACGGGGAGCAGGAAGGCGCAGCCGAAGGCGACGATGAACTTCAGCACGAAGTTGAGGTACTGGGACCCGTCCTGCAGGTTGTAGGCGCCCTCGGGCGTGAAGCCGAGCAGGACCGCGACGGCCTTGGGCACCATGATGAACGCGAAGAAGCACCCGGCGACGAAGAGTGGCACCGCGGCGACGACGAAGAGCCGCGCGATGAGCTTCTCCTTCTTCGTCAGCCCGGGGACGATGAAGCCCCAGATCTGGAAGAGCCAGACCGGTGAGGCGAGGATCAGGCCGACGAAGAGCGAGGTCGTCAGCTGCAGGGCGAAGGCGTCGGTCATCCCCGCGAAGTTGATGTTGACGACGCCTTCGCGCCCCTTCTGCAGCTCGGTGAGCGGCTTGGTCAGCGCGTTGATGACCTGGTTGTAGTAGACCCATCCGAGGACGCCACCGATGAGGATGGCGATCGCGCTGATGGTGATGCGGTTGCGCAGCTCACGGAGGTGGTCGCCGAGCGACATCCGCCCCTCGGGGTCGCGCTGGCGTCGCAGTGACGGCATTCAGGTCAGTCCGTGTGACGGGTCCGGGAACCGAACCACTCAGAACGTCGTGTCGCGGCGGACCTCGTCCGTGCTGCTCACGGGCGAGGTGGTCGGCGTCGTCGGGGCGGTGGCCGAGCTGCTGGCGCGCAGGCGGTCGGCCTCGGCGCGGGCCTCTGCGGCGCGGCGCTCGGCGTCGGCGAGGCGGGCCTCAGCCGCACGACGCTCGGCGTCGGCATCGACGACGTCGCCCGGCACGGTGGTCCTCGCGGCGTCGCTGGGGACGGGCTTGCCGTCCTTCTTCAGCTCGTCGACCTCGGACTTGAAGACCCGGGCGGAACGGCCGAGGCTGCGAGCCATGTCGGGGAGCTTCTTCCAACCGAACAGGGCGATGAGCACGACCGCGATGATGATGAGTTCGGGGGCACCCAGGTTGGGCATGGTTACGTCTCCTCGTCGAAAGCCGGTCCGGATCGGAACCGTCATTGTGCAGCCTCGGTGCTGCAGGTGACCAGCATACGTGCGCCCGGTGAACGTGAGCCGTGCGGCGCCCTTCAGAAGGGCAACTGACCGGTATGTGGGCACCGGTGGTCAGCACTCGGACACGCTGTGGGCACGAGCTCAGCTCGGCTGGTAGGCCGCCAGCGCGGAGCGCGCCTCCTCGGCGACCGCCTCGACGAGCTCGGGCGGCTCGACGACGCGCGCCTCGCCGCCGAGTCGGAGCACGAGACGGCGCACGAGGGCCGGGTCGGCCACCTTGAGCGTGACCCGCAGTGACCCGTCGGGGCCGCGTTCGACGCCCTCGTTGGGGTAGTAGTCCGCGATCCACGCGGCCCAGCGGCTCGCCTCGATGACGACGGTGAGGTCGTTCTCGCCGGGGACGAACACGTCGTCGAGGTCGCGGGGACGCGCGCCCTCCGGCGGCGTGCCGTCGACGTCGAGCACGGAGACGTCCTCGATCCGGTCGAGCCGGAAGAGGCGGACGTCCTCGGCCCGGTGGCAGTAGCCCTCGACGTACCACTGGGCGTCGAGGTTGAGGATCCGCATGATGTCGACGTCCCGCTCGGTCGACTCGTCGCGAGTCGCGACGTAGTAGCGCAGGTGCACCCGCCGGCCGTGGGCGAAGGCGTCCTTGAGCCTCGCCATGGAGGCGTGCTGGCTGCCGTCGTCGAGGTCGAGGTCGATGCGACCCGTGGGCTCACCGGCGCCCGTCGCCGCCGCCACCCGGATCTTCTCGAGCGTGCGCTCGGCGACGTCGGAGCCGACGAGCGTCGACCCGAGGGCCTGCAGACCTGCCGTCAGGGTCACGGCCTCGTCACGCGTGAGGCGCATCGGGGCCGCGATGTCGTCGGCGTTGTCGAGGTAGATGTGACCGCTGTCCCACTGGGCGTCGATGAGCTCGGCGTGGCCGTACCCCGGCGTGCCGCAGACGAAGAGCAGCTCGAGGTCCTCGACGATCTGCTCCTCGTCGACGCCGAACTCCTGCGCCGCCTCGGCGATCGGGACGCCGCGGTGCTGCAGCAGCCACGGCACCATGTCGAGCAGGCGCCCGAGCCGCTGCGTCGCCGTCTCGGGGGGCCTCCGTGCAGCCGTCCGCCTCGGTGCGCTCATGCCGGTGCCTCCGATCGCGGCGTCCCGGTCGCTCCGGTCGCTCCGGTCGCTCCGGTCGCTCCGGCCCTTGGCGACCCCGGGTGTGCCCGAGCCACGGCCAGCAGCGCCGAGCGGACACCGTCGACGAGCTCCGGTGGGGACACGGCGACCGCGTGGGTGCCGAGGGCGACGACGTCGCGCTCGGTCGTGCCCCGGCGGTAGGGCACCTCGATCTCGGCCCACCGCTCGTCGAGCTCCGTCGTGCGCTGCGCGTGGCGACGCAGGGTGTGGCCGCGCCCGTGGCGCACCCGCACGACCGCCGTCCCCTCGGGCTCGGGCAGCTGCGCCTCGAGGGCCACCTCGGGCACGTGGTCGGACGGGACGGCATACGACCCCGCCCTGCCCTTGCGACGGACGGCGCCCTCGAAGCGGCTGAGGCGGAACGCGCGCTCGTCGCCGCGGTCCACGTCGAAGCCGGTGAGGTACCAGCGGCCGTGCCAGTTCTTCAGCGCCCAGGGCTGCACGTGTCGCGTGGTCAGCTCGCCGTCGTTCTTGCGGTAACCGAAGGTGATCGGCTGCAGGGCCGAGACGGCGGCGTGCACGGCCTCGAAGGCAGGCTCCTTGGTGCGGATGCGCGGCTCGGCTCCGGCGGCGACGGACTCGTCGATCTCGACGCCCGACAGGCGCAGCTTGCGCAGGCCTGCCGACGCGGCGCCCGAGATGCTGGCCGTCGACCAGGCCCTGGCGGCCAGCGCCAGGGCCGCGACCTCGTCCGGCTCGAAGCTGATGGCGGGCAGGGTCGTCTCGCTGCCGTCGATGCGGTAGCCGACCTCGTCGTCGAAGAGGACGTCGATGACCGTCGTCGTGATCGGGATGCCCATCTCGCGCAGCTCGTCCTTGTCGCGCTCGAACATCCGGTCGAAGGCCTCGTCCGAGCTCGCCTGCGCGTAGGCCGGCAGCGACTCGCGGATCTTCTGCTTCGAGACCGGCCGCCGCGCGGACTTCAGCGCGAGGATGAGGTTGAGCAGCCGTTCGGTCTTGTCGGCCGAGGCAGACGCAGGGCTCATCGAGACCTTCCTGAAGGGGCGGCGGCGGGTGGGCAGTCCGACGCTACCCGAACATGCGATCGAATAGGGTCACCCCATGATCCAGTGGCGCCGGGGTGTCGTGGTCGAGGTCCGTTCCCGGTGGGCGGGGGCGGTCGAGTATGCCGTCCGCCTCCCCTCCGGCGACGTCGTCCGTGCGCTCGGCTACGTCGAGGTCGTCGGCGACCTGGGGCCCGGGACGGCAGTGCTGCTCAACACGACCGCCCTCGAGCGCGGCCTGGGCACGGGCGGTCTCGCCATCGTCGTCGCGGCGCCCGACGCGCTCCCCCACCCTGTCGAGGACGTCACCGCCGTGCGGGGCCACCTCGTCAAGGCGCGTTACACGCCCTCCCAGACCATGGTGCTCGGCGTCGACGAGCAGGACAGCGAGCACCACGAGGTCCTCGCCGGTGCCGACGACCTCGCCGGGCTGCCGGTCGTCGTGGCAGACCTGCACTCGGCTCTGCCGGCCGTGCTGGCGGGTCTGCGCGAGGCTGCGCCCTCGCTGCGGGTCGCCTACGTCATGACCGACGGCGGCGCGCTGCCGCTCGACTTCTCGCGCACCGTCGCCGGGCTCCGGGACGCCGGCTGGCTCGATGCGTCCATCACGGTCGGCCAGGCCTTCGGCGGCGACCTCGAGGCCGTCAACGTCCACACCGGCCTGCTCGCCGCACGCCATGTCGTCCGGGCGGACGTCGTCGTCGTGTCCCAGGGCCCGGGCAACCTCGGGACCGGTACGCGCTGGGGCTTCTCGGGCACGTCGGCCGGCGAGGCCGTCAACGCGGCCGGAACGCTCGGCGGCCGGCCCGTCTGCTCCCTGCGGATCTCGGAGGCCGACCCGCGCGAACGGCACCTCGGCGTGTCACACCACAGCCTCACGGCATACGGCCGCGTCTCCCTCGTGCCCGCCGACGTGCCCGTGCCCCTGCTGCCGGGAGGGCTGGGGGCACGAGTGCTCGAGCAGGCGCGGGCGATGGGGGCCGCGAGCGGCGGCCGGCTCTCGGTCCACGAGGTGGAGACCGATGGCCTCGAGGCAGCCCTCCGCTCGTCGCCGGTGACCCTGAGCACCATGGGCCGCGGATACGACGACGACCGCGCCGGATTCCTCGGCGCGGCCGTCGCGGGGCGGTATGCCGCCCGGTTGGCCAGAGTTATCTGACGTCGTCGAGGTCGACGACGAAGATCAGCGTCTCGCCGGGCTTGATGGCCGCGCCGGCGCCGCGCTCGCCGTAGGCGAGGTGCGCGGGGATGGTCAGCTTGCGCCGGCCCCCGACCTTCATGCCCTCGATACCCTTGTCCCAGCCCGGGATGACCATGCCGACGCCGAGACGGAAGTCGAGGGCGCTGCCGCGGTTCCAGGACGAGTCGAACTCCTCGCCCGTCGAGTGCGCGACGCCGACGTAGTGGGCGCTGACCGTGTCGCCCGCCTTGGCCTCGCGGCCGTCACCCTCGATGAGGTCCTCGACGACGAGGTCGGCGGGAGCGTCGCCCTCGGGGAAGTCGATCTCGGGCTTGGTGCGGTTCGGGTCGAGTGCCATGCTGCGTTTCCCTTTCGTTGGTGACTGGAGGAGGCGAGCGGGTCGCCGGTCCGGTTGCTGCTCAGTACGAGTCGAGGATGTCGACGACGAACACCAGGGTGTCCGTGCCGGAGATCTTCGGCGGGCTGCCGGCCTTGCCGTAGCCGTCGGCCGGCGGGATGACGAGCAGCACCCGGCTGCCCACCTTCTTGCCCACGAGCGTCTTGTCCCAACCCGGGATGACGCCACCGACACCGATCGGGAAGTCGGCGGCCGCCCCGTGCTGCCACGAGGAGTCGAAGACGCTGCCGTCCTTCCAGAGGACGCCGTGGTACTGGGCGCTGATCGTCTGGCCCTTCTGCACGGTCGCGCCGGTGCCCTGGACCAGGGTCGCCTGCTGCGTCGTCGTGGGCGCGGCCGTCTTGGGGACCGTGACCGTCGGCTCCTTGGTCGGGCCGTTCTTGAACTCCACCGTCGGCAGCCCGGCCGGAGCGGCCGTCTGGGCGCCGTCGACCTTCGTCAGCGGCGTGTGGACGTCGGCGATGTCGGCGACGACGACGATGGTGTCGGTGCCCTTGACGCCGAGCTGCTCGTTGCCCGCCGACCCGAAACCCTTCTCGGGCGGGATCGTGAAGGCGATACGACCGCCCTTCGTGGCCCCGACGAGGCCCTCGGTGAAGCCGGCGACGATGTCGGTCCGACCCAGGCGATAGCCCTCCTCGGAGCGCCCGGTGGCGTAGCCGTCGTCGATGAGCTTGCCGCTCGTGCCGTTGTAGATCTGGGCGCGCAGGCGCACGGTGTCGGCCTTGGTCGCGGCCTTGCCGGTGCCCGGCGTCAGCACCTTGTGCTCGACGGTCTTGGAGCTGATCGGCGTGGCGCCGAGGGCCACCTTCGGGGCCGTCTTGAGGTCGACGGCGCCGGTGGCCGTGACCCCCTTGAGAGCAGCCGACGCGGCGACGTTCGTCGTCGCGGCGCCGGTGGAGCCGGACGAGCTCGACCCGCACGCGGCGACGGTCGTGAGCCCGAGGGCAGCGATCAGGGCAACGGCCGTGCGAGCGGCCGGACGGTTGGGGCGCACAGGGGAAGACTTTCGGTCGGGGCGGGCGGGCGTGGAGGTCCCGCTGGGCAAATCCCCGCCACTGTAACGCCCACCCTTGTGGCCGCCCCACAGCGCACTGACAGGTTGGGATGGCACGCAGGGAACGATCCCACCGCTCCTCGGCTCGCCCTATCGGCGGTCACCCAAGGTGACTGGGGAGATGACAACCATAACTGGAAGTATGTTTGTCTAGACCTTCTCCCCGGGAGCGTGCGCCGTGACCCTGCCAGCCGGCATCTACGTGCGGATCTCTCGTGACTCCGAGGGTCTGGGACTCGGGGTCAAACGTCAGCTGGCCGACTGCGAGCAGCTCGTCACGCAGCTGGGATGGGCCGTCGCCGGTCTCTACGAGGACAACGACGTAAGTGCCACCCGCGGCAAGCCCAGGCCGGCCTACGAGCGGATGATGCGCGACGCCGGTGACGGGATCATCAAGGCCGTCGTCGTCTGGGACGTCGACCGACTCACCCGCACGCCAAGAGAACTCGAGGACGTCATCGACCACGCGGACCGGCTCGGCCTCAAACTCGCCTCCGTCGGCGGCGACATCGACCTGGCCACCGAACAGGGCCGCATGATGGCCAGGATGAAAGGCACGGTCGCCCGCTACGAGGTCGAACAGCAACGCCGCCGACTCAAGGCCAAGCACCGCGAGCTCGCCGCCAACGGCACCCACATCGGCAAGCGCCCCTACGGCTGGGACTTCCGCCCCGACCGCACCCTCGCGGTGAACACCGAAGAGGCGGCTGTCATCCGCGAGTGCGTCGACCGAGTGCTCTCGGGTCAAGGGCTGTGGAAGATCTGCAACGACCTGAACCGTCGCAGCATCTCCACCAGCACCGGAAAGCCCTGGCAGACCGTGGTGCTCCGTCAGATGCTGCTGCGCTGGCGCAACTGCGGGGTGCGCACCCACCTCGGCAAAGAGGTCGGGCCCGGACAATGGGAGCCAATCATCGACCGGCCGACCCACGAACGAGTCGTCGCGCTGCTCACCGACCCGGGCCGAAGGAGCAACAACCGCGGCACCGAACCGAAGTATCTACTCAGCTCGGTCGCCCTCTGCGGCGTGTGCGGCGATCCCTTGGTCGGCACCAAGGAGTACACGTACGTGCTCCAGAACGGACGCACCCGCGTCTACCCCCACAGCTACACCTGCGCCCACGCCGGATGCATGAAGGTCCGCCGCCGCATGGCCGACGTCGACCAACTCGTCACTGAGGTGATCCTGGGCGTTCTCAAGCGCGACGGAGTCCGGCTCCTCGGCGGAGACCACGGCGCCGCTACCCACGCCCGAGACCGCATCGCTGCCCTCGAGGCCAAGCTCGCCCTCGCCGCCGACCAGTTCGCCGACGACACCATCACCGGCGACCAACTCCGCCGCGTCTCCGAGCGCCTCAAGCCACAGCTCGCCAACGAACGCGCCCGACTGGCCGCAGCTCAACCCAACCCTGAACTGGCCGGCTTCACCGGTACGACGGTCGAAGACGCTTGGAAAGCGGCCGACGTCGAGACGCGTAAACGCGTCGTCCGTCTCCTCGGCCTGCGCATCACTATCCAGCCCATCGGCTCAGGCCAGGGACGGACCTTCGACCCGGAAGCCGTCCAGATTCAGTGGTCCCCACAAGTGGAAACGTAGGGGCGCCCATTGAGGCGCCCATCCCGCCGCGAATCGTGCTGGTCTGCATCGGATGAAGCTGGAAGACCGTCCCGTCGTCCAGTCACGCCGCACCAGCTACGAACTAGGCGGGGAACCGAGCCCCGCTTTCAACAGCTGTACGCCAGCGCGCCAAGGACTCTGCCGCGTCTGTGCGCATCTGCTTCTGAGCCGATTTTCCGGAGCCGGCCAGCACCTGTCCCTCAAGTTGATACATCAGACGTGATCTGCGACCCAGATCGTCAAGCAAATGTCTTGAGATGAATCCACCAGCTAGCGTCAACCACCTAACGGCGACCAGGCGGGGTGCTTCCAGCGCAACAATCTCGCCGATCTGAGCAGAGAGCACTCCTCCGCGATCCGACACTATGCACTGCTGCTCACCGACCTCCTCAACCGGCGTTCCCGGAACGCGAAACGCGTTGACCACCCTCGGGTCCGTTAACTGTGCGCTCTTGGGATGAAGAATGAACGACCAGAGATCCTTTGCCGGCACCGAGATTTCGACCGACACCTCCACTCCGACCAGCTCCATACCTGTTTGACGTGCATCCCAGCGTCTTTCGAGTCTGCCCATGAACGACATGCCGCCACTGTGCCGTGCGTCCGTTTCGGTGAGGTGAAACGTTGGATCGGCATGCCCATGCGACCCCCCGGGGTGGTGAGGAAGAGATTGGGCTCACTCGCCACGCTGCTCCAGCCGGCGAATCGCCAAGAGGGAGTCCTTCCGCCGCGATCGGACCTGAGATTTAGGGTTCGCGCATGATCGACTTCCAGGACGCCAGTTACATCAAGCTCAATCAGATCGACTACAGCCAGTCGCTGGTCAGATCGACCCCTTACTGATCGACGGAGAGCAAGCATTCTCCGCCTACAAGGGCATGCGTGATTACGTCGTATCCACAAGCAGCGGATCATTGCAGTGAACGTTCAGGGCATCACCGGCAAGAAGAAGGACTCCACTCCCTCCCCCTCGTCAAGGTCTAGGCGTTCTCGCTCGAGACCGCGGGCACCTTCGACCTCGACGCCGAGCTTGAGCTCTGGTTCTCAGGACTGGGCAAGGTCAAGTTCGAGTTCAGCGGCAGGACCGATGTGGCATACCTGAACAAACTCATAGCTCATCACGTCTTGTGACGTGGATAGTCACTCGGACTCCGTACAAGAGCGCCGTCAGGTCGGCGACACCGTGCGCACGTCGAGCTGATGGTCTGGTGGACAAAGCGCCTCGTTGCGGCGGGTTAGCCCATGCCGGGCCGAGGACATCGAAGAGATTTCTCCTGCGAGGTTCACGAGAACGGAAGGCCGTGAGTCCGCGCCGACGTCGCGTCCCTCAGACCCGATGCGCCCGGCGCTGCGATGCAACTGAGGTTGGTTGCGGGACCCTGCGAGGTCCAGCAGGCCACGAGTGTCCACCTTTCGAGACTCCCGCCGGGCCGCTCTGGCGAGTTATCGGAACGTGCCCTGATGGCCGTATCCGGATGGGACGCCGCTCTGTAGTCTCGCCGAAACCAACAACCTTGGAGGAACACAGATGTCGCAGATCAGGTCCCGCATTCTCGGCTTCGCGGCCGTCGTCTCCGCCAGCTCCCTGGCGCTCGCGGCCTGCGGCTCGGGCTCGAGCGACGGTACTGCGAGCAACCCCTCGGGTGGGCCGCAGCTCGTCAACTCGGGGACCCTCACCGTCTGCACGCACCTGTCATACAAGCCGTTCGAGTTCAAGGACAGCTCCGGCAAGGTCGTCGGCTTCGACATGGACCTTGCGCAGGCCACGGCGAAGCAGCTGGGGCAGCCCGACGTGACCATCGTCGACATCGACTTCGCCTCGCAGACCTCCGGTGCCGTTTTCGCCGCGAAGAAGTGCGACATGGCGATGGGCGCGGTCACCATCAACGACAAGCGGAAGCAGTCCGTGGCGTTCTCGACGCCGTACTTCAGCGCGACGCAGGCCCTGCTGGCGAAGAAGTCGTCCAACATCGCCGACCTCTCGTCGCTCAAGGGCAAGAAGCTCGGTGTCCAGACCGACACGACCGGCCAGGCCTACGCCGAAAAGAACAAGGACGCCAACGGCTACGAGACCGTCGTCTTCGACGACCTGCCCACCGAGATCGCGGGCGTCCAGTCCGGCCGGGTCGACGCGGCCATCAACGACAACGGACCCCTGCTCGACTTCGCCAAGTCCAACCCGGACTTCGCGGTGGTTAAGGAGTTCGACACCGGCGAGCAGTACGGCTTCCTGTTCCAGAAGGATGACGCGAACGCCGCCAAGATCAAGGACGCCTTCAACGCGGCCCTCAAGAAGTCGGTGCAGGACGGGTCCTACAAGGACAGCTACAAGAAGTGGTTCGGCTCCGAGCCGGCCGTGATGCCGAGCGTGTCCTGAGGTCAGTGCCATGACGTCCCACGCAGCAGCGGGGCGAGGGCGTTCCCTCTCGCCCCGCAAGCGGGCCCAGCGCATCCGGTGGGCGCAGTACGCCGTTCTCATCGCGGCCGTCGCCGTCCTCGTCGCGGTCGCAGACCTGCGCCAGATCCAGAAGGTCTTCTTCCGGGGCGACCTGATCTACGACACCCTGACCCAAGGGCTCGGCCGCGCCCTCTTCAACACTGTCGCGTATGCGCTCGGCGCCTTCGTCCTCGGCCTGGTGCTCGGGACGATCCTCGCCCTCATGCGCCTGTCCTCCGTCGGGCCCTACCGGTGGATCGCGACGGTCTACATCGAGTTCTTCCGAGGACTGCCGGCGATCATCGTGCTCCTTGCTTTCGGGCTGCTCCCGCTGGCGTTCCCCGGCATGGAGATCCCCTTCGGCATCTACGGCACGGTGTGGAGCGCCCTCGGCATCGTCGCAGCGGCCTACATGGCGGAGACGATCCGCGCCGGCATCCAGGCCGTCCCGAAGGGGCAGGTCGAGGCTGCCCGGTCCCTCGGCATGCCGGTCGGCGCCGCGACCCGCAAGATCGTTCTCCCGCAGGCGTTCCGGATCGTCACCCCGCCGCTGACGAACGAGCTCATCCTCGTCGTGAAGGACAGCTCGCTCGCCTACATCATCGGGCTGTCGGCGACGTCCTTCGACCTGACCAAGTACGGCCGGGACCTGGCCAACACGAACGCGAACCTCACGCCGCTCGTCATCGCGGGTCTCTGCTACCTCCTCATCACGCTGCCGCTCACCTTTGCGGTCAGGCGCATGGAAGCAAAGTCGGCGAGGGCACGATGACGGCCAACCCAGCCCCGACGCATACGACCCCGCCGGACGGCGCGGCCGCCGTCGTCGAGATCACGGACCTCCGCAAGTCCTTCGGGTCGGTCGAGGTCCTGACCAACATCACCGCCTCGATCAAGCAGGGCGAGGTGGTCTGCGTCATCGGGCCCTCGGGCTCGGGCAAGTCCACGCTGCTGCGGTGCATCAACCTGCTCGAGCAGCCGAGCGGCGGCACGGTGCTCGTCGACGGGATCGACGTCACCGATCCCGACTGCGACATCGACCGGGTGCGCAGCAGGATGGGGATGGTCTTCCAGCAGTTCAACCTCTTCGCGCACCTGACCGTCCTCGAGAACTGCACCATGGCGCAGCAGGTCGTCCACAAGCGGAGCAAGGCCGAGGCCGAGAAGGTCGCCCGGGCCAACCTCGACAAGGTGGGGCTCGCGGACCGCGCTGACGCCTTCCCTGCTCAGCTCTCCGGTGGTCAGCAGCAGCGCGTCGCGATCGCCCGTGCGCTCTCGATGGACCCGGAGCTCATGCTCTTCGACGAGCCGACCTCCGCGCTCGATCCCGAGCTCGTCGGCGACGTGCTCGCCGTCATGCGACGGCTCGCGTCCGAAGGCATGACGATGATCGTGGTGACGCACGAGATGGCGTTCGCGCGTGAGGTCGCCGACCGCGTCATCTTCATGGACGGCGGCGTCATCGTCGAGGAGGGGCACCCCGAGCGCGTGATCGGTGACCCGCAGCACCATCGGACCCGAACCTTCCTCAAGCGCGTCCTCGACCCCACGCACGTCGACCCGGAGGCCGACCTGGACCCCGACGACGAGCGGCGCTCCCAGATCAAGGAGGCCGAGCTCCGCGCGCGGGCCCAGCCGCACCTGCCTGGCGACATCACGGACCCGCGGTTCTGATGCCGACCGGTGAGGTCGCCGTCGTCGGTGGCGGGCTGATCGGCCTGTTCAGCGCGCACTACCTGCTCGAGCGTGGGTATGCCGTCACGGTCCTCGAGGCGGGGAGCGGGCTCGGCGGGGGCGCGGCTCGCGTCAACGGGGGCTGGGTCTGCCCGGCACGCAGTGACCCGCTCCCATCGTGGGGTGTCGTGCGCGACGGGATGCGGTCCCTCACCTCGCCGGGGAGCGGCAGCTTCCTCTTGAGCGCGCGAGCGCTTCCGCGCGTGGCGGGCTACCTCGCACGGTTCCTCGCGAGCTCGAGCAAGGGCAGGTTCCTCCGGTCCTGGGACGACCTCGACCTGCTCAACCGGCGCACGGCCGGTCTCGTGGACGAGCTCGTCGAGGCGGGGATCATCGACGCCTTGCAGGACGAGGGATTCCTCATGCTGCACTCGACCCGCGACGAGGCAGAGGCGTCCCGGGCGTCCCTGCTCGCGGTCTCGCGGCGCGGTCTCTGCCCGGCGCCCGAGCCGATCCTGGAACGGCAGGCCCTGCTCGAGCTCGAGCCGGGGCTCGGAGACGCAGCGCAGGTCGGATTCGTCCATCGGGGCGACCGGTGGCTGGACCCGTCGCGGTTGGTGGATCGCCTCGGCGAATCGCTGGCGTCACGAGGCGTGCGCCCGGTGAGGGACACGCCGGTCCTGGCACTCCGCCAACGCGGGACATCGGTCGAGCTCGCCACACGCTCGGGCGTCGTGGAAGCCAGCCATGCCGTCATCGCCGCGGGTGCGTGGTCCGAGCAGCTGCTGCGGCCGCTGGGGATCAGGGGGTACGTGACCCCGGGCAAGGGCTACAGTTTCACGATCCATCCCGAGCACCCACCGACGCACGTGCTCCGGCTCGGCGAGACCCACGTCGGCGTGACCCCTATGGGCGACCGGACGAGAGTGGTCGGCATGGTGGACCTCGACGGGACCCCCGAAGGCTTGCATGCCGGACGCATCGACGTCATGAAGCGCAAGGCGGCGCCCTACCTGTCCGGGATCGACTGGCGCGCCAGCACGGACGAGCAGGTCGGCCCTCGTCCCATGACACCCGACGGAAAACCGCTCATCGGCTGCGCACCGGGTGCTGAACGCATCGTCGTGGCCACCGGGCACAACATGCTCGGGCTCAGCCTCGCGGCTCCCACTGCGTCACTGGTGGCCGATCTCGTCGCACACGGCCCGGCCGCTGCGGTTCCCGCCTTCGACCCGATGCGTTTCACCGACCGACGCCGGTAGGGCCGCCTCGAGAGCCGCGGCGATCCCGTCACTGCACCCGCGGACTGCTCAGGCCTCCGCGCGAGGGTCGGGCAGGACGTCGCGCCAGGAGTGGTGCGGCGAGTATCCGAGCAGGTCGCGGGTCTTGTCGATGGAGTAGAAGGTCTCGTTGCGCCCCATCGGCCGCCGCAGTTCCACTCCGCCGCCCTCGGGATGTCCGAGACGTCGTCAGGGGGACATCGCCGATGGCGTTTCAGCATCTGCCATCCCCGAGGACAGTGTCCTCGTCAACCCACACCTCACCTGCAAGTTGGTGCACATCTTGTCCCCATGTCCCGCCTCCACGAGGCTTTTCCAAGAGATCGGCTGGCCGGGCGGCTGCCCGCGCGACAGCGCACCCCTGTCGTGTGACCGTCTCCGTGGCGCCTTCGCATGTGTGCTGGGCGACGCGGAGCATGGACTCTGCTCGCGGCCTGGCGCTTCGGCGCGTGTGCCGGACCCAGCTGGGCCGGTGCTATGGGAGTCGGACACCAGGTCGGCGACCACGTCGCTCCCTGGAACCCGCTCGAGCGGTTCGCCGCACATGTTGTCGACAAACGACGCAAACGGGGGCAGCCGCCGGTAGCGTCCCACTGGCACCACTACCGATAAGAAGGGGGAACGATGGCCGAAGAGAGCTGGCACGAGGCCCGCCTCATCCCGACGTCCGGCATCAACGGCGCCGACGAGCAGGAACGCCGCGCGACGTCCGCGCTGCTCGCCGTCGTCTCCGCGGTCCGCGAGTTCGGCCGGACCCTGGTGAAGCCCCTGGGCGCACCGGCCGGCACCATCGAGACCTACATCGAGGTCCCGTTCCTCCTCGGCGAGAAGAAGCTCTACCCCGACGGCCTCATCCGCGTAAGCCGCGGCGCCCGCTCGTGGACCGCCTTGGTGGAGGTCAAGACCGGCTCCAACGCCTTGCAGGTCGAGCAGCTCGAGAACTACCTCGACATCGCGAAGGAGCAGGGCTACGACGCCGTCTTGACCATCTCCAACGAGATCCCGGCGGTCGCCGGGCAGCACCCAACGAAGGTCGACAAGCGCAAGCTGCGCAAGGTCGCCCTGCACCACCTCTCCTGGACCCAGGTGCTGACTGAAGCGGTGATGCAGAAGGAGTTCCGCGGCGTCGCCGACCCCGACCAGGCGTGGATCCTCGGTGAGCTCATCCGTTACCTCGAGCACAGCCGCTCCGGCGCGCTCGAGTTCGACGACATGGGCGAAACCTGGGTTGCGGTGCGTGACGCCGTGGCGGCGGGCACCCTGCGGCCCACCGACAAGGGCGTCGCCGACGTGGTCGCCCGCTTCGACGCACTGCTCCGGTTCGCCAGCCTGCGCCTCGGGCGTCAACTCGGCACTGAGGTGGTCCCGGTGCTGACCCGCAAGGAGCAGGCCGACCCAACGCTGCGAGCCCAAGCACTGACCACGACGCTGTGCCAGAGCGGGCAGCTCACGGGTGCCATCCGGATCCCCGACACCGTCGGCCAGCTCGTCGTCACCGCCGACCTCCGCGCGTCGAGGGTCACCTGCCACGTCGACGTGGACGCCCCCCGAGAGGGCCGCCCCACCACCCGCGTTAACTGGGTTATGAGACAGCTCAAGGCCGCACCCGACTCGGTGCGAGTCGAGACCTTCGCCTCCCACGCCCGCGGCTCCAGCGCCGCCGAACTGCTCGGGGCCGTTCGACAAGACCCCGCGATACTCGTGGTCGACCCCGCCAGAGAGATCCGATCCTTCCGGCTGGCACTCACCGCAGGGATGGGCACCAAGCGGGGCCGCGGCCGCGGGTCGTTCATCGACTCCGTGCTCGACGCCACCGACACCTTCTACGCCGAGGTCCTCCAGTACCTGAAGGCGTGGTCGGCTGCACCACCAAAGCTGCGTGAGCCCGGCCCCACCCCGCCTGACGCGGAGCCCACGACGCCGCAGAGCCTGAGCTCGACCGAGTACTCCTCTCAGGACGGCACCGAGCCCGTGGACGCGCCGCCAGCAGCATCGGCTGACGGTGGTGCCGAGAGCTCCGGCCAGCCCGCTGAAGCGCTCGGCCACCCGAGCCAAGACGACGCTGAGGCCCGGCCGGAAGAGACTCTGGCGCATGCCGCGTCGGAGCAGTACTGAGACGCAGGAGCAGCCGTTCCACACGCATGTCGCGCCGGCCAGTCCGGGCACGTCGCTGGCCCATGGCCGCGGGGTGTGACCAGCTGCGACGTCGCTCCGGGTCCGTGTAACCCGACCATGACGTTGTGTGGTCGTTCGCCGTCGTCCTGGCGGATTCGCCTGTCCCCAGGCTGTACTCGCCTGTGTAAATCAGTGGGAGCGAGCGCGGGGTGACGATGTCGCCCACGCCGCTGAGCTGCCGGTGCCCCCTGGGACGCTTCTCGCATGGACCTGGAGCGACCTCGGTGTTCTTATCTGTCGCGCCGCCGATGACCGACGGCGCGGACAAAGAAGCGCGATCTGGTTCACGCCTTCTGCCTCGAGCAAGCGCGCGGCAGGGGCCGGGTCCCAAACCCAGACCGCGGGTCGGCCTGGGACGAAGACCAAGGACGCTGGTCTGACAGCCAGTCGCCCGGCCCCCGTCGGATCTGCATGCATCTCTTTCGTGCGGGCCACGCTGGTCGGTCCGTGCCTCGACGGGTAGCGAGGACATGCCTCGCATCTGGGCGCCCAGCAGGCCGCCGTCCGAATAGGGCGGCGATTCTCCCGGGGAGACGCCTGGATGAAACGTTCCTCAAGGCCGCACCCGGCGCGGATCTGCACGTGGAGGTCAGAGCCCTATGGCGTTGGCCCGTGTGTGGCCTGCTCGTGGGTGAAGCCCGATGGGGCCGGCGTCCGCGGGCTCGGGCCGAACGTCAGATGGCTCCAGTCGCGCTGACTGGCGAGGTGGCTTGCGTCGAAGATTCGGGCGGCCACGGTGGGTACGTTGGGGTCGGCGTTCGGGGCGGACGTCTCGTGGAGGGGATTCCCGTCCCGGGCGTCACCAGCAGTCACCACAGCACCGGCGGCCGCCCGATCAATCCGGGCCGCAAGTGCCCCGGCCGACGACGAACTTTCGGCAGCAGCACCGGTGCTTCGACGAGCGCCCTCATAGCGCCCGCTGCGGATATTGCGTCATGCACGGCTTGCACCTGTGCCGGGGTTGCGGGCACCCAAGCCGACCCGTGACGTCCCAGGCGTGTCGATATCTAGAGAATGGCGGCGCCACCGCCAACCCCTCCCGGGGACCCCCTCATGGGCGGTGGCGTCGTCGCGCGAGGAGGGAAACAGAGACCCGCTCACCGGAGGATGAGCGGGTCTCCGTCTGGCTCGCGAGGGTCGACTTTGAAGTCGAGGTCCTCAGCGGTTGTCGACGGCGGCGACGTCGACGGTTACGTTGGCGCCCGTGTATAGGTGGCTCAGGACGTAGACGGTGCCGGGCGGCACGACGGCCGACTCGTCCGCCGAGCCGGTCGCCGCCGACCCCGTCAGCTGGCAGGCGCTGTCGAGGAAGTACAGGTCGAGGTCGTGGCCGACGGTGTCATCGAGCGGGCTCGTGCCCGTGACCGACACGGAGTGCAGCCCGTCGGAGAAGCCGGCAGGCAGCTTCGTCACCCAGCCGTCGACGCCCTGGGACGCGGGCGCGAAGGTGCACGCGGTGTTCATCTCGGCGCCGGTGACGCCGAAGATGTTCTGCAGGCCGGTCGGGTCACCCGCGGCGGGGTTGTTCGCGGTGATCGTGCCGTGGTCGCTGTAGGGCGCGTCGGGAGTGACGCTGCCGTTGGCGACGGTGGCGCCAGAGCCGAACGCCTCGATCTCGGCGACCTGCGCGTACGTCGTCGTGTCGCCCTGGACCGAGTCGACGAAGAAGCGCAGATAGGCCGCTCTGGTCGGGGTGTTGAGCGCGAACGTCGTGTAGTTGAGGTCGGGCGCCGTCGGGCGCGGCGTCTGGTAGCCGAAGGCTCCGGTGCGGGCGGTCGTCCACGTCACCCCGTCGAGCGACGTCTGCACGGTAAAGCCCTTGAGCGCCGCGAAGCGTGAGGCGTTGGTGGCCTTGAACGCGCTGACCCGCACTGAGCTGACCGTGGCCGGTGCGGCGAGCTTGACCGTGACCCGCTCGTCGGGGCCAGCGTTGTAGGCGCTGGTGCCGGCCTTCGTCGACCACACCGAGGCGGCGGTGTCGTCGAAGGCGAACTTCGCAGGTGCGCCGTCGTCCTGGCTCGAGGCGGAGACGACCTGTGCGCCTGCGGCCGTCGAGGCGAGGTTGGGCGCCAGCGAGATCGTCCTAGCGACGTTCTTGCCCGCGGCCACCGTGAAGCCCTCGATGGTCTGGGTGCCGAACCCGGGCGCCTGGATCGTCAGGGGGTACGTGCCCGTGACGGCTTTGACCGTCGCGCCCCCGGCAGAGCCGGTGCGCACGAGCGGCGAGACGCGGGCCTCGAAGCGACCGAGGATGACCCGGGCGTTCCCGATCGGCTGCCCCGACGTCGCGTTGACGAGGGTGAGCGCGACGGTGCCGTTCACCGCTGCGGTCGGCACGTCGAAGCCGGGCTTGGGCTCGGTGTCGTCACCGGTGTTGCTCGTGGCTGAGGCGCCGGCGCCACGTTTGGCGAACACCGACCAGATGAGCGCGGTGTTGTCGCCGTGGAAACGGTCGAGGTCGGCCGACAGGATGCCGTCGCGGGCGTCGAGGAACGACGGGTTCGGGGCGGTCAGCGGCATGCCGTCGGTGACGAGCTGCGCCGCCACGGCCGCGCCCTTGGCCGCGCCGTAACGGGCCACGAGGGCCTTGCGGAGGTCCCACAGCGTCGCGGTCCAGATCTCACCGTCGGCGTGCACCTCGGGACCGGTCAGGTCGTAGCCGATGTCGCCGAACGTCGTCGGGTTCTGGTCGTAGTTCCAGTTGCGGATGCCACGAGTCGGGTTGCCGGTGACGTAGTCGCCGACGATCGGCTTGGTGAGCAGGCCCGCGTTGAACCCGTGGTTGAGGGCGTACCAGTCGGACCATCCCTCACCCATCGACCCCGCCTGCTGCGAGGCGAGGCCGGCTCCGCTCGCGACGTAGCGGTTCGATAGGCCGTGGGTGTACTCGTGCTGGATCACCGACATGTCGAAGGACCCGTCGCGGTAGGGACCCTCGAACGCGTCGTCGATGGGCTCCCACAGGAACATCCCGCTCCACGGTGGGATGCCGTCGTCGAGCGTGAGCATGTATGCGTTGTCCCGGCCGGTGTAGGTCGGCGACCCACCTGAGGCGGCGCCGGCTTGGACGAGGCCGCGGACGGCGTCGCCGCCCTGGCCGCCCTTGGCGCCGTTGTCGACCTGGAAGTTGCCGGCGGACTCGGTGAAGCCGAGTGCGTAGTACTCGTCGTGGATCCGGTTGTGCTGGAAGAAAAGGTTGGTCGCGGCTGGGTTGAGGTCCTCGGCGTAGGAGGGGGGCACCGTCTGGCCTTTGGTCGCGGCCCAGCGGTTGGCATAGGGATAGTCGAAGGCGCCGGTCGGGGAGACGGGTCGCGGCGCGTTGTCGACGGGCGCGAGGTAGTTGGACCAGTTGGCGTAGGTGTCGGCGTTGTTGCCGAGGGTTGTCGCCCCGGTGCCGGTGGCACCGGTGAGGTCGACCCAGCCCTTGGGGGACTCGGGGGTGGGCCCGAACGACTGTTGTCGCGGCTGCCCGCCCTTGGCTGCGCCGGGGTAGTTGTCGTAGACGGTGCCGTGGGCGTCGTCGAACTGCACGACGCTGGTGCGGTGCAGCACCGAGCCGGTGGTGCCGTCGACGATGACTTCCCAGGCCTCGGTCTGGCTCTTGATGAAGAAGACCTTGTACGCGGCCACCGGGCCTGCGCTCGTCGGGAAGGCCACCTTGCGCACGTAGCAGGGCCCGGCGAAGGGGCCTCGGTCGTACGTGGTGAACCCGGCCTGCGTGCCGGTGCGGGTGGGCGTCCAGACCGTGCCGGGAGCGAGCGCCGCGGCCACCTTGACGAGGGCGGGCGCCTCGCCGAGGAGCCAGCCGCCGAGCAGGTTCGCTCCCCCGCCGGTCTCACCGGCATACGACAGGATGCGCCCGTCGGCCGCGACGGCGACGTTGAGACGGCCACCCCGGGCCGCTGGTGCCCCTGCGAAGGTCTGGACGAAGCTGACCACGTGGGTGCCGGTGCCCGGAAGCACGTGGTCGCGGGCGACGGTCAGGCCCTGAACCTGGGCGGCCGTCAGCCCAAACGCCGCCGGCTGAGAACCGAGCCAGCCGCGGGCGACGTCGACGGCACTGCCGGTGCGGGCCGAAGTCAGGTAGCCGCTGCCGCGCAGCGTGCGGAGCGTGCCGAAGCGGGCGTCCCAGGTCGCCCTGGCGCCGGAGCCGGCCGTGGCGAGCAGCTTCGTGACGGCGGACTTGGCCGCTGCGCTCGGAACGACCGCCTTGGTGACGGCCCGCGTGTCGAGCGTCCCCAGCAGGTCACTCACCGTGTCGGTGACGGTGTTGGTGAGCGACGGAGTCACCGTGGGCGGGGCGGCCGAGGTCGGCAGCGCCGCTGCGAACGGTGCCCCCGCCGCCGCCGAAACGAGGCACAGTCCTACGGCCAGGACGTGCTTACGAGTGGTGTTCACGCGTTCTCCTAGGAGTGCTCGTCGAGTCGCGCCGAAGCGGGCGGCCCAGTGCAGGAGAAACGAGACGACTCACAGGAAAGATACGGGCGACGCACAAGTTGTTCGAACGGCAGGCATCGACCCGGAGGTATCGACCGGGGCAACAGGGTCCCGACGTTCTTGCGGGCGTACACCGACCCCAGCAGCGGTATGACTCGCCCGTGGTTCCGTCCGAGCCCCGGCGCTACCAGGCCCTCCGGAACGGGGGCGGCACGCCGGACATGCGGATGCCCCGCTCGTGGGGTGGAGCGGGGCATCCAGGTCCGGGCCAGAACTCGGGGGGAAGTCCAGCAATCCGGGCCAGTCGGTGGCCGTCTACTTCCTCACAACGACCGGAGTGGATCGAAGGTTACGAGCCCTGTCATGGGTATCTGCGCTCTCTGAAGAAGGACGACAGCTACACCTTTACTTACCAGTTCGAGTACATCGCAGAGAATCACGGGAACGACAACTACGACATCGCCAGGGCAACCATGGTCGTCCGCGTCGAGTGGAGTGACTTACAGGCGGGATACGTGATCTCGTATGACGTGCGCGACATGCACAAGATCGATCCAAGTCAAGGCAACGGCGATGCCGAAAGCTTCTACGAGAACGACGTCTTACTGGCGTTTGGTCGTAGACCTCGACGCCCTCGGCATCGGCTCCGAGCTCATCGCTCTGTAGTCCACTCGGGTCGGCCTCTCGTTAGGCAGGTCGAGCATGGCACGCTCCTCATGGGACACTGGAGCAGTCCCGTGCCGGCTGAAATGCAGGTCACAGACTGCACCGCGCCAGACCGGACCTCGACGCGGCACAAGGCACGAGACCGACCGTGAGCCCATCCGGTTGGCACGATGCCCGGTGAAGCGCGCGGCATGCGTGGCTGCGACGTCGTGCTGGCGGCAGGCGTTCCGTGCGCTGGGAGACCCTGGCCCGCGCGAGTAACCGAGGTACTGCACTTCACAGTCAACAGGCAGCGTCGCGTGATATGGCTTTGCCTGTTGTCGTCAATGAGTGGTCGGTCTCGGGGGAAACGGATAGGGGGCGAGCATGACAATCAGCGGACCGGATCGCGACTGGGTCGCCAACGATCACGACACCGCGAGCGGGCATCGTGAGCGGACGAACAGTTCGTTCAAGCGCTTTCATCCACAGGCGTTCTTCGGTGAGGACTGGCACGCCCATGTCCCCGCATCTGAAGATTGGGATCCCGATCGCGTTTGCCCCGAGGGGAACCCCATGACCCGACCCAAGGACGGGACAGGGGAGGTTTACGTCGAACGCCGCGATGGCATGGACGCGTGGCGCGCCGCGTGGATGTGCGTTGACGAGCGGGAGGTTCTAACCGCTAGCGAACTCGGTCCGAGCTGCGCCACGCTTGACGAGTGCATCGCCTGGGCCCTCCACGAGGCCAGGCCTGCTCGGGTTTCCATCAACCTCTTGACCTGAGCCCACGCCCCGGCGCCCGGCGAGCTCGTGAATGGAGCGGCCGCGGACTTCCTGAGGCGTCAAAGGGGAACAGCCGTACGCGCGGCCCGAGTGGCTGAGGGTTCACTTACGGCGTTGGGAGCGCGCGTCGGGGCTCTGGGTGGTACATCTGCATCATGCACGCCACGGCGGCGCGCACTGACATGCGGGAGTGATCATGGGCGACATCGCCGGCAAGGTCGACAAGGCATTCGAGGCTGTCTCTTTGAGTGAGCTGGCCGACGCGCCCGTGGACGCGCTGCAGGGCGTCAGCGCAGGCGACGCGGAGCACCTCAAGGCGGCGTTCAACATCAAGACCATCCGCAACATCGGCACGAACAAGCACTTCCTCTGGGCACAGGCCATCGCCAAGCTGGCCGAGTAGAACCCCGGCCTCGATGTAGGTGGTTGGGTCAGCGGCCAGGGCTGCCCGGGCAGGGGTTGGCGATGATGTTGCGGAAGTTGTTGATGCGGTTGATCGTGGCGCCCCCGCCTCCGAAGGCTAGGTACGCGGTCGTCAGCAGAGTGCCGTACTGGGCGTTACGCCCGAAATCGGTCTTGGAGCCGGGGACGTCATTGCCGAAGCCGAGCAGGCAGTTGCGGCCGCCGACCGCGCTGAAGAATGGGTAGAACGCTGCAGGTGTGCCGGCGTCAGTGGTCGGGATCAAGGTGCATCCGGAACCGGTGATCCGGTTACAGGTGCCCTCGATGCGCGGCAGGTCGGCCTCGAACGCGAGCCGGCTGAAGCTCGTGTCGTAGCCCGGACCCGTCAGCGGCGGCCCGAACATGAAGGGTGACGGGTGCAGGGCTCGGTTGCCGTCCGGCCAGACCGGTTGGTAGCTCATCCCGTCGAAGCCGGTGTTGGTGTCCGTGCACCCGGTGACCTTCAGCCGCAGGGCCTGGCTACCGGGGAAGCAGAAGTTGTCGTCGGTGTCGGTGGGTCCGGTCAGCTCGGAGTTGCCTGCCGGGCAGGCCGTCGGGTTGCCGGTCTGGTCGAGCCCGAACGGCGTGGCCGGAACCTGCCCGGGACCGGTGCACGTGTCGAAGTGGCCGATCTCGTCCGAGAACGCCACGTTGTAGGTGTGCGCCGCCCAGATGACCCGCGTGTCCGGGGTGGAGGTCGAGTACATCGGGTGGAAGGCGTACGGGATCGCCGTGCAGTCCGTCCCGGTTGGCGCGAACCGGATCTGGGCGAAGCCGTTGGCAGGGCTGGCCGTCATCGATCCTGACTGGCCACTGCTCAGGTCGTCGATGACCGCCTGGAGCCCATCCGGGGTGTCATGCATCGTGACCGCGAGGTGGTCGCCGGAGTTCATGAAGAGGTCCTGGGCCGGGTCCGGGGTGAACGTCGCGAGGGTCGAGCCGAGCGGGTTGGCCGGGGCCTGGCTGGAGCCGTTCCTCGTCACGAAGGCGAAGTTGAAGTACTCGATGCCGACCTGCGCTGCGCAGGTCGGGTTCTGCAGTGTTCCCGCGACTGGGTCCTCCAGGAGCCCGAAGATGTTGAGCGCCGCGCACCATCTCGTCGGGTCGCACCCACTGGCCCCGGTCGCGACGGCCCACGCGGGCCACGGGACCCAGCCGGGTGGGTAGAACTGCAGCTCGGTGAACGCCGTCCCGGGGTGGTTCGGCGACACGGTCGGGTCGACGATGTTCGTGTCGCTGTCCTGAGTGCAGGTCGACACCTGCTCCGGGTAGGACTGGGTGTCACACAGCGCCATGCCGAACCAGAGCGCCCCGTGCAGCTCGAAGTTGTAGGACTTCCCCGGTGCCGTGGGGTTGTTCGGCGAGGGGTCGTGCGGCAGCACGACCTGATAGCGCACGTTGTTGCCTGCCCCCGGGGCGTTCGAGTAGAACACCGCCGACGGCTCGTCGTGTCCCACGTACTCTCCCCCGAAGACCTCCTGCGGGTTGGCCACCTCCGTGCACAGTGAGCTGTACTCGCAGTCCATCGAGAGATGTCGCGCCGGCGACGGGGATGCGGCGCCAGCCGACGCCACCCCCATCATGGCTGCGGTCCCTACCGCGAGAAATACCGCTGCGGCCGACGTCAGAATGCGTGCTGGCCTCATCGCGTCACCTTCTTTGGTGCGCGGTCCTGTTGCCGGCCCCTGTCGATTCCCCTCAGAACCGTCAGCCTTCAAAGTTACCACCACGCGTCGGCTCCGGCACCCCTTCAGCGCTGACCGCCCCGCGCAAGCTACTCCGGCGGCTCGGCCGTCCTGCGGCTCGGCCCGGCGGTGCCCAACGCGCTCAGTCGCTCGGCGGGCGACGACGTGGCCGGCGTCAACGCCCAGGTCGAGGTCATCGTGCGCCGGGCTCTGACCGAGGCGGGCCGGGTGCGAGACACCCCGGGCCGCTCGGGTGGAGCTCGGTGGCGGCCGGCGCGTAGGGCCATAGGCGGTGGCGTGACGCACGACCGGCGCCCTCGAACCACCTATGTCTGCTCCGGTAGGAGCGGCGTAGCGGGCATTCGCAGACCCGATTCCGATAATGGTTCTCATGACCCTTGAGGCAGCGATCCCTCGTCAGCGGTCGGCACCGCAACCGTGCCCTCGCCGCCGCTCGACACGCCCGCGCCATGCAGCTGGCCACCGAGGGACGGACCTACCAGGAGATCGCCGACGAGCTCGGCTACGCCAACCGCGGCACGGTGCACCACATCGTCCACGACGCACTGACCCGTGATCGCAAGGACGCGGTCGAGAACCACCAACAGCTCGAATTGGCACGGCTCGACGCTCTGCAGGCCGCGCTCTGGGGCCAGGCGATGGCCAGCGACGTCGAGGCAGCCCGGATGCGTCGCCATCTGGCGCCACATCGACGCACTGCTCGACGAACGGCTGCTGCGTATGGTGCCCCATCTGCCAGACCAGCCAACCCATCCAGTCGATGGTGGGCTGGTACATGGGTGAACGGTGATGCCCTTCGACCGCAACGCCCCCGCCAACCCGATCCACCGCACGCCCGAGCACAAGCCCGCACGAGCCGCACTCCTCGAGGCATCCACCCCGGGGACCGCTGTTGCCTGTGCGGGCAGCCCATCTGGCCACTGCCCGACGGCAAGACCGGCAACCTCCATGCCGACCACGACCCCGGCACCACCCAGTACCGAGGCCTGGCGAACGGCACCAAGTGCGAGCAGTGCGGGCGGAGTTCCTCGTGTGGGTTTCTGCGCAATGGGCGTGTCCCGAACGAGTCAGCCCGTCTGTACAAACCCACGAAATGGCACAGGTTGCAAGCACCTTTCCTCAATGGAAGACGGAGCCAGAGTGGCCTCCACCCTGGCCCTCGACTACGGTTGAGATGCTGCCCCAGACCCCGGCGAGACGAGGATGTCTGGTGCACCGCCTATGTCCAGGAACCTCGCCGCATGGCATTGGGCAGAGGACGTGCCCCTCCCGGCTCCCCCTCCCCCCTTCCGGTTGAGGGGCGCGTTCGGCCGCTGATGGCGCCCGCTCTCAGCCCTCCCTACGGCATCGAGGACTTGCGACCGGAGGCATCTTGCTCTGGGATGCAGCCCTGCTCGACCACCTCGAGGGCCAGCAGACGCAGTTTCACATTGCTGTTCTGGCTCACCACCCGGAGCAGGTCGAAAGCTCCGTCGCGCGTCACCTTCCGCGTCGCCATGAGGATGCCGATGGCCGCCCCTATGTCGCGGCTGTGCTCCAAGGCACGCCTCAGGTTCATGACTTCGTCAAGCAGGACGGCCACCACCTGTTGGGGACAGTCGAAGCTCTCCTGCTCCTCGACCCCACCGCTGATCTCGACGCGCTGAGCACTGTGTCCCATGAACAAACACTTAGTGAGTCGTGCCGCAGCCCGCGGCTGGACTGCCCGTCCAGAATAACTCGAACGACGTGGGCAAACCCACGCTGAGGCAACCCTCGGCCTGGTGGAAGCCGACGTGACGGCAGGAACAACGTGGAGCGCTCGCCTCCCGGGTTGGAGGCGGGCACGCAGGCCCGGAGCCGGCAGTCATACAGGGGACCCACCAGCCGCCGCGCAGCCACCACCCCTTGCATGCCGCGACCTATTAGGCATGATGAGGCCATGCGAGCAGAGGTGCAGGTCGAGGGGACCGCTGATGACATCGACCTCCTGCCCTACGCGATCCGCGCCGAGCGCAACGGAGGCACCTCACTCCTGAGCTCAGATGTGCGCGACAGCCAGGAGTTTGTGCGCTTTCTGCAGGCACTCATCTCCCACGGTCTCCACATCACACATGCCCAACTCCATGGATAGCGACAGCCGCACTCTTGTCTCGGCTCAGGCGACCCCGGGCCTCTCCGCTGCTGACGGCCCGAGTTTGCTCAATCCGCTGCACAGCAGTGATCGGCGGCGGATCCTTGAAGTGGGCAAGGGCAACGCCCCGCCGAAGTCGCCGCCCCCGCAAGGGCGACCACGTCCCACGGCCTCGGTGACAACTTCACACCACCAACGCCGAGCGGTCACTTCGCAAACCCGTTCGGTGGGTGACACCCGGTCGAGCTGGTCCAATTTCGGCCGGGTGTCACTCGTGCGGAACTCGCTTTCAACGAGCGCCTGTTCGATCGGGCCGCAGGCTTTGGCCTACGTTGGCGAGTTCCTGGCCGCATCGTAGGCGGCCCTTGCTTCTCTCGCGGCCTGCGCGAGCTCATCCAGCGCCGGCGCGGGGTCGCCTTCCCGATCGGCTGCTGCCCATGCCCGACCGCGCTGTAGAAAACCTTTGAGAGCTCGCAGTCGTAGCGCTCTTGCAGCTCGAGTCACTCTCGCAGGAGCCTATGCTTGTCGGACTCGGGGCCAGTGGCTGGCAGATGGTTTGTCCCAATTTGGCCAGATTATCCAGACACCTGAGCCCCAGTTGACCGCCAGCCAGCCGAGTGTAGGTCGCCGTGGACGTGGCGTCCGATGCCTAGCCGGTGTGGCGCGCCGGGCGGGCATGTAGAGGCCGGCGCTCCAGCCAGGGTGCAGGAGCGCCGGTCATCGTCGAGTCGCGCCGGCGGCCACGTCAGCCCTTAAAGGCTGGACATTTCCACCTCGTACCTGTGAATTCGCTGATTTCACAGACGCTCCCTTGCCGCGGCCTGCAACGTATTAGAGAGCCGGTGGGGAGTCATCGCGTGGGGAGGCGATGAGCGCGTGGCGGCGCCTCCTGGGGGGTCTCGGAGGCGCCGCCAGCGTCGCCTCTGTGGCGACGCGCTGCCCGTGTCCGGGGTGGGGTCTGGCGGATGTGGGCAGCCATTGAAGCCCGCGTGGGAGCGTGGGCCGACCCCCATCCAATTCCACTACGACGGTCAATGTAAGCGGTTTCAGAAAATAGGGCGTGACATCAGTAAACCCCTCACACCGGTGTAGCGGTGGGGTGCGTCCACTGGTGTCGGAGGGACGGGACGGCGACCGCTCGGGGGGTCGATCACCGTCCCGCTGCCCGCCACATCGGCGGCGACCGCACCTTCGTTACACGCGAACACCTGAAACGCCGTGCGTGCCCGGTCCCCCATGCGACGATCCGATCGACAGGGGACGGCGGCCCCTTCAGCGCGGCTGAGGGGTGACCGAATGCCCGAACATCGGCGTTGGACAGCGTTCGTCGGCCTGGCACCGAGCGCCTACCTTGCCATCCTGTTCTGGACTCAACCTCGGCCCGCCACAGTGTCCGCGGTGGACACGCTCGAGGACGTCCTCTTCCTCTCCCTGACCGCCGTCATGGTCGTGGGCATGGTCGGGTCTCTGCTCGCCAAGTGGCCGCTGGTCGGATACCTCTGCCTTGGCAGTTGCCGCCGCGATGGCGAGCCTCATGGTGCTCCTCGCCGGCCTTCCGGTGCCTGCTCAAGCAGGAGTGATGTGGGTGGCAGGTGTCGCCCTGCAGCGGCGGTGACGATAACGGTGTGGATGTGGCGCACCCTGCCCGGCGACCTCTTGGCCGACCGGCGCGACAAGTCCTAGCCAATGCCCGGGCGGCGATCCTGCCGCGCATCCAGGTCTGCCACACCCTTGCCTTCACGGAGGCCACGCAGAAGGTCGCCATCTCGATCACGACAGGGCTGGAGACTCAGGGCGTAGACGCAGCATCTGGGACGCCCAAAGTTCGGCTCTCGATGAACGTGGAAAACGGAGGTGAGACCCGGGCGCTGGTCCTGATGTCGTGGGCCAGCTACTGCGGGGTCGAGAACCAGGACGCTGTCGTGGAAGACCTCGTGGCGATGGGCCAGCAACCGAACTGCGGCTTGACACGTACGGTGGACCACGCGTCGTTGATCGACGCTGGCGCAGTGCTGTCGGACTCGCTCGCCCTGCTCGCCCCTGCCTGCAAGTCCCGCCTCATCGTGGGGGGTCCGCATCGCCTACGCCCGCGGAGACCGGCTTCAGACCGGCTTCAGACCGGATTCAGACCGGCCTATCGCCGACGGCCCAAAACCGATCGACGACAAGGGAACATGCGTGGACGGCTCGTACTGGCCAGTGCTGGCGGAGTCGCGCGTCAATTCGCTGGCCCACGGCCCGAAATACCTGATGTACGCCGACAGGAACAACGACTGAGGCGTCAACTACTGGATCGCGACCGACACGATCTGCGGACAGGACGCGCCTGGCTCACGAAACTCCGCTAGATCCCCGCCGCCTCAAGGCGCATCTACGGCGTGCGAGTCCATGCAGAGCGCACACTGGGATAGAAGAGGCTCGGCCGGGCTGCTGATGCGCCTAGCGGGCATAGTGGGGAGCGGCGGCCGACGGGGTCCTCTGCTCGCAGGAAGGACGAAGGCCCATGGCCGAGCTGGCGCGATTCAGTCTCGGCCACGTCGGGTATGTGCCCTGTGGCCGGGGAGCGGCCCCGTCTCCCCTGTGACGACCGCCCCCGGTTCAAGGCAGCCCTATCAAGCGCCAGGACGGTGCGCGTCCAGCAGCACCACATGCCACGCAGGACCGCCGCCCTGGCGGCCCCGACGATGCGCCTGATGGGCGACAGCTGCGAAGGAAGACGTTGTGGAACGCTACGTGGTGGCCGCCTTGCTCGACTCCCCCGCTCAGCTCGGCCTGTCCCCGAGCGACGTGGCGGACGGGTTGGCCCAGTGGAGAGCAAGCGCCTCGACGACAGGATCCGGCCTGCTGCAGGTGAACTTGACGATCGTCGCGGCCGACGTCCCTGAGACTCTAACGATCGCCGTCCAGCTGCTGGAGACCTCCGGACGTCTGCTCTCAATCCATGTCGACCTCGAAGACCTGCAATGGAGCGCGCACCTTGGGCAGAGCGGCCACGACGACGCCTCATGGGGCACCCCCGATGATTATCCCCAGGACGGTCGCCATCGCATGGTGACGGTGCAGCTCGCAGCAAAGCTGCTAGACATCCCCCGACACCAAGTCCTCGAGGGCATCCTTTGCGGGGATCTTCCACACCAGCGCGGAGGCCGGCACCGCCTTCTCCTGCCATTGGATGAACTTCCCCTGCCACCGGCCAGAGAACACCTCGGCGAACACGACTCGAACACACCCTCGTCCGAGCCCATCGACGAGGCTTAACGCTCACAATGAAAGAGCCATCTGTTAAGTAGCGAGCCGAGGTCAATGGTGACAGAACGGAGACCTGCCATGACCGCCATCAGTCCCCAGAGCGAGCCGAGGACAGACCTTGCCGCGATGTCCATCCGGGAACTGCTCGCGGAGCTCACCCGCCTGCAGGACCGGGCCAACGCGGAACCAGCGGGCCACGGGACTTGGTCCCTGCCAGGTCAAACGCACCGCCGCGCTGAACTTGAACGCCGCGAACGTCGCATCCTGGCAGAACTGCACCGGCGCCGCCCCACCCACCCTGACGACACAACCTTCAGCGGCGCTGCCACGTAGCGCACTTGGACACGAACGGGGAGAGGGCTTTCACGTGGGTTGGCTCTGTATGCGTCGACGCACTGACAGAGCGGCGAGACCCAGGCCCGCGACAACACCGGCGAACAGCGCCAGCGGCAGGACCGTCATAGTCCGGGTCAGGAGCGCGATGCTTTTCCAGCTCCGGGTCATCAGCTCTCGATCGTGAGGCTTGGCTCCATGCCGATCACGACCGAAACTCCAGCGGTGCCCTCCGCGCTCAATCATCAGGCCGGTTCCAGGTGAGGGGAGAGCGTGACGACCGTTGAAATTCACGTCGTGATTCAGGGTTTGATCTTCTACACAGTGACGTCGGCTTGACCCCCAGTTGGCCGGCGTCAGGGGTTCCCGGTTGCTCTTGGAAGGGTGGCCTGGGAACCCCGCAGGGCGACAACGTCTCTGGGCCCAAGGCCAAGGGGACCTGGTAACCGTTCGGCGTGTGACGACCGGTCGAGCTGATCCGGTCGGCCGGTTTGTCACTCGTGCACTCCCGGGCAGTCCGGGACTTACGATGATCGAGAATCTCACTCAGGGATGCAGCCCTGCTCGACCACATCCAAGGCCAGTACACGCAGTTTCACATTGCTGCACTGGCTCGCCTGCCGCAGCAGGTCGAAGGCCGCTTCCCGCGTCACCTTCCGGGTCGCCATGAGGATGCCTATGGCCGCACCGATGTCGCGGCTGTGCTCCAAGGCCAGCTTCAGGTTCGCGACCTCTTCCAGCAGGGCGGCGACCGTCTGCTGGGGACAGTCGAACCTGTCCTGCTCACTGACCCCATCCCTGATCTCGACGCGCTGAGCACTGTGTCCCATGAACAAGCACCTGGTGAGTCGTGCCGCAGCCCCCGTCTGGACTGCCAAGTCAGAATAACTCGAACGACGGGGCCAAACCCAGGTCGAGCGCCTCCAGGAACCGTCCTTCACTGCCACCGTCGGCCAACTACGGCACGCGGGCCCAGACAGCCGCACAGCGGACCCCACGCGAGAGGTCGTAGAGCCCCTCATCAGGTCAGGCCCCCTAGGCGCGTCTACTGATCGGCAGCGAGCCACGTGGGTGAGCTAGCCGCCGCCCTTGAGGCGGAGGACTGAGACGCTTTCCTACCCAGCCAGCCGCGTTCTCGACGTCCTGCCGGAAGGGCCCGGTCCTCTCCGCAGAGAAGGCGCGAGGTGGCTGAAATCGCTGCACGTCAACCATCCGTCGGGGATCCTATGACCTGGGCAAGGCAACGCCCCGCCGAAGTCGCCGCCCTCGCAAGGGCGACAACGTCTCAAGGCCTCGGTGACAACTTCACACCCGTCCTGGTGGGAAGGCGCCACCGTCGCCTCTCTCGCATTGTGGCAGCAGCGGCAGAAGTGCCACCGTCGCGACCCCCCTTGCAGTTGCGCCGCGGTGGTGTAACCGGTCGCGACCCCTGCCAAGCACTCCTCTCCCCCGCGACCCGTTCACGGGGATCGCCAACACCTCTGGTGCCGCGGCCTGCTCACAGAAGGCACAGTCCCTGATCGGTCACGTGTCGCACGGGCTCGCCGGCCTGGTCGTGCCACGACCCTGCTCGGCGGTGACGGTGAGCGACCCCCCGGGTGGGACTTACGCCTCTGGCGAGCGTGGTTCGGGTGCCCGAGGGTGGACGTGCAGGAGGTGGAAGGACCCTTCGCTCAGGGATACGACAGGAAGACGCGACGGGAAGGGAGTGCGGCAGTCGCCACTGTCGCGACCAGGAAGTTGCAGGGAGAGCAGACATGGACGACAAGCACGTAGCCAGCGACCGGCTGTCCTCCGCGGCCGGTACCGCGCCGAAGCGAGCGGAAGAAGCCAAAGCGCAGCACTCAGAGTCCATGGGTCAAGGCGCGACTTTGTGGGCGGCGATGGGGAGGAACCCCAGGATGCCGGAGAGGCTTGGCATGAGAGTTCGGCTGACGGAGCACGTGCTCTACGTCGAGACGGGGATGCACACCGACGCCGTGGGGATCCCCTTGGCGTACGTGTTCGACGTAGACGTTGGCCAAGGCATGACCCAGAAGACGGCAGGCGTAGGCGACATCACGGTCCACGTTCGACGCCCCGACGGCACTGAGACTGCCGTGCTCGAGGACATGCCCGACTTCCGCAATGGGGCTCAACTCATCAGTGAGGCCTCGAAGAGGGCGCGGTTCGCAGAGGCGCAGTCGACCAATGTTCGCTATCTGCCACCACCCCCGGCGAGCGACCCGTTTCCTCCAGAAGGAGTGCTACTAGCTGCTGCCCATGCGCCGATGGCGCAACTCCAGAGACTCAACATTCTGCGTGAAGCGGGACTCATCACCGAGGATCAATATGGGGCAAAGAAGGCCCAGATTATGGAGCGACTCTTGATCGAGGGTGAGCAGTAGGGGCTCCTGGAGCGCATTGCCCCGTCAGAGTTCCACGTGGCCCGGTGTGCCGCTACGTGCATCTGAACTGTTACCCAGTGGCGCGGCTCAGCCTTTCAGGTTGCCTTGCGGTGTCGGGCTGCCCTGCGTGAGCCTTGCTCGTCGGATGACGAACACGATCCCCGCCGCTGCCAAGACGGCGATGACGGCCAGTTCGGGAACGCCGATCCCACCTCCGAACACGATGAAGACGAGCGCGACGAGGGCGAACAGCACGACGAGACCACTGAGCAGTCGACCCCAGTTCACGACAAACCTCCGGTTGTGATCCTCATTAGCCGTGCAGGCGCTGCCCGTGCCCATTCTGGGCAACGGGAAGGTGGTGGGTCAGGAGACCACGAAGAATGAGCTGCTCGTCCTCCGCCTGGTCACATTCCCAACCATCACGGGCTGGATCGATAGGGCAACCCGGTGCTTGGTAAGCGATCGGCTCCCGGCGATACCGTGCGCAGATGCCCGGGGATGAGGCTCGGGTCGTCAAGGCAAGTCCGGATACTCCTGGTCGGCCGTCTCATCCTCCCCATGCCGTCTTCCTGAAGGGGTAGACAGCCCCGCCATCGTCGTCCGGAACGGCATCGGCGTGCACGCTGAGCGTTACGGACAGATGTCCCGTCGGGCCGTTCAGGCCAGAGTCCGACGTCGACACGACCCCGGCGAGCCCATAACCCCTCGACCCTCGACCAACGGAGACTCAGGTGTTTACGCCACGGCCGCCGGGACCGACGAGAGGGGGCGAGTCGGCGCCCCCCGTGGACGGCGCCACCCTTGTGAGGGTTCCGACTGGAGGGGTCGAAGGCGACGCCGCCTCTTCAACGGTAACAACGGGGGCCGAGGAGGGGCGGCAGGAGCCATCCGCGTTTCCGACTCTTTGTGTGAGGTCAGGTCATCACGTGGCTCCGCACTCGTCGAAGACCAATCCGGCCGGCAGGGTGGCCGCGAACTAGCGTGTGGGTGGGTGCGCGTGCACGCTCGGGGCAGCCTTCAACGTCGAAGGATTCATCATGCAGAAGAGACTCAAGATCGCCTTTGCCGTGCCGGTGACGCTGCTGCTGTCAGCGGGTGCTGCCGCGGCCGTAAGTGCCGGCAACTTCCAGGCCGACCTACTGCCCGTCCCGCACGACCATGTCGCCGACGGCGGGTCGAACGTCACCGGTCACGCCGCGCTGCGGCTGACCGGCCGCACCCTCGACATCACGCTCAACGCCTCGGGCCTGACCCCGAACGAGCCACACGCCATGCACATCCACGGGCTGACCCAGTCCAAGAACGAGTGCCCGACGCTGGCGGCCGACGCCAGCACCGGCGACCCGATTGACCCCGGCTCGTTCGTTGCCGGCACCCCGGACGGGCTCGTCTCCCTCGGCGAGGGCGCCCCCGACTACGGCCCGATCGACGTGTCAATGACCGTCGTTGGCGACACGAGCCCATCCAGCGGGCTCAGCCTCGAGCGGTTCCTGTCCGCCGATGCCAACGGAAATCTCGCCTACCACCGCAGCGTCGTCGTGCCAAAGGACGTCGCGAAGAACCTTACCAACCTGCACATCGTGCTGCACGGCGCCGACCTGCCCGGCGACGCCGACCACAGCTCGCTCAGCAGCCTGTTCGAGGCCACTCTCCCCGTCGCCTGCGGCGAGATCACCACGGCCCGTTAGGCCAGGCGCAGTCGTCCCGGGCAGGCGGCCGCCGACCTGACCCAAGAGAGCACCGCGTGCCAGCACGCGCGGTGCTCCTCGCACCGCCGCCGGCCGAACGCGAAAACCCGTGCGGACGGAAGTGTTCGAGTGCAGTGCGCGCTCTCGCCGCCGGTCGCACGTCGCTCACTTGGTCTCCCCCACGTCGAGGTCCGGCCGGGCGCGGTGCAGTCGAGCGGCATGGCGGAGCACACCCGCGGCGGCTGAGGCGTCAGCGTCTACCTCAACGACGAACGGCGCGATCGCGGTGACTCGGGTGGGTTCGGCTGCGCCCCAAGCGAAACTGCGCTCGAAGGTCGCCCCAGTTGGGTGCAGCAAGGGCGTCAGTGATCGACCGACACTCTTGGACAGCGAAGTGGTCGACCCGGCGGTGACCGGCTGGCCACGGTCGTCCACGTCACCCGGGAACGCAAGCACCAAGGAGCTCGGAGCTGCCACGTCACCGGTGAACCCAATCGCGAGCATGTCCAGTGTCTGCCTAGCCTTGACCTTCCACCAGACCCGCTGCCCCGGCACGGTCGGGTAGGTACCGTCGGCGTCCTTGATGACCAGGCCCTCGATGCCGCCAGCCGTGAGCGTCTTGAACCACTCACGGGCGAGGACAAGGTCGTCGGTCTGCTGGCACAGCACGATGGGAGACGCCATTCCGTGCAGAGCCTGCTCAAGCACGGCACGACGTTCCCGCAGCGGCCGGCCTCGCAGGTCCTGAGCCCCCGCTGCTAGGACGTCGAAGACGACGAGCTGCGCGGGCCGCCGCGCAGCGACCGACCGGATCCGCCGGCCGGCCGTCATGCGGGCCTGCAACCCATCGAAGTCCAACCGGCCAGCGGCCGGATCCCACGCGATCACCTCGCCGTCCAGCACCAGGCCGTCCGGCAACCGCGAACTCAGGACGGGCGTCAGATCGGGAAACAGGGGCGTGAGGTTCGTGCCGTTGCGAGAGAAGATGCGGCCGGCGCCAACGAGAACGCGATATCCGTCCCACTTCGGCTCCCACACCAAGTGCTTGGCTCCCGGAGGGGTGAGCTCATCGACGGGCCGCGCCAGCGCGACCGGTGCGTGCAACGACACAGCAGCCATGTCGCCACACTGCACCATCCCGGGTGTTCGGATCTCGCCCGCCGATGCGGAAGCCCACGCGGGCGGATTCCAGAGAGCGCCAGATGACCCGCGGCATGCACGTCAGCCGGGAGCAGCGCATTGTGACGATCACCGCCGTCATGGGAGTCAGACGATCCCGAGTGCGCCGGACCTCGGCGCAGTCGAACCGCGGCAGGCGTGTCACACCAATTGCCGCCCAGAAGCCGACACCGAGCCATGATGACCCCACGGACCTCACGAGCCGCCTCCACATCGCTGGCCATCGCTTTGTCCCAGAGCGCCTGCTGAAGGGCGTCGAGCCGCGCCAACTCGAGCTGCTGGTGATCCTCGACGGCCGGGCGATCTCCTGGTAGGTGCCGCCCTCGGTCGCGAGCTGGATGGCCCGGGCATGGCGAGCCGTGGCGAGGGCGCGGTTGCGGTGCCGGCCGCTGACTATCGGAAGGGTTGCAGGGACGCTCATGAGGACCTTTCTCACCACGTGCGCGCCCCTCGGCCGGCTGCAACGGCTCGTACATGCGCGTCATGTCCGCATGCTGCCATCCAGCGGCCCCATGCCCGGTAGAGCAACGCCAGCGATGCAGCGCCGAACTCAGAGGTCGAGCGCCTCACGATCCGCAGCCGACAGGACCACGGTCCGCGCCTCCCACGCCGGTCGTGGATGACCTTGAGATCGCCTCAACCTGCAACGCCAGGCATGCAACGCGGGCCGCGTGACAGGCCGATTGCCTCAGAGCCGGAGAGCCTCTCGATCCTCAGCAGACAAGACCACCGTCCGCGGCGTCCAGCCCACCGACTGCTTCGACCGGTCGTCCAGCCCCAGAAGCCGACACCGAGCCATGATGACCCCACGGACCTCACGAGCCGCCTCCACATCGCTGGCCATCGCTTTGTCCCAGAGCGCCTGCTGAAGGGCGTCGAGCCGCGCCAACTCGAGCTGCTGGTGATCCTCGACGGCCGGGCGATCTCCTGGTAGGTGCCGCCCTCGGTCGCGAGCTGGATGGCCCGGGCATGGCGAGCCGTGGCGAGGGCGCGGTTGCGGTGCCGGCCGCTGACTATCGGAAGGGTTGCAGGGACGCTCATGAGGACCTTTCTCACCACGTGCGCGCCCTTCCTACGGAGCCGCGCCGGCTACTTCCCAGCGGTCAGTGAGCGGATGCCACGTTCCGAAAGAGCCGGGCCTCTCGTACGGCAGTCGGCAGGCGAACCAGCCTGTCGAGTTCCGCGTCCATCTCCTTCACTCGCACGCGGTCACCCGAGCCATGCGCGCGCAGTCGTGCATTTTCGGCCTGAGCCAAGAAGCCCTCAAGGTCATCGACGTCACACGCGACCAGAAAGGTGTTCATCGTCGTCTGGTAGCGCCTCAGGAGGGGCAATTCCATGTCAGGTCCCGCCCATGCCGCGGCGTCCCATTGGGCTGCAACCTCGACGAACTGCTGCGCACGCTCGTCCCACCCCGCAACGTCGGACAAGCGCGCGGCTTCGGCGATGATCTGAAGCCGGGTCCGGATCGCGTCCTTGAAGCCGGGACCGCGGGCGATCATGTATGCGTCCAAGAACCGTGCTCGCAATACCGGCTCGAACGCTGGACCCGATGCCTTCCAGCGGAGGCTCAACTTTTCGAACCCATCGGCGTCCCAATAGGGAGCACGCGCGAGATTCTCGGCCTCGGCGACGACACTCTCCTGCTCAGCCCGCCGTTCCTCCGCCTCGCGGATCGCGCGCTCTCGATCCGCCGTCGCCCGCGCCTCATCACGGGCCTCGAGGTAGGCCGCTTCGACTTCCTCGAAGGCTTCAGACAGCTCTGATTCGCCTTCGCTGGCGAAATGACCTGCCGTGATCCACTGCTGCTTGATCTCCCGGTACCGGCCGTCGGCAGCACTCCAGTCAACGGTTCGCAGGAGTGCCTCCATCGCTTTGATCAGGTGGGTCTTCGTGGCAATCCGCGCCTCGCGGGCGCGCTCATCGCGCCTTCTCGCGGCCTCCGCCAGTGCCCGAGCGCGCGCCGCGGCATACGTCCGCTCCGCCTCCCGGAAGGCCTGCGAGAGCCGGCCCTCGTCGCCCTCGTTGAAGCCCGCCGTGCGATTCCAGCGCTTCTTGATCTTCTGGTGTCTGCGATCGGCGACCGGCCAGTCGGTGGTCTCTGCGAGATCGTTCAGCTCGGCGATGAGCTGCTGCTTCACTGCGAATCTCGCGATCTTTGCGCGAGTTCGCTGAGCCTCGGCCTGTTTGGCTAGACCTGTCCGCTCTGCGGCCACGAATCGGCTCCCGAGGTCGGCGGTTCCATAGCGACCGAGTCCCCCGCCGGCTCTCCACCTCTCGAGCAGCTCGGCGAAGCGGGTGGAGACGGACTCCCAATCGGACGAGCGAGCCAATGTCTCCAGTTCGGAAACGAGGCACTCCTTCTCGGCCAGCTCCGCACGCTGCACCCTGACCACTCTGTTCTTTGCGCGTGAACTTGCTGCGTGGAACCGAGCCCAGTGCGGATCGGCCTCGTCGTCAGATAGATGCTGCGCCCAGGTCGCAACCAGCCGTTCAAGCTCGTCGAAGCGTCGGGTGGCCTTCTCAATGTCAACGACGTCAGCCTCGGCCTCGGCGATGGCGACGATCTTGAGAAGTCGCTCCATGACGTGCCTGGTCTGGCCGGGCGCCGACCGTGAGATCTGGATCGACCGGGGCGCCGCTCCGGTATCCAACTCCACGAACGAGATGATGGTGTGCCCGCCTTCGTCCCACGGCCGCATCGCAGCAGCGGCTGCGCCATCGACACGTACCTCTTCATCCAGAAAGACCCGGAACTCGCGGTACCCGCCCTCCCACGTGACGCACCGCATGGCATGAGCGCCGCTGGCGCGGGTCGAGGACTCGATCTGAATCGGAGTCCAACCGTCGACTTGCCAGCCTGCAAGACGGCGATCAGGGGACACGCGCAGAGACGCCGTCGCCCCCGCCGGTTTGGAGGCCAGAGCCACCGAGACTCGAGGGTTGTCCGTGCACGGGTGCTTCGGCCACGGCGGGCCGAGCTCGTCGAAGAACACCCGACCACCCGAAGGTGCCTGGTAGAAGAACACGTTGTCGCCGCAGACTGGGCACCGCGCATTGGGATCGGTATAACTGTCAAAGATCCGTGTGACGGGCAGCGAACGCCGACTGGCGGCTCGCCTCGGTGCCATTCGATACCCACCCGGCGAACGGCCGAGGTGACCATCTCCGCCCCAACCGCACCGACAACCGGGTGAGTGGTTCGACGCATTGCACATGTGACGCCTATCCAGAAGTTCGAGCAAGATCTAATCGCAGCCAATCGAACGGATCCTACGAATAGGGATCAGGATCCGCTGCCGAATCGGACAACCTTCTGACTGGGTCCGATGGTCCGAGTCGCCCAACCCCTTCACAACGGTGAACCCAAGCGCGTGCCGTGGTCCGAACAAGGTGATGCCCACCAGACGTTCATTCACTGGTGCAGGAGTGCCCGTGACCCGTTCCTTTCACGTCTGCCTCGTCTTGCGCGATAGACCGAAAGGGCGCTCTGGACCTTCCGGCTTACCTGAATCGCTCTGCTCATGCTGTGACTGAGACTGTTGGCCAGTAGGAGATTGGGTTTTGGCTGCCTCGCCGCTTCTCAGCCACACGGTGACCATGAGGACCAACGACCTGATCGAACAGGTCACCGGACAGAATCGGCGTGCCGACGAAGGCTCGGCGTCCGTTCGCCGACACCCAACTGTCAGCCGCGATCGCGAAGAGTCCCCTTGTGACCCCGCGGTGAACCGCGACCGCATGACGGACAGCACGACGCGAGACAACGGTTGGATTGATGACCCACCAGGCGGTGGTGGACTAAAGCGGCCGTTGGACGCTCGGTGACCGGTCGATCGTCTCCATGAGGCGCTCGACCCGCTCGTCCACGGAGCGGAACGGGTCCTTGCACAGCACCGTGCGCTGGGCCTGGTCGTTGAGCTTGAGGTGCACCCAGTCCACGGTGAAGTCGCGTCCATGGGCCTGGGCGGCCCGGATGAAGTCGCCGCGCAGCTTGGCCCGGGTCGTCTGGGGCGGGCGGACCTTGGCCTGGAAGATCTCGACGTCGGAGGCCACCCGCGCCGTCCGGCCGTGCCGCTGGAGCAGGTAGAAGAGCCCACGCCGCCGGTTGATGTCGTGGTACGCGAGGTCGAGCTGCTGGATGCGGGCATCGGTGAGCGACAGCCCGTGCTTGGCGCGGTAGCGCTCGATGAGGCGGTACTTGATGACCCAGTCGATCTCGGTGTCGATGGCGCCGAGGTCGCCTGACCCGATGGCGTCGAGCGCACGGCCCCAGAGATCGATGACCTGCTTGGTGTCCGGACTGTCCATGCCCTCGCGGTCGACGAACTCGATGGCCTTGTCGAGGTACTCGCGCTGCATGTCCAGGGCCGAGAGCTCGCGTCCGTTGGCGAGCCGGACCGTGGCGCGGCCGCTCGGGTCGTGGCTCATCGTGCGGATGGCCCGGATGGGGTTCTCCATCGACAGGTCGCGCATGACGACGCCCGCCTCGATCATCCGCAGCACGAGGTCGGCGCTGCCGACCTTGAGCAGGTTGGTCGTCTCCGACATGTTGGAGTCGCCGACGATGACGTGCAGGCGGCGGTACTTCTCGGCATCGGCGTGGGGCTCGTCGCGGGTGTTGATGATGGGACGGCTGCGTGTCGTCGCCGACGACACGCCCTCCCAGATGTGGTCGGCGCGCTGGCTGACGGCGAAGCTCGCACCGTGGGCCGTCGCGACGACCTTGCCGGCCCCACAGACGATCTGCCGGCTGATGAGGAACGGGATGAACATGTCCGAGACCCGCTGGAAGTCGCCGCCGCGGCCGTAGAGGTAGTTCTCGTGGCAGCCGTAGGAGTTGCCGGCCGAGTCGGTGTTGTTCTTGAAGACGAAGATCTCGCCCTCGACGCCGTCATCGCGCAGCCGCCCCTGGGCGTCCTCGACGAGCCCCTCGAGGATCCGCTCCCCCGCCTTGTCCTGGATGACGAGCTCGCGCACGGAGTCGCACTCGGCCGTGGCGTACTCCGGGTGGGAGCCGACGTCGAGGTAGAGCCGCGCACCGTTGCCGAGGAAGACGTTGCTCGAACGGCCCCATGCGACGACCCTGCGGAAGAGGTAGCGGGCGACCTCGTCCGGAGTCAGGCGCCGCTGGCCCTGCGTCGTGCAGGTGACGCCGTACTCGTTCTCGATCCCGAAGATCCGCCGCTCCATGAAGCAACTCTAGGCGGCGCGGGACCATGGCGCCGGAAACGACCGGCGGACGGTCGACGCCTGCCGGACGTGAGCGTGCTACTCGCGGGGGCGGCTGCCACAATGGCCGGTGTCCCGCACGCCGCACCCCTCCACCATCCCCTGCATTGGACGGAAATGATCGACAGACCGCACTTCAAGTTCTCCCGTCGTGGCTACGAGCCCGAAGAGGTCGACTCGTTCATCGAGTCGCAGAACCGCACGCTCCAGGCCGCCAAGAAGGACGCTGCCGAGCGCAGCGTCGAGCTGACCAAGCTCAATGCCGCCCTGACCGACCTGCGGGGACAGCTCGGTCAGCAGTCGCGGGTCATGGCCGACCTCAAGAAGAACAGCTCCCCCACCCAGGCCCAGACCTTCTCCGACCTCGGTGAGCGCATCGCGCAGATCCTGACGCTCGCCGACCAGGAGGCCGCCGACCTGCGCACGCGCGCCGCCGGCGAGGCCGACGACATCCGCGAACGCGCCAACCGCTCGGCTGCCGAGCTCAAGGTGACCACCGCGACGTATGCCGAGCAGGCCCGTGCGCGCGCGGACGAGGAGGCCGTGCGCATCATCGCCCAGGCCAACCGCGAGGCCCAGGCCATAGTGGCCGAGGCCCAGAGCGTCACGGCCGCTCAGCGCCAGGAGGCCGCCGCCGAGTTCGAGGCACACCGTCTCAAGGCGTCCACGGCGTCCGCCGAGCTCGAGGTCAAGCTCGCAGCCCGCCGCGAGTCGGCCGACGCCGAGTTCGAGGCGCGCCGCCAGCAGCAGGAGGCCGCCCTCAGCGAGAGCGAGTCACGTCTGCGCCAGCTCACGGAGCGAGCCGAGCACGACGCGCACGAGAAGCGCACCAGGGCCGAGCGCCTGCTCGAGAACGCCCAGGCGCAGGCCGACCAGATCGTCTCCGAGGCCCGCGACCACGCCTCGCGGCTGCGGGAGGAGTCCGACCGCGAGCTCGCTGCGGCGACCGCCCAGCGCGACAGCATCACCGCGCAGCTCGGCAACGTGCGGCAGATGCTCGCCACCCTCGGTGGTGGCGCCCTGATGGACACCCTGGGCACCCCGGACAAGCCGGCCCAGCCGGCCCAGGTCGCCGAGGCCCAGCAGCCGGTGCCGGCCCCTGCGCAGCAGGGTGAGGAGGCCGGCGACGACGCGGAGCAGGACGGCGCGTCCGAGGCCGTGGACGCCGAGGGTGACCAGCCGCAGGACGACGCCCAGTCCGCCGCCTCTGACGGCGCCGAGGGATCCTCCGCCAAGGAGCAGGGCGAGGAGCAGGGCGACGAGCAGGGCGCGGACTCGGACGGCGAGGGTTCCTCGTCGTACGGCTCCGACCAGTCGTCGTACTACCAGCGCAGCGCTCCGGGTGGCAAGGTCGGCGCGACGCGACGCTGACACCGCCGCCGTCCCCCGCCTTCCGGGGTCAGGACGACGAGCACGACGAGGGCCGCCCACCAGCTCGGTGGGCGGCCTTCGTCGTCCGGGCCCTCGGGGGCCGGGGTTCGTGCGGTCAGGCCGGCGCGGTCGGCGGGGTCGTCGACCCGTCGTCCTCGGCAGGCTCGGCCCCGGTCGGGGAAGCCCCTTCGGCCGGAGACGGTTCCGAGCCCAACACGCCGGCGGGCGCCTCTGTCGTCGCACGAGGCTCGCCGAGCAGCCGGGTCAGCAACGGACCGACGATGCGCCGGAACGAGCGACGAGGACGGTCGCGATCGAGCACGGCGACCTCGAGCTGCGCCTCGTCCAAGGGGCGACGCTCGCCGTTCTCACCGGCGCCCAGCACGTCGACCGCGAGACGAAGCACCTCGCTCAGCGTCATGCCCGGTCTCCACCCGGTGCCGAGTCGCTCCTCGGCCGCCTCGCTCGCCCCGCCCATCGCGACGAAGCCCTGCTCGTCGGCCACCGAGCCGTCGTAGGTGAGACGGAAGATCTGGTCGCTGTCGCTGTCGACACCGACCTCCGCCACGACGATCTCGATCTCGAACGGCTTGGACTCCTGGGTGAACACGGCGCCCAGCGTCTGGGCGTACGTGTTGGCCAGCGCACGCGCCGTGACGTCGGTGCGGTCGTAGGAGTAGCCGCGCAGGTCCGAGTAGCGGATGCCTGCGACCCGCAGGCTCTCGAACTCGTTGTAGCGCCCGACCGCTGCGAACGCGATTCGGTCGTAGATCTCCGAGACCTTGTGCAGGGCCCGTGACGGGTTCTCTGCGACGAAGGCGATACCGCGGTCGTATCCCACGACCACGACCGACCGACCGCGGGCAATTCCCTTGCGCGCGAAGTCGGCCCGGTCCTTCATCACCTGCTCGGGCGGGACGTAGAACGGCATGCTCATCGGGCACCTCCCGGGTTGTCGCGGCGGGCGGCGATGACGCTCTCCACGTGTCCCTCGAGGACGTCCTGCGCGACGAACCGCGCGCCGGCGTGGTCCACGACCGCCACGGTCGGCCAGATCTGTCGGCCGATGTCCGGGCCACCGGTCGCCGAGTCGTCGTCGGCGGCGTCGTAGAGGGCCTCGATCGCGACCGACACGGCCGCCTGCTCCTCGAGGGCCGGCCGCCACAGCTTCTTCAGGGCGCCCCGGGCGAAGACCGAACCCGAGCCGGTCGAGTGGTGACCTCCCTCGACGTAGCAGCCTCCCGTGACGTCGTAGGAGTAGATGCGGCCGGTGGCCGACTCGAGGTCGAAGCCGGCATACGTCGGGACGACCGTCAGCCCCTGCATGGCGAGTGCGAGGTTGCCGCGGATCATCGAGGCGAGGCGGTTGGCCTTGCCCTCGAGCGACATGATCGCGCCCTCGATCTTTTCGTAGTGCTCGAGCTCGACCTGGTAGAGGCGGACCAGCTCGATCGCGATCCCGGCGGTACCGGCGATGCCGACGACGCTGTAGTCGTCGGCCGCGAAGACCTTCTCCATGTCGCGGTTGGCGATGACGTTGCCCATGGTGGCGCGACGGTCACCTGCCATGACCACGCCACCGTCGAAGAGCAGAGACACGATGGTGGTGCCGTGCGGCGCCTCGATGGTCGCGCCGGACGGCAGCCGCCGACCGGAGGGAAGCAGCTCAGGACGGTAGGCAGCGACGAACTCGGTGAACGACGACGAGCCCGCGCTGAGGAAGGCGTCGTCGAGCCGCCGCGGCCGACCGGTGGACGGCTGGGTCACTGGCCGCCCTTCTGCACGAAACCCCGGACGAACTCCTCGGCGTTGGACTCGAGGACGCCGTCGATCTCGTCGAGGACGCTGTCGATGTCGTCGGACAGGCCCTCCTTGACGGCGGCGCCTGCTGGCGCGGTCGGGGGTGCCTCCGGTGTCTCCGGCGGCTCCTCGTCACGACGCTGCGGCTTGGCGTGCTCCTGACCCGGCATGGCTACCTCCCAGACGTGTTGGACCTCGTGCCCCGACCCTAACCCGTGGGGGCCCGTCCGTCCGAGCACCCCTGGCACCGGCGGACATCGCCCCACCACAGGACCTGGTGGGCCCGCCCCACCCCCGCCCCTACTCGGGCGTGGCCAGTCCGCGGAGCAGCTCGCCCACGTCGGCGCTCTGCTCGAGGAGGGTGCCCACCTGGGCACGGGTGCCGCGCTCGGGCTCGAGGATCGGGACGCGTTGGAGGCTGGCGCGGCCGGGGACGTCGAAGACGACCGAGTCCCAGCTCGCGGAGAAGACCTGTGAGGTGAAGCGGCGCACGCACTCGCCGCGGAACCAGGCGCGGGTGTCCTCCGGCGGCGTGGTCTGGGCTTCCTTGACCTCCTCCGGCATCACGAGGTCGCGGAGCATGCCGCGGTCCCGCAGCCGGTGCACGAGGCCCTTCTCGGGCCGCACGTCGGCCCACTGGATGTCGATGGCGGCGAGCCGGTGGTCGTCCCACGACAGTCCGTCGCGGGCGCGGTAGCCCTCGAGGAGCTTCAGCTTGGCGACCCAGTCGAGCAGGGGGGCGCACGACATGACGTCGCGGCCGAGCCCGGTGAGGACCTCCTCCCACAGGCCCATGACCTCGTTCGTGGCCTCGGCCTCGGGGTCGTCGCCCCGCCGGTCGAGCCAGTCACGGGCGGCCTGGAGGTACATCCACTGGAGGTCGAGGGCGGTCACGGTGCGACCGTCGACCAGCTCGACTGTGGCGGTCAGCGTCGGGTCGTGCGACACCGTCTGGAGGGCGGCAACGGGCCGCCGGACCGACCAGTCCTCCGTGAGGTGGCCGTCCTCGATCATGCCGAGCACCAGCGCGGTCGTCCCGGTCTTGAGCAGCGTCGCGACGTCGAGGTGGTTGGCATCGCCGATGATGACGTGGAGGCGTCGGTAGCGGTCGGCCACGGCGTGCGGCTCGTCACGGGTGTTGATGATCGGGCGCTTGAGCGTGGTCTCGAGCCCCACCTCGGTCTCGAAGAAGTCGGCGCGCTGGGAGATCTGGTACCCCGTCCCCCGGCTGTCCACTCCGAGCCCGACCCGGCCGGCGCCACAGACGACCTGGCGCGTCACGAAGAACGGGATGAGGCCCCGGACGATCTCGGGGAACGGCGTGCGCCGGGGCATGAGGTAGTTCTCGTGGGTGCCGTAGGACTGGCCCTTGCCGTCGGTGTTGTTCTTGTAGAGGTTGACGGGGGGCTGGCCGGGGCGCGCCGCGAGCAGGCGCACCGACTCGAGCGCGATGGCGTCGCCGGCGCGGTCCCAGCGCACGGCGTGGCGCGGCAGGGTCACCTCCGGCGAGCTGTACTCCGGGTGGGCGTGGTCGACGTAGTAGCGGGCCCCGTTCGTGAGCACGACGTTGGCGAGGGTCGGGTCCTCCACGTCGGTGAGCTGGCTCGGGTCGGCCGTCTGCCGGTCGATCTGCCAGCCGCGGGCGTCGCGCAGCGGGTCCTCGAAGGCGTAGTCCCAGCTCGACTGGTTGGACCGGATGCCCTGCGCCGCGGCGTAGACGCTGACGACCTGTCCCGACAGGAACATCGGGTTGGCCATCGGGTCGCCGGGCACCGAGATGCCGTACTCGGTCTCGAGCCCCATGATCCGCCGCACCGTCATGGCCCGACGATAACCGCCCGGATCGCGAGCGCCGCGGGCAGTCCGTCACCGGGAGATGGCGTATGCCGTCCCGCTGGGGCTAGATGGCCCCCACCTTCTGCAGCCGGTTGAGGGAGAACCAGCCGAAGGGGATGGGCAGCCAGTAGGTGGCCAGGCGGTAGAGCAGCACCGACGAGACGGCGGTCCCGCTGTCGACCCCGATGGCGATGAGGCCCGCCGACATCGCCGCCTCGATCCCGCCGAGGCCGCCGGGAGTCGGCACCGCCGACCCGATGATGGCCCCGGCGAAGTAGACGACCGCGACCGCGGCCACCGGGGCGTCCGAGCCGAACGCCCGTGTGGCGCACACGAGGGCCGCGACGAACGACATGTCGAGCAGCAGCGCCCCACCGAGGAGCTGGCTCAGCTTCTTCGGGTGCTGCAGGACGGCGAGGACCTGAGGCACCGCGGACTTGATCTGGGGCAGCACGCGGTCGGTGATGAGCGCCCGCACCCGCGGGACGGCGAGCAGCCCCAGCATCGCGGTGAGGACGGCGAGGATCGTCGCGACGAGCACCGGGGACGGGCTGAACGACACGGCGGGCCCGGTACCGGCCAGCACACCCGAGATGACGAGGAGCACGAAGTAGGAGCAGAACTGGGCCACCTGGGCGACACCGACGCTCGCCCCCGCGATCGTGGGGGTGAGACCCGAGGTCTGGAGGTAGCGGGTGTTGAGCGCGATGTTGCCGACGGCCGCCGGCGCGACGAGCCCGCTGAAGGCGACCGCGAGCTGCGTCATGTACGTCCGGACGAAGCGGAGGGGGATCTGCACGGCGCCGGCGAGGGCGATCGAGGCCCCGGCGAAGGTGAGCGCCGCGAAGCCGAGGAGGATCAGGGCCCAGCGCCAGTCGGCGGTGCTGATCACCTGGCTGAGGTTCACCTGGGCCAGCTGGCTCAGCACGACGTAGCCCGCGATGCCACCCATGACGAGGGTGGCCACGGCCTTGAGCGAGATGCGCCTCAGCTGGACCGGTTCCACGGCCTCGGCCTCGGCCTGGGGTCGCAGGGCCACGAGCCGCTCCCGCAGCTCCCCCATCACCGACTTGGACGCCTTGAGCGCGACCCGGGCGTCGGGGTTGAGGGCGACGGGCTGCAGCACGGGCACGGCCCGCAGCACGGCGTCCTCGCCCAGGACGGCGACAGCGGACTCCACGGTGCGTTCGGGTCCGACGGAGAGCGCCACCGTGGTCAGCAGCTGTGCCAGGTCGATGCGCAGGCTGATGTCGTCGGCGGCGACGTCGCCGCTGCCGAGCCTGGAGAGCGCGACCCCGCCGCGGTCGTCGAGCAGGATCGTCGAGGGACCGAGCTGGCGATGGACGAGCCGTCGACGGTGCAGCGTGCCGGCGAGGCGCCACACGGCCGCGAGCTGCGCGTCGTCGAGCTCGCCCTCGAGCTCGCTGAGCGGCGTGCCCCGGGGCTCGTCGTAGGCGATGACGGCCGAGAACGGTCCCACCTCGGACACGGCGACGGGTTTGGGGGCACGGATGCCGGCGTCCCGCAGGGCGAGGCCCATGAGGGTGCGGTGCTCGACCTCGGAGCGCAGCGTCAGGGCCGGGGGCCGGGTGAAGCCGCTGCGCAGGCGAAGCACCCGCAGCAGGCGGCGACCCGACGCGAGCCCGAAGGTGTCGCGGTCGATGACGTGGACGTCCAATGGGCCGTGGGTCGTCTCCCCGAGGTAGCGGCGGTCGCCGGCGTCGTTGGCGTCGATGAGCTCCAGCCGGGTCAGCGGGAGGCCGCCGGAGACGAGGACGGCGGCCACCTCGGTGCCCGGGGGTCGCGTGGAGGTGACCCCGAAGACGAGCCGGAACGCGAGACCGACGAGCCAACCGATGAGGAGGGAGCACGCGAGGGCCGCGAGCGTCATGGCGCCGGACAGCAACGTGGTGACGAGGGTCGCGATGATCACCGTGGTCGCGATGGGCGAGACCCACTTGCGGCCCGAGATGTCCGCGACCGTGAGCAGCGCGAGCATCGAGACGAGGACGATGTCGAGCGGACCGGTGTGCCCCGTTGCCGTCGGTCGGGTCAGGATGCTGGTGATGAACCCGCCGTTGCCCGACTGGACGAGGACCGCCAGGACGATGACGAGGACCCCGGCAACGACGGCGGCGCCGAGGGCCTGGATCAGCTGCATGGGGCGACGACGGACCAGCAGGTCGGCACCGACGCCGATGGGCAGGAGCAGCACCCCGATGCCGCTCATCCAGCCGAGGAGGGTCAGCAGCAGCCGGGGCAGGCCGCTCGTGGCGTCGGTGAGGTCCTGCTCGACCGCGCCCCTGGTGCCGGCGGCGAGATCGGCGATGACCAGCCCGAGGACGAGCAGCACGACCGCGGCGGCCAGCCGGACGCCGTCAGCGGGGCGGCGAACCCTCTCGGGGATCGGCGGCTCGACGACCTCGACGCCTTCGATCCCCGACGGTGGCCGCGAGCTGCGGGTGTCGTCGAGGTCCTGGTCGGGCACGTGCCCGTTCTCCGTCCCGTCGGGCCGGGCGTGGGTGTCCTCCGCCGTCTGGTTCATGGTCTCCCCCGTGGTGTCGTCCGGCTGCTCGGCACGGCCGTCAGCGGCCCCCTCCGTGGGGGGTCGCGTCCTCTCCGAGTCGCCGGGCATGGGTCAATCCTGCCCGAGGCCGAGCCCGAATCACCGCAGCGTCGCCGACGGGGGGCCGACGGGGGGCCGACGGGGGGCCGACTTGGGGCCGGCATGGCGTGTCCGCCCGAGTCGACTGCCCGGTGCGCGAAAGCGCGGCACGCGGTGCAAGACTGACGCGGTGACGGTCAGCCACTCGTGGGACATGCCCCTGCGCACGAAGCTCCTCGCCCGAGCCCTGAGCCGGTCGCGCAGCGCCGAACGGATGCAGACTGCGGACGAGATCGCCCGCAGCAGAGCATGGTTCGCTCCGGCGCGGGTCCCATTCACCTGGATCACCGGGTCGGTCCCGGCCGGCGTGGAGATCGGCAGCACCAGCTTCCGCGCACGCGACGGCCACGAGGTCGCCGTGCGCACCTACCGCCCCCGACACGCCGAAAGCGAGGCCCTGCCGGCGATGCTGTGGTTCCACGGTGGCGGGTGGGTCCTCGGCAACACGCGCGGCTACGACCCCCTCTGCGCCTGGATCGCCGACCGCGCGGGCGTGGCCGTGCTCAACGTCGACTACCGCCTCGCTCCCGAGCACCGGGCGCCGCAGGCGGCCCACGACTGCATCGACGCCGCTCGCTGGGCTGCGTCGGACGCGTCCGGCCCCGGCGTCCGGCACACCGCCCTGGGCCTGGCAGGCGACTCCGCAGGCGGCAACCTCGCGGCCGTGGCCGCCCAGGTGCTGGGCGCCGAGGGCGGCGCCGAGATCGCCTACCAGGCGCTCGTCTACCCGGCTGTCGACGCGACGATGAGCTCGCCGTCCGTGGCGCAGCACGCCCACGCCCCGATCCTCACCCGCCGCGACATGGACATGTTCCTCGCGCACTACCTCGGCACGGACGAGCACGCCCTCGACCCGCTCGACCCGCTGGTCTCGCCGTTGCACGCACCCGACCTGGGCGGCTTGCCGCCGGCGCTCGTGCAGACGGCGGACCTCGACCCCCTGCGGGACGAGGGCGCGGCCTATGCCGAGGCGCTGCGCGAGGCCGGCGTCGAGGTGCGACACACCAACTACCCTCGCGTCCCGCACGGCTTCATGAGCTTCCCTGGCGCCACTCGTGTCGGCGGCTCCGCCCGGGTCGAGCTCGGCGAATGGGTCGCCCGCCACGCGCGACCCGGATCGGTCGGATAGTCTGCGAACGCACGCGAGTCTCGTGAGGGATGGTCTCGAAGTGAACGACGTCGTCGTGTTCAGCGGCTCGGCGCACCCCGCCCTGGCCGACCGGATCTGCTCCCACCTCGGGGTGACCCGCTCCCCCGTCGACATCAAACGGTTCAGCAACGACTGTCTGCAGGCGCAGCTGCTCGCCAACTGTCGTCAGCGCGACGTCTACATCGTGCAGCCGCTCGTGCCGCCGACGCAGGAGCACCTCATGGAGCTGCTCCTCATGATCGACGCGGCCCGTGGCGCCTCCGCGGCACAGATCACCGCCGTCATGCCGCACTACGCCTATGCCCGCTCCGACAAGAAGGATGCCTCGCGCATCTCCCTCGGCGGCCGCCTCGTGGCCGACATGATCTCGACGGCGGGATGCCACCGGGTCCTGACGATGGCCCTGCACGCCCCCCAGGTGCACGGTTTCTTCTCGACACCCGTCGACCACCTGACCGCCATCGGTGTGCTCGCCGACCACTTCCGCGACAACGACCTCGCGAACTCGATCGTCGTCAGCCCCGACCTCGGCAACGCCAAGGTCGCGACCCAGTTCGCCCGGCTCCTGGGCCTGCCGGTCGCAGCCGGGTCCAAGCAACGGGTGTCCGACGACCGGGTCGTCATCGACTCGATCGTCGGCGACGTCTCGGGACGACGCGCGATCATCCTCGACGACGAGATCGCCACGGGCGGGTCGATGCTCGAGCTGATGGACCGCCTCAAGGACGCGGGCTCGACCGAGGCAGCCATCGTCTGCACCCACGGCCTCTTCGCGGGCAAGGCCGTCGAGCGGCTGCGCGACCACCCGTTCGTCACCGAGGTCGTCACGACCGACACGGTCCCTGCGCCGCAGGGCTGGCCCGAGCTCAAGGTCCGTTCGGTCTCGGCGCTCTTCGCCGAGGCGATCAGCCGCATCCACCACGGCCGTTCGGTCAGCTCGCTCTTCGAGGGTGTCGACCCGATGCACGCGCCGCCGCAGGCGAAGCTCCCCTTCGACACGCACCCATGAACCGACCTGTCTGGTGGCGCCGCCCCGTGGTCGCGCTCCTGATCGACGTCCTGCTCGTGCTCGTCTTCGCGGCTGTGGGGCGGGCGAGCCACGACGAGTCCGGTCCGGTGCTCGGCGCCCTCCTCACCGCGTGGCCCTTCCTCGTCGGGACGGCCGTCGGCTGGGTCGTCGTCCGCCTCGTGCGCCACGTCTGGCCGCTCGAGGTCGCACCGGGCGTCACCGTATGGTTCGCCACGGTCCTCGTCGGCATGCTGCTACGCCATGCGGTGGGGTCCGGGACTGCCGCCAGCTTCGTGATGGTCGCCTCGGTCGTGCTCGCGCTGTTCCTGCTCGGCTGGCGCGCGTTGGGGGCGTATGCCGTCCGGCGGATCCGCGCGCCCCGCCGCGGCTGACCTCCACCCCAACCGTCGAGAGGCCACGTATGGCCGCCGCGTCCTCGTCGATCGTCGGCTCCGGCAGCCGTCAGCCTCGTCCGTCGACGACGCCGTGTGGCCCGGGGACCCGGGCCACACGGCATACGTAGGCTCTCAGAGGTACTGGCCCGTGTTGGCCGTGGCGATGGACCGGCCCGGCTCGGTGCCGTCCTTGCCCTTGAGCAGCGTGCGGATGTAGACGATCCGCTCGCCCTTCTTGCCGCTGATCCGCGCCCAGTCGTCGGGGTTGGTCGTGTTGGGCAGGTCCTCGTTCTCCTTGAACTCGTCGACGCAGCTCGCGAGGAGGTGCTCGACGCGGATGCCCTTCTGTCCGGTGGTCAGGAAGTCCTTGATCGCCAGCTTCTTGGCCCGGTCGACGATGTTCTGGATCATCGCGCCCGAGTTGAAGTCCTTGAAGTAGAGGATCTCCTTGTCGCCACCCTGGTAGGTCACCTCGAGGAAGCGGTTCTCCTCCATCTCGGAGTACATCCGCTCGACCGCGGCGGTGATCATGGCCGCGACCGTGGCGTCGCGGTCACCACCGTTGACGGCGAGGTCGTGCTCGTGGAGCGGCAGCGTGTCCACGAGGTACTTGCTGAAGATGTCGCGCGCGCTCTCGGCGTCCGGCCGCTCGATCTTGATCTTGGCGTCGAGCCGACCCGGCCGCAGGATGGCGGGGTCGATCATGTCCTCGCGGTTGGAGGCGCCGATGACGATGACGTTGTCGAGTCGCTCGACCCCGTCGATCTCGGCGAGCAGCTGCGGCACGATGGTCGTCTCGACGTCGCTCGAGACCCCCGAACCGCGGGTGCGGAACAGAGAGTCCATCTCGTCGAAGAACACGACGACCGGCGTTCCGTCGGAAGCCTTCTCGCGTGCGCGCTGGAAGATGAGACGGATGTGTCGCTCGGTCTCGCCGACGTACTTGTTGAGCAGCTCGGGGCCCTTGATGTTGAGGAAGTAGCTCTTCTCCGTCGCCTTCCCGGTGCGCGCCGCGACCTGACGGGCGAGAGACGCCGCGACGGCCTTGGCGATGAGCGTCTTGCCGCAGCCGGGAGGGCCGTAGAGCAGCACGCCCTTCGGCGGCTTGAGGGCGTGCTCCTTGTAGAGCTCGGGGTGCAGGAACGGCAGCTCGACGGCGTCGCGGATCTGCTCGATCTGGCCCGAGAGACCACCGATGTCCTCGTAGTCGACGTCGGGGACCTCCTCGAGGACGAGCTCCTCGACCTCGAGCTTGGGGATGACCTCGTGGACGAAGTTCGACCGGGGGTCGAGCGTCAGGGAGTCGCCGACGCGGATGTGCTCGCCGAGCAGGGGGGTGGCGATGCGGCAGACGCGTTCCTCGTCCCCGTGGGTGATGACGACCACCCGCTCGTGGTCGATGCGCTCCTTGACGGTGACGACCTCGCCGACGCGCTCGTAGCCGTGCACCGACACGACGTTGAGCGCCTCGTTCAGCATGACCTCCCGACCGAGCCCGAGGTCCTGCTGGTCCACGGACGGGCTGATCGCGACCCGCATCTTGCGGCCACCCGTGATGATGTCGACCGCCCCGTCGTCCGGCGGGTCGATCACCAGGCCGTAGGTGCTGGGGGGCTGCGCCAGCCTGTCGACCTCCTTCTTCAGGGTGACGATCTGCTCGCGGGCGTCCTTGAGCGTGCGCACGAGGCGCTCGTTCTGGGACGAGAGCGTCGACAGGCTCGTCTGGACGTGGGCGAGTCGCGCCTCGAGCTCGCGGGTGCGCTGCGGCGAGTGCCGAGCCACCTCACGCAGCGACTCGACCTCGGCGCGCAGAGCTGCGAGCTCTCGGTCTCCGGCTGCCGGAACTTCACCAGGGACTCCGGCGCCGGCGGCACCCTGAGGGTCTGGGTTGCGGACGTCATCAGACATCGTGGCCTCCTCGATCCGTCACTCGCACATAGTGACGATTCGACCCTAACCCCGGGTCAGCCGTTGTCGTCGGACGTTTCAGCCAGTGATCGGCGGACGCGTCGGATCGTCTTGTCGCTCTTGACCCGTTCGCCGAGCGCCTCGGGCGTCCAGGCGTCGGCCGGGATGTCGGTCGAGGCGGTCGATCCGGGCACGAGCGTCGCCCCTGCGTCGGTGCCCACCGCGACCCCGGGGGCGCCCGCACCCGAGGTGTCGTCGCCGACGCCCGTGTCGGCCGTCTCGCCGTACGCGCCCTTGGCCGGCCGGCGCTTGCGCTCAGGCGGGACGACGCCGGGGGCGAGGCGACGCGTCGTGATGAGGAAGCCGGTGTGACCGTGCATGCGGTGCTGGGGACGCACGGCCAGGCCCTCGAGGTGCCAGCCGCGCACGAGCGACTCCCACGCGGACGGCTCGGTGAACCCGCCGTGCGCGCGGATCCCCTCGGCGACCCGGCTCAGCTGCGTCGTGGTGGCGACGTAGCAGATGAGCACGCCGCCGGGGACGAGTGCCTCGGAGACGGCCTCCAGACACTCCCAGGGCGCGAGCATGTCGAGCACGACGCGATCGACGGTGCCGGCCGGCGCGACGGTCGGCAGCGACTCGACGAGGTCCCCCACGGTGACGGTCCACGCCGGGTGGTCGCCGCCGAAGAAGGCGCGACCGTTTCCACGGGCGATGTCGGCGAAGTCCTCCCGACGCTCGAACGACAGGAGGCGGCCGCGCTCGCCGATGGCGCGCAGGAGCGACATGGACAGGGCGCCACTGCCGACGCCGGCCTCGACGACGGTCGCGCCGGGGAAGATGTCGGCCATCTGGACGATCTGGCCGGAGTCCTTGGGGTAGACGACGGCGGCGCCTCGGGGCATCGACATGACGTAGTCGCTGAGCAGGGGCCGCAGCGCGAGGTATTCGACGCCGGCGGTGTTGGTGACGACGGAGCCGTCGGGTGATCCGATGAGGTCATCGTGCCGCAGGAAGCCACGATGCGTGTGGAACTCGCGCCCGGGCTCCAGCGTGATCGTGTGCAGGCGTCCCTTAGGGTCGGTCAGCTGGATGCGCTCTCCCACCTCGAAGACGCCGCGTCGGTCGTGCGCCCCCGGGACGTGGGACGGCGCGGCGGCGGGCTGCTCGGCGTCGGTCATGGGAGCACAGTCTAGGTGCCGCCAACACCTCCCCCGGACACCCGACGCAGCGCCGCAGCCTCGACCTCGTAGCGGCTCTGGCGCCCGGCCGGTCCCCCGAAGAACCGGCGGCGCAGGGCACCCTCGACCTCCACGAGGTCGTCGACCCGCAACCGCATCGCCGCACGGCGGGTCGCGGCCGTCCAGCACACGACGTCGATGGTGTCGACGGTCGCTCGCCTGGGTCCGTCGACGACGGCGCGGCGCCGGCCGGTCGGGGGTTGGCGAGGGACGACGAGCCGCAGGACGGCGATGTGGTCCCCGCTCGGCAGCTCGCGCTCCTCGGCCTCGGCTGCGAGGCGACCCCTCAGGGCAACCTCGTTGCGCCCCGCGACGGCGCCGGCCCTGCCGTTGCCGCCGGCCCCCTCTGGTCTGGTGCTCGTCGTGGTCCGGCTCGTCACCATGATGCTCCCTCCGGCCCGCGTGTCGGGCCCCGAACCACCACCGTGGCGGGTGGCCGGCCACCGCGAGGACCGGCGCCCCCACCCTGTGGACAGGGACCGAGCCCGCCAGGGGGATGTGGACACGGCGCCTGACGCGTGAACCACGTCAGGCGGCCACGCCAGACCGCACACGTCAGCGGTGCAGCCCTGGTTCGGGTGCGGCTCAGCGGCGCCCGCGGCGGGACAGCTCGGCCCCGACGACGGCGTTGATCCGCTCGGCTCTGGCCAACCCCCGGATGTCCCGGGTCCCCTCGTCGACGACGACCGCGAGCGAGAGCTCCCGCTCGCTCATGACGCTGATGAGCTCGGTCAGCACCGCGTCGCCGGGCAGGGGGATCACCCAGGCGGCCGGCTGGGCCACGGTGATGGACGCGACGGCGGTGCGGTCGCGACTCCCGGCCGGCACCGCGGCGGCGGAGGCCGCGTCCACGACGCCCAGAGGCCACCCACCGGGGTCGGCAGCGGCCACCCAGGCCCCAGCGGTCAACGCCGCCTCGACCTGCGCGACGGTCGCCGTGCCCGCGACGAGCGTCAGGGGCTCGAGGACGTCGGTCGCCAGGCCCGCGGTCGCCTCGTGGATGTGACCGGCGCGCACCGCGCCGGTCGCGCCCTGCCACAGGAAGAAGGCGATCGCCACCGGCCAGACGAGGTCGAAGAGGTCGGGTGGCCGACCCTCGGCGAGAGGGCGCAGCGCGAACCACGCGACCGTCAGCACCGCGACCACGCGGCCGAGCCAGCCCGCCGCGACGAGACCCCGACCCTTGCTGCCCGTGGCCCGCCACACGAGAGCGCTGACGATCTGGCCCCCGTCGAGCGGAAGTCCCGGCAGGAGGTTGAAGAGGCCGACCAGGAGGTTGGCGAAGGCCACGATGCCGAGCAGCGTCAGAGCCGTCTCGTTCGTCGTCAGAGCACGGATGCCCCAGACCACTCCGGCGAGCACGAGGTTGGAGAGCGGTCCGACGACGGCGACGAGGGCGGTGCTCGTCGGCGAGCTGTGGGTGGCGTCGTAGACGGTGTGGCCGCCCCAGACGTCCGCGACGATCCTGCTGACCGGATGACCGCGCCAGCGCGCGGCCAGGGCGTGGGCCGCCTCGTGCACGAGCACCGAGACGAGCAGCAGCACGGCGTAGCCCGCCGCGAGCAGGTAGCCGTAGGAGCCGCCCCGGTCGGGTCGCGCCAGGTTGGGTCCGAAGACGACGACGATGAGCACGGCGATGACGGGCCAGGACCGACCGAGGTAGATCGGCGTCCCGGCGAGGCTGCCGATCCGCCACCCGTAGGCCGCGGACGGGCGCGCGGGAGTGCTCATGGACACGACCATATGCCTTGGGTGGCGGGTCATCCTGTGCAGGCCACGTCCGCCGGCTGTGGGTCCGGCCGTGCCGGGACCGGCAGTGTCGCCCGTGCCGCATACAGTCGGCCCCATGGTTGCAGCGCTGTCCCCGAGCCGAGCCTCGGACTTCATGTCGTGCCCGATGCTCTACCGGTTCCGGGTCATCGACAAGCTCCCGTCGCCGCCGACGCAGGCGACGGCCCGCGGCACCCTGGTGCACGCGGTCCTGGAGCGGCTCTTCGACCTGCCCGCGGCCGAGCGCACCATCGAGGCCGCCGTGGGTCTCGTGCCGCAGGAGTGGGAGCGTCTGGCCGACGAGGAGCCCGCGATGCTCGACCTGCTCGCCGAGCACGACGGACGCACCGACGAGTGGTTCGCCGGCGCGGCGACGCTTCTCCAGACGTGGTTCGGCCTCGAGGACCCGACGCGCCTCGAGCCGGCCGAGCGCGAGCTCTACGTCGAGACCGAGATCGACGGGCTCGTCCTGCGTGGCTACGTGGACCGGCTGGACGTGGCGCCCGGTGGTGCGATGCGTGTCGTCGATTACAAGACGGGCCGTTCGCCGTCCGAGCACTTCGAGGCCAAGGCCCTCTTCCAGATGAAGTTCTACGCGCTCGTCCTGTGGCGCCAGCGCGGCGTCATGCCCAAGCGGCTACAGCTGGTCTACCTCGGCAACAGCGAGATCGTCGCCTACGAGCCGGACGAGCAGGACCTCCTCGGCACCGAGCGCAAGGTCAAGGCCCTGTGGCAGGCCATCGAGCGTGCAGCGACGACGGGCGACTGGCGGCCCAGCCCGAGCCGGCTCTGCGACTGGTGCGACCACCGGGCCCTCTGTCCCGCCTGGGGCGGCACTCCCCCGCCCCTTCCGGTCGACGCGGCCGAACGCGCCGTCGACCCCGCCGTCACCGGCGACGTCGAGGTCGAGGACTGACGACGCCCCCCGACCGAGGACGTATGCCGCGGCATACGTCCTCGGCGGGCGCAGCGGGTGCTCAGGCGGTGTGCTCGTCGGCCACGTCGAGGGCCTCGTCGAGGATCGCGAGCCCCTCCAGGACCTCCGCCGGCGTCGTCGTGCACGGCGGGACGACGTGCGTGCGGTTGAAGTGCGTGAACGGCCACAGCCCTCGCTGCTTGCAGGCTGCGGCGAAGGCCACCATCGGCCGGGCCGACTCCCCCGCCGCGTTGTAGGGCACGAGCGGCTCTCGGGTGTCGCGGTCGCGGACGAGCTCGACGGCCCAGAAGACCCCGAGACCGCGGACGTCCCCGACGCTCGGGTGCCGGGCCGCGATCTCGCGCAGGCGCGGGCCGATGACGTCGGTGCCGAGCATCCGGGCGTTCTCGATGATCCCCTCCTCACGGAAGGCGTTGATCGAGGCGACCGCGGAGGCGCACGCGAGCGGGTGGCCCGAGTAGGTCAACCCTCCGGGGAAGGCACGCTGGTCGAAGGTCGCCCGGATCTCGTCGGAGATGACGACGCCACCGAGCGGCACGTAGCCGGAGTTGACGCCCTTGGCGAAGGTGATGAGGTCGGGGCGGATGCCCCAGCGGTCGACGGCGAACCACTCGCCGCAGCGACCGAAGCCGGCCATCACCTCGTCGGCGATGAGCATGATGCCGTGCTCGTCGCACAGGTCGCGAACGCCCTGGAGGTAGCCGTCCGGTGGGACGAGGATGCCGTTCGTGCCGACCACCGTCTCGAGGATGATGGCGGCGATGGTGTGGGCCCCCTCGACCATGATCGTGTCGCGCAGGTGCTGCAGGGCCCGGTCGCGCTCCTGCTCCTCGCTCTCGGAGTGGAAGGCGGAGCGGTAGGTGTAGGGACCCCAGAAGTGGACGATGCCGGCGACGCCCGGCTCCGACGGCCACCGGCGTGGGTCGCCGGTCAGGGTGATCGCGCCGGCCGTGGCGCCGTGGTAGCTCCGGTACGTCGCGAGCACCTTGTGCCGGCCCGTGTGCAGGCGCGCCATGCGGATCGCGTTCTCGTTGGCCTCGGCGCCGCCGTTGGTGAAGAAGACCGCCGAGAGTCCGTCGGGGGCGACCTCCGTGATGAGCCGGGCGGCCTCGCTGCGGGCGTCGTTGGCGAAGGCGGGCGAGATGGTCGCCAGCCGGGCCGCCTGCTCCTGGATGGCAGCGACGACCTTGGGGTGGTTGTAGCCGATGTTGACGTTGACGAGCTGGCTGCTGAAGTCGAGGTAGCGCGTTCCGGAGTAGTCCCAGAAGTACGAGCCCTGCGCCCGTGCGATGGGCAAGGGGTCGATGAGCCCCTGGGCGGACCACGAGTGGAAGACGTGGTCACGGTCGAGTGCGCGAACCTGCTCCTCGTCCATGGCCTCGAGGTGGGCGGCGACGACGGTGCGGTGGTCGATGTCGGTCACTGGGAGCGTCCTTTCTCAGCGGGTGCGCGGGAAGCCGAGGTCGACGCTCGAGGTGGCGGGGTCGGGCCACCGCTGCGTCACGACCTTGCCGCGCGTGTAGAAGCTGATCCCCTCCGGGCCGTACATGTGGGTGTCGCCGAAGAGCGAGTCCTTCCACCCGCCGAAGGAGTAGTAGGCGACCGGCACGGGGATCGGCACGTTGATGCCGACCATGCCGACCTCGACCTCGTTCTGGAAGCGGCGGGCGGCGCCGCCGTCGCGGGTGAAGATCGCGGTCCCGTTGGCGTACTGGTTGCGGTTGATCAGGGCCAGGCCCTCGTCGTAGCTGTCGACCCGGACGACCGAGAGCACCGGGCCGAAGATCTCGTCGCGGTAGACGGTCATGTCGGGCGTGACGTCGTCGAGGAGGGTCATGCCGAGGAAGAAGCCGTCCTGCGGGACGTCCTGGTCGCGGCCGTCCACGACGACGGTCGCCCCGGCCTCGGCGCCCGCGGCGACGTAGCCGGCCACCTTGTCCCGGTGCTCCCGCGTGATGAGCGGGCCCATGTCGGTGCCTGCGTCGGCGCCCGGGCCGACCGTGAGCTTCGGCAGCCGAGCGGAGATGGCCGAGACGAGGTCGTCGCCGACGCCGCCGACCGCGACCGCGACCGAGAGCGCCATGCAGCGCTCGCCGGCCGCGCCGTAGGCGGCCGAGACGATGGCGTCCGCGGCCATGTCGATGTCGGCGTCGGGCAGCACGAGCGCGTGGTTCTTGGCGCCTCCGAGGGCCTGGACACGCTTGCCGTTGGCGGTACCGCGCTCGTAGATGTACTTCGCGATCGGCGTCGAGCCGACGAAGCTGACGGCGGCGATCTCGTCATGGTCCAGCAGCGCGTCGACGGCCTCCTTGTCGCCGTGCACGACGGTGAAGACGCCGTCCGGCAGGCCTGCCTCCTTCCAGAGCTCGGCCAGGAAGAGGGAGGCCGACGGGTCCTTCTCGCTCGGCTTGAGCACGAAGGCATTGCCGCACGCGATGGCGTTGGCGCACATCCACAGCGGGACCATGACCGGGAAGTTGAACGGCGTGATGCCGGCGACGACGCCGAGCGGCTGACGGATGCTGTAGACGTCGACACCGCTCGCCGCCTGCTCCGAGAAGCCGCCCTTGAGCAGCTGCGGCACGCCGGTCGCGAACTCGACGTTCTCCAGGCCGCGGGCGATCTCGCCGACAGCGTCCGAGAGGACCTTGCCGTGCTCGGCCGTGACGATCGCGGCGAGCTCGTCGGTGCGGGTGTGGAGCAGCTCCCGGAACGCGAAGAGGACCGCTGCGCGCTTCGACAACGAGCTCGTCCGCCAGTCTCGGGCCGCTGCCGACGCGGTCTTGACCGCGGCGTCCACCTCCGAGGACGACGCGAGCGGCACCACCCCGGTGCGACGTCCGGTCGCGGGGTCGTGCACCGGAGCGGTGCGACCGGAGGCGCCGGGCACGCGGGCCCCGGAGATCCAGTGGTCGATGGTCGTCACAGGCTGGGTCGTCATGACGTCCACGCTACGTGCCACCACTACCCCACACAAAGCATGGATTGCTATGTTACGAAGATGCGCGCCGTCATCTCCTCCCTCGAGGAACGTCTCGACGCCCCGACCGCGAAGGGCCTCGCGCAGGCCGTCTCGCGGGCGATCCGCGACGAGGCCCTGCGGCCCGGTGACCACCTGCCGCCGATCCGCCGCGTGGCCGCGGAGCTGATGATGTCGCCGACGACGGTGAGCGCGGCCTGGCAGCTGCTCGCGAGGTCCGGCACGATCCGCTCGGACGGACGACGCGGGACGACGGTGGCGCCGACCGCTCGCGGTGGTGAGCGCTACACGCGAGCCCTGCGCCACGAGTCCCCCGTCAGCCTCGACCTGTCGACGGGCATTCCCGACAGCACCCTGCTGCCTCCGCTCGTGCCGGTCCTGGCGGGTCTGACCGAGCCCGCGACCCCGAGCAGCTACCTCGACGACCCCGTGCTCGACCAGCTGCGTGCCCAGCTGGCAGAGGACTGGCCGTATGCCGCCGAGGAGCTCCTCGTCGTGGACGGCGCCATGGACGCCCTCGACCTCATCTCGCGGGTCCTGCTGCGCCCGGGCGACCTCGTCCTCGTCGAGAACCCCGGCTTTCCACCCCTGCTCGACCTGCTCGAGGACCGTGGCGTCGACGTCGTGGGAGTGCCACTCGACGAGACGGGACTCGACCTCGACCGCGTCGAGGCGCTCCTGCCGGGTCGTCCCGCCGCGGTCGTCCTCCAGCCTCGCGGCCAGAACCCGACCGGGGTGTCGATGTCACCCACTCGCGCGCGCCGCTTGGCTCGCCTGCTGCGCGGTCACGACTGCATCGTCGTCGAGGACGACTCGAGCGGCCCGATCTCGACGTCGGCGCCGATCAGTCTGGGAGCGTGGATCCCGGACCAGGTGCTCCACATCCGCAGCTTCAGCAAGTCCCACGGACCGGACCTGCGGATCGCGGCGCTCAGTGGGCCGGCCGCCCTGCTCGCCCCCGTCCGTCATGCGCGGGCCATCGGCCAGGGCTGGACCAGCCGGCTCCTGCAACGGGTCCTCGCCGCGCTCCTGCGCGACGGGGACTGTGTGCGCCACACGGCTTCGGCGCGGGCCGAGTACGCTCGCCGGCGCGCGCTCGTCGTCGACAGGCTCGCCACCCACGGCATCGAGGTGCCCGGCACCGATGGACTCAACGTCTGGGTCCCGGTACGCGACGAGGCGGCCGCCGTGCTCAGACTGGCGAGCCAGGGGATCGCCGTGACGCCGGGGTCACCCTTCTCCGTCGAGCACCCGTCGGGTCCCTCCGGCCACGTCCGCGTCACGACCGGGCTGATCCGCGAGAACCACACCGAGGTGGCCGACCTCATCGCGGACGCCGCGACGACCGGGGCGTGGACAGCCCAGCACCGGTGACGCTTCAGGTGTGCGGACCGGACAGGTCCAGCGACTCCGGCGCGTGGGTCCAGATCCGGCGGGAGACCTCCTCGGGGTAGGCCGTGACCGCGGGCACGCGGTCGAACAGCCGTGTCGCGCCGGTGTCGAAGCCCGGCCAGCCGGGATCCCCGTCCGTGGCGAACGCCGTCCATGCGCCACGCATCTGCCTCGAGAGCTCCTCGGCCTCCGGACCCGGCTCGCCGATCAGCATGGCCGGCTGTCCAGCGGCGAGGTTGCCGAAGACGAGCGGCACGTCGAGCCCGTGGCAGGCACCGAGGACGCCACCCATGCCGGGGGCCGGCCAGGTCAGCTCGTAGAGGTGCGCCCGCCCGCCGGCCTCGAGCTGTGCTTCTGCGAGCTTCAACGACGGCATCCGGAAGAGCCAGTCCGACCGCACCACGTCGTACAGCTCCTCGGGGTCCCGGAACGCCTCCCGGTACTGCACCGGATCCGGGCCGAAGACCTCGGCGGCCAGGGCGGCCTGGTCCTCGGTGATCTCGCCGAGCATGCCGCTGAGCGCGGTGAGCAGACGCTGCTCGTGACGGGTGTGCCCGACCAGGAGCTCGACCTGGCCGGTCAGCCCCTGCCACGGTGTCGCCGGCAGGACGTCGCCGTCGACGACCGGCGCGAACGGGATGTGCGCGTGCGCAGCCCGGCCCCAGCGACCGGCGAACTGCCCCATCCTCGCCGAGACCGCGTCACCGACCGACGGCAGCCGGCGAGGGTCCACGGAGGGCAGCTCGGCGACCTCGATGCCCAGCTCGGCAGCGCACGCTCGCGCGATGTCGGCCGCGAGCGCCGGGGTGAAGTACGTCCCGGCGACGCTCTGCGCGATCGCCCGTCGGAACAACCCCGCCGCGCGAGGCATCGCCAGGAGAGCCGCCACCGACCCGCCGCCCGCGGACTGGCCGAAGACGGTGACCCGGTCGGGATCACCGCCGAGGACGGCGATGTTGCCCTGAACCCACTCGAGCGCCGCGACCTGGTCGAGCAGGCCGCGGTTGGCGGGCCTCCCCTCGACGTGACCGAAGCCCTCGAGGCCCACCCTGTAGTTGAAGGTCACGACGACGACGCCGGCACGGGCGAGTGTGCTGCCGTCGTACTCCGGCAGACCCGACATGCCGAACATGTAGGCGCCGCCCTGGATCCACACCATGACCGGCGCGCGGCCGGTGAGGTCGGGCGACCACACGTTGAGCGTCAACCAGTCGTCGCCGTCGTCGCCCAGGGCGTCCATGCCGAAGGACCCGGACTGCGGCGGCGGCGGACCGAACGCCGTGGCGTCCCGCACCCCGACCCAGGGACGGACCGGCTGTGGGGCCTCGAAGGGCACCGGAGGGGCTGCGAACGGGATGCCTCGGAACACGGCGAGCTCCCCCTCGCTGCCGCCTCGGACGGTCCCACCGGTGACGTCGACCTCGATGTCCACGACACCGAGTGTGATCGCCCGTCAGACGGCGGCGCGAGCCCTTTACGGGTCAGGCGCGCTCGGCATCACGCGCCTTGACGCGCGCCTCCTCGGCACGGACCTGCGCATAGATGTCGCGCTCGGCGACGAGCCACGCCGGCATCTCCTCCAGGACGGCCTTGATCTGGTCGGTCGTCAGGTGCTCCCCGATGCCACCACGGGCTAGGCCCGAGTTGGAGATGCCAAGTCGTCGGGCGGTCTCCTGGCGCGTGTGCGGACCGTTGCGTCGCAGCGTGCTGAGCCACTCCGGTGGCTCGGCCTGGAGGGCGTTGAGCTCGGTGCGGCTGACGACGCCGTCCTGGAACTCGGCCGGAGTCTCGGACAGCAGGACGCCGAGCTTCTTCGCGGCCGTCTGGGGCTTCATGGTCTGCGGCTTCGGCGTGGGCATGGGCCAAGCCTAGGGCGTCCGACGACCCCGGCGACGCACGAGTCTGGGCGCCGGCTACCGCTGACGCGGTGACCGGCCGGACGACGTCCGTGGCGATCGGCCGGTCGGGCAGCAGCTTGGCCGGTGGACTAGCCTCGGACCGACCTGTCCCGACGGCGAAGGCCCACCATGACGGAACCTTTCCGCGTCGAGTTCGTGCCCGGCGTGACGCCCGACAAGTGGCTGCGGGTGTGGGCCCAGCGCCTCCCGGAGTCCCCCCTGACGGCCGTGCCGGTCGAGGACGCCGAGGCTCTGACCCACCTCAGGGACGGGACGTCGTCGATGGTCCTGCTGAGGTTGCCGGTCGAGCGCGAGGGTCTGCACGTGATCCCCCTGTACGAGGAGGTCCCGGTCGTCGTGGTGGCCAAGGAGCACGTCGTCGCGGCCGTCGACGAGGTCGCGGTCGCCGATCTCGCGGAGGACGTGCTCATGCAGGATCCCTCCACCGTGCCCGAGTGGGCAGCCGTGGCCGGACCCGAGGCGCTGGAGCGGTCCACGGCGATGCCGCCGATGACGACGAAGCAGGCCATCTCCGTCGTGGCGACGGGCTCCGGCATCGTCGTCGTGCCCCTGTCGGTCGCGCGCCTGCACCACCGCAAGGATGTCGTGCACCGACCGGTCACCGACGTCGCACCGTCGCGGATCGGCCTCGCCTGGCGGGTCGACGACGGGGACCCCCGCATCGAGGAGTTCATCGGCATCGTGCGCGGGCGGACGGAGCGCAGCACTCGCGGCGCCTCGGGCTCGGAGTCGTCGTCGACCGTCAAGAAGCCGGCAGAGCAGGCCCGGGGCCCCCGGACGTCGAGTCCAGCGCAGCGCGCCACTGCTCGACGTGGCCAGGCGACGGGACGCAAGGGCGCGCCGCGCGGGCGTGGCCCTCGACGCAAGGGCCGTTGATCATCGACCTTTCGAGGACGAGGACGAGGACGAGGGCGGCGCAGTGGGGCGAGCTTCCCTGGCGCTGGGGCGAGTTCGGTGAATCTCGCGTGCCGCAGCGCCTCGCCGGCCACGACGGTCCGGTCGTGAGCCGGGCGGTGACCGTGCAGGCCGCCCCGTCCGTCGTCTTCCGGTGGCTGTGTCAGCTGCGGGTGGCGCCCTACAGCTACGACCTCGTCGACAACCTCGGTCGGCGCAGCCCGCGCTCCCTGACACCCGGGCTGGACTCCCTCGAGGTGGGACAGCGCTTCGCCACGATCTTCACGCTCGTCGACTGGGTTCCCGACGAGATGGTCGCGCTCGAGATCACCGAGCCGGTCGGCACAAGCCTCTTCGGGCGGCTGCCGCTCGTCTACCAGGCCGTGGCCCTTCCGGGCGAAGCGACCTCGCGGACGACCCTGCGCGGCGACATCGCCCTCCCCCGCGCGGAGTCGACCGTGGCTCGGGGCCGAGCCACGGCACTCGCCTGGGGCGACCTCGTGATGATGCGGCGTCAGCTGCTCACTCTGGCTCGCCTCAGCGAGGAGACCGCACGCTCGACACGATCGTCGTGAGGTCGGCCGCGGCGACGCCCGCGAGCGTGTCGATGTGGACCGCACCGGCGATCGGCGGCACGGGCACCACGTGCGGGATCGCGATGGTCGGCACGCCGGCGGCGGTCGCAGAGCGCACGCCCGCCGGGGAGTCCTCGATGGCGATGCAGTCGGCGGGGTCGACCCCGACGAGTCGCGCGGCCGCGAGGTAGGGCTCCGGGTGCGGCTTGCCGTGGCTCACCTCGTCGCCTGTGACGAGGTGGTCGAAGGCCCCCTCGGGAAGGCGCTGCACGACCATGTCCGCGAGCGAGCGCCAGGACATCGTCACGAGCAGTGACGGCACGCCGAGGGAGCCCAGCTCGAGCAGCAGCTCGCGGGCTCCGGGACGCCACGGCACCCGGCGCTCCACCTGGGCGATGACGCGCTCGAGAAGGGCGTCGACGATCTCGGGCACCGTGAGCGAGATGCCGGACTTGTCGATGATCAGCTGGGCCGAGACCTCGAGGGCGTTGCCGACGAGCTGGTGGGCGAACTCGTCGTTCCACTCGCCCCCGTGGGCCGCGACGAGCTCGTGCTCGGCCTGGATCCAGTAGGGCTCGGTGTCGACGAGCGTCCCGTCCATGTCCCACAGGACGGCCGCGGGCAGGGTCGGGACCACGACCTCGTCGGCCTGGCTCGTGTGCGAGAGGGTCACCGGGTCAGTCCTCCGGGTCGTAGGCGAGGTTCGAGGAGAGCCAGCGCTCTGCCTCGGCGAGCGTCCAGCCCTTGCGGTCGGCGTAGTCCTGGACCTGGTCGCGGCCGAGTCGGCCGACGACGAAGTACTGGGACTGCGGGTGCGAGAGATACCAGCCGCTGACCGAGGCGCCGGGCGACATCGCCATGCTCTCGGTGAGCGTGATGCCGGTGTTGGCCTCCACGTCGAGCAGGCGCCAGAGCGTGTCCTTCTCGGTGTGCTCGGGACACGCCGGGTAGCCCGGGGCGGGGCGGATGCCGGCGTACTGCTCCTTGATCAGCGCCACGTTGTCGAGGTGCTCGTCGGGCGCGTAGCCCCAGAACTCCTTGCGGACCCGCTCGTGCATGCGCTCGGCGAAGGCCTCAGCCAGGCGGTCGGCGAGCGACTCGAGCAGGATCGCGTTGTAGTCGTCGAGGTCGGCCCGGAACGCGGCGACCCGCTCCCCGGCACCGAGACCGGCCGTCACGGCGAAGCCGCCGACCCAGTCCTTGGTCCCCTTGGGGGCGACGTAGTCGGCGAGCGAGCGGTTGGGAACGCCTGCCCGGTGCTCCCCCTGCTGGCGAAGGTGGTGCAGGACCGTCAGCGGCTCCGTGCGGGCGTCGTCGAGGTAGACCTCCACGTCGTCACCGACCGAGTTCGCCGGGAAGAACCCGATGACGCCGTTCGCCGTCAGCCACCGCTCCTCGACGATGCGGTCGAGCATGGCCTGCGCGTCGTCGTAGAGCTTCCGGGCCGCCTGACCGCTCGCCGGGTTGTTGAGGATGTCAGGGAAGCTGCCCTTCATCTCCCACGCGTTGAAGAACGGCTGCCAGTCGATGTAGCGACGCAGCTCCCCGAGTGAGTACTGGTGAAACACCTTGACGTGCTGGGAGATCCGGTGCGACCGGGTGATCGACGAGACGTCGTGGTCCTGCTGCAGCAGCAGGTGCGGGTGCGGCGGTCGGTAGCCGGACCAGTCGATCGGCGTGCGCCGCTCCCGGGCCTCGTCGAGAGCGAGCAGTGGCCGGTCCGCCTTGCCCGCGTGCCGCGCCCGCAGCGAGTCGTAGTCCTCCTTGACCTTGGCCATCAGCTTGGGCCGCAGCTCGTCGCTGAGCAGCGCAGCGGCGGTCGGGACCGACCGCGAGGCGTCCTTGACCCAGACGACGGGGCCGTCGTAGCGCTGGTCGACCTTGACGGCCGTGTGGGCCCGCGAGGTCGTCGCGCCACCGATGAGCAGCGGGATGGTGAGCCCCTGGCGCTGCATCTCGGCGGCGAAGCCGACCATCTCGTCGAGCGAGGGGGTGATGAGCCCCGAGAGCCCGATGATGTCGGCGTCGTGCTCCTTGGCGGCATCGAGGATCTTCTGGGCGGGCACCATGACACCGAGGTCGATGACCTCGTAGTTGTTGCACTGGAGGACCACGCCGACGATGTTCTTGCCGATGTCGTGGACGTCGCCCTTGACCGTGGCCATGACGATGGTGCCGTTGGTGTCCTTGGCCGTGGCCAGCTCGGGGTTGTTCGCCTTCTCCTCCTCGATGAACGGGATGAGGTAGGCGACGGCCTTCTTCATGACACGGGCGCTCTTGACCACCTGCGGGAGGAACATCTTCCCCGCGCCGAAGAGGTCGCCGACGACGTTCATGCCGTCCATGAGGGGACCTTCGATGACCTCGATGGGGCGCCCCCCTCGCTCGGCGATCTCGGCCCGGAGCAGCTCGGTGTCGGCCTCGACATGGGCGTCGATCCCCTTGACGAGCGAGTGGGTGATGCGCTCACCGATGGGCAGGGCGCGCCACTCCTCCTCGGTCACCTCGGCAGCCTGGCCGACCTTGTTGTACTCCTCGGCGATCTCGAGCAGCCGCTCGGCCGCGTCGGGTCGGCGGTTGAGGACGACGTCCTCGATGCGCTCCCGCAGGTCGGCGTCGACCTCGTCGTAGACGGCCAGCGCGCCGGCGTTGACGATACCCATGTCGAGGCCGGCCGAGATGGCGTGGTAGAGGAAGACGGCGTGGATGGCCTCTCGCACGGGGTTGTTGCCGCGGAAGCTGAACGACACGTTGGAGATGCCACCGGACACCTTCGCGCCCGGGAGGTTCTGCTTGATCCAGCGTGTGGCCTCGATGAAGTCGAGGCCGTAGGACGCGTGCTCCTCGATGCCGGTGGCCACGGCGAAGACGTTGGGGTCGAAGATGATGTCCTCGGCGGGGAAGCCGACCTCCTCGGTGAGCAGGCGGTAGGCCCTCGAGCAGATCTGCTTGCGGCGCTCGAGCGAGTCGGCCTGGCCGTCCTCGTCGAAGGCCATGACGACGGCGGCAGCGCCGTACTTGCGCACGAGCCGGGCCTGGCGCAGGAACGGCTCCTCGCCCTCCTTGAGGGAGATCGAGTTGACGATCGCCTTGCCCTGCACGCACTTGAGGCCCGCCTCGATGACCTCCCACTTGGAGGAGTCGACCATGACCGGGACACGGCTGATGTCGGGCTCGCTGGCCACGAGCTTGAGGAAGCGGTCCATGGCCGCGACGCCGTCGATCATCCCCTCGTCCATGTTGACGTCGATGACCTGCGCGCCGCTCTCGACCTGCTGCGCCGCCACCGACAGGGCGGCGTCGAAGTCGCCGTCCTTGATGAGCGTGCGGAACCGGGCCGAGCCCGTGATGTTGGTGCGCTCACCGACGTTGACGAAGAGGCTGTCGTCGGTGATGGTGAACGGCTCGAGCCCGGAGAGCCGCATCGCGGGGGCGATCGCCGCCAGCTCGCGGACGGGCTTGCCGTCGACGGCCTTCGCGATGGCTGCGATGTGCTCGGGGGTCGTGCCGCAGCAGCCTCCGACGAGGTTGACGAGGCCTGCCTCGGCGAACTCGCCGACGATGCCGGCCGTCTCGTCGGGCGCCTCGTCGTACTCACCGAAGGCGTTGGGCAGACCGGCGTTGGGGTAGCAGGACACGAACGAGTCCGCCAGACGGGCCATCTCGGCGATGTAGGGCCGCATCTCCTTGGCTCCCAGGGCACAGTTGAGGCCGACCGCGAGCGGGGAGACGTGCCGCACCGAGTCCCAGAACGCCTCGGTCACCTGACCGGAGAGCGTGCGACCGGAGGCGTCGGTGATGGTGCCGGACACGACGACCGGCCAGCGCCGACCCTGCTCCTCGAAGAGGGTCTCGACGGCGAAGATCGCAGCCTTGGCGTTGAGCGTGTCGAAGATCGTCTCGATGAAGATGAGGTCGCTGCCGCCGTCGACGAGCCCCCGCGCCGCCTCGAGGTAGGCGGCGACGAGCTGGTCGTAGGAGACGTTGCGCGCGCCGGGGTCGTTGACGTCCGGTGAGATCGAGGCCGTACGCGTCGTCGGCCCGAGTGCCCCGGCGACGTAGCGAGGCCGGTCGGGCGTGCGGGCCGTCATCGCGTCGGCCTCTCGCCGGGCCAGCGCGGCCGCCTCGAGGTTGAGCTCGTAGGCGAGCTCCTCCATGCCGTAGTCCGACAGCGAGATCGCGTTGGCGTTGAAGGTGTTGGTCTCGATGATGTCGGCGCCGGCCTCGAGGTACTCGCGGTGGATGCCGGCGATGATCTCGGGTGCGGTCAGCGTGAGCAGGTCGTTGTTGCCCTGCACGTCGCTCGGCCAGTCGGCGAAGCGCTCGCCCCGGTAGCCGGCCTCGTCGGGCCGGTCGCGCTGGATGGCCGTGCCCATGGCGCCGTCGAGGATCATGATGCGCCGACCGAGCGTGGCGGTCAGGCTCTCGGTGGCGTCGGGTCGCTGCTGCGACTGGGACAACGTGGCTCCTCTCGGCGGCACGGGTCTCGTGCCGGGTGAACGGACCGGTCCGAGTCTACGGACCCTGTCGTGACGACCGCGCCGGCGCCCGCACTCCGGGCACGAGACGACGCCACCCGGCATACGCCGTCGTACCCCGTCGGGCCGGCTCCGTGCGCCCTGGCCCGCGCCCAGACCTTCCCGGACTCGTCCTGCCGCGCCCGAACGGGCCCGGAGGAGCACGGGCGCGCACGGACGCGCCCTTCGGGACTCCGGCGCATCGGCTCCGGCAGGTCCTAGGCTGAAGGGGTGGACGCGACCGCGACCACGGTGAAGGAGACATGGTGCTGGAGTTCGAGGACGTGCCGGAGCTGACCGACCCGGTGCTCATCGCGGCCTTCGAGGGCTGGAACGACGCGGGCGAGGCCGCCACCAGCGCGGTGCGTCACCTGGCCGAGGTCTGGGACGCCGAGGTCGTCGCGGCCCTGGACCCCGAGGAGTACTACGACTTCCAGGTGAACCGTCCGCGTGTCTCGCTCGAGGACGGACGACGCACCCTGACCTGGCCCACGACTCGCATCCTCGTCGCCACGGAGACCGGCCTCGACCGCGACGTCGTGCTCGTGCAGGGCATCGAGCCGTCGATGCGGTGGCGTGCCTTCTCGATCGAGCTGCTCGAGCTCGCCGAGCGCTTCGGCGTCACGACGATCGTCACGGTCGGGGCGCTCCTCGCGGACGTGCCGCACACCCGCCCGATCCCGGTCACCGCGACCGCCGAGGACGAGGCGGCGATCCACCGCTTCGACGTCGAGGCGTCACGCTACGAAGGACCGACGGGCATCGTCGGCGTGCTGAGCCACGCCGCCTCCGACTCCGGCATCCCGACGGTCTCGGCGTGGGCCGCCGTGCCGCACTACGCCGGCGCGGCGCCGTCCCCGAAGGCGACGCTGAGCCTGCTGCGCCGCATCGAGTCGCTGCTCGGCATCACCGTCCCGCACGGCGAGCTCGAGGAGAACGCTCGGGCCTGGGAGCGGGGCGTGGACGAGCTGGCTCAGTCCGACGAGGAGGTCGCCGAGTACGTCCAGTCCCTCGAGGAGGCGCAGGACACTGCCGAGCTCCCCGAGGCCAGTGGTGACGCCATCGCGCGCGAGTTCGAGCGCTACCTCCGCGGGCGCGACGACGACCAGACCGGCCGCTGACGTCAGAGGCGGACGCCGAGCAGCGCGTCGAGGGCACGGCCCAGCACGCCCGGCGCGCCCGGGTCGTCCCCGCCGCGGGTCAGCGACTGGCTCGCCCAGCGGTCGACCGCCTCGAGGGCCCGGGGGCTGTCGAGGTCGTCGACGAGGGCGGCCCGCATGTCGTCGACGGTCTGGTCGGCGACCGGTCCGCCGTTGCCCGACAAGGCCTCTCGCCACGTCGCGAGGCGCTGCTGGGCCTCGACGAGCTGGTCGTGGGTCCACATCCAGTCGTGTGCGTGGTGACGGGCGAGCAGCGCCAGCCGGATCGCCATGGGGTCGACGCCGTCACGGCGAAGCTGGGAGACGAGGACGAGGTTGCCCTTGCTCTTGCTCATCTTCTCGCCGTCCAGGCCCACCATGCCCTGGTGGACGAACGAGCCGGCGAACGAGGGTGACCCACTGAGCGCGCGACCATGGGCCGAGCTCATCTCGTGGTGGGGGAAGACGAGGTCGGTGCCGCCGCCCTGGACGTCGACGGGGATGCCGAGGTGGTCGAGGGCGATGCAGGCGCACTCGATGTGCCAGCCAGGGCGGCCCCACCCGAGGTCGCCGCCGTCCCACTCGGGCTCACCCTCGCGGTGCGCCCGCCACAGGAGCGCGTCGAGCCGGTTGCGCTTGCCCTCGCGGTCAGGGTCTCCCCCGCGCTCGGCGAAGACCTCCATCATGCCGGCCTCGTCGAGATGGCTGACCGAGCCGAAGCGGGAGTCGCGCGAGACGTCGAAGTAGAAGTCCTGCCCACCCTGGCGCGACGCGTCCGGCGCGGGCACGGCATACGCCCAGCCGTCGGCGACGAGCTTCTCGATGGGGCCGACGAAGGTCGGGATGCTCTCGACGGCACCGAGGTACTCGTCCGGGGGGATGACGGCGAGCGCGGTCATGTCCTCGCGGAAGAGCGCGATCTCACGCGTCGCCAGGTCACGCCAGTCGAGGCCGTCCCGCTCGGCCCGCTCGAGCAGGGGGTCGTCGATGTCGGTGATGTTCTGGACGTAGCGCACCTGGTGGCCGCTGTCGCGCAGGACCCTGCCGAGCAGGTCGAACGTCACGTAGGTCGCCGCGTGGCCCATGTGCGTCGCGTCGTAGGGCGTGATGCCGCAGACGTAGAGCGTCACGACCTCGCCCCGGGCGGCGGGGACCAGCTCGCCGGATGCCGTGTCGCGGACTCGCACCTCGGGTGCGCGGCCGGGGACCTTGGGGATGAACGGCATCGGCCAGCTTCTCACGCGCAGACTCTATCCCGGCGGCGGCGAGGCACCGGGACCGGCCGGACCGGGCGGAGCATCCGGGCAGGACAGCAGGACCGGACGGTCACGGCGGCGCGCGTCAGAGCGGCGGCCATGGGACCGACGGCCAGTCGGGGCTGGGGAAGGGGTGCACGCCACGGTCGAGCAGGGCCGCCACCCGCATCGCCAGCGCCTCGACGTCGTCCTCGGGGAGCAGCGCGAGGAGGCGGTCGAGGGTCTCGTCGTCCTCGAGCGCGCGGCGCAGCCGGGTGAGCCGCTCGACGTCGGCGTCGGCGAGCGGCTCCCCCGCCCAGCCCCAGAGCACGGTGCGCAGCTTGGGAGTCGGTGAGAACGTCACCCCGTGGTCGATGGCCCAGAGGCGGCCCTCGGTGTCCCGCAGGCAGTGCGATCCCTTGCGGTCGGAGTTGTTGAGGGCGGCGTCGAGCACCGCGAGCGAGCGCACGTCGTCCGCGCCCGAGTGCACGACCGTGACGGCTGACCCACCGGGCGTCTCTCCGTCGAGGACGGCGCGCCAGCCGGAGGGGATGCGTCCCTCCGGCACGAGATCGACGACGACGTCGTCGGCCACGGGCGCGAAGGGGTCGCCGATCCACAGCTGCACCGAGCCCGGGCCCAGGGGGCCGTCGCGCATCACCGTCGCCGGGACGACGTCCCAGCCGCCGAGCTCCGAGACGACCGCCGCGGCCACCTCGCGCCCGGCGAGGGTCCCGTGCGGGAAGTCCCAGAGGGGTCGCTCGCCGCGGATCGGCTTGTAGATGACGTGACCACCCGGCAGCGTCGAGATGCGCGCCACGACGGCGAGGTTCGAGGAGTCCGCGACACGGCCCAGGACCTCGATCTCGCCCGTCAGGTCGACCGGCGACGGAGTCCCGTCAGCGCTTGTAACCATTGGCCCGCGGGCAGATGTGGCCCGTGGGGTCGAGGGGGTTGCCGCAGAAGGGGCACGGAGGACGACCGGCGGCCACCAGCGCGTTGCTGCGCCGCGCGAAGGCGCGTGCCTCGGCCGGCGTCAGGGTCACCCTCAGCGAGTTGCGGCCGAGCGGGCCCACCTCGTCGTCGGCATCCTCGTCGACCTCATCCGGGTCGTGGTCATGGCACTCGACGACGAGCTTCTGGGAGTCCTCGTCCCAGGCGAGGGACAGCGTCTGCACGTGCCAGTCCTCGTCGAAGGGCGTCACGAGGGGGTCGGTGTCCTCGGGCGCCCCGCCGGGCTCGCCGGGCTCGACCGCCGCGGCGGGAGCGAGCTGGTCGAGCACGTCGTTGATGCGATCGGCGAGGATCGAGACCTGCTGCTTCTCGACCCCGACGGTCACGACCATGGGCCCGGTGCTCGCCTGGAGGTAGAAGGCCCGCTGGCCGGCGGGGCCGACCGTTCCGGCCACGAACCGGTCGGCGGGATCGAAGTCCTGGACCGTCATGCATTCGACCCTATCCGACGGCGCCCGGCGTCCCGGCACCCCCGCCCACGACGGCGTCACCGTCGTCCGCCGCCGGTTTCTCCGGCGGCCTCAGGTTCGTCAGGTCCCCACCGATGTCGTTGAGCCGCAGCACGAACGGCTTGCGGCTGGTGTAGCGCACGACGCTGACCGAGGCCGGGTCGACGTTGATCCGCTGGAAGTCGTCGAGGTGCGCGCCGGTGGCGTGCGACAGGATCGACTTGATGACGTCACCGTGCGACACGGCGACCCAGACCGCGTCCTTGCCGTGCGTCTCGAGGATGCGGGCATCGATCTCTCGGACGGCGCGCAGCGCCCGGTCCTGCATCTCGGACATGGACTCGGCGGGGTATGCCGCGGAGTCGGGGAAGCGCGCCTCGCTGGGTCGGTCCTGCACCACCTTCCAGAGCTCCTCCCTGGCGAGCTCGGCGATGGGCCGGCCGGTCCAGGCGCCGTAGCGGCACTCCCCCAGGCCCACGTGGACGCTACGGGCCACGTGGGCCGGGAGCGGGGCAGCCAGCAGGTCCGCGGTCTGCACGCAGCGGTCCAGCGGCGAGCTGACGACCTCGACCACGGGCAGGACGGCCGCGGCGAGCCGTTGCCCGACGGCAGCGGCCTGCGCCTCGCCGGTCTCGTCGAGGAAGACCCCGGGCATCCACCCGGCAAGGGTGCCGGCGGTGTTGGAGGTGGAGCGTCCGTGGCGCACGAAGAGAACGGTGGGCACGGTCGTCACCCTAGCCCGCGTGCGCCACGCCACCAGCGGCGGACGCCGCGTGCGCGACGCCGACAGGCGGACGTGGTGAAGTAGTGCGCGTGATCGTGGACAAGGCCATCTACCGCAACGGCCGGCGGCAGGGCTGCGGGGACCTCAGCGACGAGCTCGACGTCCTGCGCCTGACCCAGGACGGCTTTCTCTGGATCGGGCTCAAGGACCCGACCGACGAGGAGTTCGAGCTCGTCAACGAGGAGCTCCACCTCCATCCGCTCGCCGTCGAGGATGCCGTCAACGGTCACCAGCGGGCGAAGATCGAGAAGTACGAGTCGTCGGTGTTCGTCGTGCTCAAGACCCTGCGCTACATCGAGGCGACGAGCGACATCGAGACCGGCGAGGTCATGCTCTTCATCGGTGACCGCTTCGTCGTCACCGTGCGGCACGGCGAGGGCAACCCCCTCGCCGGGGTGCGACAGCGCCTCGAGACCGAGCCCGAACGCCTCGAGCACGGGTCGATGACGGTGCTGCACGCCGTGATGGACTCCGTCGTCGACAACTACCTCGTCGTCGACCGCGAGGTGCGCAAGGACCTCGAGCAGATCGAGGAGCAGGTCTTCGCCTCGGACATCGGCGGCGACGCCAACACGATCTACCGCCTCAAGCGCGAGGTCCTCGAGTTCCGCCGCGCCAGCCAACCGCTCGCCGACACCCTGACCCAGTTCATGGAGCGGGCCCGCGGGAGGGGCCTGACCGAGGAGATGCTGCCGTTCTTCCGTGACGTCGCCGACCACCTGCGACTCGTCAACGACCACGTCGAGTCCTACGACCGGCTGCTGACCGACGTCCTGTCGGCCCACCTCGCGAGCGTCTCGGTGAAGCAGAACGAGGACATGCGCCGGATCTCCGCTTGGGTCGCCATCGCGGCGGTGCCCACGATGATCGCCGGCATCTACGGCATGAACTTCGAGCGCATGCCCGAGCTGTCGGCGAGCATCCACCTCGGCAACGGCGAGTTCCAGTACGGCTACTTCCTCGTGCTAGGAGTGATGGCGGGGGCCTGCATCGGCCTCTACCGCGCGTTCAAGCGCTCCGGCTGGCTGTAGCGACACGGACCCGGGAACGGCCGGCCCCCACGAGCGTGGGAGCCGGCCGTTCGGCGCGTCGTCGGGGCGGGGTCAGGTGGCGCTGATGACTCCGGCCGCGAGGACTCCGACCACGACGAGGCCCAGCACGATGCGGTACCAGACGAACGGCAGCAGGGTGTTGCTCGCGACGAACCGCAGCAGCCAGGCGATCGTGGCGTAGGCCACGACGAAGGCGACGACGAGACCCACGAGAACGGGTCCCACCCCGAGGGCCGACAGACCGTCCTTCTCCTCGACCGCCTGGAACAGGCCCGCGGCGGTCAGGGCCGGGATGGCGAGGAAGAAGCTGAGGCGCGTGGCCGTGACGCGGTCGATGCCGCGGGCGATGCCGGCGGAGATCGTCGCGCCCGAGCGGGAGACGCCGGGGATGAGCGAGAAGCACTGGACGAGGCCGATGACGAGACCGTCGACGGGGCGGATCGAGTGCTCGCCGCGCAGCACGCCTCGGGCGTCGTAGCGCGCGTAGATCCGCTCGGCCACGACCATGACGATGCTCCAGAGCAGCAGGGCGATCGCCACGACCCACAGGCTGCGCAGGGGGCCGGAGATGAGGTCCCGGGCGAGGAAACCGACGACGCCGACCGGGATCGAGCCGATGACCACGGCCCAGGCGAGGCCGTAGTCGGGGTCCTTGCGGGCCTCGGCGGAGCCCAGGCCCCGGAACCACGCCACGGCGAACCGCACGATGTCACGGAAGAAGTAGAGCAGGGTCGCGGCGATGGCACCGAGCTGGATCACGGCGGTGTAGGCCGTGACCGCGGGGTCGTTCACCTCGAGGCCGAGCAGCTTCTCGGTGATGGTCAGGTGGCCGGTCGAGGAGACCGGGAGGTACTCGGTGAGGCCTTCGACGACACCGAGGATGACGGCGTCGAGGTAGCTGAGGTCAGCCATGGGTCAGGGTGGGCCTTCTGCGCAGAGGGACGGGACGGGCCGCTGACCCTCTCCGGGTCATCGGCCGCTGGGCACAATGTCGCACCCTATCCACAACGTCCACTGGGAGCGGCCGCGGCCGAGTGGCGCGAAGGCGAAGTCCTAGGAAACGACGGGGGCTGCGGGGCCGGTCCCGTCGGACGGGGCCTCGAGTCCCGCGATCCCCGCCACGACGTGCAGGGTCGCGAGGGCCTGGTCGCGTGACATGCCGCCGCCGACGGCGACGGCGAGGGTCGTCACCCCCGCCTCCTCGTAGCGGCCCAGGCGTCGCGCGACCCGCTCCGGCGACCCAAGAAGGGAGGTCTCGTCGATGAACTCGAGCGGCACGGCAGCGGCTGCCTCACGGTGGCGGCCGGCGAGGTACAGGTCCTGGATGCGGGCGGCGTCGTCCTCGAACCCCATCCGGCAGGCCAGCTGGTTGTAGAAGTTCTGCTCCCGCGAGCCCATCCCGCCGATGTAGAGCGCGCAGTAGTCGCGCACGTGGTCGGCCGCAGCCTCGACGTCCTCGACGAGCACGACGGGTGTCGTCGCCACGACGTCGAACCCCGTCATCGGAGCGTCGACGGGGCCCCGTCCGCCGCGACGCCGGCCGGTCTCGAGCGTCGTGAGGAGGTCTCGAGCGTGCTCCGGGCTGAAGAAGATGGCGAGCCACCCGTCGGCGATCTCACCGGTCAGCTCGAGGTTCCTGGGTCCGACCGCCGCCAGGTAGACGGGAAGGTCGGGGCGCACCGGCCGGGCGGAGAGCTTGAGCGGCTTGCCCGGGCCGCCCGGCAACGGCAACGGGTAGTGCGGCCCGGCGTGGGTGACGGTGTCCCGTCTGAGCGCGGCCCGCACGATCTCGACGTAGTCGCGGGTGCGCCCCAACGGGCTGCGGAACGGCACGCCGTGCCAGCCCTCGCTCACCTGCGGACCCGACACGCCCAGGCCGAGTCGGAACCGCCCGCCCGACATGGTGTCGATGGTCGCCGCCGTCATCGCCGTCATCGCCGGGGTGCGGCCAGGGATCTGCATGACGGCGGACCCGAGGCCGACGTGCTCGGTCAGCGCCCCGATCCAGGCGAGCATCGACGGGCTGTCCGAGCCGTACGCCTCGGCCACCCACACGCTGTCGTAGCCGAGACGGTCTGCCGCCTGGGCGACCGCCACCTGGTCCGGGCCCGTCGTGCCACGTCCCCAGTAGCCGAGATTCACACCGATCCTCATGCTGGGCAGGCTATCGGCGTCGCGCTCGCCGTGGCGGTCGCCCGGAGTGCGGTGTCGCCGACTACCGTTCGTCGCATGCGTAGGCGTCTCGGCTCGTCCGGTCTCTCGGTCACCCCTCTGGCACTCGGGACCATGCTCTGGGGCAACGCCGTCGACCGCCACGAGGCCGGTGACCACCTGCGCGCGTTCGTCGAGGCGGGGGGCAACCTCGTCGACACGGCATACGGCTACGGCGGCGGTGACGCCGAGACCATCCTCGGCACCCTGCTGACGGGGACGGTCCCACGCGACGACCTCGTCATCTGCACGAAGGCCGGCATCTCACGAACCGGAGGACAGCGCCACGTCGACGTGTCCCGCCGTGGGCTCATGTCGCAGCTCGAGACGTCGCTGCGTCGCCTCGGCACCGACCACGTCGACCTGTGGCTCGTGCACACGTGGTCCGACGACGTCCCCCTGTCCGAGACGCTGTCGGCGCTCGAGTGGGCCGCCGCCTCGGGTCGCGCCCGCTACGTCGGCGTGTCCAACTACTCGGGCTGGCAGTCCGCCCGCGCCTTCAGTCTGCTCGAGTCGGCACGAATCCCCATGGTGGCCAACGAGATCGAGTACTCCTTGGTATGCCGTGCGCCCGAGCACGAGGTCACGCCGGCCGCGACGTCGCTCGGTTTCGGCCTGATGCCGTGGTCACCTTTGGGGCGCGGGGTGCTCACGGGCAAGTACCGCAACGGCATACCGTCCGGTTCCCGGGCCGCCTCAGCCGACTTCCCGGGATTCGCCGAACGCTTCCTCGACCAGCAGACCACTCGCGTCGCGGACGCGGTCGCGATGGCCGCGCGGGGCCTGGCCGCCAAACCGGGCGAGGTGGCCCTGGCCTGGGTGCGGGACCGTCCCGGTGTCGCCGCGCCCATCGTCGGCGCCCGGACCTCGGCCCAGCTGCGTTCCGCGCTGGCGAGCCTCGAGCTGTCGCTGCCGTCGGAGATCGTCGCGGCCCTGGACGACGTCTCGGCCTAGCGGCCGGTGGCCCTCGTGCTGCCCGTGGCTCCGGTGGCCCTGGCCGAGTCGGCCGGGTCGGCTGGGTCGGCGGATCCCGTCGGTCCGGTCACGCCGCCGTCGAGGTCGTCGTCCTCGTCCTCGTAGTCGTCGTCATCGTCCTCGTCGTCATCCTCGTCGTCGTCGTCCTCGTCGTCCTCGTCGTCGTCGTCATCCTCGTCGTACTCGTCCGAGTCGAGCCCGGCGTAGACGTGGTTCTCGGTGCCGTCCTCGTCCTCGTGACCGTCGAAGTCGTCGCCGTAGATCGCCAGCGGCGTGGCGACCTCGGTCGCCTCGTACAGCGCTTCGTCGTAGTCGTCGAACGCCTCCGCGAGGTCCTGGGCCGCGGCCATGACCATGGGGTGGTCGGGGTCTCGGCTCGCCTTCGCGGCCTCGAGGTGGCGTTCGAGGGCGGCGATCAGCTGCTCGAGGGCGGCGCGGGGGTCGACGGTCATGCTTCGACCGTAGTCGACCGGGGAGAGCGGGAACATCCATTCGGGCCCGGGAAAGGGCTGGAGAAACGGCGATCCCGCAGCGAGACGTGCTCGCTGCGGGATCGTTCATGCGCGGTTCGCGGGCCGTTCACCCGTCGCCGACGCGGTGTGTCAGATGCTCGTCACATCGGCGCCTTGACGGTGTCGGCAGCGGCCGGAGCCGTGATGTCGACGGGCTCGCCGTACTTGCTCATCGTCATCTCGGCCTTGACGCCCGAGAGGTCGAAGGTGACCTTGCGCAGCTGGTTCTTCTCGTCGAGCCACGCCGTGTAGGCGATGGTGCTCGGCATCTGCGTCTTCGCGTCGGCCGGCAGCTGGGCCTGCATGGCCTTGGTGTCCAGCGTCAGGTCGTACTTCCACGTCTTGTCGCCGTCGACGGTGTCCTCACCGACGTACTTCACGTCCTGCACCGCTGCGCCGAACTGGTCGTACATCTTCGTCGGGTCGGCCTGGTCGAGCGACTGCGCGAGCTGCTTGCCCATGGTCGAGTTGCTGTCGATGACGGCCCACTTGCCGGCCGCGAGCCCCGGGAAGCCCTTCATGTAGACCTTCTTGTCGACGAGGATCATGTCGAGCTTCATCGACGAGCCCATGTCCATCGACATCTTCATGGCCGGGTTGTTCGCGTCGACCTTGGTGTCACCGGAGATGGCGATCTTCTGGCCGGCGGCGTCCATCGCCATGGTCACGTGGGCGGTGGTGGCGTTCTTGCCTGCTGCCTTCATCGCGGCGACGAAGGCGGCCTTGTCCTTGTACGGCTGGCCGGCGGCGGGCGCGTCACTCGTCGCTGCCGAGCTGGCCTGCGTCTGCCCCGTCGCGGGGGCCGGGCTCTCGCTCTTGCCGCAGGCGGCGACACCGAGAACCGCCGGAAGGACGACGGCTGCTGCCGCAAGACGGCGGGTGTTCCATTTCATGTGTGTTGACCTCCTGGGCCCTTGACGCCGGGCGGTGCCGGGCGGTTCCCCTGTTTCGCCGTGGCACACGGGCTCGCGCTCGGTCCCGGGCCTGCGATCGGATGACCCAGCGACGGTACCGCGAGCACCTGTCCGCCACGCCACGCATACGGTCTCGGTGGGATCACGGTTGGTGTCAGAATGGTGGACGATGACGGATTACGAGTACCGGGTCCTCACGTTCGACCGCCACACGTCGAAGGCCCAGGCGCGGCAGGCGGTGCGTGAGCACGCGGAGTACGGCCGTTGGGAGCTCTCGCGCACGGTGATCTACGAAGGCGGCGTGCGCCGGATGTGGCTGCGGCGCAAGATCATGCGCGTGCAGCGCACGGCGTGAGCTGACGACCTGCCTGACGACGTGACCTGGGCCGACCGTGCCGAGCGGACCTCAGCAGGTCCGTAGGAAGTCCCCGAGCACGCGCGCCCCGAAGCGCAGCGAGTCGACGGGCACGCGCTCGTCGATGCCGTGGAACATCGGGGCGAAGTCGAGGTCGGACGGCAGCTGCAGGGGCGCGAAGCCGTAGCCGCTGATGCCGAGCCGGCCGTGCGCCTTGTTGTCGGTGCCGCCGGAGAGGCAGTAGGGCAGTACCGCCGCCTCCGGGTCCTCACGCAGCAGCGCCTGCTTCATCGACTCGACGAGGTCGCCCGAGAAGGGCGCCTCGATCGCGACGTCGCGGTGCACCACCTCGACCTCGACGTGCTCGCCGGCGAGCTCGCGGATCGTTGCCATGAGGGTGTCCTCGTGCCCGGGCAGGAAGCGGCAGTCGACCGCGGCCGTGGCGGTCTGCGGGATGACGTTGTGCTTGTAGCCGGACTCGAGCATGGTGACGTTGGCCGTGTCACGCAGGGTGCCGCGCACGAAGCCCTGGGCGCCACCCAGGGTCGCGAGCAGTGGCTCGAGCTCGTCGTCCGCCGACGACAGCCCGGTCATGGTGCTCAGCGTGTCCAGCAGCTCGCGCACCGAGGCGATGTACTCGCGCGGCCACTCGTGGGCCGCGATCCGGCCGATGGCCGCGGCGAGCCGGACGATGGCGTTCTCGTCGTTGGGCACCGACCCGTGGCCGGCGCGGCCGTGCGCGCGCAGCCGCAGCCAGGCGATGCCCTTCTCGGCGGTCTGGAGCAGGTAGGCGCGCTGCGGGCCCTGCGGCGTCGGCACCGTGACGCTGTAGCCGCCCACCTCACTGATCGCCTCGGACACGCCCTCGAACCAGTGCGGGTGGTGGTCGACGAGCCAGTGGCTGCCGTGGGTGCCGCCGGCCTCCTCGTCGGCGAAGAAGACGAAGGTCGTGTCCCGCGCCGGCTTCGTGCCGGTGCGGGCGAAGTGCCGGATGTTCGCGAGGATCATCGCGTCCATGTCCTTCATGTCCACCGCTCCGCGCCCCCAGATGCAGCCGTCCCGTTCCTCGGCGGCGAAGGGGTCGACCTGCCAGTCCGCGGCGTTGGCCGGGACGACGTCGAGATGGCCGTGCACGGCGAGGCCGGGACGGGACGGGTCCTCGCCCTCGAGCCGCACGACGACGGTCGCTCGGCCCGGCTCGCTCTCGAGCAGCGTGCCCTCGAGGCCCACCTCGGCCAGCTCGCCCATGACGTACTCGGCGGCCTTGCGCTCCCCCGGCCCCGACCCGTCGCCGTAGTTGGACGAGTCGATCCGGATGAGCTCGGCGCAGAGGCGCGCGACCTCGTCCTCAGGCGTCATGGTCGGTGCCAGGGCAGCTGTCACGGGTCGTTCGGCGTCGTCGTGGCTCATGGCGATCAGGGTATGCCGCGGCATCCCGGCACCCGCAGCCGCCCGTTTGGCCTTTTGGTCGGGCCCCGTGTAACGTTTCGCCTCGCCGCAAGGGAATCCCACGAGCCCCTTGCATCACCTTGTCGGGGTGGCGGAATGGCAGACGCGCTAGCTTGAGGTGCTAGTGCCCTTAACGGGCGTGGGGGTTCAAGTCCCCCCCTCGACACCATGAGACCCCCGGGTTCCTGCTGGACAGGAGCCCGGGGGTCTTCTCGTTCTCTGGCCACCCCTCTGCGACAGACGTAACCTTCGATCGTGAGCGACGAGAACGTGGCTGGGCTGGCGGACGACCTCTATGACGTCATCGGGCTGCTGCGGCGTCGGTCCCGGCGGCTCGTGGGCGCGCCCCTGCCGGAGCTGGCGCTGTCAGGCGCGCAGCTCGAGCTGCTTCGCGTCGTGCGACGCAACCCGGGCATCACGGTGGCCGAGTCCGCCCGAGTGCTCGGTCTCGCGGCCAACACCGTCTCGACCCTCGTGGGGCAGCTGCTCACGCTCGGCGTGCTCGTGCGTGAGCGCGACGAGAGCGACCGCCGGGTCGCCCGGCTCGACCTGACCCCGCCGGCCCGGGCCGGTCTGGAGCAGTGGCGCGACCGGCGGGCCCAGACGACGGCCACGGCTCTCGCGGGGCTGTCGGCCGACGAGCGCGCCCGCCTGGCAGAGGCCCTCACCACGATCGCCCGGATCGCAGCCGACCTTCCCGAGTCGTCCCACACGTCCGAGTCCGCGTCCGTCACGACCAGCGCCACCGGACCCGACGACCGTCCACCGGGCGGCGACCGTCCGTGACGGCGGCCATCGACATCCGGGGGCTGACCTACAGCTTCGGCGCGCACCGGGCGGTGGACGACCTGACGCTGGCCGTCGAGCCGGGTGAGTGCTTCGGTCTGCTCGGGCCCAACGGCGCCGGCAAGACCACGACCATCCGGTTGCTCAACACCCTGCTGCCGTTGCAGTCCGGAGAGGTCGAGATCTTCGGACGGTCGGTACGCACCGACGCCATGCTCGTGCGCCGTCTGCTGGGCTACGTGCCGCAGCAGCTGTCCATCGAGGGCGCCCTGACCGGACGCGAGAACGTGGAGTGGTTCGCACGCCTCTTCGACGTGCCACGACGGGAACGGGCCACGAGGGTCGACGAGGTCCTCGAGATGGTCGACCTGCGCGGCGACGAGGCCCGCCTGGCGTCCACCTACTCCGGTGGGATGGTGCGTCGGCTCGAGCTCGCCCAGGCCCTCGTCAACCGCCCGGCGCTGCTCGTCCTCGACGAGCCCACGGTGGGGCTCGACCCCGTGGCCCGGGACAGCGTGTGGCGGCGCGTCGCGCAGATGCAGCGCGACCACGGCATGACGGTGCTGCTCACGACGCACTACATGGAGGAGGCCGACGCCCTCTGCGACCGGGTCGCCCTCATGCACCGTGGCTCCCTCCGCGCTCTCGGGTCACCTGACGACCTCAAGGCGGCGGCGGGAGCGGAGGCGAGCCTCGAGGACGTCTTCCGCCACCACACCGGGGAGGCCCTGGGCGAGCATGGCGAGCACGGCGACCTCGAGGCCGAGAAGGGAGGGCTGCGCGGTGTCCGAGCGACTCGTCGAACCGCCCGCCGTCTGGGCTGACCGGCAAGGTCGGACAGGACCGGGCCTGCTCGCCTCGCGCGTCGGCACGTTCTGCCTCGTCGAGCTGCAGAAGCTCCGGCACGACCGCAGCGAGCTGGTGACGCGCGCCATCCAGCCGATCCTCTGGCTCGTCATCTTCGGCACGACGTTCACCCAGATCCGGGCGATACCCACGGGCGGCATCCCCTACCTCGACTACCTCGCGCCCGGGGTCATCGCGCAGTCGGCCCTGTTCATCGCGATCTTCTACGGCATCCAGATCATCTGGGAGCGTGACGCCGGCGTCCTGACCAAGCTCCTCGTGACGCCCACCCCGAGGTCGGCGCTCGTGGCCGGCAAGGCGTTCGCCGCCGGGGTCCGGTCCGTGGCGCAGGCGGCCATCGTCGTCCTCGTGGCAGCGCTGATGGGGGTGGCCATGACGTGGAACCCGATCCGGCTGCTCGGCGTGGTCGTCGTGGTGATGCTGGGGGCCGCGTTCTTCTCGTGCCTGTCCCTCAGCATCGCCGGCATCGCCCTGAAGCGCGACCGGCTCATGGGCATCGGCCAGGCGATCACGATGCCGCTCTTCTTCGCCTCCAACGCGCTCTACCCGATCGAGATGATGCCGGGCTGGCTCCAGGTCGTCAGCCACGTCAACCCGCTCACCTACGAGGTGTCGGCCCTGCGCGGTCTGCTGCTCGGGACGCCGACGAGCTACTGGGTCGACTTCGGGGTCCTCGTCGGCAGCGCCGTGACGGGGATCGTCTGCGCCGCCGCGCTCATCGGCCGGCTCGCGCGCTGACACCGGCCCTCCACCGCTCGGTCTCGCCGTGACCGTACGCTGTGCGCCGTGACCTTCCTGCGCGCCCTCTTCATGCTGCTCCGCGGGCGCGGCTTCCGTCGGCTCTTCGTCAGCCGCGTCACGTCCTCGTTCAGTGACGGCGTGTTCCAGGTCGCCCTGGCCAGTCACATCCTCTTCAACCCGGAGAAGGCCGCCGACGCGCGCGGCATCGCCATCGCGTTCGCCGTCGTGCTGCTCCCCTACAGTGCACTCGGTCCGTTCGTCGGGGTGCTGCTGGACCGGTGGCCCCGCCGCCGGGTCATCGTCGTGAGCCAGCTCATCCGGGCGGCGGCGATCCTCGGAGTGGGAGCTCTCGTCTCCGGATCCGGGACGGGGCCTGCCTTCTTCGGTCTCGTGCTCCTCGTCTTCTCGGTCAACCGGTTCATCCTCGCCGGCCTCTCCTCCGCCATGCCGCACGTCGTGCCGCGCAAGGACCTCGTCAGTGCGAACTCCGTGGCGCCCACGTGTGGTTCGCTGGCCTACCTGCTCGGAGGTGCGGTCGGCACCGGCCTCCGGGCTGCGGGCGGCAGTGACGTCCTCGACGTGCTGCTGGCAGCGGGTGGGGTCCTGGCCGCGACATGGGCCGCGACGAGGCTTCCCTTCATCGGGCCCGACGACACGAGCGGGGCGCCCTCCGTCGGCCAGATCACCCGGTCAGTCCTGACGGGCCTGGCCGAGGCGGTGCGCACGCTCCCCCGCCGAGCACGTCTGCTCCTCGTCCTCGTCTTCGTGACACGCATCCCCTTCGGCTTCCTCCTGCTGCAGACCCTGCTGCTCTTCCGCGGCCCCTTCGACTCCGGCCACGGTGCGCGCGGTTTCGGCATCGCCGCGGCGGCATCCGCGGTCGGGTTCGCGTCGGCCGCGTTCGTGACGCCGTGGCTGGCTCCCCGACTCACGGCCGTGCCGTATGCCGCCCGCATGCTGGCCCTGGGCGCGCTCGTCTGCGCCGTGCTGGGTCCGTTCCTCACGCCGTGGAGCATCGTGGTCGTGGGCTTCGTCGTCTCGTTCACGTCCCAGTGCGTGAAGATCACCGTCGACTCCCTCCTGCAGGCGCACGTCGACGACCACCTCCTGGGCCGCGCCTTCTCGGCCTACGACGTCGTCTACAACGCGGGGATGGTGGCTGCTGCCGCCCTCGGCGCGATCGTGCTCCCGGAGTCCGGGCTCGCCTGGTGGCCGCTCGTGTGCTTCGCGGTGCTCTACGGCACGACGGCGATGCTGCTCGGGCGGCTCTGGTCGCGCGCCACGGTGCTCGACCACGAGCGGCCACTAGGCTGACCGCGTGCTTCCCGAGCTGACCGCCACCCGCTACGTGACGCCGCTCAAGGAAGGCGGGTCACTGCCCGGGATCGTCGAGGCCGACGACGACGGGACGTACGTCCTGAAGTTCCGTGGTGCCGGTCAGGGGCTCAAGGTCCTCGTCGCCGAGGTGCTCGTCGCCGGCATCGCCCGGCTGCTCGAGGTGCCCGTCCCCGACCTCGCCGTCGTCCGACTCGACCCTCGCATCGCCAAGTACGAGGCCGACGAGGAAGTCCAGGACCTGCTCACGGCGTCCGTGGGGACCAACCTCGGCGTCGACTTCCTGCCCGGTTCGCTGGGTTACGACGGCTCACGGCCGCCTGACGCCGACCTCGCCGAGCGGGTCATCTGGCTCGACGCGCTGACCGCCAACGTCGACCGCACGTGGTCCAACCCCAACCTGCTCGTCTGGCACGGTCGGACGTGGGCCATCGACCACGGCGCCGCGCTCTACTTCCACCACTCCTGGCCGAGCAGGGCGCCGTCGCCCGAGCGCTTCGCCGCGCAGCCCTTCGACGCGAGCCGCCACGTCCTGCGCGACGTCGCCGGGGACGTCGCGCGCCGCCACGACGAGCTGGCGGCGAGGCTCACGCCGGAGGCGTTGGAGGCCGTGATCGCCGAGGTGCCCGAGGAGTGGATCGAGCCGACGCCCGACCTGACCGACGCGCCAGCGGTCCGGACGGCATACGCCAGGATGCTCCGGGCCCGGCTCGACGGGCCGCTCACCTGGGTGCCGGACGGGGTCGCGGCGTGAACGCCTACCAGTACGTCCTGCTCCGGCTCGTGCCCCGCGTCGACCGGGAGGAGTTCATCAACGTCGGTGTCGTGCTCTACTCGCAGGACGCTGGGTTCCTCGACGCGGCCTGGGAGCTCGACGAACGTCGCGCCGGTGCCCTCTCTCCGACGTGCGACCTCGACGGGGTGCGGTCGATGCTCGAACGGGTCCGTGCCGTGTGCCGGGGCGAGACCGGACGTGGTCTGCCCACGCTCGACAAGCCCGGCCAGCGCTTCGGGTGGATCATCGCGCCGCGCTCGACCGTGGTGCAGCCCGGACCGGTCCACGGCGGCCTCTGCGACGACCCGGCCGTCGAGCTCGAACGCCTCCTCGACAAGCTCGTCAGACCGGCCAGCGGCTGAACACCCTCTGGCACAGGCTCTTCCGCTCGGTCAGTGCCGCCCTCGCGGACGCAACGCCCACATGGCCACCGCGCTCGCCGCGGCGACGTTGAGCGAGTCGACGCCCCCGGCCATGGGGATGCGCAGCGTGAGGTCGGCGTCCGCGACGGTTCGGTGCGAGAGTCCGTCGCCCTCCGTGCCGACGACGAGGGCGAGCCGCTCGGGCGGCTCCGACTCGAGGTCGTCGAGCGAGACCGAGTCGTCGGAGAGCGCCATCGCGGCGACGGTGAGACCGGCCTCGTGGAGCAGGCCCAGTCCTTCGGGCCACGGGTCGATGCGCGTCCACGGCACCTGGAAGACGGTGCCCATCGAGACCCGGATCGAGCGACGGTAGAGCGGGTCGGCGCAGCGGGGCGTGATGAGGACCGCGTCGACCCCGAGCGCGGCGGCCGACCTGAAGATCGCCCCGACGTTCGTGTGGTCCACGACGTCCTCGAGGACGATGACCCGACGGGCATCCGCGATGAGCGACTCGACGGACGGCAGGGCTGGTCGCTGCATGGCCGCGAGGGCGCCCCGGTGGAGGTGGAAGCCGGTCAGCCGCTCGATGACGTCGTGCTCGCCGAAGTAGACCGGGACACCCTCGGCCTCGGCGTCGGCGACGATGTCGGAGAGGTCGTCGAGCCACCGCCTCGCCATCAGGTACGACCGCGGCCGGTGCCCGGCTCGCAGGGCCCTGCGGATCACCTTCTGACTCTCGGCGATGTAGAGGCCGCGCTCCGGCTCGTGTCGCCTCCTCAGCACGACGTCGGTCAGCGACACGTAGTCGGTCAGCCGCGGGTCGGTGGGGTCGGTGATCTCGATCGGCACGCCGACAGGCTAGTGGTGCTCGGGCGCTCTCCTGACATCGCGGGTCCACGGACCGGCGCAGGGATCAGGGGAACCAGACGAGCTTGACGACGGCGACGAGTCCGATGGCGATGATGAGGCCACGCAGCACGTTCGGCGGGATGCGCCGGCCCACCCGTGCACCGATGAGGCCGCCGACGAAGGAACCGACTCCGATGAGCACCACCACGAGCCAGGCGATGTGCTCCCGCGCGAAGAGCACGAAGACGGTGGCAGCGACGAGGTTCACGACGAGCGAGAGGACGTTCTTGTAGCCGTTGAGCCGCTGCAGCGGCTCGAGGCTGAGCGCGCTGAGGAGCCCCATCAGCAGGACTCCCTGGGCCGCGCCGAAGTACCCGCCGTAGACGCCGGCGGCGAAGACACCTGCGGCCATCGCAGGGGCGTGCCAGCGCGGCACCGACCCGTCGTTGCCCTCGGGATGGACGCGGGCCTGGATGCGCGGGCCGGCGACGACGAGCACGAGCGCGATGAGGATGAGCACCGGGACGATCGCCCGGAACGCTGCGGCCGGCAGGACGAGCAGCAGGCTCGCACCCACGACCGAGCCGAGGAACGACATGGGCATGAGACGTCGCAGGGTGCGGGCCTGGCCGTCAAGCTCGTGGCGGTAGCCCCAGGCGCCGGTCACGCCACCGGCGACGAGACCGATGTTGTTCGAGACGTTCGCGACGAGCGGGTTGACGCCGAAGAAGAGCAGCGTCGGGAAGGTGATGAGGGTGCCCGAGCCGACGATCGTGTTGATGATCCCGGCCCCGGTCCCGGCCAGCGCGACGGCGACGGCGGACCAGAACGACACCCGGTCACCCTACTCAGGGGTGACCGGGTGTCGTCGGTGGTGTCCGTCAGCGTCGGGTCGAGGCCTCCGGCGGGACGTCGGGCAGGTCGCCCGGCTGGGCCGACGAGGCGACCTCCGGCGCGACCGGCGGAGCGGCAACGGGCGGCGGGGGCACGTCGACGCTGCCGGGGTTGAACGACGGCTGCTGGCGACCGATCGGAGCGGCGTGCTCGGTGGACTCGGCACTGGCCTGCGCCGCCTGGCCGCGGGCCTCGGCAAGGGCCTTGGCCGGGTCCTCGAGCACCGTCTCGGAGAAGGCGTTGTCGTCGGCCTCCCCGGTGTCGACCCACTGCTCGTCGTCGACGTCTCGCGGGCCCTGCTCGTTGCCGCCCAGGGCATTGCCGATGCCCTTGAGGGCGTCGGTCAGCTCCGACGGGATGATCCACATCTTGTTCGAGTCGCCGCGCGCGATCTGCGGGAGCACCTGGAGGTACTGGTAGGCCAGCAGCTTCTGGGTCGGCTTGCCGCGGTGGATCGCGGAGAAGACCTGCTGGATGGCCCGGGCTTGGCCCTGGGCCTCGAGGATACGGGCCTGGGCGGAACCCTCGGCCCGCAGGATCTGGCTCTGCTTCTCACCCTCTGCGGTGAGGATCGCGGACTGCTTGAAGCCCTCGGCCGTGAGGATGGCCGCACGGCGGTCACGTTCGGCGCGCATCTGCTTCTCCATCGTCTCCTGCACCGAGCGCGGCGGGTCGATGGCCTTGAGCTCGACGCGGTTGACGCGAATGCCCCAGTTGCCGGTGGCCTCGTCGAGGACGCCGCGCAGCTGGCCGTTGATCTGGTCGCGGCTCGTCAGGGCCTGCTCGAGGTCGAGCGAGCCGATGACGTTGCGCAGTGTGGTGACGGTCAGCTGCTCGATGCCCTGGATGAAGTTGGCGATCTCGTACACCGCGGCCTTGGCGTCGGTCACCGAGTAGTAGATGACCGTGTCGATGTTGACGACGAGGTTGTCGCTGGTGATGACGGGCTGCGGCGGGAAGGTGACCACCTGCTCGCGCAGGTCGATGTTGGCGCGCACCTTGTCGACGAACGGGATCAGGAAGTGGATGCCTGCCGTCAGAGTCTTGTTGTAGCCGCCGAGCCGCTCGACGATCTGAGCCGTCTGCTGCGGAACGATGCGCACGGTGCGCAGCACGACGACGAATGCCACGACGACGATGAGTATCGGAATGATGAGTACCGGATCCACGACCTTCTCGACCTTCTCCCTGTGGGGTCCGTGCTCCCCCGAGGAAGCACGGTTGGTGCGGGCGGGCCGGTCGACCCGCTCGTTCGTTCGGTGGTGACGCTGGTGACGCTGGTGACGCTGGTGACGGTTGGTGCGGCAGGGACGCTGTGCCGGGTGGCGCTCAGCTCCCCACGATGTGTGCGCGGCTCACGATGGCGGTGGCCCCGTCGATGGAGTCGACGACGACCTCCTCACCGGGCTCGATGTCGTCACCGAGCGTGCGGGCCGACCAGGTCTGGCCCGCGAGCTTGACCTGGCCTCCGGCTGGGTTGACCCGGTCGATGGCGACGGCCGAACGGCCGACGTGGGCCGCTGCGCCCATCAGCTGTTGCGGACTCGTGGCCTGCAGGCGCTTCTTGAGCCAGGGGCGCACGATCGCGAGCAACGCGACGGCGACGAGCGCTGCGACGATGGCCTGCACCGTGGGGGACGCCCCGAACGCCGCTGCGACGGAGCCGCCTACCGCGCCGCCGGCGATCATGAGGAACGTGAAGTCGGCGGTGACCGTCTCGATGGCCACGAGGACGAGAGCGACCCCCACCCAGACCATCCATGCGTGTCCCTCGAACACGTGGCCCCACCCTGCTTTCGTTCGAGCCGGCGATGGACGCCGACGTCCCGTGCGTCACTCCAGTGACGTTCTCGATTCTGCCTCAGTTCCCTCCGTCGACCTACGGATCGAGGAGCCGGGGCAGGTTGCGATCAGGACTCGGCCCTGGCCGACCAGCGCTCGCCGTGCTGCTCGAGCACGAGCGGCAGCCCGAAGGTCGCGCTGAGGTTCTCTGCCGTCAGGGTGATCGGGATCGGGCCGGCGGCGACGACCTTGCCGTCACGGATCATGAGCACGTCGGTGAACGAGGGCGGTATCTCCTCGACGTGGTGGGTCACGAGGACCATCGCCGGCGCCTCGGTGTCGGCCGCGAGGTCCCCGAGCCGTCGCACCAGGTCCTCGCGGCCTCCGAGGTCGAGACCTGCGGCCGGTTCGTCGAGGAGCATCAGCTCCGGGTCGGTCATCAGGGCCCGGGCGATCTGCACCCGCTTGCGCTCGCCCTCGCTCAACGTCCCGTAGGCGCGGTCCGCGAGGTGGTCGGCGCCCAGCGCCTTGAGCAGCTCCATCGCGCGGACGTAGTCGACGTGGTCGTAGCTCTCGCGCCAGCGGCCGATGATGCCGTAGGAGGCGGTGACGACGACGTTGCCGACGAGCTCGTCACCGGGGATCCGTTCGGCCATCGAGGAGCTGGCGAGCCCGATGCGGGGACGCAGCTCGAAGACGTCGACGGCCCCGAGGACCTCGCCGAGGATGCCGGCAACACCGGTCGTCGGGTGCATGCGGGCTGCGGCGATCTGCAGCAGGGTCGTCTTGCCGGCACCGTTGGCGCCCAGCACGACCCAGCGCTCGCCCTCCTCCACCTCCCACGTGACGTCGTCGAGCAGCGTCGAGGCACCGCGGCGAACGGTGACTCCGGCGAAGGCGAGGACGTCGCTCATGGCTCGACCCTATGACAAGGCCCACCGGTGAGCCGACGCGGCGCACCCTACGATGACGAGGTGTCCGAGCTGCCCGCGTCCGTGCGCCTTGCGCTGTGGATGACGGCGTCGTGGCGTGGCGACCTCGGCACCACGGAGGCCCTCGGCCGCGCCTTCCCGGACCTCGACCACGTCGCGGGCGACCTCGGGCGGCTGGACGTGTGGCGCGACCTCGGTGAACGCGCACTGTTCGTGGCGCTCCCCCGTCCCGGCGACATCAGCCGTATGCCGCGTGGCTCGGCCGCGGCGACCGCCCACGCGGCCGACGCCGGCGAGTGCGTCTTCGTCGCCGGCATCGGCGGGGTCCTCGTGCCGACCCTCACGGAGTTCGGTCCCGAGGGCGACACCGGCGTGCGCGCGGACTGGACGGCCTACGAAGCCGATCCCCTCCCCCGGCACCGCATGGAGATGCTCGACCTGCGCGAGATCGAGCGCGAGCTGATGACACGTCTGCGCGAGCACACGGCTCGCTTCGAGGAGGTGGGCGGCCACCCGTGGGGAGATGAGGCACGCGCCGAGGCCCAGGCCGACCTGGACACCGCTCTCTGGGGCATCCCGCCGGCCACGCCGGGTCGCGCGCTGCGCCTCATGTCGTTGGCGGCGAACCTCGCCCGGGTCGCGCATCGCAACGCCGCCAGCACCTCGCTCGGCTCCGGGGGCCTCGACGCCGGGACCGCGGCGAACCGGACGCGACTGCTGCGCGAGCTTGCCGCCGACGGGGACGCCGCCCTGGCCGACGCCACCAACGTCGCGGTCATGACCATCGCGGGCTGGCGACCGGCCTGACTCAGGCCGACTGCTCCCCTTCGCCAGCAGCGGACTCGAGCCTCGCGAGCACCGCACGGGCGTAGGCCCGTTCGGCGTCGATGTCGGCGTGACGCTCGACCGCGCCCGCACGCCCGAGGACCGACACGGCATACCCGCCCTCGAGCGTCTCGAGCGACACGAAGGCCTCACCGAGCATGTCGCGCAGCTGGTCCTCGCGCGGCAGCCACACGACCTTGTCCTGCTCGACGCTGTCGAGAGCCCACTCGGTCGTCCCGTTGAAGCCGATGACGTCACCGGTCGCGAAGTGGTGCACGTCCACGGTGATCTCGCTGATGACGAAGACGTCCTCCTCCATGCCGCTCACGGGCACCACGAAGCGGTCACCGGAGACAGGCTCCCAGCGAAGTCCCGCGTCGGAGAGCCGGCGGGCGAGCTCGATGGTCAGCATGTCCTCCATCGTCACATTCCCCCGCGAGATCGCCAAGCAACCCTAGATTTGGTCCATGACGGAGCCACCGAAGCTGGAAGCGCTGGACGAGAGCACCTTCGAGACCGTCCTCTGCGTCGTCGCCCATCCGGACGACCTCGAGTACGGCACGGCCGCGGCCGTCGACAAGTGGGTGCGGGCCGGCAAGACCGTGACCTACCTGCTCGCGACCCGCGGCGAGGCGGGCATCGACACGATGCCACCGGACGAGGCCGGACCGGCGCGCGAGCAGGAGGAGCGCGACGGGGCAGCCAGGGTCGGCGTCGACGTCGTGGAGTTCCTCGACGGTTTCACCGACGGCGTCGTCGAGTACGGCCTGCCGCTGCGCCGGGCCATCGCGCGCGAGATCCGGATCCGGAAGCCCGACCTGCTCGTCACGTCGACCTATGCCGACCGCTTCCCGAACGGGTTCGTCAACCAGGCCGACCACCGCGCGGTGGGACTCGCGGTCGTCGACGCCAAGGCCGACGCCGGCAACCGGTGGATCTTCAGCGACCTCCTCGACGAAGGACACGAACCGTGGCAGGTCGGCAGGCTCCTCGTCGTCGCCGACCCCGAGCCCACGCACTTCGTCGACGTCTCGGACCACTTCGACGCCGCCGTGGCGTCGCTGTCCGCACATGACGCGTACCTCACCGCACTCGGGCCCGACTACCCCAAGCCACCGGACCTGCTCGGCATGATCCTCGGCGGCCCCGCGGAGCTCGTCGGCGTGCCCCACGCGCTGACGGGACGGCTCGTCGGCTGAGCCGACCGGGAGGCGGGCTCAGCCGTCGAGGACCGCGCGGTAGACCTCGAGCGTGCGATCGCCGATGGACCCCCACGAGAACGAGTCGACGGCCCGCTGCCGGCCGGCGCGGCCGAAGGCGTGCGCACGGTCGACGTCGGACACGGCCTCGTTGAGAGCGGCGGCGAGGTCGACGACGAACGCGTCGGGATCGACCGGCGTGCCGGTGCCGTCCTGGACCTGGTCGATGGGGACGAGCCATCCGGTCTCGCCGTCGACGACGACCTCCGGGATGCCCCCGGTCGCCGTGGCGACGACGGCGAGCTCACACGCCATCGCCTCGAGGTTGACGATGCCTAGCGGCTCGTAGACCGACGGGCACGCGAACACCGTGCCGTGGCTGAGCAGCGCGACGACCTCGGCGCGCGGCAGCATGTCGGGGATCCACACGACCCCCTCGCGCTGCGCGCGCAGCTCGTTCATCAGGCCCTCGACCTCGGCCAGGATCTCCGGGGTGTCCGGCGCGCCGGCACAGAGGACGATCTGGACGTCCGGCGGCAGCTGCGCGCAGGCGCGCAGGAGGTAGGGCAGCCCCTTCTGACGGGTGATGCGCCCGACGAAGACGACCGAGCGCTTGTCGGGGTCGACACCGTGCCTGCGCACGATCTCGGTGGCCTCGGCGCTGCGGTCGGCCTGCCACAGCTGGGAGTCAATCCCGTTGTGCACCACATGAACCCGCGCCGGATCGAGGGACGGGTAGCTCTTGAGGATGTCCTCGCGCATACCGGCGCTGACCGCCACGACGGCGGCAGCCGACTCGTAGGCCGTGCGCTCGGCCCACGACGACACGCGGTAGCCGCCACCGAGCTGCTCGGCCTTCCACGGCCGCATCGGCTCGAGCGAGTGCGCGGTCACGACGTGCGGCATGCCTCCGAGGAGCGACGCGAGGTGGCCGGCCATGTTGGCGTACCACGTGTGGGAGTGGACGAGGTCGGCGCCCACGCAGTCGCCGGCCATGCTGACGTCGACGCCGAGCGTCTGCATCGCGGCGTTCCCCTGCGCGAGCTCCGTCAGGTCGGCATACGCCGTCGTACCCATCTCGTCGCGCGGCGCTCCGAAGCAGCGCACCTGCACGTCGATGTCGCCCCGGGCACGCAGCGCCCGGACGAGCTCGGCCACGTGAACACCCGCGCCTCCGTAGATGGCCGGTGGGTACTCCTTGCTGAGGATGTCGACGCGCACGTTCCGACCCTAGTGCCGACGCCATCCCGCGGAGCGGAAAGCTCTGCCCATCTTGCGTGCTGAACCTGCCAGGTGGCCGACCCCTGCCCTAGGGTGGCGTGCATGGCCCGACGAAGCCCAGCAGCTGGTCCGAAAGTCCTCGCGATCGTGCTCGCTGGCGGTGAGGGCAAGCGGCTGATGCCGCTCACCGCCGACCGGGCCAAACCCGCCGTACCGTTCGCCGGCATCTACCGGCTCATCGACCTGGCACTGTCCAACGTCGTCAACTCCGGCTACCTCAAGGTCGTCGTGCTGACGCAGTACAAGTCGCACAGCCTCGACGCCCACGTCACGAAGACGTGGCGCATGTCGACGCTCCTCGGCAACTACGTGACGACGGTCCCGGCCCAGCAGCGCGTCGACAAGAACTGGTACCTCGGCAGCGCCGACGCGATCTTCCAGAGCCTCAACCTCATCCACGACGAACGACCCGACATCGTCGTCGTCGTGGGCGCCGACCACGTCTACCGCATGGACTTCAGTGCCATGGTCGAACAGCACATCGAGTCGGGTGCCGCGTGCACCGTGGCCGCCATCCGCCAGCCGATCTCGCTGGCCAACCAGTTCGGGGTCATCGAGGTCGACGAGTCCGATCCCTCGAAGATCGCCGCGTTCCTCGAGAAGCCGAGTGACCCGAGGGGCCTGCCCGACAACCCCGAGGAGGTGCTCGCCTCGATGGGCAACTACGTCTTCACGGCGGCCGCCCTCGAGGAGGCCGTGACGACCGATCGCGACACCGACTCCAGCCACGACATGGGCGGCGACATCGTGCCCTACTTCGTCGGTCGCGGAGAGGCCGGCGTCTACGACTTCAAGGACAACGACGTCCCCGGGGCCACTGATCGAGACCGCGGGTACTGGCGCGACGTCGGCACCATCGAGTCCTACTACGACGCCCACATGGACCTCATCTCGATCCACCCCGTCTTCAACCTCTACAACTACGAGTGGCCGATCTACACCCAGCACAGCCCCTACCCGCCGGCGAAGTTCGTCCATGGCAGCGGCGACCGCATCGGTGAGGCCCTCAACTCGGCGGTCTCCCCCGGCGTCGTCGTCTCAGGTGCACACATCTACGCGTCGGTGCTCTCGCCGCTCGTCCACGTCCACTCCTACGCCAGCATCCAGGGCTCCGTCCTGCTCGACGGTGTCGAGGTGGGCCGGCACGCCCAGATCCGGCGGGCGATCATCGACAAGAACGTCATCATCCCCGAGGGCTGCCAGATCGGCATCGACCACGAGCACGACCGGGCCCGCGGCTTCCACGTCACCGAGACCGGCATCGTCGTCGTCGGCAAGGGTCAGGTGGTCACCCGGTGAGTGCCGGCACGACCGGTGCGCCCGCCATGCCGGTCAGCGCCACTGACCCACGCCCGGCGCGCGTCGGCATCCAGATCCCGCCGCAGCACGCCACGTGGGCGCAGATCCGCCGCACCGCAGCGACGCTCGAGGAGATGGGCGTCGACTTGTTGCTCTCTTGGGATCACTTCTTTCCTCTCAGCGGTGACCGCGGCGGGATGCACTTCGAGTGCTGGACGGTGCTCGGCGCCTGGGCCGAGTCGACCGAGTCCGTGGAGATCGGCGCCCTCGTGACGTGCAACAGCTACCGCAACCCCAGCCTGCTCGCGGACATGGCGCGCACCGTCGACCACATCAGCGGCGGACGGCTCGTCCTCGGCATCGGCTCGGGCTGGAAGCAGCTCGACTACGACGAGTACGGCTACGACTTCGGCACTGCCGGTGGGCGACTCGACGACCTCGAGCGCGACCTGCCGATCATCCGTGACCGGTGGACGCGTCTCAACCCGGCCCCGACCCGCGACATCCCGATCCTCATCGGCGGGGGCGGAGAGAAGAAGACACTGCGGATCGTCGCCGAGCACGCGGACATCTGGCACGGCTTCGGCGACCGCGAGGAGATCGCGCACAAGCACCGGGTCCTCGACCAGTGGTGCGCGCGCCGCGGCCGGGACCCGCTGGAGATCGAGCGGTCCGCGGGAGTCGCGTTCGTGCCGGGCCGCAACCCCGACCAGTCCGGTGACTACGCGGGCAACGCCCAGCAGCTCCACGAGATCGGGACCCGACTCTTCACTGCGAGCGTTGCCGCCGCCGACCCGGACCTGGGGCGCGTGCACGACCTGCTCCAGTGGCGCGACGAGGTCAATGCCGGGACGGGCTCCCCGGGCAGCGCACCCTGACATGCTCGAGGCCACCTTCTGGGGGCTCGTCGGCGGCGCGGCGCTCCTCGTCGGCGCCCTGCTCGGCCTCTACGCGCGCGCGTCCTACCGCGCCATCGGACTCGTCATGGCGTTCGGCGCCGGCGTGCTCATCAGCGCGGTGGCCTTCGAGCTCACCGAGGACGCGTTCCGCTCCGGCGGCACCACCCCCGTCGTCATCGGGCTCGTGAGCGGCTCGGTCGTGTTCTTCGCCGGCGACTGGCTCATCGACCGCCGCGGCGGCCACCGTCGCAAGAGCCCGACCGGCGGGCCGCAACAGGGAGCAGGCGCGATGGCACTCGTGCTCGGGGCCCTGCTGGACGGCATACCCGAGTCGGCGGCGATCGGGGTCAGCCTCCTGGGCGGCGGTGAGGTCGGCATCGCGATGGTCGCCGCCGTCTTCCTGTCCAACGTGCCCGAGTCGATGTCGGCGAGTGCCGGGCTCAAGCGGGCGGGTCGCTCGACGGGTCAGATCCTGCGGCTGTGGCTCGTCGTCATGCTCGCCTCAGGACTTGCGGCGGGCGCCGGCTACGTCCTGCTCCAGAACGCGTCACCCGCGCTGGTGGCAGGCATCCAGACGTTCGCGGCCGGCGCGATCATCACGATGCTGGCCGACACGATGATGCCCGAGGCCACCGAGCACGCGGGACGGCTCGTCGGCCTCCTGACGATGCTCGGCTTCGCCCTCGCCTTCCTGCTCAGCGCGCTCGGCTGAGGGACGTCACCTTCCGGCATACGCCATGACGGACGTCACGGGCCGTATGCCGGAAGGTGACGCGGTTGCCCGGACGTCCTCACTACCCTGACCCGGGTGACCGAAGTGAGCAGCACGGACGGAACGGACATCCAGACCCTCAGCGTGACCGTGACGGGAGACGACCGCCCCGGCGTCACGGGCACGCTGCTGGGGGCACTGTCCGGCGTCGAGGCAGAGGTCCTCGACATCCAGCAGGTCGTCGTCAACGGTCACCTGACGCTCACCGTCCTGCTGCGCCCCGGGACGCACGTCGACCAGCTCCGCGACGCCGCTGCGGTCGCTGCGCACCGCCTCGGGCTGACCCTGACCGTCGTCGAGGGCACCGGCGTCAACGCACGCTCGCGCCAGGGACGTGCTGCCGTGGTCGTCCTCGGCGCACCGCTCAGCACCGACGCCGTCTCCCTCGTGACGTCCCGGATCGCCGAGCACGGCGCCAACATCGACCGCATCCGTCGCCTGTCGCGCTACCCCGTGACGACCGTCGAGTTCGACATCTCCGGCGCCGACGTGCCGTCGCTGCGCACCGAGCTCGCGCTCGTGGCCACCTCCGAGGGGATCGACATCGCCGTCGCCCCGGGCGGCCTGGCCCGGCGTGGCCGGCGCCTCGTCGTCCTTGACGTCGACTCGACCCTCATCCAGCAGGAGGTCATCGAGCTGCTCGCCGCGCACTGCGGCCGCGAGGCCGAGGTGGCCGAGGTGACGGCGCGTGCGATGGCCGGAGAGCTGGACTTCGAGGAGTCCCTGCGCGCCCGCGTGCAGACGCTCGCAGGGCTGCCCGCCTCCGTCCTCGACGAGGTGCGGGAGTCGGTGCAGCTGACGCCCGGGGCGCGGACCCTGGTGCGCACGCTGAAGCGTCTCGGCTTCACCGTGGGACTCGTGAGCGGCGGCTTCATCGAGATCGTCGGCGAGCTGGCCGACGACCTCGGCATCGACCACGCGCGCGCGAACCGGCTCGAGATCGAGGACGGCCACCTCACCGGCCGCGTCGTCGGCGAGGTGGTCGACCGGGCCGGGAAGGCGCGCGCCCTGAAGGAGTTCGCCGAGGAGGAGGGCCTTCCGCTCAGTCGCACGGTGGCCATCGGCGACGGCGCCAACGACCTCGACATGCTCGACATCGCAGGCCTCGGGGTCGCCTTCAACGCCAAGCCCATCGTCCAGGAGCAGGCCCAGACCGCCGTCAACGTGCCCTACCTCGACTCGGTGCTCTACCTGCTCGGCATCTCCCGCGAGGAGATCGAGGAGGCCGATCTCGACGACGGCACGCCGACCCAGGCTCCGCCCGTCCCGCACGCCGGTCACTAGGCTGGCGCGATGCAGTCCGTCGCTCCATCGTCCGCACCCCAGAACCGAAGCGGCGTCCGCCGCACGTTGCTCATCATCGGTGGTGCAGAGGACCGGATCGGGCGGTCGGTGGTGCTCAAGCGCTTCATCAAGCTCGCGGGTGGGCGGCGGTCGCACCTCGTCGTCATCCCGACCGCGTCGTCCTACGCCGGAGAGGTCTCCGAGGCCTACCGCGACGTCTTCACCCGGCTGCGTGGGGGTGACGTGTCGGTCGTGCACCCCGAGACGCGCCGCGACTCGAACGACCCGGTCATGGTCGAGGCGCTCGACAGCGCGACCGGCGTCTTCCTCACCGGCGGCAGCCAGGTGAAGCTCGCCCAGAACATCGTCGGTACCCCCGTGGGTGACGCCATCGTCCGCGCCTACGAGCGCGGTGCCGTCATCGCCGGCACGTCGGCCGGCGCCTCGATCATGAGCCGGTTCATGATCTCGCTCGGAGAGGAAGGGCTCACCCCCAGGCAGCGCGCGAGCCAGATCTCCGCCGGCCTGGGCCTCGTCGAGGACGTCATCATCGACCAGCACTTCGACCAGCGTGGACGCTACGGCCGGCTCATGTCGATGGTCGCCGCGTCCCCCAACCTCCTCGGCATGGGCATCGACGAGAACACCGCCGCCGAGATCCGCGACGGCAAGGTCCTGTCAGTCATCGGGGCCGGGTCGATCTTCCTCGTCAACGCCCGCAACGCGATCACCGACGCACCCGACGCACGCCGGGGGGCCCCGCTGCTCGTCTCGGGCGCGGTCGTGCACTCGCTGCCCACGGGCAGTACCTTCGACCTGGACCACGTCGAGCTGACCGCCTTCGTCGAACGACACCCGGACATCGAGGGCGCCGTCGTCCCGGCCAAGGTCCGTGCGGCGCGCTCGTCGACGAGCAGCGCCGCTCACTGAGTCCCGCCCGCCCCACCCGCAACACACTGCACCAGCGGTCGCTGCGGCGTGCCGCACGGCACGTCCAGCACGACCCCGTAGGAGGAGACCCATGGCCGTCGAGGTACCCACCCCCACAGGACCGGCCCGACCGGACCTGAAGATCCTCGAGACCCGGATCTATCGCGGCCCGAACGTCTGGTCCTACCAGCAGGCGATCCACCTCGTCGTCGACCTCGGCAGCCTCGAGGAGTACCCCACCGTCTCGCTGCCCGACTTCACCGACCAGCTCATCGAGCTCGTCCCCGGGCTGGAGCGGCACACCTGCTCGCTCGGCCGCCGGGGCGGATTCATCGAGCGCCTGCGCGAGGGGACCTGGCTCGGCCACGTCGCCGAGCACGTCGCCCTGCAGCTGCAGACGCTGGCCGGCCACGACTCGCGGCGCGGCAAGACGCGAGCCGTTCGAGGCAGGCCGGGGCACTACAACGTCGTCTACAGCTACACGGACGAGACGGTGGGTGTCGCGGCGGGCAAGCTCGCGGTGCGCCTCATCAACCACCTCGTCGACGCCGAGGACGGGTTCGACTTCGAGACGGAGTTCAACGCCTTCCTGCGTCAGGCGGAGCGCGTGGCCTTCGGGCCGTCGACCGCCGCCATCCTCGAGGAGGCCGCCTCCCGCGACATCCCCTACATCCGCCTCAACGCGGCCTCCCTGGTCCAGCTCGGCCAGGGCGTCCACGCGCAGCGCATCCGCGCCACGATGACCTCCAAGACCGGCGCCCTCGCCGTCGACATCGCCAGCGACAAGGACCTCACGACGAAGCTGCTCGGCTCGGCCGGGCTGCCGGTGCCCAAGCAGGAGTCCGCCCGCACCGAGCGCGGCACGATCGAGGCGGCCCGCCGGATCGGGTTCCCCGTCGTCGTCAAGCCCCTCGACGGCAACCACGGTCGCGGCGTCTGCCTCAACCTCCAGAGCGACGAGGAGGTCGCCAAGGCCTTCGGCATCGCCAAGGCCGAGTCGCGTCGCGGCACGATCATCGTCGAGTCCTTCGTCACCGGCCGGGACTACCGCTGCCTCATCGTCGGTGGCCGCATGCAGGCGATCGCCGAACGCGTGCCGGCGCACGTCGTCGGCGACGGGACGCACACCGTGGCTGAGCTCGTCGACATCACGAACGCCGACCCCCGCCGCGGCGTCGGACACGAGAAGGTGCTGACCAAGATCAAGGTCGACGCCAACGCGCTCGAGATCCTCGCCGGACAGGGGCACACGCTCGAGTCGGTGCCACCAGAGGGCGAGATGGTCAAGCTGGCCCTGACCGGCAACATGTCGACCGGTGGCATCTCCATCGACCGCACCTTCGACGCGCACCCCGACAACGTCGAGATCGCCGAGGAGGCTGCTCGCATCGTCGGGCTCGACGTCGCGGGCATCGACTTCATCTGCCCCGACATCACCTACCCGGTCCGCGAGACGGGCGGCGCGATCTGCGAGGTCAACGCCGCCCCCGGCTTCCGCATGCACACGCACCCGACGGTGGGTGAGCCGCAGTTCATCGCCAAGCCCGTCGTCGACCTGCTGTTCCCGCCCGGCGCCCAGTCGCGCGTGCCGATCGTCGCCGTCACCGGGACCAACGGCAAGACGACGACGTCGCGGATGATCGCCCACATCTTCAAGGGCCTGGGACGCAAGGTCGGCATGACCTCGACCGACGGGGTCGTCATCGACGAGCGTCTCGTCATCAAGGCCGATGCCTCCGGTCCCCGCTCGGCCCGCATGGTCCTGCAGAACCCTCGCGTCGACTTCGCCGTCATGGAGGTCGCACGCGGAGGCATCCTCCGCGAGGGACTCGGCTACGACCGCAACGACATCGCCGTCGTCACCAACGTCGCCCCGGACCACTTGGGGCTCAAGGGAATCGACACCCTCCGCCAGCTCGCCGACGTCAAGGCTGTGATCGTCGAGGCCGTGCCTCGTGACGGCTTCGCGGTGCTCAACGCCGACGACGTCAACGTGCGCAACATGCGCCGGCGCTGCTCCGGCGGCATCGTGTGGTTCTCCATGGCCGAGCCGGGCAGCGAGGTCCGCGAGTTCGTCGACGACTACTGCCGTCGCGGTGGTCGTGCGGTGGTGCTCGAACCGAGCGACCGCGGAGAGATGATCGTCATCAAGCACGGCCGTCGGAGCATGCAGCTCGCCTGGACCCACCTGCTGCCCTCGACGTTCGGGGGCGCCGCGCGCTTCAACGTGGCCAACGCCCTGGCCGCTGCGGGTGCCGCCTTCGCCGCGGGCGCCCCCCTGCACGACATCCGCCAGGGACTGCGCACGTTCGCGACGACCTACTACCTCTCTCCCGGACGCCTCAACCTCGTCCAGGTGGGCAACGCCGACGTCTTCGTCGACTACTGCCACAACGCGGCCGGCATGAAGGAGCTCGGCGCCTTCGTCGACCGCTACGCGGCTCAGAAGGAAGGCCAGTCCGACCTCGGCCGCACGTCACGCATCGGCATGATCGGGGCCGCGGGCGACCGACGCGACGACGACATGCGCGAGCTCGGTGCCGTGGCCGCGCAGCACTTCGACGTGATCGTCGTGCGCGAGGACGAGCGTCTTCGCGGGCGCAAGCCCGGCGAGACCGCCGCCCTCGTGGCCGAGGGTGCCCAGGCGGCGATGAAGGACGGCGCCCGCTGTCGTCAGGTCGAGGTCGTCCTCGACGAGCTCGAGGCCGCGCGCCACGTGCTCGCGCGGACCAACCCGGGAGACCTCGTGGTCATGTGCGTGGACCAGCACGCGCTGGTGGTCGCGGAGCTCGAGGAGCGCACCAAGCACGCCCAGGCCGGCGCCCGCATCGGCACGCCGGCAGCGGCCACGAGCGACCCGGACCTCGATCCCAGCACGCTCACCGAGACGGCCGAGGCCGAGGGCGAGGAGGCCGAGGGCGAGGCGCTCGGCTCCGTGCCCTCGGACGCGCAGCCCGACACGGCCGACGACACCGCCGTCTGAGACCTGCCGCCACAAGGTGAGGTGGCTGGAGCTGCGCCGAGGCGTCGCCCCAGCCACCCCCGTGCGCCGGCTCAGCCCGGTCGCAGCTAGCGCGCCACGGCCCCCAAACCGTCACGGACGGCATACGCCACCCCACCGGCAGCGCGCCACGGCCCCCAAACCGTCACGGACGGCATACGCCACCCCACCGGCAGCGCGCCACGGCCCCCAAACCGTCACGGACGGCATACGCCAACCCACCGGCAGCGCGCCACGGCCCCCAAACCGTCACGGACGGCATACGCCACCCCACCGGAAGCGCGCCACGGCCCCCAAACCGTCACGGGACGGCATACGCCACCCCACCGGAAGCGCGCCACGGCCCCCAAACCGTCGCCACCTACTCGGCCCGGGCGAGACCGGGCGTCAGTCGCCGGCGGGGGCGAGCTCGTCCGCGTAGGCACGCAGGGCGCGACGGTAGGCCTGCGTGTCGACGTCGGTCGTCGCCTCGAGCGTCGCCCGGATGAGGTCTGCCACGGCCTGACGCTCCTGGCCGAGGTCTGCCTGCACCAGTGCGCGCAGCATGAGGGCCGCGGTGTTGTGCGGTCGGGCCTCGAGCACGTCGGCGACCAGATCCTGCGCCTCGGCGGTGCGTCCCACGACGCGCAGGCTCGACGCGAGCTGGAGCTGCGCCCGGTGCCGGTGCGGCTCGCGCAGCCCACCTGCGAGCGCCTCCTCGTAGAGGCCGATGGCGCCCTGCTCGTCGCCCATCGCGTCCTTGACCCCGGCCAGCTCGAAGACGAGCCGAGGGTCTCCGGGGTGGCCGTCGACGAGCTCCTGCGCGGAGGCGAGCCGGGTCTGCTCGTCGCTGGTCTCCCAGAGCGCCGCGATCTCGGCCTCGAGCTCGTGCTCACCGCGGGCAGCGACGACCTTGCGGCGGATCGACCGCGCGTCGTCGACCTTGCCGCCGTGCGCCCGGATCCAGCCGTCGACCTCGGCACGCTCCGCGTGGCACATCAGGGCGATGACGTCTCCGTGGAGCGCGTGGGGCACGAGCGCCTCCAGGGCGGCGAGCTCGGTGTCGTGGCCGGGCACGTCGAGGACACCGACCTTGGCGAGTCCCTCCCGGAAGAGACCCAGCAGGTCCTCCGGCTCGCGACCACGGAGATAGTGGCGCGCGATCTTGAGGGCGACCTCCTCGGCACCCCGACCGGCGATCTCACCCATCGCGATGATGGCGTCGTCGGCGCGGTCGCCCGCGCAGCCCAGCCCGAGACGCACGGCGCCGCCGGGTGCGGCGAGCCCCCGCGCGACCTCGAGCAACGCCTCGAGCCCAGCCTCGTTGTGGGCCATGTCCATGATGATGGTGGCCTTGCCCCCGCTCGGCAGCGGCAACGAGTACGTGTTGAGGCGGCCCCAGTTGTGCTCCGGGTCCGGGGCGAAGGAGCGCAGGCCCTCGATGACGGCCGAGCGTGGGACCCCGAGGCCGAGGGCGGCAGCCGCGCCCGCGAGGGCGTTGGCGATGTTGTTGCGGGAGAGGCCGCTCAGGGTCATCGGGACGTCGACGATCTTGACGAGTCGGTCCGGGTCCCCGTTGGGCGAGAGGACGACGATCTCGCCGTCGAGGACGGTGATGCCGCGACCGCCGGAGTTGATCGACTCCCACAGGGCGGGTGAGGCAGGGTCGAGGCTGAAGGCCCAGGGCTTGGCCTTGATGCCGAAGCGCATGGCCCACACACGCGGGTCGTCACCGTTGAGCACGACCCAGCCCTGGGGCTTGGTGACCGTCGTGACGATGGCCTTGACCTCGGCGAGCTGGTCGAGGGTGTCGATGCCCTGCAGCCCGAGGTGGTCGGCACTGACGTTGGTGACGACGCTGACGTCGTTGGCCGTGACCCCCATGCCCTTGAGGAGCATGCCGCCGCGGGCGGTCTCGAGGATGCCGATGTCGAGCCCTGGAGTCTCGAGGACCCCACGTGCGCCCGCCGGTCCGGAGAAGTCGCCCTCCTCCTTGGTCTCGCCCATGACGACGACGCCGTCCGTCGAGCTCCACGCCGTGGTGAGTCCCGCACTCATGCACATGTGCGCCATGAGCCGGGTCGTCGTCGTCTTGCCGTTGGTGCCGGTGACGGACGCCACCGGCACCGTTGGGGTGATGACGCTGGGCCCGGGTCCGTCGGGTGCGGCGAGGATGACGGCCGCCGCTTCCTCGATGACCTCGTCGGCGCGGCGGGATCGGTCGAGCAGCCCGGCCATGACGGCGCCGACCTGCTCACCGGCGACACGGCCACGGGTGCGGTGCACCCAGGGGAAGGCGAGCACGACGTCGTCGACGGTCTGGCCGGCCCGCACTCGGACGCCGAGGCGTCCGGCGCCGATCTCGGTGCCGACCCGGCGGGTCAGCGTCCGGATGACCCGCATGACGAACCGTTGACGCAGGGCTGTGCCGCGCTTGCCGGGGCGGGCCGAGCGCATGCCGAGACGGCGGGCCAGTGCCTCTGCGTCGGTGCGCTTGAGCGCGAGGTAGCCCGGCACGTGCAGGATGACCTTGATCGTCGGGCGGGCGAAGTAGAGGTTCGGCCCGTCCAGGACCCGAACCTCCTCGACCCGCACGGGCTCGACCCGCACGGGCTCGACCCGCACCGTGTCGGCCGGCACGTGCTCGGTCAGCTCGCGCTCGACGGGGACCTCGTCGACGGGGACCACCGCCTCGGGATCGGTCGTCGTCAGGGGGCTGGACTCGGTCCCGGCGTGAGGCATGGGCAGGACTCTAGCGAGAGCGGGGAAGCGCTTGCGACGTCACTGCCCCATGGCGTGCACGCCGCCGTCGACGTGGATGATCTCGCCCGTCGTGGCGGGGAACCAGTCGGACAGCAGCGCCGCGCAGGCCTTGGCTGCGGGCACCGGGTCGTTGACGTCCCAGCCGAGCGGTGCGCGGTCGTCCCAGACCTTCTCGAACTGCTCGAAGCCCGGGATCGACTTGGCGGCCGTCGTGCGGATCGGTCCGGCGGCGACAAGGTTGCAGCGCACGTCCTTGGGGCCCAGGTCACGGGCGAGGTAGCGGTTCGTGGACTCGAAGGCCGCCTTGGCGACGCCCATCCAGTCGTAGACCGGCCACGCGAACTTCGCGTCGAACGTCAGGCCCACCACGCTGCCGCCCTCGGACATCAGCGGCAGGGCAGCGACGGCGAGCGACTTGAGGCTGTAGGCGGAGATGTGCACGGCCGTCGAGACGTCCTCCCACGTGCCCTCGAGGAAGTTGAACGCGCCCTGCGGCGCGAAGCCGATCGAGTGCAGCACGCCGTCGAGTCCGTCGACGTGCTCGCGCAGCCGCTCGGCGAGGGTGTCGAGGTGCTCCTGGTCGGCGACGTCGAGCTCGATGACGACTGGCGTCTCCGGCAGCCGCTTCGAGATGGTCTGGGTGATCTTCATCGTCCGCCCGAAGGAGGTGAGGACGACCGTGGCACCCTCCTGCTGGGCGATCTTCGCCACGTGGAACGCGATCGAGCTGTCCATGAGGACACCGGTGATGAGGAGCTTCTTGCCTTCGAGGATTCCCATGCCTGCGACTTTCTCGTGTGGGTGGGCACGCTTGTTGCACAACGGGGCTGACGGCATACGAACGTATGCCGTCAGGTGGGCTCAGTGCCCCATGCCGAGCCCGCCGTCGACCGGTATCACCGCACCGGTGATGTAGGCGGCGGCGTCGCTCGCGACGAAACGCACGACCGAGGCGACCTCCTCGGGCGTCGCGAAACGGCCCGCGGGGATGTTGGCGAGGTAGGCCTTCTTCTGCTCGTCCGGCAGGACGGCCGTCATCTCGGTGTCGATGAAGCCGGGGGCGACGACGTTGGCGGTGATGCCGCGGCCGCCGAGCTCGCGCGAGATGGATCGGGCGAGGCCGACGAGGCCGGACTTCGACGCGGCGTAGTTGGTCTGACCGGGCGAGCCGTAGAGCCCGACGACGCTGCTGATGAACACGATGCGGCCGCGACGCTTGCGGATCATGCCGGTGGCGGCGCGGCGGGCGCAGCGAAAGGCACCGGCGAGGTTGGTGTCGATGACGGAGTCGAACTCGTCGTCGCTCATCCGCATGAGGAGGGTGTCGCGGGTGATGCCGGCGTTGGCGACGAGCACCTCGACGGGGCCGCCGAAGATCTCCTCGGCCGCGGTGAAGGCGGCATCGACGGAGGCGGAGTCGGTGACCTCGCACGTGACGCCCTGCAGGCCCTCCGGCGGCATGCCGGAGCGATGGGTGATGACGACGTTGTCGCCCGCGTCGGCGAAGGCCCTGGCGATCGCCAGGCCGATGCCGCGGTTGCCTCCGGTCACGAGCACGTTGCGCGCCTCGGTCGTTGACACAGTGCGTTCCTCCATCCGTCCGGCCGTTGCCGGGTCGCTGCCTTGCCCCGAAACCTAACGGACTACCGAAGGGTAGACAGCCCGGTGCCGCGCGCGTGGGACGGGCTTATGGTTGAAGGGTGTCACGAGCCAAGAACGAACCGGTCGTCTACTCCGTCACCTCGGCGTCGACGTCCACGACGGACGACCAGGACCAGCGCGTCCGGCGTTACCTCACGATGATGGGCATCCGCATCGCGTGCTTCGGCCTCGTCTTCGTCACGTCGGGTTGGGTGCGGTGGACCGCCGTCATCGCCGCGGTCTTCATCCCGTACTTCGCCGTCGTGCTGGCGAATGCCGTGAGCCCCCGCCAGCCCGGGAGCATCCAGTCGGTCGTGCCCCGGGACGACACGCAGCGTCTCGAGCAGTGAGCGGCCCGCTCTCCCCGGCCGGTGTGAGCGGGACCGACGTCGAGCACGTCTGCAGCGCCAAGGGCTGCCGAAGGACCGCAGCGCACGCGGTCATCTGGAACAACCCCAAGCTGCACACGGCCGACCGGCGCAAGGTCTGGCTCGCCTGCGACGAGCACGAGAAGTCGCTGGCCGACTTCGTGGCACTGCGCGGCTTCCTCATCGAGGTCGTCCCGGTCGAGCAGCTCACCGACGCCGACGGCTGACTGAGCCGCGAGAACGCGAGAGCCTGAGCGTCAGCCCCAGAGCGCGAGCTCGTCGGCACGCGGTGCCTCGACGACGGACGACGCGACACCGAACGTCATGACCGCCGGCCGCTCGGGCGTCCACCGGGGCCATCCGGCGTCTCCCCAGCGGCCGAAGCCCACCCACGCCCGGTGCATCTGCTCGGCCAGGGGCTGGGGGGCCGCCTCGCCCACCATGGGCACCGCACGGCCGAGCGTGTCGAACACGAAGGCCAGCTCCAGCGCGTGGCAGGCGCCCAGCCCCGCCACGGGTGTCTCCCAGTCGAACTCGTAGACCTGGACCGTGCCGCCTGCAGCGTGGTGTGCTGCGGCCAGACGGGCAGTTGGGGCGCGGAAGGCTGCGTCGGTGAGGATCGCGCAGGCGAGGTCGCCGGGCGATGCCGCCGGTCGGTTCGCGGCATACGTGTCGAGCACGTGCTGGGGCCAGCCGTATCGGCGGGCCAGCAGCGGAAGGACCTCTGCCGTGACGCCGGCGGCGACGCCGGTGGGCACGAGGAAGAGGCGGAACTCATCGCGCGTCGTCCCGATCAGCAGCGGGACGCCGGCCGAGGCCCCCTGACCGATGACCTCCTCGGGCACGCCGGGCACGACGTCGCCGTCGATGACAGGGAAGAAGCTCATGATCCCGAGCCCTCCAGCCAGCACGGACGAGCCCCAGCGACCCGGGTCCGGGTCCGCCTGGATGGCCAGAGCCACGGCCGTCTGTGCGGCCACGACGGCCTCAGGGTCGAGCGCAGCGAACGCCTCCGCGGTCGCAGGCACCCCGAGGTGGGCGGCGACCTCGGCGCCGACCCGGCGGGCGTCGTCGAGCGTGCAGACCGCAGTGCCGCCGCCGCTCTGGACGGCGGCCCGGTGGAAGAGGCCGCTCGCGGCCGGCGACGCCATGAGCGTCGCGACGCTCATCCCACCCGCGGACTCGCCGAACACGGTCACGTCGTCGGGGTTGCCGCCGAAGGCGGTGACGTTGTCACGCACCCACTCGAGCGCCGCGATCTGGTCGCGCAGCCCGAGGTTGGTCGGGGCCCCCTCGAGCACCGCGAAGCCCGGCACGCCGAGGCGGTAGTTGACGCCCACCATCACGACGCCGTCGCGTGCGAAGGCGACGCCGTCGTAGGTCGGGACCGAGTTGGCGCCGCGCACGAAGGCGCCGCCGTGGATCCACACCATGACCGGGAGCGCCTCCGCGCCTTCCGGTGCCCACACGCTGACGTTGAGGTACTCGTCACCGGGAGCAACCGAGCTCGGCAGCACGGTGTCCATCGGCGAGGGGTAGGCCGACTGCGCCGCGGTCGGGCCGTGCTCGGTCGCGGCCCGCACCCCTTCCCAGGGGATGACGGGCTGTGGGGCTCGGTAGCGGTCCGCCTCCACGGCCGGCGCGGCATACGGGATGCCGAGGAAGGCGTTCACGCCGCCGCGGGCGACGCCACGGACAAGGCCACCAGAGACACGCACCACGGGGTCCATGGGCTCATCAAACCAGCCGTGCCCCGCGACCAGGCACCCAGCCCGTCTAGCGGGGTGTCCCTCCTCTGCTCAGCCGCCGATGGCGGACATGGGACGCGCGGGCTGGACGAAGTCCGGGTCACCGATGCCGTGCCCGCGGCGCTTGCGCCACATCTCGCCCCGCATGAGACCGAGCAGCTCGTCGTCGGTCGCTCCCTCACGCAGCGGTCCGCGCAGGTCGGTCTCGGTCGTCGAGAAGAGGCAGTTGCGCACCTGGCCGTCGGCGGTGAGCCTCGTGCGGTCGCAGGCGGCGCAGAACGGCGCGCTGACGCTGGCGATGATGCCGACGGTCTCCGGCCCGCCGTCGACGAGGAAGCGCTCGGCAGGGGCGCTCCCCCGGTCGGCCGCCGGCAGCGGGGTGAGGTCCCAGCGCTGCGAGAGGCGCTCGCGGATCTCGTCGGCGGAGATCATCTGGGCGCGATCCCAGGCGTGCTGCGCGTCGAGCGGCATCTGCTCGATGAAGCGCAGCTCGTAGCCACGCTCGAGGCACCAGGCGAGCACGTCGGCCACCGAGTCGTCGTTGATGCCGCGCATGGCGACAGCGTTGACCTTGACCGGGGTGAGGCCGGCGTCCGAGGCGGCCTTGAGGCCTGCCTCGACGTCGGCGAGGCGGTCGCGGCGGGTGAGCTGCGTGAAGGTCTCGGAGTCGATGGTGTCGAGACTGACGTTGACGCGGTCGAGGCCGGCCTGCTTGAGCCCGACGGCAACCCGCTCGAGGCCCACGCCGTTGGTCGTCATGGCGATCTTCGGGCGCGGTTCGAGCGCGGCGATGCCGGCGACGAGCTCGACGAGCGAGCGGCGCAGCAGCGGCTCACCTCCGGTGAGGCGCACCTGGGTGATGCCGTCGCGGACGAAGAGGCCGATGATGCGCAGCATCTCCTCGTCGCTCAGCATCTCCGCCTTCGGCATCCAGGGCAGTCCCTCAGCGGGCATGCAGTAGGTGCAGCGCAGGTTGCAGCGGTCGGTGACCGACACGCGGAGGTCGCGGGCCCGGCGCCCGAACTGGTCGGCCAGCCCTGCCGGTCGAACACTCGGGTCGGGAAGGCGGGTCATGCGCCCCACTCTAGGCCGGGTATTGCTGCGACCCGGTCTGCTGGTGCTGCCGATGTTGCCCCAGACCTCTGAACTGCGGTGATGTGACGTTTGGTTTGTCGGTCAGCGTGAGGGGCCAGGCGCTTTCAGACCTCCTGCGGACCATCTGCGGACCAAGGGTTCGTCAGCCCTACGCCAAAGGCGTCCCTGTCGTGATCATCCGCAACTGCCGCGGTGGGTGCGCACCAGCCAGGGCCACCGGTGCGGCGTTCCTGCGAATGTGACTGGAGCGGATAGCGGGCAAGGAGTGCCGTCCAGTCCGGGGCTTTCGGCCCGAGACCACGCGAAGCATGGGGTGCAGAGTGGAGTCATGGATACCGAGGCACTCCCCTTGCGTCCGTCTGCCGACGAGTTGCTGCACGCCCTCGGGCACGCCGTGATCGCGACGGACACGCGCGGGACGGTCCTGTTCTGGAACGGCGCCGCCGAGCAGCTGTACGGCTGGCCCTCCGCGGAGGCCGTCGGACGTGACATCACGGAGGTGACGGTGCCGGAGCTCTCATTGCAGGCGGCGGCGGAGATCATGTCTGCTCTGCGGGAAGGCCGATCATGGTCCGGCGGATTCCCGGTGCGGAACCGGAGCGGCGAGGTGCTGCACGCGCTGGTTACCGACAGCGGCGTGTACCGCGACAGGGAACTGATCGGCATCGTCGGCGCCTCCCTCAACCTCGGCGACGCCGTCCGGCACCTGATGGAGCGCTCCAGCGACGCCGCAGTCCTGCTCGACGAGCACCATGTCGTCAACTACGCCAGCCCAGCGGTCGCGAGCCTGTTCGGCTGGGCAGTCGACGAGGTCATAGGCACACCCATCACGGACCGCATCCATCCCGAGGACTGCCAAGCCTTTGAGGAGCTGCTGGCCGCCGACCCGCCCCGGGCGGAGCGGGTGGGTGAGTTCCGGGTCCGCACCGACGGCGCCTGGTCTTGGGTGGAGGTGGCGGTGACCGACCTCTACGCCCAGCCCGGGCCGCGAGGCCAGGTCTGCAACATCCGGCGCAGCGAGCGCCTCGCCCGCCTCGAGGAGCGCGAGCGCATCCTGGAGGCGGTCCACTCCGAGGTACTCCAGGACCTGTTTGCGGCCGCGCTCGAGCTCGACCGCGCGCTGGCGCACGCGACGCCCTCGAGCGCGGCCCGCATCCATGCCGCTCGCGACGCTGTGGGGCGAGCCATGGAAACCCTCCGCGAGGTCCTCAAGCCGTAGTGTCCGGCGCTTGATCTGTCGTGGATTGCGTGACCGGCGCGACCTCCTCCGTGAGCCGAGCGCCTACCGCCGCACACGACCGACCCGGAAGCAACGCACTCATTTGCGACGTTCAGGGCGGCTACGCTCGCCCGGTCATGGCACGTTGAGGACGGGACGTCCGACCATGCCGTCGTTGGTCGGTGCCGGTCTCGGACGCGTCTACACGCTCGAGTCGGGCTTGGACCGACGGCCAACGACAAAGCCCACCAAGCCACTCAGCAGAACCAGTCCGATCAACGAGAGCAGCAGCGCCACCTGCCGCCGCCCTGTGACGAGAAGTATCCCCGGCGCTGACTGCTGGTCCAGCGGCGCGTAGGCGAACCAGCCAAACTCCGTCTCCATGTCCCCAAACCACAAGACGGCTCCGGCTGCGAGCAGCACGAGAACCAGGGAAACGAGACCAGCGATCCGCATGCGAGAGCTCACGGACGCAATCTAGTCAGAAGGCATAGACGTGTTCCGCACATGCCCCGTTGAGGACGGGACGTCCGACCATGCCGCCGGAGGAGCAGCGCCGGGTGCCGTGGATGTCGCAGTCGGGCCCTTGTCACGACGGTGCGAGCACTGTCGGGCGCCGGGCGTCGACGGAAGACCGTCGACGTGTCACATGGGGAACATCCGTCACAGCGCCTGCGCGCTCCAGGCCCCGGAGGGACGATGGGGTGGGACAGAGGAGCAGCTCACCCCGTGAAAGAAGGTGGCCCTCGATGACCACAACCACCCGACCGAACCCGGTTCTCGCACCAGCGGACGACGTCCCGGCGCCTCCGCCGTCGACCCCGGAGAAGAAGCGGCACTGGCTCGTCCCCGTCGTCGTCGGCGCCGTCGCCTTCGGCGCCGGTGTCGGCGTCGGTTCGAAGCTGTCCTGGCGGCTCTCGGCCTGGTGGAAGCCGACATGACGGCAGGAACGTCAGCGTTCTGCAGCCCTCTGTCGAAGACGTCGAAGCTCGGCTTGCTGCGACAGGCGCCGGATCTCTACCGGACGTGCACCGCACCCAGATGACCGCTGCTGCGCGCGTGTCGCGAGGTCAGTGCAGCGCCGTGTTGGCATTGGGCGGTCGATCGCCCACACCCGCTCCGGCCACCGGCCTGACGCGGCACGGCACCACACGCCAGATGAGACGGCCAACCGTCGGCCTGAGGAACTCACTCCTGTGCCGCGGTGAGGTCGTTCGCCGGACCTTGTGGTGACCCGGCCGCCCGGTCGCCGATGATGCGGGGTAGGCCTGGATCTCCCGCTCGCCGGGTCACGCCTGGCCAAGATGCGCCGCGATCGCGCTGAGGGCGTGCGTCCGCTCCGCCGGCGTCCAGGGGCGCCCGTCGAGGATGACCCACGCGACCCGCTTAGGCGTCAGGAACGCGACCGCGTCCGCGTCGTGAACGCCGCTACGCATCGACGGGACGACGCCCGTGACGGCAGACAGGCCCTGCACGTGAGCGACAGTTCCGTCAGCGCACCGTTGGAACGCTCGCAACACGAAGTCGGCCACTCCCTTGGGGTCGGCGCCGCCAAGATCGAGCTCGACGTAGGAGACCGAGCGGGAGACCTGCCCGCCCGAGCTCGATCGGCCCTCGTCCGTACTGACCCCGACTCGGCGGACCCTGGTGGCGCCGGACGCGATCGTGAACTTGTCCCAGCCCAGGGATGCCCACGGCGCCGGCTGCCCGCTGCGCGCCTCGGCGTGAAGGCATCAGTGGGACAACTCGCCCCGCATCCACGCTTCCAGATATCCGAGCACGGCCGCCGCTAACCAGGTTCGGCTATCGCTCTCGTGCTCCCAGACATAGACCGCGTTGTTGCAGCCAAGATTGACGAAGAACTGATCGCCGTTGCCGGCGTCCGCGAAGAAGGCCAGGCCGCCGAATGGCATGTAGAGGTCGGCAAACCTCTTGCTCGCGCGGAAGTAGGTTGAGGACGGGACGTCCGACCTTGCCGCGGTGAGGCCCGGACGTCCGAGTATGCCGCGGTTGGCGCGCTTGCCGTCCTAGTAGCGAGGCTTCCGGGATGGACGTAGTCGATCGGGCCTCGGATGATCTGGCAGCGATCGAGCGGGCCCCCCTGCGTGCGATTGTCGCGGCCGGTGGGCCAGCGTTGTGGGCATTGCATGACCCGGACTTCGTCTCGTGCAGCCCGGGCGGCGGTATCTGGGATCGGGAGCGATACGTCGGTGGACTGTGCGACGGCTCGGTGAGGGACGCTTGCCTGATGGCCTGCGATGATGCCTCGCGTGGACAACGTTCCTCCGATGCTTGGACCGGCGCGGCAGCGGACCGCGATCGAGTGGTTGGCGGCGTGGTGCTCCACGCGACCGGAGGTCTCGTCGCTGTCAGTAGGTTGTTCGATCGGTCGCGGGGTCGCCGACGAGCTGTCTGACATCGACGCCGCGGTCGGTGTCGGGGCTCTGCCTGGGCGCTCCGGAAGGGACGTGATCGAGGGCGTGGAGAAAGCGCTCGTCGACTCGTTCGGTGAGGTCGGTGAGGTGGTCGACGTGCTGCGGGATGCCCCGACCTCGGATGGGCTCGCGATCCGGCGCGTCTTTGTGCAATACGTGGATCGGCTACAGCTGGACCTTGCCGTGATCGCCGAGGAGGAGGTGCGCCGCGGTGATGCCGCGCCAGACTTCATCACCGTCTACCGGGCCGACAGTGCTCCTCGACCGGTGGGCACGCAGCGATCCGCGTACACGGTGTCGGCCGAGCAGGTCCATGAGTGGGTGTTTCGTGGCTGGCGCGCCCTGCTGGATGCTGACAAGTATCTGCAGCGAGGATCGTTGTGGGAGGCACATAGTCGGTTACATGAAGCGCGAGACTTCATCTGGCGGGTATGGGCTGCCGCAAGAGGCACCTCGTATCCACAACACGGGCTATCGCAAGTCCTTGACGACAGCCCCGACGACTTGCCGCCGGGAATCGAGAACACAGTGGCCGGCCTCGACGCCGCCGAACTGCGACACTCGCTCATGGCAGCAAGCACGGTTCTGACGCAATGCACCATCGCCTGCTCGCCCCGGTTGCAAACCGAACCCCCGATCGCCGCTTACGCCCGAACGGTTCTCGGACCATCCTGAGAGCATCGAAAGCCAAGGAGCACGATCACCAGCACACCTGTCAGGAACGCCATCGCCGGGTTGCGCCCCTCCTTGGTCGCGCTCAGCCGCACAGGCGCGGGCTCGACCCGGGCATCGGCAGCAGCGACCGGGGCGTCGTTCGACGCGCACGGGAATAGCTAGGTCATCGCCGCCCTCGCTGGGGCCACACCTGACTATGGGACCGGCGGGAGGAGTTGAGCCAGGGCGTCACCCATGCGGTCGCGGCCGGCACCGTTGCGCCCGATGTTCCCCACGCCGAACTGCAGGTTCGAGGACAGCGTCACCTGCACCGTGCCCGGAGCTACCTCACTGATCTGAGCGGTGACCTTCTCTCCGGCGGCGAGCACCATCCGCCCGGCGGTGAAGACGAAGATCCCGCTGGCAGCATCCGAGGAGAGGAGCTGCATCCCCGCGCGGCCCGCGGCGTCCTGGAGGGCGGTGACCGCCTCACCGATGCTCGCCCGGAAGGTCATCGACCTCGTGTTTCCTGCGCTCATCTGCCTGCTCCCTCGACCGAATCGATCCGCGGGTCCGCGGCGGGGCCCATGGCGAGGGCCTGGCCCGACTCGTCCGTCCGGCCGCGTAGGACGAGAGTAGCGAGGCGGCGATGGTGAGCGCGATGCGTCACAGGTCCGCGGTCCGGGTCAGGGACCGGGCGAGCGGCACCCAACGTCGAGCGATGCGCAACCGTACCCGTGGCCCTGAGGTGCTTCCTGCAAGTGTGGATCGACGGCGGGACCTGAGCCGGCTGGTTCGGGCACTGTGTCTGCTCGGGATCTAGGCCCGCGGGGAGTGATCCTGATCCGGTCTGGTGCGGTCGTAGTGTGAGGCGCGCCTGCGAGGGTCGGGGAGGCAGCATGTCTCAGGTCGAGAGCGAGCAGGCAGTCCGGACTCTGTGGACGGTGCTCACTGGGCACCTGCGACCAGGACGCCGTCCGTCGGAACGGCCGCCCCTTGACCCGCTGGTTTCCGGCTCCATGGCCGTTCTGCTGGGTCTTGTGCCGCTGAAGTGGCTTGGCCGGTGTGGCACCTGCTGAGGCCGCCCGCGGACCGGTCGATCCGAACGCTTGGCCGGTTACCCGTCGTGAGAGGACTGGCGTCCGAACACCTGTCGGGCTCGGCTGGGCGGGTCTAGGAGCAGGTCGACCACGAGCGCCGTCCATCCGGTCTGATGGCTGGCACCGAGTCCCGCGCCGTTGTCGCCGTGGAAGTACTCGTAGAAGAGCAGGTTGTCCTTCCACGCGGGGTCCTCCGCCAGGAGCGGTTGACCGCCGGCGACGGGGCGCCGCCCGGTCCCGTCGGGCAGCCAGATGCCGATGAGGCGATCGGCGAGGTCTGCAGCCACCTCGCGCAGCGTGTGCTCACGGCCGGAGCCGGTCGGGTGCTCGACGGTGAACTCGGAGCCGAGCAGCTCGTCGTAGAGCAGCAGCGATCGCAACACCAGGTAGTTCGTCGGCATCCACACCGGGCCGCGCCAGTTCGAGTTCCCGCCGTACATGGAGGTGGTGGACTCGGCAGGCTCGTAGTCGATGGCAGCGCCGGGGAGCCCGGGGACGACGTATGGCTCGGAGTGTCTCCGGGACAACGAGCGCAGCCCGTGCGGCGACAAGAAGGCGTCCTCGTCGAGGAGGTGGGCCAGCGTGCGGCGAGCCTGGTCCGGGGTCACCAGCGAGACCACGGCACGGTTCACGCCACCGGACTCCCGGATCGGGAAGCGCTGCCCCTGGTCGCGTTCGGAGGCATCGAGGCGGCGAGCCGCGGCCTTGCGCAGGGTGGCGAGCCGATGAATCTGGTCGAGGGGCACGCCGACGGTGGCCAGGATGCGGATGACACCCACCAGCGTCTGCACCTTGATCGGCGTGCAGTTGCCCGCGGCGTCGATGAGGCGGTCGTAGAAGAACCCGTCGTCCGCGTCGTAGAGACCGGAGGTCTCCAGTGCTTCGGAGATCATGACGAACTGCTCGAGGAACTTGACCACCATGTCGTCGTAGACAGGGTTCTCGCCCGCAAGCAGCAGAGCCAGGATCGACATGGCCAGGGAGTAGGCCGCCATCCAGGCAGTGCCGTCCGCCTGCTCGATCCGGACGCCGTCGGGGAGGTGGGACCGGTCCACCGGGCTGATGTTGTCCAGGCCCAGGAAGCCGCCGCCGAAGAGGTTGTTGCCGTCCGGGTCCTGACGGTTGAGCCACCACGTGAAGTTGAGGAGGAGTTTCTGGAAGACCCGTTCCAGGAACGCCGTGTCGGTGGACCCGTCGATGACGAACACTCGCAGGGCCGCGAGCGCGTGGACGGGCGGGTTGACGTCGTCGAAGTTCCACTCGTATGCCGGTAGTGCGCCGTTGGGGTGCTGGAACCACTCGCGTAGCAGCACGGTGAGCTGGTACTTCGCGAACGCCGGGTCGAGATGCGCCCAGGCGATCGCGTGGAAGGCAAGGTCCCATGCGGCGAACCACGGGTACTCCCACGGGTCCGGCATTGCCAGCACGTCGAAGGCGTCGAGGTGGCGCCAGCCGGCGTTGCGGATGTGCCGGTGCGACTCCGGAGGGGGCGGGCCCGCCGGGTCGCCGTCGAGCCAGCGGCTCACCCGGTAGGGATACATCTGCTTGCTCCACACCAGACCCGCGGCCGCCTGACGGAGGACTCGCATCCGCTCCTCATCGAGATCCGGACCGAGTGCTGCGTAGAACTCCTTGGCGTCGCTGCGCCGAGCCGCGATCACCCGGTCGGACGCCTGCTGGTCCCAGGGCGACGCGGCCTGCGGCCGGTGGAGGCGAAGGCGGACCTGTCCGGTCCCCCCTGCAGGAACCGTCAGCTGGTACCAGAAGGCTGCCTTCGTGCCCTGCTGGCTCGGGTTCACGGTCTCGGCACCGCCGACGACGTGGTCGTTGATCCCGTCCTTCGGGAACGCGGTGACCGCGGGAGCGCCGTACAGACGCGCCAGGTTCGTCTCGTTGTCGCAGAAGAGCGCTCGCGGCGTAGCGTGCTCGGCCGCCGGCGCGGCCTGCAGCCGGTAGCCGCTCAGCCGAGGATGCTCGACCGCGATCGAGTCCCCGTCGAGCGACAGGCGCGGCCGGTCGGTGCGCTGCGACCAGCTCCAGGTGTTTCGGAACCAGAGCGTGGGCAGGACGTGCAGGGTCGCCTCCTGCGGCCCGTGGTTCGTGGCCTCGATCGTCATGTAGAGGTCGGTGGCCGAGGCCTTGGCGTAGGTGACGTCGACGGACCAGTAGCGCCCCTCGTCGAAGACGCCGGTGTCCATGAGCTCGAACTCGAAGTCCTTGAGGCCGCGGCGCGCGTTCTCCTTGACCAGGCGCTGGTAGGGGAACTCAGCCTGCGGGTAGTGGTAGCGCCAGTGGAGCAGGGCGTGGCTGGGAAGGCCCTCCAAGTACCACCAGTACTCCTTGGCGTCCTCGCCGTGGTTGCCCTGCGGTCCGGTGAGGCCGAACATGCGCTCCTTGAGGATGGGGTCGCGCCCGTTCCACAAGGCGAGGGCGAGGCACAGCTCGTGGCGGATGTCGGAGATCCCCGCCATGCCGTCCTCGTTCCAGCGGTAGGCCCTCGACCTGGCGTGGTCGTGCGGAAATGACGACCACGCGTCACCGTCCGCGCTGTAGTCCTCGCGCACCGTGCCCCAGGCCCGCTCGGAGAGGTAGGGGCCCCACTCGTACCACGGGTTGGCGGTGAACAGGTCGTCGTCGGCCGCGCCCCTGGCCTCTGCCAGGCGACGGTGTTCGGCGGTGTGGTCGAGGGTCATGACGCTTCTCCTCCGATGCCGCGGGTGCCGTCGTCACGCGGAAAAGGTGCACGCCACAGGCCGGCAACTCGAGGCACATATTAGAAGCGCTGGAGTGCTGGGGTCCGCCGAATGTCGGTTCCCGAGGCCGCGCACCCCGATCGTGCGGATGAGTTGGCTGCGAGGCGCCGCGCAGGGAGGTCCCGGCGAGCCATCCGGATCCGGCGGACTGACGCGGGCGACGGAACAACGCCCTGACGAACGGGACCGTGAGCTCGGCAGGCGCGCAGATGCTCTCACCCTGAACGTCTTCGCGGGCCTGGCCGGAGTCCCTCTCGTCCTGGGCCTGTTCGGGGCGGAACGTTTTCTGGCTGACCGTGTCACGGTGCGCTGCCTTCCTCCTCACAGCGCTGGCGAACGCGTTGATCCGCATCGCGCCGTACAACCAGAGCTGAACTTGGTGACCCCCAAGCCCAAGCCGACCAGAGTCACCAATCGGATCCGGGAGTTACGCGCCGAGGCCGGGGACATGAGCCAGTCACAGCTCGGTGCTTTGGTCGGCGTCACCAGTCAGACGATCATCGCGGTCGAGCAGGGTGCGTACTCTCCGACGCTGGAAACCGCATTCCGCATCGCACACGCTCTTGGCCGCCCACTCGGCGAGGTGTTCTTCTTCCCCATGGAGGACGCATGGTCGACCCGGCCGATCTCGAAGTCGTAGGGGTCTGCTCACAGGCAGAGCCCGCTTCTCCACGCGGGGCATCGCCTGCTCCGTCAATGTCGAGAGACATCACGCGGACATGCCATCCGCCGAACGTAGTAGTGGACGTCCTCTTCTGCCGCGGAGAGCGCGGCGACGCAGTCCGTCTCGGGCTCGCGTCGACTCCCCTGGACGCCGTCCCCCGTGACATACGTCCCGTCGTCGCCTTCCCAACGAAGGATCCAGGTCCGCGACTGGCGCAGCTCGTCATCGGTCCGGAGATGCCGCGCGTTCTCGGTCGGCAAGAGCGGCATACGGCCCATCGACTACTCCTACGTCCTTACCTGGGATCGATGGGCGTGAAGATCCCCAGCCGATCCTCGATCGCGGCCGCGGCATCGAGCGACAGATCCTCCCGATAGCGCGGCCCGATCACCTGGAGGGCCTGCGGCAGGCCGTCCGCGATGCCGACCGGCAGCGCGACAGCTGGCAGGCCGAGGGCATTGACGGCCGTCGTCAGGCGCATCGTGCGGATCGTCTGGGCCACCTGCCCCTCGTTCAGATCGGTGCCCGCGACGGCTGGGACATCGGTGGCGACTGGGCCGATGACCAGCGGGTAGGTCTGCTGGAGCTCCTCCCACTGGCGCAGCACCGCGTGCCGGGTCATGAAGGCCAGTTCCGCCGCGGCAGCGTCTGGATTGCCGGCGGCTTCGAAGAACTCGGCCATGAACCGTCGCGTCGCCGATGGCGCGATTGGTTCCAGCAGCTGCTCATAGCCGGCGCGAGTGCCGGGAGTGCTGAGCATGACCAGCAGCGCGTGGGCCGCCTCGTCGATCCCCGGCGGCTCGACCTCCTCGACGACGTAGCCGGCATCGACCAGGGCCTCGGCCCCACGGCGTACCCCGGCCTGCACCTGCTCGGCGGTCCCCCGACCGGCCGGATCCAGGACCATCGCGACGCGGACCGGCGTGGCGACCCCTGGTCCCTGGAGTGGGACCGGGACCGTCCACGGGTCCCGCCACGTCGGCCCCGCGATGAGCTCGAAGGCGGCCCGCACGTCGACGACCCGCCGCGCCAGTGGGCCGATGACGCTGGTCAGCTGGATGCCGATGGTCGTCATCTCTTCGGGCCCGACGGAACTTGCCATGGGGACGCGGCCCAAGGTCGGCTTCAGAGCCACCACCGCGCAGCATTGGGCCGGATGCCGAAGCGACCCGAGGCCGTCGCTGCCGAGCCCTAGCGGGCTCATGCCCGTCGAGATGGCAGCGGCCTCGCCGGCGCTGGAGGCGCCAGGGGTTCGAGAGCGGTCCCACGGATTGATCGTGGCTCCCCACAGCTCGCTCTCACAGTGCCACCGGATCGCGCCACTGGGCATGTTCGTGCGTCCGATCGGGATGGCCCCGGCCGCCCGCAGCCGTTCCACGACCGGGGCGTCCCGGGCCGGGTAGGCGGTCGCCAACGCCTTCAAGCCCTGCGTGGTGGGCGTGCCGACGACATCGATGATCTCCTTGACCGTGAACGGGACCCCGTGCAGCCGCGGCAGCTCGGCGCCGGCCGCGACGGCACGATCGGCCGCCTCGGCATCCTTGAGCGCCTGCTCGCCCATGTCGACGACCACGGCGTTGATCGAGGGGTTCACCGCCTGGATCCGCTGAAGGTGGGCCTCGATCACCTCCACGCTCGAGGCCTGCCGGGAGCGGATCAGCTCGGCCAGCCGGGTTGCGCCCAGCCGCCACAGCTCATCCGTGGGTGCACCCATGTTGCGCTCCCTCCCGGCGATGGGCTCAGGTCCCGACCGAGGTCCTCCTCCCGGGTCGTGGTCGGAAGTGCTCGGCAGCCGTGCCCCGCCCGCGACGTGACCACAGCCGCGAAGCCCCAGAGGCCCAGGCCGAGGCCGACGGCGTCGTGGCCACATCCCATACTGCGTCGCCTCCGACCTCACCCGCGACCGAATCGCACGATGCGCGCATACTCAGAACTGGCCCGGTCCATGTCTCTTTCCCACCTGGACTCAAACGGCCCAGCCGGTTCACCGGAGTCATCGAGACCCGCGAAATCACGTGGAGGGTCACCGCGCGGCAACCACGCGAGCCAAGATAGGTGGACAGCCGCGTCCCAGGAGGCCCAGCCTGACTCAGCTCACCCCCATGCCGCTGGCCCGCGCTGCCCTGCGCTGGTCGCTGGGTCACGCCCTGCCCCGCGCCGCGCTGCGACGATCGGCCAAGCAGGGCGACCTCCATGGCCGCATGTTCGTGGCCACCCAGTCCGGCGACCAGGCAGCGCTCGAGCCGGTCCTGGACGAGCTGCGTGCGCACGTCCCGTTCTACCGAGGCACGTACGCCTCGTTGACCGTCGACCATGCCGCGGCGCGAGCCGTGCTGTCCAACCCTGATGCCGGCGCCCGATTCCTCCGCGCGGACAGGGAAAGCGCCCTTGCTCGGCTCCAGGCGTGGGCCATGGAGGACGCGCCTCTCGGTCCCCTCACCCCGCCCTCCTTGCTGGTGACCGAGCCGCCGGATCACACCCGCTACCGCAAGCTCGTGTCGCGGGTCTTCAGTGCCCGGGCGGTCGAGAACCTCCGTGGCCGCACTCAGCAGATCGCCACCGATCTCCTCGACCAGATCGACCCGAGAAGTCCGGTCGACCTCGTCGCGACGTACTGCAGCCTCCTGCCGGTCACCGTGATCGCCGAGATCCTCGGCGTCCCAGAACGCGACCGCGAGAAGGTGCTCAGGTTGGGTGCCGCGGCCGCGCCCAGCCTCGACCTCGGGCTCTCCTGGACGACGTTCCGCCAGGTCGAGTCCGCGCTGCGCGAGTTCGACCGGTGGCTGGGGCAGCACCTCGACGGCCTGCGTCGACAACCGGGCGACGACCTGCTCAGTCAGCTCGTCGCCGCCCAGGAGGACGGCGTCGGCCTCACCGACCTCGAGCTGAGGTCCACCGCCGGGCTGGTGCTTGCGGCCGGCTTCGAGACCACCGTCAACCTGCTCGGCAACGGCATCGCGCTGCTCGCGAGCAACCCCGAGCAGCGCAGGCTGCTCGCCGAGCGGGAAGACCTGTGGCCCAACGCCGTGGAAGAGGTCTTGCGGGTCGACCCACCGGTGCTCCTCACCGGACGCATGACGATGGCCGACACCGAGGTCGCGGGCGTGCCGATGCGGCGCGGAACCGTGATGGTGGCGCTGCTGGCCGGCGCGAACCGGGATCCGCGGGTCTTCCCGGAGCCGGACACGTTCGACATCACGCGGCAGAACGCCCGCGACCACCTCTCCTTCTCCGCCGGTCGACACTTCTGCCTCGGGGCGGCACTGGCCCGGATGGAGGGCCAGGTCGGGCTGCGGACACTGTTCGAGCGGTACCCCGAGCCACGCGTCCAGAGCGGGGCCGTACGCAGGAGCACCCGCATCCTGCGCGGCTACGAGCGCCTTCCAGTGACGCTCAGGCCCTGACGCCTGCCAGGATCGCCCGTGACTGGCACAGCCTGGCGCGTCACCTCGGCCAGTCGACCATCGTGTCTCCGGGGTCTGACCCGCCGATCAGGCGCGTCCCGCACCGTCCACGACCACGCGCATCACCGCCAGTCTCGGTTCCGCCTGGAAGCCTCGAAAGAACGCTGGCGCCGCAGGTTCGGCCGACGCCCTCATGGCACCGAGCGCTGCACGATCTCGCCACAGCGAGTGGATCGCCCAGTGCCCCTCCCCATCTCCGAGCAGCCGGGTCTCCAGCAAGCCATCGGGGAGACCGCTGGCCAGCAGGCTCTCGAAGCCGGCCACAAGGTCGCCGGCTCGGACCTCGTCCACGTCGGCGGACACGATCGTCAGAATCTTCATGGGTCCAACGTCCTGCGAACCGCGCGCCTTGCACAGCCCGTTCCGACAAGAAGGGCGCATTCCGGTTGCAGAACGTGCAACCGGTGCCCCTCCATTCTTCCCAAGGGGCTTGGTCACCGTGCGTGGGATTCGCGTCATGGAGCACTTCGTGACGCTCAGTGGCGCCCGTTGCACCCCAGCCTCTCCGAGTCCAACCGCAGACCCACGACTCCGAAGTTCGCCGGTGCGACGTACTCAGTGCGACCCAGGCGACACCCTGAGAGGAATTGGAACCGCTGGCCAGTTGCCGCTCGCTGCTTCCTCGTGGGCCGCCTGGGCAGGCCTCGGCCATCCCCCGAGTCGCGCATCGGCTGGCTGTTCGCGCGTTCCTCGGCGGACGAGGAGGGCCAGGAGGATCCTGAACCAATGGCAGTCAACGCGTCGCCGAGGAGCATGGCAGTCCCTCTGGCCGCGTTCGTCGCCGGCGCGGTCGTTGCCCTGCTCGTCGGGGTTTTCGGCAAGGTTCATGATCCGAGCCTGGCGGGCACGACGACGTTGGGCTTCCGCACGGTCATCGACATGAAGGTCGTGCTGTCCGTGGTGGTCGGAGTCCTCGCCGTGCTCCAGCTCCTCGGGGCCCTCTGGATCTACGGCAGGTTCAGCACCGCTGCCCCCGCGTGGGTCGGGACGGCCCACCGGATCTCGGGAGCGGTGGCGGTCGTGATCATCGTGGTGGTCGCCTATCACTGCCTCTGGGCGCTGGGCCTGGAGACCGGGACGTTCGCCGGCGGAGAACCCGTGCCGACGCGCACAGTCGTGCACGGGGTGCTTGGCTGCGTCCTCATCGGTGCCGTGGTGGTCAAGGTGGTAGCGGTCCGGTCACGCCGCGCACCCGGCTGGTTCCTCCCCGTGGCCGGCGGCCTGCTCTTCACCCTCGTCGTGGTCGTCGTGCTGACTTCGGCCGTCTGGTACATAGGCGCCCACGGATGGCCCGGATCGGGCGGTTATGGCTGAGCCGGCTGCACGCGACAACGCGTGCCCAAGGGGCCTGCCTCCGCCCGGAATCGAGCTCATTCCGCGTTGATGCGCTGACAGGACGCTCAACCGTTGCCCGTGACCCGAGAGCTGGATCGAGCCATCTGGCGCGACATGACCCAGACCGAGGACGGCGGGGCCGGCATCGTGTTCGGGGGTCGCGTCGTGCCAGATGGAGACGCGGGTCCTCGACGTTGTCCTCGGCGCTGATGCGGACTCTCTGCGGGCTGAGGAGGCAGCGCGGCGTCGTCACCGCAGGTCAGAGACGGGCCGGTACCCGGGTCCGACCTCAGGCCGGGTACCGTCGATCCGTGCTTCGACTCTGGCTGACGCGGCGCTGGCTGCTCTGGACCCTCGTCGGGGTCCTCTTCGGGGTCGCCTGCTTCTACCTCGGCCTGTGGCAGTGGCACCGCCACGTCGAGCAGCGCACCAAGGTCGACGCCATCGCGCGCAACTACGGCGCCACGCCCGTGAACTTCGAGCCCGCTCTCGTGGAGTCCCCTCTCCCCGCCGAGCGGCAGTGGACGCGGGTCACCCTGACGGGGACGTATGCCGTGGGCTCCGACCTGCTGGTCCGCAACCGGACGCTCGACTCCACGGTCGGTTTCGAGGTGCTGACCCCGATGGAGACCGGGGGCCTGACGCTCCTCGTCGACCGTGGCTGGGTGCCCAACGCCGCGGACGCGGAGACCAGCCCACCCGTCGACCCGGCGCCGTCGGGTCCGGTGCAGGTCACCGGTTGGCTGCGCACCGGCGAGGTGAGTCTCGGTCGGGACCTTCCGCGCCCTCAGCTGGCCAGCGTCAACATCGACGACGCACGCACCCAGGTGCCGTCGCTGAGCCGGGTGGACGCCTACCTCGTGCTCGGCGCCCAGCAGCCTGCCGCCGCCGCGGGCGACCATCCCCTGCGCCTGCTGCCCAAGCCGGAGGAGGACCTGGGACCCCACCAGGCGTACGCCTACCAGTGGTGGCTGTTCATGCCCGGCGGCCTCGTCTTCATCATCTTCGCGATCCGTCGCGAGGCTGCGGCGACCCGCCTGGACGCGGCCGGCCCCCAGGCGGCTCCGGTCCGGGCGAAGAAGGTCCGGATCTGGGACGAGGAAGACGCCTGAGACCCTAGGCAAGGGTCCGTCGGCAGCCCGTGGGCTCCTGTCGCGCCTGGGCGCCGGCTGACGGCCCCGCGAGAGCCTCGAGCTCGCTCGCCACCGCCGCGACGAGTCGGTCCGCGTCCGGCAGCGCCTCGGCGTCCGCCGTGATCGCGATGGTGAGTCGCCCGGCGTAGGAGACCATGGCGCTGCACGAGCGGATCTCCTGGGCCGTCGGCACGTAGGGGATCATCGAGAGGACGCGGCGGCCTGCCAGGTACTGCGTGCGCTCCGGGCCGCGCACGTTGGACGCCACGACGTTGACGCGGCCCTGCCCGGCCCGTCCGTACCGTCGAGCGCCCCAGGCGAAGATCGGAGCCGGGATGTGGTCCGCCAGGCGCAGCACCGCGGCCGTCGCCGCCGGCACTCCCAGGGCCTTCTGCTCGGCGGTCCGCGCGGCCACGGCGTGCAGACGCGCGTCGGGCTCCGGGATGTCGACGGGGAGCTCGACGAACATGGCGGAGGCCAGGTTGCCGACGCGTCCGGGGTGGCCCGGCTGCGCGTTCGACACCGGCACGATGGCCCGCAGACCGACGGTGTCCATGGCCTCGCCCCGCTCGGTGAGGAAGCGCCGGTAGCCGCCGGCGAGAGCGGCCAGGTACAGGTCGTTCACGGTGCACCGCGATGCCTCCGCCGTTCGTGCCACCGCGGCCAGGTCTGCGTCGGTCCACCCCCAGAGCCGTTCCGAGGCGAGCGGGCCGCTGAGGACCGACGGCGGCAGGTCGGGGCGGAGCACCTGGGCCAGGCCGAGGCGGAGCTCGCTGACTCGTCGACGGGTCTCGCCCGGCGCTCCTGCGGCTCCCAGCACCAGCCGAACGCATCGGAGCGGCAGCGTGAGGAACCACGATGCGAGGTCGGTCAGCAACGCGGTCCGGGTCGGGACCGGTCGGGGTGTGGCCCGGTCCGCGCGCTCCGCCCGGACGGGCTGGAGAGGCCTATCGGCCGGGCGCTCCGTCAGCAGCGTCTGGACCAGGTCGGCCCCGGTGCGACCGTCCACCATCGTGTGGTGCGCCTTGAGGACGACCGCCCAGCGACCGGCCGACAGTCCGTCCACATGCCACAGCTCCCACAGAGGACGCCCGGGATCCATGGGCGAGGCCATGATCCGGACCACGGCCTCGCTCAGCTGGTCATCGTGTCCGGGGGCCTCGAGCACGGCGTGGTGAAGGTGCGCCTCCAGATCGACGCTCGACTCCACCCAGAGGGGTCGGCCGAGCTCCAGTGGCATCCGCAGCACCCTCCGGCGGGCGACGGCCACAGTGGCCAGCTGCGCCGCGACGTGGTCGCGGAACACCTCGGGGGGCGGTGGCGGCCCCTCGAGAACGAGCACGGAGCCGATGTGCAGCGACTGGGTCGCCGTCTCCATCGGGAGGAAGATGGCGTCGAGCCCGCTGAGCCGATCGGCTCTGGTCACCGGTCCAGTCTGGCAGTCTCCCAGCGACGAAGTACGCGTTCCACGATCGGCACTCGGGCGCCGCCGCACCCGTGTCGCGGGCCGGCGAAGGGCCGGCTGGTGAGAGGGTCGGGTTCGGTGTCGCAGCGCCACGCCAGCCATCCGCTGGACATCTCCGACAGCACCGCCACCCAGCAAGGAGCCTTCTGCCATGGACATGCGCCTGGAACTCGTCCCCCTCCCGACGACCGACGTCGACCGGAGCAAGGCGTTCTACACCGACGGGCTGGGCTTCGTCCTCGACCACGACGTGGAGCCCGGCAACGGCATGCGCGTCGTGCAGCTCACTCCCCCCGGGTCGAGCTGCTCGATCGTCATCGGAGTCGGGATGAGCTCCCCGGACGCCCCGCGCGTGCAGAACCTGCACCTCGTCGTCGAGGACATCGAGGCGGCGCGGCAGCTCCTCGTCGGCAACGGTGTCGACGTGTCGCCGGTGCAGGACATGGGCGGCGTCAAGTACGCGCACCTCAGCGACCCGGACGGAAACTCCTGGGCGCTCCAGCAGATCTCGCGCTGATCGCAGTCCCGAGGCAAGGATGTCTGTCGACGACCCGCTGAGGCGCCGCGTGCTCGCCCGTCCGTCACGCGCTGAGGAGCGGGCCCCGATGCCCGGGGACGACCTTGTGGACGCCGACGTCGTCATGGACCGGGCGTTCACGCTCGGTGCCCCTCCCGACCAGGTCTGGCCCTGGCTGGTCCAGCTCGGGAAGCACCGGGGCGGCTGGTACCTCCCCGGGGCCGTCGAGCGGGCCGTCCCCCGACGGCACCGGGCGCTGCGTCATCTCGATCCGGCCCTCCAGGGGCTCGCCGTCGGGGACGTCATCCCGGACTGGGGCGGCGCGGACGCGACCTTCACCGTCCTGGAGCTCGCACCCGGGTCGCACCTGCTCTTCGGCTCGACACGGGGCCGGATGCAGCTGACCTGGTGCCTGCGGCTCCAGCCGGTCGACGCGGCGCGGACGCGACTGCACGTACGCCTCCGGCTCGGACCCGTGCGCCACCGTCGGCTGGCTGCCGTTGTCGGGGGGTTCGTGGACCTCGTGACGGTGGCCTGCCTCGCGGCAGGCCTGGAGGAGCGGCTCGATCGCTGACGCGGGGCGGTGGCCGCCCACTCTGGGAACGAGCGCAGAGGAGTCCGCACCTGCCCGGCCTCAGGGTGTGAGCTGGGCGCCCACAGGGTCCGGCGCGCGCTCGGCGCGGGCCATCGCCTGGTCGTCGAACTGGGTCGCGTGCAGGTCGGCGTAGAGGCCGCCCTGGGCGAGAAGCTCCGAGTGCCGACCGGTCTGGACGACCCTGCCGTGGTCGAGCACCACGATGAGGTCGGCCTGGCGGATCGTGGAGAGGCGGTGCGCGATGACGATCGACGTTCGGCCCTCGAGTGCTGCGTCAAGGGCGCGCTGAACGGCGACCTCGGACTCCGAGTCGAGGTGCGCGGTCGCCTCGTCGAGCACGACCACGTCCGGGGCCTTGAGGAGCAGCCGGGCGATGGCGAGCCGCTGCTTCTCGCCGCCACTGAGCCGGTGGCCGCGGTCGCCGACGACCGTGTCGAGGCCCTCGGGCAGCTCAGCGACGAGGTCGCTGATCTGGGCGGCGCGGAGGGCTGCGTGGATCTCGTCGTCCGTCGCGTCGGGCCGCGCGTAGAGCAGGTTGGCGCGGATCGTGTCGTGGAAGAGGTGCGCCTCCTGCGTGACGACGCCGACCCTGTCGCGCAAGGACGTCATCGTCACGTCGCGCAGGTCGAGCCCGCCGATGCGCACGGAGCCCTCGCTCGGGTCGTAGAGCCGGGAGACGAGAGAGGTCAGCGTCGTCTTGCCGGCGCCGGACGGGCCCACGAGGGCGATGAGGTGTCCGGCCGGGGCGCCGACGGTGACGTCGTGGAGCACGACCCCGCTGCCGCGACGGTCGCCGGACGCCACCGACTCGAGCGACGCCAGCGAGACCTCGTCGGCCGAGGGGTAGCGGAAGGACACGTGGTCCAGCTCGACGCCGAGCGGACCGTCGGGCAGCGAGACGGCGCCCGGACGCTCCTTGACGAGCGGCTCGAGGTCGAGCACCTCGAAGACGCGCTCGAAGGAGATCAGCGCCGTCATGATGTCGACGCGGACGTTGGACAGCGACGTGAGCGGGCCGTAGAGCCGGGCGAGCAGGGCTGCAAGAGCCAGCAGCGTGCCGACCGAGAGCGTGCCGTTGACGGCCATGACGCCGCCGAAGCCGTAGACCATCGCCGTCGCCAGCGCGGCGACGAGGGTGAGCGCCGTCATGAAGATCGTGCGGTTGAGTGCGATCTGGATGCCGATGTCGCGGACCCGACCGGCTCGCTCGGCGTACTCGGCCTCCTCACGGGCCGGTTGGCCGAAGAGCTTGACGAGGAGGGCACCTGCGACGTTGAAGCGCTCGGTCATCCGCGTGCCCATGTCGGCGTTGAGCGTCATCTGCCGGTGGGCGAGGCTCGCGAGACGCCGGCCCATGAGCTTGGCCGGGACGAGGAACAGCGGGACGAGCAGGAGCGAGCCGAGCGTCAGCTGCCACGACAGCGCGAGCATCGCCCCGACGACGAGCACGACCGACACGATGTTGGAGACGACGTTGGACAGCACCGACGTGAACGCCTGCTGGGCCCCGACGACGTCGTTGTTGAGGCGGGACACGAGCGAACCGGTCTGGGCGCGTGTGAAGAACGCGATGGGCTGGCGCAGCACGTGGCCGAAGACCTGGGTGCGGAGGTCGTTGATGAGGCCCTCACCGATGCGGGAGGAGTACCACCGCGAGATGACCGTCAGGACGGCATCGACGAGCGCGATGGCCGCGACGACGAGCGAGAGGCGCACGACGACGGACGAGTCCTTCGGGATGACGCCGTCGTCGACGAGGCTCTTGATCAGGAGCGGCACGGTGACGACCAGCACCGAGTCGAGGACCACCACCGCGAGGAAGGCGATGATCGCGGCCCGGTACGGCGCGGCATACGTCAGGACCCTCCGACGGGTGCCTGGTGAGAGGCTCCGTTCGGCCACCGACGAGTCACGCGACATCGACCGCATCGCCATCCACGGCTGCATTCCCACTGAACAGACCTCCTGTAGTCCCTTCATCCAACCGCGCAGCACCGACAGCGATTCCCCGGGACCGGGGAACATCGTCGGGGGGACCCCCGCGGTCAGCCGTCCGCGCGCCCCAGCATCGTCTGCAGCAGCCCGACCTGGGCCTCGCGTTCGTGGCCGAGCTGGGCTTCGCGGTCGCCGTGGACCGCGCCGCGCAGCAACGGCTTGAGCGCGCGCAGGGCGGGAGCAGGCGCAGCCAGCAAGGCCTCCACGAGGGACCCGGTCGTCTCGTCGAGGTCGACGGCCGGCGCCAGGGAGCCGACGAGCCCGATGCTGTGCGCCTCGGGGGCCGAGACCCTGCGTCCGGTCGCGCAGATCTCCAGCGCCCGGGCGTAGCCGACGAGGTGGACGAGAGGGCCGGTGCCCGCGAGGTCGGGGACGAGCCCGAGGCTCGTCTCGCGCATCGCGAACCACGCGTCGAGCGCCGCGACCCGCAGGTCGGCCGCCAGAGCGAGCTGGAAGCCGGCACCGATGGCGTAGCCGTGCACCTGCGCGACGACGACCGCCGGGCACTCGCCCCAGGCAGTGAAGCCCTCCTGGTACACCGCGATCCCGCGCTGGATCGCCTCGGGGCCGCCGGCTGCGAGCTGGGCCACGCTCTCCTCGCCGGGAACGCCGTCAGGCGTGAACATGGCGGTGTCGATGCCGGCCGAGAACGCGTCGCCCGCGCCGCGGAGGACGACGACGCGTACGTCCTCGGGCACCGAACGCGCCTCGTCGGCGAGGGCCGCCCACAGCGAGGGGGTCTGCGCGTTGCGCTTCTCCGGGTGATCCAGCGTGATGGTGCGGACGGGCCCGTCGGTCTCGACCCTGAGGTGCGGATGCGTCATGGACGCAGGTTACCCGCGGGTCACCGTGTCAGGCTGCGGGCGTCAGGCCGCGGCGGACGCGGGAGCCGGCGCCGGCACGACGACCCGCAGGACGCCCCACCCGGAGACGGAGGCCGGCTGCACCAGCTCGACCCGGAAGACGCGGGCACAGTCCAGGCACGACCACGCCGCCGTGGGGTCCGGGAACGGCGTCACGTCGTCGCCCGAGCAGAACGGGCAGGTGAGGTGGTGGTCGCTGGGCATGCCCACCAGTGTGCCGACGGGGCCTGATCGATACAATAACCATCCATTATGTGAACCAACAGTCTCGCTTATGAATACGGCCCTCAGTCACTGCCCCAGGGCACCGATGGCACGGGCCACGACGAGGAGCGAGGTGAGAAGCGCCGCCGTCGCCTCGAGCCCCATGAGCATCTTGGCCCGTGCCGTCAGCGGCATGGTGTCCGTCGGACTGAACGCGCTCGAGTTGGTGAGCGACACGTAGAGGTAGTCGACGAACTCGGGGCGCCAGTTGCTGCGAACGCTCGAGGTGGACGCGACCTCGACGACGGTGTCCTGGTTCTCGTCCTGGGAGAACCGCCAGTCGGCCGGTGGCATGCGGTCCCTGGCCACGGTGTGCCGAGCGACCGGTCCGCCGCGGTCCAGCTCCCAGTAGAGCAGCCCGAATCCGATGACGTTGGTCAGCCACACCTGCATGCCGGCCAGGAGCAGCGGCATGCCGTCAGGCTTCGACGAGGTCAGGGCACGCACGAGCATCGCCAGGGCCAGGAGGTTGGTGGCGATGACGAGACAGGCCAGGGCGATGGAGATGCCGCGGGACCACCGCGTCTGCCGGACCAGGCGTCGGGGGTTGGTGACGAGGAGGGCGCCGAGCAGGACGAGCTCGACGGCCGGGATGGCGAGCCGGGGTCCCACGAGCAGGCTCTCGGGCAGGACGGCATACGCCAGCGCCGCCACGACGACGGCGAGCGTCGGCCACAGCCGGTGCTCCCCGGCGCTCGAGCGGGTCTCGTGCCGACGTCGTCTCGTCCTGCTGGCTGCCATGGCGTCAACGTACCCACGGCGGCGCCTCGTGAAGGTCAGGCGAGCGAGATGAGGTCCATGTAGTCCGGGCCCCACAGGTCCTCGACCCCGTCGGGCAGCAGGAGGATGCGCTCGGGCTCGAGGGCGTCGACGGCGCCCTCGTCGTGCGTCACGAGGACGACCGCACCCTCGTACGTCTTGAGGGCGCCGAGGATCTCCTCGCGCGACGCGGGGTCGAGGTTGTTGGTGGGCTCGTCGAGGAGCAGCACGTTGGCGGCCGACACGACGAGGAGCGCGAGCGACAGACGCGTCTTCTCGCCGCCCGACAGGACCCCCGCTGGCTTCTGCACGTCGTCACCGGAGAAGAGGAACGAGCCGAGCACCTTCCGGACCTCGGTCTCGCCGAGCTCCGGGGCGGCCGACTTCATGTTCTCGAGCACGGACCGCGTGACGTCGAGGTTCTCGTGCTCCTGTGCGTAGTAGCCGAGGCGGAGGCCGTGGCCCGGCTCGACCTCCCCCGTGTCGGGGGTGTCGACGCCGGCAAGCATCCGCAGCAGCGTCGTCTTGCCGGCACCGTTGAGGCCCAGCACGACGACCTTGCTGCCGCGGTCGATGGCGAGGTCGACGTCGGTGAAGACCTCGAGCGAGCCGTAGGAGCGGGACAGGCCGGAGGCGCGCAGGGGCGTCTTGCCGCAGGCCGCGGGCTTCGGGAAGCGGAGCTTGGCGACCTTGTCCTGGACCCGCTCGCCCTCGACGCCGGCGAGGAGCCGCTCGGCACGCTTGGCCATGTTCTGGGCCGCCGTGGCCTTGGTCGCCTTGGCGCGCATCTTGTCAGCCTGCGCAAGGAGCGCACCGGCCTTCTTCTGCGCGTTCTGCAGCTCGCGACGACGGCGCTTCTCGTCGGTCTCGCGCGACTGGAGGTAGGTCTTCCAGTTGACGTTGTAGACATCGAGCGCCGAGCGGTTGGCGTCGAGGTGGTAGACCTTGTTGACCACGGCGTCGAGCATCTCGGCGTCGTGGCTGATGATGATGAGCCCACCCTTGTAGGCGCGGAGGTACTCGCGCAGCCAGACGATCGAGTCGGCGTCGAGGTGGTTGGTGGGCTCGTCGAGGAGCAGGGTCTCGTTGCCGGAGAAGAGGATCCGCGAGAGCTCGACGCGACGGCGCTGGCCACCCGAGAGCGTCCCCAGCGGTTGCCCGAGGATGCGCTCGTCGAGGCCGAGGGCACTCGCGATCGACGCGGCCTCCGACTCGGCGGCATACCCGCCCTGAGCCTCGAACTCGACCTCGAGACGCGCGTACTTGCGCATCGCCTTGTCGCGGACCTTCTCGTCGTCGCTGCCCATCCGGTTCTCGGCCTCGGAGCGCTCGCGCACGATGGTGTCGAGTCCGCGCGCCGAGAGGATGCGGTCGCGGGCGAGGATCTCGAGGTCCCCCGTGCGGGGGTCCTGCGGGAGGTAGCCGACGGCACCGGTCCGCGTCACGGTGCCAGCGGCGGGATGGCCCTCGCCGGCGAGGACCTTGGTCAAGGTCGTCTTTCCGGCACCGTTGCGGCCGACGAGACCGATGCGGTCGCCGGAGTCGATCCTGAAGCTGGCGTCCTCGACGAGCAGGCGTGCTCCTGCACGCAGCTCGATCCCGGTGGCGACGATCACGGCATTCCTCCTATCGGTGCCGCACTACGTCAGCGGCCGGACAACCCCACCAGTCTAGGAGCCGCGAGGGGGTGCTCTCGACGCGTTGTCCCTGCAGCCATCCCCTCGGCCGCCTCACGGCAGGCCGCACACGCGCACGTGCGCGAGGCGTGCATCGTGCCCGCGTTGCGCTGGGTGCCCGGCTGCCACAGCTCCTCCGGTATGCCGTGTGGCGAGCTCGTCGTCGGCAGCAGGGTGGGCGCGGGGTCGGGGTCGGCCGTCCCGGCCCGGCAGCACCAGCACGGGGTGTAGCCGCCGTTGCCGCCCTCGTGCCAGGCCGACTGGTGGCCGCAGACGCGGCAGAGGTGGACGAGCACGCTCACGCCCGCAGGCCCTCCGGGGCGACGGGCATGAGGACGGAGAAGCCGGCGCCGTCACCGCGGATGGCGAGCGGGCGCCGCGGGCCGTCGAGCACGAGCGTCGGACGGGCTCCGGCCACCGAGAGCGCCTCCCGCAGGAACGCCGGGTCGACGTGGACGTCCGGGATGCCGGCGTCGCGCGACGCAGCCAGGTGGACGGAACCGTCGAGGACGACGAGCCCCACGGACTCGGTCCCGACCGTCAGCAGCGACTGGAGTCCCGAGGCGTCGGCGCCACCCCCGGCCGGCTCGACGGCGACGATGCTGCGGTAGTCGGGGAACGACCCCTGCACGACCGTGGTCGCGAGCTGCTCACTGCCGACCTTGATCCCCACGCGCTCCGCGCCCACGTCGAGCTCCACCTCGGCGCCCGCCGCCTGGCCGCGGCATGCCTCCGCGACCCGGTCCGCCCATTCGACGGGGACCACGGCACTCACGCGGGCCTCCCCTGACGACGCCCGGTGGCCGGCCACGGGCGCCCATCCGACGGCGAGGCGGTAGCGGTCGGTGGCGACGCACCGAACCTCGGTGCCGCTCACCTCCACCAGGATCCCGGTCAGCACCCGAAGGTCGACGCCGTCGGGGGCACCGGCCACCGGCTCCCCCGGCGCGACGGCGAACCGGACCGACCCGAACGCTGCAGCGAGGTCGGCGGCACCGACCACGACGCGACGCCGAGGCTCGCGGGCCGCCCCAGCGGCACCGGGTCCGTCGTCGCGCTCGGCCAGGAGTGCGAGGGTCCGGCGGATCTCCCTCCGCGCGTCGGCGAGACCGTCCACGAGGCGCTACTCGTGCGCCGAGACGACGTCGGCCGCAGCCCCGCACGCACCCCGCGCATCCTCGTCGAGCACGAGCGCGACCTCGGCCAGCGGCATACCGACCCGGCGCAGCGACGCGAGGAGACGGGCCCCGCGGACCTGCGCGACGGCATACCTCCGGTAGCCCGTCTGGGCGTCGACGTCGGCCGGTACGAGAACGCCCTCGCGGTCCTAGAAGCGCAGGGCGCTCGCGGTGAGACCGCTCCGGCGCGCGACCTCGCCGATGGTGAGCAGGCGGCCGGGGTCGGGGGCGTCGACGCGGTCGCGCGGGGTCTGGGCTGGCATGACGAGAAGACTGGGGCTTCCACCCGGTCGAAAGTCAAGCCCCGTTACGACGTCGACACATCCATGCAGCACCATGGGCCCATGAACAGCCCCCTCCCTCCGGGCGAGCCCCTCGGCGCCGAGCACGCGCGGCTCGTCGACTCCCCCGGCCACGACGCCCCGTGGCGCCTCTGGGGTCCCTACCTCTCCGGCCGCCAGTGGGGCACCGTCCGCGAGGACTACTCGGCCGAGGGCAACGCCTGGTCGGAGTTTCCCTTCGACCAGGCCGTCTCGCGCGCCTACCGGTGGGGCGAGGACGGGCTCGGCGGCATCAGCGACCGCTTCGGCTTCCTCAACTTCTCCGTCGCCCTGTGGAACGGCAGGGACCCGATCCTCAAGGAGCGCCTCTTCGGCCTGACCAACGAGGAGGGCAACCACGGCGAGGACGCCAAGGAGTACTGGTGGGCCCTCGACGGCACGCCGACGCACTCCTGGATGCAGTGGCTCTACCGCTACCCGCAGGCCGAGTTCCCCTACGAGCAGCTGCGCCGCGAGAACCGCGAGCGCACCCGTGACGAAAGGGAGTTCGAGCTCGGCGACACCGGCATCCTCGACGCCAACGAGTTCTTCGACGTCACGATGACCTATGCCAAGGCCGGCCCGGACGACATGTGCATCCGGATCTCGGCGACGAACCACGGCCCGGCTGCGGCGCCGCTCCACGTGCTGCCGACGGTGTGGCTGCGCAACACGTGGTCCTGGGGCGTCGACGACCGCGTCACCGAGCTGCACGAGATCCGCCACAACGGCCGACCGCCCCGCGGCTACCGGGCCGCGGAGATGACGCACGGCTTCCTCGGCCGCTACGTCCTCGCCGCGTCCGGCTCACCGACCGCGCTCTTCTGCGACAACGAGACCAACGCGAAGCACGTCTTCGGCGACCATGCCCTCGCGAACCACTCCCTCTACCCGAAGGACTCGATCAACCAGCGCGTCGTCCACGGTCGCAGGCAGGCCGTCAACCCCGGCGGCTACGGCAGCAAGTGCTCGTTCTGGTACCGGTGGGACTCCGTCGGCCCCGGGGAGACCGTGAGCGTCGACCTGCGCCTCGCCCCTGGTGACCCCTCCGTCGAGTGGTTCGGGGAGCCGTTCGAGCAGGTGCTCGGTGCCCGGGCAGCCGAGGCCGACGAGTTCTACGGCCACGTCATCGACGCATCGCTCGACGAGGCGGACCGGCACGTCGCCAGACGGGCGTATGCCGGCCTGCTCTGGGGCAAGCAGCTCTACCGCTACGACGTGCGGCAGTGGATGGAGGGCGACCCCGTCGGGCCCGCGGTCGCGGAGTCACGCAAGCGGGGACGCAACGAGCACTGGAAGCACCTTGCGCTCGCCGACGTCATCTCGATGCCCGACGAGTGGGAGTACCCCTGGTTCGCCGCCTGGGACCTCGCCTTCCACACGATCCCCCTGGCTCACGTCGACCCCGAGTTCGCCAAGGAGCAGCTGCTCCTCATGTGTCGGGAGTGGGCCATGGCGCCCAACGGCCAGCTGCCGGCGTACGAGTGGGAGTTCAGCGACGTCAACCCGCCCGTCCACGCGTGGGCGGCGTGGCACGTCTACCGCATCGACGGCTACCGCGACCGGGAGTTCCTCACCCGGGTCTTCACCAAGCTGCTGCTCAACTTCGCCTGGTGGGTCAACCGCAAGGACGCCAACGGCAGCAACCTCTTCGAGGGCGGCTTCCTCGGGATGGACAACATCGGACTGTTCAACCGCTCGGCCCCGCTGCCGCCAGGGTTCCGGCTCGAGCAGTCCGACGCGACCAGCTGGATGGCCTTCTACTGCCAGCAGATGCTCAAGATCGCGCTCGAGCTCGCGCGCACCGACAAGGCGTGGGACGACGTCGCGACGAAGTTCCTCGAGCACTTCCTGTCGATCGCCCAGGCGATGCGTCACTTCGGCTCGAGCGACAAGAGCCTGTGGCACGAGGAGGACGGCTTCTACTACGACGTGCTGGTGCAGCCCGACGGCCGGGCTCCGCACATGCGGGTGCGGTCGATGGTCGGGCTGCTCCCGATCCTCGGGGCGACGGAGATCCCCTCGTGGGTCGTCGACGAGTGCCCTGACGTCACGAGCCGCTTCCAGTGGCTCCAGCAGCGCCGGCCCGAGCTCGTCAAGCCGATGCTCGCGCGCGACGACGGCAAGATGCTGCTGACGCTCGTCCCGCCGAAGCGCCTGCGCCGCATCCTCGAGCGGATGTTCGACACGGAGGAGTTCCTGTCCGACTACGGCATCCGCTCGCTCTCTGCGGCGACGCGCCAGGCTGTCACGGCGACCGTCGGGCACGAGACGGTGTCGATCGAGTACGAGCCGGGCGAGTCCCGCACCGGCATGTTCGGTGGCAACTCCAACTGGCGCGGGCCGGTCTGGTTCCCCACGAACGTGCTCCTGGCCGACAAGCTGCGCACGTACGGCCGCTACTTCGGCGACGACTTCCGCATCGAGATCCCGACCGGCTCCGGCGACTGGCGCACCCTCGACGAGGCCGCCGACGTCATCGACGGCGGGCTCACGGCGTTGTTCCGGCCCGTCGACGGCCGGCGCCCCTCCGACGGCAAGCGCATCGAGTCCTCCCCCGACCCGCTCTGGTCGGCCCACCCGACCTTCTCGGAGTTCTTCGACGGCGACACCGGAGAGGGCCTCGGCGCGACGCACCAGACCGGTTGGACCGCGCTCGTGGCGCACCTGCTCAACCCGCGGCTCCCTCCCGACCCGCGCACCATGGGCTGGGCGTGAGCGACACGGCATACGCCCTCGTCGTGGCGCGGCCCGCTCACGAGGTCGTATGCCGGGTGGCGGGCGAGGCGTGTCGGGTGGCCCGGCGCGCTCGGGTAGCGTGATCCAGCGTGAACTCGCCCATCTCCGTCCGTGACATCAGCGCTGCCGAGCACCTCGCCTGGCTGCGGACCCAGCCCTCGGCGAGCTTCCTGCAGACGCCGGCCTGGGCCGACGTGAAGAAGGAGTGGCGCTCCGAGTCGGTCGGGTGGTTCGAGGGCGAGGACATGATCGGCGCCGCGCTCGTGCTCCATCGGTCGCTTCCCCGTCTGAGGCGCTCGCTGGCCTACGTGCCCGAGGGGCCGTGCATCGACTGGTCGTCGCCGCGGCTCGTGGAGCTGCTCCGGGCGCTGCGCGACCACCTGAGGTCCAAGGGCGCCTTCGCCCTGCGGATCGGCCCTCCCGTCGCAACCCACCGCTGGCGCACGTCCACGATCAAGGACGCCATCGCCGACCCCGCGGTCCGACGCTACGACGAGGCGACGCCCGACGTCGTCGAGCCGGTCGGGACGGCCGTCGTCGCCGAGCTGCGACGGCTGGGCTTCCGGCACCTGTCACCCGACGACGGCTTCGCCGCCGGCCAGCCGGAGTACGTCTTCCAGGTGCCGCTCGCAGGCCGCACCGAGGCCGAGGTGCTCGCCGGCATGAACCAGCTGTGGCGGCGCAACATCAAGAAGACCGTGAAGAACGGCGTCACCGTCCGCGTCGGCGACCCGTCCGACCTTCCGGCCTTCCACCGCACCTACGTCGAGACGGCAGAGCGTGACCGCTTCACCCCGCGCGGGCTCGCCTACTTCGAGCAGATGTATGCCGCGCTGTCGGCCGAGGACCCCGAGCGGATCCGCGTCTACCTGGCAGAGCACGAGGGCGATGTGCTGGCCGCGACGATCTTCATCCGTGTCGGAGAGCACGCGTGGTACTCCTACGGCGCGTCGACGGCGGCCAAGCGCGAGCTGCAGGGCTCGACCGCGATCCAGTGGCGGATGATGCAGGACTCCCTCGCCGCGGGCGCCGCCGTCTACGACCTGCGCGGCATCACGAACACCGTCGACACGGAGAACCCGCACATCGGCCTGATCCGCTTCAAGGTGGGGACCGGCGGCGAGGCCGTGCGCCTCGCCGGCGAGTGGGACCTGCCGCTGAACCGACTGCTGTACAAGGCCTTCGACCTCTACATGAAGCGGCGGTGACCCACTGTGTCCTTCGTCCTGCACGTCGACGGTGAGCGCTGGCGCGCCGGCCACGACCGCTTCGTCGCCGAACACCCGGGCATCGTCCCCGTCATCAAGGGCAACGGCTACGGCTTCGGCCGCGACCTGCTCTGCGCCGAGGCCGCACGTCTCGACGTGCCGATGGTGGCCGTCGGGGCCTACGCGGAGGTGCCGGGCGCTCTCGCGGCCTTCGGCGGCGACGTGCTCGTCATGGAGCCCTACCGGGCGGCGATCCACGCCGGGCTGCCCGAGCTCGCCGACCGGCGCGTCGTGCACACCGTGACGACCGAGACAGACCTGTCGAGCCTTCGGGGTCTCCTCGACGACGCGCGAGTCGTCATCGAGGGACTCACCTCGATGAACCGCTACGGCACCCCGGTGGTCGACGTCGCCCAACTGGCGGGCGCTGCCGACGCCGTCGGGGTGACCCTGCACCTGCCGCTCGGGACAGGCCACGTCGAGGAGATCTCGCGCTTCATCGCCGCCGTGCCGGGCGAGCGCACGTGGTTCGTGTCCCACGTGTCCGCGGCCGAGCTGTCCACTCTCGCAGAGCGATTCCCGGAGCATGAGTTCCGGCCCCGCATCGGCACCGACCTCTGGTATGCCGACAAGGGCTCCTACGAGGTCCGCGCGCACGTGCTCGACGTGCGTCCGGTCACCAAGGGGACCCGAGTCGGCTACCGCCAGCGGGCCATCGCCGCAGGCCACCTCGTCGTCGTCAGCGGCGGCACGTCGCACGGCGTCGCCATGGAGAGCCCGTCGTCGGCCGCCACCCCACGGTCGCGAGCCATCGCCGTGGCCGAGGGCGTGCTCGAGGCCGCGCACCGGGTGCGCTCGCCGTTCACCGTCTCGGAGGTGATGCCGCGCTTCGCCGAGCCGCCGCACATGCAGTGCAGCCTGCTCGTGCTCCCGGAGGGCGTCGCTCCCCCGCAGGTCGGCGACGAGGTGCCGGTGCGCATGCGTCTCACGACCACGACGCCGGACGCCGTGGTCGTCTCCTGACGTCCGGACTCAGGTCCAGCACCCCGCCGGCTCGGCTGCGAGCCGTCGTCTGAGGGACGGTCGGGCAGGAGTTCGGCCTCCCGATGGTGTTCCGCGCCCGATGAGCGGCTAGACATGGGGTGTGCACCCCGACTCGACCGACACCTTCGTCCACGTCCGCGGTGCCGCGGAGCACAACCTCAAGAACATCGATGTCGACGTGCCGCGGGACGCCATGGTCGTCTTCACCGGTGTCTCGGGCTCGGGCAAGTCGTCGCTCGCCTTCGGCACCCTCTACGCCGAGGCGCAGCGCCGCTACTTCGAGTCCGTGGCGCCCTACGCGCGCCGGTTGCTGCACCAGGTCGGAGCCCCGCACGTGCAGGAGATCACCGGCCTCCCCCCGGCCGTGGCGCTCCAGCAGCGGCGCGGCGCCCCGAGCTCCCGCTCGAGCGTCGGCACGCTGACGACGCTGTCGAACCTGCTGCGGATGCTCTACTCGCGGGCCGGCAGCTACCCCGAGGGCGCGCGCCGGCTCGAGGCAGAGGCCTTCTCGTCCAACACCGCATCCGGGGCGTGCCCCGAGTGCCACGGGCTGGGTGAGGCCCACGACGTGGCCGAGGACCTCCTCGTCCCCGACACCTCGCTCAGCGTCCGCGAGGGCGCGATCGCCGCGTGGCCCGGCGCCTGGCAGGGCAAGAACCTCGTCCGCGTCACCCGGACCCTCGGGATCGAGGTCGACGTGCCGTGGCGCGACCTGCCGAAGAAGCAACGCGACTGGCTGCTCTACACCGACGAGCAGCCGCGGGTGCTCATCGACCGGCGCGGCGAGGCCGACGACACGACGGGCCGCGACTACCACGGCACCTTCTGGAGCGCACGCAAGCACATCCGCCACACGCTCGCCGACACCAAGAGCCAGATGATGCGCGACAAGGCGATGCGCTTCGTCCGCAGCGTCCGGTGCCCGGCCTGCGGCGGCACGGGACTGCGGGAGGACGCGCTCGCGGTGACCTTCCGTGGCCTCAGCATCGCGCAGACCAACGCCCTGTCGTTCACCGACCTCGCCGCGCTGCTCCGCCCGGTCGCCGAGCTCACCGACGCCGGAGCCGCGACGTCGTCAGCAGGCTCGGGCGAGGCAACCGAGGTGGCCGTGCGCCTCTGCACCGACCTCGTGGCACGGATCCAGGTGCTGCTCGACCTCGGGCTCGGCTACCTGTCGCTCGGGCGTCGTTCGACGACGTTGTCCCCCGGTGAGGCGCAGCGACTGCGCATCGCCACCCAGTTGCGCTCAGGTCTCTTCGGCGTCGTCTACGTGCTCGACGAGCCGTCCGCAGGGCTGCACCCGGCCGACGCGGAGCCGCTCCTCGAGGTGCTCGAGGCGCTCAGGCGTTCGGGCAACTCGCTCTTCGTCGTCGAGCACGACCTCGACATCGTGCGCCGCGCCGACTGGGTCGTCGACATCGGTCCCGGGGCCGGCGAGGAGGGCGGCCACGTGCTCTACTCCGGGCCGGTGGAGGGCCTCGAGGACGTGGAGCGCTCCGTGACCGGGAAGCACCTCTTCGGACGGGCCGAGCGGGTCGTGCGACCGCAGCGCACACCGAAGGGCTGGCTGCACCTGCGCGGGATCACCCGGCACAACCTGCAGGACGTCTCGGTCGACGTCCCGCTCTGCGTCCTGACGGCGGTGACCGGCGTCTCCGGCTCGGGCAAGTCGACGCTCGTGACGCAGGTGCTCGCCGAGCTGGTGCGCCGCCACCTCGGCCAGGCGCCGGACGACGCGGAGGACGACGAGCTCGAGATCGACGTCGACGACGCCACCGGGCTCGAGTCCTTCGACCGGCTGGTCCGGGTGGACCAGCGCCCCATCGGACGGACCCCCCGCTCCAACCTCGCCACCTACACGGGCCTCTTCGACGCGGTGCGCAAGCTGTATGCCGCGACTCCCGAGGCGCGCGAGCGCGGCTACGGCGCGGGCCGGTTCTCGTTCAACGTCGCCGAAGGGCGCTGCGAGACGTGCCAGGGCGAGGGCTTCGTCTCCGTCGAGCTGCTCTTCCTCCCGGGGACGTACGCGCCGTGCCCCAGCTGCCACGGCGCGCGCTACAACGCAGAGACGCTCGAGATCGTCTACCGCGGCAGGACCATCGCCGACGTGCTGGCCCTCACCGTCGACGAGGCCGCCGACGTCCTCGCCGACGTCCCGGGTGCCGCACGCAGCCTCGTGACGCTTCGTGAGGTCGGGCTCGGGTACCTGCGTCTGGGACAGCCGGCAACCGAGCTGAGTGGCGGCGAGGCGCAGCGGATCAAGCTCGCGACCGAGCTCCAGCGGGCCCGGCGCGGCCACGCGCTCTACCTCCTCGACGAGCCGACGTCGGGACTGCACGCCGCCGACGTCGAGCTGCTGCTGCGCCAGCTGCACGCGCTGGTGGACGCCGGCAACACGGTCGTGCTCGTGGAGCACCACCTCGACACGATCGCCGGCGCCGACTGGGTCATCGACCTGGGCCCGAGCGGAGGGGACCAGGGCGGTCGAGTGGTGGCGTCGGGCACTCCCGAGCAGGTCGCACGGGTCGAGGGCAGCGCCACGGCGCCGTACCTGGCCTCACGGCTCCCGGTCCGCGGAGGCGCCCGCTAGGTGGTCGCCTCGGCGGAGGGCGAGGCTCAGCGGCTGCGCGGGGCGGGAAGGAGGTAGACCGGCACCGGCGCCGACCGGACGATCTTGGACGCCCGCGAGCCGAGGAAGAGCCGGGCCGCAGGGGCCGACGAGCTCGGGCCGACGACGAGGAGGTCGCCGTCGTTCCAGTCGACGCCCCAGATCGCCTGGCTCCAGGATGCGCCCTCGCCCACGACGAGCGACCGCGCGAGGCGGTCGGCGAGACGGCCGTCATCCAGTGCCTTCACCTGCCTGACGAGCACATCCCTCATCCGGGCGACCCAGCGGTCGACGACGAGCTCGTCGGCCGACTCCTCCACACTTCCGTAGAAGCGCTCCGGTGGCCGGACGGCGAACGACACGACCCGCAGGCTCGCCTCGAGCGCCTCGGCGAGACGCGCCCCCGCGACGGCCACGTGCCCGCCGTCCCGGGACCCGCCGTAGCCGATGCTGACCCGGCGGATGCGGGCCGCCGGCCCGGCGCGATAGCCCAGAGGGGCGAGGAGCACCGGCAGCGGCGCCGAGTGGACGAGACGGTCCGTGACGCTGCCGAGCGAGATCCGTCCGAGCGACCCCTTGCTCGACGAGCCGAGCACCACGGCGGACGCGCCCACCTCCGCTGCCAGCTCGAGCAGCCCTCCCGGGATCGACGACGCCTGACGCACCTCGAAGCTCGCGTCGACGTCACCCGGTAGAGCCGTCCTGGCCCCATCGAGGACGGACCGCCCCCAGTCCCGGAGCGGGCCGAGGTAGTTGCCGTCGACGAACTCCGGGGCGGCCGCGGCATACGGCGTCGTGACGACCACGGTGACGACGAGCGGCTCACCGGTCGAACGCGACAGGACGACCGCCAGCTCGAGCGCCGACGTGCCGCTGTCCTGCGCCGTGTAGGCGACGACGATGCTCACCGATCACACCGCGGCGACCAGCGAGGCCGCCTCGACGTGCGTCACCGGGAGGCCGAGCTCCGCGGCGCGGTCGACCACCTCGAACCGCTGCCAGATCGACTCTGCCGCAGGGAGCGTGACGATGACGATCTGGTCGGGGTCGAACTCGTGGACGGCGGCCCGCAGGGCGCGCAGCGGCCGCTGGTCGCCGAGGGCCCCGGTGGCGTCGAGATGGTGGGCGGTCAGCGTCTCGAGAGTGCGCTCGAGTCGGCGCTGCGCGGCCTCGGTCGTCGCGTCCTTGACCGAGACGGCGCCGTGGGTCGCGGCGGTGCCGGTCTCGACGGGACTGGCCGGCACGCATACGTAGTAGGTGGCCGCGCCCTGGGCGTCGATGCGCTGCAGCTCGGTCACCAGCTCGTCGGCCTCCAGGGTCTGGTTGGCGAGCACGAGCACCCGACGGGCCTCACCCGTGTGCACCGGAGCGACGCGCGCCGGCAGCCGGGCGATCCGGGCCTTGTTGACGAAGAAGAGGATGAGCACCACCGCGAAGGAGACGAGGCTCAGGACGAGCTGGATGCGGACGTCCTCGGTCAGCCCCATCTGGACCAGCACGAGCACGATGCCCAGGGTCGTGAGGACCGACAGGACCGGGAACCACCACATCTTCACCGCGAGCGTCGAGGCGTCCGCGCGGTATCTCAGGATGATCTGCGAGACGGCGATGAGCAGGTAGACGAAGAGGATCACGGCGCCCGAGGAGTTGAGCAGGAACGAGAACACCGTGTCCGGCGAGACCGCCGCCATGATGACCGCGAGGAAGCCGACGACGGACGAGGAGAGAATGGCGACCATCGGCACGCCACGCGAGTTGACCGACACCATCGACGCCGGCGCCTCCCGGCGCGCGGCCAGGACGAACAGCATCCGCGACGCGGTGTACAGGCCCGAGTTGAGACAGGAGAGGACGGCGGTGAGCACGACCGCGTTCATCACGTGGTCGGCATACGGGATGCCCATCTCCTGGAATGCGGCGACGTACGGCGAGGCCTCCAGGGTCGACGAGTTCCAGGGCAGGATCACCGTGAGCAGGAAGATCGAGCCCACGAAGAAGATCGCGATCCGGGTGATGACCGAGTTGGCGGCCCGCGAGACCGCCCGCTCAGGGTTGTTCGACTCCGCCGCGGCGATGGTCGCGATCTCGGCGCCCACCATCGAGAAGATGACCGTCACGACTCCAGCCGTGACCGCGAGACCACCGTTGGGGAAGAAGCCGCCGTGCGCGGTGAGGTTGCTGAAGTCGAGGTCGGCGTTCGGCCAGATGCCCAGGACGAAGAGGCCGCCGCAGACGAGGAAGACGATGATCGCCGCGACCTTGATCCCGGCGAACCAGAACTCGAACTCCCCGAACGACGAGACCGAGATGAGGTTGGTGCCCGTCATGAGAAGCATGAGCACGAGGCTGAGCACCCAGGTGGGCACTCCCGGGAGCCAGAAGTTGATGACCTTGGCACCGGCGACGGCTTCGAAGCCCACGACGATGACCCAGAAGTACCAGTAGAGCCAGCCGACGGAGAAGCCGGCCCAGTCCCCGAGCGCCTTGCGGGAGTAGTCGGCGAAGGAGCCCGTCGAGGGGTTCGCCACCGCCATCTCGGCCAGCATCCGCATCACCATGATGATGAGCACGCCGCACAGGGCGTAGGTGAGGAAGGCGCCCGGCCCCGTGGCCTTGATGACCGTCCCCGACCCGACGAACAGGCCCGCCCCGATGACGCCGCCCATGGCGATCATCGTCAGCTGACGCTGGGTGAGCGTCTTCTTCAGCTCTGGGCCGGCGCCCGACATCTCAGGACTCCCGAGACGCGAAGGTCGGACGGCACAGGCGCACGCAACGAGACATGGACAGATCCCTCTCGATCGGCTCGAAGGGGAGGTACTCCCCCTCGACGACCAGCCCAAAGTAGCCACGGTGGGGTCATCTGTCCACGCGAGTCCGACCCCGCCTACTGGGCGTCCTGCCCAGTCCTCCCCGGCTCTCCTCAGCCCACTCGGCTCCACTCGGTGGAGAGGACGGCATACGCGAAGGTGTCACTCCATCCCGCGGAACGGTGCAGGGCGTCGCTCACCGCATGGAGCTCCCGGCGCATCCCCACTCGTTCCATGAGGCGCCACGACGGTTCGTTGTCGGCGAAGCAGGTGGCGACGACGCGTCGAATCCCCAGCTCTTCGAAGCAGATCCGGATCAGCTCGCGCACGGCCTCGGTCGCATAGCCACGCCCGGCGAGCTCGGGGTCCAGCACCCACCCGAGCTCCGCCTGCGCCTCCCGAGCCTGCTCGGCGACCTCCCTCTGCGCCCAAGCGTCCTCGACCCGCAGCATGAGGTCGCCGACGACACGCCCGTCCAGCTCGACCACGAGCGTGGTGGCGAGGCGGGCAGGGCGCTCGAAGACGGCCCGGTACGACTCGAGGTCGGCCGGAGCCACGGTCAGCCAGCGGCTCACCGACTCCAACCGACGGAAGCGCCAGGTGGCCTCGGCATCCTGCGCCGAGGCTGGACGCAGCTCGAGGCGATCCGTGCACCGCGGCCAGTCGACGCGGGACAGCGGGTCGGCCACGGCCACCATCTCGACGCGGTCGCCGGCGTCGTCGGGCAGGGCGCGCAACGACAGCAGCACGGCGCCCAGGTCGCGGATCCTGGCCAGGTGTCCGTGGAGCTGGGCCTGGTCGAGCACCGACCCGGTGAGCGTCGTCGTCCCGTCCGGGGCATGTCGCACCGAGAAGCCATCCAGGACGCGCGTCCAGTGCTCGTCGAGGTGCCCCTCGACCCGGAACTCGTAACCGGTGCTCACCGCAGTCCTCCGAACGCAGCCACGACCCGCCTCCCACCGCCGTCACCGCCATGGTCACCGGCAACGGTCGGACGGCGGATCGCCCATTCAGCCACAGCGAGGTTGATGATCCATGCTGCTCCCCTCGAGGCGTCGAGCGCGAGCGGGCTGTGCCCGAACACGGCGCCACCCACGCCCTCGGTCAACGCCTGGGTGCCGGCACCCAGGGCGATGGCGTACCCGCGGGTCATCCACGCCCGGTGCGCCGCGATGTGGCCGCGCCGGATCGCGGCGACCCCGAGGACCAGCGTCGCGACCATCGCGGGAGCGAAGACGAGCCGGAGCACGAACAGGAGCGGTCCTGAGCCCGGCTGGGGTGGGAGGAAGAGGGTCAGCCACAGCGCCGATGCCGACACCCCCAGCCCGGCGACCACCAGTACTCGCCCGGAGACCCGGTGCCAGCCCGGCCGCCGGCGACGGAAGCCGCCGGCGAACTGGAGGGTGCCGAGCAGCGCGTACACCGCCGCACAGGCGATGTGCGCGACGACGGGCAGCGGGGAGGCGGTGAACCGGGCGTCGCTCGGGATGAGCGCCGGGCCCCCGCCCAGCTCGATCAGGCGCGCGGTGCCGGCCAGGACCGGGACGAGGCTCAACACGACGAGGGCGGCGGGGACCCGCCACCCCCGCTGCGGGCTCGTCATCGGACCGCTGCCTGTGGGCGCGCGGCGGCAGTGGCAGTGCCAGTGGCAGCAGCCACGCCGGACGTCTCACGACGCTGGTCGCGCCACAGCGACCACCCGAGACCGACCAACGCGATGCCGGTGGGGACGGCGAGCGGCCGGTTGAACGACTCGGGAAGCACGGCGAGGGCCAGGGTGGAGACGTTGCCGACGGCGAGCAGGACGGCTGCCCACCTGGAGAGGATGCCGGCGCGGAACGTCGCGATGCCGAACACGAGTCCGCCGGCGACGTAGGTCGCACCGGTGAGGGCGAAGACCGTTGTCAGTGCACCGATGTCGCCTGCCGCGTGCCCGCCGAAGGCTGCGACCACGACGTCGTTGACGAAGCCCGGCGAGGACGTCGCTGCCGCCGGAAGCACGAACGCGGCGGCGAACTCCGTTCCGAACATGAGCAGGTAGCCGACGCTGAGCAGCAGGTAGCCCGCAAGCCCGAACGCTCCGACGACTGCGCGCTGGCGCAGGTACATGCCGGTGATGCCGGCGAGCGCCAGAGCTGCCATCACGGTCTTGGCCGTGCTGCGCACGAGCCAGTCGGTCGTGGAGACCGAGGCGACGCCCATCGGGGGGTGGTTGATCTGGACGAGGACGAAGATCGTCCCGGCGACGACGGCTGCGACGCCGGCCGCCTGGCCGAGACGGGAGGTCGTGATGCTCATGGTCGGGTTCCTTTGCTGTCGAGGGCCCCGAGTGGTTTCGGGGACAGCCCGAACCTAGGAACGATGGCGTGCCGCCGAATCACCAAGCGATGTGATCGGGGAGGTGATTCCCGCCCTGGGCGCTCAGAGCGGTCGGATCAGCCCGAGCACGCCGGCACGGGCCACCGCGGCACGGCGGGTGTTGACGTCGAGCTTGGTGAAGATGTGCTTGGTGTGGGTGCGCAGCGTGTTGACCGACACGAACAGCTCGTTCGCTATCTGCGGGCCGGTCCTGGCCGTCGCCAGGAGCTGCAGGACGTCGAGCTCGCGTTCGCTCAGGCCGTGCGTCTGCGGTTCCTGCGCCGTCACCACGGGCCTGGCGTGTGCCGTCCGCTGGAGCCGGGCGACCAGGGCCGCGGTCACGGGCGTCCCGTCCACGTGGGCGGCCAGCTCCGTCATCGGGGCGCCCTCGTCGAGGAAGAGTCGGACGAAGCCTGTGGGAGCGGCCGTCGCCAGGACGTCACCGAGCTGCGCGATGGCCGCCGCCTCGTCGCGTCGGGCGTGGTGGACGAGTGCCTGGAGCATCCTGATCTCGAGCAGGCTGCCGTCGCGCCCGCCCGTGACTGCGCCAGGCGCCAGACGGTCGAGCCGCCCTGCGGCGTCGTCGAGCCGGCTGGACTCGCCGTCGGCGCGGTGCTGAGCCAGCAGCAGCCTGACGAGTGTGAGTTGTGCGAACTCGGCGAGGTAGGAGACGTCGTCGGCCCGCAGCGCGCGGGCGCTCTCGGCCCATCGCCATGCGTCCGCGAGCCGGCCCTGCGCGATGCGGATGCGCGCCAGCTGGGCCGGGATCGGACGCACGTCGGGGAAGAAGCCGGGCAGGTGCAGGGGCTCGGCCTGCGCGAGGAGCTCGGCCGCCGCATCGAGATCACCCTCGGCGCGCCGCAAGCGGGCCGAGGCGACGAACCATCGGTACCGGTTCTCCAGCAGCGAGGCGGACTCGCCGAGCGCCCGGGCCGTGTCGAGGTGCGCCGCAGCCTCCTCGAGCTCGTCCTGCTCGACGAGGACGTCGGCCAGGCCCACGTGCAGGTCCGCGAGGGTGGCCAGCGTGGCGCCCGGATGCCGACGGGAGGTGGCCAGCGCATCCTCCTGCACCCGCCGCGCCTTGTCGGGCCTCCCCCTCGCCACCCACATGTCGGCCAGGGCGACCGTGCTGCCGAGCTGGTCGGCGACGTCCCCGGCCTCGGCCATGCTGAGGACGGCACCTGAGAACGTGTCGACTGCAGAGGTCATGTCTCCTCTCCCCCAGGCGGCGAGCCCGAGGAAGCCGAGCGCGCCGGCCCGGGCCATGTGGTCGTCCGCACCGGTGAGACCGAGAGCGCGGCGCGCGTGCCGCTCCATGGCTTCGGTGTCGCCGCGAGCCTGCGCCGCCGAGGCCCGGAAGACCGCCATGGTCGCGGGCAGCGTGCGCAGCTCCTCCGACGTCGCGAGGGATGCGCCGGCAGGAGCGACGGGCCGTCGCGTCGTGAGCGCCCGCTCTGCTTGCGCCAGAACGGTCTCCACCCCCTCGAGGTCGCCTTCGACCAGGCGGGTCCACGCGAGGTAGGTGCCGAGCAGAGGGCGTTCACGGGTCACCTCGTCCGGCAGCGCGGTGAGCCATTCGCGGAGCATGACGTCGCGACGTCGACGCCGGAGGTCCGGCAGCGCCGACTCGACGAGGTCCGCCGCGTAGTCGGCGTCCCCGCTCCGCAGGGCGTGACCGACCGCCTCCTCGACGAAGCCGTGCGCGGCATACCACTCGGCCGCCGCCCTGTGAAGACGAGGAATCCGCTCCGGCCGCTCAGCGGAGAGCCGCGCCCGAAGAGCCTCGGCGAACAGGTGGTGGTAGCGGTACCAGCCCCGGTGCTCGTCGAGCGGCACGATGAAGACGTTGTTGCGGTCGAGGGCCTCGAGCCGGCCGGCGCCGTCGTCGCCTCCCGTGACCCGGTCGCACAGCTCACCGGTGAGCTGCTGGAGCACGGAGGTGTCGAGGAGGAACCGGCGCGAGGCCTCGGGCTGGGATCGCAGCACCTCGTCGACGAGGTAGTCGAGGATGAACCGGTGGCTTCCCGTGAAGTCGGCGACGAACTCCGACGTGTCGTGCGTGCCTCGCAGCGACAGCGCGGCGAGCTGCAGTCCGGCGACCCAGCCCTCGGTGCGGGACTCGAGGGCGGCCACCTCGGTGGGGCGAAGGTCCAGCCCCATGACCCCCGTGAGGAACGCGCGTGCCTCGTCGGGGGTGAACCGCAGGTCGGCGGCGCGCAGCTCGACGAGCTCTCCACGCGCTCGCAGCCGGGACAGCGGAAGGGGCGGGTCCGACCGGGTCGCGATCGCCAGGCCGGCCTGCGGCGGCAGGTGGTCCAGCAGGAACGTGACCATCTCGTGGACCTCGGGCGCCGTGATGACGTGGAAGTCGTCCAACGCCAGCACGATTCCTCCGGACTGCAGGTCGAGCTCGTTGACGACAGAGGTCAGGGCGAGGTCCGGAGCCCTCGAGGCTGCCACCAGCCCGGCCGCCTCGGAGAACTCACCGACGGACTGCAACGCGGCGACGAGGTGCTCGAGGAAGCGTCGCGGGTCGTTGTCGTCCGCGTCGAGAGAGAGCCACGCGACGTGGCCCCGGCTCCCCGTCAGGCGCGCGAGCCCCTGGGCGAGCGCTGTCGTCTTGCCGAAGCCGGCCGGCGCCGACACGAGCACCAGGCGGGGCGGCGCACCTTGGTCGAGCCGCTCCGAGAGTCGTGCCGTCAGTCGTGGCCGCCCGACGAGGTCGCGGCGCAGCCTCGGGACGTGCACCTTGGTCCCCAGGACGGCCATGCGACGAGCATAGGAGCGCGACCTCGCGGGGCGGCACCCTTCCCACCCCTTGCTCAGGTCGTGGGGATGAGACCGCCGTCGATGGTGACGTCAGCACCGGTGATGTTGCCGGCCACGTCGCTGGCGAGGAACGCGACGAGCCGGGCCACCTCGTCGGGGTGGGTGAAGCGTCCGGTCACCGAGTCGCGAGCCGCGGCCGCGGCCACCGACGACGGGTCGGTCCCCTGTCGGGCCGCCACCGCCGCAGCGACGCCGTCGCTACCGAGCCAGAGGTCGGTGGAGACCGGTCCGGGACTGACCGTGTTGACGCGGATGCCCTGCGGTCCGAGCTCCTTGGACAGCGACTTGCAGAAGCTGCGCAGCGCCGCCTTGGCAGCGCTGTAGTCGATGACCGAGGGGTCGGCCAGCGTCGCGTTGACCGAGCTCGTCGAGACGATGGCACCCCGGCCGCGAGCAAGCATCAGGGGCAACGCTGCTCGCGTGGTGCGGACGGCGGCCATGAGATTGAGCGTGTAGGAGGTCGCCCATTGCTCGTCCGTGACCGCCAGGAAGCCGTCGAGCCGCGGCGACACCGCACCGACGTTGTTGACGAGGATGTCGAGACGTCCCAGTCCGGCGGCGGCGTCGACGAGGTGCGCGGCGCCGTCGGGGTCGCTGAGGTCGACGGCGACGTACGTGACCGCGCCGGACCGGCTCAAACCGTCGAGCTCGGCAGAGGCGTCGCGCGCGCCGGCCACGACCGCGACCCCCTCGTCGGCCAGCACGCGGGTGATGGCGAGACCGATGCCCTTGCTCGCACCGGTGACGATGGCGACCTTCCCGGCCAGGGCGAGGTCCACGGTCAGAGCCCGTGCTCGTCGAGCCAGCCGAGCACCGCCTTGGCGAGCTCGCTCCACCCGTCGTCGATGGTGAGCGAGTGGCCTCGGCCCTCGAACTGCCGGAGCTCGGTGAGGGCGGTCGACTTGCGGTACTGCCTGAGGGTGGAGCGCGTCACGACGTCGGGGACGGTGTGGTCCTCGAGGCCGGAGATGAGCAGGAGGGGACCGCGTGTGCTGTTGTCGGTGTCGACCGCCGCCTCCGAGTGGAGGGAGAAGTTTGCGGCCGCCGCCTGGAAGAGCGGCTTCGCCGGCGACGGGATGGTCCACCTCTCGAAGAGAGCGTCCGACTCCTCCTCGCTGACGGCGTTGCCGAACCCGAACCGGAACTCCTTCGCGGTCAACGAGACGGCCTTGTTCCGGTTCGCCGGGTTGCCCAGCGCGGGGAGTCCGGCACGCAGCTGTGCGAGCGGCAGCGGCAGGACTCCCTTGATCTGGGCCGGGTCGATGGCCACCGCCGCGGCGGCCTTGCCCTGACCCAGCAGCTTCTCGGCGATGAGGCCTCCGAACGAGTGCCCGACGAGAACGGGCGCGTCCGGGAGGGCCTCGATGATCGCCGCGTAGTGGTTCGTCACGTCGTCGATGCCGAGCCCCGCGACGTCGTCCGCACGCTGCCGGGCCTCCTCCACCGTGTCGGCCTCCCCGGGCCACCCCGGCGCACTGGGCGAGTAGCCGGCATCGCGGAACATCTCGACCCACGGCGCCCAGCTCGTGGCATGGAGCCAGAGACCGTGGATGAAGACGACGGGGCGCTGGGTTGCGGTCATGAGGTGCCTTTCTCCTGGGTCCACACGTGGGGCGGACCGTGGCCGTCGCGGAGGGCGACACCCAAGGCTGGTCGCCCGGGGGCCCCCGAGTCCAAGACCGGTTGCGCGCCGATCGATAACCGCGAGGAGTTCCGCAGGGCCGCGACGAGTCACTAGCGTGGTGGCACTCGGGCACGACGACGGTCGTGCCCGGCCATGACGCGCCCCGGGGAGTCCCAGATGGAGCTGGACCTGCGCTTGGTGCGCTACTTCGTCGCCGTCGCCGACGAGCTGCACTTCGGTCGGGCTGCCGCGCAGCTCTACGTGAGCCAGCCCGCCCTCTCGAAGCAGATCCGCAAGCTGGAGGACCAGCTCGGCGAGGCTCTTCTCGTGCGCGACAGCCGCCACGTCACGTTGACGGCCCGGGGCCAGCAGTTCCTCGGGGACGCCAGGCGGCTGCTCGCCCTCGCCGAGAGCATGACGCAGCGCTCCGCCTCGAAGGGCGTCAGCATCGCCCACGTCTTCGAGCTGTCCACGAGCCGACTGGTCGCCGATGCCTTCACGTCGTCCGAGCCGGACGTACCGTTGCGCGAGCACGCGATGGACAGCATCACGCAGCTCGGGGCCCTCCTGCACGGGCGCCTCGACGTCGCGATCCTGCGGGTCACGCCTCGGATGCTCCTCGCCCAGCCGAGCGGATGGCGTCACAGACTGCTCAGGCTGGAGCCGCTGGTGCTCGTTGCGCCGGGCGACGACGGTCGCCGTCCGACGGCGTCGTTCCACGACCGACCCCTGCACGTCTTCGGCGATCCCCCGGACTCGGGGACCTACAACGCCCACGGTCAGTACCTCACCGCCCTGGAGGATCGGCTGGGCCTGGAGATGCGGTGGCTCGGCACCCCGGGCGCCTTCAGCTTCTGCGTGGCCCACGTGCAGCGGGCCGCCGAGGACGTCCACTACCTCGAGTTCCTCAGCTACGCCGAGAAGTACGTCGAGGTCGGCATGCAGATGTCCTGGCCGCGGGAGATCCAGCCCTACTATCCCTGGTCCCTGGCATGGCGCGCCGACGACGTCGCCCCCACGACGACCAGACTCATCGACGTCGCGCTCGGGCTGGCACAGGAGCGCTCCTGGCTGTCAATGGACCAGGGCGCGACACCGGTCCCTGCATGGATGCCCGACGACGAGCCGGCGTGGCGCGAGGTCACCCCCCGACGACGCTGAGGCGGCTCGGGGCAAAGCCCCATGGCTGCACGTCGTGCCCGCAGGCGCTCCGGAGATCCGTTCACTGCCGTATGCCGTCACCGCCGAGCGGTACCTTCGTCCACGACCACGGGTGTCCGGGAGGGGACGGCATGCGCTACGACACGAGCCCCACGGCGCGAGCGCTGCTCGCGCTCGAGGTGATCCAGGACTGCCCCGGCATCACCGCGCAGCGACTCGGCGACCACCTGGGCGTCACCGAGCGGGCCGCCCGCCGCTACGTCGCCATCCTGCGGGAGGCCGACCTGCCCATCGAGTCGGTCACCGGACCGCACGGCGGCTACCGCGTCGGCCGGGGGCTGCGCCTGCCGCCCCTGATGTTCACGGCCACCGAGGCGCTCGGGCTCGTCATGGCGGTGCTCGAGGGTCACCGAGGGGCGGCCGACCCGACCGAGCTCGTCGGGGCAGCCCTGGCCAAGATCCTCCGGGCGCTGCCCCACCAGGTGGCAGAGCCCGTGCGGGCCGTCCGTCGCGTCACCGGTCCGCCGCCGGACCCGAGGCTGCGCGTCGACCCGGCCCTGACCGGCAGGCTCGTCGAGGCCTGCACGTCGTCCCGGCAGGTGCGGCTCGACTACCGCCTCGAGGACGGCAGGGAGCGGCCCATGGAGGTCGACCCGTGGGCGGTCGTGCTGCGCCACGGGCGCTGGTACCTCCTGTGCTGGTCCCGGACGAGCGAGGCCCAGCGCGCGCTCCGCATCGACCGGGTGCAGTCGGTGTTCGTGACGTCGCAGGCCTTCGACCCGCCCGAGGACCTCGACGCGCTGCGGACGCTCGAGGAACACCTCTCCCAGGGCTGGCGTCACGAGGTGGACGTGCTCCTGAGGACGGACCTTCACGAGGCGGCTCGGTGGCTCCCCCGCAGCCTCGGGCGGCTCGAGGAGGTCGACGGCGGCGTCCGGCTGAGGGCGACGACCGACGATCCCGACTGGTACGCCCGCCAGCTCGCCGTCACCCCGCTGGACTTCGAGGTGCTCGGGTCACCCGCGCTCGTGCAGGCCACCGAGGACCTCGCCGCGCGCCTCGTCAAGGCGGCCGGCGCCGCCGACACCGCCGCCGGGTCACCGATGGCTGGGCGGGCCCGAGCGGGTACGACATCGTCTGAGCAGCACACGAAACAGCAGACCAAGCAGCACACCAGGCAGCAGACGAGCCCCGGTCCCCGCGCACTAGGGTGATCACGACCGGACCTGGGAGTCCCAGGTCCCGACCCGAGGAGCGGCACATGAGCTTCAACGACAACGCCCAGCTCGACACCTCACAGGTGCAGAGCGGCGGCAGCGGTGGGGGCGGAGGAGGCGGCGGCTTCCCCGGTGGCATCCAGGTCGGCGGCGGCATCGGCGGCCTGATCCTGCTCGTGCTCATGCTCATCTTCGGCGGCGGCAAGATCCTCGGCGGAGGTGACTCCGGCAGCAGCACCGGTGGCCTGCCGTCCCAGCAGCTCCAGAGCAACCAGGTCTCCGCTGCAGGCCAGGTCGACCAGGGCCAGTTCTCCCAGTGCAAGACCGGCGCCGACGCCAACAAGAACGACGTGTGCCTCATCATCGCCACCGTCAACAGCGTCCAGGACTACTGGACGAAGGCCCTGCCGAAGTACCAGATGAACTACGAGCCGGTGAAGACCGTGATCTACCAGGGCCAGACTCCCTCGGGCTGCGGCACGGCCAACTCGCAGGTCGGGCCGTTCTACTGCCCGCTCGACGCGAAGGTCTACGTCGACGCGAGCTTCTTCCAGGAGCTGCAGAGCAAGTTCGGCGCCGACGGCGGTCAGCTCGCCAAGGAGTACGTCATCGCGCACGAGTACGGCCACCACGTCCAGGACCTCCTCGGCATCCTCGACCGGGCGCAGAAGGACCCGCAGGGTCCCAACTCCGGGGCCGTCCGCATCGAGCTCATGGCCGACTGCCTCGCCGGCACGTGGGTCAAGCACGCGACCGAGACGACCGACGCCAGCGGCACGCCGCTGCTCAAGGCCATCTCCGAGAGCGACATCAAGTCCGCGCTCTCGGCTGCCTCCGCCGTCGGTGACGACCGCATCCAGGAGAAGATGCAGGGGCGCGTGACGCCCGAGAACTGGACGCACGGCTCTGCCCAGGCCCGCATGAACTGGTTCACCCAGGGCTACCAGACCGGTGACATCAACCAGTGCAACACCTTCGGCGTCGACACCGTCAGCTGACGCCGCCGGACGACGACTCGATGATCTCGATGCGGACGGCGCGTCCGCGGCGCAACGCGCTGTCGAGGACGTCACGCCTCGGGTCGGGCAGGTCGTAGAGCTCGCGCATCGGCAGTCCCGCGAGGGCCCGCAACGGGCTCGCGTCGAGGACCTCGCGCACGAGGGTCCGGTCTCCCCCGACGACCAGCCCCCGGGGTATGCCGTCCGCCCCCGTCCGCGGGCTCTCGTCGTCCCGGAGCAGGACCCGTCGGGCATGGCCGACGACGGCGTCGACGAGCTCGTCGGCCTGCTTGCCGCGGCGGCGCGCGAAGCGTTGCTGCGACCAGCCCCCGGCGGCCGTGCGCGACTGCACGTGGCGCGTGCCGACCTTGGACGCGGTGAACGCGTGCCCGAGAGCCAGGCCCACGGCATACCCTCCGCGGCGGACGAGGATCACACCGAGCGGGTCGTGGGCGAACGGTGTTGCCACGACAGTGGATCCGTCGGCAGCATGGGCGGACACGACGACGCCGCCGGGAGTGGTCTCCTCGGCGGCGTCGTAGGCACCGTGGCGCTCGGCGAAGCCCGCCATCCACCGGTCGAACCGCTCCGGGTCGACCTCGATGACGCGCGTCGTCACGGGCGCGGCTGGTGCAGGCTCAGAGGTTGAAGCCGAGGGCGCGCAGCTGCTCGCGGCCGTCCTCGGTGATCTTGTCGGGGCCCCACGGCGGCATCCACACCCAGTTGATCCGGTGCGTGGCGACGAGGCCCTCGAGCGCCTGGGCCGTCTGGTCCTCGATGACGTCGGTGAGCGGGCAGGCCGCAGACGTCAGCGTCATGTCGAGGACGGCGTGGGACTGCGCGTCGACGGTGATGCCGTAGACGAGGCCGAGATCGACGACGTTGATGCCGAGCTCGGGGTCGACGACGTCACGCATGGCCTCTTCGACGTCGGCCACGTTCGGCGGGGTGGTGGTTGCGGTCATGACGAAACTCCTTGCGGGGAGGGCGAACTCGTGGAAGAGATGTCGACGCCGGCACGGGCGAGCGCGTCGGTGAAGGCGGTCCAGCCGAGCAGGGCGCACTTGACGCGTGCGGGGTACTTCGAGACGCCGGCGAAGGCGACCCCGTCACCGATGACGGCCTCGTCACCGGCGACCTGACCCTTCGAGGTCAGCATGGCGCGCATGGCCTCGAACGTCTCGAGCGCCTCGGTCACGGGGTGCCCGATGACCTCCTCGGCCAGCACCGAGGTGCTGGCGACGGAGATCGAGCAGCCCTGCGCGGCATACGAGATGTCGGTGACGACGGCGTCGGAGCCGGAGCCGGTGACGTCGACGCGGAGGGTGACCTCGTCGCCGCACGTCGGGTTGATGTGGTGCACCTCGGCGTCGAACGGCTCACGCAGACCAGCGTGCTGGGGCCGCTTCGAGTGCTCGAGGATGAGCTCCTGGTAGAGGTCCATCAGCTGGCCTCCCTCTCGGTGTCGACGCCGAAGATGACCGGCACCCGGTCGAGCGCGGCGAGCAGTGCCTCGACGTCGGCGGACGTGTTGTGGACGGCGAAGGACGCGCGCGTCGTCGCTGCTGCACCGAGGGCACGGTGCAGCGGCCACGCGCAGTGGTGACCCACGCGGACGGCCACCCCTGCGTCGTCGAGCACCTGGCCGACGTCGTGGGCGTGCACGCCGTCGACGACGAACGCGACGGCGCCGCCACGGGGCGTCCCGGCGGCAGGACCGACGACGCGGACCCAGGGGCGCTCGGCGAGACTGCGCTGGAGCTGGTCGACGAGGGACGCCTCGTGGGCGTGGATGCGGTCGATGCCGATCGCCTCGATCCAGCGGACCGCGGCGGCCAGCCCCACGGCCTGCGCCGCGTTGGGGACGCCGGCCTCGAACTTCTGCGGGGCAGGCGCGTAGGTCGAGCGCTCCATGGTGACGAGCTCGATCATCGAACCACCGGTGAGGAAGGGGGGCATGACCTCGAGCAGCTCCGCGCGGCCCCAGAGCACACCGACCCCCATCGGGCCGTACATCTTGTGGCCGCTGAAGGCGATGAAGTCGGCGCCGAGGGTCGTGACGTCGACCGCGAGGTGCGGCACCGACTGGCACGCGTCGACGACGACGAGCGCCCCGACGGCGTGAGCCCGCTCGGCGAGCTCGGTGACCGGGTTGACCGTGCCGAGCACGTTGGACACGTGCGTGAAGGCGAAGACCTTCGTGCGCTCGGTCAGCAGGCCGTCCAGACCGGTCAGGTCGAGGGCACCGTCGGCGTCGACCGGGACCCAGCGCAGGGTGGCGCCCGTGCGGCGGGCGAGCTCCTGCCACGGCACGAGGTTGGCGTGGTGCTCCATCTCGGTGACGAGGATCTCGTCACCGGGAACGAGCACGAACCGGTCGTCCTTGGGCTCGTCGGTCGGGGCCGCGTTGGAGAACGCGTAGGCGACGAGGTTGAGCGCCTCGGTCGCGTTCTTGGTGAAGACGACCTCGTCGGCCGGCGCCCCGATGAACGAGGCCACCGTCGCGCGGGCGGCCTCGAAGTCGTCGGTCGCCTCCTCGGCGAGCTGGTGGGCGCCTCGGTGGACCGCGGCGTTGTGCTGCTCGTAGAAGGCGCGCTCGGCGTCGAGCACGGCCGTCGGCTTGTGCGACGTCGCCCCCGAGTCGAGGTAGACGAGCGTCCGTCCGTCGCGCACCGTGCGCGCCAGGATGGGGAACTCACCGCGGATCGCGGCGAGCTCCCCGTCCGTCAGGGGCCGGACGTCGGCCATTCGGCTCAGACCTCCACCGTGGCGGCGGGCGCCGAGGCGAGGTAGCGGTCGTAGCCCTCGTCCTCGAGGCGGTCGGCCAGCTCGGGACCGCCCTGCTCGACGACCTTGCCGTCGATGAAGACGTGGACGAAGTCGGGCTTGATGTAGCGCAGGATGCGCGTGTAGTGCGTGATGAGCAGGACGCCGAGGTCGCTCGAGTCCTTGGCGCGGTTGACGCCCTCGGAGACGATCTTGAGCGCGTCGACGTCGAGACCGGAGTCGGTCTCGTCGAGGATGGCCACCTTGGGCTTGAGCAGCTCCATCTGGAGGATCTCGTGGCGCTTCTTCTCGCCGCCGGAGAAGCCCTCGTTGACGTTGCGCTCGGCGAAGACGGGGTCCATGCGCAGGTTGCCCATGGCCTCCTTGACGTCCTTGACCCACGTGCGCAGCTTGGGGGCCTCGCCGTCGATGGCCGTCTTGGCCGTGCGGAGGAAGTTGCTGACCGTGACACCGGGGACCTCGACGGGGTACTGCATCGCGAGGAAGAGGCCGGCGCGGGCGCGCTGGTCGACGCTCATGGCGAGGACGTCCTCGCCGTCGAGCGTCACGGTGCCGCCGGTGACGGTGTACTTGGGGTGGCCGGCGATGCTGTAGGCCAGCGTCGACTTGCCGGAGCCGTTGGGCCCCATGATCGCGTGGGTCTCCCCCGACTTCACGGTGAGGTCGACCCCGCGCAGGATCTCCTTGGGGCCGTCCTCGGTCTCGACCGAGACCGTCAGTCCCTTGATCTCGAGCGTGCTCATGGGTCAGTTCTCCTTGTTGGTGCTGGGGGTCTGCTGGGTGGGGGCGGCGTATGCCGTCGACGCGAGCTCGTCCTCGATCGCCGCGGTGATCTCGTCGCGCAGGTCGGCGAGCGGGATCTCACGGATGACGTCGGCGAAGAAGCCGCGCACGACGAGGCGCTTGGCCTCGTCCTCGGTGATGCCGCGCGACTGCAGGTAGAACAGCTGCAGGTCATCGAACCGGCCTGTCGCAGAGGCGTGCCCGGCGCCCTCGATCTCGCCGGTCTCGATCTCGAGGTTCGGCACCGAGTCGGCGCGGGCGCCGTCGGTCAGGACGAGGTTGCGGTTGAGCTCGTAGGTGTCGGTGCCCTCGGCCTCGGCGCGGATGAGGACGTCACCGACCCAGACCGTGCGAGCGGTCTCGCCCTGCAGCGCGCCCTTGTAGGTGACGCGGCTCTTGCAGTGCGGGGCGTTGTGGTCGATGTACGAGCGGTGCTCGAGGTGCTGGCCGGCGTCGGCGAAGTAGACGCCGAGGAGGGTCGCGTCCCCGCCGGGACCGGCGTAGCGGACGTTGGCGTTGACGCGGACGACCTCACCGCCGAGGCTCACCGAGACGTGCTTGTAGTGCGCGTCGCGGCCGACGAGGGCGTCGTGCTGGGCCAGGTGCTGGGCGTCGTCGGCCCAGCGCTGCACCGACACGACGGTGAGGTCGGAACCGTCGCCCGTGACGACCGAGACGAGCTGCGAGTAGTGCGCCGAGCCGGTGTGCTCGACGACGACCGTCGCCTTGGAGAAGCGGCCGGCGCGCACGACGAGGTGGCCGTGCACGGGCTCGCCGCCCTGACCGACGAGCGAGAGGCGAACGGGCTCTTCGAGCTCGGCCTCCGCGGGGATGTCGAGCAGCAGGGCGCCGTCGGCAGCAGCGCCGGCGACCACGGCCGCGCGGTCCTGCGGCGGCAGGATGCCGAGGCCCTGGGCCTGCTCCGAGGTGATCGTCGAGGTCGTGACGCCCTCGGGGAGCGACGCGCTCACGTCGAGGTGACCCGTCGCGCTCTCCGCGAGGAGGCCGACGAGCTTCTTGACGGGGGTGAAGCGCCAGTCCTCCTCGCGGCCCTTCGGCAGCGGGAACGTGGCGACGTCGAAGGATGCCGGGCGCTCGGCACGCGACTGGATGGGCACGAAGGCCGCGGCCGAGTCGGTGTGCGCCGTGGCACCGGGGATCGTGGAGGTCGGGGCGGCGTGGGGCACCGTGGTCTCGCTCTGCTGGGTCTCGGGGGTGTCGGTCGTCGTGTCAGCCAGAAGGCTCATCAGCCGACGGCTCCTTCCATCTGCAGCTCGATGAGGCGGTTGAGCTCGAGGGCGTACTCCATGGGCAGCTCACGCGCGATCGGCTCGATGAAGCCGCGGACGATCATCGCCATGGCCTCGTCCTCGGCCATGCCGCGGGACATGAGGTAGAAGAGCTGGTCCTCGGACACCTTCGAGACCGTGGCCTCGTGACCCATCGAGACGTCGTCCTCGCGGATGTCGACGTACGGGTAGGTGTCGGAGCGGCTGATCGTGTCGACGAGCAGCGCGTCGCAGCGCACGGTCGAGGCCGAGTGGTGCGCGCCGGGCAGCACCTGGACGAGGCCGCGGTAGCTGGCCCGACCGCCACCACGGGCGACCGACTTGCTGATGATCGAGCTCTTGGTGTTGGGCGCCGCGTGGACCATCTTGGAGCCGGTGTCCTGGTGCTGGCCCTCGCCGGCGAAGGCGATCGAGAGCGTCTCGCCCTTGGCGTGCTCGCCCATGAGGAAGACGGCGGGGTACTTCATCGTCACCTTGGAGCCGATGTTGCCGTCGACCCACTCCATCGTCGCGCCGGCCTCGCAGGTCGCGCGCTTGGTGACGAGGTTGTAGACGTTGTTGGACCAGTTCTGGATCGTCGTGTAGCGCACGCGGGCGTTCTTCTTGACGATGATCTCGACGACGGCCGAGTGCAGCGAGTCCGACTTGTAGATCGGGGCGGTGCAGCCCTCGACGTAGTGCACGTAGGAGCCCTCGTCGGCGATGATCAGCGTCCGCTCGAACTGGCCCATGTTCTCGGTGTTGATGCGGAAGTACGCCTGGAGCGGGATGTCGACGTGAACGCCCTTGGGGACGTAGATGAACGAGCCACCCGACCACACGGCGGTGTTGAGCGCGGCGAACTTGTTGTCACCAGCGGGGATCACGGTCGCGAAGTGCTCGCGGAAGAGGTCCTCGTGCTCCTTCAGGGCCGTGTCCGTGTCGAGGAAGATGACGCCCTGCGCCTCGAGGTCCTCGCGGATCTGGTGGTAGACGACCTCGGACTCGTACTGCGCCGCGACACCGGAGACGAGGCGCTGCTTCTCGGCCTCGGGGATGCCCAGCCGGTCGTAGGTGTTCTTGATGTCCTCGGGCAGGTCGTCCCACGTGGCCGCCTGCTTCTCCGTGGACTTCACGAAGTACTTGATGTTCTGGAAGTCGATGCCGGTGAGGTCGGAGCCCCAGGCGGGCATCGGCTTCTTGCCGAAGAGGCTGAGGCTCTTCAGGCGCAGCTTCGTCATCCACTCGGGCTCGCTCTTGCGGGCCGAGATGTCGCGCACGACGTCCTCGTTGAGCCCACGACGCGCAGTGGCTCCGGCCACGTCGCTGTCGGCCCAGCCGTACTCATAGGTGCCGATGCCCTTGAGGCCGGGGTTCAGCTCTTCGATGTGGGTGGTCATGAGGAACCTTCCTTGACGTGCGTGAGCGTGTCGGTGCTGGTACTCGTGCTGGTACTCGTGCTGGTACTCGTGCTGGTGCTCGTGCTGATCTGGGCAGCCTCCGGGTCAACACCCTCGGGCTGCGTGGTCTTCCGGGGGCGGGCGCCGATCCCACCGGTCGGGACGAAGGTCGTGCAGACGTGGTGTCCGCCGGCGAGGGTCGCGAGGCGCTGGACGTGCACCCCGAGCAGGCGGGAGAAGGCATCGGTCTCGGCCTCGCAGAAGGCCGGGAACTCGGCGGCGACGTGCTGGACGGGGCAGTGCCCCTGGCACAGCTGCACCCCGGTGAGCCCTCCGGCGCCGACGGGTCGGGCCGTGGCCGCGAAGCCGTCCTCGCTCAGCGCCTCGACGAGCGCCTCGGTGCGCGCGGCGGGACTGTCACCCGCGGCGTCGAGGCGGGCGGCGTACCGCTGCTCCAGGGCCGCGACGCGGTTGCGCGCGAAGTCGCCGACCGCAGCAGGACCAGCGTGGACCTCGAGGTAGCGAAGCACCTCGACGGCGAGCGAGTCGTAGTCGGCCTCGAGCGCGCTGTGCCCGGCGTCGGACACCACGTAGGCACGTGCCGGACGGCCACGGCCACGGCGTCCGCTCGTGGGCTCGTGCGGCACGACGGCGCCCTGCTCGACGAGGGCGTCGAGATGGCGGCGGACCGCGGCCGGCGTCAGGTCGAGGTGGCGCCCCAGCTCGGCGGCCGTGATCGGGCCGTCCGCGGAGACCATATGGAGCACCCGCGAGCGCGTGCGCGACTCGAGCGGCGAGACGTGCTGGACGTCCTCGCCGTCCTTCGCCTCACGCGGGACGTGCTCTCCGATAAACACCACACCATTGTGACGTAAATGCGCGCCACGCTCCAGTTAGGCGAGCCTTAGCGGCAGGACTCGTCGTCGAGGTCGTCCACGTCGTCCCCGTCGTCGCCCTCGTCATCGAGGTCGGGGGGCATGATCACCGACGGCATCCGGGTGCGTGGTGGGGCGACGGCGTCCTCGCCGAACCAGCGCCGTCGCAGCGGCGCCGTGACCCACCCGAGCGGACACGTCAGCACGTAGCCGTAGGCGAGCGCCATGCCGGTCGCCCCGGGGAAGAGGGCGAGGCCCAGGGCGATGAGGATGCCGAGCGGGACGGTGATCCGCAGGTGCCGCGGCGAGAGCAGGTCCCGGAAGGACCGGAAGCGGAACGAGGTGGCCATGAGGGCCGCCGGCACCACGCCCGCCGCCACGGGCACGAGCGGTGCCCAGTCGTAGAGCGGGTCGCCGATGGCGAGCACGGTGGAGATGACGACGCCGGCCGCCCCGGGGCTGGCGAGCCCGACGAAGTAGCGCTTGTCGGCGAGCGGGTCGATGGTGACGTTGAAGCGGGCCAGGCGGTAGGCCGCGCAGGCCAGCCAGAACATCGCTCCCGCCCACGCCCACACGGGGTAGGCCGGCAGCGCCCACGTGTAGACGAGGACGGCGGGCGCGATGCCGAAGGAGATGAGGTCCGCGAGAGAGTCGAACTGCAGGCCGAACGGCGTGATCGCCCCGACCGCACGGGCCACCGCGCCGTCGCAGATGTCGAGGACGATGGAGATCGCCACGAGGACCGCGGCTGCGCGGAAGTGTCCCTGGAACGACAGCAGCACCGACGAGAAGCCGCTGATCATGTTGCCCAGCGTGAAGAGGCTGGGGAGCGTGGCCCTGGCCCGCACCCGCGGGTTGAGCCGGTCGAGCGGGATGACGCGGGCGCCGGTGGCCGAGACCAGCCGGATGCGCCGGCTGACGCGGTCGCGCCGTCGGGGACGCTCGTCTGAGGGCGCGTCGCCGCTCACGAGCGGTCCGCCGCCGGGAAGCGACCCAGGACCGTCTCGCCGCCGATGGCGCGATTGCCCTTGGACACCTCGAGCTGCACCTCCGGGGGCACGAAGACGTCCATGCGGGAACCGAACTTCATCAGCCCCATCCGCGCTCCGGTGGCGACCTCGTCGCCGGGCTCGATGCGGGTGACGATGCGGCGCGCGAGCTGACCGACGAGCTGGCGGTAGACGACGCGGCGCGGGCGCCCGCCGACGACCCGCTCGACGATGATCTCGCTGCGCTCGTTCTTCGTGGCGCTCTCGGCGCGGTAGGCGGCGAGGAAGCGGCCCGGCGTGTGGGTCACGTCGATGACGCGACCGCCGTACGGCGAACGGTTCATGTGCACGTCGAGCAGCGACAGGAAGATGCTGACCTGCTGCCACTCACCAGGGGGCGCGATGCCCGCCTGCGGCGGCCCCACGTGCATGACGATGCCGTCGGCCGGCGCCAGCACGACGTCGGGGTCCGAGACCGGGGTGTGGTCCGGGGTGCGGTCGGGGTCGCGGAAGAAGAGGGTCACTCCTGCCGTCAGCAGTCCGAGGGCGGCGGTCGTGCGCGGTCGGCGGGCCAGCGCTGCGATCACCGTGGGCACGGCGGCCATCGCGGTGAAGGGCTTGGCTGCTGGGTCGATCTTCACGGGTTGGGCTCTCCGTCAGGGTCGAGGCGGATGCGGGATGCGTTGACCCCCGAGCCTAGACTCATGAGTCATGACCTCCGCGGTGACACTGTCAGACCTCCACCGCACTTTCGGTCAGGTCGAGGCCCTCGGCGGGCTGACGTGGAGCGCGCCCGTGGGACGCATCACGGCCGTGCTCGGGCCCAACGGGGCGGGCAAGACGACGGCGATCGAGTGCGCGGTCGGGTTGGGGCGTCCCGACCGCGGCACCGTGCGGGTGCTGGGCACCGACCCGTGGCAGGCGAGCGCCGACCACCGGGCCCGGGTGGGCGTCATGCTCCAGGCCGGTGGCCTGCCCAACGGCACCAAGCCGCTCCGGCTGCTGCACCACCTGTCCCGGCTCTACGCCGACCCGCTCGACGTCGACACGGTGGCGCGCCGCCTCGGGGTCACGGGCTTCGCCTCGACGACAGTGAGGCGACTCTCCGGCGGACAGAAGCAGCGACTCGCCCTGGCGGCATCGCTGCTCGGGCGCCCCGAGGTGCTCTTCCTCGACGAGCCCGCTGCCGGCCTCGACCCGCACGGCCGCCTCGACGTGTGGGACCTCGTCACGGAGCAGCGCGACGCCGGCACCACGGTCGTCGTGACGACCCACTCCTTCGAGGAGGCGGAGCGGCTCGCGGACCACCTCGTCATCATGAACGCCGGACGCACCGTCGCCGAGGGGACGCCCGACTCGGTGACGGGCGGCCGTTCCCTCGAGGACGTCTACTTCAGCCTGACCCGCAAGGGAGCCGCGTGAGCACCCCGACCACGCCCATGACCTCGACGGGCTCGCGTGCCGCCACGCCGCGCCGCCGTGTCCTCGCACAGGCGGCGTTCGAGGTCGGCAGCCTGCTCCGCAACGGCGAGCAGCTCCTCGTCTCCCTCGTCCTTCCCGCGATGGCCCTCGTCGGCCTCAGCCTGACGAGCTCGCCGTCCCTCGGTCCCGGCGCCCGCATCGACGTCGCCACCCCGGGGGTCATCGCGCTCTGCGTCATCTCCACTGCCTTCACCTCGCAGGCCATCTCGACCGGTTTCGACCGTCGCTACGCGGTGCTGCGCTACCTCGGGGTCACCCCGCTGGGACGCGGCGGCCTCGTCGCCGCCAAGGTGCTCGCCACGCTCGCCGTCGAGGCGGTGCAGATCGGGGTCATCGCCGTGCTGGGCCTCGTCCTCGGGTGGCGGCCGGAGGTCTCCGGGATCGCGTATGCCGTGCTCTTCGTCGTCGTCGGCACGTGGACCTTCGTGGCCCTGGCCCTCCTGCTCGCCGGCACGCTGCGGGCCGAGGCGGTGCTCGCGATCGCCAACCTCGTGTGGGTGCTGCTGCTCGGGGTCGGCGGCGTCATCGTGCCACGCACCGAGCTGCCGGCCGGCCTTTCACACGTGGTGGCCTTCCTGCCCTCGGCGGGACTCGCCGACGGCCTCCGCTCGTCGCTCGTCGACGGGCAGCTGAACCTGGCCGCCCTCGCTGTCGTCCTCGCCTGGGGACTGGTGGCCACCGTCCTCGCGGCGCGTCTGTTCCGCTTCGACGACTGAACGCACGAGACTGGCCGGACCGCGCGACATCCGACGACCCGACCGGCCTGGAGGCGACGTGTTCGACTACATCTTCGGCCTGCCGATGCACGCCCTCGTCATCCATGCGGTGGTCGTGCTCGTGCCGCTCTCGGCCCTGTCCGCGATCGCCTACGTGCTGCGACCCGCATGGCGGCGGGTGCTGCGCTGGCCGACTGCCGCCGGCGCGGTCGTCTCCGGTGTGTCGGCCTTCGTCGCCGCCGAGAGCGGTGAGGCACTGCAGCGCCGGGTGACGACGGTGCGAGCGGGCACGGTCGACCTCGAGCTGCTGCGCAACCACGTCGACTGGGGCAACCGGGCCAAGCTGCTGTGCCTGCTCTTCATGGTCCTCACGCTCGTCGCGCTCTGGTTCGCCCGACCGCCCGAGGAGGAGTCGCCGCAGGGGCACGCCTTCGACGTGCTCGTCGGCACCTTGGTGGTGCTGTCTGCCGTCGCAGCGGTCGTGACCGTCGTGCTGGCCGGTCACGCCGGCTCGGCGGTCGTCTGGAACGGCCTGGCCTGACGGAGGCCCGGCCGTCACCCCACTCCCCCGGGCCGGCCGGGGCGATTCCCGAGGACCGCGGCGGGCGGCATACCCTTGCTGGGTGTCCTCCACGCCAACCGTGACCGACGTCGACCGCCCGACGAGCGCGAGCCGTCTCGCCCGGGCCGCCGGTCGGATTCCCGTCGACCCGTCGTCCTGGGCGCGGCCACTGCTGCTGGCCAACCTCGTCGGTGAGGTCGGCATCGTGGTCACCGGAGGCATCGTGCGCCTGACCGGCAGCGGCCTGGGCTGCAGCACCTGGCCGGAGTGCCAGCCGGGCTCGTTCACGCCGGTGCGCACCCCCGAGAGCGCCTACCACGACCTCGTCGAGTTCGGTAACCGCACGCTGACCGGCGTCGTCGGCATCCTCGCACTCGTCTCGCTGTGGGTGGTCCTGACCCGCTGGCCGCAGCGTCGCCGGATGCACCTCGTGGCGGGCGGCGTACTCGCCGGCATCCCCGCGCAGGCCGTGCTGGGCGGGATCACCGTCCTCACCGGGCTCAACCCGTGGACCGTCATGTCGCACTTCCTGCTCTCGATGGTGCTCGTCGCGCTCTCGGCGGCCCTCGTGCGCGGATCCCGGGACGACGTGTCGGGCCCCGGCGAGCTCGTCGTGCACCCGCTGGCCCGGACCCTGGCGCTGGGCACCAGCGCGGTCGGAGCCGTCGTGCTGCTCCTCGGGGTCGTCGTGACGGGCTCCGGACCGCACTCCGGCGACGCGGACCGGCCGGCACGCACCGGCTTCGACCCGCGGTTCGTGTCGTGGATGCACGCCGACGCCGTCATGCTCTTCTGCGGCCTCGTCGTCGCCACGCTCGTGGCCGTGCGCATCACCGCCGAGACCGAGGAGGCCCGCCGCGCCTGGACCATGGTCCTGCTCGTGACCGTCGCGCAGGGACTCATCGGCTACGTGCAGTACTTCACCAAGCTGCCGGAGCTCCTCGTCCTCGTCCACATGCTCGGGGCCAGCCTGCTCGTCGTCGTCCTGACCTTCGGCGTCCTCTCGACGAGGCGCCACCCCGTCTGAGCGGGTCCCGGCCGGTCTGAGCTGCCGACCCGACGTCACCGGATCGCAAGGAGTTTCGCGGACCGGGGGTGCCTGCCGCTCCCTACGCTGGAGCCGTGCCCACCGTTCTCGTCGTCGACGACGACCCCACCCTGCGGGAGGTCGTGTCCGGCTACCTGACGCGGGCCGGTCTCGACGTCGTCGAGGCAGAGGACGGGCTCACTGCGCTGGCTCTCGCGCGGGACCGCTCGCCCGACCTCGTCGTGCTCGACCTGACCCTTCCCGGGCTCGACGGGCTCGAGGTGTTCCGCGGGCTCCGGGCGGAGCGGGGGGACCTGCCGGTCGTCATGCTGACGGCCCGGGGCGAGGAGTCCGACCGCGTGCTCGGGCTCGAGATCGGCGCCGACGACTACGTGACCAAGCCGTTCAGCAGCCGCGAGCTCGTGCTGCGCATCCAGTCCATCCTGCGCAGGTCGGCACCCGCAGCGACGGACCCTGCCCGCTCCACCCTCGTGGACGACGACCTGCGCGTCGACACCCGGCGCCACCAGGCCTGGCTCGGCGCCCGGCTCCTCGCCCTGACCAGCCGCGAGTTCGACCTGCTCGCCCACCTCATGGCGCATCCCGGCACCGCGTTCTCGAGGCGCGAGCTGATGGAGCAGGTGTGGGGCTGGGAATACGGCGACGAGTCCACGGTCACCGTGCACGTGCGGCGTCTGCGCGAGAAGGTCGAGCTCGACCCGGCACGCCCCGTCAGGCTGCAGACGGTGTGGGGCGTGGGCTACCGCTGGGACGGCACCTCGCCGACGGGGGCGCCGTGATCGCCGAGGCGGCCCTGCTCGCAGCGCTCGCCGCCGTCGCCGTCGGCGCAGTGGGCGCCCTCGCGGTCCGGGCGCTGGCCGTCCGCTCCCTCGTGACGGCCGCGGTCGTCGCGCCCGTCGTCGTGATCCTCACCGTCGTCGTGGGGGTCGTGGTGACGGCACGCGCCATGTTCATCAACGACCACGACCAGGCCGTCGTCCTCATCGTGACGGCGACCTCGCTCCCCATTGCGGCGGCCTTCGGATGGCTCATCGCGCGGCGCGTCCAACAGCTGATGCGGGCCTCGGCGCAGGAGGCGGCCCAGCGCGACCGCGACCGCCAGGTCGAGCAGAGCCGCCGCGAGCTCGTCGCCTGGGTCTCCCACGACCTGCGCACCCCGCTCGCGGGCATCCGCGCCATGGCCGAGGCCCTCGAGGACGGCCACGCGCCCGAGGACGGCTCCTATCCCGCGCGCATCAGGTCCGAGGCCGACCGCATGTCCGACATGGTCGGCGGCCTGCTCGCCCTCTCCCGGCTGCAGTCCGGCACGCTGCGCCTGGACCTCGCGCCCGTCGACGTGGGCGACCTCGTCTCCGACGCCGTCGCGTCCGCCCGGGTGCTCGCCGACGGTCGCGGCGTCCACGTCACCGGATCGGCCCCACCGCTGGCGGTCACCGCCTCCGCCGACGCCGGCGAGCTGTCCCGTGCCCTGTCCAACCTCGTGACCAACGCGCTGACCCACACCGCTCCCGGCGGCACCGTCGACATCTCGCTCGACGCAGACCCCGACGGCACCGACGGCGCCGGATTCGCGCGCGTCGCGGTGGCCGACGGCTGCGGCGGCATCCCGGAGGACGAGCTCGAGCGACTCTTCGAGCCGGGCTGGCGCGGCACGAGTGCCCGCACCCCGGCCGCAGGTGTCGGGGCGGGGCTCGGGCTGGCCGTCGCCCGGGGCATCGCCCGCGCCCACGGCGGCGAGGTGACGGTCGCCAACACCGGGCCGGGGTGCCGGTTCGAGCTGACCCTCCCCCTCCACGAGCAGCGGACCGAGGAGCATCCCTAGGCTGGGGCGGTGACCGACCAGCCGACGCTCCGTGACGGCGACCTCGTGCTGCGCCCGTGGACGCTCGACGACAGCGGCGTCACGCGGCCCCTGCACGACCGCGAGATCGCCAGGTGGTTCGACTTCCCCGTGGTCGAACCGTCGGCGCAGGAGCACCGGGAGTGGATCCTGCGGACCGCCACCGAGTGGTCCGACCGGACCAAGGCGACCTTCCTCGTGGAGTGGCGCGGTCAGCCCGTCGGCACTGTCGACGTCCGCATGCAGGACCCTGCCGTTGGCGTGCTGTCCTGGGCCGTCTACGCGCCCTACCGCGGCCGAGGGCTGGCCTGGCGGGCCGTGCGCCTGCTCGTCGAGTGGGCCTTCGACGCGCTCGACCTCCAACGGGTCGAGGCCCACGTCAACCCCGAGAACCGCGCCTCGGTGCGCACCGCGCTGCGGGCGGGCCTGCGTCGCGAGGGGCTACTTCGCGGCAACGCCGCCCTGGCCGGAGTCCGCCAGGACACCGTCGTGCTCGGACGGCGCCGCGAGGACGCCCACCCGGACACCCGCGAGGGCTTCACGGCGATGCTCGACTCGACCCTGCCCACCAAGCGCGCGATCGCCCAGGGGGTCCTCCGCCCCAGCTCTCCGGACTCGCCGGGCACGGGCCACGTGCTGCTCTGCGAGCTCGTCTACAAGCGTGAGTGGGACCTGCCCGGCGGCGTCGTGGATGCCCACGAGTCACCCGCTGCCTGCGTCGTGCGCGAGGTCCGCGAGGAGCTCGACCTCGTCGTCACCGCGGGTCCGCTGCTCGCCGTGAACTGGCTCCCGGCCCTGCACGGATGGGGCGACGCCACGGTCTTCGTCTTCGACCTCGGCACCATCGATGTCGACCTCGTCGAGCGGGCACGCCTGCAGCAGCGCGAGATCCGCGGGGTCCACTGGACGGGACCGGACGACTGGAAGGGCCGCGTCGCTCCCTACAACGAGCGACTCCTCAGAGCCCTGGACACCGCGCGCGGGCACGACAGAGGGACGATCTACCTCGAGGACGGCACGCCGGTCTCCTGACCCGCCACACGGCATACGCCGGCGGTGCGCTCAGGAGAAGAACGGGAGCGGCAGGTGCCAGATCGGGTCGAGCGCCACCCCCACGAAGAGGACCGTGAGGTAGGTGATCGAGAAGTGGAAGAGGCGCATCGGCTTGAGCACGTCCTCGGCCACTCCGGCTCGTGCCTTGGCGAGCAGGCGGTGCGCCTCGGTGAGGAACAGCGCGCCCGCGACGACGGCTGCAGTGGTGTAGACCCAGCCCACGTGCTGCACGGGAACGAGCGCGAGCGACGTCAGCACCATCGCCCACGAGTAGGCGACGATCTGCCGTGCGACCACGACGAAGCGCTCGACGACCGGCAGCATCGGCACGTGGGCCGTGGCGTAGTCGTCCTTGTAGCGCAGCGACAGCGGCCAGTAGTGCGGCGGCGTCCAGAAGAAGATGACCATGAAGAGGATGAACGCCGACCAGCTGAGCGAGCCGGTGACGGCGGACCAGCCGATGAGCACCGGCATGCAGCCCGCGGCCCCACCCCACACGATGTTCTGTGCCGTGCGGCGCTTGAGCAGCATGGTGTAGCCGAGGACGTAGAAGAGCAGTGCGCCGAGGGCGAGCCAGGCGCTCAACCAGTTGACCAGCAGACCCAGCCACACCGTCGACACGACCGCGAGCGCCACCCCGAAGACGAGGGCACCGGTGGGGCTCACCGTGCCGGTCACGAGGGGACGCCGGCTCGTGCGGTGCATGACGGCGTCGATGTCGCGGTCGATGTAGCAGTTGAGGGTGTTGGCGGCGCCGGCGGACAGCGTGCCGCCCACCACCGTCGCGACGACCAGCCAGAGGTTCGGCACGCCCTGGTCGGCGAGGAACATCACGGGGATCGTCGTGATGAGGAGCAGCTCGATGATCCGGGGCTTCATCAGCGAGACGTACTGTCCGACGAGGAACTTCAGCCCACTGCCGTCCGGACCTTGCAGCGCCGAGAGGTCGGCGCGGGGGTCCACCGTTGTCACGAAGATCCTCACCGCTGGTACGTCGCTCCGACCCGCTGGGTACGTGAGCATTGCGTCGCAAGTCTAGACCGTCGCCGACGACGGCCGGCACCGCACCGACCCTGCACCGCACGGGTCGTACCGACCATCGGGCATGGTGTCTTCGCTCACAGCGCTGGGACTAGGCTCGTGGCCGTACGTGATCAACCCTTGTTGAAGGAGACCCGTTCCGTGCCCACTGCTGCGTCCAGCACCGCCCCGAAGGCGAAGAAGCCCACCCGATCCGGCAGCACGCCGACGGCGAAGACGAAGGGCCTGCTGGCACAGCGCGACCCGGGTCTGCCACTGCCCCAGGCGAAGAAGGCCGGCTGGAGCGACCTCGACGTCCGCGCCGTCGACACGACGCGCCTGCTCGCCGCAGACGCCGTGCAGAAGGTCGGCAACGGCCACCCCGGCACCGCGATGTCCCTCGCCCCGCTGGCCTACCTGCTCTACCAGAACGTCATGACGCACGACCCGTCCGACCCGGCCTGGCTCGGCCGCGACCGGTTCGTGCTGTCCTGCGGGCACTCGAGCCTGACGCAGTACATCCAGCTCTACCTCAGCGGCTACGGCCTCTCGCTCGACGACCTCAAGTCGCTGCGCACCTGGGGCTCGCTGACGCCCGGCCACCCCGAGGTCCACCACACCCCCGGCGTCGAGATCACGACCGGCCCGCTCGGGTCCGGCCTCGCCTCCGCCGTCGGCATGGCGATGGCCCAGCGCCGCCAGCGCGGCCTCTTCGACCCCGACGCGAAGCCGGGCACCAGCCCCTTCGACCACCACGTGTACGTCATCGCCTCCGACGGTGACATGCAGGAGGGCGTCTCCCACGAGGCCTGCGCCCTCGCCGGCCACCAGGAGCTCGGCAACCTCACGGTCGTCTACGACGCCAACCAGATCTCCATCGAGGACGACACCGACATCGCCTTCAGCGAGGACGTCGCCGCCCGTTTCGAGGCCTACGGCTGGCACGTCGTCGAGGTCGACTGGCGCCAGGACGCCGACGGCGCCACCTACGTCGAGGACGTCGACGCGCTCCTCGCCGCGATCCGCTCCGGCGACCAGGTCGCGAACAAGCCCACCCTCGTCGTCCTGCACACGATCATCGCGTGGCCCGCCCCGACCAAGCAGAACACCGGCAAGTCGCACGGCTCGGCGCTCGGCGACGCGGAGATCGGCGCCACCAAGGAGCTGCTCGGCTTCGACCCGAAGAAGACCTTCACCGTCGAGCCGGCCGTCCTCAAGCACGCGCGCGACGTCGTCAAGCGGGGCAAGGCCGCTCACCGCGAGTGGGACAAGGCCTACAAGGCCTGGCGCAAGGCCAGCCCCGACCGGGCGGACCTGCTCGACCGCATCCTGGCGGGCAAGGCCCCAGCCGGTCTTGCCAAGGCGCTGCCGACCTTCCCCGCCGACGAGAAGGGCGTCGCGACGCGCGCGGCCTCCGGCAAGGTCCTCACCGCCCTCGCCGACGTCATGCCCGAGCTGTGGGGAGGCTCGGCCGACCTCGCCGAGTCCAACAACACGACGATGGAGGGGCAGCCCTCCTTCATCCCCCAGGGCAAGCAGACGCGTGAGTGGAAGGGCGGCCCGTTCGGCCGGACCCTGCACTTCGGCATCCGCGAGAACGGCATGGGGATGATCCTCAACGGGATCGCGCTCGAGGGCCTCACGCGTCCCTACGGCGGCACGTTCCTCGTCTTCTCCGACTACATGCGCCCGGCCGTGCGACTGGCCGCGATCCAGCAGGCACCGGTCACGTACGTGTGGACGCACGACTCCATCGGACTCGGCGAGGACGGCCCGACGCACCAGCCGATCGAGCACCTCGCCGCGCTGCGCGCCATCCCGGGACTCGACGTCGTCCGTCCCGCCGACGCCAACGAGACGGCGGCCGCGTGGGCCGAGATCCTCACCAACGGCGACGGCCCGGCCGCGCTGTGCCTGACGCGCCAGCCGGTGCCCACGTGGGACCGGAAGAAGTACGGGAAGACGAGCGGTGTCGCCAAGGGCGCCTACGTCCTCGTCGAGGAGTCGCGCGCCGGTGACCCCGACGTCGTCCTCGTCGCGACGGGCTCCGAGGTGCAGCTCGCGGTCCAGGCCGCCGAGCGCCTCGAGAAGTCCCGCATCTCCACGCGTGTCGTGTCGATGCCGTGCCGGGAATGGTTCGAGAAGCAGAGCCGTTCGTACCAGGACAAGGTTCTGCCGCCGGCAGTCCGAGCCCGCGTCAGCGTCGAGGCGGGGATCTCGATGGGCTGGCACGACGTCGTCGGCGACGCCGGGCGCATCGTCAGCATCGAGCACTTCGGCGCCTCCGCGGACCAGGCAACGCTCTTCCGCGAGTTCGGCATCACCGCCGACGCGGTCGTCAAGGCCGCCAAGGACTCGATCAAGGCCGCCAAGGGCTCCGCCACCAAGGCACCGGGCGTCACCGAGACCAACCCGGCGCGCGCCGTCCAGAGCGCCTCCACCGACGTCATGGGCGCCGACGCGCAGACCGGCAGCGGCAACGCCGTCCGCGCAGCCGCCGCCTCCGCACCGAGCAAGGGGAAGTGACCAGCATGACCAACCCGAACACCCAGGCCCTGTCCGACGCCGGAGTCTCGATCTGGCTCGACGACCTGTCGCGCGAGCTCATCGAGACCGGCAAGATCTCGGACCTCATCACCGAACGCAACGTCGTCGGCCTCACGTCGAACCCCTCGATCTTCCAGGCCGCCCTGTCCAAGGGCGACCGCTACAACGACGACCTGGCCGCGCTGACGAAGGACGGCAAGAACGTCGAGGAGGTCGTCCACGAGCTCACGACGTCGGACGTCAGGAACGCCTGCGAGCTCTTCCTCCCGCTCTACGAGTCGACGAAGGGTGTCGACGGCCGCGTCTCCATCGAGGTCGACCCCCGCCTCGCGCACGACACCGACAAGACCGTCGAGCAGGCCAAGCAGCTGTATGCCGACGTCGACCGGCCGAACGTCCTCATCAAGATCCCCGCCACCAAGGCCGGCCTGCCGGCCATCACGGCGACGATCGCCGAGGGCATCAGCGTCAACGTGACCCTGATCTTCTCCCTCGAGCGCTACAGGGCCGTCATGAACGCCTACCTCGAGGGCCTCGAGAAGGCGCACGCGAACGGTCACGACCTCTCCAAGATCCACTCGGTCGCCTCCTTCTTCGTCTCCCGCGTGGACACCGAGATCGACAAGCGGCTCGACGCCATCGGCACCGACGAGGCGCGTGGTCTCAAGGGCAAGGCCGGCCTCGCCAACGCGCGCCTGGCCTACCAGGCCTTCGAGGAGGTCTTCGCGACGCCGCGCTGGGGCACGCTGGCCGAGGCCGGCGCCAACCTCCAGCGACCGCTGTGGGCCTCCACCGGCGTCAAGGACCCCGCCTACCCCGACACCATGTACGTCACGGAGCTCGTCGCCGCCGACGTCGTCAACACGATGCCCGGCGCGACGCTCGAGGCGACCGCCGACCACGGTGACATCCACGGGGACACGGTGACCAGCGGCTACGAGCTGGCCGGGAACCTCCTCGACGACCTCGAGCGCGTCGGCGTCTCCTACACCGAGGTCGTCGAGCTCCTCGAGACCGAGGGCGTCGACAAGTTCGAGAAGGCGTGGGGCGAGCTGCTGGACGGCGTCACCGCGGAGATGGAGAAGGTGACGGCATGAGCTCGCTGTCCGTCAGCGCATCAGGAGCCGCGGCGGACGCGATCGGGAGGCACGTGCCGGCCCTCGTCGACGACGCCGTCGCCAGCCGGCTCTTCGCCCAGGACGCCACCCTGTGGGGCCCGGACGCAGAGTCCGAGTCGCGGATCCGTCTGTCCTGGGTGGGGCTTCCCCGCTCGTCGCGGCCGCTCGTCGGTGAGATCGCCGCTCTGCGCGACTCCTTCGAGGAGCAGGGACTGACCCATGTCGTGCTGTGCGGCATGGGCGGTTCCTCGCTCGCACCGGAGGTCATCTGTGCGACGGCCGGCAAGCCGCTCGTCGTGCTCGACTCCTCCGAACCCGACTACGTCCGTCGGGCCCTCGAGGACGACCTGGCGCACACGGTCGTCGTCGTCTCGAGCAAGTCCGGCTCCACGGTCGAGACGGACTCGCAGCGCCGTGCCTACGAGCAGGCGTTCACCGACGCCGGCATCGACCCGGCGTCGCGCATCGTCGTCGTCACCGACCCCGGCAGCCCGCTCGACAAGGAGTCGCGGGGCAAGGGCTACCGGGTCGTCAATGCCGACCCGGACGTCGGCGGCCGCTACTCGGCGCTGACCGCCTTCGGCCTCGTGCCGAGCGGTCTCGCCGGGGTCGACGTCGAGGCCCTCCTCGACGAGGCCGAGTCCGTCGCCGACGTCCTCGCTGCCGACGACGACGCCAACCCGGGTCTGCGGCTGGGCGCCGCGATGGCCGGCACCGAGCCGCTGCGCGACAAGCTCGTGCTGGTGGACGACGGCTCCGGGATCGTCGGGTTCGCCGACTGGGCCGAACAGCTCATCGCCGAGTCCACCGGCAAGAACGGCACCGGAGTGCTGCCCGTCGTCACCGGCGGGGACGAGGACCCCGAGGTCGCCTCGCCCGCCGGGGACGTCACCGTGGCTCGCCTCGTGGCTGCCGACAGCGAGTCGACACCGGCCGGCGACGCCGCGTCCGAGGTACGCGTCGGCGGCGCCCTGGGGGCGCAGCTGCTCCTGTGGGAGGTCGCGACTGCGGTCGCCGGCCGCCTGCTCGGCATCAACCCCTTCGACCAGCCCGACGTCGAGAGCGCCAAGAAGGCAGCCCGCGCCCTCCTCGACCAGGGCAGCGGGGCGACCGCTGACCCGGCCGCCACGGACGGCGCGATCGAGCTCCGGGCCCTCGGCGGCTCGGGCGACTGGCTGGGCAACGCCACGACCGTGGCCGCCGCTCTCGACGCGCTCTTCGCGCAGCTCGACGCGCAGCACGGCTACGTCGCCGTCATGGCCTACCTCGACCGGCTCGCCGACGCCGACCTCGCCGAGTGCCGCGTGCCGCTCGCCCGCCGCACCGGTCGTCCGACGACGTTCGGCTGGGGTCCGCGGTTCCTGCACTCGACCGGGCAGTTCCACAAGGGCGGCCCCGGTGTCGGCGTCTACGTCCAGGTGACGACGACCCCGAAGGAGGACCTCGCCGTCCCCGGTCGTGAGTTCACCTTCGGTGACTTCATCGCCTCCCAGGCCGGAGGCGATGCCGCAGTCCTCGCCGACCACGGCCGTCCCGTGCTCCAGCTCCATCTGACCGACCACGACGCAGGTCTCGCGCAGCTGCGCGAGGCACTGCAGGCAGGAGGGCGTGCATGAGTCCGGCGCGCATCTCGCACGGGCACAACCCGCTCCGCACCGCCGAGGACAAGCGCATCCCCCGCATCGCGGGACCGTGTGGCCTCGTGCTGTTCGGGGTGACGGGCGACCTCGCCCGCAAGAAGCTCATGCCGGCCATCTACGACCTCGCCAACCGGGGCCTGCTGCCGCCGGGCTTCTCGCTCGTCGGCTTCGCCCGTCGCGACTGGGCGGCGCAGGACTTCGGCCAGGTCGTCCACGACGCCGTCAAGCAGCATGCCCGCACGCCCTTCAGCGAGGACGTGTGGCGCAACCTGTCCGAGGGCTTCCGGTTCGTGCCGGGCACGTTCGACGACCCCGCCGCCTTCGACCTGCTCGCCAAGACGGTCGCCGAGCTCGACCAGGACCGCGGGACGGGGGGCAACCACGCCTTCTACCTCTCGATCCCGCCGGGCTTCTTCGCCACCGTGTGCGAGCAGCTCGAACGCTGCGGTCTGACGACCGCCGAGGGCGACAGCTGGCGTCGCGTCATCATCGAGAAGCCGTTCGGCCACGACCTCAAGAGCGCCCAGGAGCTCAACGAGATCGTCGAGGGCGTCTTCCCGCCGGACTCGGTCTTCCGGATCGACCACTACCTCGGCAAGGAGACGGTCCAGAACCTCCTCGCCCTCCGCTTCGCCAACCAGCTCTTCGAGCCGGTCTGGAACGCCAACTACGTCGACCACGTGCAGATCACCATGGCCGAGGACATCGGCATCGCCGGCCGTGCCGGCTACTACGACGGCATCGGCGCTGCCCGCGACGTCATCCAGAACCACCTGCTCCAGCTGCTCGCCCTGACCGCGATGGAGGAGCCGGTCTCCTTCGACGCCAAGGATCTTCGCGCCGAGAAGGAGAAGGTGCTCTCGGCCGTCCGCCTCCCGGCGGACCTCGACAAGGGCGCCGCCCGCGGCCAGTATGCCGGTGGCTGGCAGGGTGCCGAGGAGGTCGTCGGCTACCTCGAGGAGGACGGCGTCGACCCGCACTCCCGCACCGAGACCTTCGCCGCCGTGACGCTCGAGGTCGACACGCGCCGCTGGGCGGGTGTCCCCTTCTACCTGCGTACGGGCAAGCGCCTCGGCAAACGCGTCACCGAGATCGCGGTCGTCTTCAAGAAGGCCCCGCACCTGCCGTTCGAGCACACCGCGACCGAGGAGCTCGGCCAGAACGCCATCGTCATCCGGGTCCAGCCGGACGAGGGCATCACCCTTCGGTTCGGCTCCAAGGTGCCGGGTGCGCAGATGGAGGTCCGCGACGTCACGATGGACTTCGGCTACGGCTCGTCGTTCACGGAGGCCTCGCCCGAGGCGTACGAACGCCTCATCCTCGACGTGCTGCTCGGCGACCCGCCGCTCTTCCCTCGGCACGAGGAGGTCGAGTCGTCCTGGCGGATCCTCGACCCGCTCATGAGGCACTGGGCCAAGTCGGGCAAGCCGGAGGCGTACCCGGCCGGGACCTGGGGTCCGCCCTCGGCCGACCGAATGCTCGAACGCGACGGACGTACGTGGAGGATGCCGTGATCCGGGACCTGACCGACACCACGACCACGGGGATCAGCAAGACCCTGGTGCGCCTGCGCAACGAGGTGGGTGCGCTCGCTCTCGGGCGTGTGCTCACGCTCGTCGTCGTCGTCGAGGACACCGACGCCGGCAACGCCATCGAGGTCGCCAACCAGGCGAGCAGGCAGCACCCCTGTCGCATCGTCGTCGTCATCGCCGGCGACCGCCGCGGCAAGAACCGACTCGACGCCCAGATCCGCCTCGGTGGTGACGCGGGTGCGAGCGAGATCGTCGTCCTGCGGCTCTACGGTGCGCTGGCCAACCACGGTCCGAGCGTCGTCGTGCCGCTGCTGCTGCCCGACTCCCCCATCGTCGCCTGGTGGCCCGGCGAGGCGCCGGCCGACGTCGGGAAGGACCCGATCGGCGCGATGGCCCAGCGCCGCATCACCGACGTGGCCGAGCACCGCAACCCGCGCCTCATGCTGAAGAAGCGGGCGGCGAGCTACGCCCCCGGCGACACCGATCTGGCCTGGACGCGCATCACCCGCTGGCGGGGGTTGCTCGCCGCCGCGCTCGACCAGCCGCCGTACGAGCCGATCACCGGCGCCGTCGTCAGCGGCGCTCCCGACTCGCCGTCGTCCGACCTGCTCGCAGCCTGGCTCTCGCGGCGCCTCCACGTGCCGGTGCACCGGGTGTCGACGCCGCGCGGCTCCGGCATCGGCTCGGTGCGTCTCGAGCGCAAGAGCGGTCCCATCGACCTCGTGCGACCGGGTGACGTCGTCGCGACGCTGTCGCAGACGGGGCAGCCCGACCGACGGATCAGCCTCCCCCGTCGCGAGCTCCCGGAGTGCCTGGCCGACGAGCTGCGCCGTCTCGACCCCGACGACGCCTACGAGGACGCGCTCCTGCACGGCCTCGGGGCCCTGCAGCCGGTGCGCCTCACGGCCGCCGCGGCGGCCAAGGCCGGGAAGGCGCCCGACCCGGCAGAGTCGCGCCGTCTCGCCGCCCGGCTGGGCCGGGACGAGTCGGCGCAGGAGGCCAGTGCCATGATCACTGCTCCCCCGGCGCCCGAGCACGCCGAGACCGGGGAGGTGCGAGCGGCGACGGCGCGCAAGCTTGCCGGCAAGCGCACACCTCGCGAGAAGCAGGCCGCCAAGGACCGCAAGAAGACGGCAGCCACGTCCTCGCCCTCCTCATCACCCGCTTCATCGTCCTCCTCAGCTGCCTCCGCCACGACGTCGACCGGCAGGGCGGCGGTGAAGAGGGCGGCGACGAAGACGGCTGCGACGAAGGGGACGACGAAGAAGGCTGCGACGAAGGCGCCGACCAAGAAGGCTGCGACGAAGGTCGCCACGCGGAAGACGGCCACGCGCACCACCGCCGGCACGCGCAAGGCCACCGCCAAGAAGGCCACCGCCACCAAGGCGGCTGTGACCACAGCGAGGAAGAGCACGGCGACCGGGACGGCATCCTCGTGACGGCCGGCCCTCGGGTCGTCGTCCACCCGGGCAAGCAGGCCCTCGCAGACGCGGCGGCCGCCAGGTTCGTGACGGCCCTCGTCGATGCCCAGACGCGAAACCCCGAGGCGCAGGTGGCCCTGACCGGCGGGTCGATGGGCTCGGCGATCATCGCCTCGGTCCTCGCCACCCCGGGTCGCACTGCCGTCGACTGGTCGCGCGTCCGGGTCTGGTGGGGCGACGAGCGCTACCTGCCGGCGGGCGACCCGGACCGCAACGACACCCAGAACGACGCGGCCGGGCTCAGTGACCTCGGGCTCGACCCCGCGAAGGTGCATCGGGTCGCCGGGCCCGACACCTCCGACAGCGCCGAGGCCAGCGCCGAGGCGTACGCCCGGACCATCCGCGAGCACGGCCAGAAGGCCTGGGACGTCGTCCTCTTCGGCGTCGGACCGGACGGCCACGTCGCCTCGCTCTTCCCGCACCATCCTGCGCAGCGACTGACAGACGCCATCGCCGTCGCGGTGCACGACTCGCCCAAGCCACCACCGGACCGCGTGAGCCTGACGTTCGAGTGCTTCGAGCGCAGCCACGAGGTGTGGTTCCTCGTCTCGGGCGCCGACAAGGCAGAGGCCGTGGCCGCCGCGCTCCACCCGGACACCGACCGTTGGGACGTGCCGGCCGCCGGTCCCAGGGGTGGCGACGCCACGCTCTGGCTCGTCGACGCGGACGCCGCCTCGAACGTGGGCTGACGCTCACGGACCGTGCCGGACGGACGGTGCCCAACGGCATACGCCGACCGACGGGAACGACACGACGAAGGGCCCGGGAGGATATCCCGGGCCCTTCGTCGTAGGTCGCCACCAGTGTCACCACCGTGGCGGACGACCTGTCAGGTCACTGGATGAGGCCGCGCTCGCGCAGCGTGCTCAGGGCCTCGTCGAGGATCGCGGCGCCGTCGGCGTCGCTGCGACGCTCCTTCACGTAGGCGAGGTGCGTCTTGTAGGGCTCCACCTTCGGCGGCGCCGGAGGGTTCTCCTTGTCCTGGCCGGCCGGGAAGCCGCAGCGCGGGCAGTCCCACGTCTCCGGCAGCACCATGCCCGGCTCCTCGGCGAAGCTGGGGCGCGTCTCGTGCCCGTTGGAGCACCAGTAGGAGATGTGTACGCGAGGGGCGGAGTCGCCGCGCTCGGCCTCGCCCATCGGGCCGGCTCCGACCCGGCTCCCGCGAATGGCGTTACCGCCTGCCATGTACTCGTCCTCTCAGCTCACGAAGCGGGCCAGCAGGCCCAGACCGATGATGGATGCCGCCCACACCGAGGCCACGGCCACCGTGAAGCGGTCGAGGTTGCGCTCGGCGACGGACGACCCTCCGAGCGACGTGGACATGCCCCCGCCGAACATGTCGGACAGGCCGCCACCCTTGCCCTTGTGCAGCAGGATGAACAGGGTCAGGACCAGGCTGGACAGCACCAGCAGGACCTGCAGCACGATGCGAACCGCATCCACGTGGTCACTCCAAATCGTCGGGGTCCCGGGGGTCGGTGGGGCCGGTCGGCCCCGCCCCCACATGTTCCCGGGGCTCGGGCAAGGATACCTGCCCGAGTGCCCAACGACCGAACGGACCCCGCGAGGTCCGCCCGGGCGTCGGGACCGGTCAGGACGTCGCGAGGTGGTCGCGGTAGCGACAGATCGACGCGAACTCGGCAGGGTCGATGGACGCCCCGCCGACGAGGGCGCCGTCGACGTCCTCCTGGGCCATGATCGCCGCGACGTTGTTGGCCTTGACGCTGCCGCCGTAGAGCACGCGCACGCCGTCGGCGACGTCACCGCTGTAGAGCTCGGCGAGCAGGGTACGGATCGCCGCGCAGACCTCCTGCGCGTCCTCGGGAGTCGCGACCTCGCCGGTGCCGATGGCCCAGATCGGCTCGTAAGCGATGACGACCGAGGCGGCCTGCTCCTTGGTGACCCCGTCGAGGTTCTCGCGCAGCTGTGCGACGACGTGCTCGACCTGCCGGCCCTCCTTGCGCACGTCGAGCCCCTCGCCACAGCAGAGGATCGGCGTCAGTCCGTGGGCGTAGGCCGCCTTGACCTTGGCGTTGACGACGGTGTCGGTCTCCCCGTGGCCCTCGCGGCGCTCGCTGTGCCCGACGGCGACGTAGGTGCAGCCCAGCTTGGCCAGGAAGGCGCCGGAGATGTCACCGGTGTAGGCGCCCGACGAGTGCGGCGACAGGTCCTGCGCGCCGTACCGGAGGTCGAGCTTGTCGCCCTCGACGAGGGTCTGCACCGAGCGCAGGTCCGTGAAGGGGGGCAGCACCGCGACCTCGACGGCCGCGTGGTCGTGCTTGGCGTCACGCAGGGTCCAGTCCAGCTTCTGCACGAGGTGCGTGGCCTGCAGGTGGTCGAGGTTCATCTTCCAGTTGCCGGCCATGAGCGGCACGCGCCCGACCTGCTTGGTGTTCCTGGCCATCAGGCGTCACCCTCCTCGAGCACGGTCAGACCCGGAAGCTCCTTGCCCTCGAGGTACTCGAGGCTTGCACCGCCACCGGTGGAGATGTGACCGAAGTCGGAGTCGGCGAAACCGAGCTGGCGGACGGCAGCCGCCGAGTCCCCGCCACCGACGACGGTGAGCGCGCCCCGGCTGGTGATGTCGACGAGCGCCTCGGCCAGCGCCTTGGTGCCTGCGGCATACGGCTCCATCTCGAACGCGCCCATGGGGCCGTTCCAGAACACGGTGCGGCAGTCGGCGAGCTTGTCGGCGAAGAGCGCGCTCGACTCGGGTCCGATGTCGAGACCCATCCGGTCGGCTGGGATCGCGTCTGCCGCGACGACCTCGTGGGCGGCGTCCGCACTGAAGGCGTCGGCCGCGACGACGTCGACGGGCAGGACGATCTCGACGCCCTCCTTCTCGGCCCGGTCGAGGTAGCCCTTGACCGTGTCGATCTGGTCGGCCTCGAGCAGGCTCTTGCCGACCTCGTGCCCCTGAGCGGCCAGGAAGGTGAAGACCATGCCGCCACCGATGAGGAGGCGGTCGGCGGTGCCGAGCAGGTTGCCGATGACGCCGAGCTTGTCGGACACCTTGGCGCCACCGAGCACGACGGCATACGGCCGCTCCGGGTCCTTGGTGAGGCGACGGAGCACGTCGACCTCGGTCGACACGAGGTCGCCGGTCGCATGTGGCAGCAGGCGCGCGACGTCGTAGACCGAAGCCTGCTTGCGGTGCACGACGCCGAAGCCGTCGGAGACGAAGACGTCTGCGAGGGAAGCAAGCTCGCCGGCGAACCCGGCACGCTCCTCGTCGGACTTGGCGGTCTCTCCGGCGTTGAAGCGGAGGTTCTCGAGGAGCAGGACCTGGCCGTCCTCGAGCGCTGCGGCCTTGGCCTTGGCATCGTCGCCGACGGTGTCGTCGGCGAAGACGACCTCGGTGCTCAGCACCTCGGCGAGGCGCTTCGCGACAGGAGCGAGGGAGTACTTCGACTCCGGCGCACCCTTCGGTCGGCCGAGGTGGGCGCAGACGATGACGCGGGCGCCGGCGTCGGCCAGGCCCTTGATCGTGGGAGCCGACGCGCGGATGCGTCCGTCGTCGGTGATCGTCGAGCCGTCGAGCGGCACGTTGAGGTCGGACCGGACGAGGACGCGCTTGCCGCGCAGGTCCCCGAGGTCACTGGTGGTCTTCACGCAGGATGCCTCTTCGTCAGTTGGCGGTGCCGGACGGCACCGGGAGCACGGGTGACATGGATACGGCCACCGCCCCTGGTGCTCCGAGGAGCGCCGAGGGCGGTGGCCGGGTGGTCAGAGGGACGTGCCGACGAGCGCGACGAGGTCGACGAGGCGGTTGGAGTAGCCCCACTCGTTGTCGTACCAGCCGACGACCTTGACCTGGTTGCCGATGACCTTGGTGAGGCCGGCGTCGAAGATGCACGAGGCGGGGTCGGTCTCGATGTCCTTGGAGACGATCTCGTCCTCGGTGTAGACGAGGTAGCCCTTCATCGGGCCCTCGGCGGCGGCCTTGACGGCGGCGTTGACCTCCTCGACCGTGGTCTCACGGCCTGCTTCGAACGTCAGGTCGGTGGCCGAGCCGGTCGGCACGGGGACGCGGAGCGCGTAGCCGTCGAGCCTGCCCTTGAGCTCCGGCAGCACGAGCGCGACGGCCTTGGCGGCGCCGGTCGTCGTCGGGACGATGTTGAGCGCGGCGGCACGGGCGCGGCGGAGGTCCTTGTGCGGGGCGTCCTGCAGGTTCTGGTCCTGCGTGTAGGCGTGGATCGTCGTCATGAGGCCCTTGACGATGCCGAACTCGTCGTTGAGCGCCTTCGCCATCGGGGCGAGGCAGTTGGTGGTGCACGAGGCGTTGGAGATGACCGTGTGCTTGTCGGCGTCGTAGAGGTCGTGGTTGACGCCCATCACGATGGTGATGTCCTCGTTCTTGGCGGGGGCCGAGATGATGACCTTCTTGGCGCCGCCGTCGATGTGGGCCTTGGCCTTCTGCGCGTCGGTGAAGAAGCCCGTGGACTCGACGATGACGTCGGCGCCGACACCGGCCCAGTCGATGTTGGCGGGGTCGCGCTCCTCGAAGACACGGATGGACTTGCCGTCCACGATGATCGACGTGTCGTCGTAGGAGACCTCGCCGGGGAAGCGACCCAGGATCGAGTCGTACTTGAGCAGGTGGGCGAGGGTCTTGTTGTCCATGAGGTCGTTGGTGGCCACGACCTCGATGTCGGCTCCGGACGCCACGATGGCGCGGAAGAAGTTGCGGCCGATGCGGCCAAAGCCGTTGATACCAACGCGAACGGTCACTGCTGTGCACCTCTTCGGTGAGACTGTTTCGGACGGAAAAGCCAGACCTCGGGCCGCCCCGTTGCGACCGTGATCACATCCACCCTAGTGCGTCGATGCCGGCGGGGACTCGGCAGTCTCAGGGCTGGGTGAGCACGCGCTCAGCACGCTGTGGGCACACGTTGGGCACACGTTGGGCACACCTCGGGCACGGACGCGGCGCCCGAAGGCGCCGCCTGGGGAGGGTGTGACCGGCTCAGCTCTCGAGCATGTCGGCCGTGAGGTTCGCGTCGGTGCCGGCGACACCGAGCTCCTCGGCGCGCTTGTCGGCCATGGCGAGCAGCCGCCGGATGCGGCCGGCGACGGCGTCCTTGGTCATCGGGGGCTTGGCCAGCTGGCCGAGCTCCTCGAGGCTCGCCTGCTTGTGCTCGAGGCGCAGCACACCGGCCTCGCGCAGGTGGTCCGGGATGTCCTCGCCGAGCAGCTCCATGGCCCGCTCGACGCGAGCCCCTGCGGCCACGGCGGCCCGCGCGGAGCGGCGCAGGTTGGCGTCGTCGAAGTTGGCCAGGCGGTTGGCGGTCGCCCGGACCTCGCGTCGCATGCGACGCTCCTCCCAGGCCATCACGGCGTCGTGGGCGCCCAGGCGGGTCAGCATCGCCCCGATGGCGTCACCGTCGCGGATGACGACGCGGTCGACGCCCCGGACCTCACGGGCCTTGGACTGGATGCCCAGACGTCGCGCGGCACCGACGAGGGCGAGCGCGGCCTCCGGTCCGGGGCAGGTCACCTCGAGGGCCGACGAGCGTCCCGGCTCGGTGAGCGAACCATGAGCCAGGAAGGCCCCGCGCCACGCCGCCTCGGAGTCGCACGTCGCAGCACTGACGACCTTGGGCGGGAGGCCACGCACTGGCCGCCCCCGGGTGTCGATGAGCCCGGTCTGGCGGGCGAGGGTCGCGCCCTCCTCGACGACGCGGACGACGTAGCGCGAGCCACGTCGCAGCCCGCCCGCCGCGAGGACGAGCATGTCGCTCTTGTGGCCGTACACCTCGGCGATGTTGCGGCGCAGGCGTCGGGCGGCGTTCGCGGTGTCGAGCTCGGCCTCGACGACGATCTGTCCCCCGATGATGTGCAGGCCACCGGCGAAGCGGAGCATCGTGGAGACCTCGGCCTTGCGACAGCAGGGCTTGGTCACCTCGAGGCGTGAGAGCTCGTCCTTCACCTTCGCTGTCATGGCCATGGGCGACATCCTGCCACCCCGATCAAGCACCCTCGTCCGGCAGGTCCGGACGAGGGTGCAACGGCGGGCGCCCTCACGAGATGACGTCGCGGAGTGCGGCCGCGAGCCGCAGCGGGTCGTGGACACCCGGCTCGCGCCTCGCAGCCACCGGCGCGATGACGAGCTCGGCCCCGAGCTCGGCTGCGGCAGCGCGCAGCGACGCACCGTCGGGGACGACGCTGGGGTCGGCGAGCACGACGTCGAGGCGGAGGTCGGGGGCGTTGGCCGCGAAGGAGGCCAGGTGGTCCTCCGCCCGGAAGTCGCGGGTCTCCCCCATGTGCACCTCGAGGTTGAGGTTGAGCAGGCGCTTGGCCGGTGTCGTGACGAGGGCGTCGGCGAGGGCCGGGACGAGCAGGTGCGGCATGACGGAGGTGAACCACGAGCCGGGGCCCAACATCACCCAGTCCGCCTCGCGCACGGCGGTCAGGGCCTCGTGGCACGGCTCGGGGCAGGTCGGGACGATGCCGATCGAGGACACGATGCCGGGGGACGATGCCACCCGGTGCTGCCCGCGGACCTCGACCGTCTCATCGGGGCGTGCGGGGTCGTGGCCGCGGATCTCGGCGACGATCTCGAGCGGCTCGGCGGCCATCGGCAGCACCCGGCCCCGCGCACCGAGGAGCCGGCCGACGAGGTCGAGGCCCTGGACGGTGTCCCCGAGCAGCTCCCAGATCGAGACGATCATGAGGTTGCCGAGCGCATGCCCCTTCAGGTCGCCCGTACCGGCGAAGCGGTGCTGCAGCACGTCGCGCCAGGTGTGTCCCCAGTCGCTGTCGTCGCACAGCGCCGACAACGCCATGCGCAGGTCGCCCGGCGGGAGCACGTCGAACTCCTCGCGCAGCCGCCCGCTCGATCCGCCGTCGTCGGCGACCGTCACGACCGCCGTGACGTTGTCGGTGAGCAGCCGCAGGGCAGTCAGGGCCGCGGCGAGTCCGTGCCCTCCGCCGAGGGCCACGATGCGGCGGTGAGAAGAGCCGAGGGGCAGGCGAGCAGGCGTCACGGACGGGTTCCCCGTCACTCCCGGCCCAGGTCTCGGTGGACGACGAAGGTGTCGACCCGGTCGCGTCCGCCGAGCCGCTCGCTCAGCGCCTCGGCGATCGCCACGGACCGGTGCTTGCCGCCCGTGCACCCGACGGCGACGGTGACGTAGCGCCTGCCCTCGCGGACGTAGCCGTCGATCATCGTGTCGAGCAGGCTGCCCGCGCGGTCGAGGAAGTCGTCGGCGCCCTCCTGCCGCATGACGAACTCGCTGACCGGCGTGTCACGTCCGGTCAGTGACCGCAGCTCGGGCACCCAGTAGGGGTTGGGCAGGAAGCGCATGTCGAAGACGACGTCGGCGTCGAGAGGCAGGCCGTACTTGAACCCGAACGACATGACGGCGATGCGCAGCTGGACGCGTCGGTCACCGGCGAAGAGCGAGGAGAGCTTGGCGCTCAGCTGGTGCACGTTGAGGCCCGAGCTGTCGATGACGACGTCGGCGGAGGACCGCAGGTCGAGGAGCAGCTCGCGCTCCCGCTGGATCCCGTCGAGGAGCCGGCCGTCGGCCTGGAGCGGGTGGGGTCGGCGCACGCTCTCGAAACGGCGCACGAGCGCCTCATCCGTCGCATCGAGGAAGACGAGACTGGGCCGCTCCCCGCGCTCACGGGCAGCGCCGATCGCGCCCTCGAGCTGGGCGAACCAGCCGCGCGAGCGCACGTCGACGACGACCGCGACCTGCTGGAGGTGCTCCGCGGGGTGCTGGGCGCGAGCCTCGTCGCGCAGCTCGGCGAGATGGGTGAGCAGCTGGGGCGGCAGGTTGTCGACGACGAGCCACCCGAGGTCCTCGAGCACGTTGGCGGTCGTGCTGCGCCCGGCCCCGCTCATCCCGGTGACGATGACGATCGGGGCGTCGGCCAGGGGCGTCTGCGGGGTTCGCCTGCTGTCGGCGGTCATTCGAGCACTTCTCCCGTCGTGAGGTTCACGGCTGGCTGCTGCGGTGTGCCCTCAGCCAAGTGGCTGACAACGGCCGACGCAAGCGACCGGCCGAAGCCGGGTACGGACATGATGTCCGTTACGTCCGCTGCGCGAAGGCGTTTCACCGAACCGAAATGGCGGAGCAGGGCCTTCTGTCGGCTGGCGCCGAGGCCGGGTATGCCGTCGAGCTGGGAGGTCGTCATGGCCTTGGACCGCCGCTGGCGGTGGAAGGTGATCGCGAAGCGGTGGGCCTCGTCGCGCAGTCGCTGGAGCAGGTATAGGCCCTCGCTGGTGCGCGGGAGGATGACCGGGTGGTCATCGCGGGGCAGCCACACCTCCTCGAGGCGCTTGGCGAGGCCGACGAGGGCGACCTCCTCGATGCCGAGCTCGTCGAGCACCGCCTGTGCCGCGTTGACCTGGGGCAGGCCGCCGTCGACGACGACGAGGCTCGGCGGGTAGGCGAAGCGCCGCGGCCGACCCGTCTCGGGGTCGATCGGCCCGGACGAGGGCGCCTCGTCGTCGTCCGAGACGGCCCGGCCGCCGCCCGGGCCCGAGGGTTCGCCGACGACACCGGTGGACAGGTCGAGGTCACCGGCTCCCTCGGCGTCCTCGAGGTAGCGGCGGAAGCGGCGCGTCAGGACCTCGCGCATCGCGGCGGTGTCGTCGACGGTGACGGGCTCGTCGCCGTCCTCGCCCGAGGTGGCTCCGCGGACGATGAAGCGGCGGTACTCGCTCTTGCGGGCGAGACCGTCCTCGAAGACCACCATGGAGGCGACGACGTTGGTGCCCTGCACGTGGCTGACGTCGTAGCACTCGATGCGCAGCGGCGCGTCGTCGAGACCGAGGTAGTCCTGAAGCTCCTGCAGCGCCTTGCTGCGCAGCGTGAGGTCTCCGGCGCGGGCCACCTTGTGCCGGGCGAGGGACTGGTCGGCGTTGCGTCGCACGGTCTCCATGAGAGTGCGCTTGTCGCCGCGCTGGGGCACCCGCACGCTGACGGCCGAGCCCCGCACCGACGAGAGCCACTCGGTGACGGCCTCGACGTCGGCCGGTTCGGTCGGGACGAGCACCTCGCGCGGGATCGCCTCTCGCTCGGCGTCGCCGTACACCTGCAGGAGCAGGTGCTCGACCAGGGTCGGGAGGTCCTCGCTCTCCTTCTCGACGACCCAGCCACGCTGGCCCCGGATGCGACCACCGCGAACGTGGAAGACCTGCACCGCGGCCTCGAGGTCGTCGTCGGCGAGCGCGAAGACGTCGGCATCGGTGGCGTCGCCGAGAACGACGGCCTGCTTCTCGAGCGCCTTGGTCAGCGCGCCGATGTCGTCGCGCAGACGCGCAGCCTGCTCGAAGTCGAGCTCGGCGGCCGCCTCCTTCATGCGCGTCTCGAGCCGCTTGGCGAAGCGCGTCGTGTTGCCCGCCATGAAGTCGCAGAAGTCCTCGGCGATGGCGCGGTGCTCGTCAGGGGTCACCCGGCCGACGCAGGGGGCCGAGCACTTGTCGATGTAACCGAGCAGGCACGGCCGGCCGCTCGCCGTGGCGCGCTTGAAGACGCCGGCAGAGCAGGTGCGCACCGGGAAGACGCGCAGCAGCAGGTCGAGGGTCTCGCGGATGGCCCACGCGTGGCCGTAGGGCCCGAAGTAGCGCGTGCCCTTGCGCTTGGCCCCGCGCATGACCTGAGCCCGGGGGAACTCCTCGCCCATGGTCACGGCGAGGAAGGGGTAGGACTTGTCGTCGCGGTACTTGACGTTGAAGCGCGGGTCGAACTCCTTGATCCAGGAGTACTCGAGCTGGAGGGCCTCGACCTCGGTGCGCACGACCGTCCACTCGACGGAGGCCGCCGTGGTGACCATCGTCGCGGTGCGGGGGTGCAGCGCCGTGATGTCCTGGAAGTAGGAGGACAGACGCGGCCGGAGCGACTTGGCCTTGCCGACGTAGATGACCCGGCCGTGCGCGTCGCGGAACCGGTAGACGCCCGGGTCGGTCGGGATCTCCCCCGGCTTCGGTCGGTAGGTCCTCGGGTCCGCCACGGTCCCACCCTATGTCGGTGCACCGACGCCGCCGACAGGCCTCCACCCGCCGGGCGCCGGGCCGATCAGCTCACCGTCAGGGTGCTCCCCGTGACCGTGACCTTCTTCGGAGCGAGGGGGCTCGTCGCCGGACCGTTGACCACATCACCCGTCGCGACGTCGAACGCGCTGCCGTGGCAGGGGCAGACGATCTGCTGGCCGACGATGCTCGTGACAGGACACCCCTGGTGCGTGCACGTCGAGTCGAAGGCCTTGAAGCTGCCCGCGGTCGGCTGCGTGACGACGGTCCGGGTGTCGGCGAAGATCTTCCCGCCGCCCACGGGGATCTCGGACGTCGGGATACCGCCTGAGGCAGCCCCCGACGCCGCGCCTGCCGAGTCCCCGCTGGGGGACGCGGCGTCAGAGGAGGTCGGGACGGGTGGGCTGCTGCAGGCTGCCAGGGCTCCGGCGCCGACGACGACGCCGGCGAGCTTGAGGACGCCGCGCCGGTCGGTGAGCACGGCCACGCGCTCGGAGAGCCCGTGGTCAGGGCCGTGGTCAGGGCCGTGGTCCGTCCCGTGGTCGAGGGCGTGGGTGGAGATGCTCGTGTTACCGGTCGGCTCGGTGGCGCCTGAGTGCGTGCCCTCGGTCATGCGTTCCTCTTCCGGGTCGTGGTCGAGGACCTCGTCTTGCTCACGGTGGTGCTCGACGTGGTCTTCTTCGCAGCGGCGGTGGTGGCACCTCCGCGAGCGCGACCGCTCGCCTTCGGTGCCGTCGTCGTCTTCGTGGACGTCGTCGCCTTCACTGTGCGGGAGTTCGTTGTGCTCGCGCCGCCAGATGGCTGGGAGCCCGCCGGACGCGCGGTCTTCTTCGCGCGGGTCCCCGCCGTGCCGCGGGTCGTCGTGCGCGCGGTGCGCTCGAGGATCGGCTTGAGGAACCGGCCGGTGTGGCTGGCGGCCACCTCGGCGACGTGCTCGGGCGTGCCCTCGGCGATGACGGTGCCGCCCCCGGACCCGCCCTCCGGACCCATGTCGATGATCCAGTCGGCGTTCTTGATGACGTCGAGGTTGTGCTCGATGACGATGACCGTGTTGCCCTTGTCGACAAGACCCTGCAGGACGTCGAGGAGCTTGCGGATGTCCTCGAAGTGCAGCCCGGTGGTCGGCTCGTCGAGGACGTAGATGGTGCGTCCGGTAGAGCGCTTCTGCAGCTCGCTGGCGAGCTTGACGCGCTGGGCCTCACCGCCTGACAGGGTCGGCGCCGGCTGCCCCAGGCGCACGTAGCCGAGGCCGACGTCGTTGAGCGTCTTGAGGTGGCGCGCGATTGCGGGGACCGCCTCGAAGAAGGTCGCGGCCTCCTCGATCGGCATGTCGAGCACGTCGGCGATGGTCTTGCCCTTGAAGTGCACCTCGAGCGTCTCGCGGTTGTAGCGGGCGCCGTGGCACACCTCGCACGGCACGTAGACGTCGGGCAGGAAGTTCATCTCGATCTTGATCGTGCCGTCACCGGAGCACGCGTCACAGCGTCCGCCCTTGACGTTGAAGGAGAACCGGCCCGGCTGGTAGCCACGCACCTTCGCCTCGGTGGTCTCGGCGAAGAGCTTGCGCATGTTGTCGAAGACACCGGTGTAGGTCGCGGGGTTCGACCGTGGGGTGCGTCCGATCGGGCTCTGGTCGACGTGGACGACCTTGTCGAGCTGGTCGAGGCCCGTCACGGTCTTGTGGCGGCCGGGTACGTGGCGCGCGCCGTTGAGCTTGTTGGCGAGGACGTTGTAGAGGATGTCGTTCACGAGGGTCGACTTGCCCGAGCCCGAGACCCCGGTGACCGCGACGAGGTTGCCCAGCGGGAAGTTGACCGAGACGTTCTGCAGGTTGTTCTCGCGGGCCCCGCTCACCGTGATCTGGCGTCCGTCGTGACCACGGCGCACGTCGGGCGAGGGGATCTCGCGTCGGCCGGAGAGGTACATGCCGGTCAACGAGTCGGGGTGCTCGAGCAGGCCCTTGACCGGTCCCGAGTGCACGACGTGGCCACCGTGCTCGCCCGCGCCGGGTCCGATGTCGACGACCCAGTCGGCCGTCGCGATCGTGTCCTCGTCGTGCTCGACGACGATGAGGGTGTTGCCGAGATCGCGCAGCCGCGTCAGCGTCTCGATGAGACGGTGGTTGTCGCGCTGGTGCAGACCGATCGAGGGCTCGTCGAGGACGTAGAGGACGCCGACGAGGCCGGAGCCGATCTGGGTCGCGAGCCGGATGCGCTGGGCCTCGCCACCGGAGAGCGTGCCGGCGGGGCGGTCGAGCGAGAGGTAGTCGAGGCCGACGTCGAGGAGGAAGCCGAGGCGGGCGTCGATCTCCTTGATGACGCGCTCGGCGATCTGCTTCTCGCGGGTCGTGAAGTCGACCGTGTCGAGGAACCCGGCGGCGTCGCGGATCGCGAGCCCGCAGACCTCGGAGATGTTCTTGCCGCCGAGCAGGACGGCGAGCGACTCGGGCTTGAGGCGGGCGCCCTTGCAGACCGGGCAGGGCACCTCACGCATGAAGCCCTCGTAGCGGTCGCGGCTCCACTCGGAGTCGGTCTCGGAGTGGCGGCGCTTGATGAACGGGACGACGCCCTCGAAGCCCGTCGTGTAGGAGCGGTCGCGTCCGTAGCGGTTCTTGTACTTGACGTGGACCTTGTAGTTCTGGCCGTGCAGCAGCGCCTCCTTGGCCCGCGCCGGCAGCGCCCGGAACGGGGCGTCCATCGAGAACTTCATGTCCTCGGCGAGCGCGCCCATGACGCGCTGGAAGTACTCGGCCGACCCGGAGCCCTGGGCCCAGGGCGCGATGGCGCCGTCGGCCAGCGACAGGTCGTCGTCGGGCACGACGAGCTCGGGGTCGACCTCCAGCTCGGTGCCGATGCCGGTGCACTCCGGGCACGCGCCGAACGGGGAGTTGAAGGAGAACGACCGCGGCTGGATCTCGTCCATGCCGAGCGGGTGGTTGTTGGGGCACGCCATCTTCTCGGAGAAGCGGCGCTCGCGCTCCTTGTCCTTGGCGTCCCGGTCGACGAAGTCGATGATGACGACACCGCCGGCGAGGCCGAGGGCGGTCTCGACGGAGTCGGTGAGGCGGCGCTTGGACCCGGAGTCGTCGCCCTTGGCCACGAGCCGGTCGACGACGACCTCGATCGTGTGCTTCTTCTGCTTCTCCAGGGCGGGGGGCTCGGTGAGCGAGACGACCTCGCCGTCGACCCGCGCCCGGGAGAAGCCCTTGGTCTGCAGCTCTGCGAAGAGGTCGACGAACTCCCCCTTGCGGCCCTGGACGACGGGAGCGAGCACCTGGAAGCGCGTGCGGTCCTCGAGCGTCAGCAGCTGGTCGACGATCTGCTGCGGGGACTGCCGGGTGACCGGTTCGTGGCAGACCGGGCAGTGCGGCCGTCCGGCGCGGGCGAAGAGCAGGCGGAGGTAGTCGTAGACCTCGGTGATGGTGCCGACCGTCGAGCGTGGGTTGCGGTTGGTCGACTTCTGGTCGATCGAGACCGCGGGCGAGAGTCCCTCGATGAAGTCGACGTCGGGCTTGTCCATCTGCCCGAGGAACTGCCGGGCGTAGGCCGAGAGCGACTCGACGTAGCGCCGCTGCCCCTCCGCGAAGATCGTGTCGAACGCGAGGCTCGACTTGCCCGACCCGGACAGCCCCGTGAAGACGATGAGGCTGTCTCGGGGGAGGTCGACGGACACGTCGCGCAGGTTGTGCTCGCGCGCGCCGCGGACGACGAGGGAATGGGCGTTGCCGGTGGGCGTAGCAGTCACGCGCATCATGCTAGGTCGGGTCACCGACAGTCCCCTCATCGGCGGCTCGAGGTTGGACACGCCCGCTCCCCGTCGTCGCCCGTCACAGCGCTTCCACAGCACGTCCACGGCCCGTCCGGCGACGCCGGGGCGACAGGAGCGCCCGACCCGGTGGGACGGCATACTCGCCTCATGAGCGAGCACGTGCCCACGCCGATCGAGGACTACGCCGTGCTCGGCGACCTCGGCACCGCCGCCCTCGTCAGCCGTCGCGGCTCGGTCGACTGGCTGTGCCTGCCCCGGTTCGACTCCCGTGCCTGCTTCTCGGCGCTGCTCGGCACGCCCGAGCACGGCCGGTGGCTCATCGCCCCTGCCGACCCCGACGCCGTCACCACGCGGCGCTACGTCGGCAACTCGTTCGTGCTCGAGACGATCCACGAGACCTCGACCGGGCGGGTCCGCGTCACCGACCTCATGCCGCTCGGTGACGGCCGCTCGGACCTGCTGCGCCGCATCGAGGGCCTCGAGGGCACGGTCCGGATGGTCCACGAGTGGACGGTGCGCTTCAACTACGGCCGGACCCGCCCGTGGGTGGCGCGCCACACCGACGACCGCGAGGACCGCACCGACGAGATCATCACGGCCATCGCCGGCCCCGACATGCTCGTGCTGCGCGGCGCCCGGCTCCCCCACGCCCGGGACGGTCACCACGTCGACGAGTTCGACGTCTCCGCGGGCGAGACCTTCACCTTCTCGACGACGTGGTTCCGCAGCCACGACGAGATCCCGCCGCCGCTGCGCGTGCGCGCCCGCATCCGCGAGACGATCGCACGCAGCGAGGGGTACGCGGCCCGCAGCGACTACGTCGGCCCATATGCCGAGGCCGTGACGCGCTCCCTCCTCGTGCTGCGGGGGCTGACGCACGAGCAGACCGGCGGCATCGTGGCGGCGGCGACGACCTCCCTCCCCGAGGAGTTCGGCGGCGAGCGCAACTGGGACTACCGCTTCTGCTGGCTGCGCGACGCCGCCCTGACGCTCGAGGCGCTGCTCGGCTGCGGCTACGTCGAGGAGACCGCGCTGTGGCGCGACTGGCTGCTGCGCGCCGTCGCCGGCGACCCCGAGGACATGCAGATCATGTACCGCGTCGACGGCGGGCGTGACCTGCCCGAGCGGGTCCTCGAGCACCTGCCCGGGTATGCCGCGTCGCGCCCCGTGCGCGTCGGCAACGCCGCCGTCGACCAGCGCCAGACCGACGTGCTCGGCGAGGTCCTCATCTCCCTCGACCACGCGCGGTCGAGGGGACTCGAGGAGACCGACGACTCGTGGCACCTGCAGCGTGCCCTCGTCAACCACCTCGCGGAGCACTGGGAGGAGGCCGACAACGGTCTCTGGGAGATCCGCGGCCCGCTCCGCCACTTCACGCACTCCCGCGCCATGGTGTGGGCGGCGTTCGACCGCGCCATCCGCGCGGTCGAGCAGCATGGCCTCGACGGACCCGTCGAGCACTGGCGCGAGCTGCGCGACCAGGTGCGTGAGGAGGTCCTGACCAAGGGTTTCGACCCCGGGCGCAACACCTTCGTCCAGCACTACGACACGACGGAGGTCGACGCGTCGCTGCTGACGCTGTCGTCCATCGGGCTCGTCGACGGCGACGACCCGCGGATGCTCGGCACGATCGCGGCGGTCGAGTCGGACCTCATGCGTGAGGGACTCGTCATGCGCTACCGCACCGACACCGGCGTCGACGGCCTCTCCGGCGACGAGCACCCCTTCCTCGCGTGCTCCTTCTGGCTCGTGACCGCCTACGCCAGGGCGGGTATGACGACGGAGGCCACCGAGCTGATGGACAGGCTCGTGGGCCTGACCAACGACGTGGGTCTGCTGTCCGAGGAGTACGACCCGATCGGGAAGCGCATGGTGGGCAACTTCCCCCAGGCCTTCTCGCACCTGACACTCGTCGGCGCGGCACTGGCGCTGGCGAAGGCGACCGGAGAGGCGACGCATGAGGCACGCTGACGTGACACCGGCCCTCGTGGCCGCCGAGACCGACCGCCTCGTCTCGACGGCGGCCTCCTTCCGCAACGAGGCGGTCCTCGCGCCGTCACTGTGCGAGGGCTGGTCGCGCGGTCACGTGCTGTCGCACCTCGCCCGCAACGCCGACGCCCTCGTCCGGGTGTGCGACGTGGCCCTGACCGGGCAGCCCGACACGATGTACGACGACGTCGCGTCGCGCGACGCCGACATCGACCGTGGTGCCAGGCGCGCGGCGCACGACCAGGCCACCGACATCCGCGACAGCGCAGCACGGCTCCAGGAGCGGCTCGAGGCCCTGCGCCCGGAGCATGCCGACGTCCGCGTCGAGCGGACCCCGGGTGGCTTCCCCATCGCGGTGGGCATGGTGGCGTTCATGCGGCTGCGCGAGGTCGTCTTCCACCACGTCGACCTCGACGCGGGCTACTCGTTCGAGAGTGCGCCGGCGGAGGTCGTGTCCCTCTTCCTGCGCGACGCCGCAAACCGCCTCGTGCACGCCGACACGCCCCCGTCGCTGCACATCGTCACCGACGAGGGCGACGAGCACGTCGTCGGCGAGGGCGCGTCGCGAGTGACGGGCGCCGCGGCGCACGTGCTGCTCTGGCTCGCCCGCGGCCGCACCGACGGCGTCCGCTTCGACGGGCCCGTCCCCACCCTTCCCTTCGGAGGCTGACCCATGACGCACCACGACACCTACACCGGCCACGTCACCCGGGGCGGCCCTGCGGGCGTCCGCGAGCTGCCGGACCTGACCATCCGCAAGCTCGAGGTGGGCGGGTTCGGCAACAACGCCTACCTCCTGACCTGCCGCGCCACGGGTGCGCAGCTGCTCGTCGACGCGGCCGCCGAGCCCGGCCGACTGCTCGAGCTCGTCGCTGCCGGCGGCGCGGGGCTCGACACCGTCGTCACCACCCACCAGCACCACGACCACGTCGGCGGGCTCGGCGCGGTCGTCGCCGCGACCGGTGCCCGCACCGTCGCCGGAGCCGACGACGCCGATGCACTGCCCGTGCCGGTCGACGAGCGCGTCCACCAGGGCGACACGGTCACGGTCGGGGACGTCACCCTCGACGTCGTCCACCTGCGGGGGCACACGCCCGGCTCCATCGCCCTCGCCTACGCCGACCCGGCGGGCCACACCCACCTCTTCACGGGCGACAGCCTCTTCCCCGGCGGCGTCGGCAACACGAAGAACCCGGGCCAGAGCTTCGACACCCTGATCGACGACGTCACGACCCGTGTCTTCGACGTCTACGACGACGACACGTGGTTCTACCCCGGGCACGGCGACGACTCGACCCTCGGCGCCGAGCGGCCGCACCTCGGCGAGTGGCGCGCCCGCGGCTGGTGACCACCTGAGCCGACGGGACGGCATACGTCCTCGGTGACGACACGATGGCGGATGCCGTGCGGCCCGACCCGTCGTCAGGATGCCGGCACGTGGGGAGCCTTGACGGGCAAGCGAACCCGCAGACGTGTGTCACCCGACTGCGACTCGATCTCGACCGATCCGCCATGGCGCTCGACGACGATGCGGCGGGCGATGTCCAGGCCGAGCCCGGTGCCGCGGCCGACGTCCTTCGTCGTGTAGAAGGCCTCGAAGGCCCGCTGCTGCACGTCGGGACTCATGCCGGCCCCCGTGTCTCTGATCTCGATGACCACGGCGTCCCCGTCCCGTCGGGTGCTCACCGTCAGGGTGCCCACACCGTCCATCGCGTCGACGGCGTTGTCGACGAGGTTGGTCCACACCTGGTTGAGCTCACCGGGCATGCCGTCCACGACGGGCACGTCGCTCCCCCAGTCGCGCACGACCGTGACGCCGGGACGCAGCCGCGGCCCCATGACGAGCAGGGTGCTCTCGAGTCCCTCACGGACGTCGACGCGCTGGTGGGACGCGCGGTCCATCTGTGAGTAGGACTTGATGCCCGCGACGAGCTCGGAGACGCGGCGCGTGGACTCGCGGACCTCGGCGAGCAGCGAGGACACGTCGATGGTGCGCGCGACCCAGCCGAGCGAGGCGGCCAGCCCGTCGCCCGGGCTCGCAGCGGCGGCACGGGCGACCCAGTCGACGTCCGCGCCGGCCGAGACGAGGGAGGCCGCGAGCTCCCAGGGACGCCCGATGCCGGCCCGGTCCAGCCACTCACCCAGCTCCTCCTCCCGGTCTGCCGTCTCGAGGGGGTCGGGAAGGACGATCGGCGCCTCGAGCTCGCGGCGGAGCCCATCTAGCTGTTCGAACTGCGTCGCGGTGAGGCCGCTCGAGGCCATCTGTCGCAGCGCGTCGAGCAGTCCGCCGCAGGCGCGCTCGAGCTCCGCCGCCGAGCGTGCTGCGGCGGCGGCAGGGTTGTTGATCTCGTGCGCCAGACCGGCGGCGAGCGTCCCCAAGGTCACGAGCGCGCTGCGCTGGCGGGCTGTCGCCTCGATCGAGCGCGCCGTGCCGTAGAGGCCCGCGACGAGGTGCGCGGCGAAGGGGAACCAGACGTTGGCCAGCTCGTGGAGACGCTCGGCCGGGACGCGCAGCAGACGGCCAGGCGTGACACCCCGCGCCGTCGCGAGGTAGACGCCGTGCTCGTCCCACGCCCGGAAGCCACCCGCCCACCGCCCGGGCACGTCCATCCGGCCGACCACGACATCCTCCCGGCCGACGTGTCGCGAGAGGTCGAGCGTCCCGTCGACGACGACCCACCAGTGGTCGGCCCGGTCGCCCTCGAGCCACATCACCTCTCCGGGCACGATCGCGACCTCGTCGCCCGCCTCCAGCAGCTCCTCCAGCTGGTCGTCGCGCAGGCCGTCGAAGAGCGGCACCGTCCGGAGGTCGGAGAGCTCGAGCATCGCGGGGTCCCGTCTGTGCGGCCGTCAGATCGTGGCGAGGTAGCGGTGGACGAAGTAGACCGACATCGAGCCCTCGCCGACCGCCGAGGCGACGCGCTTCATCGAGTCCGACCGCACGTCTCCGGCGGCGAAGACACCGGGCAGGCTCGTCTCCAGGGCGAACGGCGGTCGGGCGAGCGTCCATCCGTGGGCGTGCGGACCGGTCACCAGGTCGTGCCCGGTGACGACGAAGCCGTGCTCGTCGCGCACGACCTCTGCACCGAGCCAGTCCGTCCGCGGTGTCGCGCCGATGTAGACGAAGAGCCACGCGGCCGGCACCTTCGTCGTGGCGCCGATGTGCCGGTCGGCGAGCGTCAGGCGCTCGAGGTGGCCGTCCCCGTTCGCGCCGACCACCTCGGTGCGGCACAGCACCCGGATCCGCTCGTCGCCGCGGATCCGCTCGACGAGGTACTGCGACATGCCCGCCTCGAGGGACTCACCACGGACGACGAGGGTGACGCGCTTCGCGTGGCGGGCGAGGTTGAGGACCGCCTGGCCTGCGGAGTTGGCCGCGCCGACGACGTAGACCTCCTCGCCGGCGCAGGCAGCGGCCTGGGCCGCGTTGGAGCCGTACTGCACGCCGCGGCCGACGAGCGCGTCGATGCCGCGTGCCTCCAGCCGCCGGTACGAGACTCCGGTCGCCAGCACGACGCTGCGCGCCTCGATGTCGTCGGCGCCGTCGAGGACGACCGCCCGGGCCGGGCCCCTCGCCTCGAGGGCGACGACGTCACGGGCGAGCACCATCTCGGCCCCGAACCGGCGGGCCTGGGCGATGGCGCGCTGGGCGAGGTCGGCGCCGGACAGCCCCCGCGGGAAGCCCAGGTAGTTCTCGATCGCCGCGCTCTGCCCCGCCTGCCCACCAGGGGCGTCGTGCTCGACGACGACGGTGCTCAGTCCCTCGGACGCGGCGTAGACGGCGGCGGCGAGCCCGGCCGGGCCGCCCCCCACGATGCACAGGTCGTAGAGGTCCCGCTCGGCGCGGGTCCGCAAACCGAGGGCCGTCGCGACGGCGACCGGTGTCGGGGCGCGCAGCGTCTCCCCGTCCGGGACGAGCACGAGCGGGAGGTCCTCCGGCTGCGCTCCCGCGAGGTCCCGCAGACGCGCCCCCTCCTCGTCACGCTCGACGTCGAGCCAGACGTAGGGCACGTGGTTGTTGGCGAGGAAGGTCTTGACGACGTGACTTCCCTCGGACCACCGGTGACCGACGACGCGGACGTCGTTGCCCTGCTCGGGATGGGCGTTGTGCCAGTCGGCGAGCAGGTCGTCGACGACGGGGTAGAGCCGGTCCTCGGGCGGGTCCCACGGCTTCAGGAGGTAGTGGTCGAGCCCGATGTCGTTGATCGCCGAGATCGCGACGTCGGTGTCGGCGTACGCCGTGAGCAGGAGCAGCTTCGCGTCCGGCACGTCGGCGCGGACCCGCGACAGCAGCTCGATGCCGGTCATGGCCGGCATGCGCTGGTCCGAGGCGACGAGGGCCAGCGGCTGGCCGCGCAGGAGCAGGCGTGCGACGAGGTCGAGCGCCTCGGCACCGGAGGACGCGCGCAGGACGCGGTGCTCGTCTCCGTAGCGGGCGCGCAGGTCCCTCGCGATCGCAGCCGAGACCGGCGCGTCGTCGTCCACGGTGATGATCGCGGGCCTGGCCACCGCCTCAGCCTACGAGCGGGACCCGTCGCCGCGCGGGCGAGTCGGACCACTTCACCCGACGGAGACGAGGACGGCGTGGACGGGCACCGGGACACACGCGACAGAACGGACGCCGGCCGTCACGTGGGCGTTGCTACTGGGCGTCCTCGAGATCGGACTGCGGACCGGGATCGGCGTCCGGGTCCAGCTCGGCGATGAGCGACTCGAGCTCGGACCGGAGGAAGTCGAGGTCGGGCGGGACGTTCGTCAGGAGGATGTGGCGCCTCGGGTTGTTGGCGACCGCGAGGCCGATGCCGAGTCGAGAGCGTCCGTGCTTCTCGCGCCAGATGTGCTCCAGCCGCGGCCCACCGGTCCAGTCGACCGGGGCATGCAGCCAGCCCTTGACGTCGACGAGGTCGCCGTCCGGGCCGTGACGTCGGTTCTTCGGGGGATCGAATCCCTCGAGGGTGATTCGCTCTGCCATACCTCTGACGGTACGGCCCCGGACGCGCCCGGACCAGTACCCGGGACAGGTCGGCGCCGATTCGTGAGAGAAGAGACAAGGTCGACGAGCCGCGGGCGGCCGACCTGACACGCCGGACCCGGCCCGCGGGAGCGCTGCCGTGGCGTGGTGCGAGGATGACGGGCGTGAGTCCGTCCGCCGCCGTCCCTGCCGTCCCTGCCGTCGCTGCCGTGCATGCGAGCCACGTCGTGCGGGTCCCCGTGACGACGGTCTGGTCCAGTCCCGAGGGGCCGCGGCCCGTCGATGCGCCCGCCGTGAGCGAGCACCCGGACGTCGCGGGGTGGCTGGCGGCCCTCGACGCGAACGCCACCCACGACGAGTCGGGAGACGGGCGGCTCGGGCTGCACGGTCGGGTCGAGACGCAGCTGCTCGCCGGCGAGCCGGTCCTCGTGACGGAGACCCGTCGCACGGACGGCTCCGGCTCGTGGTCGCACGTCGTGGCTCCCTGGCAGCCGTCCCCGAAGGACGGACGGGGCTACCCGGGCTGGGTCCCGACGTCGCACCTGGAGGCCGCCGGCGACGCGGGGTCCGTGTCCGGTCCGGCCCAGGTCCTCGATGCCACGGTGCCGGCCCACGGCGAGCGCCACCCCGCGGTGGAGGAGGCCCGGAGCCACATCGGGCTGCCCTACCTGTGGTCGGGGATCTCCTCCCACGGGTTCGACTGCTCGGGCCTCGTGCTGCACACCTGGCGGTTGATGGGGGTGGTCGTCGCCCGCGACGCGTACGCCCAGGCCCTGTTCGCGACCCCCGTGGAGCTCGACGCGGTCCGGCCCGGCGACCTCTACTTCTTCGCACGACCCGGCCGGCGCATCCACCACGTCGGCATCGTCGTGCGCCCCGGCCGCATGGTCCACGCCTCCGAGACGGGCGGCGTGCTCGTCGAGGAGGACCTGCCTGCCGACCGCGTCGCCACGCTCGTCGCTGCCGGGCGCCTGCCGATGCCGTGAGCGTCGACCGCCGCACCGCTCCCCTCCTCGTCCTCGGCGGAGTCGTCTCCGTCCAGTTCGGTGGCGCCTTCGCCGCCACGCTCGTCCCGCGCATCGGGGCCGCCGGCTCAGTGCTGCTGCGCCTCCTCTTCGCCATGGTGATCCTGTATGCCGTCGCGAGGCCCTCGTGGCGCGGACGCAGCCGTTCCGACTGGGGCACGGTCGTGCTCTTCGGGCTGGCGCTCGCGGCGATGAACACCTCGTTCTACGCCTCCCTGGCGCACCTGCCGATCGGCGTCGCCGTCACCATCGAGTTCCTCGGACCGCTCGGGCTCGCCGCGGCCCTGAGCCGTCGTCCCCGGGACGTGCTCGCCGTCGCTGCGGCGGCCGTAGGCGTGCTTCTCGTGTCGGGGGTGCTGCACACCTCGTGGGACCGGCTCGACCTCGTCGGGGTCGGCTTCGCGGCGCTCGCGGGCGTCATGTGGGCGGCGTACATCGTCCTCAGCCAGCGCACCGGGCGGGCGTTCGGGGGCCTCGACGGGCTCGCGCTGGCGCTCATCGTCTCGACTGTCGCGGTGGCCCCTCTGGGCCTGACGTCGGTGGACCGGTGGACAGCCCGCGACGTCGCGCTCGGCCTCGGCATCGCCGTCCTGTCGTCGGTGCTGCCCTACTCGCTCGAGCTCGTCGCCCTGCGCCATCTCGCCCAGCACGTCTTCGGCATCCTGCTCAGCCTCGAACCGGTGGTGGCTGCGCTCGCCGGCCTCGTCGTGCTCCACCAGGTCCTCGACCGGAGCCAGGTGGCGGGCATGGCCCTGGTGGTGCTCGCGAGCGCGGTCGTCCTCGGCGCCCAGGCGCGTCCCGAGTCACCGGAGGCTGCGGCCATGGGTCCGGGATGATGACGGCCTTGACCTCACGCCCACTCGAAGTCCTACCGTCACCGCATGACCTCGGGCACCATGCGCACTGAGTCCCCCTCGGCCGTCCCGGACGACGGTGGCGGCATCCTGTCGACGGCGTTGCGGGCCACGACCGTCGGCGTCCTCGCCCTCGTCTCGCTCCACGCGTTCGAGGCGCTCGCCCTGACGACGGTCATGCCGACCATCGCCCGTGACCTCGACGGCGCCTCGCTCTATGCGATGGCCTTCACCGCGACGCTCGCCTCGGGCATCGTCAGCATCGTCTGGTCCGGCAACCTGGCCGACCGGCGCGGCCCGCGGCCACCCCTGCTCATCGGCCTGGCGCTCTTCGCCACCGGGCTCGTCGTCGCGGGGCTCGCGCCGTCGATGGGGGTGCTCGTCGCCGCGCGGGTGGTGCAGGGCCTGGGCGCCGGGATGACGAGCACCGCCCTCTACGTCCTCGTGACCCGCGTCTACCCGCAGCGCCTGCACACGGCGATCCTCGCCGGCTTCTCAGCGGCCTGGGTCGTGCCGTCGATCGCAGGACCGTTCGTGGCCGGGCTCATCACGCAGACCATCGGCTGGCGCTGGGTCTTCGGCCTGGCCCTCGTCGTCCTCGTGGTGGCCGCCGTGCTGCTCGGCCGCATCCTCACGGGGCTGCGCCAGGAGGTCGTCGACGTGCCGTGGCGCACCCGGTCGATCGCGGCCTCGGGAGTGCTGGCGGCTGCCGTTCTCGCGCTCAACGCGGCGGCCGACCGGCTCGACGCCGTCGGCATCACGCTCGCCGTCGTCGCCCTCGTGGTCGTGGGCCTCACCCTCCTGCCGCTCACGCCGCGCGGGACGTTGCGTGCGGCCCGTGGCCTACCGACCGACGTCGCCCTGCGGGCTCTCGCCTTCGCCGCCTTCAGCGGGGCCGAGGTCTACCTTCCCCGTCTGCTGACGGAGCGCGACGGGCTGAGCCCCAGCCTCGCCGGCGTCGCCCTCACCGTGACCGGCGTGACGTGGTTCGTCGGGTCGTGGGTGCAGGGGCGCTGGGACCGCCGCTTCGAGATCGGGCGCACGGCGGCCGTGTCGCTCGGCGCTATCACGCTCTCGCTCCTCGGTCTCGCCGGGGCGGTCGCCCTCGCAGCCCCCACGTGGGTCGTCATCGCGCTCTTCCCCGTGGTCGGGCTCGGGATCGGCACGCTCTACCCTCGCGTCACGGCGCAGGCGCTGGCCCGGGCGGGCACGACCGAGCAGGGTCTGGTCAGCTCGGCCCTCCAGATCGGCGACTCCGCGGGAGCCGCCACCGCGATCGCCCTGTCGGCCATCGTCTTCGCCGCGGCCGGCTCGGCGGTGCCGGGGGCGTATGCCGCCGTCTTCGCCGTCATGGCCGTGCCCGCCCTGCTCGGTTGGGTCGTCGCCCACCGGGTGCGCCAGGTGTGAGTCGCCGTCCGGTTCGGGACCTAGGTCCCTGCCGCGGCGCCGGGAAGGATCGTATCTTCGCAGTCACGACCTCACCTCGGGCGCCACCCTGATCGGGATCCGACGTGCTGGCCGACGTCCCACCACACGACGCCGACCGTGACCAAGTACGGCTTTGGAGTAATGCATGTCCCAGTCGCTGAACCTGTCCGCGCCCGCCGATGCCTCTGCGGCCGACGTGTCCACCATGAGCATCCGTGAGCTCATCGGTGCCCTCACGGCCATCGAGGACCGTCTGCGCCACCTACCGACGTTCGTCCCGCTGAGCGGGCGGCTCGTCACCAACCCCGAACGTCGCCTGCTGCTGCGCCACCAGCGCCTGGTGATCGCCAGCCTGCGACGTCGGCGGGCAGCCCTGCGACTGCCCGTGACCAACCCCTAGGCCGCCGACGCGTCCCGTCCCTGGGCGCGTCGTCCGTCAGGTCGTGCGTCAGAGGACGTCGCGCGTCGCTGCCCTGGAGGGCGCGCTGTCGCTCGTCCCGTCGTCGGAACGCTCGAGCGCCACGGGGCCCGCCGCCTCCAGCTTGGCGTCTCGGCTGGACTTCCACAGGCTCGCGACGGTCGTGACGCCGAGGATGAGCACGATCGCGCCCAGCGAGACGAGGATCGGGATGTCGGGCACGCCCTCGAGGGGCTGGCCGCCGTTGATGAACGGCAGGTTGTTCTCGTGCAGCGCGTGCATGACGAGCTTGACCCCGATGAAGGCGAGCAGCACGGAGAGCCCGATGCTGAGGTAGACGAGCCTCTTGAGCAGTCCGCCGATGAGGAAGTACAGCTGCCGCAGCCCCATCAGGGCGAAGATGTTGGCCGTCAGGACGAGGAAGGGCTCCTTCGTCAGCCCGTAGATCGCCGGGATCGAGTCGAGCGCGAAGAGGAGGTCGGTCGTGCCCAGCGCCAGGATGACGATGAGCATCGGGGTGATGAGGCGCTTGCCGTTCTCGATCACGGTGAGGCGCGTGCCGTTCCACTCCTTGGTGGCCGGGAAGCGCTTCTCGATCCACAGCAGGAAACGGTTCTCGTGGTACTCGTCGTCGTCGGTCTCGCCCCCCGTGGCGAGCTTGACGGCGGTGTAGACGAGGAACGCCCCGAAGATGTAGAAGACCCACGAGTAGGCGTTGATGACGACCGCGCCGAGCGCGATGAAGACGCCACGCAGGATGATCGCGATGATGATGCCGACCATGAGGGCCGACTGCTGCAGCTTCTGAGGCACCTTGAAGCTGGCCATGATGAGCAGGAAGACGAAGAGGTTGTCGACCGACAACGAGTACTCGGTCAGCCAGCCGGCGTAGAACTCACCCGCGTACTGGCCGCCCCACTCGAACCACACGAAGAGGCCGAAGAGCACGGCTGCCGCGACGTAGAACGCCAGGTGTCGGCCGGCCTCGGCCATCGAGGGGACGTGCGGCCGCCGGGCGATGACGAACACGTCGATGAGCAGGAACACGGCCATCAGGCCGATCGTGAGGAACCAGCCCCACACGGGAACGTTCATGGGCACAACCTTCCGGTCACCAGATCAGTAACCGGAGGTCTCTCCCGCCCGACGTGCTGTCGGACCGACGGGACCGGGAGCGGCGGTGAGACCCACTCCGTGATGACGAGCCCGTCGTGTCGGGGATACTCCCCTCCGTGAACGCCTGAGTCTTTCACTCCGGGCGTCCCGCCTCAAATCGGTCCCGTCCTGTGGGCGTGGCGTGCCGCGGCAGCACCTCGCCGCGGTCGTCGGGGTGCGGGCGTCGACTGCGTGGCAACCCGGAGACGACGATCTCGTAGGAGGTCTCGATCGCCTCGAGCAGCTCGTCCTCGTCGATGGCTCCCGTGGTCCGCAGGGTGTTCCAGCCGTGGCGGCCGATGTAGGCCATGACGGACGCGTCGTCGGGGTAGCGCAGCAGCCACTCGTCGGCCTCGTTTCGGCTGCGGGCGCTCTTGACCCCCACCGAGTCCGCCCCGAGGAAGGCGAAGATCTTGTCGCCGACCTTGGCGACCGTGTCACCGTCCCAGGGCGAGTCCTCCCAGGCCCCGGGCATGGCGAGGGCGGCGGCCCGCAGCCGACCGGCCACACCGTCCGTCGCCGCGCCTCGCGTCACTGCCGTTGCCTCACCCTCTGCTCAACGGGTCGCGGCACTCATCTGCCGCAGCTCCTTCTTCAGGTCGCCGATCTCGTCGCGCAGCCGGGCCGCGAGCTCGAAGTGGAGCTCTGCCGCCGCCTGGTGCATCTGGGTGGTGAGCTCCTGGATGAGCCCGGCGAGGTCTGCTGCCGCCATGTCGGCAGGTCGGTTGGTCGAGCCTCCCGCAGACACACCGACGTCGGCCGCCATCGCGCCACGGCCGGAGCCGCTCTTGCCCCGGGACTGCATGCGTCCGGATCCCAGCAGCTCCTGGGTGTCGGCATCCTCCCGCTCGAGCAGGTCGGTGATGTCCGCGATCTTCTTGCGCAGCGGCGTCGGGTCGATGCCGTGCTCGGTGTTGTAGGCGACCTGCTTCTCACGGCGCCGGTTGGTCTCGTCGAGCGCCTGCTCCATCGACGGCGTCATCTTGTCGGCGTACATGTGGACCTGACCCGACACGTTTCGGGCCGCGCGACCGATCGTCTGGATCAGCGAGCGGGCCGAGCGGAGGAAGCCCTCCTTGTCGGCGTCGAGGATCGCCACCAGGGACACCTCCGGCAGGTCGAGACCCTCGCGCAGGAGGTTGATGCCGACGAGGACGTCGAAGACACCGCTACGCAGCTCGCGCAGCAGCTCGACCCGGCGCAGGGTGTCGATGTCGCTGTGGAGGTAGCGGACCCGGATGCCCTTGTCGAGGAGGTAGTCGGTGAGGTCCTCGGCCATCTTCTTGGTCAGGGTCGTGACCAGGACGCGCTCGTTGCGCTTGGTGCGCTCCTGGATCTCGTGCATGAGGTCGTCGATCTGGCCCTTGGTCGGCTTGAGCACGACCTCGGGGTCGACGAGACCGGTCGGTCGGATGATCTGCTCGACCGGCGGCCCCGACTTGGCCAGCTCGTACTCACCCGGCGTGGCCGAGAGGTAGACGGTCTGTCCGATGCGCTCGAGGAACTCCTCCCACTTCAGCGGCCGGTTGTCCATGGCGCTCGGCAGGCGGAAGCCGTGCTCGACGAGCATCCGCTTGCGGGACATGTCGCCCTCGTACATCGCGCCGATCTGCGGCACCGTCTGGTGCGACTCGTCGAGCACGAGCAGGAAGTCCTCGGGGAAGTAGTCGATGAGGCAGTTCGGCGCCGACCCGGAGGTGCGACCGTCGATGTGCCGGCTGTAGTTCTCGATGCCGTTGCAGAAGCCGACCTGGCGCATCATCTCGAGGTCGTAGGTCGTGCGCATGCGCAGGCGCTGGGCCTCGAGCAGCTTGCCCTGCTTCTCGAAGAGGGCCAGCTGGTCCTCGAGCTCGAGCTCGATGCCGCGGATGGCACGCTCCATGCGCTCCGGGCCGGCGACGTAGTGGGAGGCAGGGAAGACGTACATCTCCTGCTCCTCGTTGACGACCTCCCCCGTCACGGGGTGCAGCGTGTAGATGCGCTCGATCTCGTCACCGAAGAACTCGATACGGATCGCGAGCTCCTCGTAGACCGGGATGATCTCGACCGTGTCGCCGCGCACCCGGAAGGTGCCGCGGGTGAAGGCGAGGTCGTTGCGGGTGTACTGCATCTCGACGAAACGGCGGAGCAGGTCGTCGCGGACGATCTCCTGGCCGACCTTGAGCCGCGCCATCCGGTCGACGTACTCCTGCGGGGTGCCGAGGCCGTAGATGCACGAGACGGACGCGACGACGATGACGTCACGCCGGGTCAGCAGCGAGTTGGTCGCCGAGTGCCGCAGCCGCTCGACCTCGTCGTTGACCGAGCTGTCCTTCTCGATGTAGGTGTCGGTCTGCGGGATGTACGCCTCGGGCTGGTAGTAGTCGTAGTAGCTGACGAAGTACTCGACGGCGTTGTTGGGCAGCAGCTCGCGGAACTCGTTGGCGAGCTGGGCGGCGAGCGTCTTGTTGGGCGCCATGACGAGGGTCGGGCGCTGGACCTGCTCGATGAGCCAGGCCGTCGTGGCCGACTTGCCGGTGCCGGTGGCGCCCAGCAGCACCGTGTCGGTGTCGCCCGCCTTGACCCGCCGCGCGAGCTCGGCGATCGCCGTGGGCTGGTCACCGCTGGGCGTGTACTCGGAGATCACCTCGAAGGGTGCCACCGTGCGCTGGAGGTCGGTCGTGGGACGCATGGCTCAACCGTACGTCGCACGACCGACAGCGCCCACCCGCCTACTCGTCCCAGACGTAGGCGGGGCGCAGCTCGACGGTGTCGCCGGGCCCCGCGAAGTAGCTGGCCAGCTCCTCGGCCCGCTCGCGGGAGGCCACGTCGAGCAGGAAGAAGCCGGCAAGGTGCTCCTTGCTCTCGGCGTACGGCCCGTCCGTCGCCACCGTGCCGTCCGCGGCCCAGCGGTAGAGCCGGGCCGACGCCGGGTCCCCGAGCGCCTCGCCGCCCTTGAGCTCCCCGCTCGCGGACAGCTCGCCGAGCATCGCGTCGAACGCGGCACCGCCGGCATCCCGCTCCTCCTGCGGCCGGGCGAGCGCCTCGGGGACGAAGTTCCCGGTCGGGTGGCCCCAGGGCTGCGGGTTGGAGTGGATGAGGATGACGTACTTCATGGGAGTTCCCTTCCCGATCGTGGGCGGCCAGTCTGCCGCCTCGCACGGGACGTCGGAGCCGACACGCCGTCCTCGACATCAGGGCACGCGGTGGGTCCACTCCTGGGTCGCGAACTTCTCGTCGACGAGCCGCTGGGCGGCTTCGAGCTCGGCCGCCGTGTAGTCCGAGCCGGCCGACCGGTAGCGGCGGGCGAAGGACGCGGCGAAGGACTCCAGGATCGCGTCACGCGTCATGCCGGTCTGCGAGCGCATCGGGTCGACCCGCTTGTTGGCCGACTTCGTCCCCTTGTCGCTCATCTTCTCGCGGCCGATCCGCAGCACCTCGAGCATCTTGTCGGCGTCGATGTCGTAGGCCATCGTCACGTGGTGCAGCACGGCGCCGGACACGAAGCGCTTCTGCGCCGCTCCCCCGATCTTGCCGCGGTCGCTCGCGATGTCGTTGAGGGGCACGAAGTGGGCGGCGACACCGACGTCGGCGAGCGCCTCGATGACCCACTCGTCGAGGAAGGAGTAGGAGCGCTCGAAGCTCAGGCCCTCGACGAGGGAGGTCGGCACGACGAGCGAGTAGGTGATCGTGTTGCCCGGCTCCATGAACATGGCGCCGCCGCCGGAGACCCGACGCACGACGTCGATGCCGTGCCGATGCGCGCCCTCGGGGTCCACCTCGTTGCGGACCGACTGGAACGACCCGATGACGACGAGCGGGCTGTCCCAGTCCCAGAAGCGCAGGGTCGGCGGGCGCCGCCCCGCCGCGACCTCGTGGGCGATCACCTCGTCGAGGGCGACGTGCACGGCGGGGTCGAGCACGCGGGCGGGGATCACGTCGAAGGCGTGGTCGTCCCAGCCGGTCGCCTTGCCGAGCGCCCTGCGGATCGCGATCCCGATCGACTCGGCCGTGAAGCCGATGAGCGAGACGTCGTCGGTGAGCGCACCGGTGACGGCGCCGGCCAGCTGCTCGACGCCGGCGTCGACGGGCATCCCCGTCAGCGCCGCGTTGATGTCGCCGAGCGCCTCGTCCGGCTCGAGGAAGAAGTCGCCCGACACGCTGACTCCCGCCAGCCGGCCGTCCACCTCCTCGAGGTCGACCGCCACGAGCTTGCCACCGGGAACCTTGTACTCACCACGCATGCCAGCCTCAACACCGTCCAGTGCCGGCGTATGCCGGGTGCCCCCTCATCGCGGCTGCCATCCCGAGCGCTCGGCCCAGTCCGTCGCCCGCTGCCACGCTCCCTCGAACCACGGCTCCTTGGCCTCGACGTAGTCGGACGTCGTGTGGTGGAGCGCGAGGAGCCGACGCTTCTCCGCGGCGTACGCGTCCCGCTCGGCCGGCTCGTGGCGCATCCAGTCGCGGAACAGCAACGCGAAACGCCAGCCGGCAGAGCCTTTCTCGCGGACGTGGACGTGGACGTGGTTGCCCGGGTCACACCCGCCGAGGAAGCGCTTGACCCACCCGGACGGGTCCGCGTCCAGCGGGTGCGGGGTGTCGCTGTGGTTGCCGTGCGAGAAGACGTAGCCGGCGTCGGCCAGGGCTCGACGCACGTCCTCGCGGTCGGCGTCCGCAAGGCGGTGGACGCCGACCTGCACGTCGATGACGTCCTTGGCGAGCAGGCCTGGTACCGACGTCGAGCCGATGTGCGACACCTCGGTGACGACACCGGTGGGCGCGAGCGCGGCGGCGAGGCGCGCGACGACGCGCTCGGCACGGGCCTCCCAGTCCGCGCGTGGCTCGACGACGACGTCGGTCGCGTGGTCCGGACGCCGCGACCGGGTGCCGCTCGCGAGGTTCACGGCATACGGCTCCAACCGCTCTGCCCAGAGGTCATCGACGGCGCGCTCGAGGTCGTCCGGCGTGCCGGAGTTGTCGAGGACGACGTCGGCGACCGCGCGGCGCTGCTGCTCCGTGGCCTGTGCCGCGATGCGGTGGCGAGCATCGTCCTCGCCGAGACCACGCTGCTCGACGAGCCTGCGGACCCGTGTCTCCACGTCGGTCTCGACGACGACGGACAGGTGCTCGTGCACCCAGAGCCCGCGCTCGACGAGGAGCGGCATGTCGTAGACGGACACCGCCCCCTCAGGGGCGCTCGCCCGCAGCTGCGCCGCACGCGCCGCGATCGCCGGACCGGTGATGGCGTCCAGCGCGTCCAGGGCGTCGCGGTCGGGAAACACGATGGCCGCCAGGGCCGCCCGGTCCAGCGAGCCGTCGGCGCGGATCACGCCCGCGCCGAAGCGCTCCCGGATCCGTTGCAGCGTGGGCTTGCCCGGCTCGACGACCTCGCGCGCGACGGCGTCGGCATCGACGACGTGTGCCCCGAGCTCGGCGAGCCGGTGCGAGACCGTGGACTTGCCCGACCCGATTCCTCCGGTGACCCCGACGCGCAGCATCCGGCCAGCCTAGGGGCGTGGACCCCGTCGACGTCTCAAGCGAGGCGCGCGGGGAAGCCGCCCGTGGCCACCGGACCCCACCGGGTCGGGGTGACCCGGAGCAGGGACTTGCCCTGGTCGCGCATCGCCTGGCGGTACTCGTCCCAGTCGGGGTGCTCGCCGGAGATCGCGCGGTAGTAGTCGACGAGCGGCTCGACGGACTCGGGCAGGTCGATGACCTCGCAGTCGCCGTCGACCTGGACCCATTCGCCGCCGAAGTCGTCGGACAGGACGAGCACGCTGACCTGCGGACGCCGGCGGGCGTTCGTCGTCTTGGCCCGCTCGGGGTAGGTCGAGATGACGATGCGGCCCTGCTCGTCGACGCCACCGGTGACCGGTGAGGCCTGCGGGCGCCCGTCCGACCGCTGGGTCATGAGCACCATCGAGTGGCGAGGGCGCACGAAGTCGAGCAGCGCGTCGCGGTCGACCTCGGTGGTGGTGGCGATCTGGCGGGGCATGGTCAGTCCTCCTGGGTTCCGTTGCTGGCGTGGTCGAAGATCGCGACGAGCGCCTCGGCCAGCCAGGCGGCATACATCTCGTGGGTCCAGCCGCAGCGTCGCACGAAGCGGTCGTAGATCTCCGGGGACGACATGGTCCAGACGATGTCGATGAAGTGCTCGCGGTCGAGCCGGGGCGGCAGGCCGTGCGCCTGGTCCAGGGCGTTCAGCGCGTTGGTGTTGCCGGCCCGACGCTCTCGGTCGATGGTCGCCACGAAGTCCTGCAGGCCGCTGTCACCGCCGGGCCCCTGGGCGAGCAGGACCCCGAGCAACGGGCCGACGCGCTCGTAGATCGTCGCGCACAGGGCGGCATACGCCCGCATGAAGGCCTCGCGGTCGGGAGCCTCGGACATCGCCCGGAACTCGGGCCGGTCCTGCATGGCCACGGGGGCGTCGTCGCCGACGAGCAGGACGTCGTAGACCGCCTTGACCACGGCCGCCTTGCCCCCGATGGCGTTGTAGACCGTCTGCGCGCTGACGCCTGCTGCGCCGGCGAGCGCGCTGACGGACATGGCGTGGTAGCCCTCCCGGAGGAGCATCTCGCTCGCCGCCTCGATGATCCGCCGCCGGGTAGCGAGCGCCGCCTCTGCCCGGGAGCGGTTGTCGTACGTCCGATCGGTTGACATCGGAGCCCTTCGAAAGCATCATGAGTTCGCTGGAACGGCGTTCTAGCGAATGGGTGGGGTCCAGGGGTCCCCACCCAGCTGCTGCACCTGGCGGTGGCAGCGCCGACATCGGCGTCTGTCGACCGCACGAGTGTGCCACGAGCGCCACGTCTCCCGCCCCACAGGGGCACCGGGAGGGGGAGCGAGGGGCCGGACCCACGGGGGTCCGGCCCCTCGCTACGGGCCCACCGTCGGGTCGCGGCGCAACGACCGCGGGTCAGGCGGGGCAGGGTGCCAGCACCGAGAGGGCACGGTCGGGATAGTCCGACACGAGGCCGTCGACCCCGGCCTCGACGAGCTCGACCATGCGCGCGGCCTCGTTGACCGTCCACGGCAGGACAGCGAGCCCGGCCCCATGAGCCCGCTCGACGAAGGGCTCGTCGACGAGGACGTGCTCGGGCGAGATCACCTGGGCACCGACCGCCGCGGCCCCGTCGCACACGTCCTCATGGGTCGTCCCCGCGACGACGCTACCGGTCCACGGGCTGCCCGGCACCCAGGTCACGCCGGACTCGACGAGCGCCGAACGGGTCACCGTCGGGGCCAGCAGGGCCGAGAGCTCGAGCACGGCCCAGTCGAAGGAGTGGATGAAGCACTGTCGCTCGAGGCCGGCCGCGTGGAGGCTGGAGAGCACCCCCTCGAGGAGGCGACGCCGGTTGCCCGACTCCCCCGCGTCGCGCGGGTCGACCTTGACCTCGATGGTCCACCACACGTCCGGCGAACGCTCGAGGCCGTGGGCCAGAACCTCGTCGAGGGTGGAGATCCGGGCGCCCGGAGACGGTCGCTGGTCGGGGAAGGCGGCCAGGGTCTGGCTGCCGACGTCGACGGTTCGCAGCTGGGCCAGGGTGAGGTCGGCGACGCGGGCACCGACGAGGTCGGGGCCCGTCGAGAGGCACTTGAGCGGCAGCAGCACCGGGTCGTGCCACACGACGACCTCGCCGTCGGCCGTGAGCCGCACATCGAGCTCGACCCCGGTCACGCCGGCGTCGTAGGCCGCTGCGAAGCTCGCGAGGGTGTTCTCGACGACGAGGCCCTTGGCGCCACGGTGGCCCTCGACGTCGAACCGGCCGGATGCCCACGGTCCGGGACGGTCTGCCATCTCAGGCCTCGATCCGCTCGCCCGACGCCGCGTCGAAGAGGTGCACCTCACCGTGGTTGGGCTCGACGTGCACGACGTCTCCGACCCTCAGGTGGGTGCGCTTGTCGAGGCGAACCGTCACGCGGTCGGCCCCTTCTTCGGCGCCCACGGGACGACCGTAGACGAACGACTCGGACCCCAGCGACTCGACGAGCTCGACGTTGAGGGCGAGCGACGTGCCGTCGCCGTCCTTCCGACCGTCGTGGGCGGGCGTGTCGACGACGTGCCACGACTCGGGACGCAGCCCGACGACGACCTTCTCCTTCGCGCGTCCCGCGACGGCGCGGTCGAGCGGCACGGTCAGCCCGTGCACGTGGGCGACGCCTTCGCGCACGTCCGACTCGACGAGCGTGATGGCCGGCGAGCCGATGAACGCCGCGACGAAGGTGTTGACCGGGTGGTCGTAGAGGCGCTCCGGCGTGTCGACCTGCTGCAGCTTCCCGTCGCGAAGCACCGCGACCCGGTGGCCCATCGTCATCGCCTCGACCTGGTCATGGGTGACGTAGACCGTCGTGATGCCGAGGCGGCGCTGCAGTCCGGCGATCTGGGATCGGGTCGAGACGCGCAGCTTCGCATCGAGGTTGGACAGCGGCTCGTCCATGCAGAAGACCTTGGGGTTGCGCACGATCGCTCGGCCCATGGCCACGCGCTGGCGCTGCCCTCCGGACATCTGCCCGGGCTTGCGGTCGAGCAGCTGCTCGAGCTCGAGGATCTTGGCGGCCTCGGCGACGCGCTGCTTCGTCTCCGCCTTGCTCACCTTCGCGTTGTCCAGCGCGAAGGCCATGTTCTGGGCTGCGCTCATGTTGGGGTAGAGCGCATAGCTCTGGAAGACCATGGCGATGTCGCGGTCACGGGGGCGCACCCCCTTCTGGTCGTGACCGTCGACGAGGATGCGACCACCGTCGATGGGCTCGAGCCCCGCCAGCATGCGCAGGGTCGTGGACTTGCCACAGCCCGAAGGGCCGACGAGGACGAGGAACTCGCCGTCCGCGATGTCGAGCGTGATGCCGTCGACCGCCGGGGCGTCGTCCTTGGAGAACCGACGAGTCGCCTCGTCGAAGTACACGGTGGCCATGGATGCCCTTTGCTGTCGCGCCGTACGTGATGGATGCGTGTCCCCCGTATGCCGTCCGCGCCCGTCCGCGTGACGGCGCGGACGGCATACGGGAGGGTGGTGCTGACGCCTCAGGCGCCGAGCTTGCTCTTGATCTGCGAGTCGAAGACCTGCTGGCTCTCGGCGTCGAGACCCTTGAAGACGGTCGCGACGTCCTGGCCCTGGACGATCTGGTCGAGACCCTTGCCGATGCGCGCGCCGCCACCGGGAAGCAGCACGCGGACGTTGTCCTGCGAGCGCGTCTTGGGCAGCTGCTCGATCGCCGTCTTGGCGTTGGGGTTCTTCTCGAGGAAGGCCTTCTCGGCCGGCAGGTCCACGGCCGACTTGCGCACGGGCATGTATCCGGTGGCCTGGGTGAACGTGACGGTGTTCTGCGCGTTGGTGAGGAACTCGATGAACGTCAAGGCGTTCTTCTTGCGCGCGTCGGAGATGCTCGCCGGGATGCCGACACCAGCCCCACCCGTGGGGCAGTTGCCGTCACCGGGCAGGAAGGCCGTGCCGACCGAGAACTTGGCGTCCTTGGCCACGCCGCCCAGCGAGCCGGTCGACATCATCGTGCACCCGACGATGCCCGCGGTGAAGTCGGGCGCGGGGTCCTTGGACAGCTTGAGGAAGCCGTTCTTGGCCAGGCCCTGCAGGTAGGTGCCGGCCTTGACCGTGTTGGGGTCGGAGAAGGTCGGGGTCCACTCCTTGGAGTAGGCGCCGCCGTAGCCCCAGACCATGTTCTGGAAGACCCAGTCGAGGTAGTTGGAGCCGTCGGGCAGCTCCATGACGATCTTGTCGGAGCCCGCCGCGGCCTTGAGCTTCGGTGCCCACGTGAGGAACTCGTCCCAGTCCTTGGGGCCGCGGTCCTCGAGGCCGGCTGCCTTCCAGAGGTCCTTGTTGTAGTAGAAGAGCGGCGTCGACCGTGCGAACGGCAAGGCGTAGTGCTTGTCGTCCAGGTTGTAGTCGTTGTAGAGCGCGTCGACGTAGTCGCTCGTGTCGATCTTGGCCGACGACAGCAGCTCGTCCATCGGCGTGAGCTGCTTGTTGAGGGCGAAGTTGAACCACGTGACGTCGGAGACGACCACGACGTCGGGCAGCTGCCCCCCGGCCAGGGACGCGTTGAACTTCTGCGCGACCTCCTCGTAGTTCTTGCCGGCGTCGACGAGCTTGACCTTGAGGCTCGGGTTGGCTGCCTCGAAGGCCTTGATGATCTCCTGCTCGACCGGCTTGCTGTTGCCCGGGTGGTTGCTCCAGAACTCGATGGTGTTGCTCGAGCCGCCGCCGCTGCCCGAGGTGGCGGTGCCGGTGCCGGCACAGGCCGAGAGCCCGGCGATGCCGGCCGCGCCGGCGATGCCGAGGAATCCTCGACGTGAGAACTCGTTCATGGGTGGTGCCTTTCCCTGTGGTGGTGGGTTGGGGTCGGTGGGACGTCGCAGAGAGCGGTCACACGCCGAGCTCGACTGCGACAGCGCAGGTTCAGCTCTTGACGGCGCCGGCCGTGAGGCCCTTGATCATCTGTCGCTGGAGGAAGAGGAACAGCACGAGGATGGGCAGCATCGCGAGCACCGTGCCGGCCATGACGGGACCCCAGTTCGTGACGCCGTCGTTGTTCTGCAGGAACGTCAGGCCGACGGGCAGGGGCGCAGTCGTCTCGTCGTCGGACATGAGGAACGGCCAGAGGTACTCGTTCCACTCGTTCACGACGGTGATGAGAGCGAACGCCACGAGTGTCGGCCACGACATGGGCATGACGACGCGCCACAGCAGCTTCATCGGGCCGGCACCGTCGAGCCGCGCGGCCTCGATGATCTCGCCGGGCAGGTTGAGGAACTGGTTGCGCATCAGGAAGGTGCCGAACGCGACGCCCGCGAGCGGGATGATGATGCCCTGGTAGGTGTTGCGCCACCCGAGCTGGGCGACGAGCGCGTAGTTGCTGATCACGGTGATCTGGTTGGGCACCATCAGCGCGGCGATGACGACGAGGAAGACGACCGAGCGTCCCGGGAAGCGCAGCAGCGACAGGGCATAGGCGCTGAGAACGCCGAGCACGATCTTCGCCACCGAGGTGGCCGAGGTGATGATGACCGAGTTGCGGACGTAGTCGAAGAAGGGGATGCGGGTCGTCAGCTCGCTGTAGTTGGCTCCCGTGGCCGGCGTGGGCCACCACTGGGCGGGGCGGACGTAGATGTCGCCGCGCTCCTTGAAGGAGGTGAGGAGGATCCAGAAGAGGGGCACCGCGACGACGAGGACGATCAGGAACATGCCCGCGTATCCCGCTGCGGTCCAAGCGGGTCCGCGGTTGTGGGTCGAGGCCTCGACGTTGTGGGCGACGCGACGGCGCGAGCGGCCCGGTCGCGCCGGTGTCGCCTGCTCGCCCTCCTGGGCGTCGACGACGGTGGACGTGCTCATGCCTTCTTCCCCCTGTCCATGAACCGCACCTGGACGACCGTGACGGCGAGCAGGATGACGAACATGACGGTGGCGACCGTGGCGCCGTAGCCGGCGCGCTGGTTGACGAACGTCTCCTGGTAGACCTGGTAGACGAGAGTGGTGGTTGCGTTGCCCTGCGGTCCACCGCGGGTCATGACGTTGATGATGTCGAAGACCTGCACCGAGCTGAGCAGCACCGTGATCGACAGGAAGAAGGTCGTCGGGCGCAGCTGCGGCATCAGAACGCGGCGGAAACGGGTCCACGCGGAGGCGCCGTCGATCTCGGCCGCCTCGTCGAGGTCGGCGCGTCGGCCCTGAAGGGCCGCGAGGTAGATGACGAACGTGTAGCCGAGGTTCTTCCAGATGTAGGTGACGGTCACCATGAACAGTGCCCAACCCGGCTGCTGGTAGAAGTCGGGCGACTCGACGCCGACGCGCGCGAGCAGGTCGCGGACGAGCCCGAACTGCGGGTCGAAGACGAACTGGAAGGCGATGCCGATCGCGGCTCCGGAGATGACGAACGGGGCGAAGACGATCGAGCGGACGACGTTGCGGCCCCTGAGCTTCTGGTCGAGCAGCAGCGCGAGGCCCAGGCCGAGCGCCATCGAGATGCCGACGGTCGCGACGGTGAAGACGAGGGTGTTGCGCACGATGATCTTCGTGTCGTCGCGGCCGAACCACTCGATGTAGTTGGCCAGTCCCACGGGGTTGGCGACGGGCGAGGAGATGTTCCAGTCGGTGAACGACAGCCGGATGTTGTCGAGCAGCGGCCGGTAGGTGAAGACGATGAGCAGGATGAGGTTGGGCAGGAGCAGGAGCGCCGCGAGGGACCATTCCCACGCCCGCCCGCTCGAGCGCCTCGGGGGCGGGCCCACCTCAGGCGGCGGGCCCCCGGGTCCTGGCGTGAGGCTGCGGGGTTCGGTCAGCGATGACTGCACCCGGCCAACCTAACCGCGCAAATGCATCAATTGCGGCTTTGGTGCGTCAGGCATTCAACGGTTGACTGAACTCCTGACGCATCGGGGTCCACGCGCACGGCGGCGGGCGACCTCGGCCAGGACGCGGCCCACGCTCGTGAGTCCCCCGACGCGTCGACCCGTGGGTCCGGGCCGACCCATGCCCGGCTACCAGCCGGTAGTCTCACGCGCGTGACTGCCGGACCCGGCCGCGCCGACGCGGCCACGACGAGCTCCCCGAAACCTGCCGGCGCCGGAGGCGGCCGCCGCATCGCCGCCCTCGACGGCCTGCGCGGGATCGTCATCGTCCTCGTGGTCCTCGGTCACGGCAACGGCAACCTCTGGCCCGTCGACCTCGTCCTGCCGGTCCCCGTCCTGGGCGGGTTCTTCGGCGGAGGAGCGGTCTCGCTCCTCTTCGTCATCGGCGCCGTCATCGTCACCCGGGGGCTCCTTCGCGAGCGCGAGCTCGGCGTCATCGACCCCCTGCGGTTCTACGCGCGACGGCTCGTGCGGCTCGGCGTGCAGCTCGTCCCCTTCGCGGCGGCCGTCCTGGTCGTCCACCGACTCGACGCCACCGACACGACCACCGCACAGACCACGAACCAGTCCGTGCTCAACGTCCTGGCCTTCACGTGGAACGTCTACACCGAGCAGCACCCCCTCGAGGCGCGGCCCGACTTCTTCCACCTCTGGTATCTCAGCGTCCAGCAGCAGGCGTACCTCGTGCTGCCCCTGCTCGTCGTGGTGCTCGCGGCGCGGCGCAGGACGCTCGCCGCCCTGCTCAGCGTCCTGTTCGTGACCATCACGGTCTGGCGCTTCCACGTGTTCGCAGCGGACGGCTGGCTCGTCGCCCACAGCGCCACGTCGACCCGCGCCGACGGCCTGGTGCTCGGCGTCCTCGTTGCCGTGGCACTCCCCTGGCTCGCACCTCTGCGCCGGCACGCGGGGATCGTCCTGTCCGTCAGTGCGGGCGCCCTGCTGGTGCTCGTCGGGGTGCTGCAGCAGCTCCCCGTCTTCCAGTACCTGCTCACCTGGGGTGTCGTCTTCACCGTCGTGGGAGGGGTGCTGGTCGCCGCGATCTTCCTCGACCCCGGGCCGACGCGGACCGCCGGAGTCCTCTGCAGCCGCCCGCTCGGCTACCTCGGCAGGGCCTCGCTCGCAATCTTCATCTGGCACCTGCCGGTCTTCGCCCTCGTGGCCCGCCACACGACGGGCTGGCAGTGGCCCACGCGCACGCTCGTCGCGGTCGCGTTGCTCTCCCTCGTCGTGTGGACCACCCACCGCTGGGTCGAGGAGCCGACGCGACGGTGGCTCGCAAACCACCTGCAGCCGCCCGCGCCACCGGCGCTCGCGGCAGCCCGGCCGGCCGTGCGCCCGACCCCGGCAGTGGCCCCGTGACCTCGACGGCACACACGAGCCCGCCGACTCCACCCGCAGCCGCCGTGGGCACGCGTCTGGCGCTGCTCGACGGTTTCCGCGGCCTTGCCATCGTGCTCGTCGTGCTGTCCCACCTCGGCAAGGTCTGGCCGGAGCAGCTGCGGCCCGACCTCGGCCCTCTGGACGGCTTCTTCCTCGCCGGGAGCGTCGGGGTGACGATGTTCCTCGTCGTGGGCGGATACCTCGTCACGCGTGGGCTGCTCGCCGCTCGCCTGCGCGACGGCGTGCGCGGGCCCGTCCGGTCCTTCGGCCGCCGGCTGGTCCGGATCAGCCTGCAGGTCTACCTCCTGCTCGGCGTGGTCGCCGTCGTCGCCGAGCTGGATCCCACCGACCCCAACTCACGCGCGGCGACGAACAGCTCGATCCTCGCGGTCGGGACCTACTGGTGGAACGACTACGTGCGCCTCAACGCGCTCGACGCCCGCAGCGACCTCGGCCCGCTCTACTACCTCAGCATCGAGGTCCAGTTCTATGCCGTGCTCCTGCTTCTCGTGCTCGTCCTGGCCCGCCACCGACGGGTCCTCCTCGCACTCCTCGCGGTGGCGATCCCGGTCGTCACCGTCTGGCGCTGGTACGTCTACGACACACAGGGATGGTTCGCCGCCTCCCTCATGACCACGACCCGCATGGACGGCCTGCTCTACGGTGCGCTGGTCGCGGTCGCGGTCGACCTGCTTCCCGGTCGCATCCGCGACGACCCTCGTCGCCAGTCGGCGGCCCTGGTCGGCGGGGCGCTGCTCGTCGTGGGTGGCGTGGTCGTCTCGTGCGCCTTCTACGACATCGGCGCCTACTTCAAGGTTCAGGGCATCGCGCTGACGGTCGCGTGCGCTCTGCTCGTGCTCGGCTCCGCGACCCCGCTCGACCCGCGGGCGTATGCCGTCCGCGTCCTCTCCGGACGCAGGCTCGCGTGGCTGGGTGCCGCGTCCTTGACGATCTTCGTGTGGCACGTCCCGATCTTCGAGCTGCTCATGCGGCACACGCCGTCGTGGTCACCGGCAGTGCGCACCGTGGTTGCCCTCGCGCTCCTCGCCGGCGTCGTCGTGCTCGTCGAACGCTGGGTCGCCCGGCCGGTCGGTCGGATGACAGGTCGTCTGGGCCCGACGCCTGCTGGGCACCGACCCGACAATCGCCCGCGCAGGCTCGCCGTGCGCCCGGTGTCACCGCCGCCGATGCCCGTCCGGGGTCCCACCGGCACCGACGCGGCAGTCCCCGTGACGGCCACCGTGCCCCGCACCGACGAGCTCGACCTGTGGGACGACGACCTCGACTGGGACGGTCCCGTCCGCGACTGACCAGGCCCTCAGGTGCGCCGCTCCATCCGGTGCTCCGGGGGCTCGTCCGCCGGCCAGTCGTCCGGGACCCCGGTGTCGACGAAGCCGGACCGCTCATAGGCCCTTCGGGCGCGGCAGTTGCCGCTGCGAACCATCAGGTAGGTCCCTCGGCCCTGGTCGGCAGCCCAGTCCACCACCTCGGCGACGAGTCGAGCAGCGACGCCGGTGCCTCGAGCCGCCGGAGCCACCCACATCGAGATGAGCTCGACCCACGTCTCGCCGACGGGCTGCCCGCTGACGACACCGACGACCACGGTCTGCTCCTGCGCCAGGAGCGTCAGCGGGACCTGGGTGAGGCGAGAGCGCCAGCGCTCGGCGGGGGCATCGACCCAGTCGGCGAATCGCGACCCGAAGGCCGCCGGCGACTCCGACAACGACGCCAGCCGCACCGCCCGGAACCTCTCCCAGTCGGCAGGCCCGATCCGCGCGATCTCCACGTCGCTGAAGGTAGCAGCGGGCGGGGGACGCCTGGGTCGTGGTCCCCGCGCACGAGAGCCCCGGACCGCGACGGTCCGGGGCTCTCGGGTGCAGCAGGTGACTGGCGTCAGTTGCCCGTCAGCTTCTCGCGAAGCGCGGCGAGCGCCTCGTCCGAAGCAAGGGTGCCCTCGACCGGAGCCGGGGCGTTGCGCGGGGCGCGCTCGCCACGGTCGACCTCGCCGGCGTCGGCAACGTCACCGGTCGCGGACGAGTACGACGTCGCGGAGCCGGCGCTGGCCGCAGCCTCGGCGTCGGCCTTCGTCGCGGCGTCGACCTGGGCCTTGTGGGCCTCCCAGCGAGCGTGGGCGTCGGCGTACTGGCGCTCCCACTTCTCGCGCTGGGCGTCGAAGCCCTCGAGCCACTCGTTCGTCTCCGAGTCGAAGCCCTCGGGGTACTTGTAGTTGCCCTGCTCGTCGTACTCGGCAGCCATGCCGTAGAGCGTCGGGTCGAACTCCGACGCCGAGACGGCCTGGTCGTTGGCCTGCTTGAGCGACAGCGAGATGCGACGACGCTCGAGGTCGATGTCGATGACCTTGACGAAGATCTCGTCGCCGACGTTGACAACCTGCTCGGGCAGCTCCACGTGGCGCTCGGCCAGCTCGGAGATGTGCACGAGGCCCTCGATGCCGTCCTCGACGCGCACGAACGCACCGAACGGGACGAGCTTGGTGACCTTGCCGGGGACGACCTGGCCGATGGCGTGGGTCCGGGCGAAGTGCTGCCACGGGTCCTCCTGCGTCGCCTTCAGCGACAGGGAGACACGCTCACGGTCCATGTCGACGTCGAGCACCTCGACGGTGACCTCGGTGCCGACCTCGACGACCTCGGACGGGTGGTCGATGTGCTTCCACGACAGCTCGGAGACGTGGACGAGACCGTCGACGCCGCCGAGGTCCACGAACGCACCGAAGTTGACGATCGAGGACACGACGCCCGAACGGACCTGGCCCTTCTGGAGCTCCTTGAGGAACGTCGTGCGCACCTCGGACTGCGTCTGCTCGAGCCAGGCACGGCGCGACAGGACCACGTTGTTGCGGTTCTTGTCGAGCTCGATGATCTTGGCCTCGATCTCCTTGCCGACGTACGGCTGGAGGTCGCGGACACGGCGCATCTCGACGAGCGAGGCGGGCAGGAAGCCGCGGAGGCCGATGTCGAGGATGAGACCACCCTTGACGACCTCGATGACGGTGCCGGTGACGACGCCGTCCTCTTCCTTGACCTTCTCGATGGTGCCCCAGGCGCGCTCGTACTGAGCCCGCTTCTTGGACAGGATCAGACGGCCTTCCTTGTCCTCCTTCTGGAGGACGAGGGCCTCGACCTCGTCACCGACCTTGACGATCTCGCCGGGGTCGACGTCGTGCTTGATGGACAGCTCGCGCGAGGGGATGACGCCCTCGGTCTTGTAGCCGATGTCGAGCAGGACCTCGTCCCGGTCGACCTTGACGATGCGACCCTCGACGATGTCGCCGTCGTTGAAGTCCTTGATGGTGGCGTCGATCGCCGCAAGGATGTCTTCCTGAGAGCCGATGTCGTTGATGGCAATCTCAGGCGCGGTCTTCTCGACCGTGTTGGCAGTCATGTAGTAGGAACTCCGATTGTGGACGGTTAGATTGGGACCTCGCGGCGGCGGCCGTCACGGCCTGTGCCCCGACGCCTTGTGGACGGGTGCAACATTGATCGTGCGCACACGAATGTGCACGGCAATCCTATCCGCGCTGTCAGCACCCGGTCAAAAGAGACGATGTATGCCGTGAGCACGCCCACCGAGGCCACCCGCCGTCCCGCTCCTCCGGCCGAGACGGCGACGGCCAACCGCACGTGGTGGGACGGCGAGGCCAGCTCGTACTACGTCGAGCACGGGTCCTTCCTCGGTGACACCGACTTCGTCTGGGGCCCCGAGCGCCTCCGCGAGGAGGACGCGCACCTGCTCGGCGACCCGGAGGGGCAGGTCGTCCTGGAGATCGGAGCCGGCTCCGGCCAGTGCTCGCGCTGGCTGGCCGCCCACGGGGCGACCGTCGTGGCCACCGACCTCTCCGCCGGCATGGTCGCGACCGGAGTGGCCGTCAACGAGGCCCTCGACCCCACGCTGGTGTCCGCGGTCCGCGTGCCGTTCGCACAGTGCGACGGGCGCGCCCTCCCCTTCGCCGACGCGTCCTTCGACACGGTCTTCACGGCATACGGTGTCGTGCCCTTCGTCGCGGACTCCGACGTCGTCATGAGGGAGGCCGCCCGCGTGCTGCGGCCCGGTGGCCGCCTCGTCTTCTCGACGACCCACCCGATCCGGTGGGCCTTCCCCGACGACCCCGGCGCCGGCGGGCTGACGGCGCGCCACTCGTACTTCGACCGCACCCCCTACGTCGAGCAGGACGACGAGGGCCGCGCCACGTACGTGGAGCACCATCGAACCCTCGGCGACCGCGTGCGCGAGATCGCGGGTGCCGGGCTCGCGCTCGTCGACCTCGTCGAGCCCGAGTGGCCGGAGGGTCACGAGCAGCCGTGGGGTGGCTGGTCGCCGCTGCGCGGGAGGATCATCCCCGGCACGGCGATCTTCGTCTGCCTCAAACCGCGCTGACGAGGGCCGGAACGACGACCGTCCCGGGCCGAGTGGCGCCGGGACGGTGGTCGATCGGTGGTCGATCGACGGGTCGGTCTGTGCAGGGTCAGGCGTTCGCCGGCACGCGGTGCCGCGACCCGTCCTCGGTGCGAGCCTCGCTCTGGCGCAGGACGAAGCCGCCGAAGAGGGCCACCACACCGCCGACGAGTCCGACGAGCGGGACGGTCGAGGTCAGCAGGGTGAGCTTGCTCGCGTTGGCCTTGGCGTCCGCGACGTTCTTCGCGACGGTGTCGGGCGTGAACGCGAAGTTCAGGTCGAGCACGGTCTGACCCGACGCGGCCATGCTGCGGGTCTGGTGCTCGCTCTGCTTGAGGATCGAGCCGGTGAGGGCATCGACCCACATCGTCTTCTCCGTCGAGTACTTGCCCGCGTCCTCACCGATCGTGATGTCGCCGTCGACGATGCGCACGACGTACTTCTGCGTCGCGACACCGTCGAGGTCCTCCTCGCCCTGGTACGTCGCCGGCACCCCACGGCTCGTCAGGCCGTCCCAGAACTTGTAGTCGGCCTTCTCCGGGTGGAAGGGGAACTTGTTGATGAGCCCCTCGTGCTTCTTGGCGTCCGCCGGGAGGTACTTCGCGTCGTTGACGGCCAGCGCGGTGACCCGGTCGGTGGCGAAGACGTCGGTGCCCGCCGAGACGAGGCGCTTGTCGGGATCGTCGGCCGAGACGCAGTCGGGGGCGGTGCCGTCGGGGTCCTTCACGAGGCACGACGAGCTCTGCATGACGACGACGGAGCCGTCGGACTTCGAGGTGTCGGAGTGCGTGACGCTCGTCGCCTTCACCGGCGTCGCCTGGAGCGCCGTCCCGTCGAAGAGCTGGGCATCGCCGGACAGGCGCGTCACGGAGTTGACGTTGAGGGGGGTCTTCTCGACCTGGCCCGGCACCCAGAACCGGGCGATGAGGCCTCCCACGAGCAGGAACGACCCCAGGAAGAGCAGGATGATGCTCAAGACCTTGCGCACCGAGCGACCCCTTCGTCGACGGCCGTCTGACCCACGTTCGGGCTTCGTCCGGCTTCAGTTCGGCGAAACCCTACCAGCGAGTACCCCTCGTTGACCCCTGCCCGGACGGCGATGTCGTGCAACGTTTCGACAACCCTGCGCGGAGGGGCAGGAGCGGCAGCCGACAAACCGCCGTCATGGTGTCCCGGCCGCCCGGATGTCACTACAGTGCGGGCCATGAACGCCGAGAAGCAGGCCGGCCCCGCCCCGTCGGCACCCCGACGGCTGGCCCCGCTCGACGGGGTGCGCGGCATCGCCATCCTCCTCGTCGTGCTCTCGCACGGGTGGGCCCTCTGGCCGACCGCCGGTCTCCAGAACACCCCGGTGGTCGGGCTGTTCCGGGCGGGGAACCTCGCGGTGACCATCTTCTTCGTGGTCGGCGGCTACCTGCTGACGCGTTCGCTCCTCGGCGAGGTCAGCCACACCGGCCGGCTCCGCGCACGCACCGCGACCGTGCGGCGCTGGGCGAGGGTCAGCGCCCACGTCTACGCCCTCGTGGCCGTCGTCCTCATCGTCCACACCCTCGACGACACGGATCTCTACGACCGCTCCAACCTGCGGCAGTCCGCGGTCCGCATCGTCACCTACACCTGGAACTGGTTCCTGCGCGACAGCCCGCTGCTCGCACGTCCCGATCTCGGACACCTCTGGTACGTCTGCGTCTACCTGCAGGTGACGGTGCTGCTCATCCTCGTCGTCAAGCTGCTCGGGCGACGCAGGGTCGCGCTCCTCGCCCTTCTCGCGGGCACTCTCGTCGCCGTCACGCTGTGGCGCTCCTGGGTCGTCGACCAGGAGGGCCTCTACAGCGCACTGCTGCGGACCACGACCCGGATGGACGGCATGCTCTGGGGCGCGCTGGCCGCGGTGGCCATGCCGTGGATCCGGCACACGGTCCGGCGCTTCGCCGCCGCCCTCATGCCGGTGGCCCTGCTCTGCCTCGTCGCGCTCATGCTGACGACCGGGCACGACGAGACCTACTTCCGCTGGCAGGGCGTGCTCATCAACCTCGCCGCGGTCGCCTTCGTGGTCGCGGCCGTGACACTGCCCGCGCCGACCCGACTCACCGGCGCGCTGTCCTGGCGGCCGTTCGTCGTCCTGGGCAACGCGTCCATGGCGATCTTCGTGTGGCACTACCCGATCTTCTGGGCAGTGACGCGCCACACGACGTCGTGGTCCTGGCCCGCGCGCACGGTCGTCGCGCTCGCGATCACGGCAGCCTTCGTGCTCGTGGCACAGCGCCTCGTCGAGCGCCCGCTCCAGACGTGGCTCGCCCACCCGCGATGGGACCGTCGCCGCGCCGCTGCGGATGTTCCGACGTCACCCGACGCGCCGGCGACCCCGCTGACACCTGACCCGACCGACCCGACGGACCCGACCGACCCGACGGACCCGACCGTGGCACCCGTGGCGACGGCCCCGACCGACGTGGCGCGAGGCTGAGCCCCGCGTCGACCGCCGATCCCGTCGGGTCATCGGGTCCGGTCAGGCCGCAGGGTCAGCCCCTGCGGCGGAGCCGGTCGACGCGCGCCAGCCAGCGCTGGGCCGTCTCGTCGGTCACGCCCAGCCGCCGCTTCGCACGGTCGAAGAGGTCGACGGCCTTCTTGTCGGCCCAGATGACGACCTTCCTCGCACCGTCCTCGGGACGTGCCTGGTAGTTGGTCGCCCGGCGGACCGTCCGCTCCTCCTGCGTGAAGTAGTAGAGCGCCATCGAGCGACGGGCAACGTCCTCGGGGCAGCGGAGGGGGTCGGGGTGGCCGTGGAAGCTGTCGTGCGAGGTCGTGAAGACGAACATCCGATTGCCCTGGGGCGTGACCGTGCCCTGGACTGCCGTCATGTCGCGGTCCCAGAGCTCGAGCTGGCCGCCCCACTCCTGCTGCCACTCCTCGTTGAGGTAGAGCAGGATGTTGACCCGCCGGGCCCAGTTCTCGTGCGTGTGGTGCGTCGAGAAGTCCGCGTGGATGTTGAGGTGGCCACCGCGCAGCGTCTGGTGGAGACCGCCACCGTCCATCGACCAGTCGGGGATGAGCCCCTCGATCCCCGTGAGCCGCTCGAGGTAGGCGACGAACTCGGGCGACACGAACTCCTTGGCGACCGCGGTCAGGGTCGAGCCCCACGTGTCGGGCAGCGTGTTGGAGTACTTCGTCTCGTTGACGTGCAGGTAGCCGCGCCAGAAGGGGTCACGGATCCCGGGGAACTCCTCCACCGCTGCGGCGAACGCCGACGGCGTCAGCACGTCGTCGATGACGATGTGCGGGTAGGGAGGAGCAGCGGCGTACCGGGCCGCCGTCGCGTCGAGATCGGCGGTGAGGGAGTCGACGTCGATGAGGGACAGCGCTGTCATGCGCGGAACTATCGCACATATTCCCCGCCGGTAACTTAGGGCGCTAGACTCCGCCGAAGTTTCGTCGTCGGCTGCCCCCGGAGGGCACCGTCCGGGAGGTCAACGGTGCTCACCCCAGCTCATGCACGCACGTCCGTCGCGCCCAAGCGCGTTGGCGTCCTCGTCGTCGCCTACAACGCCGCGACGACCCTGGCGAAGGTCCTGGACCGGCTCCCCCAGTCGTTCATCGACGGCGTCGACCACATCCTCATCGGCGACGACGCCAGCGCCGATGACACGCACGCGGTGGCCACGGCCTACCAGAGCGGCTCCACGCTGCCCCTCACCGTGGTCCGCCACCCCGAGAACCTCGGCTACGGCGGCAACCAGAAGGCCGGCTACCGGTGGGCGATCTCGCACGGGCTCGACGTCGTCGTGCTGCTGCACGGCGACGGCCAGTACGCCCCGGAGGTCATCGAGGACCTTGTCGACCCCCTGCTCGCCGGCCACGCCGACGCGGTCTTCGGCTCGCGCATGATGCAGCGCGGCGCCGCGCGCGTCGGCGGCATGCCGGCGTACAAGTACGTCGGCAACCGCATCCTCTCGACGATGCAGAACACGCTGACCGGCCTCGACCTGACCGAGTGGCACAGCGGCTACCGGGCCTACCGCGTGGACGCCCTCACCGACCTCGACCTCGACTCCTACTCCGATGGGTTCGACTTCGACACCGAGATCATCCTGGGCCTGCACGCCGCCGGGAAGCGCATCGTCGAGGTGCCGATCCCGACGTACTACGGTGACGAGATCTGCTACGTCAACGGCCTGAGCTACGCGCGCGACGTCACGATGGACGTCGTTCGTTTCCGTGCCGCGCAGATGGGCTTCGGCAGCGGCTCCACCGGACTGGACGAGACGGCATACGACCTCAAGCCGTCGCCGCACTCCTCACACGGTCGCCTGCTCGACTGGCTCGGGAGCCGCTCACCCGGGCGCGTCCTCGACGTCGGCTGCTCCGACGGCCAGTTCGGGGCGCTCGTGCGCGCGCAGGGACACCAGGTGGTCGGGGTCGACATCGTCAAGCACGACGGGGTCGCCGAACGACTGGACGACTTCGTCGAGGCAGACCTCGAGCAGGGCCTCCCCGGCACGGGGGACCCGTACGACGTCGTCGTGGCGGCCGACGTGCTCGAGCACGTCACCGACCCGGCACGGCTACTTGGCGACATGACGGCAGCGCTCGCGCCGGGTGGACGGATCCTCGTGTCCGTGCCGAACTTCGGGCACTGGTACCCCAGGGGCCGCGTCGCGATCGGGCGGTTCGACTACGACCAGCGCGGACCCCTCGACCAGGGACACGTCCGTTTCTTCACCCGCCGCAGCTTCGAGCGGCTCGTCACCTCCAACGGGCTGCGCGTCGTGGCCCGCGACACGGTCGGTTCACCGGTCGACGTCCTTGCCCGCGGCCGCGAGGACACCACCGTCGGCGCCGTGGCCAACGGGGTCGCCGCTGCCGACCGCGCCGCCACCCGCCTGTGGCCGACGCTCTTCGGCTACCAGTTCCTCTACGTCCTGGAGCGGGTTTGACCTCACCGCTGCGACAGCGGCGCGCGCAGGTCGCGACCGCCGTCGGGCTCGTCGTCGGAGGCTTGGCGTTCTACCTCACGCTGTTCGACTTCCGGCTCGACCCGACGCGCACCGCCGTGCGTCTCGGCTATGCGTCCAACTTCTTCGACCTGCAGGCACAGGCCTTCCTCGACGGCCGCGTCGACGTGCCCAAGGGGAGCCTGGGCATCGAGGGCTTCGTCATCGACGACCGCACGTACATGTACTTCCCTCCGTTCCCCGCGCTGCTCCGCGTGCCGGTCATGCTGCTCACCGATGCGTTCACCGGGCGCCTCAGCCTGGTGTCGATGGGCGTGGCCTGGGTGCTCTTCGCGGCCATGACGGTGCTGCTGCTGTGGTTGGTGCACGCCTGCCTGCGAGGCGCCCGGCCGGTGACGAGGCTCGAAGCCGTGGCCGCCGCCATCTTCCTGGCCGCTGCGACCGGCGGAACGGTGCTCACCTTCGACGCCGCGCTCCCGTGGGTCTACCACGAGGTCTACCTCTGGGCGGTGGCCCTCGTCGTCGGGGCCCTCTACTGGGTCGTGCGCACCGTGCTGCACCCGACGCGGACCAACGCGCTGTGGCTCGGCGGGTTCGCTCTCGCGAGCGCCCTGACCCGCACCACCGGCGGCTGGGCCGTGTGCCTCGTCGTCGTCGGCGTCGGCGGGTGGCTCGCGCTCGGGCGCTACGGTCCGGAGCGCCGCCCGGCCTGGCGGCTGGTCGCGCTGGCCGGGGGGGTGCCGCTCGCCGTCGCCGTGCTCTACAACCAGCTGAAGTTCGACCACCCCTACCTCTTCCCCCTGCAGGACCAGGTGTGGACCTCGGTGAACGAGCACCGGCGCGACGCGCTCGCCGTGAACGGCGGCACGATCACCGGACCGCAGTTCTTCCTGACGTCCCTGGTCAACTACTTCCGTCCGGACGGCGTGCGGTTCGTCGACTACTTCCCGTGGGTGACTCTGCCTGGACAGCCGGCGAAGGCCTACGGGGGCGCCTACCTCGACCAGTTCTACCGAACCGGCAGCGTGACGGCGTTCATGCCGCTCCTGCTGCTCCTCAGCCTCGCCTCACTCCCCCTCCTACTCCGGCGCACCACCAGCACCGAACGGCGGGCGCTGCGACCCGCACTGCTCGCCGGCGTCCTCGTCACCGGAGGCGTCATGGCCTACGGCTACGTCGCCTACCGCTACACCAGCGAGTTCGTCCCGGCCCTCGTCGTGGCGGGCGCGGTCGGGCTGTGGGCGGTGACCGGAGTGCTCGAGCGACTCCCGGCCCTGGCGCGCGGGTCGGCGCTGACGGTGACCGCAGCCCTGGCCGCCTTCGGCATCGCCGCCAACCTGCTGACCGGCGTCTCGATGGCGGCGACGACGTACCGCGGAGCCGACCTGCGCGACTTCGTGGCCAGCCAGGCCAGCATCAGCGGCGGCCCCGGGACCGCCCTGAGCCGGATGGTCACGCAGTCGGACGCGCTCCCGACCTCCGGGGCCACGGACGAGCTGCACGTGCTGGGCGACTGCGACGCCCTGTACCTCAACACGGGTGACGCCTACGAGCCCTGGGTCCTCGTCGAGGCCCGCCCCCAGGTCGTGGAGGTACGCGTGGACGGGCGCCTGCACACCGGCCGGGTGCTGCTCTACACCGTCCACGGCACCGTCGACCGGCAGGTCTACCTCGAGACGAAGAAGGGCAACTACGCCCGCGTCGTCATCACGACCAAGGCGGGCGACTACGCCGGCGGGTGGTTCGGGGTCTACCGCGACTCGACCTTCCGCGTCGGCATCGGGGTGGCGACCGACCTCGGCTTCGCCGAGGTGACGTCGACCCCCGGTGGCTTCGTCGGCTTCGTCCCCTACATCGAGTGGGACGCGAGCTGGAACGCGCGGCCCGGCAGCATCTCGCCCTCGTTCCACGGCACCCGGACGTTCGACCGGCTCGGCGTCACGATGACCCGACAGGCGGGCCTGCCCCTCGACCTGTGCCACCGCCTGCTGGCCGACTCCCGCGCGTGAAGGTCACCTTCCTCACCTGGCGCGACCCCGACCACCCCGACGGCGGCGGCTCCGAGGTGTACGTCGAGCAGATCGCCCGGCGGCTCGTCGCGCGGGGGCACGAGGTCACGGTGCGCAGCGCCTCGTACGCCGGGGCGCCGTCCCGGGAGACGGTGGCCGGTGTCGTGCACCGTCGCTCCGGTGGGCGTCTCACCGTCTACCTCCGTGGCCTGGCGCACCTGTTGACCCGAGAGGGTCGCGACCGCGACGTCGTCGTCGACGTCATCAACGGCCTCCCCTTCGCGTCTCCGCTGCTGCGGCGCCACGGCGTCCTGGCCCTCGTGCACCACCTCCACCGGGAGCAGTGGTCGATCATCTACCCGGACTGGCGCGGGCGCCTCGGCTGGTTCGTCGAGTCGCGCGTGACGCCCCGCCTCTACCGCTCGGTGCCGGTCGTGACCGTGTCGGAGCACTCGGCCGCCGACCTGGCCAGGATCGGCGTCGAGAGCTCGGCCGTCACGGTGGTCCGCAACGGCTTGGACCACGGTGCACGCACGGCCCCGGTGGCGCGTTCGGTCACGCCCCGGATCGTCGTGCTGGCCCGGCTCGTCCCGCACAAGCGGATCGAGCACGCCCTCTGGGTGCTCTCGCAGCTGCGCACGGAGACTGCGGGCCTGCGCCTCGATGTCGTCGGCGACGGGTGGTGGCACGAGCAGCTCGTCGCGGAGGCGAGCAGGCTCGGCGTCTCCGACCTCGTCACGTTCCACGGGCACGTCGACGACCCGACGAGGGACCGGCTCCTCGCGGCCGCCTGGGTCATGCTGCTGCCGTCCGTCAAGGAAGGCTGGGGGATCGCTGTCACGGAGGCGGCGGCGCAGGGAACCCCGACCATCGGCTACCGCGAGAGCGGCGGCCTCTGCGAGTCGGTCGACGACGGTGTGACGGGGTTCGTCGTCGCAGACCGCTCAGAGCTGCTGGCGGCGACGGCCCGGGTGCTCGGGGACGCAGACCTTCGCACGAGGCTCTCCGTCGAGGGGGCACGGCGAGCCCGGCTGCTCGACTGGGACGACAGTGCCGAGCGCTTCGAGGAAGCGCTCGGCACGGTCGGCAGGAACCGCGTCAGCGGTCGCCGTAGGTGATGATCTCCTGGCTCGCGGGGTTCGTCGCGGGCGGCGCCGTCTGCGACGACACGAGCCCGAACAGTCCGACACCGGCAAGCACGGCACCGGCCACGATGGGGCCGACAACCTTCGTGAGCATCCTCAACTCCCTCTCTGGGTCCGGGGCAGCATACCAGCGAGTAGCTCACGTCGCCGGGTGAAGCGGGCCCGCGTCGCGACGACCATGGCGGTCAGCACGAACATGGACACGAGCAGGTCCGTTCCGACAACCAGGATGACCTGGGTCTTCCCCGAGCGCGCAACGGGCACAATAGGATTCGCTGACTCGTAGAGCTCCAGATGGGGGCCGCGGAAGCGCTCGACGTATCCGGCGGGCAGGGTCGGACGCGCGCCCGCGTCTGTCTGGACCAGCAGCCACCGCACCCCGAGTTGCCGCAGCTCGTCGCTCGCCGCCGCAGAGCCCTGTGACGTGTCGACGCGCGCCAACGCGGCGCCGACCGAGGCCGACCGCGGGCTCTCCCCCACGAGCCTCGTCGTTCCGACCGTGAGCTGGTCCGACATGTCGACGTCGGCGTCGAACCAGCGCGACGCGGGGTCGAAGACGGCGGACGGGCTGCCCCACGGGTAGACCCGGTACGGCGCCCAGGGCAGCGAGACCAGCGACCCCTCGGACCCGTCGACGAGCCGCGCCACCTGCGTGAAGTCGGCCGGGTAGGTCACCGGGCTGACGGTGGGCCAGACGACCCGGGTGGCGTCGGGGAGGATCGCCAGGGGCAACAGCACCAGGACGGTGGCCAGCGTGCCAACGAGCCCGGGTGAGCGTCGACGCACGGCGGTCGTCGCTCCATCGGCGAGGGCCCCGAACGCCAGCACGACGAGCACGACAGCCGGCATGAGCCACTTCTGCCCGTCGCGCAGCAGCCCGGCCCCCGGCACACCCTCCACGAGCCAACGCACCCCGGCGGCCCCCGCCGGCACGGTGGCGACCGCAGCCAGACCGAGGCCGACCGCCGCAACGATCGCGAGGCGGGGCGCGGTGTCCGGGAGCAGCCGCCGGAGGTGCGGCCAGCCCCCCACGACCACGAGGAGCACCAGGACTGACCCGAGGTGGCCGAGCACCCCGGCGCGACTGGGCGGCACCGACCCTGCGTCCCAGATGCCGCCGAGGCCGAGCAGGCTCCAGACGGCGCCCCCGAACCGCTCGGCCCGTGCCGCGAAGGCGTCGACGGCAGCTGGGTCGCCGGTCGACCCGGTCGCCCCGAGCAGGGAGGGCACGAGCCAGGGCAGCTGCACGACCACTGCCACGAACAGGGCCAGCAGCCGGGTTCCGCGCGCCCAGGCCAGCACGACCGCGACACCGGCCGCGACCACCGCCCCGGTCGGGGTGATGGCGGCCACGGCCAGGGCGACCAGCAGACCGGCGGCGACGCGGCCACGCTCGCGAGGGCTCCCGCCCGCGACGCGACGAAGCCTCACGGAGCACGCGACGACGACGAAGCAGGCGGCATACGCAGCCAGAAGCGCCCACTGGCCCAGCGCCAGCCGCTCGACCACGAACGGGTTCCACACGGCGAGCCCGGCCGTGGCCACCCGCGCTGCCGGATGCGCGTCGCGCAGCAGCCGGTGCGCCGCGCCGCCGGCGAGCAGCAGGATCGCGGCCAGGGACAGCCGGGCCAGGAACGCCCCGCCCACCACGACGTCGGCGGCCGAGACGAGGGCGTCGAGGGGCACGGCCCGGGCTGGGGTGCTCCCGAGCCCCAGCCACGCCGCACGGAAGGGCTGGTGCGGGGTGAAGACGAGATCGCGGGCCAGTGGGTGCCCGGACCCGGTGAGCAGTGGCCAGAGCAGCACGACCGTCAGGACCCCGACCCAGGCGTCGAGGGCGAAGGGGACGACGCGGCGCGCCCGTGCTCGCGCGTCCATGCGCCTCCCTCGGTCGAGCGGGCTGCCGCCCCACCACCCTGTCGGTCTGGTGGCCCTCTACGCTGGGCCGACCCACCCTAGAACACCCGGAGGAACGTCGTGGTCGAGTCGAGGCCTGTCGCCGAGAGCGGCGGGAACGAGGGCACCGAGAACGGGGTCGACGAGGGGTTCGACGACGCGTTCGCCCTGGCCGACCGGATCCCGGGGTGGCTCACCCGCGACCAGGCGCGCGTCCTGTGGGATGCCGCCTCGGCGCTGACGGACGGCGCCCACGTCGTCGAGATCGGGTCTCACCAGGGCCGGAGCACCGTCGTGCTCGCCCGCGCCCTCGGGCGCAACGGCGGCAGGCTGACGGCGATCGATGCCTTCGTCGACAGCCCCCGCTACGGCGGGGCGTCGACGCGCGCGGTGCTGCTCGCCAACCTCGAGCAGGCCGGGGTGTCGTCGATCGTCGACGTCGTCGTGGCGCGCAGCCGGCAGGCGCGGTCGCGCTGGTCCGAGCCGATCGACCTGCTGTGGGTCGACGGCAAGCACGACTACTGGACGTGCACCGACGACCTGCGGTGGACCCGGCACCTCCCGGACGGCGGGCGCTGTCTCGTGCATGACGCCTTCTCGAGCATCGGGGTGACCTCCAGCCTGATGCTCAACGTGCTGCCGTCAGGTCGGCTGCGCCTCATCGGCAGGGTGGGTTCGCTGGCGACGATCGAGGTGTCGCGGCCACACCTGGCCGACCGATTCCGCTTCCTCGCCCAGCTGCCGTGGTGGGTGCGCAACGTGGTGATCAAGGTGCTGCTCCGCCTGGGCCTGGGGTCCGTGACGCGCCGGCTCGGTCACGTCGGGCCGTTCGACCCGTACTGACGGGTAGCGAGCGGCTATCCTCGGGCCGTGACCGACCGCTCGCGACGACGCGAGACCCTCCGCGGTGGCCTTGCCATCGCCGCCGCCACCGGGCTGATGAATGCAGCCACCTACGGCTTCACGCTCATCGGCGCCCGGAGGCTCGGCCCCACCGGCTACGGCGTGTTCGCGGCCATGCTCGGCATCGTCATCGTGGTCAACGTCGTCTCTCTCGGCCTGCAGGCGACGGGCGCTCGACGCGTCGCGGCTGCCCCCGGCGACCGAGGCGTCATCGAGGCGAGGGTCATGGCGGTCTCGGTGCGCTGCGGCATGGTCCTGGCGGTGTTCTGCCTTGCTGCGGCCCCGCTCGTGTCGAGCGCCCTGGCCCTCGACTCGTGGCCGACCGCGGCACTGCTCGCGGTACCGGCGTTCTGCTTCTCGGTCATGGGCGGACAGGCCGGCATCCTCCAGGGCGAGGGCCGCTGGTTCGCCCTCGCCACGGTCTTCGTCTCCCTCGGGGTGGCGCGCATCGGCATCGGCAGCGTCGCCCTCTCGGTGTCGGCGACACCGTTCAGCGCCACCCTGGGCGGGATCGCCGTGGCCTCGGTCGTGCCGCTGGCCGTCGGTGCGATGGCCCTCCGCCGGACGGCGGTGGCCACGACGATCTCGCCCCCTGCGACGGGTCGCACGCACTCACGCGTCCTGCGCGAGGTGGTCCTCAGCTCACACGCGCTCTTCGCCTTCTTCGCACTGTCGACGGCCGACGTGGTCGTGGCGCGCATCGTCCTCGACGAGCACGAGGCCGGGTTGTATGCCGCCGGGCTGATCCTCGCCAAGGCCGTGCTGTTCCTGCCCCAGTTCGTCATCGTCGTCGCCTTCCCAGCGATGGCCCGGCACGGCGCGGACCATCGGCTGCACCTGTGGGGGCTCGGCGTGGTCCTGACCGTCGGCGGGGCGGTGGCCCTCGTCGCGGCGGTCCTCCCGGGGCTCACGCTCGTCTTCGTCGGCGGCCACGCCTACGCCGAGGCGTCGGGAACCCTGTGGGCCTTCGCAGTGGTCGGCACGCTGCTCGCCGCGGTGCAGCTCCTCGTCTACAGCGCTCTCGCTCGTCGCCACCAGCGCTCCGTCGCCCTGCTCTGGCTGGCCCTCGCCGCCATCGTCGTCGGCGCGATGTCCGTGCACACCGGCGCTGCCCTGCTCACCCTCGTCTGTGGCGTCGACGCCGCCCTCCTGGCGGCGCTCGTCGTCATCACGCGACGCGACGACGTGACCCAGCGCGACCGCTTCGACGGTCTCGACACGCGCGCCGGCGAGCCGGTGGTGCGCGTCTGACGGTCAGTGTGCCGCGTCGTGCCAGGAGTGACCGACGCCGACGTTGATGTCGAGCGGGACGTCGAGCTCGGCGGCGTGGCCCATCTCGTGACGGACGAGCTTCTCGACGTCGTCGCGCTCGCCCTCGGCGACCTCGAGGACGAGCTCGTCGTGGACCTGGAGCAGGATGCGTGACTTCGCGCCGGCCTCGGTCAGGGCCCGGTCGACGCCGATCATCGCGACCTTCATGATGTCGGCCGCCGAACCCTGGATGGGGGCGTTGAGCGCCATGCGCTCAGCCATCTCGCGCCGCTGGCGGTTGTCGGACGTGAGGTCGGGCAGGTAGCGCCGGCGACCGAACATCGTGGCGGTGTAGCCGGTGCCCCGCGCCTCGGCGACGACCTCCTTGAGGTAGTCGCTGACCCCGCCGAACCGCTCGAAGTAGCCGTCCATGAGGCCGCGAGCCTCCTCGGTGCTGATGGTCAGCTGCTTGGAGAGGCCGAAGGCGGACAAGCCGTAGGCGAGACCGTAGGACATCGCCTTGACCTTCGAGCGCATCGCGGAGGTGACGTCGTCAGGCTCGACCCCGAAGACCTTGGACCCGACGTACTTGTGCAGGTCCTCACCGGTGCGGAAGGCCTCGATGAGCCCCTCGTCGCCGGACAGGTGCGCCATGACGCGCATCTCGATCTGGGAGTAGTCGGCCGACATGAGCGCGTCGTAGCCCTCCCCCACGACGAAGAGCTCACGGATGCGGCGCCCCTCCTCGGTGCGGATGGGGACGTTCTGCAGGTTCGGCTCGGTGGAGCTGAGGCGTCCCGTGGCGGCGATGGTCTGCAGGTAGGTCGTGTGGATGCGGTTGTCGTCGGCCACCGACTTCTGCAGTCCCTCGACGGTGACGCGCAGTCGCGCCGCGTCTCGGTGGCGCAGGAGCGCCTCGAGGAAGGGGTGCTCCGTCTTGGCGAACAGGTCGGTCAGCGCATCGGCGTCCGTGGTCCAGCCGGTCTTCGTCTTCTTCGTCTTCGGCATGCCGAGCGTGCCGAAGAGCACCTCCTGGAGCTGCCTCGGCGAGCCGAGGTTGATCTTCTCGCCGCCGATGGCGTCCCAGGCGTCCTGCTGGGCGCCGGCCACCTTGGCCGCGAAGTCGGTCTCGAGCGCGTCGAGCCCTGGCACGTCGACGGCGATGCCGGTGCGCTCCATGCGCGCGAGGACGTCGACGAGCGGCAGCTCGACGTCGGCGAGCAGACCCGCGCCTCCGGTGGAGGCGACCTGCTCGTCGAGCACCGCGGCCAGGTCGCGCACCGCGGTCGCGCGCACCATCTCCTTCAGCGCCGCCTGCTCGTCGGCGTCGCCACCGAAGTCGAGCATGCCCTGGCCGTCGGTCGGCGCGGCGCCGCTCAGCTCGCGGTGCAGGTTGCGCAGCACGAGGTCGTCGAGGTGGTAGGTGCGCTGGTCGGGCTTGACGAGGTATGCCGCGAGCTGGGTGTCGCTCGTCAGCCCGGCGAGCGTCCAGCCGCGTGCGGCGAGCGCCTCGATCGGCCCCTTGGCGTCGTGCATCGCCTTGGGGCGCGCCGCGTCCTCGAACCAGGCTCCGAGGGCGGCCTCACCCTCGGGCGTCAAGGTCTGCAGGTCGATCCATGCGGCACTGCCGTCGGCCGCCGCCACGGCGACGCCGCTGGCGTCGCCGGTGCCCCGGGCCCACGTCCCGGTGACGGACAGACCGGAGCGGTGGTCGGTCGCGAGGTGCTCGGCCACCCAGGGCGCCACGGCCTCGGGCGCCAGCACCGCGCCGTCGATGTCGAATCCCTCCTCCGCCTCCGGCGCCGCCGCCTCTACCGTGGCGAAGAGGCGGTCCCGCAGGACGCGGAACTCGAGGCCGTCGAAGACCGTGTGGACCTCCTCGCGGCTCCACTGGCTGCGCTGGAGGTCCTCGATCTCGATGCCGACCGGGCAGTCCTTGACGAGCTGGTTGAGTCGGCGGTTGCGCAGCACCTGGTCGAGGTGGTCGCGCAGCGACTGGCCGGCCTTGCCGGGTATCTTGTCGATGCCGGCGACGATGCCGTCGAGGTCGCCGTACTGGGTGATCCACTTCGCGGCGGTCTTGGGGCCGACGCCGGGCACACCCGGCAGGTTGTCCGAGCTCTCACCGACCATCGCCGCGAGGTCGCTGTAGCGGGTCGGGGGGACGCCGTACTTCTCCTCGACCTGGGTCGGGCCCATCCGTGACACCTCGGAGACGCCGCGGACCGGGTAGAGGATCGTCACCTTGTCGGAGACGAGCTGGAAGGTGTCGCGGTCGCCCGAGCAGATGAGGACGTCGATGTCCTTGGCCTCGGCCTGCGCCGCGAACGTCGCGATGATGTCGTCGGCCTCGTAGCCGTCGAGCTCGACGTACTTGATCCGCAACGCGTCGAGGATCTCCTTGACGAGCGGGATCTGTCCCTGGAACTCGTCGGGCGTGCGGGCCCGGCCCGCCTTGTACTCGGCGTACTCGTCGGTGCGGAACGACTGCCGGGCCTTGTCGAAGGCCACGACGACGTGCGTCGGCTCCTCGTCGCGCAGCATGTTGATGAGCATCGAGGTGAAGCCGTAGACGGCGTTGGTGTGCTGCCCGGTGGTCGTCGAGAAGTTCTCGGCGGGAAGCGCGAAGAACGCGCGATAGGCCAGCGAGTGTCCGTCGAGGAGGAGAAGTCGGCTCACACGGCAACCCTAGTGGCGCCCACCGACGCACCGATGACGGGCACCGCCTCCAGGCGCGCCGATGAGCAGCACGTCCCCCGCGGGCTCTGCAGGGTGCACGGGAGCGGGCCTGCGCGGGTCGGCATACGATCTCCCGCATGACTGACGCGCCCACCTCGCCCCCCTCGTCGACGCAGCACGACGACGACCAGACGCTCGAGGACATGCGGTCCATGGCAGAGGGCACGCTGCTCGAGCGGATGCAGATCGAGATGACGGAGGTCTCCCCCGCCCGGCTCGTCGCCACGATGCCCGTCGCAGGCAACACCCAGCCGTACGGCCTGCTCCACGGCGGGGCGAGCGTCGTCCTCGCGGAGACGCTCGGCTCGATCGGCGCGCAGATCCACGCGGGGCCGGGTCGGGTGGCCGTCGGTCTCGACATCAACGCCACGCACCACCGCGCCGCCCGCGCCGGCGTCGTGACGGGCACGGCGACGCTGCTGAGCGCCGGGCGCACGCTCGTCAGCTACGACGTCGTCGTCACCGACGAGGACGGCCGGCGCCTCTGCACGTCGAGGATCACCTGCCTGCTGCGCGACGCAGCCCCGGGGGCCTGACGCGCCGGCAGCGCAGGAACGGTCTCAGCCGGCGATCTTCGGGTCGTGCCGGGGTGAGCGCGCCCGCAGGTCGCGACGGCGCTGCAGCAGGTCGAGCGACACACGCTGGGGTCGCGGCTCGCCCGCGAGCTTGCGCTGGAGCGTCGCGGCGGAGGCGACGCGCCGGACGGTCTCGGGTGCGAAGCCGAGACGCGCGAAGAAGCGGTTGGCATCGCGGTCACCTGCGGGAACCGCACTCGCGAGGTGCTCGCAGCCCTGGCGGTCGGCGTAGCGGCTCGCCGCCGAGAGCAGCGAGCGACCGATGCCCTGCCGGCGACTGTCCGGGTGCACGAAGAGCATGTCGATCGACACGCACGGCGAGTCGACGAGCAGGCTCCGCGTCGAGTCCGCGAGGACGACGTAGCCGGCAGGCCGCTCGTCGACGAAGGCCATGAAGGCGCAGATGTCGTTGCGCTGCAAGGCATTTCGCAATGTGCCATCGAGCGCCAGTCGCTGGGCCGCCTCAGGGGTGGTGCCGCCCTCGATCCGGTGCGTGATCCACAGCTCGATGAACTGCGGGTGCAGGCTTTCGTCCACGCGCTGCACCGAGACCACTGCTCGACCCATCATTCCTCCTGTCCCAGCCCCGAGGCCACCCGGCAGACACTACGACCAACGGCGACGCGGCGGAAGAGCGGGTCTCCACCGGACAGGTGCGACGCGGGGCACCGCGACCGTTGTCGTGGTGCCCCGCTTCGGATTCCGTAGGCCGTGCGGCCGCGTCGGACGTGACGCTGACCTAGACGTCGCCGCCGAGGTAGGCGGCCTTGACGGCCGGGTCGTCGGCGAGGTCCTTGCCCGTGCCCTCACGGACGATCTCACCCGTCTCGAGGATGTAGGCGCGGTGCGACCGCTTGAGCGCCTGGGCCGCGTTCTGCTCGACGAGCAGCACGGTGGTGCCCTGGCTGTTGATCTCCGTGACGATGTCGAAGATCTGCTGGATCAGCTTGGGTGCCAAGCCCATCGAGGGCTCGTCGAGCAGCAGCAGCTTCGGCTTGGCCATGAGGGCGCGCCCCATCGCCAGCATCTGCTGCTCACCGCCCGACATCGAGCCGGCTGCCTGGTTGCTGCGTTCCTTCAGGCGCGGGAAGAGCTCGAAGACGCGCTCGAGGTCGGCCTTGACGGCCTTGCTCTTGCGGTCCGGGCGCGCGTAGGTGCCCATGTCGAGGTTCTCCATGACCGTCATGCCGACGAAGCACCCACGGCCTTCCGGCGACTGCGAGATGCCGAGGATCGGCCGCTCGTGCGCCGGCAGGTGCGTGATGTCCTTGCCGTTGAACACGACCGACCCTGCCCGCACCGGGCGCAGGCCCGAGACGGTCTTCATGGTCGTCGTCTTGCCGGCACCGTTGGCACCGATGAGGGTGACGATCTCGCCCTCGTCGACCGTGAAGCTGATGTCGCGGATGGCCTCGATGCGTCCGTAGTTGACGCACAGGCCGTTGACCTCAAGAAGCATCTTCCTCATCAACTCCCAGGTAGGCGGCGATGACCGCCGGGTTGTCGCGGATCTCCGCGGGCGAGCCCTCGGCGATCTTCCGGCCGAACTCGAGCACGACGATCCGGTCGGTCACGCCCATGACGAGCTTCATGTCGTGCTCGATGAGCAGCACGGTGTAGCCCTGGTCGCGGATCGTGCGGATCAGCTCCATCAGCTTGGCCTTCTCGGCCGGGTTGAAGCCGGCCGCCGGCTCGTCGAGGCAGAGCAGCTGCGGGCTCGTGGCCAGGGCGCGCGCGATCTCGAGACGGCGCTGGTCGCCGTACGGGAGGTTGCGTGCCAGCTCGTCGGCCTTGCCGTCGAGCCCCATGAACGTCAGCAGCTCCATCGCCCGGGCGTAGCCCTGCGACTCCTCCCTGCGGTGCTTCGGCAGGCGGAACATCGCCGAGACCACACCGGTGGAGTGGTGCGCGTCCACGCCGACGAGGACGTTCTCGAGAGCCGTCATGTTGGCGAAGAGGCGGATGTTCTGGAACGTGCGCGCGATGCCCAGCTTGGTGATCTGGAACTTCTTGCGCTTGCCCAGCGGCTTGCCGAGGTAGCGCACGGCGCCCGACGTGGGCTGGTAGACGCCGGTCATGACGTTGAAGCACGTCGTCTTGCCGGCACCGTTGGGCCCGATGAGGCCGAGGATCTCGCCCTTGTTGATGTGGAAGCTCACCTCGTTGAGGGCCACGACACCACCGAAGCGGAGGGTGACCTCGTCCACCTCCAGCAGTCGCTCGCCCTCGGACACGACGGGGACGCCGATGTCCTCGGGCGCGATGTCGACGTCGGGGTTGATCTCGGTGACCTCCTCGGCCGGGTCGGCGAGCGTGCGCTCTCCCGGGTGCTCCGGGTCCGTGCTGCCGTGGCTGCCGGTTGCGGAGTCTTGGGTTGCCGGGGTTGCCGGGGTTGCCGGGGTTGCCGGGGTGGTCGTGTCGTCGTCGCCCGTGGCGGGCCGGGTCGGGTCAGGCACTGGCTTCTCCTTCCTCGAGGACGGCCTGTCTCTCGTCCGCGCGCTTGGCACGGACCGTCCGTCGCGGCGGCAGCAGGCCCTGGGGGCGGAAGATCGCGAGCAGCATCAGCGCGAGACCGAAGACGAGCACGCGGAAGTCCGCGAACTCACGGAAGCGCTCCGGGAAGTAGCCGACGACGATCGCACCGACGATCACACCCCAGCGGTTGCCGGCGCCACCGACGACGACGGCGGCCAGGAACAGGATCGAGAGCAGCAGGATGAAGCTGTCCGGCGAGATGAAGCCGGCCTTGGTCGCGAAGAGCGCGCCGGAGAGGCCACCGATGGCGGCGCCCAGGGCGAACGCGAGCAGCTTGAAGCGGAAGGTCGGGACGCCCATGAGCTCGGCGGCGTCCTCGTCCTCACGCGTGGCCTCCCAGGCACGACCGACCCGGCTGCTCTTGACGAGGATGTCGAAGAGCAGGACGAGACCGATGATGCCCAGAGCGAGCCAGTAGTAGGGCACGAAGTCGTTGATCCCGAACTTGAGGAACGTCGACGTCGTGTCGAGGTCGACGACCGGCGCACCGCTGCTCCAGTCGAGGCTCGGCACCTTGAACAGCTCGACACCGGGCGGCTTCGGGATGTCGCTGATGCCCTGGGCACCACCGAGCCACTCGGAGTTGACGAGCGTCAGACGGACGATCTCACCGAAGCCGAGCGTCACGATGGCGAGGTAGTCGCCGCGCACGCGCAGGGTCGGGGCACCGAGGATGACGCCCGAGATCATCGCGACGACGATCGCGATCGGCACGACGACGACCCACGAGAGGTGCGCGTGCTCCGAGGTCAGCACACCGACCGTGTAGGCGCCGACGGCGTAGAAGCCGACGTAGCCGAGGTCGAGCAGGCCTGCGTAGCCGACGACGATGTTGAGGCCCAGTGCGACGAGGACGTAGGTCGCGACGGTGAAGAGCACCCCACCGAAGTCGGAGCCCTCGGTGGTGATGAACGGGATGTTGAGCACCGGCAGGAGGAACAGGAAGAGCGCGAAGAGCACCCAGAGGACTATCTTGACGGCCTTCGGCAGGTTGTTGACCCGCTCCCTGAAGCCGGTGGAGGAGGACTTGCGGCCGGCCGGTGCCGACGTCGTGGTGCTCATGCGCGCGCCTTTCCGAGGGACTCACCGAGCAGGCCGGTGGGTCGGAAGAGCAGGATGAGGACGAGGAGCACGAAGGCCACGACGTCCTTCCACTGCGAGCCGACGACCGCGGAGCCGTAGTTCTCGGCCAGGCCGAGGACGAAGCCACCGAGGAGCGCGCCGCGCAGGTTGCCGATGCCGCCGAGGACGGCAGCCGTGAACGCCTTGACGCCGAGGATGAAGCCGGCGTCGTAGCGGGTGATGCCGATCTTCAGCATGTAGAAGACGGCCGCGGCGCCGGCCATCACACCACCGACGAGGAACGTCACCTGGATGACCCGGTCGCGGTTGACGCCCATGAGGGCGGCCGACTCGGGGTCCATCGCGACGGCGCGAATGCCGCGACCGAGGCGTGAGCGCTTCACGAACTGGTCGAGGATCACCATGATCGCGATGGCGCCGACGATGACGAAGATGTCGACGTTCGTCACGTGGTAGCCGCCGACGGTGAAGACCGGCTGCGGCTGGATGATCGTCGGCAGACCGGCGTTGTTGCGGGAGTTGCGGACGTACTCGCGCAGGTTGTCGTCCAGACCGACCCAGCCGGCGATGCGGCTGCGCAGGCCCATGATCTCCGCGAGGACGAAGGAGGCGCCGATGGCGGAGATGAGCGCGATGAGCGGTGGGGCGTTGCGCTTGCGCAGCGGCCGGTAGGCCACCCGTTCGAGCAGCACGGCGATGAAGCCCGACATCGCCATGGCCGCGACGAACATCATCGCGACCCAGAAGATGACCTGACCCACGCCGGCACCGGGGTGCCCGCCGAGGATCATGACCACCCACAGCGAGGCGAAGGTGCCGTACATGAACACCTCGGAGTGGGCGAAGTTGATGAGGCGCAGGACGCCGTAGACGAGCGTGTAGCCGAGGGCGACGAGCGCGTAGACCGCGCCGATCGTCAGCCCGGTGATGGTGTACGAGAAGAAGTTGTCGATGAGGTTCTGCATCCAAGACCTCCTGGGCCGGGTGCGGTGGGCGGGATCAGGGGGGTGCGCCAACCGAACGAGGGGCGGTCGGAGCGTACTGCTCCGACCGCCCCCCTTCGTTGACGTCTGTGCTACTTGATCTCGCCGACGGAGACGATCTTGCCGTTCTCGACCTTGTACGCGAAGACCTTGATGTCGGCCGACTCGCCCTTGGCGTCGAACTTCAGCTGCTTCGTCACGCCCTTCTTGTCGTAGGACTTGACGAAGTCGACCATGCTCGAGCGGTCCTTGCCGGCGGCGATGCCGTCGAGCAGGATCGTGGCGGAGTCGTAGCCCTCACCGGAGTAGGTGTTGGGGTCCTCGTTGTACTTCGCCTTGTAGGCCGTCTGGAAGGCAGGTGCCACGTCCGCCGGGACGCACGGGCAGGTGATGATGGTGCCCTCGGCGGCGTCCTTGGCGTTGTCGATGAAGGACTGGTCCTTCACACCGTCGGCCACGACGAACGTGCCCTTCCAGCCCGCGTCGCGCAGCTGCTTGATGAGCGGAGCAGCCTCGGGCGAGTAGCCACCGAAGAAGAGGGAGTCGGCGCCCGAGCTCGTCACCTTGGTGACGGAGGCGCTGAAGTCGGTCTGCTTCTGCTGGATCGTGTCGTTGCCGACGACCTGGCTGCCGAGGTCCTGACGGACGATGTCGGCCAGGCCCTTGCCGTACTCGGACGCGTCGTCGATGACGAAGGTCTTCGTCGCCTTGAGGGTGTCCTTGATGTACTTGGCGGCCGCGGGACCCTGGGTCGCGTCGTTGCCGAGGGCGCGGAAGAAGGTCTTCCAGCCGTTGTCGGCGAGCTTGGGGTTCGTCGCGGAAGGCGTGATGGTGACGAGGCCGGCCTCGTTGAACGCCGGGTCGGCGGCCTTGGACTCACCCGAGAACGCGGGGCCGACGATGCCGACGACCTTCTTGTCGTCGATGGCCTTCTTGGCCAGGGCCGGCGCCTGCGTCGGGTCGCCCTGGGAGTCATAGTTCTCGAGGGTGACCTTGCAGTCGGGGTGCTTCTTGTTGTAGTCGTCCAGGGCCAGGTTGACACCGTTCTGGATGTAGATGCCCAAGTTGGCGTTCGGGCCGGTCAGCGCGCCGAACATGCCGATCTTGTAGTTGCCGCAGGCCGCGGCGCCACCGCTGGCCGCCGGGGTCGTGGTGTCGCCGCCCTTGGTGCCACACGCACCGAGGGCAAGCGCCGCGACCGCGAGCGGCACGGCGAACTTGAGGGTGGAACGCACGGGTGTCCTCCTGATGTCACTCATCCCTCAGTCGAGGGCTGAATCGGAGACTAAGCCGAAACCCCTGCTGCGGTCATTAGAAAACGGCGATCGGTGACCGTGTCGTGACCTGTGCGAGTGCCCGTGGCCGCAGGATCTGCGGCAGGGCCCGTCTCAGGCCGCGGGGAAGCCGTTGATGACGGCCTCGGCGACCTCTTTCATCCCGAGGCGGCGGTCCATCGCGGTCTTCTGGATCCACCGGAACGCGTCGGACTCGCTGAGCTTCAGCTGGGTCATGAGGACGCCCTTCGCGCGGTCGACGAGCTTGCGGGTCTCGAGCCGCTCGCCGAGGTCGGCGATCTCCGACTCGAGCGCCTTGAGCTCCTGCCAGCGCGACGTGGCGATGTCGATCGCCGGGCGCAGGTCGTCGGCCGTGAACGGCTTGACGATGTAGGCCATGACGCCGGCGTCGCGGGCCCGCTCGACGAGCTCGGTCTGCGAGAACGCCGTGAGCATGATGACGGGGCACAGCTTGGACTCGTGCAGCTGCTCCGCGGCGGAGAGCCCGTCGAGGACGGGCATCTTGACGTCCATGATGACGAGGTCGGGCTTCAGCTCCTTGGCGAGCTCGACGGCCTGCTCGCCGTTGCTGGCCTGACCGACGACGTCGTAGCCCTGCTCGCCGAGCATCTCGGCGAGGTCGAGGCGGATCAGGGCCTCGTCCTCGGCGACGAGGATCCGGGTCGCACCCGAGGCCGGCGCCGCGGTGGTGTCGGCGACCTCGGCAGCCTCGGCGCCCTCCGTGGGGACGGTGACACTGGCAGGGGTCGGCTTGGGCGTCGTGCTCTCGTCGGTGCTCACGGGCAAATCCTATCCGGGGCCAGGTTTCCGGCGTGTTTCGGGACCGTCACGCTGCACGACCCCTCGCCGGAGCCTGCGTCTCGAGGTGGGCGATCGCCGAGGGACGACCGATCGGACGTCGGTGCCGAGGGCGGGACTCGAACCCGCACGGCCTTGCGGCCAGAGCATTTTGAGTGCCCCGTGTCTGCCATTCCACCACCCCGGCCGGAGTGCCGAGCCAGCATACCCACGATCACCGGGGCCGGCGGTCGGTGACCGGAGGGGCGCGCCGCGACCCCGGCGAAGGTGCACGTGTGCCGTCGGGCGGGCCCGACGGCATACGTGGTCACTCGTGTCGTGCCGGGGGCACGCGAGCGGCTGCGGTCAGCTGGTGACCTCTTCCGGTCGGTAGGCCGGGGCTGCCCGGTTGACCGCGTCGCCGACCCGGTGCACGCGCAGCGCGTTGGTCGAGCCGGGGATGCCGGGAGGCGAGCCTGCGACGATGACGACGCGGTCGCCCTCGGTCACGCGGCCCTCGGGAATGAGCTTGAGGTCGACCTGCATGGCGAACTGGTCGGTGTGGTGCATGCGGGGCACGAGGTAGGTCTCGATGCCCCAGACCAGGGCCAGCCGCGATCGGACGCGGGGCTCGGACGTGAAGGCCAGCATGGGCAGGCGGGGGCGGATGCGCGCCATCCGGGTGGCCGAGCCTCCCGTCTCGGTGAAGACGATGAGGAACTTCGAGCCCACGACCTCGCCGATCTCCACGGCGGCCTTGGTCACCGCGCCGCCGACCGTCTTGGGGTTGGTCGGCATCCGGACGATCTTGTCGAAGCCCTTCTCCTCGGTCGACTCGATGATGCGCGCCATGGTGCGCACCGAGTCGATGGGCCACGCGCCGACCGACGTCTCACCGGAGAGCATGAGCGCGTCGGCTCCGTCGAGCACGGCGTTGGCGGCGTCCGAGGCCTCGGCTCGCGTCGGGCGGGGGTTCTCGATCATGGACTCGAGCACCTGCGTGGCGACGATGACCGGCTTGGCCTCGCGGCGGGCTAGCTCGATGGCGCGCTTCTGCACGAGGGGCACGTCCTCGAGCGGCATCTCCACGCCGAGGTCGCCGCGGGCGACCATGATGCCGTCGAAGGCCGCGACGATGCCCTCGAGGTTGTCGACGGCCTGCGGCTTCTCGATCTTGGCGATGACTGGGATGCGGTCGCCGAACTCGTCCATGATCGCGTGGACGTCGACGATGTCGTCGGCCGAGCGCACGAAGGACAGCGCGATCATGTCGACGCCCAGGCGCATGGCGAAGCGGAGGTCCTCACGGTCCTTGTCCGAGAGCGCGGGCACGCTGACGGCCACGCCGGGCAGGTTGATGCCCTTGTTGTTGCTGACCTGACCACCGATCACGGTCTCGGTGAGCACGTCGGTGTCGTTCACCTCGACCGCGCGCAGCATGACCTTGCCGTCGTCGATGAGCAGCACGTCGCCGGGGCTGACGTCCCCGGGCAGGCCGGCGTACGTCGTGCCGACGATGGAGTCGTCGCCGTCGACCTCACGGGTCGTGATGGTGAACCGCTGTCCGGGGCTCAGCGTCACCGGGCCGCGGGAGAAGCGGCCCGTGCGGATCTTCGGGCCCTGGAGGTCCACGAGGATGCCGACGGCGCGGCCGGAGGCGTCGCCGGCCGCACGGACGTCCCGGTAGACCTGCTCGTGCACGGTGTGGTCACCGTGGGAGAGGTTGAGCCGGGCGACGTCCATGCCGGCGTCGACGAGGGCGCGGAGCTGGGAGGGCGATGAGGTCTTGGGGCCGATGGTGCAGACGATCTTGGCGCGACGCATGCTTCAACCTTAGGGGTGCTGTGACGTGGGTCACCGAGCGGGTTCGACCTGTGGGACGGACGACGTCGGTAGGGGCGTGAGCTGCCCTGCCACGATTGACGATCATGCCCGTATGCCGTGTCGCCGAGGTGGCGACACGGCATACGGGAGGGGGTGCCCGGGTGACGAGCGACCGGTCAGGCGGTGAGCGGCCGGTCGGTCGGCGCGATGGGCCTCGGGAGGGAGCTCGACCCCGTGAGCCAGGCGTCGACTCCGGCGGCCGCGGCGCGTCCCTCGGCGATGGCCCAGACGATGAGCGACTGTCCGCGACCGGCGTCGCCGGCCACGAAGACGCCGGGGACCGAGCTCATGAAGTTCTTGTCACGGCGGACGTTGCTGCGCTCGTCGAGGTCGACCCCGAGCTGCTCGAGCACACCGCTCCCCTGGGGTCCGAGGAAGCCCATCGCGAAGAGCACGAGCTGCGCAGGGATCTCGCGCTCGGTGCCCGCCTTGGCGGTGGGGCGGCCGTCGACGAACTCGACCTCGGTCAGGCGCAGCGCCGCGACGTTGCCGTCGTCGTCACCGATGAACTCCGTCGTGCTGACGGCGTAGATGCGGTCACCGCCCTCCTCGTGCGCGCTCGCGACGCGGTAGAGCATCGGATAGGTGGGCCACGGCTGGCTGCCCGGGCGGTCCTCGCCCGGCTGCGGCATGATCTCGAGGCTCGTCACCGAGGCCGCGCCCTGACGGTGCGACGTGCCGATGCAGTCGGCGCCGGTGTCACCGCCACCGATGACGACGACGTGCTTGTCGGTCGCGAGGATCTGGTCCTCGACGTGCTCGCCGAGAGCGGCGCGGTTGCCCTGCGGGAGGAAGTCCATCGCCTGGTGGATGCCACCGAGCTGCCGGCCCGGGACGTCGAGGTCGCGCGGGACGGTCGCACCGAGGGCGAGGACGACGGCGTCGTAGCGGTCACGCAGCTGGCGACCTGTGATGTCGACACCGACGTCCATGCCGTTGCGGAAGCGGGTGCCCTCCGCGGTCATCTGGTCGAGCCGGCGGTCGAGCACCGACTTCTCCATCTTGAACTCGGGGATGCCATAGCGCAGCAGGCCACCGGGCTTGTCGGCGCGCTCGAAGACGGCGACGGTGTGACCGGCGCGGGTCAGCTGCTGGGCCGCGGCCAGACCCGCGGGGCCGGACCCCACGACGGCGACGGTCTTGCCCGACAGGCGCTCGGGCGGCAGCGGCGTCACGAGCCCCTCGTCGAAGGCGCGCTCGATCGTCGTGACCTCGACCTGCTTGATCGTCACGGCCGGCTGGTTGATCCCCAGGACGCACGCGGTCTCGCACGGCGCCGGACAGAGCCGCCCGGTGAACTCCGGGAAGTTGTTCGTCGCGTGCAGGCGCTCGATCGCGTCGGACCAGTCGCCCTTCCAGGCGAAGTTGTTCCACTCCGGGATGAGGTTGCCGAGCGGGCAGCCGGAGTGGCAGAACGGGATGCCGCAGTCCATGCAGCGGCCCGCCTGGCGCTGGAGCTGCCCGAGCTCCTGCTCCTCGTAGACCTCCTTCCAGTCCCGGATGCGCACCGGGACGGGACGGCGGGCCGGGAGCTCGCGCTCGCGGGTGGTGAGAAAGCCTTGGGGGTCAGCCACGGGAAGCCTCCATGATCCGGTTCCACACTTCGGGTCCGTCGAGGTCGAGGCCCTGCTCCTGCGCCTCGGCCCTGACGTCGAGGACACGCTGGTAGTCGCGTGGCAGCACGAGCGTGAAGCGCTCACGGGCGGCCGCCCAGTCGGCGAGCAGCGCCTGTGCGACCGGCGACTCGGTCCACCTCACGTGGGCCTCGAGCAGCTCGCGGAGCGGGCCGTCGTCGTCGTCCCGCAGGGCGAGCAGGTCGACCATCTCGCGGTTGACGAGATCGCGGTCGAGGTCGAGGACGTAGGCCACGCCGCCCGACATGCCGGCCGCGAAGTTGCGGCCGGTCTGGCCGAGGACGACCGCGGCACCACCGGTCATGTACTCGCAGCCGTGGTCGCCGACGCCCTCGACGACGGCGTGGGCGCCGGAGTTGCGCACGCAGAAGCGCTCACCGACGATGCCGCGCAGGAAGATCTGGCCGGTCGTGGCGCCGTAGGCGATGACGTTGCCGGCGATGACGTTCTCCTCGGCCACGAGGGTCGCGTCGCGGTGGGGTCGCACGACGACCCGGCCGCCGGAGAGCCCCTTGCCGACGTAGTCGTTGGCGTCGCCGAAGAGCTGCATCGTGACGCCCGCAGGTAGGAAGGCACCGAAGGACTGCCCACCCGAGCCGGTCATCGTGAGCTCGATCGTGTTGTCCGCGAGCCCGTGGGGGTGCGCCTTGGTCACGTGGTGACCGAGCATGGTGCCGACGGTGCGGTTGACGTTGCGCACGGCGATCTCGGTGCGCACCGGCTCGCCCGTCTCGATGGCCGACAGGGCGCGGCTCAGGAGCTCGTTGTCGAGCGCCTTGTCGAGCCCGTGGTCCTGCGTGGCCGACTGGTGCAGCGTGCCGCCGGTGGGGTTGTCGGCGACGGCGAGGATCGGGCTGAGGTCGAGGCCGGAGGCCTTCCAGTGGGCGATCGCCTTGTCGAGGTCGAGGCTCCCGACCTGGCCGACGGCCTCCTCGATGGAGCGGAAGCCGAGCGAGGCCAGGTGCTCTCGGACCTCCTCGGCGATGTACTCGAAGAAGGTCTCGACGAACTCCGGCTTGCCGGAGAACCGCGACCGCAGCTCGGGGTTCTGGGTCGCGATGCCGACCGGACAGGTGTCGAGGTGGCAGACGCGCATCATGACGCAGCCCGACACGACGAGCGGAGCCGTCGCGAAACCGAACTCCTCGGCGCCGAGCAAGGCGGCCACGACGACGTCGCGGCCGGTCTTCAGCTGACCGTCGACCTGGACGACGATGCGGTCGCGCAGACCGTTGAGCACCAGGGTCTGCTGGGCCTCGGCGAGACCGAGCTCCCACGGCGCGCCGGCGTGCTTGAGGGAGGTCAGCGGAGAGGCGCCCGTGCCACCGTCGTGACCCGAGATGAGCACGACGTCGGCGTGCGCCTTGGACACACCGGCGGCCACCGTGCCGACCCCGATCTCGGAGACGAGCTTGACGTGGATGCGGGCCGCAGGGTTGGCGTTCTTGAGGTCGTGGATCAGCTGCGCCAGGTCCTCGATGGAGTAGATGTCGTGGTGCGGCGGCGGGGAGATGAGGCCCACACCGGGCGTCGAGTGACGCGTCTTGGCCACCCACGGGTAGACCTTGTGGCCCGGCAGCTGACCGCCCTCGCCCGGCTTGGCGCCCTGGGCCATCTTGATCTGGATGTCGTCGGAGTGCGTGAGGTAGAGGCTCGTCACGCCGAACCGTCCGGACGCGACCTGCTTGACGGCAGAACGGCGCTCGGGGTCGAGCAGTCGGTCGACGTCCTCGCCGCCCTCACCGGTGTTGGAGCGGCCGCCGAGGTGGTTCATGGCGATCGCGAGCGTCTCGTGCGCCTCCTTGGAGATCGAGCCGTAGCTCATCGCGCCGGTGTTGAAGCGCTTGACGATCTCGCTGACCGGCTCGACCTCCTCGATCGGCACGGGGAGTCGTCCGGTGACGCCGGTCGGGCGGAAGCCCATGAGGCCGCGCAGCGTCATCAGGCGCGACGTCTGGTCGTCGACACGACCCGTGTACTGCTTGAAGACGTCGTAGCGGCGCTGCCGCGTCGAGTGCTGCAGGCGGAAGACCGTCTCGGGGTCGAAGAGGTGCGGCTCACCCTCGCGGCGCCACTGGTACTCGCCGCCGACCTCGAGGGTGCGGTGCGGCTGGTGGACGCCGTCCGGCGGGTAGGCGCGGGCGTGGCGCTCGGCCGTCTCCCGGGCGATGACGTCCAGGCCGACACCGCCGAGCTGGCTCACCGTGCCGGTGAAGTAGCGCTCGACGAGAGCCTGCGACAGGCCGATGGCCTCGAAGACCTGGGCGCCGCGGTAGGACGCGACGGTCGAGATGCCCATCTTGGACATCACCTTGAGCACGCCCTTGCCGAGCGCCTTGATGAGGTTGGCGACGGCCTTCTCCGAGGTCACGCCCTCGATCTCGCCGGCCCGGACGAGGTCCTCGACGGTCTCCATGGCGAGGTAGGGGTTGACGGCGGCCGCACCGAATCCGATGAGCAGCGCGACGTGGTGGACCTCGCGCACGTCGCCGGCCTCGACGAGCAGACCCACCTGGGTGCGGGTCTTCTCACGGATGAGGTGGTGGTGCACGGCCGCGGTGAGCAGCAGGGACGGGATCGGGGCCAGGTCGCGGCCGGAGTCGCGGTCCGAGAGCACGACGAAGCGCGCACCGCGGGAGATGGCCTGCGACACCTCCGCGAAGATCTCCTCGAGGCGGTCGCGCATGGCAGCCGCTCCCCCGGTGACGTCGTAGAGCCCACGCACGACGTGGGTCGCGTAGCCGGGCAGGTCGCCGTCGGCGTTGATGTGCACGATCTTGGCGAGCTCGTCGTTGTCGATGACCGGGAAGTCGAGGACGAGCTGGCGCGCGTGCGACGGCGAGGCCGACAGGGCGTTGCCCTCGGGACCCATGTAGGTGCCGAGCGAGGTGACGAGCTCCTCGCGGATCGCGTCGAGCGGCGGGTTGGTCACCTGCGCGAAGAGCTGGGTGAAGTAGTCGAAGAGCAGGCGCGGCCGCGAGGACAGGACGGCGATGGGGGTGTCGGTTCCCATCGAGCCGAGCGCCTCCCCGCCGGAGCGGGCCATCGGCGTCAGCAGGATGCGCAGCTCCTCGGCGGTGTAGCCGAACGTCTGCTGGCGACGGGCGACCGAGGCGGCCGTGTGCACGATGTGCTCACGCTCCGGCAGGTCCTCGAGGCGGATGAGGCCGGCGTGCAGCCACTCGGCATACGGCTTGGCCGCGGCGAGCTGGGACTTGATCTCCTCGTCGCTGACGATCCGGCCGTGCTCGGTGTCGACGAGGAACATCTTGCCGGGCTGCAGGCGACCGCGCTGGACGATGGTCTCGGGGTCGAGCTCGAGCACGCCCGACTCCGAGGCCAGCACGACGAGGCCGTCGTCGGTCACCGTGTAGCGACCCGGGCGCAGGCCGTTGCGGTCGAGGACCGCGCCGACGAGCGTGCCGTCGCTGAAGCAGACGTTGGCGGGACCGTCCCACGGCTCCATGAAGGTCGAGTGGAACTCGTAGAACGCCTTGCGCGCCGGGTCCATCGTGGCGTGGTTCTCCCACGCCTCGGGGATCATCATGAGCACCGCGTGCGGGAGTGAGCGGCCACCGAGGTGGAGCAGCTCGAGCACCTCGTCGAAGCTCGCCGAGTCGGAGGCCTCGGGGGTGCAGATGGGGAAGACGCGCTCGAGGTCGCCCGGGATGATGTCCGACGTCAGCAGGCTCTCACGGGCGTGCATCCAGTTGCGGTTGCCCTTGACGGTGTTGATCTCGCCGTTGTGCGCGATGAAGCGGTACGGGTGCGCGAGCGGCCAGGACGGGAACGTGTTGGTCGAGAAGCGCGAGTGCACGAGGGCCAGCTCGCTGGCGAAGCGCGGGTCGGACAGGTCAGGGAAGAACGGCTCGAGCTGGCCGGTGGTCAGCATGCCCTTGTAGACGATGGTGCGGGAGCTGAGCGAGGAGAAGTAGACGTCGACCTCGTGCTCGGCGCGCTTGCGCAGGCAGAAGGCGAGCCGGTCGAGGCCCAGGGCCACCTGCCGGCCGATCGCGCTGCTGACGAAGAGCTGCTCGAAGAACGGCATGCACTGGCGGGCCACCGTGCCGACGAGGTCGCCCTCGACGGGCACCTCACGCCACCCGAGCACCTTGAGGTTCTCGGCGACCGCGAGCTCCTCGATGCGGGCCTTGGCCGCGGCCCGCTCGATGGGGTTCTGCGGCAGGAAGGCGATGCCCGCGGCATACGCCCCGCTGTTGGGGAGCGTGAAGGGGACGGTGGCCCGGAAGAACTCGTCCGGGATCTGCGTCAGGATGCCGGCACCGTCACCGACGAGCGGGTCGGCGCCGGTCGCTCCACGATGGTCGAGGTTGCGCAGCGCCGTCAGGGCGTGGTCGACGATGTCGTGGCCGGCGGTCCCCCGCATCGTCGCGATGAGGGCGACACCGCAGGCGTCGTGCTCGTGCTCGCGTCGGTAGAGACCGGAGTTCTCCGGGTGTGCACTGAAGAGGGCACGGGTGCGGGTGTGCGGCGGCATCTTCACCGTCCTTCTGCTGGGTCCCAGGCGGCGACCGCACGGGGCCACGCGACATGAAAAGGGCATGTGGACGGCACTGGCCACAGGCGTTGCTGACGACGATATCGGAGGGACCGCTCGTCCTACCTGTTGATACGGCGGATTCCGCATCCTGAGACGCCGTGCTCACGTCCACGGAGGAGACGTGACGAGGGCGACATCAGGACTGTGTCGAACGGTCCACCTTCGCGACACCGGGAGACGTGTCGTTCGACCCGTCGGCAGGACCCTCCACCGAAGAATCTTCGGGCGCCGCGGTCTGCCCGTCCTCCGCGCCGTCAGTGCCGTCCGTGGCGTCGGTGCCGTCCGTCCCGTCGGCGCCGTCGATGCCCTTCGGTGCCGTCGGAGCGACCGGCTGCTCCATCCGGCCGAACCGCCGCCACAGGACGACGCCGAGGATGAAGACGAGGATGGAGACCCACGTGTTGACCCGCTGGCCGAGGATGAGGTTGGCCGAGTCGGTGCGCATGTTCTCGATGACGATGCGCCCCACCGGGTAGCCCATGACGTAGGCAGCGAAGACCTGGCCTGCCTTGAGCGGACGACGCCGGCCCAGCCAGATGAGGAAGGCCGCGAGCAGCAGGCACCACAGGGCCTCGTAGAGGAACGTCGGGTGGAAGTAGCCCTTGACGATCGGGTTGCCCTGGGCGTCGACGACGGCCCGGCCGAGGGAGGTGTCCCACTCGTAGATCCGCAGCCTCCACGGCAGGTCCGTGGGCGCGCCGTAGATCTCGTTGTTGAACCAGTTGCCGAAACGGCCCATCGCCTGGGCGATGGCGAGGCCGGGTGCGGCGGCGTCGACGAAGTCGCGGAAGGCGACGCCGTTCTTGCGGCACCCGATCCAGGCGCCCACCGCTCCGAGCGCGACGGCGCCCCAGATGCCGAGGCCGCCCTCGTAGATGGCGAAGGCCTTCCACGGGTCGCCGTTCTCGCCGAAGTACGGCTGGGGCGTGGTGATGAGGTGGTAGAGGCGTCCGCCGACGATGCCGAACGGCACGGCCCAGGCGGAGATGTCGATGGCGATGCCCTTGCGGTGCCCGCGGGCCTCGAGGCGCTTCTGCGTGAGCCACACCGCGACGACGATGCCGGCGAGGATGCACAGGGCATACCCCCGGATCGGCAGCGGGCCGAGGTGCCAGACGCCGACGCTCGGCGACGGGATCTCGGCCGGCAGGGCGGCGCCCAGGGCGGCGGGCACGTTGGCGAGCAGGCTCATGAGCGGCTCCGTCGCACGCCGTCGGCCAGCTCGCGGGCCAGGGCCCCAAGGGCTTCGAGCCCCTGCGCCTCGGAGTCGGCCTCGGTGAGGCAGCGCACCAGGGCGGAGCCGACGATGACACCGTCGGCGTAGCGGCCGACCTCGGCCGCCTGGTCGCCGGTCGAGACACCGAGCCCGACGCAGACGGGCAGGTCGGTGTGCTCACGGGTGCGCGACACGAGGGCGTCGGCGGCGTCGCCGACGCTGGCGCGTGCACCGGTGACGCCCATGACGGCGGTGGCGTAGACGAAGCCGCGGCACTGCGACGTCACGGCGGCGAGCCGCTCGGGCGTCGAGCTCGGCGCGACGAGGAAGACCTTGTCGAGGTCGTGGGCGTCGGCCGCGGCGATCCAGTCGCCCGCCTCGTCGGGGATGAGGTCGGGGGTGATGAGACCGGCTCCCCCGGCGGCGGCGAGGTCGGCGGCGAAGCGCTCGACGCCGTAGCGCAGGACGGGGTTCCAGTACGTCATCACGAGCGCGCCGGCACCGGCGTCCGAGACCTCGCGGGCGGCCGTGAAGATGTCGCTCAGGTGCACGCCGGCGGCCAGGGCCCGCACGGCGGCGTCCTGGATGACCGGACCGTCCATCACGGGGTCGCTGTAGGGCACGCCGATCTCGACGATGTCGACGCCCGAGTCGACGAGGACCTTCATCGCGGCGATCGAGCCCTCGACCGACGGGAAGCCGACAGGGAGGTAGCCGATGAGGGCTGCCCGGTTGTCGGCGCGGCACTTCTCGAGGATGGCCTCGACACTCACTGCTGGACCCCCATGCCCTTGGCGCCGTCGTCCTCGGCCGGCAGACGGGTCGACCCGTCGTCGCCGATGAGACCGAACCACTCGGCCGCCGTGTGGACGTCCTTGTCGCCGCGACCCGAGAGGTTGACGAGCAGGACGGCATCGGGGCCGAGCTCGCGCCCGACCTTCATCGCCCCGGCGAGGGCGTGCGCGCTCTCGATGGCCGGCAGGATGCCCTCCGTGCGCGACAGCAGCGAGAAGGCCTCCATGGCCTCGTCGTCGGAGACCGGGCGGTACTCCGCCCGACCCGACTCGAGCAGGTGGGCGTGCTCCGGGCCGACGCTGGGGTAGTCGAGACCCGCCGACACGCTGTGCGACTCGACGGTCTGGCCGTCCTCGTCCTGCATGACGTAGGTGAAGGCGCCGTGGAGCACGCCCGGGATGCCGGCGGAGAAGCGCGCGGCGTGCTTGCCGGACTCGACGCCCTCTCCACCCGCCTCGAAGCCGATGAGCCGCACCGACCGGTCGTCGATGAAGCGGTGGAAGATGCCGATCGCGTTGGAACCGCCACCGACGCAGGCGAGCACGGCGTCGGGCAGGCGCCCGACGAGGTCGAGCACCTGCTGGCGCGCCTCGACCCCGATGACGCGGTGGAAGTCGCGGACCATCTCGGGGAACGGGTGCGGCCCGGTCACGGTCCCGAGGACGTAGTGGGTCGTCGCGACGTTGGCCACCCAGTCGCGGAACGCCTCGTTGACCGCGTCCTTGAGCGTCCTACTGCCGTTGTCGACGGGGACGACGGTGGCCCCCAGCAGGCGCATCCGCGCCACGTTGAGCGCCTGGCGCTCGGTGTCCTTGCGGCCCATGTAGACGACGCACTCGAGGCCGAGCAGGGCCGCGGCGGTGGCGGTGGCCACCCCGTGCTGGCCCGCGCCGGTCTCGGCGATGACGCGGGTCTTGCCCATGCGCTTGGTCAGCAGGGCCTGGCCGAGGACGTTGTTGATCTTGTGCGAGCCCGTGTGGTTGAGGTCCTCGCGCTTGAGGATGACGCGGGCGCGACCGCAGTGCTCTGCGAACCGGGGCACCTCGGTGATGATGCTGGGCCGGCCGGTGTACGTGCGCTGCAGGCGCTCGAGCTCGCCGACGAACTCCGGGTCCACGACGGCCTTGCGCCAGACCTCCTCGAGCTGCTCGAGCGCGGGGATGAGGGCCTCGGGGACGTAGCGTCCGCCGAAGCCTCCGAAGCGGCCGTATGCCGGCACGTTGGATGTCGTGGTCATGCTCACTCTCCTGCCGCGCCGAGGCGGGCCGAGGCCCGGACCGCGGTCGCGACGTCGATGAAGCTGCGGATCGCGGCCTCGGGGTGACCGTCCTTGACGAGCGCCTCACCGACGAGGACCGCGCCGGCGCCGGCGCGGACGTAGGTGGCGACGTCGGCCGGTCCGCTCACCCCGGACTCGGCCACGCCGACCACGCCCTCCGGCACGCGTGGCAGCAGGGCGGTGACGGTGCGGGGGTCGACCTCGAGCGTCTTGAGGTTGCGGGCGTTGACGCCCACGAGGACGGGGTCGAGCGCGAGGGCCCGGTCGAGCTCGGCCGCGTCGTGCACCTCGACGAGGGCCGTCATGCCGAGGTCGCGGGCCTGCTCGTGGAGGTCTCGCATCAGGGCGTCGTCGAGAGCCGCGACGATGAGCAGGACCAGGTCGGCGCCGTGCGCACGCGCCTCGGTCACCTGGTAGGCGTCGACCATGAAGTCCTTGCGCAGCAAGGGGGTTCGCACGGCCGCTCGCACGTCATCGAGGTCGGCGAGGCTGCCTGAGAACCGGCGTTCCTCGGTGAGGACGCTGATGGCGCTCGCCCCGCCGGCGGCATACGACCTCGCCAGCACGCCGGGCTCGGGGATGTCGGCGAGGGCTCCCTTGCTCGGACTCGACCGCTTGACCTCGGCGATGACGGCGACGCCCTCGGCGGAGCGGATGCCGGGCATCGGGTCGAGGGCGGGGCCCACGGCCCCGAGCCGCGCCTCGAGCTCGGTCAGCGGCAGGGCGGCACGACGGCGCCCGAGATCCTCGCGGACGCCGCTGATGATCCCGTCGAGAACCGTCGGCACCGCGCTCAGCTCTTGCCGACGGTGCCGGCGCCCGACTCGTCGGGGGCGTCGACGATCGAGCCACCCTGCGCATGGTGACCGTTGCTGCCGTAGCCGGCCATGGACATGGTCTTGCCCGCTGCGACACCCGCCACGATGACCGCGGCACCGATGATGCCGAGGAACAGGCTGGGGATGACGACGGCGACCGACGCGATGGCCGTGCCGACCAGGATGATCCCGACCCCGGTCCAGGCGGCGGTGCTGTGACCGTGGTCCTCGTGCTGCTCTTCCATGGCGTCCTCTCTGGTCCGATCGGCTCCACGCCCGTGCGGGCCGACGGCGTCCATTCTGTCAGGTCTCGCGGTCAGGTCTCGTCGGGGGCATCACGCAGGGTGGGGTCCCCGCCCTCGGACAGCTCGTCCCACGTCGTGCGGACCTCGCCGCGGGGCCCGCCGGCCGGTTTGTCGCCGCGCTCGTAGCGTCCCGAGAGGCCGGCCCACGAACGGCTCGACACGGCAGCGAGCACCGCACCGAGGGCCAGCAGCGCGGCGACGACGACGGCCGACCAGACCCACGCGGTGCTGGAGCCGGTGGCGGCGGGTGCGGTCGTCCGGGCGAGCTCGCGCGCGACCGCGTCGGCCACCGTGCCGACCGGGCGCAGTGCGACGAGCAGGGTCATCGCCAGGGCGCCGAGCGATGCCAGCACGATGACGACCGCGGCCACCGCACGGATGACGCGTCCTCCGGTCATGAGCCCGAGCAGGGCGACGACGCAGACGGCGGTGAGTCCCACGACACCGGGCGCAGCCGCCCCGCCCGTCACCTCGGTCACCGCCTGGCTGAGGACGTCCCGCGACTCTCCGCGCGCCCAGATGCGTGTGGTGAGGCCGAGGAGCAGGGCTGCCGGGACGAGGACGACGAGGGCTGCACGCTTCTTGTCGAGGGCGCGCGGCCTGCGGGTGGACTCCGTGACGGTCATGCGCGGTGGTCCCCGAGCGGCCGCAGCCCGGCCGCCGCGGCGACGGCGCGCAGGGCGGCGGCGGCCTTGTTGACCGTCTCCTCGTACTCGAGGTGCGGCACCGAGTCGGCGACGATGCCGGCCCCGGCCTGGACGTGGGCGAGGCCGTCCTTGATGAGGGCCGTCCGGATCGCGATGGCCATGTCGAGGTCACCGGCGAAGTCGAGGTAGCCGACGACGCCGCCGTAGAGGCCTCGACGGAGTCCCTCGTAGGCGTCGATGAGCGCCATGGCGCGTGGCTTCGGCGCGCCGCTCAGCGTGCCCGCGGGAAACGTCGCGACGAGCGCGTCGTAGGCGCTCTGGTCCTCGCGCAGGTCGCCGACGACCGTCGACTCGATGTGCATGATGTGGCTGTAGCGCCGGATCGACATGAAGTCCACGGTGTCGACGGTGCCCGCGCGGCAGATGCGCTGGAGGTCGTTGCGTGCGAGGTCGACGAGCATGAGGTGCTCGGCCCGCTCCTTGGCGTCGCCGAGGAGCTCCTCGGCCAGGTGCGCGTCGTGGTCGGGGCTCTTGCCCCGTGGGCGCGAGCCGGCGATCGGGTGGGTGATGGCCTGGCGTCCGGTCACCTTGATGAGCGCCTCGGGGCTCGAGCCGACGATGTCGTAGGCCGTGCCGTCGGGGTGCGGGAGCCGCAGGAGGTACATGTAGGGGCTGGGGTTGCTGACCCGGAGCGCCCGGTAGACGTCGAGGGCGTCGGCCCGGCACGGCAGGGTGAAGCGTTGGCTGACGACGATCTGGAAGGCCTCGCCGGCGCGGATGGCCTCCTTGGCCTCCTCCACCATCTCCTCGAACTCGGGCTGCGTGTGGCTGCTCGTCGGCCGGCTCTCGATGGGCTCGATGGTCGCGACGGTGCTCGGCGCCGGAGCCGCGAGCTCGTCGGTCATCCGGTCGAGCCGGCTGACCGCGTCGGCCCACGCGTCCTCGATGCGCTCGTCGGTGGCGTCGTGGTTGACGGCGTTGGCGACGAGCAGCAGCGAGCCGTCGCTGTGGTCGAAGACAGCGAGGTCCGTGGCGAGCATCATCGCCACCTCGGGCAGGTCGAGCTCGTCGCGCCCGGCGTCGGGCACGTTCTCCCAACGGCGCACGGCGTCGTAGGTGATGGCGCCGACGAGTCCGCCCGTCAACGGCGGCAGCCCGGGGGTGCGTGGTGTGGCCAGTGCGGCGACCGTCTCGCGGACCGCTTCGGTCGGGTCACCGTCGGTGGGCAGGCCGACCGGCGGCTCGCCGATCCAGTGGGCGCGGCCGTCCTTCTCGGTCAGCGTCGCTGCGCTCCGCGCTCCGACGATCGAGTAGCGCGACCACACTCCCCCGTGCTCGGCGGACTCGAGCAGGAACGTGCCCGGGGCGTCCTTCGCGAGCTTGCGGTAGACGCCGACGGGGGTCTCGGCGTCGGCCAGCACACGGCGTACGACGGGGATGACGCGACGGTGCTCGAGAGCGAGCTCGGTGAAGACCTCGAGGCTCGGCCACGTGCGACCCCACGCGAGGTCGGCGTGCGGCGCGGGCGCGGGGGCGAGCGAGGTGTTCGAGTCGGGCACCGTGCCATTCTGGCCCACCCGGTCGTATGCCGCGTCCCCGCCTCACCCGTCGAGAGGCCACGAGTGGCCCCCTGACGGTCAGGGGGTTTCGAGCTCCGGGTCGGGGGTGCCGATGGTGGCGGGCAGGACGCGGGCGTCGAAGCACGTGCGGTCGCCGGTGTGGCAGGCCGCGCCGACCTGGTCGACGCTGACGAGCAGGGCGTCCCCGTCGCAGTCGAGGCGTACGCCCTTGACCCACTGGGCGTGCCCGCTCGTGTCGCCCTTGCGCCAGTACTCCTGCCGGCTGCGCGACCAGAACGTCACACGCCCCTCGCCGAGTGTGCGGCGCAGTGCCTCGTCGTCCATCCAGCCGACCATGAGGACGTCCCCGGTGTCGTGCTGCTGCACCACGGCCGCGACGAGCCCCTGCTCGTCGCGCTTGAGCAGGGCGGCGATGCGGGGGTCGAGGGTCGTCGGGTCGGGCACGGAGTCGATGGCGTCACTCACCCGGACATTCTGCCCGCCCCGAGCCCCAACGCTGCGCTCGGTCTCGAAAGCCGGCAGGACTCGGAGGTCGGCACGAACCCCGCGTTCGGGCCGGGTGGCCCAGACTCAGGGCCCAGACGGCTCAGACGGCTTGCTGCTGGGCGACCCAGGACTCGTGCAGCCGGGAGTAGACGCCGCCGAGACGCACGAGCTCGCTGTGGTGCCCACGCTCGACGATGCGGCCGGCGTCGACGACGATCACCTCGTCGGCGGCCTGAGCCGTGGAGAGCCGGTGCGCGATGGCGATGGACGTGCGGCCCCTCGTCAGCGAGTCGAGGGCCCGCTGGAGACGCACCTCGGTGCTCGGGTCGACGGCGGAGGTGGCCTCGTCGAGCACGAGCAGGTCCGGGTCCGCGAGGTAGGCGCGGGCGAGGGCCACGAGCTGGCGCTCGCCCGCGGACAGCGACTCTCCGCGCTGACCGACGTCGGTGCCGAGGCCGAGTGGCAGGGTCGACACCCAGGGGTCGAGACCGAGCTCGGTGAGGGTGAGCCGGACGTCCTCTTCGCTCGCGTCGGGCCGGCCAAAGCGGATGTTGTCGAGCAGCGTGCCGTCGAAGAGGAAGCCCTCCTGCGGCACGAGCACGACGCGCGAGCGGAGCGAGGAGAAGCGGATCGTGCGCAGGTCGACACCGTCGAGGAGCACCTGTCCGCTGCTCGAGTCCATGAGCCGGGTCAACAGCTTGGCCAGCGTCGACTTGCCCGAGCCGGTCTCGCCGACGATGGCGACCCGGCTGCGCGGCGCGATGGTCAGGTCGATGTCGTGGAGCACCGGCTCGCCGCCGGGGTAGGCGAACCCGACCTCGTTGAACTGCACGGTGATCGGCCCGCGGGGCAGCGTCACGCCGGCCTCGCCGGGGTCGGAGACGTCGGCCGGGGTGTCGATGATGCCGATGACGCGGCGCCAGCCCGCGACGGCGTTCTGCATCTCGTTGAGGATCTCGGTGGCCTGCTGCACGGGCTGGGTGAAGAGGTTGACGAGAAAGAGGAACGCGAGCAGCTCGCCGAGCGTGAGGCTCCCCCGGGAGGCGAGGATCGTGCCGACCACGAGGACGACGGCGGTCGTGAGTCCGGAGACGAGCTGTCCGGACGTGAACGCGACGACCGAGCGGGCCTGGGCCCCGATGGCTGCCTTGCGGTGCGCCTCCACCGCGGCGTCGATGCGCTCCGCGGTGCGGTCCTCGACGCCGTAGGCGCGGATCGCCTGGGCACCGACGACGGCCTCGGAGATGGCGCCGAGCATGTCGCCGACGCGCTCGCGCACCTGCGTGTAGGCGCGGCCGACGATGCCCTGGAACTTGCGGATGATGACGAACAACGGGACGAAGCAGAGCCACACGACCAGGCCGAGCAGGGGGCTGTAGACGACCATCAGCACGGTGGCGAGCGTGATCTGCGCGATGTTGATCATCAGCATCAGGCCGCCGAACTGCACGAACATCGAGATCGTGTCGACGTCGGACGTCACGCGGGAGACGAGGGAGCCTCGGCGCTCCGTGTTCTGGGTCAGCATCGCGAGGTCGTGGATGTGCCGGAACGCCTTGAGACGCAACGTCGCCAAGCCGTTCTCCGACGACCTGAAGAGGCGGATGTTGACGAAGTAGGCCGAGAACGCCGTGACGACGACACCGACGAGCGCGACGCCGATGTAGACGGCCACCACCGCCAGGTCGGGGCCGCCGGGCGCGAGGAGGCCGTTGTCGGTGATCCGCTGGACCACGAACGGCACGAGCACCCGGCCGAGCGTCGACAGCACGGCGAGCATCACCGTGACCCAGATGCCCTTGCGCAGCTCGGGCGAGAGCTCGACACCGCGACGCAGCGTCTGCCACGTCGTCATCTCCTTGCCCGTCGCCACACCGTGGTGCTCGACGAGGACCTGGGACCGCATGCTCATCGGGAGACCTCCTGGGCCGCGTCGCTGCCGTGCGCGTCGCCGTCGACGAGCTCCTCGGCGGCGGCGATGGCCTCGCGCTCGGCGGCTTCGCGGGCGTATGCCGTGACGAGCCGTTCGTAGCCGACGCACCGCCCGAGCAGCTGGTCGTGGGAGCCGTGGTCCACGACGTGACCGCCCTCCATGTAGACCACCTCGTCGGCGAGCAGGATCGTGGCCATGCGGTAGGCGACGACGAGGACCGTCGTGCCGGAGCTCGCCTCGCGCAGCCGGGCGAGGATGGCCTGCTCGACGCTGGGGTCGACCGCCGAGGTGGCGTCGTCGAGAATGAGCAGCTGTGGCTCGCGGATCACTGCGCGTGCCAACGCAATTCGCTGACGCTGTCCACCGGAGAGGCTGGCGCCGCGCTCGCCGACGTGGGTCTCGAGCCCGTCGGGCAGCTTCTCGACGAAGGCAGCTGCCTGCGCGACGTTGAGCGCGTGCCAGACGCTCTCGTCGTCGTGCCGGGCCCCGAGCGTGATGTTGCCGCGCACGCTGTCGTCGAACATGAAGGTCTGCTGGGCGACGAGGGCCGCGACATCGCTGACACCGCCGCGACGCACCTCCCGGAGGTCGACGTCGTCGACGAGCACGGCACCGCTGTCCGGGTCCACGAGGCGCATGACGAGGTTGGTCAGCGTCGACTTGCCGCTGCCGGTGGGCCCGACGAGCGCCACCGTCGCACCGGGCGCGACGTCGAGGGTGACGTCGACGACTGCAGGGTTGCGGTCCGCCTCACCGGTCTCGGACTCGATCTCGTAGGCGTAGGAGATGTGGTCGGCCTGCAGGTGACTGGCCCGACCCGACGGCAGGGAGCGCTCGCCGTAGGTCATGCTGCCCGTCGCGTCGAGCACGGCCGAGACGCGGTTCCATCCCACGACGGCGCGCGGCAGCTCGGCCAGCACCCAGCCCAGCGCTCGGACGGGGAAGGCGAGGATCGAGAAGAGGTAGGCGATCTGGACGACCTCGGCGGCGGTGAGCAGGCCGCTGCGCACCCGCAGCGTGCCCACGAAGAGGACGGCGAGCGTGCCGACCGTGGGGATGGCCTCGATCGCCGGGTCGAAGCGACCGCGGGTGCGCCCGACCTCGATGTTGGCGTCGCGCAGCTCGTGCGTCACGGCCCGGAAGCGCTCGGCCTCATGGTCCTCGCGACCGAGGGACTTGACGATGAGGGCCGCCTCGAAGCTCTCGTGGGCTACCTCGGAGACGTCGGCGCGCAACTGCTGCGCCCGGGTCACGCGCGGGGACATCGCGCGCTGGAACGCCACGTTGGCGAGGAAGAGCATCGGGAAGACGGTGAGCCCGACGAGGGCCAGCCACGGGTCGACGACGAGCATCTGGACGATGCCGAAGACGAGCATGACGACGACGCCGAGGGCCATCGGCAGCGGCGCGAAGATGTTCCACGTCGCCTCGACGTCGGCGTTCGCGTTGGAGAGCAGCTGCCCGGACGGGTGCCTGTGGTGCCAGCTGAGCGGCAGCCGGAGGTACTGGCGCGTGACCTGGCGGCGGTAGATCGCGCCGAGGTTGTACATCGTGACACCGCCGGCGATGCGCCGGCCGATGACGCCGACGATGGTCGTCAGCACGACGGCCGCCATCACCCCGCCGATGAACCACAGCTGGGAGGCGGTGACGTGCTGCGCCTCGATGGCGGGGGCGACCGCGTGCTTGACGACGTAGCCGATGGCGGCGGCCGTGAGGCTCGTCATGACGCCGTAGACGACGCTGCCGAGGACGGCGAGGGAGAACCAGCGCGGCTGGCCCTTGATGCCCCGGCCGATGACGGCGAGACCCTCCCGCAGGGTCGAGGTGGTCGGGACGTTCACGGTGTGCTGCTCCCCTGGTGACATGCGCGCGTGCGTGCTCTCTGGACGACCCCCCAGCCTCTCACGCGTCGCCGACCTCCCCGGCACCAGCACGCCCGGCCCAGAGCCATTCGGCGTCTGCCGCCCGGTCGGGCTCCTCGACGCGCCGGAATCCGAGCCTCGCGAGCACGCGCTGGCTCGCGACGTTGTCGGGCTCGGTGTGCGCCACGACACGGAGACCGGCTGCCTCGAGCGAGCGCACCATCGCGGACAGGACGTCGGTCATCAGACCGCCGCCGCGGGCCTGCGGCACGAGGCCGTAGCCGATCTCGACGATCCCGTCCGCGGGCGGTCCGAAGCAGCCGATCGAGCCGACGGCGAGCCCGTCGGACCGCCGGACGATGTGACGAGGGGACCAGGGGTCCGGCCCCGAGGGCAGCATCCCGATCGCGTCGAGGTCGTCCTGACGCGGGTAGCCGTCGGCCCACCACGTCAGGCGCTCCCCCGCCCGCATCGCCGAGGCCTCCTCGGCGGTGATCGGTACGAGGCGCGCGTCACGCGCCTCGATCGGGCCGCTGTCGATGGCCCGGGCCGGTGCGCCGGTGCGCACCCAGTGGCGCAGCACCCCGTCGCGCTCGTCCTCGAGGATGCCGCCGCAGGAGATGATGGTCCGCGCCGAGGCCGTGTTGGCCACGTCGCACGTGACGAGGACGGGGTCGATGCCCCGGGCCGCGGCGAGGCGCAGCGCCAGACCCAGCGCCGCGCGGGCGACGCCCTGACGGCGCGCACCCGGCGCGACGGCATACCCGATGTGTCCTCCCTCGACGAGCAGCGACGGGGTCAGCGCGTGGCGCACCGCGATCGTGCCGACGACGCGTCCGTCGCGGACGATCCAACGGTTCGACGACGGCACCCGTCCCTCCGGGAGCGCCTCGTCGGTGCGCTCCATCCGGCCGAGCCAGTCGACCCACTCCTCGAACACCGCGGGGTCGCGCAGCACCTCCCGGTCGCCCGACCGGTAGCTGGAGCCGTGGATGGTCCCGCCGGCGAAGTCGTCGACCATCTCCCACCACGAGTCGGCAAGGTCCACGGTGGGGCGCACGAGCTCGATCACGGTCCGACCCTAGGCAGCGGCCGTCCCCGGCGGCCACCGGATTTGGACCGCCCGCGTGCCCTGAGAGGATAGGCGCATGACCCGCCACGCACAGTCCGAACGCCTCCAGCTCTGCGACGAGCTCGACCGGCTCGGGCCCGACCGGCCGACCCTGTGCGAGGGCTGGGACACCCGGGACCTCGCCGCGCACCTCGTCATCCGCGAGGGACGCCCCGACCTCGCCGTCGGCAACGTCGTCCCGTTCCTCCACGGTCGCCTCGAGCGCGAGCAGCGCCGCATGGCGCAGGGCGACTACGCCGGCCTCGTCGAGCGGATCCGTCGCGGGGCGCCCGGGTGGAACCCGATGGCACACCCCAAGGTCGACGAGCTGACCAACCTCGTCGAGTTCTTCGTGCACCACGAGGACGTGCGTCGGGCCCAGCCCGACTGGCAGCCCCGCGACCTGCCCGCGGCGCTGCAGGGCAAGCTGTGGTCGGCGCTGAAGCGCTCGGCCCGCCTGATGTTCCGCAGGTCCGCGACCGGGATCGTCCTCATCGGCGAGGGCCAGGGCCGGTATGCCGCCAAGCTGCCCGACCAGCACGGCACCGTCGTGCTCCGGGGGACGCCTGCCGAGCTCGTGCTCTACGCGTACGGCCGCAAGGACGTGGCGCGGGTCGAGCTCGAGGGCGACGCCGACGACATCGCGGCGCTGCAGAGGGCCGAGCTCGGCATCAGCTGAGGCTCACCGAAGGACGGCAGACGGTCAGCGGACGGTCAGGCCGGCCGCGCGCAGGGCGTCCTTGACCTCACCGACCGTGAGCTCGCGGAAGTGGAAGACGCTGGCGGCGAGCACCGCGTCGGCGCCTGCCTCGACGGCCGGCGCGAAGTGCTCGACCCGTCCGGCGCCGCCGCTCGCGATGACGGGCACCGACACGGCGGCCCGGACGCGGCGGATGAGCTCGAGGTCGAAACCCTCCTTCGTGCCGTCGGCGTCCATCGAGTTGAGCAGGATCTCGCCCGCGCCGAGCTCGGCGGCCCGGGCACACCACTCGACGGCGTCGAGGTCGACGGGTGTGCGCCCCCCGTGCGTCGTCATGACGAAGTCGTCGGTGGGCCGTCCGTCGTCGCCGAGACGGCGGCGGACATCGGCCGACAGGACGAGCACCTGCGCGCCGAACCGGCTCGCGATCTCGGCGATCAGCTCGGGCCGGGCGATCGCTGCGGTGTTGACCCCGACCTTGTCGGCCCCGGCGCGCAGCAGGCGGTCGACGTCGTCGACGGTGCGCACCCCGCCGCCGACCGTGAGCGGGATGAAGACCTGCTCGGCCGTCCGGCGCACCACGTCGTAGGTGGTCTCCCGGTCGCCGCTGCTCGCCGTGACGTCGAGGAAGGTCAGCTCGTCGACGCCCTGGTCGTCGTAGAGCTTGGCGAGCTCGACGGGGTCACCGGCGTCGCGGAGGTTCTCGAAGTTGACGCCCTTGACGACCCGGCCCGCGTCGACGTCCAGGCAGGCGATGACTCTCGTGGCGACCGGCATGGCACAAATCTAGGCCAGGACCAGAACTGGGTAGTCTCGCGCCCATGTGGGACGAGGTGACGCGGCCGCCGCGCGAGGAGCACGTCCGCGCCGTGGTGTCCCTCGCCCGCGGGGCAGCGGCCCGGTGCGGCCACGTCGTCGTCATCGCCCTCGACGGCCCGAGCGGGGCCGGCAAGACGACCCTGGCGCGGGGCGTCGAGCTCGCCCTCGAGGCGAGCGCCCCGGTCGCGGTCGTGCACATGGACCACCTCTACCCCGGGTGGGACGGACTGGCCCAGGCCCCCGAGCTGCTCACCACGCAGGTGCTCGAGCCGCTCGCCCGCGGAGAGCGGGCGGCATACCGGCTCTGGAGCTGGGTGCGCGAAGAGTGGGCCGGCACCCGCGAGGTGCCCCCGTGCCGCTTCCTCGTCGTCGAGGGGTGCGGCTCCAGCGTTCAGCCGGCGGGAGCGTATGCCGCCGTGTCCGTCTTCGTCGACGCCGACGTCGCGCTCCGGATGCGACGCGGCATCGAGCGGGACGGCGAGGACTACCGCCCGCAGTGGCAGCGGTGGGCGGACCAGGAGCGGGCGCTCTTCACCGCCGACGCCACGAGGCAGCGCGCGGACCTCGTCCTCGACACATCTAGTCTCTGATGGTGCTGCGACGAGACCGAGCGATCCGCCCCCTGCCGCCCGTCTGGGTCATGGCCGTCGCGCTCGTCGCGGTCGCGGCCAACCTGCGGATCGCCATCACGAGCATCCCGCCGCTGCTCGACGCGATCTCCTCGGACCTCGGCCTCAGCCACGCCGCGGCCGGCGCCCTGACGACCCTGCCCGTGCTGTGCATGGGGGTCTTCGCCCCGGTGGCGAGCCGGATCGCCCACCACACCGGAGCCGCCGGCGCGGTCCTCGGAGCCGTCCTCGGCATCCTCGCCGGCACGGCCAGCCGCTTCGCCGGCGACCACGTCGTCGTGCTCTACGCGGGGACGTTCCTCTGCGGCGTGGGGATCGCCGTGGCCGGCACCCTGCTGCCCCGGCTCGTCAAGACCTACTTCCCTCCGGAGCGGGTCGGCCTCGTCACGGGCCTCTACATGCTGGCCATGATGGGCGGCGCCGCGGCGAGCTCGGCGATGGCCGTGCCGCTCGCCGACCGGCTCGGGAGCTGGCAGGCGTCCCTCGGGTCCTGGTCGGTCGTCGCCCTCGTGGGCGCCGTGGCGTGGGCGCCGTTCACGGTGCGGGCCAACCCTCACCACACCCCCGACGAGGAAGGTCCCGGCCGCCTCCCGTGGCGCCATCCCACGGCGTGGCTCGTCGCCGGCTACCTCGCGCTGCAGTCCTGGTGCTTCTACTCCGCCGTCACGTGGCTCGCCCCGACGTATGTCGAGCACGGCTGGTCCCGCCAGTCCGCCGGCTACCTCGCAGCCGCCTTCAGCGGTGCCCAGATCGTCTCGGGTCTGCTGGGCCCCGTCCTCAGCGACCGCACCCACGACATGCGCCGGCTCCTGCTGCCCGCCGCGGCCCTCGGGGTCGCCGGGTCAGTCGGCATCTGGCTCGCGCCCCTCACGGCGCCGTGGCTGTGGGCCGTCGTCACCGGGCTCGGCCAGGGCGCGGCGTTCTCCCTCGCGCTCGTCCTGCTCGTGCGCTACGCCCGCACGCCCGAGGCCAGCGGGCGCCTCACCGGCATGGCCTTCCTCATCTCCTACGGCATCGCCTCGATCGGCCCCCTCGCGATGGGACTCGTCCGCGACGTCACGGGCGGCCTGTCGGTCGTCTGGGCCGTCCTCGCGGCCGTCGGCGTCGTCCAGGGCCTCGTGGTGCTGCGGCTGCGTCCCGACCTGAGACGCGTCGACTGACCCTCCCAGCGCGTTGCCGGCCACCCGTCCCCACCCCTACATCTGGGGCTGACGGGGCGCCTGGTGCGACCCAATTAGGGCCAAACCGCTTACAACGGACGAAATGCCTGTGCAGAATGCTCGCCGGACGTGCTGACTGCAAGGAGACCGCCATATGTTGCCTGGGCCCACCAAGCGAACGCGCCGTGACGGCCGCACCGGCACCCGCACCTCGGCACGTGTGGTGTCCGTGCTCCTCGCGGTGGGTCTGGTCGCCGGTCTGCCCGGGCTGCTCGGCGCGACCCCGGCCGCGGCATCGTCGGTCCCGGCAGCTCCGGCGAGCAGGAACGTCGTCGTCGCCCCTCCGCCGGCCCTCAGCCTGTCGGTCGTGGCAGGTCCGACCGGCGGTGGCACGACCGTCGACCTCTCCGGCGTCGGCGTCGGCGCAACGACACGGGTCCTGTTCGGCACGACTGCCGTCACGCGCGTCACGAAGGTGTCGAGCACGCGCGTCCGGGTCGTCACTCCCGCCCACCCGGCCGGCATCACCACCGTGCGCATCACGACTCCGACCGGCACGTCGCCCGTGTCGGCCCGCTCCACGTTCGCCTTCGACCCCGTGCCGACGATCTCGTCGCTGTCCTCGCGCGGCTCGTCCACACGCGGGGGCACGACGGTCACCATCACCGGGACCGGCCTGGCACGCGCCGGCGCCGTGCGCTTCGGGGACACGGCCGCGACCGCGCTCACGCGCGTCTCGCCCACCCAGCTCCAGGTGACCGTCCCGGCGCACGTCGTCGGCACCGTCGACGTGCGGGTCACGACACCCGGCGGTACGTCGGTCGCCGCGGCGGCCGGCCGCTTCACCTACACGGCGCTCCCCACGACCCCGGCCCCGACGGTCACCGGACTGTCCGTCCCGGCCGGGCCGGTGCTCGGCGGCACGGTCCTCGTCGTGTCGGGGTCCGACTTCACCGGGGCGACGAGCGTCCTCTTCGGATCGACGACCGTTCGCCCCACCGTGCTGTCGAGCACCCAGCTGCGCGTCACGACACCCGCCCACGCGGCGGGGCTCGTCCACGTCCAGGTGCGCACGCCTTCCGGCACCTCGGTGGCATCCGCCGCCAGTGCCTACTCCTACGATGCGGTGCCGGTGGTCACCGGCATCTCCCCCGCGTCCGGGCCGACTGCCGGGGGGTCCACCGTCACGCTGACCGGCACGGGCCTCACCCGTGCCACAGCAGTGCAGTTCGGCCCCACGACCACCAGCAACGTCGTCCGGGTCTCCGCGACGACCCTGCGCGTCACGAGCCCGGCGCGAGCCGTCGGCACCGTGGACGTTCGCGTCACGACCCCGGGTGGCACCTCGGCCGTGACGACGCGCGCCCGCTTCACGTACCAGGCGCCGCCTGCCGTGACGTCCCTGTCGACCACGGCCGGGCCCCTCCGTGGGGGCACCGCCGTCACCGTCACCGGAGTGCGCCTCGACGGGGCGACCCGCGTCAGCTTCGGTGGCACCGACGCAGCGTTCACGGTGGTCTCCCCCACGACGATCCGGGCCACCACCCCCGCCCACGCAGCGGGCCTCGTCAGCGTCACCGTCACGACCCCCTTCGGCACGTCCGCGGCGAGCGCGTCGGCCACGTTCGCCTTCGACCCGGTGCCGGTCGTCACGGGAGTGTCGCCACAGACCGGGCCCCCGGCCGGGGGCACCGTGGTGACGCTGACCGGCACCGGACTGACGCGGGTCACGGCGGTCCGCTTCGGCACGAGCGCCGCGACCAACCTCGTCAGGGTCTCGGACACCAGCGTGCGCGTGACGACACCGGCGCATGTCCCCGGACCGGTCGACGTCCTCGTCACCAGTCCGGGCGGCCAGTCCGTAGCCGGCTCGGGAGCCCGGTACGTCTACGGCTCGCCGCCGGCCGTCACGTCCCTCTCCGCCACGGCGGGCCCGCTGCAGGGCGGCACCGTCGTGACGATCACCGGGACCCATCTCGGGGAGGCCACTGCCGTCCGCTTCGGCTCCGTCGCCGGCACCGGTCTCGTCCGCGTCTCCGACACCACCCTGCGCATCACGTCACCCGCCCAGCCCGAGGGCGCGGTTCGGGTCCGCGTCGTCAACGTCAACGGAACGAGCCCCGACACCGAGCGGAGCACCTTCACCTACGTCGGCGTGCCCGCGGTCTCGAGCCTGTCGACACCAGCCGGCCCACTGGTCGGAAGGGTCGTCGTCATCACCGGCACCCGGCTCGGGCTCGCCACCGGGGTCGACTTCGGCGGCGTGCCCGGCACCTCGCTCGTCCGCGTGTCCGACACCCAGCTGCAGGTCGTGGCGCCGCCACGCAAGCCGGGCACCGTGGACGTGCGCGTCACCACCCCGGGCGGCGTGTCCCCCGTCGTCCCGGCGGCACAGTTCACCTACCAGGCCGTGCCGACCGTCTCGTCGGTCTCACCGGCCCCCGCTCCCACGAAGGGTGGCAGCGTCGTCACGCTGACCGGGACGGCATACGACCGGGTCTCGTCCGTGACGTTCGACGGTCTGGCCGCCACGGCGATCACTCGACTGTCCGCCACGCAGCTCCGCGTCACGGTCCCGGCGCATGCCGAGGGCGATGTCGACGTGCGCGTCACGACACCCGGAGGCACGTCACCGGTCGGGCGCGGCGGCCGCTTCACCTACCTGAACCCCCCGGTGGTGCGTTCGGTGTCACCCGCCTCCGGTCCGTTGAGCAGCGGCAGCGTAGTGACCCTGCGCGGCTCGTCGTTCACCGGCGTCAGTGCCGTCCAGGTCGGCGACGTCCCGGCGACGTCGTGGAGACGCATCTCCGCGACGATGATGATCGTCGTCGTCCCCGCCCGCCCGTCGAGCGGGCCGGTCACCGTCCGGGTCACAACGCGCGCCGGCACCGTCCTGCGCGCCGACGGCTTCGCCTACGTGGCCGGCGCCACCCTCCGGACCGGAGAGGTGCTCTCCCCGTCCACGGCCCTGCGCTCCCCGTCCGGTGGGTACGTCGCGACGATGCAGGCCGACGGCAACCTCGTCATCACGACGGCGGCAGGCACCCGCCGCTGGACGAGCGCCACCAGCGGCCCCGGCAACCGCCTGCAGGTGCGAAGCGACGGCAACGTCGTCATCGTGCGCCCCAACGGGACGGTGGCCTGGTCGAGCGGCACCAACGGGTGGACCGGTGGCCTGCTCACCCTGAGCGACGGCGGCCTGCTCCAGGTCCGCCAGGGCGCGACGACGGTGTGGGACCACCGCGGCCTCCGCTACGACCGGCTGCTCCCCGGACAGGTGCTGCGTTCGGGTGAGTCGGTCGTCTCCACGAACGGGGCATGGAGCCTCGTCATGCGCACCGATGGCAACCTCGTGCTCGCCTCGGCCACGGGGCTTCGCCAGTGGGCGGCGTTCACGACCGGTGCCGGCAACACCGCCACGATGCAGACCGACGGCAACTTCGTCATCCGCAACACCCGAGGGGTCACCCAGTGGTCGACCCGTACGAGCGGTGCGGGGTCGCTCGTGCGAGTCCTCGGCACCGGGAACGCCGCCGTCTACCGCGGCGCGACCATGGCGTGGGCCGTCACCGGTGGGCCGGCCCCGGCCGGCTGGGCGTGCTACTCCCGGGCGACCCAGGACTGCATCCAGCGCTTCGGCTACCACGGCCAGCGCGCCTGGAACTACCCCGTCGACCCGTGGGGCAACAACTGCACGAACTTCTCCGCCTACCGTCTCTCCCTCGACGGTGTGAGGAACCCGGGCAACCTCGGCAACGCGACGAACTGGGACACCAGCGCCCGCGCCAAGGGGTTCGCCGTCGACCAGAGGCCGCGTGTGGGCGACATCGCCCAGTGGAACTCCAACCACGTCGCCTATGTCGACTGGGTCAGCGCCGACGGCGACACCGTCGCCATCTCGGAGAGCGGGTACGGGGGCACCGTGCTCGGAGCGACGTACACCTCGATGAGCGGCCGCCGGATCATCGCGCGCGGCAGCTACTCCTGGCCCTCGAACTTCATCCACTTCCGCTGACGGGCCACTCCGCCAGGCTGGAGGCGGGCTGGGGGCGGGGCTTGTCGCGGCGCACCACGGGTGGGAGCCTGCCACGGTGGACCGGACCCTCTACGACGCCGTCGGTGGGATGCCCGCGCTCGTCAGCCTCGCGCACGCGTGGCACGAGCGATGCCTCGCCTATCCGGTCGTGTCGCACGCCTTCTCGCAGGGCTACCACCCGGACCACACGAAGCGCCTCGCCGCCTACTGGGCCGAGGCGCTCGGCGGGCCACGGACCTACACGGCGTCGGTCGCGAGCGAGACCGAGGTCGTGCGGCTGCACTCCGGCAACGGCGAGCACCGCGAGATGGACGAGCGGGCGGTCGGCAGCTTCGCGGCAGCGGTGGACGACGTGGGCCTCGCGGGCGACCCTGCCCTACGCGATGCGCTCGTCGCGTACTTCGCGTGGGCCACGGACTACATGGCCACCTACCACCGGTCGCCCGACGAGGTCCCCGACGGCCTCACCGTCCCCCAGTGGTCCTGGGACGGACTCGTGGGCGGCACCGATGCCCGCGGCACCGCGGAAGGGTCTCAGCCCCAGTAGTCGTCCATGGCCTCGGCGGTCTCGGCGGTCTCGTCACTCACCGACGTGCGACGCTCCGTCACCGTCAGACGGCCTCGGTAGAACAGCATCGGTCGACCGGACTCACCGTCCTCGAGGTCCAGCACCCGACCGACGACGACGTCGTGGTCGCCGGCGACGTGGACCTGCTCGACCGAGCAGTGCACACGCATGAGCACGCCGGGCAGGCTGGGGCCGCCGTGCTCGGACCGGGCCCAGTCCAGACCCTCGAAGCGTGCACCGTCGGGCGAGCCGAACCGCGCGATGAGGTCGCGCTGGTCGTGACCGAGCACGTTGACGGTGAAGCGGCCCTGGCCGCGCATCCGTGGCCACGAGCGCCCGCGGTGGTCGGCACAGAACAGCACGAGCGGCGGGTGGAGCGAGACCGAGGCGAAGGACTGGCAGGCGAACCCGACCGGCGCGCCGTCCTCGGCGAAGCCGGTCACGATGGTGACACCTGTCGCGAAGTGGCCGAGCGCGTGCCGCATGCGCTCCGGGGTCGGGGCGCCCGTCACGACGGTTCCAGCGGGCGCTTCGGCTCGGGAGCCTCGCCGAACGCCTGGATGAGGGCGGCCAGGCGAGAGGCCTCCCGGCCCGCCACCGGCCCGTCGGCCTTCTGGATCGCCATGACCGCGACGGAGTCCCCGTCCTCCAGGTCGAGCGTCACCCACGGCTCGCCGCCGCCGAACTGGATGCCGACGATCTCGGGCCAGTCGAGGGTGCGTGTCAGCATGAGGTTGCGCACGACGAGCCCGGCCCTGCTCGGCACGGCACGGATCGAGGCGTAGCGCCAGGCGATGAGCGCGACGGCCACGCCGAGCCCGAAGAACATCAGCCGGTCGCCCAGACCCCAGCGGCCGTCGACCTGGCTCGGCATGACCACGGCGATGACCCCGAAGACGACGAGCGAGGACCACACCACTCCGAGCGCGACGGTGCGACCACGTCTGGGCCGGAACGGCGCCCACGCGTCGGAGCCGGGTTCCGGCTGCGCCCCCTGCGGGGGCCCCGGGGGCGGTGTCATGCGGTCCCTCCCGCGGTCACGCGTCACAGCCGGCAGGCGGCGATGTCGGTGACGAGGATGGCTCGAGCCCCGAGGTCGTAGAGCTCGTCCATGAGCCGGTTGCGCCCGAGGCGCGGCACCATGGCGCGCACGGCCACCCAGGCGTCGTCCTGCAGCGACGACACCGTGGGCGACTCCAGTCCCGGCGTCAGCTCGCAGGCGCGCTCGACGAGGTCCTTGGGGCAGTCGTAGTCGAGCATGACGTAGGTGCGGGCCGTGATGACGCCGGCGATCCGGCGCTGGACGATCTCGATGGCCTGGTCCTCGCCGGGCCGGTCGCCCCGGATCAGGACGGCCTCGGACCGGAGGATCGGCTCGCCGAAGACCTCGAGACCCTGCTGCCGCAGGGTGGTCCCGGTCTCGACGACGTCGGCGATGCAGTCGGCCACCCCGAGGGTGATGGCCGTCTCGACGGCCCCGTCCAGGCGCACCACCTCCGCCGACAACCCCCGCGACGCGAGGTCGGAGCGGACCAGGCCGGCATACGACGTCGCGACGCGCTTGCCCTGGATGTCCTCGACGGTGGCGACCTGACCCGGCTTGCCGGCATACCGAAACGTCGAGGCGCCGAAACCGAGCGGCATGACCTCGACGGCGTCGGAGCCCGAGTCGAGCAGCAGGTCGCGGCCGGTGACGCCGGCGTCGACGGTGCCGGAGCCGACGTAGACGGCGATGTCGCGCGGGCGCAGGTAGAAGAACTCGACGTCGTTCTCGGCGTCGGAGACGACGAGCTCCTTGCTGTCACGACGCGTGCGGTAGCCCGCCTCGCGCAGCAGCTCGACGGTCGCGTCGGACAGGGAGCCCTTGTTGGGCACGGCGATTCGCAGCATGGCTGTGGCGGTCCTCAGAGGTGGGAGTAGACGTCGTCGAGCGAGATGCCCTTGGCGAGCATGAGGACCTGCAGATGGTAGAGGAGCTGGCTGATCTCCTCGGCGGCCTCGTCGTTCGACTGGTACTCGGCGGCCATCCACACCTCGGCCGCCTCCTCGACGATCTTCTTCCCGATCGCGTGGACGCCGGCGTCGAGCTGCGCGACGGTGCCCGAACCCTCGGGTCGCGTCTGCGCCTTCTCGGCCAGCTCGGCATACAGCTGCTCAAAGCTCTTCACGGTCCCCCAGCCTACGGGCCGGCGACCCGTCGTCCCGACGGTGCTCACGTGGCGAGGCCGCGCAGCGCCACGACGGTCGCGACGGCGGCCGTCGCGGCCTCGTGGCCCTTGTCCTCGGCGGACCCGGGCAGCCCGGCACGGTCCAGGGCCTGCGCCTCGTTGTCGCACGTGAGCACGCCGAAGCCGATCGGCGTCGACGAGCGGACCGACACGTCGGTGATCCCGACCGTCGCGGCCTGGCAGACGTAGTCGAAGTGCGGGGTGCCGCCACGGATGACGACCCCGAGGGCGACGAGCGCGTCGTACCGTTCGGCGAGCGACGCGCACGCGACCGGCAGCTCGAAGGTGCCCGGCACGCGGACGACGTCGACCGCCGTGACGCCGGCATCGGCCAGACCGCGTCGCGCCCCGTCGAGGAGCCCGTCCATGACCTGCTCGTGCCAGCTCGCCGCGACGACCGCGACCCGCAGGCCGCTGCCGTCGGTGGTGAGGCTGGGGGCGCCGTCCTTCATGCTGTCTCCTTGCCGCCGTGCCGGTCGCTGCGGACCGGGATGTCGTGCCCCAGTCGCTCGCGCTTGGTGATGAGGTAGTTCTCGTTGTCCTCGCCCATCGGTCCGTGCAGACGCTCGACGGCGACGACGTCGACGCCGAGGTGGCGCAGGGCCGTGACCTTGCTCGGGTTGTTCGTCAGGAGCACGACCTGCGGCGCACCCAGGTCGTGCAGGATCGCCGCACCGGCGGCGTACTCCCGCGCGTCGACGGGCAGCCCGAGCGCGGTCTGCGCGTCGACGGTGTCGGCCCCGCGGTCCTGCTGGGCGTAGGCCCGCAGCTTGTCGACCAACCCGACGCCGCGCCCCTCGTGCCCGCCGAGGTAGACGACGACGCCGCCCTCGCTACCGACCCGCGCCAGGGCCGCCTGCAGCTGGGGCCCGCAGTCGCAGCGCAGCGACCCGAAGGCGTCGCCGGTCAGGCACTCGGAGTGCAGCCGGGTGAGGACCGGACCAGCCTGGCGCAGCCCTCGCAGCCCGCGAGGACTGACGAGGGCGACGTGCTCGTCGCCGGTGAGGGTGTCCCGGTAGCCGTGCGCGGTGAACGTGCCGTGGACCGTCGGGATGCGGGTCGTCGCGAGCCGCTCGACCCGGTCGAGGCGCTGACGGTGGTCGACGAGCTGCTCGATGGTGATGACCGGGAGACCGAACTCGCGGCCGAGCTCGACGACCGCGTCGAACCGCATCATCGTGCCGTCGTCGTGCACGAGCTCGCCGATGACGCCGACGGGTGAGAGGCCGGCGAGCCTGGTCAGGTCGACGGCCGCCTCGGTGTGGCCGGGGCGCGTCAGCACGCCACCGGGTCGGGCGCGGAGCGGCAGGACGTGCCCGGGGCGGATCAGGTCGGAGGGCGTCGCGTCCACGTCGGCGAGCACCTGGACGGTGCGCAGCCGGTCGGCCGCACTGATCCCCGTCGTGACGCCCTCGGCCGCGTCGACCGACACGGTGTAGGCGGTGCGCAGGGGGTCGCGATTGTCGGCGACCATGAGCGGCAGCTCGAGCCGGTCGGCGATCTCACCGGGCATCGGTGCGCAGAGGTAGCCGGACGAGTGGCGGATCGTCCACGCCATCCAGTCCTCGGAGGCGGTCTCGGCCGCGAGGACGAGGTCGCCCTCGTTCTCGCGGTCCTCGTCGTCGAGGACGAGCACGGGCCGGCCGGCCTGGAGGGCTTCCAGCGCCTCCTCGACGGTCGAGAGCCCGGTCATGACACGGCCTCCTGCCGATGGGTGAGCAGTCGCTCGACGTACTTGGCGATGACGTCGACCTCGAGGTTGACGACGTCGCCGACTCCCTTGTGCCCCAACGTGGTCAGCTCGAGCGTGGTGGGAATCAGCGATACGCCGAAGGTGTCGTCGCCGACGTGGGCGACGGTGAGCGACACCCCGTCGACGGTGATCGAGCCCTTCTCGACGACGTATGCCGCGAGGCCGGGTGGGAGCGTGAAGTCGACCGTCTCCCAACGATCCCCGGGCGTACGTGCAGTGATGGTCGCCGTGCCGTCCACGTGCCCCTGGACGACGTGGCCGCCGAACCGCCCGTCGGCGGGCATGGCCCGCTCGAGGTTGACGCGGTCACCCGGTGCGAGGGCGCCCAGGCTGCTGCGGTCGAGGGTCTCGGCCATCACGTCGACGGTGAAGCCCGTAGCGTCGTGCTCGGTCACGGTGAGGCAGACGCCGTTGACGGCGATCGACGCACCGCGGGTCGCATCGCTGACGACCAGGGGACCCTCGATGCGCAGGACGGCCGACTCGGCGCCGTGCTCGACTCCGCCGACGGTGCCCAGCTCCTCGACGATTCCGGTGAACATGTGTCTCCTCAGGGTTCTGCGTGAGCTCGAAGGGGTGCCGTGAGTGGTGCGGCGGGGACGGTGCCGGCAGGGACCGCATGGATCCGCACGTCTCCCCCGATGACGACGACGTCGACGAGGTCGAGGCGTCGGACCTCGGAGATGGACCGGATGCCGAGGTCGTCGACCGCGGCCGCACCGGAACCGAGGAGTGCCGGGGCGACGTAGGCATAGACGTCGTCGACGAGACCGGCACCGAGGAAGGCAGCAGCAAGGGTCGGGCCGCCCTCGAGCCAGACGTCGCGGACCCCTCTGCACCACAACAGATCCAGCGCCTCACGGGGGTCTCGGGTCTCGAGGTGCATGACGGCACCCGGCGCGTCATGGACACGTGCCCTCGACGGCACCTCGCGCAGACCCATCACCGCGCGAAGTGGCTGCTGCAGCGCGGGCGCGCCACCCGGCATACGCACCGTCAGTCGCGGGTCGTCGGCGAGGAGGGTGCCGGTGCCGACGAGGACCGCGTCACGGGTCGCCCGAAGCAGGTGGACGTCGGCCCGGGCGGCCTCCCCGGTGATCCACTGGCTGCTGCCGTCGGCGGCGGCGCTGCGCCCGTCGAGGGTGGTGGCGAGCTTCCACGTCACCAAGGGGCGCCCGAGGTCCACGGTGCGGGCCCAGCGCTCGTTGATCCCCGCGGCCTCGTCGGCGAGGACGCCTCCCGTGACGTGCACGCCCGCGGCGTGCAAGCGCTCGGCGCCGCCCGCGGCGTCCGGGTTGGGGTCGGACTGGGCGAAGACGACCCGAGAGACCCCGGCGTCGGCGAGCGCGTCCGAGCACGGCCCGGTGCGTCCCGTGTGCGAGCACGGTTCGAGCGTGACGTAGGCCGTCGCCCCGCGCGCGGCGTCCGCCGCCTCGCGCAGGGCCTCGATCTCCGCGTGCGGCGTCCCCGCACCGTGGTGGAACCCCTCGCCGACGACGGCGCCGTCCGGTGCGACGATGACGCAGCCCACCCGCGGGTTGGGGTCGGGCCACGGCCCGGCCGCGGCGAGCTGGAGGGCTCGTCGCATCCAGGCGCGGGCTGCCGTGTCACCCATGGGTCAGCTCGACGTCCCGGTCAGCTGGGGCTCGACGTCGGGCACGCTGACCCGGGACGCCTTGACCCACTGCGTGAAGCCGTAGAGGACGAAGAGGCCGTAGAAGGTGTAGAGCACGCCGGTCGGCACGTAGTCGGTCGCGAAGGCGAACGGGACGCCGACGAGGTCGACCGCGATCCAGGCGAGCCAGAACTCGTTCCAGCCGCGGGCCATGGCGTACGTCGCGACGATCGAGCCGACGAAGATCCACGCGTCGCACCAGTAGAACCACCACTGCGGCGTGAAGAAGGGGTTCGGCGAGAGGTTCCACAGCCACACGAAGGCCTGGTGGACGACGACGGTGCCGACGAGCCAGAAGACGACCACGGCGACGCGTTCCCGGCTCGTGGCCCACCGCGGGGTGATGGCGACGCCGCTCGCGTCGCCCGCGTGGTTGAGCCGGCGCACCTGCGACCAGCGCCACCAGCCGTAGATGCTCGTCACGATGAAGAAGACCTGGCGGCCGGCCTGCCCGAAGAGCGGGATGCGCTCGTCGGCACCGAAGACGGCACCGAGGTAGACGAAGAACAGCATGATGTTGGCGAGGATCCCCACGGGCCACGCCCAGACCCAGCGGCGCATGCCGAGGTAGGCGGACGCGAGTCCGATGAGGACGCCGATCAGCTCGAGCCAGTGCAGCTGGTAGGGACCGATGGGGATCGTGGCGTCGATGGCCTGTTGGAAGACGTTCTTCGTCTGGTCGGCCAGAGCAAGAGCCTGCATGTGGTGTTCGTCCTTGATGGTTCGTCGTGGCACGGACGAACTCCGGGGTAACTCCACACGCCCACGTGGTCGGGGCCCGTACGGACGACGCCGACGGCCCAGGCCACGACGGCCTGTTTCGTGCTGCCTCCCATCCGGACTTTCACCGTCGGTCCCGGAATTTCACCAGGTCAACCGGCCGCTGGATGCGGTCGGGTCGCGGACTGTAACCGCCGGCTCGGAATTACACCGACCCCGGAGCACGTACAGCCAGTATGCACCCGGAGCAGCGCAGGGGGCACACCGTGCCCGCGTGACGGCCACCACGAAGGGCTGACGCGCACGCCCCCGTCTGCGCGTGGGCTCGAGAGCCAGCGTTCGACCGCTCAGGACACCGATGGTGGCCAGCGATGGTGCCGCCACTCGTCCCACGTCGCGAACCCGACCGGCGCGTCGTCGACGGGTTCGCTGCCGTCGAGCTCACCCGGCGTGGGGATGTCGATGGCGTCGGCCCACTCGGCGAGCTCCGCATCGGACATGGGCCAGGTCGTGTGGGGCGCTTCGGCCTGGCGTCGGTCGAGCCGCACCCGCTGCTCGGTCGGCGTCAGCTCGAAGTAGTGCATCTCCACCCTCGCGCCGAGGTCGGCGGCGGCCTGCCGCAGGGCGGAGCGCTCGTCCCGGGACCAGAGCCCGTAGTCGATGACGACGTTGTTGCCGAGCTCGAGCGCGCGTAGCCCGACCTGGATGAGCCGACCCTCGATGACGTCCTGGGCCGACGGCGGATTCTCCTGTCCGTACAGAGCTTTCACCCATTCGTCCTTCGTCAGGCGGAGTGCTCTGTGCTCACTCTCGATACGCCGCGCAGCCGTGGTCTTCCCGGTGCACGGGAGACCCACCATCAGGAACAGCATCGGCTGCCGCATCCTCGCCCCTCCCTCGAGCTCAGCATCCGTGACGCCGGTCAGCTCGGCCGCCGGAAGTCGGTCACGGCCGGGAGCGCTCGGAATCCCGCGGAGACGTAGGTCGCGACGCCGACCACGTTGCTGCTGGGCGTGCACACGGTCGCGCTGGACGCGCCCATCTCCCTGAGCGCTGCGGCCGCCGCGAGCGAGATGGCCGTGCCGTACCGGCGCCCCCGGTGGTCTCGGTGCACACCGAGTGGTTCGAGGAGCCCGGGGCGTCCCGGTCCCGCGGACCAGACCGTCACCGTCGCGACCGCGGTCCCGTCGCGGTCGTAGCCGACGAGGCATCGGGCCCGCTTGTACGGCGACGCGGCGGCCATCAGGTGCCAGCGGCTCCCGGTGAACGTCGAGGTCTCGAACGACGCCCGCTGCACCTCGACCCGGTCCGAGACCCAGTCGGACACGCGGTCGGACTCGCGGTCGGACTCGTGTTCGGACGCATGGTCGGACGCCAAAGTCGCCGCATCGTGCGCGCTGCCCACCTCGACCCTGAGCTCGCACGCCTCCACCGCGTCGGTGAGGTCACGGCTCAGGGGCGTCCACGACTCGTCCTCGAGCCAGCCACGGGCGGTGAGGAGTCCTCGGAGGGCACTGCCGGCCCGGGCTTCGACGCACGCGTTCCCCGTGGGCAGCACACCCCGCGCCGGATCCGACAGGTCTGCCAGCAGCCGCGAGGCGAGCTGCTCGTCCTCGTCGACGCTCGGGGCGACGCCCATGCGGATCAGTCCGTCGCCGTCCACGAGCCCGACCGCCACGACCTGCCCGTCGTCACGCCACACCCGGACGTCCCTGGCCAGGTCCGGGCCGCCGAGCCTCCAGGCCCACCCGAGGTCACCGGGATGGAGCTGCACCGGACCGCCGTCATGCTGCCAGGACGCCACCGCGTCAGTGACCTCGGTCAACGAGGCGACGGTCGCGGGCTCCAAACTCACGGGCATCCGGCCATTCAACTCGATGTCCGCGACGGCACGACAGCGGTTTTCGCGCCCCGACGGTCGCCGCCGCCGGCGCCGCTGGAGTCGTCAGTGCTGGTGACCGGCCGCCAGTGCACGCAGCTCGTCCACGGCCGCAGCGGCGTCCTCGGCCCCGTAGACCGCGGAGCCCGCGACGAACACGTCCGCCCCGGCCTCGGCGCACTGCTCGATGGTGTCGGCGCTGACTCCCCCGTCCACCTGGATCCAGACCTCGCCGCCGTGGCGCCGCACGGCCTCACGGACCTGGCGCACCTTGGGCATCTGGTCGGCCATGAAGGACTGACCGCCGAACCCCGGCTCGACGGTCATGACGAGCACCATGTCGAGGTCGGGCAACAGGTCCTCGTAGGGCGCGAACCCGGTGCCGGGCTTGAGTGCCATCGACGCACGCGCGCCGGCTGCCCGCAACGTCCGCGCCAACGCACGCGGGTCGCGCGCCGCCTCGATGTGGAAGGTCACCGACTGGCACCCCGCCTCGGCATAGAGCGGTGCCCACCGGTCGGGGTCCTCGATCATGAGGTGCGCGTCGATCGGGATCGGGCTCACCTTGAGCAGGGCCTCCACGACCGGCAGCCCGAGGGTGAGGTTCGGCACGAAGTGGGCGTCCATGACGTCGACGTGCGCCCAGTCGGCGCTCGCGATGCGCCCCAGCTCGGCCTCGAGGTTGGCGAAGTCGGCGGAGAGGATGCTCGGTGAGATCTGCACGCGCACAGCCTAGGGGCCGCGCGCTCCCCCTCAGTCGACGACCTTGGTCCAGACCGACACGTGCGACTCGGAGTCCGCGGTGAAGGGTGAGCGGTCCCAGTCGGACCAGCGGTCCCGCAGGCGCAGGCCGGCGATCCGCGCCATGAGGTCGAGCTCCGACGGCCACACGTAGCGGTGCGCCGAGGCGGCATACCTCGCCAGCTCCCGCCCCAGCCCGTCCTGCTGCCCCTCCCGGACGTAGTGGTGCGAGACCGACAGCTGCGACACGACGTCGACGGTGTCGAAGCCGACGTGCCGCCGGCCGACGTGGAAGGGCACCGCGGTCTGCCCGGGCGGCATCCGTCGCAGCTGCGGCACGAACACCTCGACGACGAAGGCCCCACCGGGCGCGAGCTGCGCGGCGACGGTGCGGAAGCACTCGACCTGCTCGTCCTGGGTGAGCAGGTTGGTGATCGTGTTGTAGACGAGGTAGGCCACGCGGTAGTCGCTGCCGACGCGCGTCGTCGCCATGTCCCCGATCGTCACCGGGAGCCGGTCGCCGCCGGGCTTGCGTCGCAGCTCGGCGACCATGGCCTCGGAGAAGTCGATGCCGTGCACCTCGACGCCACGCTCCGCGAGCGGCAGCGCCACCCGCCCGGTGCCGATGGCGAGCTCGAGGGCCGCGCCGTCTCCGGCGAGCTCCTGCAGCACGTCGACGGCCGGGCCCAGCACGTCAGCGCCGAACATGTGGGCCGAACCGGCGTCGTACGTCGGGGCGACCCGCTCGTCGAAGGGGCTGGGCTGGAGGTCGTCGATCGCGTATGCCGTCACGCCCCCACCCTGCCCAGCGAATCGTCTGCTGCGCGAGTCCTTTTCGAGCCGCCGGCCCTGCCTACCGCTTGCGCAGCAGTGCGAAGAACATCGCGTCGGTGCCGTGGACGTGCGGCCAGAGCTGGACGTAGGGCCCCTCGCCCAGGCCCGGGACCTCCCGGCCGGACGCGTCGACGAAGAACGGGCGGGCGTCGACGAGCTCGACGTCGTCGCGGCGCTTGAGGATGTCGGACACGACGAACCGCGTCTCGTTGAGGTGCGGGCTGCACGTGGCATAGCCGACGAGCCCGCCGGTCGCCGTCGCGTCGACGCCGGCGACGAGCAGCTCGCGCTGCAGCTCCGCCAAGGCTGCGACGTCGCCCGCGGTCCGGCGCCACCGTGCCTCGGGGCGGCGGCGCAGTGCCCCCAACCCGGTGCACGGCGCGTCGATGAGGACCCGGCTGAAGCCGCCGGGCTCCAGCTCGCCGAGGTCGCGGCCGTCGCCGTGCCGCACCTTGAGACTCGTGTCGGCATCCCGGGCCGCGACCCGCGCCGCCGCGAGGGTCTGCCACACGAGGTCGGCCCGGTGCTCGCTGATCTCGTTGGCCACGAACGGGATCCGTCGCTCGATCGCCAGGGCGGCGAGCAACCCTGCCTTGCCGCCGGGACCGGCACAGAGGTCGAGCCAGCGCTCGTGCTCAGCAGCCTCCCCCTCGACCTCGGCGGCGGCGAGCGCGAGGACGAGCAGCTGCGATCCCTCGTCCTGCACGGCGGCACGGCCGTCACGGACAGCCGCGATGGCGCCGGGGTCCCCCTCGGGCAGGATCGCCCCGACCGGGCTGAGCCCCGAGCGATCGGCGCCGGCGTCCTCGAGCTCGTCGAGAGAGGCCAGTCCGGGCCGCGCGACGAGTGACACCTTGGCGGGGGCGTTGTCGCTCTCGAGCAGCGCGCTCAGCGACTCCTCGACGTCAGCCGGTCCTGCCGCTCCGTGCCCGATCAGCGCGGCCCGCAGGGCCTTGGCGATCCAGACGGGGTGCGAGGTGCGCAGGGCGAGGCGCTCGACGGGGTCGCCGACGCCTTCGGTGACGAGGTCGGTCCATGCGTCGGGCTCGCGCTCGCTGATGCGCCGCATGACGGCGTTGACGAAGCCGGCTGCCCCGGCGCCGTTGACCTGGCGGGCGAGGGCGACGGTCTCGTCGACCGCTGCGTGGGTGGGCACGCGCATGCCGAGCAGCTGGTGCGCCCCGAGCCTCAGGGTGTCGAGCACGTTGGCGTCGATCTTGTCGACGGGCCGACCCGCGGCCGAGGCGATGATGGCGTCGTAGAGGCCGGAGAGGCGCGTCGCGCCGTAGACCAGCTCGGTGGCGAAACCCGCGTCGCGGCCGCTGATCCCCTTGTCGCGCAACAGCTTCGGCAGTGCGAGGTTGGCGTAGGCGCCGTCGGCGATCTCACGCATCGCCGTGTAGGCGGCGAGACGCGGCGCGTCGGTGCGACGCGCCCGCTCGGAGGGTCGCTGCTCGGAACGGTGCCCGGCAGAGCGCTCACGGGCCTGCGGACGCTGGCGATCACCCCGTCGACCGTCACCACCTCGACCGTCGCCGCGAGGGTCTCCTCCCCTCGGGCCGTGTCCTCGTCGCTCGTCACTCATCGCCGACCCGCTCCCCCATCTCGATCCGTGTGCCGCGCGCCCAGTCGGCGGCCGCCATCGGCTTCTTGCCGTGCGGCTGCACCGTGCCCAGCCGGACCGGGCCGGTGCCGGTGCCGACGAAGACGGCCTTCTTCGTGACGCGGAGGTCCCCGGCGCGCAGCGTCACACCGTCCGGGCCGACCGGCACGTCGTCGGCCGACACCACGGTCACGGGCGAGACCTTGAGCCGCTCGCCGCGGAACGTGGTCCACGCCCCGGGAGCCGGAGTGCAGCCTCGCACGAGCCGGTCCACCGCGGTCGCCGGACGAGACCAGAGGATCCGGGCGTCCTCGACCTCGATCTTCGGGGCCAGCGAGACTCCCTCGGCCGGTTGCGGCACCGCCACGAGGTCACCCGACTCCAGCCCGTCGAGCGTGGCGACGAGCAGCCCCGCCCCGGCCGTCGAGAGCCGGTCGAGCAGGTCGCCGGCCGTGTCGGTCGGGCGGATCGTCTCGGTCATCACCCCGAGCACCGGCCCGGTGTCGAGGCCGCGCTCGATGACGAAGGTCGACGCCCCGGTCACCTCGTCGCCGGCCATGATCGCGTGCTGCACGGGAGCAGCCCCTCGCCACGCCGGCAGGAGCGAGAAGTGCAGGTTGATCCAGCCGAGTCGCGGGATCGCGAGCGCCTCCACCGGGATGAGGTTGCCGTACGCCACGACGGGGCAGGCGTCGGGTGCGAGCGCCGTGAGGGCCGCGAGGAAGTCGGGGTCCTTGACGCGGGTCGGGGTCAGCACCGGCACACCGAGCTCCTCGGCCCGGCGCCGCACGGGAGAGGCCTCGAGGCGCCGGCCGCGTCCGGCGGGGGCATCGGGGCGGGTGACGACGCCGACGAGCTCGTGGTTCGAGGCCGCGACGGCATCGAGGCTGGGCACCGCCGCGTCGGGGGTGCCTGCGAAGACGACCCTCATGTCACATCGCCCGGCCGAAGGTGGAGTGCGGGCTGATCCGCACCTCGGGCGGGTTGTCGGCGAACCACTCGGCCTCGCGGATGGCGCGCATCGCCTCGCGACGCGCCTCCGGGTCGAGCCGGTCCACGAAGAGGATGCCGTCGAGGTGGTCCGTCTCGTGCTGGACGCACCGGGCGAGCAGCTGGGTGCCCTCGAGCACGACGGGCTCGCCCCACATGTTCTGACCCTTGGCGACGACGGACAGGGCGCGCTTGGTGTCGAACGCCAGTCCCGGGATGGAGAGGCAGCCCTCGGGGCCGTCCTGCTCGTCGTCGGACAGGTCGAGGACGGGGTTGACGAGGTGACCGAGGACCCCGTCGACCCAGTACGTGAAGACCCGCAGCCCGACGCCGATCTGCGGTGCGGCGAGCCCGGCGCCGGGCGCGTCGAGCATGGTGTCCTCGAGGTCCTTGACGAGGACGCGCAGCTGCTTGTCGAAGTCGGTGACCTCGGCGGCCTCGGTCCGCAGGACCGGGTCACCGAAGAGTCGGATGTCCTTGATCGACACAGGTCTCCAGGGGTCGTGAAAGGCGGTGGGGCGCCGCCAGTCTAGGACCGTGACGGCTCACTGACCGCGGCGCCGGTGCTCGCGGGGTCCTCGCTGCTGCGGCCGAGCTCGCGCACCGAGCGCGACAGCAGCGCGGAGAGGGAGACGAGGACGTAGACGCCGGCGCTGACGAGCATGAGCGTCTCGACGTCGACGGAGACCGCGAGCCAGCCGTAGAGGAAGGTGCCGATGGGCATGGCGACGAAGGACCCGAGCGCGTCGTAGCTCGATACCCGGGAGAGCACCGAGACCGGGACGTGCTCGTGCAGCGCGGTGTTCCACCCGACCCCGAAGACCTCGACCGCCGCACCCGCGAGGAAGAAGCCGACGGCGACGGGCACGATGGCCGGCGCCACGCCGAGCAGCACCATGGGGACGGCGAGCACGCAGATCGCGAGCATGCCCGCACGCAGAGGGTGCCGGAGCCGCAGCCGCAGCATGACCAGCGTCATGAGCACCGTGCCCACGGCCTCCGCGCTGAGCACGAGACCCCATCCGGCCTCACCGATCGACGGGGCCGACGTGGCGACGAGCGGGCCGAGCACCCCGATGACCCCGGTGTGGATGGCGTTGGTCAGCCCGAACGCGAGGACGACGACCCACAGCCACTCGCGTCGGGTGAACTCGCTCCAGCCCTCCCGCAGCTCCCGCACCATCGAGTGACGCGGTGCGCCGGCCTCCTGCGAACGACGTGGCAGACCGACGCGGGTCAGGCAGACGATGGCGACGGCATACGTCAGCGCGTCGACGGCGAGCGCCCAGCCGGGCCCCACGCCGACGACGAGCAGGCCCGCGACGGCGGGGCCGATGATGGCGAGACCGCTGCGGCTGAACGACAGCAGGGCGTTGGCCTGCTGCAGCCGCCCCCGGTCGACGACGAGGGGGACGACGCCCATCATCGCGGGCATCGTGAAGGCCGACACGGCGCCGTTGACGCCCTCGATGGCGGTCAGCTGGGTCAGCGTCGCGTCGCCGCTGATGATGAGGTAGGCCGCCAGCGCCTGGGTGAGGCACGTGAGCACGTGCGACACCTGGAGCACGACGATCCGTGAGAAGCGGTCGGCGACGACGCCTCCGACGAGGAGGAAGACGACCATGGTCAGGGTCCGCACGCCGAGAACCTGCGCGAGGGCTCCGGCGGACCGGTCGATGTGCAGGACGGCGAAGGCGAGCGCGACGGGCACCATCACCGACCCTGCGGTCGAGACCGTGCGGGCCGTGAAGTACCACGCGAACCGGCGGTCGGCCAGTGCGCCCATCGACTGCTGGAGCCTCATGACGGTCGCTCCTCCCCGGTGAGCCGGAACGCTGCGATGGACAGGTTGGCCCGCACGGTGCCCTCGGTGCGCGGCGGCCGGGCGCTCGCGTGGAGCAGCCGGCTGGCCTGGGTCGCGAGGTCGAGGACGCGCTCCCACACCTCGGGCTCGACCCACAGGTCGGCGTCGGTGAACTGCGCCCTCTCCCCCTGCTGACGGACGGCGAAGCGGCGAGGGATCGCGTCGGCCAGCACCCGCGCGTAGGCGAGCCTGTCCTCCTCGCTGGCCGGTGGGTCGTCCTTCGGGCGCTCGGCATCCCAGGGGTGCCGGTACTTCTTGGCCCGCCCGCCACGCACGGTCTCCTCGCCTGCGATGACGAGGAGCCCTGCCGCGTGGAGCAGCCGCAGGTGGTAGCTGGCGTTGGCCTGGGTGACGCCGAGCTCGCGGGCGACCTCGGCGGCGCTCAGCTCGGCTCCTGTCAGGAGCGAGAGCATCTGCAGTCGCAGCGGGTGGGCCGTGGCGCGGAGCTCGCTGATCCGCCCTTCCTCCAAAGACATGTTTGGGAGTATGCCGTCCGGCCGGCTCAACCGTCAAGCATTCCTTTGGGAGTCGGTTCCCGCGCCGACCCGGGCGTCTTCGTGCGGTCCGGGCTCGTTGCGCTCGACGTCGAAGACGAATCCCTGCGCTCGGAGCCGCTCGACGAGGACCTCACCGAGCGCGGTCGCCGGCGTGCACACCCCGGCTCGTCGGGGCAGCCCCTCGTCGAGGGCGAGGGCGAGGGCCGTCTGACCGAGCATGATGGCCGTGGCGCCGTAGCCCGGGTCGTAGTCGGCACCGACCGTGGTCCGGTAGCGCGCGCCGGTCGTCGTCGTCGAGCGGATGTCGAGGCGGAAGCGCCCGGCCGCCTGCGTCTCCGGGCTGGGCCCCTCCCCCGGCTTGGGCAGGAAGCGGTCGATCAGGGCGCGGGTCGGCCGGAAGGCCATCCCGGCCAGGACACCGCCGAGGCCGACGGCCATGCCGCCGGCCAGCACGGGAGACATGGGCCCCGAGCCGAAGTCGGTGGCCTCCCGGTAACGGAGGTCCCGCCCGTAGGACCAGTCGGTCAGGGTGTTGGACAGGCGAACGATGCGCGTGTTGAACGAGGCCATGACGAAGGGCCCGGTCCAGCGCCCCGTGGCACCGTCGCGCTCGACCGGCACGAGTCGCCGCAACCGGTCGAGGGCGCCCGTCGCACGCTTCCGACCCGACGACGGCTCCTCGGCACGGCGCGGGCTGAGGGCGTAGGGGTCGCTGAGCACCCGGCGCGCACCGGCGTCGGCGCGGGCCGTGATCGCCTGTTGCCGTGCGGAGTCGATGGTGCCTCCGGAGAAGCCACCCCTGAGCGACCGGACGAGCAGGGTCGTCTCCGCGAGGGCGCCCTCTCCGTCCGCCGCGACCCGCTGTGCCGTGGTGAGGACGCCCAGGTCGGACGGGATGGAGTCGAAGCCGCACGCATGGACGATGGCCGCCCCGGTCTCGCGGGCCGTGGCGTCCAGCTCGTCGAGGGACCACCGGACGAAGAGCACCTCACCGGTCAGGTCGGCGTAGTGGGTCCCCGACTCCGCACACGCACGCGCGACGTCCTTGCCGTGGGTGGCGTAGGGACCGACGGTCGTGGCAAGGACCCGCGTGCGCTCGGCCAGGGCGCGCAGACCCGGCGCGTCGGTCGCGTCGACGGCGACGAGCTCCCAGGACGACGCCGACGGGCCGAGCTCGACCCGGAGCGCCTCGAGCTTGGGCCGCGAGCGCCCCGCGAGGGCGATCCGCACGTCGGTCCCGGCGTGCCGGGAGAGGTGGGCGGCGGTCAGGGCCCCGACGAAGCCGGTGGCGCCGTAGAGGACGATGTCGAGCTCGCGATCGGGCATGCCGTCACTCTGCCACGCCGGTCCCCACGGGATCCGACACGATCAGAACATGTCGAGCGGGTCGACCCGGACGGCGACGGCCTCGGGCTCCTTGCGAGCCGAACGGAACGCCTTGAGCGCCAGCAGGGCCCGGGTCAGGGACTCGGTCTCGGACACCGGGACCCGCACGAGGGCGTGGTGGTCGGCGGCAGTCCGCTCCGGCTCGCCGTCGACGGGTGGCCGCCGCGGCGGACCTCCCGTGGACGAGAGCCGGACCGGTCCGAGCACCTGCGCGGCCGGCGGCAGGTCGGCCTGTTCGAGCGCCTCCTCGAGGGCGCGCCGACCTCCCGTCAGCTGCGCCATGCGTACGGCCGGCGGCAGGCCGAGCTCGCGCCGCTCGGCCAGCTCGCGCGCGGCGAGCCACGCCGGGTCCCATCGGACGAGCGCCTCGACAGCCGGCAGCGCCACCGCCTCGGGGGCGCCGCTCAGCACCACCGCGCGCCCCTCCCGCGCGAGGGCTGCAGCGGCCATCCAGCGGCGCAGCGCCTCGAGCGGGGCGTCGAGCGTGGGCAGGTCGAGACTCGCCCACGCGTCGAGCAGGAGCACCGCGGTGTAGCCACCGTCGGCAACCGGCTCGGCCCCGGGCGTGGCGATGACGAGCGACGGCTCACGACCGACGGCGGCGAGCACCTCACCGGAACCGGAGGTGTGGACCGGGAAGCCCGGAAAGGCACGGCCGATCTCCTCGGCCGTGCGCCGGGCACCGGTGACGGACGACCGGAGACGCTGCGAGCCGCAGTGCTCGCACGCGAAACCGTGCCCGGCGAGGGTCAGCCCGCACCAGCGGCAGGCCGGCGCCGTCCCTGGCGCGCCGAGCGCCACGGGCCCCTGGCAGCGAGCGCAGCGGACCGGCGTACGGCATTCGGCGCAGCTGAGCGACGGGAGGTAGCCGCGGCGGGGCACCTGCACGAGCACCGGACCGTCGACGAGGGCGTCCTTGGCGACGCGCCAGGCCCGGGACGGGATGTGGGCCCGGGCCGCGGGGCCGTCGCGCTCCTCGTCGAGGCCCTCGCCGGCGATCGTGACGCGGGGTGCGGCCGAGCGCAGGGTCGGCGCGTCGGCCTCGACGGGCACCAGCGCACCGGCCTCGACCTCCACCTGCACGCGCAGGCTGCGCCCGAAACCGCCGGTGAGCAGCGCTGCCCCGGTCGCGCCGGCCCGCAGGCCGAGGACGACACCGACGTGGTGGTAGGGCGCCCGGGGCTCGGCGAGCAGATCGTCGCCGTCGTCCCACCACGCGACGAGACCCAGGTCGTGGACCGGCGCGAAGGCGGCGGCCCGAGTGCCGATGACGACCTTCACGTGCCCGCGCAGCACCTTGAGCCAGGCGGTGTACCTCGCCTGCGGCCCCTGGTCGGCCGTGAGCCGCACGTGGCGTCCCTTGCCGAGCACGGCGGTCAGGGCGGCATCGAGGCGGTCGACGTCACGGTGGTCGGGCACGACGACAAGGGCGCCCCGACCGGCGGACAGCGCCGTGGCGGCCGCGACGGCGAGCGCCGCCGGCCAGTCCGCCTCGCCCCGGCGTCCCGGCAGCGCGGCCCACGCCGCGGCAGGGCCCTCCCCTGATGCGACCCGCCGCAGCCACGCCGGACCCGCGGGGTAGGCCGCCCACGGACCGGGGTCGGGGGCCGGGAGCTCGTCGGGCACCGCGCAGTCCATCACCAGGTTGCGCTCGGCCGTGGCGTGGCGCTTCGGGACGGCGAGGCGCAGCACGTCGCTGAGCGTGCCGGCATACCGCTCGGCGACGGCACGGCAGAGCGCGAGCACCTCGGGCGTCAACACGGGCTCGGCACTGACGACCCGGCGCAGCGGGGTCAGCCGACCGTCGTGCTGGGGCTGGTCGCGCCGCTCGACGACGAAGCCGTCGAGCTCGCGTCCGGAGAAGCGCACCCGCACCCGCGCCCCCGGCACGGCGTCGGCGTCGAGCTCGTCGGGGACGGAGTACTCGAAGACGCGGTCGAGGTGCGCGAGCGGGGTCTCCACGACGACGGCAGCGACCGGCCCTGCGGCCGGTCGCTGCCTGCTCTCGTCGTTCTCGTCGCCCACGGGGGCGAACCTATCCTCAGCCGGAGACGGCGTTGCGCAGGGCCTCGACGCGGTCGGTGCGCTCCCACGTGAAGGGGTTCTCGACACCGTCTGCCTTGGTGCGGCCGAAGTGGCCGTAGGCCGCGGTCGGCTTGTAGATCGGGCGCAGCAGGTCGAGCGCGTCGACGATGGCGGCCGGGCGCAGGTCGAAGACGTCGCCGATGGCCTGCTGGATCTTGTCGACGGGCACCGTCTCGGTGCCGAAGGTCTCGACGTAGAGGCCGACGGGCTGGGCCTTGCCGATGGCGTACGCGATCTGCACCTCGCAGCGTCGCGCGAGGCCCGCCGCGACGATGTTCTTGGCGACCCAGCGCATCGCGTAGGCGCCCGAGCGGTCGACCTTGCTCGGGTCCTTGCCGGAGAAGGCACCGCCACCGTGGCGCGCCATGCCGCCATAGGTGTCGACGATGATCTTGCGGCCCGTCAGGCCCGCGTCACCCATCGGGCCGCCGATCTCGAAGCGCCCGGTCGGGTTGATGAGCGCCCGGTAGCTGCTGACGTCGAGGTCGGTGCCGCTCTCGCGGAGCTCGGCGAGCACGGGCTCGATGACGTGGGCACGGATGTCGGGCTCGAGCATGCCGTCGAGCGAGACGTCCGGCGCGTGCTGCGTCGACAGGACGACGGTGTCGAGCGACACGGCCTTGTCGCCCTCGTAGGCGATGGTGACCTGCGTCTTGCCGTCGGGGCGCAGATAGGCGAGCTCCTCGCTCTTGCGGACCTGCGTCAGGCGCTCCGAGAGACGGTGCGCCAGGTGGATCGGCAGCGGCATGAGCTCGGCGGTGTCGTCGCAGGCGTAGCCGAACATCAGGCCCTGGTCGCCGGCGCCCTGCTTGTCGAGGAGGTCGTCGATGTCACCGGTGCGGTGCTCGTGGGCGGTGTCGACGCCCTGGGCGATGTCGGGCGACTGCGCACCGATGGAGATGGAGACGCCACAGGTGCGACCGTCGAAGCCCTTCTGCGAGCCGTCGTAGCCGACCTCGAGGATCGTCTCGCGCACGATGCGCGGGATCTCGACGTAGGCGGTCGTCGACACCTCACCGGCGACGTGGACGAGGCCGGTCGTGACCATCGTCTCGACCGCGACGCGAGCCTGCGGGTCGTCGGCGAGGAGGGCGTCGAGGATCGAGTCGCTGATCTGGTCGCAGATCTTGTCCGGGTGTCCCTCGGTGACGGACTCGGACGTGAACAGACGTGCGGACACTTGCTCTCCCTCGGTCGGGTTCGTGGCGGTGGGCGGGTCGCACCGGTGGGGCTCCCGCGTCTGGGGCGAGAGTCTAGTGCTCAGCCCAGCAGGGGCGAGATGGTGTCCCACAGCGCGTCGGCGACGGCGTCCTTGGAGGTCGGGCCGACCGTCGTGACCGCGTCGCTGCCGCGTCGCAGCACGTGCACCGTCGTGTCGTCCTTGCCGAAGGTCAGGTCGGTGCCGACCTCGTTGACGACCTGCAGGTCGCTGCCCTTGCGGGCGAACTTGGCGCGCGCGTGGTCCATGACCGAACCCCGGGCGTCGCCGGTCTCGGCCGCGAAGCTGACGATGAAGGGGACGGCCGCTCCCCGGGCCTCGCGGGCGGCCACGAGCCCCCGGACGATGTCGGGGTTCTCGACGAGCTCGACCCTCAGGCCGGCCTCGGGGTCGGCGGACTTCTTGATCTTGCTGTCGCTCACCGCCGCGGGCCGGAAGTCGGCGGGAGCCGCGGCCATGACGACCACGTCGGCAGCGTCCGCGGCCTCCACGACCGCGCGCTGGAGCTCGAGGGTGGTCTCGACGCGCACGACGTCGATGCCCTCGGGCACCGGGATCGACACGTTGGCGGCCACGAGCGTGACCTTGGCGCCGCGCCCGGCGGCGGAGCGGGCGATGGCCACACCCTGCTTGCCCGAGGAGCGGTTGCCGAGGTAGCGCACGGGGTCGAGCGGCTCGCGCGTGCCACCGGCGGAGACGACGACGCGTCTCCCCTCGAGGTCACGCACCACCGGCCGCGCCACGTCGGCGCCGTCACCCGACACGATCGCGAGGCACGCGGCATACAACGCCTCGGGCTCGGGGAGGCGGCCCGCCCCGGTGTCCTTGCCCGTGAGACGACCGACGGCCGGGTCGATGACGTGCGCGCCACGCGAGCGGAGGGTGGCGACGTTGGCCTGCGTGGCGGGGTGCTCCCACATCTCCGTGTGCATCGCCGGCGCGAACGCGACGGGGCACCGCGCCGTGAGCAGGGTGTTCGTCAGGAGGTCGTCCGCGAGGCCGTGTGCGGCCTTCGCGAGCACGTCAGCCGTGGCCGGGGCCACGACGACGAGGTCGGCCGACTGGCCGATGCGCACGTGCGGCACCTCGTGGACCGAGGTCCACACGTCGGTGCTCACCGGCTTGCCCGACAGGGCCGACCAGGTCGGAGCGCCGACGAACTTCAGCGCCGCCGCCGTGGGGACGACCGTGACGTCGTGCCCCGCCTCGGTGAAGAGCCGGAGCAGCGAGCACGCCTTGTAGGCGGCGATGCCGCCACTCACCCCCAGCACGACGCGCATCGGCTGCTCCGACCCCGACGAGGTGCTCAGGCCTCGGTGGGCGTCGAGGTCAGCAGGCCCTCGTTGATCTCGCGCAGCGCGATCGACAGCGGCTTCTCGTGGACCTCGGTCTCGACCAGCGGGCCGACGTAGTCGAGCAGGCCCTCCTGCAGCTGGGAGTAGTAGGCGTTGATCTGGCGCGCGCGCTTGGCGGAGTAGATGACGAGCGCGTACTTCGAGTCGGCAACGGTCAGGAGGTCGTCGATCGGCGGGTTGGTGATGCCGATGGGAGCAGCCTGGGTACCGGACACAGTGATCTCGTTTCGTTGGGGTTCAGCGGGCGTGAGGTGTGCGCCGGGGCGTCGACGACCACGCGGTCGTATGCCGTCGGCTGGCACGCATCAGGCGGGACTCACCGGTCGGCGCGTCCCGATCTCATCAATGATACGAGTTCTTCGCTGGCTCGACGAACGTCGTCGTTCACGACGACCTCGTCGAACTCGCTCTGGGCGGCCAGCTCGGCCCGGGCGGTGGCCAGCCGGCGCTCCCGCTCTGCCTCGCCCTCGGTGCCCCGGCCGACGAGGCGGCGCACCAGCTCGTCCCAGCTCGGCGGAGCGAGGAAGACGAAGAGGGCGTCCGGCCAGGTCTCGCGCACCTGGCGGGCTCCCTGCAGGTCGATCTCGAGGAGGGCGTCGCGCCCGCTGCTGATGACCCGCTCGACCGGACCGCGGGGCGTGCCGTACTTCGCCGCGCCGTGCACGACGGCGTGCTCGAGGAACTGGCCGGCCTCGACGAGCCGGTCGAACTCGTGGTCCTCGACGAAGTGGTAGTGCACGCCGTCGACCTCGCCGGGGCGTGGCCGCCGGGTCGTCATCGAGACCGAGAACCACACGGCCGGGAAGTGGGTGCGCACGTACTCGGCGATGGTGCCCTTGCCGACAGCCGTGGGACCGGCGAGGACGATGAGCCGCCCACGCCCGCGATCGGTCGCGTCGTGCGGGGTCGGTGGGGTGGCGGTCGTGTCTGCTGCCGCCATCACGGCTTCTCGAAGCGGTGCAGCAGGGCTGCGACCTGGTTGGCGCCGAGGCCACGCACGCGGCGCGACTCGGCGATCCCGACCTCGGCCATGATGGCCTTGGCCCGCACTCGCCCGACGCCGGGCATCGACTCGAGCAGCTCGGTGACCTTCATCTTGCCGATGACCGCGTCGACCTTGCCGTCCTCGAGGACCTCGGCGAGCGAGCCGCTGGAGTACTTGAGCCGGTTCTTGACCGCGGCCCGCTCCCGTCGTGCGGCGGCAGCCTTCTCGAGTGCTGCGGCCCGTTGCTCGGGGGTGAGCGGTGGTAGCGCCACGGTCTTCGGTCTCCTTGCTGCCTTCGGGTGCGCCCCGCGCCCCCGGTCGTCTTCACGTCTCGTCTTGTCTCCGCCGAACCTAGCGATCGGGCAGCGGCCGCCGCAACGCGGGGCCGGGCGTCCGGGGCATCCGGGGGGTCGAGGGTGCCTGGAGCATCGTCGCCGTGGACCCGTCTCGGGCGGCCTCAGCGGGTGAGGTCGACCTGGCAGGTCTCCCTGGCGTGCACCTCGACCCGCTTCGCCGAGGACTCGAAGCCCTGCAGCTGCTTCGTCAGGGCAGCCAGGTCCGGGTCGGCCACCGTGAACTTCTGCACGAGGGTGTGCAGCGACTCCCAGTCGGCCTTCACCTCCTCGGGCGCGCTGGCCTCGACCTGCGTGATCGCGGAGGCCAGACGAGCCGCGGCTGCCGGGTCCTGGAGGGTGGCGCTGCTGCCCTTCCAGTCGGCCTGCACCGACCGGAGCACGTCGCAGTAGGACCCGGTGGACGACGCGGAGCAGCCCGAGAGCGCGGTGGAGGCGAGCACCAGCCCGAGGGCCGCCTGCACTCCTCGGACCCGGGCGGTCTTCGACATGCCCACACCGTATGCCGTGTCGCCGGCCCCGTCGCGCGACTTCACCGAATGCTCCCGGGTGGCCCGGCGTCCCGCCGCCGCGTCAGCCGCGCAGGGACTCGAGCACGCGCTGCGTCTGTGCGACGAGGCGGCTCGGGTCGGGTCCGGCGCTGAGGATCTCGCGGCTCGACGACGCCAGGACCTGTCCCCGGGCCGCACCGAACGTCGCGGCGAGGGACTCGACGGTGCCGCCCTGGGCGCCGAAGCCGGGGGCGAGAACGGGCGTCGCGGCCTCGACGAGGTCGAGCCCGAGATCGTCGACGGCGCCGCCCACCGTCGCGCCGATGACGAGTCCGATGCTCCCGAGGTCGCCACGCGCCCGCGCAGGAGCGTTGTCGCGCCGGGCCCCGTGCACGATCGACGCGGCGACGGACTCGCCGTCCCGGACGGCGTGCTGGACGGTGGCACCCTCAGGGTTGGAGGTGAGGGCGAGGACGAAGAGACCACGCCCGGACTGCTCGGCGAGGTCGATCGCAGGACGCAGCGACTCGTAGCCCAGGTAGGGGCTCACGGTCAGTGCGTCCGGCGGGGCGACGGCACCGGATCCCAGGTAGGCCTCGGCGTAGGCCGCCATCGTCGACCCGATGTCGCCGCGCTTCGCATCGAGGATCGTCAACGTCCCGGCGTCGCGCAGATCGGTGAGCACCCGCTCGAGGACGGCGAGCCCGCGGCTGCCGAACACCTCGAAGAAGGCCGACTGCGGCTTGACCACGGCGACCCGGCCGGCGAAGGCCTCGACGCACGTCAGCGCGAACCGCTCCAGCCCCGCGAGGTCGTAGGTGAGCCCCCACGACTCGACGAGCGCCCGGTGCGGGTCGATCCCGACGCACAAGGGCCCCCGGGTGCGCATGGCGTCCTGGAGGCGGGCCCCGAAGGCCTTGCCCATCATCGGTCTCCGTTCGTCGTCTCGGTGGGCACGTCAGCGTCCGTGCGCGACGCCGACGGCGTCGGTGAACCGGTCGAAGCCCTTGGCCCGGAGCAGCTCTCCCAGCTCACGCAGCACCCGGACGGGAGCGGACGGGTCGTTGAAGACCGCCGTGCCGACCTGGATGGCGCTCGCCCCGGCCGCGACGAGCTCGAGCGCGTCGCGCCCCGTGCGGACTCCCCCGACGCCGATGATCGGGACGGTCGGCATACGACCCTCGAACATCGCCTGGCGCACCTGCCAGACGGCCCGCACCGCGACGGGGCGGATGCCCGGTCCGGAGAGGCCACCCGTGACACCGCCGAGCTGCGGGCGCATGCGGTCGGTGTCGATGACCATGCCGAGCAGCGTGTTGATCATCGTCAGGCCGTCGGCGCCGGCCTTGACGCAGGCCGCGGCGATGGCCGTGATGTCCGTGACGTCCGGGCTGAGCTTGGCGAAGACGGGGATGTCACGCGGGAGCTGCTCGCGCACGAGGGCGATGACCTTGGCCGAGGCCATCGGGTCGCAGGCGAAGACGAGGCCGCGGTTGGCGACGTTGGGGCACGAGATGTTGACCTCGACGCCCACCACGGCGTCGAAGGCCCGGCTCTCCCGCAGGGTCGCCGCGACGTGCGCGTACTCGGTGCTCGAGCTGCCGGCGATCGAGGGCAGCACCCGGGCCCCGACCGACTTGAGCCACGGCAGGTCCTCGTCGACGAACGCGTCGATGCCGGGCCCCTGCAGGCCGATGGAGTTGAGCATGCCCGAGGGCGTCTCGGCCATGCGGGGCGTCCCGCGGCCCGACCGCGGGTCGGCCATGACGGACTTCGTGACGAACGCGCCGAGGTCGGCGACGTCGAAGAAGCGGTGCAGCTCCTTGCCGTTCGCCGCACAGCCCGAGGCGGTCATGAGCGGGTTGGGGAGGCGGCGGCCGCCCCCGAGGTCGACCGAGAGGTCGACGGACAGGTCGACGGGAAGGTCGACGGAGAGGTCCACCATCAGTGGCCACCCACCTTCGGGGCTCCGACGGCGTCGTCCGGGACCCGCGCGTGACCTCCGTCGAAGGCGTCCCAGCGGACGGCGTCGCCCCGGAAGACCGGCCCCTCGACGCAGGAGCGCACCATCCGGGTCCTGCCGTCGGAGCCGACCACCGGCATGACACACGTCATGCAGACCCCGACGCCGCACGCCATCGACTCCTCGACGGCGACCTGGGCCACCGCGCCGTGGGCCTGGGCGACCCGGGTGATCGACTCGAGCATGCCCATGGGGCCGCAGCCGTAGACGACGCCGGCCCCGGTGCGGTCGATGATCTCGGGGAGCGGGTCGCTGACCCACCCCCGTTGACCGGCAGAGCCGTCGTCGGTCGTCACCGTGACGCCGTCGCAGCTGCGCCGGGCCTCGACGACGCCGAAGAGCCGGTCCTCGCTCGCGGCGCCGAGGACCATCTCGACGTGGCACCCGCGCTCGCGCAGCTCGCTCGCGAGCCAGAAGAGGGGTGCGCTGCCGTAGCCACCGCCCACGAGGACGCAGGCGACCGGGGAGGTCGGCAGCGGGAACGCCTTGCCGAGCGGGCCGACCACGTCGATCGTGTCGTGCGGCGCACGCTCGGCGATCCACCGCGTGCCGACACCGACGGCCGACACGACGATCTCGACCGTGCCGCCGTAGGTGCCGCTCGGGCTGACCTTGTGGATCGAGAACGAGCGGCGCAGCAGGGTGCCGGACGTCTCACCGCCGACCGCGAGGGCGACGAACTGGCCCGGACGGGCGAGCTCGGCGACGCCCGGGGCGACGAGGGTGAGGTGCTGGTAGGCCCCGACCCGGCGGGTCGCGATGACCTCCGCCACCTCCTGGGCGACGCGGGCCCGCAGCGTGCGCTCGCTCATGCCGAGGCCCCCGTCCCGGCGAGGGCCTCACGCCGACCGTAGAGGTCGAGGTCACGGGCGTGGTCCTGCAGGGACTTGACCCGGATCTCCTCGGTCAGCCCCGCCTCGATGCCGAGGACGGCCGCGGCGAGCGTCGCGATCGTCGTGATGATCGGCTTGTCGGCGCTCGTCGTCGCGGCGCGGATGGCGTAGCCGTCGGCGCGGGCGTCCTGGCCCGACGGTGTGTTGACGACCATCTGCACCGTGCCGTCGAGGATGAGGTCGACGATCGACTTCTCCCCCGGGGCGTCCCCGTCGCGCTCGGTGATCTTGCGGACCAGGGTGGCCTCGATGCCGTTGCGCTTGAGCACCGCCGCCGTCCCCCGGGTGGCGAGGATCGTGAAACCGAGGTCGACGAGGCGCTTGACCGGGAAGAGCATGGCGCGCTTGTCGCGGTTGGCGACCGACACGAAGATCGCGCCGGAGCGCGGCAGGGCCGAGCCGCCACCCTGCTGGGCCTTGGAGAACGCCGACCCGAAGTCGACGTCGATGCCCATGACCTCGCCCGTCGAGCGCATCTCCGGACCGAGGAGCGAGTCGACCGCGAGGCCCTCCTTGGTGCGGAAGCGCTTGAACGGCAGCACCGCCTCCTTGCACGAGACGGGGGCGTGGTCGGGCATCCGGCCACCGTCACCGGTCGGGGGCAGCATGCCCTCCTCGCGCAGCTCCTTGATCGTGGCGCCGAGCATGACCCGGGCCGCGGCGCTGGCGATCGGCACGCCGGTGGCCTTGGCGACGAACGGCACCGTGCGCGAGGCGCGGGGGTTGGCCTCGATGACGTAGAGGATGTCCTGGGCCAGGGCGAACTGCACGTTCATCAGGCCCCGGACGCCGATGCCCTCGGCGAGCTTGCGCGTGGCGACCCGGACCCGCTCGAGCTCACCGTCGCCGAGCGTGGCGGGCGGCAGGGTGCACGAGCTGTCGCCCGAGTGGATGCCGGCCTCCTCGACGTGCTCCATGATCCCGCCGAGATACATGTCCTCGCCGTCGAAGAGCGCGTCGACGTCGATCTCGATCGCGTCGTCGAGGAAGCGGTCGATGAGGATCGGGTGGTCGGAAGAGGCTTCGGTGGCCTTCTCGACGTAGGTCACGAGCGTGTCGTCGTCGTAGACGATGACCATGCCGCGGCCGCCCAGGACGTAGGACGGGCGGACGAGCACGGGGTAGCCGATCTCGCGGGCCACGACGAGCGCCTCGTCGGAGCTGTAGGCCGTGCCGTGCTTGGGCGCGATGAGGCCGGACTTGGCGAGGACCTGACCGAAGGCACCGCGGTCCTCCGCGAGGTGGATGGCGCTCGGTGACGTGCCGACGATCGGCACTCCCTCGTCCTCGAGGGCCTGCGCGAGGCCGAGCGGGGTCTGGCCACCCAGCTGCACGATGACACCGGCGATGGGGCCGGCCTGGCTCTCGGCGTGGATCACCTCGAGCACGTCCTCGAGAGTCAGCGGCTCGAAGTAGAGCCGGCTGCTCGTGTCGTAGTCGGTCGACACCGTCTCGGGGTTGCAGTTGACCATGACCGTGTCGAAACCCTTGTCGCGCAAGGAGAACGAGGCATGGACGCAGGAGTAGTCGAACTCGACGCCCTGCCCGATGCGGTTGGGGCCGGAGCCGAGGATGATGACGGCCGGCCGCTCGCGCGGCTCGACCTCGGTCTCCTCGTCGTAGGAGCTGTAGTGGTACGGCGTCGTGGCCGCGAACTCCGCCGCGCACGTGTCGACGGTCTTGTAGACCGGGCGCACCCCGAGGGCGTGGCGCACACCACGGACCACGGCCTCCGGCATACGCCGGACGGAGGCCACCTGGGCGTCGCTGAAGCCGTGGCGCTTGACGAGGCGGAGCAGGTCGGGCGTCAGCTGGTCGGCGTCCGCGAGCATCGCCGCGACGTCGTTGATGAGCGCGATCTGGTCGAGGAACCACGGGTCGATGCCGGTGGCCTCGTGGACCTCCTCGACGGTGCAGCCACCGCGGAGGGCCTGCTGCACGAGGACGATCCGGCCGTCGGTCGGGACCCTGGCCTCCTCGAGGGCGCGCTCCGCGTGGAGCTTGGTCAGCTCACCGTCCCAGTGGAAGCTCGCACCCTTCTTCTCCAGGGAGCGCAGTGCCTTCTGCATCGCCTCGGTGAAGTTGCGGCCGATCGCCATCGCCTCACCGACCGACTTCATCGTCGTCGTCAGCGTCGGGTCGGCGGCGGGGAACTTCTCGAACGCGAAACGCGGCACCTTGACGACGACGTAGTCGAGCGAGGGCTCGAAGCTCGCCGGCGTCTCGCGGGTGATGTCGTTGGGCACTTCGTCGAGCGTGTAGCCGATGGCCATCTTCGCGGCGATCTTGGCGATGGGGAAGCCGGTCGCCTTGGACGCCAGGGCCGACGAGCGCGAGACGCGAGGGTTCATCTCGATGACGATGATTCGCCCGTCCTGCGGGTTGACGGCGAACTGGATGTTGCAGCCGCCGGTGTCGACGCCGACCTCGCGGATGATCGCGATGCCGATGTCGCGCAGCCGCTGGTACTCGCGGTCGGTGAGGGTGAGCGCGGGAGCGACGGTGATCGAGTCGCCGGTGTGCACGCCCATCGGGTCGAGGTTCTCGATCGAGCAGACGACCACGACGTTGTCGGCGTGGTCGCGCATGACCTCGAGCTCGTACTCCTTCCAGCCGAGGATCGACTCCTCGAGGAGCACCTCGGTCGTCGGGGAGTACTGCAGCCCCTGGCCGCCGATGCGGCGCAGGTCGGCCTCGTCGTAGGCGAAGCCGGAGCCGAGGCCGCCCATGGTGAAGGAGGGCCGGACGACGACGGGGTAGCTCAGCTCGTCGGCGGCCGCGAGCAGCTCGTCCATGGTGTGGCAGATGATCGAGCGGGCCGACTCGGCGCCACAGCGCTCCACGACGCCCTTGAACTTCTCGCGGTCCTCGCCGAGGTTGATCGCGTCGACGTTCGCGCCGATGAGCGGGCAGCCGTACTTCTCCAGAACTCCGTTGTCGTGCAAGGAGATCGCGCAGTTGAGGGCCGTCTGGCCGCCGAGGGTCGCGAGCACCGCGTCGGGCCGCTCCTTGGCGATGATGGCCTCGACGACTTCCGGCGTGATCGGCTCGACGTAGGTCGCGTCGGCGAACTCGGGGTCGGTCATGATCGTCGCCGGGTTGCTGTTGACGAGGATGACGCGGATGCCCTCCTCGCGCAGCACGCGGCAGGCCTGGGTGCCGGAGTAGTCGAACTCGCAGGCCTGGCCGATGACGATCGGGCCGGAGCCGATGACGAGGACGCTCTTGATGCTGTCGTTCCTGGGCATCAGGAGTGGACCTCCATGGTCTCGTTGGTCGTCTGTCTGGTGGTCATCAGCTCGAGGAAGCGGTCGAAGAGGTAGGCAGCGTCGTGGGGGCCAGCCGCCGCCTCCGGGTGGTACTGGACCGAGTAGGCAGGCAGGTCAAGGCATTCCAGCCCTTCGACCACGTGGTCGTTGAGGCACACGTGCGACACGCGCACGCGGCCGTATGCCGTGTCGCTGTCCTTGTCGAGGGGCGCGTCGACCGCGAAGCCGTGGTTGTGAGCCGTCACCTCCACCTTGCCGGTCGTGCGGTCCATGACCGGCTGGTTGATGCCGCGGTGGCCGTACTTCAGCTTGTACGTGCCGAAGCCGAGGGCCCGGCCCAGCAGCTGGTTGCCGAAGCAGATGCCGAAGAACGGGATCCGCCGGTCGAGTACCTCGCGCAGCAGCGCCACCTCGTGCTCGGCGCTCGCCGGGTCGCCGGGACCGTTGGAGAAGAACACCCCGTCGGGGCCGGACTCCCCCACCGCGAGGACGTCCTCGATGGTCGCGGTGGCGGGCAGCACGTGCACCTCGATGCCCCGCTGCGCCATGAGCGCCGGAGTCATGGCCTTGATGCCGAGGTCGAGCGCCGCGACGGTGAAGCGCCTCTCGCCGACGGCCGTGACGGCATACGGCTCGGTGGTGGTGACCTCGGCGGCCAGTGCCGCGCCCGCCATCTGGGGACTCGTCCGCACCGCCTCGAGCAGCTCCGCCTCGGGCCGGGCGGCCGCGTCACCGCTGAAGATGCCGGCCCGCATCGCGCCGCGCTCGCGCAGGTGACGGGTCAGGGCGCGCGTGTCGATCTCGCAGATGCCGACGACGCCCTGGTCGACGAGCTCGTCCTCGAGGTCGCGGGTCGCGCGCCAGTTCGACGCGCGGATCGCGGGGTCACGCACGACGTAGCCGGCGACCCAGAACCGGGTGCTCTCGTCGTCCTCGGTGTTGACGCCGGTGTTGCCGACGTGCGGCGCCGTCATGACGATGACCTGACGGTGGTAGCTCGGGTCGGTCAGGGTCTCCTGGTAGCCGGTCATGCCGGTGGAGAAGACCGCCTCGCCGACCGTCTCGCCGAGGGCGCCGTAGGACGCCCCACGGAAGGTGCGGCCGTCCTCGAGGACGAGGGTCGCCGCGAAGCGCTCGCGACGCTCCCTCCCCTCGCGGCTCGGCACGGTCAGGGGTGTCTGGGTGGTCACAGGTCTGCTCCCGAGGTGGTCGCGTTCGTCAGTTCTCGTCGGGTGCCCGCGTCGTTGCGGACGTCGTGGGTGACACGGCCCCGGTGGACCGTCGCGAGGACGGCTCCGCGCAGGGTGTGCCCGTGCCACGGGTTGTTGCGCGAGCGGCTGCGGCTCGCGGCGGCGTCGACCGTGACCTCGCGGTCGGGGTCGACGAGGGTGATGTGGGCGGGGCTGCCTATGGCGAGCTCCCTTCCCTGGTGGGCCAGTCCGCCGATGCGGGCCGGTGCGCTCGACATGACGCGGGCGACGTCGGCCCAGCCGAGCAGGCCCGGGCGCACCATGACCTCGCTGACGACCGACAGCGCCGTCTCGAGGCCGAGCATGCCGAATGCCGCGTCGACGAAGGCGTGCTCCTTGTCGTGACGGGCGTGCGGCGCGTGGTCGGTCGCGACGGCGTCGATGGTGCCGTCGGCCAGACCGGCGCGGAGCGCCTCGACGTCCTCGGTCGGCCGCAGCGGCGGGTTGACCTTGTAGACGGGGTCGTAGCCGAGCAGCAGGTCGGTGGTGAGCGCCAGGTGGTGCGGCGTGACCTCGGCGGTGACGTCGATGCCCTGCGCCTTGGCCCACCGGATGACCTCGACGGTGCCGGCCGTCGAGACGTGCGCGACGTGCACGCGGGAGCCGGTGTGGCGGGCGAGCATGACGTCGCGCGCGACGATCGACTCCTCGGCGATGCCGGGCCACCCCGGCAGCCCGAGACGACCCGACACCTCGCCCTCGTGGCAGCAGGCCTCGCGGCCGGCGAGGCGCGGGTCCTGGGCGTGCTGGCTGATGACGCCGCCGAAGGGCTTGACGTACTCGAGCGCCCGCCGCATGATCCGGGCGTCATGGACGCAGTGTCCGTCGTCGCTGAAGACGCGGACCCGGGCCCGGGAGCGCGCCATGAGCCCGAGCTCGGCGAGCTCGGCGCCCTCGAGTCCCTTGGTGACGGCCCCGACGGGGACCACCTCGGTCAGGCCACACGCACGCCCCAGGTCGAGCACGCGCTCGGCGGCTTCGGCCGTGTCGGTGACGGGGCTCGTGTTGGCCATCGCGAAGACGGCCGTGAAGCCACCGGCAGCCGCCGCTGCCGAGCCGGTGGCGATCGTCTCGGCGTCCTCGCGGCCCGGCTCGCGCAGGTGCACGTGGAGGTCGACGAGCCCGGGCAGGGCGACGAGGCCGTCAGCGTCGAGCACCTCGGCGTCGGCAGGTGCCGAGACCGAGCCGACGTCGGTGATGATCCCGTCCTCGACGAGCAGGTCGGCCGCGTGTGCGCCGAGAAGGCGGGCGCCGCGGATCACGAGGCGGTTCATCGAACGGCTCCTTCGGTCGCACCGGCCGGGACTGCGGCGGGGACGGGCGCGGGCGTGTCGTCGCCCGCGAGCAGGTGGTAGAGCACGGCCATCCGGACCGCGACCCCGGCAGAGACCTGGTCGAGGACGACGGACTGCGGCGAGTCGGCCGCCTCGGGGGCGATCTCGAGCCCGCGGTTCATCGGGCCGGGGTGCAGCACGAGGACGCCGTCGTTGCGGGCGACGAGCCGCTCGAGCCGGTCCCGGGTCAGCCCGTAGCCCACCGTGTACTCGCGAGCCGTCGGGAAGTAGCCGCCGCTCATCCGCTCGCGCTGGACGCGCAGCATCATGACGGCGTCGACGGGGCCGTGCTCGCCCTCGCCGTCGAGGACCGGGTCGAGGTCCCAGCTCGTCGCGAAGCCGTCGGCCGCGCTCCACGCGCCGATGCCGCTCGGCATGAGGGTGGGCGGCGCGACGACCGTGACGCGGGCGCCGAGGGTCTTGAGGGTGATGACGTTGCTGCGGAAGACCCTCGAGTGGGTCAGGTCACCGACGATGACCACGTGCTTGCCGTCGAGGTCACCGAGGCGCGTGCGCAACGTGTACGCGTCGAGCAGGGCCTGGGTGGGGTGCTCGTGGGTGCCGTCCCCCGCGTTGATGACGCTGCACCGGACCCACTGCGCGACCTGGTGGCAGGCGCCCGAGGCGTTGTGACGGATGACGAGCGCGTCGACGGCCATGGCGTCGACGGTCATGGCCGTGTCGCGCAGGCTCTCGCCCTTGGAGGTCGAGGAGCCCTTGGCCGAGAGGTTGATCGTGTCGGCCGACATCCACTTCCCCGCGATCTCGAAGGAGCTGCGGGTGCGGGTCGAGTCCTCGAAGAAGAAGTTGATGATGGTGCGACCGCGCAGGGTCGGCACCTTCTTGACCTCCCGGCGCTGCAGGTCGTGCATCGAGGCCGCGGTCTCGAGGATGTCCTCGACCTCGGCCCGGCTGAGGTCCGCCGAGGAGATGAGGTGCTTCGTCATCGGGCCTCTCCCCCGCTGATGCGCACGACGTCGAGCCCGTCGACCTCGGCGACCCGGACGTGCACCCGCTCGTCGCGCGAGGTGGGGAGGTTCTTGCCGACGTGGTCGGCGCGGATCGGCAGCTCGCGGTGACCGCGGTCGACGAGGACCGCGAGACGCACGGCGCGCGGCCGGCCCAGCTCGGACAGCGCGTCCAGCGCCGCGCGGATGGTGCGGCCGGAGTAGAGCACGTCGTCGACGAGGACGACGACCTTGTCGTCGATGCCGCCGTCGGGGATGCGTGAGCGGTGCGCCGTGCGCACCGGGTTGCGGCGCAGGTCGTCACGGTGGAGCGTGATGTCGAGCTCGCCGACCGGCACCGCACTGCCCTCGACCTGTTCGATGCCGGCTGCGAGACGTCGTGCGAGCGGCACGCCGCGAGAAGGGATTCCGAGGAGCACGAGCCCCTCGCTGCCCTTGTTGCGCTCGATCACCTCGTGACCGATGCGCCGCAGCGCCCGGGCGATGTCGCCTTCGCTCATGACGTCGCGAGCGTCCTCAGGGATGCTCGAGCGGTCCGTCGATGACTGGGCAGATGCATTCAGGTCAGGGCAGGACATCGCCGCTGGACCTCCTTCCCCGCCTCACAGGACGGTGGTTAAAGGATGTCTTCGCGAGGGAGTCTAACCCGGCCCCGGCGCCGGCCTGTCACCGGTCCGTTCCTCGGCACGGCGAGCCTTCGGGAGTGCACCAGGCCATGGGACGGACGAAGCCACCCGCGCCTGCGGGTGGCTTCGTGCGGAGCCGGTGACCGGTGCCCGCTGTTGCTGGCGGTTTGCCGGCCGGTGCTGTCAGGGGCGTCGTTCAGACGATGGTCGCCTTGACCTCGGCCAGGCGGGCGAGCAGCCCGTTGACGAACGACGGCGACTCGTCGGTCGACAGCTCGGTGGCGAGGGCCACGGCCTCGGAGATCGCAACGGCGTCCGGGATCTCGTCGTTCCAGAGCACCTCCCAGGCTCCGAGCCGCAGGATCGCACGGTCGACGGCCGGCATCCGCTCGAGGGTCCAGCCCTGGCTGTAGTCGGTCAGCGCTGCGTTGATGTCGTTCCAGTGCCCCACGACGCCGCGCACGAGGTCGGCGGTGTACGGGTTGTTGGCCGCCCGCGACTCGCTGTCGCCGAGGCGCTCGTCGAGCAGGGTCTCGGCGTTGAGGCCGCGCTGGTCCGCCTCGAAGAGGATGTCGAGGGCCCGGGTGCGGGCCTTGCTGCGTGCTGCCAAGGGAGTTCGCGTCCGCTCAGTCGTTGACGCGGCCGAGGTACGACCCGTCACGGGTGTCGACCTTGACGCGCGTGCCGGCCTCGAGGAAGAGCGGCACGTTGATCTGTGCGCCCGTCTCGAGCGTGGCCGGCTTGGTGCCACCGGTCGAGCGGTCGCCCTGCAGGCCCGGCTCGGTGTGGGTGATCTCGAGGACGACCGACGCGGGCAGCTCGACGTAGAGCGGCAGGCCCTCGTTGGTGGCGACGAGCGCGTTCTGGTTCTCGAGGAGGTAGTTGGCGGCGTCTCCGACGACGGCCTCCGACACGTTGAGCTGGTCGTAGGTGTCGGTGTCCATGAAGACGAAGTCGGTACCGTCCTTGTAGAGGTACTGCATCGTGCGCTTGTCGACGTTGCTGGTCTCGACCTTGGTGCCGGCGTTGAACGTCTTGTCGACGACCTTGCCGGACAGGACGGCCTTGAGCTTGGTGCGCACGAACGCGGGGCCCTTGCCGGGCTTCACGTGCTGGAACTCGACGACGGACCAGAGCTGTCCCTCGATGTTGAGCACCATGCCGTTCTTCAGGTCGTTGGTCGAAGCCATCGTCACAAACCACTTTCGTATGCCGGCCGGCTCGGTCGGGCGCCCCTCGGGCACACCTGAGCCCCGGACGTTCATCTGTCTTGGGGAGTTGCCGCACGAGTCTAGCCGGGCAGCCACCTGATCGCGGAATCGCGCGTGACCGCCGCCCCCCAGGCCGGTGTACCCTGACCCGTTCCCCCGACGAGAGAGGCCTCCGCGTGCGCTCGCCCGACCGGCTCGACACCGAGCTCGCCCGTGAGCCGGCCCGTGAGCTGGCACGGGAGCAGGCCTACCTCGAGGACGCCCGCGACCAGCTGACCAGGATGCGTGAGCTGGCGGAGTCGCTCGACGCGTCCAAGGCGAGCGACGCCGTCTCCGGCGAGGTGCTCGGCTGGGTGCTGGCGCGGCGCATCGCCTCGCTGCAGGACGACCCGCGCACGACGCTCTTCTTCGGTCGCATCGATGTGGAGCCCGAGGAGGGCCCGGCAGAACAGTTCCACATCGGGCGTCGGCACGTGTCGGACGAGGCGGGAGACCCCGTCGTCGTCGACTGGCGCGCCCCGATCTCGACCGCGTTCTACCGGGCCTCGAGGCTCGAGCCGATGGACGTCGTCCTGCGGCGCAGGTTCGGCGTCGACCGCGGGCATCTGACCGCTCTCGAGGACGAACACCTGCGTGACGGTGCTCCCGCTGAGGAAGGCGACGGGTCGCCGGGCTCGATCCTCGCCGCCGAGATCGAGCGTCCTCGCACCGGCCCGATGCGCGACATCGTCTCGACGATCCAACCCGAGCAGGACGAGATCGTCCGCAGCGACGTCGCCGTCAGCGTCTGCGTGCAGGGCGCCCCCGGCACCGGCAAGACCGCGGTCGGTCTGCATCGCGCGGCGTGGCTGCTCTACTCCTTCCGCGAGCGCCTCGACCGCTCCGGGGTCCTCGTCGTCGGGCCCAACCGGGCCTTCCTCGACCACATCGGCGCGGTGCTCCCGTCCCTTGGCGAGGTGCGCGTCGGCCACGCGACGATCGAGACCCTCCTCGACCACGGCCGGGTCCGGGCCGACGAGCCGGCCGCCGTCGCGACCCTCAAGGGCGACGCGCGGCTCGCCGCCGTGCTGCGCCGTGCCGTGTGGTCGAGCCTCGTGCGGCCCTCGGAGGCGCTCGTGGTCCCGCGCGGCGTGCGCAAGTGGCGCGTGCCGGCATACGAGGTGGCCGACATCATGGACGAGCTGGCCGCGCGGGGCGTGCGCTACTCGGCCGCGCGCGACCTGCTTCCCCAGCGGCTCGCGCACCACGTGCTCCTCGAGATGGAGCGGGCCGGCGACGCCCCCGACGACCGCGTGCAGGACGCCGTGGCGAAGTCCCCCGCGGTGAAGAAGTACGTCTCGTCGGTGTGGCCCGCCCTCGACCCCGCCGGGGTCCTGCACCGGCTCTGGTCCGACGCCGACGCGCTCCGGGCGGCGGCGGGCGACGACCTCGACGACGACGAGCAGGCGACGCTGCTGTGGGACAGGCCCGCTCGCACCAAGGGCGCGGCCCGCTGGTCGCGGGCCGACATGGCGCTGCTCGACGAGGTCGACGACCTGCTGCGACGCGTCCCCAGCCTCGGGCACGTCGTGCTCGACGAGGCGCAGGACCTCTCACCGATGCAGCTGCGGGCCGTCGGCAGACGCTGCTCGACCGGGTCGGTGACCGTGCTCGGCGACATCGCGCAGGGCACGACGCCGTGGGCGACCGCGTCCTGGGACGAGGCCATGCGCCACCTCGGCAAGGACGACCACGACCTCGTCGTGCTCGACCGCGGCTTCCGCGTGCCGGCCGTCGTCATCGAGTACGCCGCGCGCCTGCTGCCCGTCATGGCCCCCGGTCTCGGAGCACCCGTGTCGGTTCGGGACAACCCCGGCCGGCTCGACATCCGCCGCGTCGATGCCGCCGACCGCGATCTCGAGGTCGTGCGCGCGGTGGTGGGCACGGCGGCAGCTCCCGGGTCGGTGGGCGTCATCGCACCCGACGCCGACGTCGAGCGCGTCTCGACGGCGCTCGCCGCCGCCGGCGTCGCCCACGGCCGGTTGGACCGGGATCACGGTGACGACGAGGACCACCAGGTCGAGGTCGTGCCGGCGAGCGTCGCGAAGGGCCTCGAGTTCGACCGGACCGTCGTCGTCGAGCCGGCCGCCATCGCGGCGGCGGAGCCCGACGAACGCACCGGGCTCCGCCGTCTCTACGTCGTGCTGACCCGCGCGGTGTCCGAGCTGACCATCGTGCACGCAGAGCCACTGCCAGAGGTCCTCGGTGCAGACGTCGACACGGAGGTCGCCGCTCAGGTCGGCACGGCCTGAAACCGTGTGTCCGGGCAGCGCGGCGAGGATGGCGTCACCGAAGCCCGCGGTGTGCGGCCCAGACTGCTCCGGCGCGGTCGGCGGCCGCGCCGATGAGCGCAGCGAGCTCGGGCCGGTCCGGCACCGTGAACGACACGTACGCTCCGCGGCCTCCCTCGACCGGACGGCCGTACGCCTTGGCAGCAAGGTGTCCGTCGGGCAGCATCCGCACGTTGAGGGTGTCGAGCCGGAACGTCTGGCCGCGGCGCACGTCGGTCCACCGCAACGTCTCGGGAATGGTCACGTTGATCGCCAGCGCGCTGACGACGACCTCTTCGTCTCCGCTCATCCCAGCAGACTGCCACGCGACCGCCTCGGGACCGGTCAGACGCCCCCGCGGTCCGCCTCGCCGACCGCCCATCCGCCGCAGCCTCGACCGTGGAAGCAGAGTGACGAGAGACCATGAAGAGCTACCCCCTGCTCGACCTGCGCGTGAGCACCCCCACCCTCGAGCTGCGTGCGGCCACAGACGAACTGCTCGACGAGCTCGCTGAGACCGTGCGCGCCGGCAAGACCCATGCCGACCCCGCACCGTACGACGACCCGATGTCGTTCTACGAGCCCGACCCCGACCTGAGGGTCGCCGGGTGGCTCCGCGCCATCTGGCGCCGGCGCGGCACGGTCGAGCCCGGGATGTGGCGGCTCTACTTCGTGGTCATGGTCGACGGGCGGCCGGTCGGCGAGCAGACCTTGACCGGGGTGGACTTCGCCGCGCTCGGCACCGTCACGACCTTCTCGTGGTTGTCCACCGACCTGCGCCGCCGTGGGCTCGGACACGAGATGCGGGCCGCCGTCCTGCACCTCGCGTTCGCGGGCCTCGGGGCCAAGGAGGCGAGCAGCGACGCGTTCGTCGACAACGTGGGCTCCAACGCCGTCTCACGAGCTCTGGGCTACGAGCCCAACGGGTTCGACTGGGCGACGCGCCAGGGCGAGCCGGCCCTGCTGACCGGTGGCGGCTCACCAGGGACGCCTGGGAAGGGCGACGCCGCGACGACATCGGGCTCCACGGCCTCGCGGCGTGCCACGCCATGCTGCCCCTGGTCTGACGCGGCACGCGTCGGGTCAGACGAGCGCGCGCAGCGCGAGCAGGTAGGACTGGAGCCCGAAGCCCGCCACCGTGCCCGTCGCCACTCCCGCGACGACGGACGTGTGCCGGAACTCCTCGCGGGCGGCCGGGTTGCTCAGGTGCACCTCGACGAGGCTTCGACCGCTCGTCGTCACGATGGCGCAGGCGTCGCGGACGGCATACGAGTAGTGCGTGAAGGCACCGGGGTTGAGCACGACGTCGGCGCCGACGTCGACGGCCTCGTGCAGCCAGTCGATGAGCTCGCCCTCGTGGTTGGTCTGGCGGCAGTCGGCGACGAGCCCGAGGTCGCGTGCCTCGCGCTGCACCGCCGCGTGCACGTCGTCGAGCGTGTCGGAGCCGTAGACCTCCGGCTCACGCGTGCCGAGGCGGTTCAGGTTGGGGCCCGACAGGACGAAGACCGTGGGTGCCGTCATGTCGGGGAGTCTAGTGAGCGGGGGCGTCGGCGCGGCGCGACACGAGGCCGTATGCCGCCTGCAGCAGTGCGTCGTCCGGGCCGACCAGACGGGTCGGCCGGGCCAGTCCCTCGAGCACGACGAGACGCAGCGTCGAGCCGCGCGACTTCTTGTCGCGGCGCATCGCGGTGAGCAGCTCGTCCCAGCGGCCTGCGGCATACGTCGTCGGGAGACCGAGCGACTCGAGGACCGAACGGTGCCGGGCCACGAGCGCATCTCCCTCCGGACCGGCGAGGTGACCCGTGAGGCGGGCGAGCTCCGCGACGTAGACCATGCCGACACCGATCGCCTCGCCGTGCCGCCACGTGTAGTGCTCGACCTGCTCGATGGCGTGCCCGAAGGTGTGTCCGTAGTTGAGGATCTCGCGCAGCGAGCTCTCGCGGAGGTCTGCTGCGACGACCTCCGCCTTGACGCGGACGGCTCGCTCGATGAGCTCGCGAAGGTGTGGGTTCCCGGCGCTACGGGCACGTGCCGCATCGTCGGCGACGGCGGTCTCGACGAGGTCGAGGATGACGGGGTCCGCGATGAAGCCGCACTTGACGACCTCGGCCAGCCCGGCCACGAGGTCTGCCTGCGGCAGGGTCGAGAGCACGTCGACGTCGCAGAGGACGCCGGCCGGCGGGTGGAACGCGCCGACGAGGTTCTTGCCCTCGGCGGTGTTGATGCCCGTCTTGCCGCCGACCGCCGCATCGACCATGCCGAGCAGCGTCGTCGGCACCTGGACGACGCCCACCCCGCGCAGCCATGACGCTGCGACGAACCCGGCGAGGTCGGTGACGGTGCCCCCGCCGAGCCCCACGACGGCATCGGTGCGGGTGAAGCCGGCCCGACCCAGCAGCGACCAGAGGTCTGCTGCGACGGCGGCCGTCTTGGCGGCCTCGGCGTCGGGGACCTCGGCGACGTGCACCGCGTAACCCTGTGCCTCGAGGGCGCCGGTCAGCCGTGACGTCAGCTCCGGCAGCGTCGGTGGGTGGACGACCAGCACGCGCTGGACGTCGGCGCCGAGCAGGTCGGCGACCCTCCCCAGCACACCCGACCCGATGACGACGTCGTAGTCCCCCCCGACGGAGATGGTCGTCGGAGTGTCCGGACCGCTCACGCCCGGGCCGCCGCGAGCTCGGCGACGACGACGTCCACGACCTGCTCGGGCGTGCGTCCCCCGGTGTCCACCCGCACGGTCGCCACGCGCTCGTAGGTGGGCCTGCGCTCGTTCATCATCCGGACCCACGACGCACGCGGGTTGACCGACAGCAGCGGACGCGAGCGGTCGAAGCCGATGCGCTTGCTGGCGTCGGCGATGGCGACGTCGAGGAAGACGACCGCGTGGCCGGAGAGCGTCGCTTCGGTGAGCGGGTCCATGACGGCTCCCCCACCGAGCGAGACCACGCCCGGCTCCTCGGCGAGCGCGCGGACGACCTCAGCGCGCTCGAGGTCGCGGAAGACGGCCTCGCCGTCGTCGACGAAGATGTCGGAGATCGACCTGCCCTGGGCCGCCTCGATGGCGGCGTCCACGTCGTGGAACGGGACGCCGAGCCGGGTCGCCAGCGCTCGCCCGACCGTCGTCTTGCCCGCTCCGGGCGGGCCGACGACGACGGCCACGGGTCGCGGGGAGGTCTCGTTCACCATGTGCGCAGCCCCTTACGGATGCCGTCGAGGTATGCCGTGTGGTTGCGCGCCGTCTCCGTGACCGAGTCGCCGCCGAACTTCTCGAGGCACGATGCGGCGAGAACGAGCGCCACCATCGCCTCGGCGACGACGCCGGCAGCCGGCACGGCGCAGACGTCGGAGCGCTGGTGGATGGCGGTGGCCGCCTGGCCCGTGGCGACGTCGACCGTGGACAGGGCCCGCGGCACCGTGCTGATCGGCTTCATGGCGGCACGGACGCGGAGCACCTGTCCGGTCGACATGCCGCCCTCGGTGCCGCCGGCGCGACCGGTGCGTCGGGTGATGACGCCGTCGACGAGCTCCATCTCGTCGTGCGCCTCGGAACCACGGCGGCGCGCGGTCTCGAAGCCGTCGCCGACCTCGACGCCCTTGATCGCCTGGATGCTCATCAGCGCCTGCGCGAGCTGGCCGTCGAGCTTGCGGTCCCAGTGGACGTGCGACCCCAGGCCCGGGGGCACACCGTAGGCGAGGACCTCGACGACGCCACCGAGGGTGTCGCCGTCCTTCCTGGCCGCGTCGACCTCTGCCACCATGGCCGCGGAGCCGGACGGGTCGAAGGCGCGCACCGGGTCGGCGTCGAGTCGCTCGACGTCGTCGGGCGTCGGCAGCGCCGCACCCTCCGGCACGCCGGCCGTGCCGATCGAGACCGTGTGGGAGACGAGGCGGATGCCGTAGGCCTGCTCGAGGAAGCGGGCGGCGATCTCGCCGAGCGCGACGCGCGCAGCGGTCTCGCGGGCCGAGGCGCGCTCGAGCACCGGGCGGGCGTCCTCGTGGCCGTACTTCTGCATGCCGACGAGGTCGGCGTGCCCGGGCCGCGGGCGGGTCAGCGGCTTGTTGCGCGCGACCTCCTTCTCCGCGTTCACGTCGTCGGACGCGGCATACGCCTCGTCGCTGACGGCCTCGGGGCTCATCACGGTGGTCCACTTGGGCCACTCGCTGTTGCCGATGCGGACGGCGACGGGCGAACCGAGCGTCAGCCCGTGTCGGAGGCCACCGAGGAACTCGACCTCGTCCTGCTCGAACTTCATCCGCGCACCGCGACCGTAGCCGAGGCGCCGGCGGGACAGAGCGGCCTGCAGGTCCTTGGCGCCGACCTCGACCCCCGCCGGGAGGCCCTCGATCATGGCGACGAGTGCGGGCCCGTGCGACTCACCGGCCGTCAACCAACGCAACATGCCCCGATCCTCCCACGCGGTCCGGCGCGACTCCCGCGCCGCCCGCTCCGCGGGACCGCCGGGGCGCCCCGCGCGCGATGGGCGCGACTCAGAACAGCGGGCGGACCTGCACGACGAGCGAGAGGAGCAGGCCGAGCAGCATCCACGGCCCGAAGGCGATGTCGTCCTTGCGCGAGCCGCGACGCAGCACCAGACGCGCCACGCCGTAGACGCCCGCGAGGATGAACGCGGCATACGACGCCACGAGCGTCGTCGACACGCTGACGTAGCCCGTCGCCAGGCCGACGAGACCGGCGAGCGTCACGTCGCCGTAGCCGAAGCCGCTGCCGAGCAGGGCGGCCACCAGCGCGAGCACGAAGTAGATCGTCCACAGCACGGCTCCGGCGATCGCCGCGCGACGCAACGCCTCCCAGTCCCCCGACGCGAGCGAGGCCAGGGCGAGCTGGGCGACGAGCAGCGGGTAGGCCGGGCGCGTCAGCCCCCGGGGCAGCCGGTGCACGTCGGCGTCGATCCAGGCGAGCGCCACCGCGACGAACGCGAAACCGAGGTAGGCGGGGCTGAGCGCCCACTGCGCGAGGGGTCCGAAGCGCCAGGCCAGCAGCGCCCAGAGCAGCGCCAGCGCGACCGGCACGATCCGCGACGACACCCGAGGAAGCGGACCCGTCTCGTCGTCGAGACGGTAGCCCCCCGTCGCGAGCCGGCGGCGGAGCACCTCCCCGACCAGTGCGCCCGCGACGCCGAGCAGGGCCACGAACCACCACGGGGTGGTGGGGAACGGAACCCAGGTCATGAGGTCGTGCCGAGGGGCGTGCCCCACTCGGGGTCGACGAAGGCCGCGAGCGCGGACGCCATCGCGTCCAGCGGCGCGGGCTGCCCCGTCATGAGCGCGACCTGTGCGGCCGCCTGGTGCACGAGCATGTCCGTGCCGAAGGCCAGGGTCCAGCCCCGGACCCGGGCGCGGCGCTGCAACGGGGTCGGGCCATGGCCGTAGACGACGTCGAGCACCGTCCGCGGACTCTCGTCACGGTCGGACCCGGGGAACGCCTCCAGGCCCGTGACCGCGTCGGGGGGCACGGTGCTGACGACGACGTCGGCGCGGGGCCAGACACCGAGAGGAACGGTCTCGACGACGAGCCCGGCGCGCTCGGCCTGCGCGACCGTCTCCGGCCGCGGACGCCCTCGCACCATGAAGGTCACCTGCCGTGTGCCCGCCGCCGCGAGAGCGGCGACGGCGGAGCGCGCCGTCGCCCCGCTGCCGATCACGAGCGCCTCGGTGGTGTCGACACATCCCGCCACGAGCAGAGCCATCTCGATGCCGTGGATGTCGGTGTTGTGGGCGTGCCACCCGGCCGGAGTGGCGACCAGGGTGTTGGCCGACCCGGTGTCCCGTGCAGCCGCGTCGACGACGCTGGCCGCAGCCAGGGCCGCCTCCTTGAGCGGCATCGTCAGGGACAGCCCTCGCCAGCTGTCGTCGAGAGCGGCGAGCGCCTCGGGGAACGCGGCCACGTCGACCTCGCGACGGTCGTAGGACCAGCCGCTCAGACCGAGAGCCGCGTAGGCAGCGCGGTGCAGCACAGGTGAGAGCGAGTGCCCGATCGGGCTGCCCCACACCGCACAGTGCCGGGCCACCCCGCTCCCCTCGCTCAGCACTTCCCCTTGTTGTCGGCACACCATTTCTGGAACTGCGCCACGTTGCGCTGGTGCTCCGGGTAGGTGGCGGCGAACTTCGTCTCGCCCGTGTCGAGGTCGACGGTCACGAAGTAGAGCCACGGACCGGCGACCGGGGCTGCGGCCGCCTTCAGCGCGCTCTCGCCCGGGTTGGAGATGGGGCCGGGCGGCAGGCCGGGGAAGCGGCGCGTGTTGTAGGGGTTGTTGCTGTCGAGCATCTCCTGCGTCGGCACGCCACGCTTCTTGAAGATGTAGTTGACCGTCGAGTCGAACCCGAGCGACATCTTGGTCGCGAGCCGGTTCTCCACGACCCGGGCGACCTTGGAGCGGTCGGCCTCGTTCTGGGCCTCCCCCTCGACGAGGCTCGCGACCGTGACGACGCGCTCCATCTGGTCGGGAGCGATGTTGAGGGCCTCGAGCCGCTTCGTCGACTCGGCGACCATCTGCTTCAGCTGGTCGAGCGCCGTCGCGGTGGGGCCGAACTCGTAGCTGGCCGGGAAGAGGTAGCCCTCGATGTTGCCCTTGGCCGACGGCGGCAGCCCGAGCTCGTCCACCTGCTTGGCTGCCGCGACGTACTGGTCCACCGGGATGCCGGAGGACTTCGACAGCCTGGCGTAGATCTCGTCCGCCCACAGGCCCTCGGGGATCGTGACGCGGGTGATGAGGCGGTTCTTGGGGTCGACGAGGAGCGCGAGGGCGTCCGAGGCCTTCATCTGCTTCTTCATCGTGTAGATCCCGGGCTGGATGCCGGCACTCTTCGGGTCGTTGTTCGCGGCCTCGATGAAGGCCTTGCTCGACTTGACGACGTCCTGCTCGGCGAGGGTCTTGGCGATCGAGGTGCCGCCTGATCCCTTGTCGATGGTCACGCGGACCTCCCCCGTGCCGGGGCCCGGGTAGTCGTTGGACTCGAGGAACCCCTCGACGACGGGTCGCAGGGCCTTGTAGGCGACGGCGACGCCGCCACCGATGACCGCGAGCGCGAGGACGATCACGAGCAGGCGACGGAAGATCGAGGGCTTACCCTTCGGCGTACCGGGGCCGCCCTTGGCGCCCCGGCCCTTGCGGCTGCCCCGGCCACCGCGTCTGCGCGCCGCCAGCTCCAGCTCACGGATCTCGCGCCGGCTCGTCGGGGGTGCGGCGTGCACCTCTTCGACGTGCTCGGCGGTGTCCTCGTGGTCGCCGAAGATGGATGACTCGAGATGGTCCTTCATCGACGACGTTCCTTCTTCCGTTTGCCCCCCGGCGTGACGGTCTCCCCCGGTGGGCGGCCCGACAGCGACTCCGTGTCGAGAGCCGACTGCAGGATGAGCACTGCGGCGGCCTGGTCGACGACGGCCCGTTGCCCCCGACCCGGGACGCCACTGTCGCGTAGTCTGCGGTGCGCGTCCACGGTGGTCAAGCGTTCATCGACCATCCGCACCTCCACCGTACCCAGTCGGGCTGCGAGCCGACCGGCGTAGTCCCGCGCGATGCGCGCGGCCTCGCCCTCCTCGCCGGAGAGCAGGCGGGGCAGGCCCACGACGACCTCGATCGCGGCGAGCTCGTCCACGAGGGCCACGATCGCCTCGACGTCGCTGTCGCCCTCGGCGTCCCGCGGCAGCGTGCGCACCGGGTGGGCGAAGACGCCCGAGGCGTCCGACGCGGCGACGCCGACGCGGGCGTTGCCCACGTCGACGCCGACACGTGCCCCGGTGCGGGATCGTGGGTCGGTCAAGGTCAGGCGCCCCGGTTGCGCAGCTGGTCCTCGACGGCGCCGAGCGCCGCCGAGACCCGGGTCGGGTCGGTGCCGCCGCCCTGGGCCAGGTCGTCCTTGCCGCCGCCGCCACCACCCAGCGCCTGGGCCGCGACCTTGACGAAGGCCCCGGCCCTGAGGCCGGCCTCGCGAGCGCGTTCGTTCGTCGCGACGATGACGACGGGACGCCCGCCCGCGACGGAGGCCATGGACACGAGCACCGGTCGGTCGTTGCCGAGGCGGCCGCGGACGTCGGTGACGAGCTTGCGCAGGTCGTCGCCGGTGACACCGTCTCCGGCGTCGTGGCTCACGAAGGTGACGCCGCCGATGTCGCGCGCCGACTGCACCAGACCAGCAGCCGCGCCGAGCACCTGGCTCTGGCGCACTGCTGCGATCTCCTTCTCCGCGTCGCGCAGGCGACCCAGGATCGCCGCGATCCGGTCGGGCAGCTCGTCGCGGCGCACGCCGAGGGTGTCGGTGAGCTGGCTGACGATCGTGGCCTCGCGCGCCAGGTGGGAGTACGCGTCGGCTCCCACGAGCGCCTCGACGCGTCGCACGCCGGAACCGATCGAGCTCTCGCCGAGCAGCTTGACGACGCCGATCTGGCCGACGCGCGGCGTGTGCGTGCCGACGCAGAGCTCGCGCGACCACTCGCCGATGGACACGACGCGCACACGCTCGCCGTACTTCTCGCCGAAGAGCGCCATGGCGCCGAGCTTCTTCGCCGCGTCGATGTTCATGATGTCGGCGGTGACCGGCAGGTCGTCGAGGAGCACGGCGTTGATCCGGCCCTCGATCTCGCCCATCGCCGCGGCGGGGACCGCCTGGAGCGACTTGAAGTCGAAGCGCAGCCGGCCGGGAGAGTTCTCCGAGCCGGCCTGCGTCGCCGTGTCCCCGAGCTCGTCGCGCAGCGCCTGGTGCACCATGTGGGTCGCGGTGTGGGCGCGGGAGATCGACCGGCGGCGCGCCACGTCGACCTCGGCCTCGGCGTCCGCCCCGACACCCGCCTCGCCCTCGAGCACCGTGGCCCGGTGCACGACGAGACCGGTGATGGGGCGCTGCACGTCGGTGACCTCGAGGAGGGCGCCGTTCGCGAGGCGGATGCGGCCGTGGTCGGCCTGCTGGCCGCCGGACTCGGCATAGAGCGGGGTGCGGTCGAGGACGATCTCGACCTCGTCGCCGGCGCCCACGCGGTCGACGACGACGCCGTCGCGGATGAGGCCGCGGATGCGCGTGTCGGTGAGCGTCTGGTCGTAGCCGGTGAACTCGACGTCGTGCCCGAGGGTGTCGGACAGCTGCCGGTAGACGCTCGTGTCGCCGTGCGCCGACTTCTTGGAGCGGGCGTCGGCCTTGGCCCGGTCGCGCTGCTCGCCCATGAGCCGGCGGAAGCCGGGCTCATCGACCTGCAGGCCCTGCTCGGCCGCCATCTCGAGCGTCAGGTCGATGGGGAAGCCGTAGGTGTCGTGCAGCGCGAACGCCTCGGCTCCGCCCAGGGTCGTCGCGCCGGAGGACTTGGCGCGTGCGACCGCGGTGTCGAGGATCGTCGTGCCCGAGCTCAGCGTGCGGCGGAACGCCTCCTCCTCGGCATACGCGACCTGGCTGATCCGGCTGAAGTCGGTCTCGAGCTCGGGGTAGGACGCCTTCATCCGCTCCATGCTGACGGGCAGCAGCTGCTCGAGGGTCGGGGCGTCGACCCCGAGCAGGCGCATCGAGCGCACCGCGCGGCGCAGCAGGCGACGCAGGACGTAGCCGCGGCCCTCGTTGCCGGGTGTCACGCCGTCACCGATGAGCATGAGCGAGGAGCGCACGTGGTCGGCGACGACCCGGAAGCGGACGTCGTCGTCGTGGGCGGCGCCGTAGCGGCGCCCCGTCAGGTCCTCGGCGGCCGCGATGACGGGGAAGACCTCGTCGGTCTCGTAGATGTTGTCGACGCCCTGGAGCAGGAAGGCGACGCGTTCGAGGCCCATGCCGGTGTCGATGTTGCGCTTGGGAAGGTCCCCGACGATGTCGAAGTCCTCCTTGGACCGGACGTTCTCGAGCTCGTACTGCATGAACACGAGGTTCCAGAACTCGAGGTAGCGGTCGCCCGCCTCCCAGTCGCCGTCGGCACCGAACTGCGGGCCACGGTCGAGGAGGATCTCGGAGCACGGGCCGCCGGGTCCGGCCACGCCCATGTTCCAGTAGTTGTCCTTGCGGCCGAGACGCACGATGCGGTCGTCGGACAGGCCCGCGACCTTCTTCCACAGCGCGATCGCCTCGTCGTCCTCGTGGTAGACCGACGCGTAGAGGTCCTTCTCGTCGAAGCCCAGGCCGCCCTCGGACTGGCTGCGCGTGATGAGGTCCCATGCGAGCTGGATGGCGCCTTCCTTGAAGTAGTCGCCGAAGCTGAAGTTGCCGTTCATCTGGAAGAACGTGCCGTGCCGCGTGGTCTTGCCGACCTCCTCGATGTCGAGGGTGCGCACGCACTTCTGCACGCTCGTGGCGCGACTGAACTGCGGGGTCTCCTGGCCGAGGAAGTAGGGCTTGAACGGGACCATGCCGGCGTTGACGAACAGCAGGTTCGGGTCCTCGTGCACCAGCGGGGCGCTCGGCACGACGGTGTGGCCGCGGCTGCCGAAGTACGAGAGCCAGCGACGCCTGATCTCAGCGGTTTCCATGATGAGTCCTTGGGGTCGACGGTGTGGTCTGCGGGAGGCCCGTCCTCCGGAGCGGAAAGGCAGGACGGGCAGGCGGGGCGGGGTCAGCCTCGCGCCTCACTGGGGCGCGGCTGACCCCCGGGGAGCTCGCCTCGCCGGCTGCAGGCCGCCGAGACGGCTCGGCCTGGGTCCCTTGTGGGCCACGTTCATCGTCCTTCGGTCGTCGGCGCACGCTCACGCCGAGGTCCTTCAACCCTAACGGACCCCGGGAGCCCCGGCCCACCACCTTTGACCCCATTGGGCACGAAACAGCACGTATGCCGCCGGGCCGGCCCCCGGTGTGGGAGCCGGCCCAGCGGCATACGTGCTCGTGCGGATGGTGCGAAAGGTGCGACCGTCAGGCCGGGACCTCCGCCACGAGGTCGGTCTTGACCTCCGGGAAGTGGCAGGCCTGCAGGTGCACGCCGCCCTCGCGGAAGGTCCGGGTCGACGCGTCGGCCGTCGCGGTGAGGAGCGGCGGCTCCTGCTGGGCGCAGATGTCCTGCGCCTTCCAGCACCGTGTGCGGAAACGGCAGCCGCTCGGCGGGTCGATGGGGCTCGGCACGTCTCCGACGAGGCGGATGCGCTCCTTGGGGGCGATGCCGCGGGCGACGTTGATGTCGGGAGCCGCCGAGAGCAGTGCCTGGGTGTACGGGTGCTCGGGAGCCTCGTAGATCTTCTTCTTGTCGCCGTACTCCACGATCTTGCCGAGGTACATGACCGCGACCTGGTCGCAGAAGTGCCGCACGACGCCGAGGTCGTGCGCGACGAAGATGAACGCGAGACCGAGCTCGTTGCGCAGCTTGGCCAGCAGGTTCATCACCTGCGCCTGGATCGACACGTCGAGGGCCGAGACCGGCTCGTCGGCGATGATGAGCTTCGGCTCCACCGCCAGCGCGCGGGCGATGCCGATGCGCTGGCGCTGCCCGCCGGAGAACTCCGAGGGGTAGCGGTTGATGTGCTCGGGGTTGAGACCGACGAGCTCGAGCAGCTCCTGGACGCGCGCCTTCTCCTTGCCGGCGTGCAGACCGTGCACGCGCAGCGGGGTGCTGAGGATCGCACCGACCGTCTGCCTCGGGTTCAGCGAGGAGTACGGGTCCTGGAAGATCATCTGCACGTCGCGGCGGATGTCGCGCAGCTCGTGCTCCTTCAGGTGCGTGATGTCACGCCCCCCGAACTCGATGGTTCCGGCGGTGGGCTCGTCGAGCCGGGTCACGAGACGCGACGTCGTCGACTTGCCACAGCCGGACTCGCCGACCAGGCCGAGGGTCTGGCCCTCCTTGACCGTGAAGCTGATCCCGTCGACGGCCTTGACCGTCGCGCGCACCATCCGCAGGCCCTGGACCTCGCGGAAGGGGAAGTGGCGCTGGAGGTCGGTGACCTTGAGCAGGGTCTTGTCGCTCATCGGGCTCCCTCGTCGTGCTTCAGCGTGGTCACGGGATCGGCCAGGTGGCAGCGGATCTCGCGGTTGACCAGTCCCGGCGTCTGGCGCCACTCGGGCAGCACCGTCCAGCAGGTGTCCCCCTCGACCTGCGACTTGAACTCGCAGCGCGGGTGGAAGGAACAGCCCGACGGCAGGTTGAGCAGGCTCGGCGGCGTGCCCTTGATCGCCCGGAGCTCCTCGAGGTCCTCGGAGTGCGAGGGAAGGGAGCGCAGCAGGCCGTAGGTGTAGGGGTGCGACGGCTGGGCCAGCACCTCCTTGGCGCTGCCCTTCTCGACGCCGCGACCGGCATACATCACGAGGATGTCGTCGGCCGTCTCGGCGACGACGGCGAGGTCGTGCGTGATGAGGATGACCGCCGAGCCGAACTCCTTCTGGAGGTCGTTGACGAGGTCGAGGATCTGGGCCTGCACGGTGACGTCCAGCGCGGTCGTCGGCTCGTCGGCGATGAGCAGCTTCGGGTTGTTGACCAGGCCGAGCGCGATCATCGCGCGCTGGCGCATGCCGCCCGAGAACTCGTGCGGATAGGAGTTCGCCCGCCGCTGGGGGTTCGGGATACCGACGAGGTCGAGCATCTCGACGGCCCGCTTGAGCGCAACCTGCTTGCTCACCTTGTTGTGGGCCCGGTAGGCCTCGGCGATCTGGCTGCCCACCTTGTGGAACGGGTGGAGCGAGCTCTGCGGGTCCTGGAAGACCATCGCAGCCTTGGTGCTGCGGATCTTCTGGAACGTCGAGGCCGGGGCACCGACGAGCTCGATGCCGTCGAGCTTGATGCTGCCGGTGATCTGCGTCCGCTTCGGGTTGTGCAGGCCGAGCACGGCCATGCTGCTGACGGACTTGCCGGACCCGGACTCCCCGACGATCGCGAGGGTGCGTCCGAGGCGGGCCTGGTAGTTGAGGTTGGAGACCGCCTTGACCACGCCCTCCTCGGTGGGGAAGGCCACCGACAGGTCGCTGACGTCGAGGACGACGTCACCGGCGTTGCTGGCCTCTGCGGTCTGGGTCGAGATGGTGTTCAGGATCGCGGTCACGACAGCCTCACTCGCGGGTCGATGAAGGAGTACGCGATGTCGACGACGAGGTTCATGACGACGACGACGACGGCTCCGATGAGCACGGTCCCCATGATGACCGGCAGGTCGAAGGACTTCAGCGCGGCCAGACCGCGCCGGCCGATGCCGTCGACACCGAAGATCTGCTCGGTGATGAGCGTGCCGGTCAGCAGTGCGGCGATGTCGAGGCCGAGGATGGTCGCGATGGGGCTCATCGCGGCACGGAACCCGTGCTTGTACAGGACGGTTCGCTCGTTGATGCCCTTCGAGCGGGCCGTGCGGATGTAGTCCATCGAGAGGGTCTCGATCATCGAGTTGCGCGTGTAGCGCACGTAGGACGCCGACGTGACGAGGCCGAGGATCAGTGCCGGGGCGAGCATGCCCATGAAGTACGGGCCGACCCCTGCCGAGAAGGCGGAGTACTGCGGCAGCACGTTCCAGAGGATCACGGGGTAGAGAGCCACGAGCAGCGCGAGCACGTAGTACGGGATCGAGCCGAGCACCTGGGAGGAGCCGACGAGCCCGCGATCGGTCGCGGAGCCGCGACGGACGGCGGCGATGACGCCGAGGGTCACGCCGACCGTGACGAACACGACGGCGGCCATGAGGGCCAGCACGATGGTGTTCGGGAAGCGTGTGAAGAGCTCCTCGTTGACGGAACGGCGCGTCACGAAGGAGAAGCCCAGGCAGGGGGCGCCGCAGTGCACGGTGTCGCCCGCGTAGACGAAGTCCCGACCGACGAACAAGCCCTTGAAGTACTCGTAGAACTGGACGGTCAGGGGCTTGTCGAGTCCGAGGCTCGTCGTGATGGCGGCGAGTCGAGTGGCGTTGCAGCGGGTCTCTGGACACATGGCCTGGGCGGGGTCGGACGGCCCTGCGAAGAACAGCAGGAACGCCGAGACCAGCGTGGCCAGGATGACGCTCAGGGCGAGAGCCAACCGCCTGAGGATGTACGTGAGCACGTTTTGCCTTCCAAACGGGGTGGGCGCCGGTGGTGGGGGCCCGGGAAATCCCGGACCCCCACCACGGCTGTCAGATCAGGTCCTGCTCACCCGAGGGGGAGCCGTCACTGCCGACTCAGGAGTCGAGCCACACGTCCGTGAGGTCCGGCATGCCCTTGTTCGGGTTGTTGTGGATGTTCTTGACCTTCGTACCGAAGACCGAGTTGCCCTTGTCGTTGTTGTCCGGGATGGCCAGGAGGTAGTTCTCCGTCAGCCACTTGTCCATCTTGCCCCACTCCGGGCCCTGCTCCGTGATCGAGAGCTGCTGGATGCGCTTGATCTCGGCGTCGATCTTGGCGTCGGAGAAGTTGCCGAAGGTCGTACCACCCTGCGAGAGGGCGATCGTGCCGAAGGTGGGCGGGATGATCGAGTCGGCGGACGGCCAGTCGAAGCACCAGCCACGCGGCGACTGGAGCATGTTGTACTTGCCCTTCGGGTCACCGACGAGCTTGCGACGCTCGGCAGCCGGCACACCGATGTCCTGAACCTTGAAGCCGGCGGCCTCGAGCTTCTGCTTACGGACCTGGTTGACCTTCTGCGCGATGTCGTCGTCGTTCGTGTAGTAGTAGATGAGCTCGAAGGGCTTGTCGGCGCCGTAGCCGGCGGCGGCGAGCATCTTCTTGGCCTCGTCGGCGTTGCCGTCGCCCTGGCCGTTCATCTTGAAGCCCGGGGCAGCCTCGGCCGTGTAGTCGAGGTGACCGGCGATCTGCGGCGGGATGATCGTGCTGGCGGGCGAGAACGAGTGCGTCGTCTCACCGCCGGCCTTGTGGATGGAGTCGAAGGGGTACGCCACGGCGATCGCCTTGCGGACCGGCAGCGGGATCTTGCGGGCGTCCATGTTGACCATGAGCACGCACGAGGAGGGGCCCTCCTCGAACTGGGCCTTCTTGTCACCCTCGATCTGGGGGATCAGCGAGGAGTCGATCGGGTCCCAGTTGAGGCTCGTCGCGTCGTCGCCGTTGGAGGCGAGGATGGCGGTCTGCGTCTTGATGGTGTCGACGCCCCACTTGAAGTGGAAGCCGTCGGGGTAGTTGTGACGCGCCGCGTCCGTGGCGGGGTCCCAGTTGGGGTTGCGCTTGAGGACGAGCTCGGTGCCCGGGGTGTACTTGTCGAACATGTACGGGCCGGTGGCGAGCGGGTGCAGCTGGTAGTCGGCCTTCTTGTCCTTCGCCTCGGGGATCGGCGTGAACTGGTTGAAGGAGACGAAGTACGGCAGCGTCTCGAAGCGCTTCTCGAGGTGGAAGACGACTGTCTTGTCGTCGGTGGCCTCGACACCCTTCCAGTTCTTGTCGCCCTTGTAGGGGCCCGTGTAGTCGGCGCCGCCCTTGAAGAACTCCTTCTGGTACGTCGGACCGTTGGCTGCGAGGTCGGGGTCGAACGAGCGCTTGGCCGCGAAGACGATGTCCTGGGCCTTGACCGGGGTGCCGTCCTCGTACTTGATGCCGTCCTTGAGCGTGAAGGTCCACGTCAGACCGTCCTCGGACTGCTTGCCCAGGTCGGTGGCGAGGTCCGGAACGAGCACCTGCTTGCCGTTGCGGCTGACGTAGGTCGTCAGCGCGCGGTTCGTCAGCGAGAAGATGACGGCCGTGTCCTGGTAGAACTGGTCGCTCGGGTCCATGTTGGCCGGCGTCGAGGCGTACGGCACCGTGAGGATGCCGCCCTTCTTCGCTCCGGGGATCTCCGGGGCCGGGCCCTTGGCGTTCGGGTCGAGGGCGGCGCCCGCCTGGTCGACCTTTCCACCGTTGCCGTTGGTGCCGCCCGGCGTGCCGTTGTTGGCGGCCGGGGCGCCGCAGGCAGCGACGAAGCCGAGGGAAGCCGCGGCTCCCACGGTCAGGACTTTGGTCCAGCGCATTGTTGTTTGCTCCCTTGTGCTTGTCCCGGCGTTTTGCCGGGAACATCTGGTGGCCGAGACCCGTGTGGGGTCAGCGGCGGCTGGTGGGGTCGAACGCGTCGCGGATCGAGTCGCCGAGCAGGCTCAGGGCGAGGACGAGCAGCGAGAGGCCGATGACCGAGGGCCAGAGCCACAGCGGATACGTGGCGAAGAGGTTCTGCGCGTCGGCGATGGTGCGACCCCACGACGCGGTGGGCTCCACGAGTCCGGCGCCGAGGTAGCTCAGCGTCGCCTCGTAGGTGATGTAGGCGGGCACCGCGATCGAGGCCGAGACGATGATCGGGCCGACGAGGTTGGGCAGGATCTCGCGGAAGAGGATCGAGCGCGTCGGCACGCCGATGGCGCGCGCTGCCTGGACGAACTCCCGCTCGCGCAGGCTCTTGACCTCACCGCGCACGAGGCGGGCCAGACCCATCCACCCGAAGATGACGAGGATGACGATGAGCACCCAGAACCGGACCGTCGAGGTCTCCTCGGCGGAGAGGTCGCCGCCGGCCGCGAGGCGCTTCTGCATGATCGGGATGATCGCGAGCACCAGCAGCAGGATCGGCAGCGACAGGAAGAAGTCGATGATCCACGAGATGATCTTGTCGGCCACTCCGCCGAGGTAGCCGGCGACGAGGCCGAGCGTGACGCCGATGAGCGTCGAGGCGAACGCGGCGACGAAGCCGATGACGAGCGACGGGCGGGCGCCGTAGGCCCAGCGGGCGAAGAGGTCGCGCCCGAGTCGCGGCTCGACACCGAGCCAGTGCGCCGCGCTGGCACCGACGGTGGGCAGACCGTTGAAGTCGACGAGCTCGGTGTGCACGGTGCCGACGTCGGCCTTGGCCCCCGTGATGGGGTCGACGGCCTCGAGCGAGACGAGCAGCGGCGCGAAGATCGCGACGAGCAGGAAGAACAGGATGATGACGGAGCAGACGATCGCGACCTTGTCCCGCTTGAGCCGAGCCCAGGCGACCTGGCCGGGAGACCGGCCGGTGCGGACGTCCTTGTGCTCAGGGGCGGTCGTCGCAGACTTCTCCTCGGATACCTCGGTCAGCGTTCCTGCTGAGGGCTCCGGCATTGCGTTCAACGCGTTGTCTCCATCCTTGGGGGATCACATCCGACCCGGGGTCTGCGTCACCCGAGCCGCCCTCGGGGGGCACACCAGATCTTCCGGATGCCACCCCCGCCGGGACGTCGTGAGCCTGCCACAGAGTCCAGCGGTGTCCAAGCGTCGAGACGTGCATGGATGACAAATCGTTACCGAGCACCACGTACGCGACACAATGTCCGTCCACGCCCCGCGAGCCCCGAAACAATCCGCGTCCGCGAGCTCCGACAGGCGTCCTCGCGCGGTCCTCCGGCCGTCCTCCGACGGTCCTCCGGCGGTCCTCCGGCCGTCCTCCGACCGACGTCCGGTCACTGCCGACGCGTGCGTCCCAGCCGCCCCGAGAGCCACTCCCAGCGGGTCCGGAGGCGTTCCTCGAAGCCGCGGTCGGTGGGGCGGTAGTAGCTGACGGCGTCGTGGAGGTCGTCCGGGAGGTACTGCTGCGCGGCGACCCCGTCGGGCTCGTCGTGGGCGTAGACGTAGCCCTTGCCGTGGCCGAGCCGTTCGGCGCCGGCGTAGCCGCTCCCCCGCAGGTGCGCCGGTACGACGCCACCGCGCCCCGCTCGCACGTCTGCGATCGCCTCGTTGATGCCGAGGTATGCCGCGTTGGACTTGGGTGCCATGGCGTTGTGCACGACCGCCTGGGCGAGGATGATCCGCGCCTCGGGCATACCGATCTGGGCCACGGCGTGCATCGCGGCGACGGCGGTCTGCAAGGCCGTCGGGTCGCCCATGCCCACGTCCTCGCTCGCGGAGATGACGATGCGGCGCGCGATGAAGCGGGGGTCCTCCCCGGCCTCGAGCATCCGGGCGAGGTAGTGCAGGGCGGCGTCGACATCGCTTCCGCGCATCGACTTGATGAGGGCGCTGGCCACGTCGTAGTGCTGGTCGCCGGCGCGGTCGTAGCGGACGGCCGCCTGCGCGACGGCCTGTTCGACGTGGGCGAGCGTGATCTCGACGGGGTCGTCGGAGAGGCGTCCGGCCGGCTGGGCGTCCAGGGCGACACCGGCCGCGGCCTCCAGCGAGGTCAGGGCCCGCCGGGCGTCCCCACCGGCGATCCGCACCAGGTGGTCGGTGGCGTCGTCCGCCAGGGTGTGCTCGCCGTCGAAGCCCCGTTCGTCGGTCAGGGCGGCGCCGACCAGCTGCGCGATCTCCTCGTCCGACAGCGACTCGAGGGTGACGAGCACCGAGCGCGAGAGCAGGGGCGAGATGATGCTGAAGGACGGGTTCTCGGTCGTGGCCGCCACCAGGATCACGGTGCGGTTCTCGACGCCGGGGAGCAGGGCGTCCTGCTGGGCCTTGGTGAACCGGTGGATCTCGTCGAGGAAGAGCACGGTCTGGCGTGAGTAGAGATCGCGTTCACGGACCGCTGACTCCATGACGGACCGGACGTCCTTGACCCCGGCGGTGACGGCGGACAGCTCGACGAAGCGTCGCTCGGCAGCCGTCGCCACGAGGTGCGCGAGCGTCGTCTTCCCCGTGCCGGGCGGCCCCCAGAGGATCGCGGACAAGGGGCCGGCGGCGCCGCCGGATCCCTCGATGAGGCGCCGCAACGGGCTGCCGGGTCGCAGCACCTTGGCCTGCCCGCGCACCTCGTCCAGGGAGCGCGGGCGCATCCGTACGGCGAGCGGGGCGACCCCGGCCGAGGCCGGCTGCTCACCGCGGTCGGCGGCGGAGGCCGCGCCGAAGAGGTCCTCCGGGCTGTTCGACATCACTGTGGAAGGCTATCCGCGTGCAGAACCCCTCAGCCGCGGGCCCGGCGCCCCGCACTCGTCTGGCTCGTCTCGGAGCCCTCATCGCGCGCCACCCGCTCCGCTGGGTGGGGGTGTGGGCCGTCATCGCGGTCGCGTGCTTCGCCGTCGCGGTCGGAGGGGTCACCGGTGAGTCCCTCTTCGAGCGCCTCCACTCCGGAGCCCCGACCGTCGAGTCCGAGTCCTCGCGCGCGCAGGACGTCATCTCCGAGAGCCAGCCCGCCCTCGAGACGCTGACGATGCAGGTGACCGGCGCCGACCTCACGGATGCGACCACCCTCCAGGACGGCGCGACAGCGACCCATGAGGTCGGGAAGGTCCCCGGCGTCAAGACCGTCCGGTCTCCCCTGCTCGCGCCGAAGGGTGTCACCGACCCGTCGGTGGCGCCGCTGCTCAAGGGCGGCACCCCGGCCGCGGGCGGCTTCGTCACGGTGGTCGACTTCGTGCCCGGTCTCGACAAGGCCGCGCAGGGCACCGCCGAGTCCCAGGCCGAGGCCCGCCTGCTCGCCGTGGCGACGGCGATGGATGCCCAGGGGTCCGTGGGCAGCACGAGCAAGGTCATCAAGGCGATCACGAGCACCGTCGAGCGCGACCTGCTCCGCGGCGAGGGCATCGCCCTGCCGCTCACCTTCCTCGTCATGTTCTTCGTCTTCGGCGGCTTCGTCGCGGCAGGCATGCCGATCGTCGGCGCCGTCGTCTCGATCGGCGGGGCCCTGCTCTCGCTCTTCGGCTCCTCGCACGTCGTCGAGCTCGACGCCACCGTCGTCAACATCGTGACCCTGCTCGGCCTCGGCCTGTCCATCGACTACGGACTGCTCACGGTCAGCCGCTTCCGTGAGGAGCTCGCGCACCGCAAGCACGACGTGCCGACACGGGAGGAGGTCGAGCGTGCCACCGAGCGCACGGTGGCCACGGCCGGGCGCACCGTCCTCTTCTCCGGGCTCACGGTCGCGATCGCCCTGGCCGGCCTGCTCGTCTTCGAGGCCTCGATCATGCGGGCCATCGGTGTGGCCGGAGTCAGCGTCGTGCTCGTGGCGATGGTCGTGGCGATCACGCTCGTTCCCGCCCTTTGTGTCGTCGGCGCAAAACGCTTGTCCCGCAAGGCAGTCGAGCAGACCTCCGACGTGGGTGTCTTCTCACGCCTTGCCGTCGGGGTGCAGCGGCGCCCGGTCGTCGTCATCGTCGGTGTCGTCGTCGTCCTCGTGACGCTCGCCCTGCCGACCTTGTCGATGAAGCTCACGTCGTCAGGCACCGAGCTGCTCCCGACGGACGCTCCGCAGCGGGTCTTCTTCGAGCAGCTCGACCGCGACTACCCGGCCCTCTCCGCCCCTGAGGTCACCGTCGTCGCGGGCTCGACCGACACCGCTGCCGTGACCTCGTGGGCCCAGCAGTTCCGCAGTCGGCCGGGCGTCGAGGCACTCACGGTGCAACCGCTGGGCACCGAGCACCAGCGGGTCAACATCCGGGTCGCCGGCCGGCCGACGTCCGACGAGGCGCAGGACCTCGTGACGACGATCCGCGCCACGGACGCGCCGTTCGAGACCCTGACGACCGGTCAGGCTGCGGGCCAGATCGACTTCCTCGACTCCATGTCCGCCCGGGCGCCGTATGCCGTGGGGCTCGTCGTGCTCGGCACGTTCGTCCTGCTCTTCCTCATGACGGGCTCGGTCGTCCTTCCCGTCAAGGCGTTGCTGCTCAACGTCATCTCTCTCGGAGCAGCCCTCGGCGTCGTCGTCTGGATCTTCCAGGAGGGACATCTCGAGGGACTGCTCGGCTTCTCGTCGGTCGGGGCGGTCGAGTCGATGGTGCCCTTCCTCGTGCTCGCCTTCGGCTTCGGACTGTCGATGGACTACGAGGTCTTCCTGCTGTCGCGCATCGTCGAGTTCCACCGGCACGGCGTGGAGAGCGACCGTGCTGTCTCCCTGGGCCTGCAGCGCACCGGTCGGATCATCACCTCGGCGGCCCTGCTCATCATCATCGTCTTCGGCGGCTTCGTCGCCGGCGACATCCTCATCATCAAGGAGATGGGAGTAGCGCTCGTGGCCGCCGTCGCCATCGACGCGACGTTGGTCCGCATGCTCCTGGTCCCGGCGACGATGACCGTTCTCGGGCGCTGGAACTGGTGGGCGCCCGCGCCCCTGCGGCGCCTCCACGACCGGTTCGGGATCACCGAGTGACGGCGGTCGTCACCGGGCACGGGATCGAGGACCTGCTGGCGGCGACCGGTGGGCACCCCTTCGTCAGGTGGGAGGTGACGGACGGGCTCGCCGAGACGTGGTGGAGGTCGGCCGACGCCGTCGCCTTCCAGCGCACCCGCAAGGCGGTGCGCCGCACCGTCAACGTCCTCGGCGGCGACGCCGGGGTCACGGCGTTGCTCGACCACCTCCCGGAGATCGCGGCGACGGTCTCACCCGAACGACGGGCCTTCTCGGTCAGCGTGCCCCAGCACCTGGAGCCCCGGCTGCGCGAACGGTACCGCGTGCTGGACGGGGGCGACTGGGAGTGGTTCCACACGACGACGGCCCCCGACGAGCACGCGTCCCACGAGCGCGTGCGGCCCCTCGACGACGTCCACCGCGCCGCCGAGGTGCGCGCGTTCCTCGAGGCGCACTCCCCCACGGCCGACACCGAACCGGGTCAGGGCGATCACTGGTTCGCGGTCGAGGACGACGACGGGACGCTCCGCGCGGTCGCCGCGTGGGGCACGACTCGCGCCGGAGCGCCACACCTGTCGTCGGTCGCCGTCCACACCAGCCTGCGAGGGCACGGGCTGGGCCGCACCATCGTCGGTGCCGTCACCCGGCGCGCGGTGCTCGAGCGCGGGGTGTGCACCCTCGGGATGTACTCCCACAACGTCGCGGCGCGCAACCTGTACCTCTCACTGGGCTACGACCGCCTGTGCGCGTGGTCGAGCCGGCCGGTCGTCATCGACCGCTGAGGTGCCGCTCAGCGGGTCTCAGGCGAAGTCCGCGGCCACGACCTTCCGGTCGGCCTCCTGCACGAGGACCACCCAGTTGCCCGAGTTGTCGCGGCACACGGCCTCGGTGCCGTAGGGCCTCGCCGAGGGTGGCTGGAGGAACTCCACGCCCTTGGCCGTCAGGTCGGCGTAGGTCTTCTCGCAGTCGTCGACCGAGAGTCCGAGACCGTTGAGACCGCCGGCGTCCAGGGCCCGCTTCATCGCGGTGACGAGCTCGTCCGGGAAGGGCGGACCGGGGATCGCGAGGCTGACCTGCAGCTCGGGCTGGTTGGGGTGCACGACGGTGCACCAGCGGTAGCCGTCCCCGAGGGTGATGTCGTCCTTCTCCTCGAACCCGAGGACGTCGACGTAGAAGCGCTTGGACTCGTCGATGTCCTTGACGAAGACACTGACGATGGAGATGTTCGTGATCATGCAGCCACGTTAGGACGCGTCCGTCCCGGAGGGCTTCTCCTCGGTTGCGCAGCGCTCGGCCAGGCCCCACATGAAGATGACGCAGCCGGGGATGTGCGGTCCCCCCGACACGGCATACCTGGCCTGGAAGCTGCTCGGCGTCTCCCCCACGACCGCGCGGAAGCGGCTGCTGAACGACCCGAGGCTCGTGAAGCCCACGGCGTGGCACACCTCGGTGACCGTGAGGTTCGAGGAACGCAGCAGGTCCTGGGCCCGCTCGATCCGCCGCTTCGAGACGTAATCGAGCGGCGTCACGCCGTAGGTCGCCCGGAAGAGCCGGAGGAAGTGGTACTTCGAGAGCCGCGCCTCCGCGGCGAGCTCATCGAGGTCGACGGGCTCCGCGTAGTGGCGGTCCGCGTGGTCTCGAGCGCGACGCAGGTGGACCAGGACGTCGTCGGGCGCACGTCGGTCCACGGTGGTCACTCCCACATTGTCGCCCCCGGGCCGTCAGCCGACCGAGTCGGTGACGAACGTGCCGTTGACCGCGCGGAGACGGTGGTCCCACGACGTCGCCACCCTGCCGAGGATCCGCTCGGTGGCGGTGGCGCGGGCACGGGTGTCGGCCGTCGCGTGCCGCTGGTCGCGGGGCACGCCGTAGATCCACGCGGCGCGGCCGTCGAAGGTCGAGCTCTCGGTACGGCTCGACAACGCCGCCCCGCCGCGGGAGGTCGACGTCGTGCGCTCCCAGGAGATCTCGAGGTCACCGGTCACGTCGTAGGCACCCGCGGTGTCGGTGCGGGGGTGGAAGCCGAGCACGTCGTCCTTGTCCCAACGGTGCTCCGTGCGCTCGACGGTCGGGGTCCCGTTCCCGGGGCCGGTCGCCACCGCCTGGGAGTCGGTCCACGACGCCTTGAGCGTGTCGTCGGCCTCGTCGTCGGTCCACGAGTGCGTCGAGGTGTTGCCCAGGATCCGCGTGACCGTGGTGGTGACGGGTCCACGCGAGGTGGACAGCGTTCCGCTGACCCGGAACTCGCGGGTCGCGTCGAGGTCGACGTGACCTGCCCGGTCCCCGGTCCCGGCGACCGAGCTCGTGACGACCGGCTCGGGTGCGTATGCCGTCCCGGTCGTCCCTGACACCACGCTGCGGCCCGCGTCGCGCCAGACGCGGAAGCGAGGCGCGATGGTCCAGCCGCCCTGCCCAGAGGGCAGGCCCACGACCGAGAGGCGCACGTCGTGCGGCTCGCCGTCGTTGAGACGGGCCAGGAACGGCGTCAGGTCGTAGCCGAGCGGCGGGATGTCGAACGCCTTCGGTGAGGGGATCGCGTACCAGAGGAAGGGGTTGCTCCAGCCGCCCGTGTAGACCACCGGGTAGGGCGCCGCGATACCGGCGAGCCGGCCGTCGATGCGCACGTCGACCTCCCGGTAGGGCAGACCGTCCGGGCACGAGTAGCCCGTGCTCGCAGGGGCGCTCGTGTCCCAGAACTCCTCGCAACCACCGCCGGACCCGGTGGCGAAGACGTCGGCGACCAGTCGGGTCGAGTTGCGCGGCACGGTCAGCGAGCCGACGAGGTCGGTGCCGTCGCGGTGGGTGCCGGCGAGCGGGAGGACGGCGTCGGACGTCTGCGCCGCAGGGGCGCCGCGTCCGGTGGTGTAGAAGTCGAGATCGACCGTCACGTGGATGACTCCGGTGTACGTCGAGTCGACGACGTTGCCGATGACGGCCTCGACCTGCTGCGGGCGGGCGAGGAGCGGTGCGAGGTCGGTGACGTCCTTCTCGACGTGCCAGCTGATTCCGTCGACGCTCGGCTCGGGCGTCGAGAGCGTGAGCATCCGGACTCCGCCGACGTCGACGTGACCGAGACGGTCGAACTGTCGCCCGGCCACCGAGCCCTCGAGCCTCATGACCACCTTCGACCACGGACCTGCGCAGCCCGTCGGCGGGGTGTACCCCCGCGCGTGCACGTCGAAGTCGTCGAACGCGTCGTCGACGACCCGCACGGTGCAGTGGCGCGTTCCCGGCACGGAGACGGGTGGCTCCGGGGTCCGGGGGTCGTCCCAGTCGCTGCCGAACTCCGCCGGCGGGCCGGCCGCCAGACCCGTCGGGGGAACGGCCGCGGCCGCACTCGCGCCGGTCAGGGCGAGGACGGCGCCGAGCAACGCCGTGGTCAGGGGAAGCAGGCGTGGGATGCGCATGACCGCACGCTAGGGCGGGGCCGGTCAAGGTAGGGCAAAGCGCACGGCTGCTGACGGCATACGACCGGCAGCTGGATACGCGTGAAGGGTCGTCGTCACCGGGAAGACGGAGACGACAACCCTCCACGGACGGGAGTCCCGGTGGTCAGCTCCGCGACGGGCTGACCTCGGGGGCGCCCTGCGGGGCGGGGGTCGAGGCGGCCGGCTTCGCGTCGACACCGGCCTCCTTGCGCTGCTCGGGCGTGATCGGCGCCGGCGCAGCGGTCAGCGGGTCGTAGCCACCACCGGACTTCGGGAAGGCGATGACGTCGCGGATCGAGTCGGTGTGCGCGAGGAGCGAGACGATGCGGTCCCAGCCGAGGGCGATGCCGCCGTGCGGCGGGGCGCCGAAGGCGAAGGCGTCGAGCAGGAAGCCGAACTTCTCCTGGGCCTCCTCGTCGGAGATCCCCATGACCTTGAAGACGCGCTCCTGGACCTCGCGCTGGTGGATACGGATCGAGCCGCCGCCGATCTCGTTGCCGTTGCAGACGATGTCGTAGGCGTAGGCGAGCGCCGGGCCGGGATCGGTGTCGAAGGTGTCGAGGAACTCGGGCTTGGGCGAGGTGAAGGCGTGGTGCACGGCCGTCCAGGCGCTGTACCCGAGGGCGACGTCACCGGAGGCCGTCGCGTCGGCGGCCGACTCGAAGAGCGGCGCGTCGACGACCCAGAGGAAGCTCCACGCGTCCTCGTCGATGAGGCCGCAGCGACGGCCGATCTCGAGCCGGGCCGCGCCGAGGAGGGCCCGAGAGGCCTTGGCCGCGCCGGCCGCGAAGAAGATGCAGTCCCCCGGCTGCGCGCCGACGTGTGCGGCGAGGCCGGCTCGCTCGCCGTCGGTGAGGTTCTTGGCCACCGGGCCGCCGAGCTCGCCGTCCTCCTGGACGAGGACGTAGGCGAGACCTCGGGCACCGCGCTGCTTGGCCCACTCCTGCCAGGCGTCGAGCTGCTTGCGCGGCTGGCTCGCGCCGCCCGGCATGACCACGGCGCCGACGTAGTCGGACTGGAAGACACGGAACGTCGTGTCCTTGAAGTACTCGGTGCACTCGACGAGCTCGTTGCCGAAGCGCAGGTCGGGCTTGTCGGAGCCGTAGCGGGCCATCGCCTCGTGGTAGGTCATCCGCTGGAAGGGCGCGTCGAGCTCGACACCGATGAGGCGCCACAGCGCCGCGATGATGGACTCGCCGAGCTCGATGATGTCGTCCTGGTCGACGAAGCTCATCTCGATGTCGAGCTGGGTGAACTCCGGCTGGCGGTCGGCGCGGAAGTCCTCGTCGCGGTAGCACCTCGCGATCTGGTAGTAGCGCTCCATGCCGGCGACCATGAGCAGCTGCTTGAACAGCTGCGGGCTCTGCGGCAGGGCGTACCACGAGCCCGGCGCCAGGCGGGCGGGCACGAGGAAGTCGCGGGCGCCCTCGGGGGTCGAACGCGTCAGGGTCGGGGTCTCGATCTCGACGAAGTCGCGGGCGCCGAGCACGGCGCGGGCAGCGGCGTTCACCTTCGAGCGCAGGCGGATCGCGGCGCCGGCGGAGCTGGCACCCGGGCGGCGGAGGTCGAGGTAGCGGTGCTTGAGGCGGGCCTCCTCGCCGACGGTGACACGCTCGTCGATCTGGAAGGGCAGCGGCGCCGCGGGGTTGAGCACCTCGAGGTCGCTGACGATGACCTCGATGTCGCCGGTGGGCAGGTCGGGGTTGGCGTTGCCCTCGGGGCGCTCGCGCACCTCGCCGGTGACCTTGACGCAGAACTCGTTGCGCACGTCGTGGGCGCCGCCCTGCGCCAGCACCTCGTCGCGCGCGACCACCTGGGCGACGCCGGACGCGTCGCGAAGGTCGAGGAAGGCGACCCCGCCGTGGTCTCGACGCCGCGCCACCCAACCGGTGAGGGTGACGGTCTGGCCTGCGTGGTCGGCACGGAGTGTGCCGGCCTCGTGAGTGCGGAGCACGGAGGGTCCTTCCGGGACGGGGGTCGGGCGGCGCGGGGCCACCGAGTCGAGGCAGGTGCCCTGTCGCACGAGGCGGCAGCGGGCACCGAGGACCAATCCTAGACCGCCTGCACCTAGGCTCTTCGCCGTGCAGCACTCCCGCAACCGCGACCTCGACGGCGTTCGAGGCCTCGCGATCCTCCTCGTCGTCGCAGCCCACTCGGGACTCCCGGTCCGGTGGGGCGGCCTGTCAGGCGTGACGCTCTTCTTCGTGCTGTCGGGCTACCTCATCACGAGCCTGCTCATCCGCGAGTGGGGCCGGTGGGGCTCGATCAGCCTGTGGCGCTTCTGGGGCCGCCGGGCGCTGCGCCTGTTGCCCGCGCTCGTGCTGCTGCTGGCGCTCGCTCCCGTGCTGCTCTGGGCCACCGGGGACGACCAGCTGTCGAGCTACCCGACCGCTGCGCTGGCCTCGCTCTTCTACGTCGGCAACTGGGTGCGGATCGCCGGCACGGACCTCGGCGTGCTCAACCACCTGTGGTCGCTCTCCGTCGAGGAGCAGTTCTACGTCGTCTGGCCGGTGATCTTCATCGTCCTCATGACGTGGCTGCGCAGCCGCGCGCTGGCGGTGGTGCTCAGCCTCGCAGCGCTCGCGACCTTCTACTCGGTCTGGACGCAGGGGACGGCGATCCGCCTCGACATCTCGACGGAGACGAACGCCTTCGCCCTGCTGCTCGGCGTGGCCCTGGCCTTTGCCCTGGCGGGGGTCCGCGCCCGCGGCTGGGACCTGCCGTCGGCGAGCCCGCTCGTGCCCTTCGTCGTCATGGTCGCCGTGTCGGCCTTCCCCGGGCACGGCCTCGCCGTGGACCACCCGCTCTTCCGCCCTCTGGGTGCCGTCTACGCCGTGCTCGGTGTGTGGCTGGTGTATGCCGCGGTGTCGGGTCACTCGCGCGTCGTGGGTTCCCGCGTCATGGTCTTCTTCGGCACCGTCAGCTACGCGCTCTACCTGTGGCACCAGACGTTCATCAACAGCCGGCTGCTCGGCGAGCACTCGACGCCGCGCAACCTCACGCTCATCGCGGCAGCCGTCCTCGTGTCCTGGCTGTCGTGGGTCCTCGTCGAGCGGCCGGTGGGTCGACTGCGCGGACGCCTCCGTCTCGACCAGCCCTCGCGCCGACAGCAGGAGTTCGCCGAGCGGCAGGCCGCTCCAGCGTCGGTCAGCTGAGGTCGAGGGCGGCCTCGGCGGCGAGCGCCTCGACGGTCGCCGCGAGCGCCGGACGGTCGGTCATGGTGCGGCGCCAGACCAGGCTCACGGTCCGCTCGGACACCGGCTCGACGATGGGGACCGCGACGACGCCCGGGGGCAGCGGTCCCCGCCCGAGGCGTGGCACGAGGGCGATGGCCTCACCCTGCGCGACGAGCGCGACGTGGGTGGCGAACTCGAGGGCCACGTGGGCGATCCGGGGCGCCCGGCCGACGTCGAAGTACATCTTCTGGAGCCACTGGTGACAGATCGAGCCGGGGGCGACGCTGGCCCAGGCCTCGTCAAGCACGTCGGTGACGCCGATGCTGTCACGCGTGGCGAGCGGGTGGTCCTCGTGCACGAGGACGTCGGCCCGGTCCCGGCCGAGGTCGCGCACCTCGAGATGGTCCGGGATGGCGAGGGGCAGCGGCTCCCAGTTGTGCACCAGGGCCAGGTCGTGCGTGCCGGCCGCGACCGCGTCCACCGCGTCCCACGGGTCGATCTCGTCGGGCCGCAGGGTCACGTCCGGTGCGACCGCGCGCAGCCTCCCGATCGCGCCCACGACGACGCCTCGGTAGGCCGTGGCGAACGTGGCGAGCCGCACGGTGCCGACCGTCTCGCCGCTCGCGCCGTGGATCCGTGACTCGAGGCGCTCCATGTGGGCGAGCAGGTCCCGCGCCGACTCCGAGAGCGTGCGGCCCGCCTCGGTGAGCAGGACGCCGCGGCCCTGCCGCTCGAGCAGCTGGACTCCCGTCTGGGTCTCGAGGCGCTTGATCTGCTGGGAGACGGCGCTCGGCGTGTAGTCGAGCGCGGCCGCCGCGGCGCCGACGGAGCCGTGGGCCTCGACGGCGACGAGCGAACGGAGCGCGACCGGGTCGATCATGCAGCGATGCTACACAGTCAGGGCAACGACAGTTCGATGGACGTGAACGGTCGTGCGCCATGAGGATGGCGTCATGCGCCGCCGTGACACCGCCCTCGCCGTCCTCGTCGCCCTGCTCTGGGGCACGAACTTCGTCGCCATCCGCACCGGGCTGGACTCGGTCCCGCCGCTGCTCTTCCTCGCAGTGCGCTTCACCGTCGTGTGCCTCCCGGCGGTGTTCCTCGTGCGCCGACCCGCCCTGCCGTGGCGCGACCTCGCACTCATCGGGCTCTTCACGAGCCTGGGGCAGTTCGCCCTCCTGTACCTCTCCTTGCACCTGGGCATGCCGCCGGGTCTCTCGTCGCTCGTCCTGCAGGCCCAGGTGCTGCTCACCGTCGTCATCGCGGCCGTCTGGCTACGGGAGCGCCCGTCCGTTCTGCAGCGCGCAGGCGTGGCCCTCGGCGGCGCCGGACTCGTCACGATCGCCGTCGGGCGTGGGCTGAGCGCGCCCCTGCTGCCCCTCGTTGTCCTTGTCCTGGCGGCGGTGTCGTGGGCCGTCGGAAACGTGCTGACGCGGAGGTCGGGAGCTCTCACCGGACCGGGCGCGGGCCTCGGGGTGACCGTCTGGTCGGGGCTCGTCGTGCCCGTGCCTGCCCTCGCACTCTCCCTCGCCTTCGAGGGGCCCGCCGCCGTCGGCGAGGCCCTGAGCCACCTCCAGTGGCAGGCCCTCGCCTCCACCGCCTACACGGCGTACCTGTCGTCGCTCGTGGGCTATGGGATCTGGAACACGCTGCTCGGTCGCTACCCGGTGGCGAAGGTGACGCCGTTCGCGATGCTCGTGCCGGTCTTCGGCATGGCTGCAGCCGCGGTGGCGTTCGACGAGCGGCCACACCCGCTGGAGCTGGCCGGTGGTCTCGTGCTGCTCGTCGGTGTGGCTGTCGCGGTCACGCGCCGACGTGCACAGGCGGGTGCGGTGGCGTCCACGAAGCCGCGTGCCGCAGAGCCCGCTGCTCCCCCGGCGCCGACGGAGGCGTCAGCGCTGCTCGCCGTCGAGGTAGAACCACCGGCCGGCTCGACGGGCGAAGCGACTGACCTCGTGGAGCTGGCCCCGACGTCGCCCGGTGCTCGTTGACGGCGCCGCGGGTTCGGTCCACCGCGCGACGAACTCGACCAGGCCGTCCTCGTCGTCGACGGCGCCGCGCTCGGTGCGCAGCACGGTGAGCCCGGTCCAGCGGGTCGCGGAGTCGAGATCGAGACGCGGGGGTCTCGTGCGGGGATGCCACGTGCGCACCAGGTAGGCGTCGTCGCCCACGGCGAACGCCGCGTAGCGCGACCGCATGAGCTCCTCCGCCGTGGCTGCCGAGCGCTCCGCGCGGTGAAGCGCCCCGCAGCACACGGCATACGGCAGCATCTCGGGACCGCCTCCGCACGGGCAGGGACCCGAGACGCTCGTCCCGAAGGCCGTGCTCACGACCTCGCTGCCCGTTGGGCGGCGCGGGCGGGCCACGGTGCATCGTGGGGCCGCAGCGTCGACCAGCCGCGGGTGCGGGACAGTCCGGCGGACAGCAGCCCGACCAGGGTCGCGGAGTTGCTGATCCGGCCCGCGAGGGCGGCGTCGACGGCGTCGTCGAGCGGCACCCAGAGGGGACGGATCGTCAGCTCCTCAGCCGTGCGCTGGTGCGCGTCCGCGGCTGGGACCTCGTGCAGGCCCCGGGCCAGGAAGATGCGCACGGTCTCGGGGAAGGCGCCCGGGGACGTGACGTCGTCGGCCAGCACGTGCCACGTGTCGGCCGTCAGGTCGACCTCCTCGGCCAGCTCGCGCGCGGCTGCCTCCCACGGAGGCTCGCTGTCGACGTCGAGCAGCCCGGCGGGCAGCTCCCACACGTGTCCGCCACTCGCGTGGCGGTACTGCCGGATCATCAGCACGTGAGGTTCGTCGTCGAGCTCGCGGAGGGCGAGCACGGCGACGGCGCCGGGGTGCGTCACGAGGTCACGCGTGACGACTCCCCCGGCGCCGAGATCGACGCGCTCGCGCACGACGTCGAAGATGATCCCCCGAAAGGGGGTCGTCGACTCGAGGACCGGCTCCGCGGTCCACTCCTCGACGAGGTCGGCCCCCGTGCCGCGCGGTGCGTCCAGGCTCACCCGCGGCTCAGTCGACGTCCGTGCCGGCACCGGACGAGGACACCGTGGCGTACGCGTCGCCCGCGTCGCGCTCGGCGGGGTCCCGGCCGTCCGTCGACTGCCCGGCGTCGACTGCTGCACGGTGGCGCTCCACCTCGACGAGGCGTTCGCTGCGCTGGCGCTCGAGGGCGGCCCCGACCAGTCCCGCGAAGAGCGGGTGGGCGCGGTTGGGGCGCGAGAGGAACTCGGGGTGCGCCTGCGTCGACACGTAGTAGGGGTGGACGTCGCGCGGCAGCTCGACGAACTCGACGAGGCTGCCGTCGGGCGAGGTGCCGGAGAAGACGAGGCCCGCCTTCTCTAGGTCGGCGCGGTAGGAGTTGTTGACCTCGTAGCGGTGGCGGTGGCGCTCCTGCACCTCGGCCTCGCCGTAGGCCGCGCGGATGACGCTGCCGTCCTTGAGGGCGGCGGGGTAGAGACCGAGGCGCATCGTGCCGCCGAGGTCGCCGGCGCCCTCGACGAAGGCCTTCTGCTCCTCCATCGTGGCGATGACGGGGTGCTCGGTGTCGGGGTCGAACTCGGTCGAGCTGGCGTCCTCGTTGCCGAGCACCGTCCGGGCGTACTCGATGACCATGCACTGCAGCCCGAGGCAGATGCCGAGAGTCGGCACCTGCTTCACGCGGGCCCACGTGAGGGCCCCGAGCTTGCCCTCGATGCCACGCACGCCGAAGCCGCCGGGGACCAGGACGGCGTCGACGCCGCCCAGCGCCCTCTGGGCCCCTGCCGGGGTCTGGCACTCGTCGCTGGCGACCCAGCGGATGTTGACCTTGGCGTCGTGGTGGAAGCCGCCGGCCCGGAGGGCCTCGGTGACCGAGAGGTAGGCGTCGGGCAGGTCGATGTACTTGCCGACGAGCGCGATCTCGATGTCGTGCTCCGGGTCGTGGACCCGCTCGAGGAGCTGGTCCCACTCGGTCCAGTCGACGTCGCGGAAGCCGAGGCCGAGGCGCCGGATGACGTAGGCGTCGAGACCCTCGCGGTGCAGCACCTTCGGGATGTCGTAGATGCTGGGCGCGTCGACGCACGCGGCGACCGCGGTCACGTCGACGTCGCACATGAGCGAGATCTTGCGCTTGATCGGGTCGGGGATGTCGCGGTCGGCCCGCAGCACGAGGCCATCCGGCTGGATGCCCACCTGCCGCAGCGCGGCGACGGAGTGCTGGGTCGGCTTCGTCTTGAGCTCACCGCTCGGCGCGAGGTAGGGCACGAGCGAGACGTGCAGGAAGAAGCTGTTGTCGCGGCCGATGAGGTGGCGCACCTGACGCGCGGCCTCGAGGAAGGGCAGCGACTCGATGTCGCCGACCGTGCCGCCGATCTCGGTGATGATGACGTCCGGGGCGTCCGGACCTCCGGTGGCGAGGGCGCGCATGCGGGCGACGATCTCGTTGGTGATGTGCGGGATGACCTGGACGGTGTCGCCGAGGTACTCACCACGACGCTCCTTGGCGATGACGTGGTTGTACACCTGCCCGGTCGTCACGTTCGCGCTGCCGACGAGGTTCACGTCGAGGAAGCGTTCGTAGTGACCGATGTCGAGGTCGGTCTCCGCCCCGTCGTCGGTCACGAAGACCTCGCCGTGCTGGAACGGGTTCATCGTCCCAGGATCGACGTTGATGTAAGGGTCGAGCTTCTGCATCGTGACCCGCAGGCCACGCGATCTGAGAAGTCGTCCGAGGCTCGAGGCCGTCAGGCCCTTGCCGAGAGAGGAGGCAACGCCCCCGGTCACAAAGATGTGCTTCGTCGTTTCCACCACGGGCTTCGAGTCTACGTCATCCCGGAGGCGTCCGTGGCGTAGCGGTCCACCCATCGGCGCGTCTCGTCGTCGGGAGTGGGCCAGCCGGCGGCGACGGTACGCGCGGTGGCACCCAACCTGGCCCTCGCCTCGGGGTCGGTGAGGAGGCGATCCACCTCGGCGGAGACGGCGGATGGATCGCGCACGGCGACAAGGGAGCCCGCGTCGCGGACGAGGTCGGGCAGGCCACCGGTCCGGGTGGCCACGACGGGGAGACCGGCTGCCATGGCCTCCTGGACGACGAGCGCACGAGCCTCCCAACGGCTCGTCAGCACGAAGAGGTCGGCGGCCCGCAGCCACGCGCTCACGTCGGTGCGGGCTCCCACGAACCGGACGACCGGGCCGTCCCCACCACGCCGGCGTATGCCGTCCGCCTCCTGCTCGAGGCGGGCGCGCAACCGCTCGTCACCGTCACCGACGACGAGCCACGTCGCAGGCACGCGCGAGAGCCGGGCGGCCTCCACGAGCGTCGGCAGGTCCTTCTGCGGCGCGATCCGCGAGACGGTGAGCACGAGGGGTCGGTCCGTCGGCACGCCGGCTTCGCGGAGGAGTGCGTCGCGCTCGGGCGGCGTCAGGCGCTCGGACGCCAGGAGGTCGACGACGGCCGCCGACGGCACCAGGGCCAGCTCGGTCCTGCGGGCGCCGAGCGACTCCGCGAGCTCGACGAGGTCGGCGCTCGCCCCCGTCACGAGGTCGGCGCGACGGAGGGACCTGGCGAGCAGGTGGCGTGCGACCGCCGCCTGCGCCCGCGAGACCGAGGAGGAGGCCTTCGACCGGGACGGCGCGCTGGACGGGCTGGACGGGCTCGGTGACGTCCGTGGCAGGTCGTTGTGGAGCGACACGACGAGCCGCGGCCGCGGCCGGGCCCGAGCGACGGCCACGGCGGCGACGACGGCCGCCTGGTGTCCATGGGCGTGCACGACGTCGACCGCGCCCGCGAGCTGCATGACGCGGTGCCAGTCCACGAGCCCACGAGGGGCGCGTGAGCCGTGGTGGACGGGCCACAGGCGGTGCGCGTCGGGCCAGCCGAAGGTCTGCGCCGTGGAGTCCGCCGTGACGATCTGGACGTCGTGGCCGAGCTCGCGCAGGCCGGTCACGAGGCTGTCGACGTGCGCACCGATCCCGCCGGCCGACCGGCCGAGCACCATGAGGACCTTCATGCGACCACGTCCGCTGCGGCGGGAGCTCGTCGCTGCCGCCTCACCCGCTTCACGACGGACGGGTCGATCGCGACGGCCAGCCCCACCATGACGAGCAGGGCCACCACGCCGGCGCCGAACCCTGAGGCGATGCTCGAGCCGACGGACTGCCCGACCCCACGCATCGACAGCCACGACGCGATCCCGCGTCCGGCCGCGGCGCCGGCGACAGCTCCGACGAGCGCCGCGGCGAGCGGACGGACCGGCAGGGCGAGGGCGTGCCAACCCCAGGTGCGTCCGACGAGGACGACGAGCAGCGAGGCCCCGACGGCGAGACCGGTGCTGGAGCCGATGGCCAGCGCTCGCAGGGTGTCGGGGCCGCCGGCGCCGGAGGAGTCGAGCACGATGAGCGGCACGACGACGGTGCCGACCCAGCCCGCCGCCGCGAGGCCACCCGCCACGAGGGGCGACCCACGCACGTAGGACGCCCTCGAGAGGAGCCCTATGACGCCGAGGGCGATGACGGACGGGGCGAAGAGCGTCACCGCGTCGCCCATCGCGGCCAGGGTCTCGAGCGAGGCGTCATTCCCGGCACCGACGTCGAGCGCGCTGAAGAACGTGCCGACGGGGACGGCGACCGCGACGAGCGTCGCGGCACCCATGAGCGTCACGACCAGGGTCGCGAGCCACGCCCGTCGCAGCGTGGAGCCCGCGAGGTCACGGGCGTCCTGCCCGTGCGAGGGCTCGTGGCCTCTCGCAGCCTCTTCCGCTCGCGCAGCGTGCGCGCCGGCCAACGACGGGAACGCGGCGGTCGCGAGCGGGACGGCGAGGACGGCATACGGCAGCAGCGTGACGGCCTGGGCGTAGGTGTAGACGTTGAGGGTGCCGGCGCCGCCGCGGTCGTTCGCCAGGCGGATGACGACGAGGGTGGCGACCTGTTGCCCAGCGACGGCGACGAGGCCCGAGGCGGCCAGCACACGCACCCGGCTGCCGACACCGTCCGGGAAGCGCAGGCGCGGACGCAGCCGCACGCCGGCGCGGTGCACCGGCACGAGGAGCGGGAGCGCGAGGGCGACGACGCCCAGAGTGGTGCCGACGCCGAGCACGACGAGGGCGCTGGGCGGGATCTCGTCGATCGTGGCTGCAGGATCGACGGCGAGCGTGCGGTAGGCGAGGTAGGTCGCGATGACGACGACGCTCGACAACAGCGGCGCCAGCGCGGCGCCGACGAACCGGTGGTGGGCCTGCAGCACGCCTGCCATGACGATCGCCACGCCGTAGAGCGGGACCTGGACCGCGAAGATCCTCAGCAGGTCGGCGCCGAGAGCGACCTCTCCCGCGCACCCGGTCCCCAGCAGCGCGCCGGCGATCGGACGTGCTGCGAGCGCGACGACGACGCCGAGCGGCACGAGCACCGCGACCGCCCAGGTGAGCAGCGCGGACGCGGTCGCGTCGGCACCTCCCCGGTCGCCACGCGCGAGGGCGCCGGCGACGAGGGGCACGGCGACGGCAGCGAGCACGCCCCCGGCCGCGATCTCGAAGAGGACGTTGGGGACGGCGTTGACCGACTGGTAGACGCTCCCGACACAGGTGGCGCCGACGGAGTGCGAGAAGACGAACCATCGTCCGAAACCGACGACCCGTGCGACGAGCGTGATGACGGCGATGGTGCCCGCAGCGGCGAACAGCCCACGGCGGGAAGGGGATCGGCTCGTTGTCCCAGAGGCGCTCATCGGGACTCCCGGCCCCACTCGTCGATACGGCGCAGCACCGGGTGGGCCTCGATGACCCGGGTGAAGCTGACCCGCTCGGACGCCAGGGTCAGCGCGGCGAGGGCCGCGAGGGCGACCGTGCGCCCGACGAGGCCGGTGCGTTCGAGGAGGGCCAGCCCCAGGAGGGCGCCCGCCGCGTTGGCGCCGGTGTCGCCGAGCATCGAGGATGCGGCCAGGTCGTCACGGGCGACGCCGAGGCCGGACCCGACCGCCGCGGCCGCCGCCAGCCCACCGGCCGCACCGCTCACCATCGGGAGTCCCGCGGCGACGGTGACCTTGAGCGCTCGTCCCGGCCGCAGGTCGAAGAGGTTGACGGCGTTGGCCGCTCCCGCGACGACCGCACCGCCGACCATCGTGGACACCACGCGGGCGGCGTCGGATCGCCCGGCCGTCCTGGACGTCCCGAGTCGCTGGATGCCGCGCACGTCGACGAGAGCCGCACCGACGAGCCCGGCCGCGGCGAGGCCGACGATCTTCACGGCTCCGGTGGTGACCTCACCCCGGCCCAGCGCGCGCAGATGGCCCCTGAGCCCCTTGTCCGCCGCTCCCCCGACGAGGTCGTCGAGAGCCCCCAGCGCCCCGGCCGCAAGAGCGACGACCGCCGTGGCACTGGCGGATCCCCGGGCGTGCACGCCAGCAGGACGAGACGCGGCGCGCGCGACGGCGGCACCCATAGCGGCTCCCGCCACAGCTCCTCCGACCCAGGCCGGACCCTCGAGGAGGGTGACGGCGGCTCCTGCGTGGTTCGTGCGCTCCCACGGGTCCCGCACCCGTGGCGGCAGGCGTCGCCCGAGCCGCAGCAGCGCCCAGGACGTCGCTGCGGAGCCGACGAGGGAGGCGACCGTCGCGGCGGCGGACCCCGCAGGGCGGGGGTGGTGCGTCACGGAAGCACCCGGGGCACCTTGGCGGTCGCCCCCGCGGACACACCGTAGTGACCGACCTTCTCGTCGAGGGCGCCCTCGATCGCGAGCACCACCGTCGCTGGACCTTCGCCGGCCCGGGCATGGTCCACCGTGGAGACGAGCTGGGCGGTCTCGGACTTCTCGCGGACCGCCTGCACCGCGTTGGAGGTGGCGGCCTGGCCTGCTGCGGCCAGCGTCTCGCCCCCGGCCACGACGGTGGCCCGGGACGACCCGGCGAGGGACGTGACGAGGGACCGGATGGCGTCGGACCGTGCGGTGACGACGGAGTCCGTGCCGGCGTAGTCGCCGGACACGACGATGGCGAGGTCCCCGGGCGCGAAGTCGGCCACCGTGCTGTCGAGCAGGCTCGCGTCGACGAGCACCTTGAGCGCGGCGGAGCGCTGCGCCGAGGTGCCGGTCACGGTCGCGGTCGTCGAGACCGTGAGCTCGGTGAGCACCTCGAGCAGGAGGGAGTCGCCGGTGGCGGTGGAGCTGAGCCCGAGCGCGGTCGCCGCCTCACGGGCCGCCTGGCCCCGGTCGGCTGTCTGGCTCGGGTCGAACCAGTCGGGGCTGATCGTCACGGTCGAGGCGAGAGCCGCCCCGCTCTGCGGCACGACCGCCTCGAGGTTGCTCACCATGGTGCCGTCGGCGGACGGCATGACGAGCACGACGACGCGGTGGCCCGTCAGGCGGCCACGGACGACTCGCGGCTGGACGGCTGCTGCGTACTCGTCGGAGGAATCGACGAGCTTCTCGCTCACCGTGAGCTTGTCGTTGAGGGCCTGCTTCTCGGTGCGCAGCGCCGCGACCTGGTCGCTGAGCTGGTCACCGAGGTTGGCCTGCAGCGGACCGGCTCCGAGGACGATGCCCACGGCGAGCGCGAGGAACACCGAGATGATCGAGACGAGGTGGTAGCGGAAGTCGATCACGTGAAGATCCCAACGATGGCGGTCCAGAGGTCGTCCCACCGCGCGGCGAGCACCTGCAGCCATGCCTGGCCCGCAGGGGTCGACGCGAGGGCCGCGACGAAGGCGAACATGCCGACGAGCAGCATGGTCACGAGCAGGCGACCGGGGATCCTGGCGCGGTAGAGCTGGCTGACGCCCTTGGCGTCCACGAGCTTGCCGCCGACGCGCAGGCGGGTCAGGAAGGTCGAGGCCTGGCCGTCACGGCCCTTGTCGAGGAACTCGACGAGGGTCACGTGGGTGCCGACGGCGACGATGAGCTCGGCCCCGGAGTCGTCCGCGAGGAGCATCGCGACGTCCTCGCTCGTGCCCGCGGCAGGGAAGACGACCGGAGCGATCCCGAGCGCCTCGACGCGGGCCAGCCCCGGGGCCCTCCCGTCCCGGTAGGCGTGAACGACGATCTCGGCGCCGCAGCGCAGTGCCTTGTCGGAGACCGAGTCCATGTCGCCGACGATGAGGTCGGGCTTGTGACCGGACTCGAGGATGGCGTCGGCCCCGCCGTCGACGCCGACGAGGATGGGACGGTACTCGCGGATGTAGGGTCGCAGCGCCTCGAGGTCCTCGCGGTAGTGGTAGCCGCGCACCACGATGAGGCAGTGCCTCCCGTCGATCTCGGTGGTGATCGGTGGCACGCCGATGCCGTCGAGGAGCAGGTCGCGCTCCTTGCGGATGAACTCCATCGTGTTGGTCGCGAACGCCTCGATCTGGACGGCGAGACCGGCGCGCGCCTCGTGCATCTGGGCCTGCACGGCCTGGGCGTCGAGCGGCGTGCCCGTCGCCACCTTGGTCTCGCCCGACCACAGGTCGGGACCGTCGAGGCGGAGCGCCTGGCCGTCGGAAAGAGCCATCACCTCGGAACCGGCCGCGTCCAGCACCGGGATGCCGGCCTCGACGAGGATCTGCGGGCCGAGGTTGGGGTAGCGACCACTGATCGAGGCACTGGCGTTGACCACCGCGGCAGGACGCGCCGCGACGAGCGCGTCGGCGCTGACCTTGTCGAGGTCCGAGTGGTCGATGACGGCGATGTCACCGGGCTGCAGGCGCTTGGTCAGCGTCTTGGTCCGGCGGTCGACGCGTGCGCTGCCGTTGACGCCGGGACCGGAGTCCCGCGCACGGGGACGACGGATGGAGAGGGCCATGATGGCCCCAATCGTGCCACGCCCTCGCTTGCCCGAGCCCATCGGTCCGCGTGCGCGACGAGCACGACCCCGACCCCGGGGCCGGACACCGTGAAGCCCGGCACGTCTCAGCGCCGGCGCTGGCCGGTCCGCGCGCCACCGGTCTGTTCGAGCAGGTCACCGGCATGCGCCAGACCGGCCTCGGAGTCCGGGTCACCGCCCATCATTCGCGAGAGCTCGCGCAACCGGGCGTCCCCGTCGACGACGGAGACGCTGCTGGAGGTGATGCGCCCGTCGTCGGCCTTGTGCACCACGAGGTGTCGGTCGGCGAACGCGGCGACCTGAGCCAGGTGCGTGACGACGATGACCTGGGCATGCTCGGCGAGAGCCGCCAGGCGCGCGCCGACGTCGAGAGCCGCACGACCTCCGACGCCGGCGTCGACCTCGTCGAAGACGAACGTGGGCGGACCGCTCGCGGTCTCGCCGGACGCGCCTCGCGAGCCCACCACCTCGAGAGCGAGCATGACGCGCGACAGCTCCCCGCCGGATGCCGCACGGGCCACGCTGCGCGGCGTGGCACCGGGGTTGGCAGCGAGCAGGATCTCGACGTCGTCGATGCCGTGCCGCGAGAGCCGGACACGCTCCCCGCCGGGAAGCGCGATGCCGTCGGGGTCGGCGCGACGGCCGAGCTCGACGTGCACGACGGCCTTGCCCATGGCCAGGTGGGCCAGCTCCTCGGACACCCTGACCCCGAAGTCCTCCCCAGCCGCGCGACGGGCCTCGGACAGGGCCACGGCCGCGGCCACGACGGCAGCCTCGAGCTCGGCCACCTCCGCGCCCAACCGCTCGACCCGGTCGTCGGCGGTCACGAGCTCGTCGAGACGGGCGGCGGCGCGACCGGACCATTCGAGCACCTCGTCGACGGTCTCGCCGTACTTGCGCGTGAGCACCCCGAGGGCCGCCCGGCGCTCCTGCACGTAGCCGAGGCGCTCGGGGTCGAGGTCGACGTCCTGGAGGTATGCCGTCAGGTCGGCCGAGAGGTCCGTGACCAGCGTGCCCACCTCGTGGAGCCGCTCGTCGAGACCTGCCAGTGCGAGGTCGTGGGAGGTCGCCGGGGCGAGCGCCCCCCGCGCCGCCCCGATGAGGTCGCGCACGTTGGGAGCCGGGTCGGCGGCGTACTCGTCGCCGCTGAGGTCGGCGAGGGCCTGCGCGGCAGCCAGCCGAAGCGTGTCGGCGTGCGCGAGCCGCTCGTCCTCGGCCCGCAGCATCGTGTCCTCGCCGGGCTGGGGGTCGACTGCCTCGATCTCCTCGAGCGACGCCGTGAGCGAGTCGATCTCGCGGGCGCGCTCGCGGGCCTCTGACACGAGTCGGGCGTGCTCGCGGGCGGAGTCGCGCCAGCCGTCGTAGAGGTCGGCGACGCGCTCGCGCAGGACGGTGACCTCCGGGCCGCCGAAGTCGTCGAGGACCTCCCGGTGGGCGTCACCCTGCTTGAGCCGCCACTGGTCAGCCTGGCCGTGCACGGCGACGAGCATCTGCCCGAGCTCGGCGAGCACCGAGACGGGGGCGGTGCGTCCGCCGACGTGGGCGCGCGAGCGCCCGGCAGCAGCGATCGTGCGGGCGATGACGAGCTCGCCGTCCTCGTGGTCCGCGCCCGCCTCATCGGCCCGGACGAGGGCCGGGTGGCCGAGGGGCAGCTGGACGACGCCCTCGACGAGCGCCGAGGACGAGCCGTTGCGCACGAGCCCGGAGTCGGCGCGCTCGCCCAGCAGCAGGCCGAGGCCCGAAACGACCATGGTCTTGCCGGCGCCGGTCTCGCCGGTGAGGACGTTGAGCCCCGGGCTCAGGTCGAGGACGGCGTCGTCGATGACGCCGACCCCACGGATCCTCATCTGGCTGAACACGGGACCACCTTAGGGCCGAGCACCCTCACCGCCGGCGACGTCGTCCACGGGGGCGACGCCGTCGCCGTTGCCGCGCCAGCCCGCGACCGACAGGTCGAACTTGGCGACGAGCCGGTCGGTGAACGGTGCGCTGGTCAGGCGGGCGAGGCGCAGGGGTCGCAACCCTCGGCGCACCTCGATGCGGGCCCCCGGGGGCAGGTCGACGTGTCGCCGACCGTCGCACCACATGACGCCGGCCCCTTCGGTGGCCGCCTTGATCTCCACGGCGAGATGCGTGTCGGGCCCGAGCACGAGCGGCCGGGCGAAGAGCGCGTGAGCAGCGCTCGGCACGAGGAGCATCGCCTCGACCTGCGGCCACACGACCGGTCCACCGGCCGAGAAGGCGTATGCCGTCGAGCCCGTGGGCGTCGACACGATGACGCCGTCGCAGCCCCAGCTCGACAGCGGCCGGCCGTCGACCTCGATGGTGACCTCGAGCATGCGCTCGCGTGAGGCCTTCTCGACGCTCACCTCGTTGAGGGCCCAGCTGGTCGCGATGAGGTCACCGTGCAGCTTGGCGTCGACATGGAGCGTCATGCGCTCCTCGACGGCGTAGTTGTTGCTCGCGATGTGCTCGACCGTGGCGTCGAGGTCGTCGCGCTCCGCCTCGGCGAGGAAGCCCACGTGCCCGAGGTTGACGCCGAGCAGCGGCACGTCCACGCTGCGGGCGAACTCGGCGCCTCGCAGGATCGTGCCGTCACCGCCGAGGACCACGACGAGGTCGCACCCCTCGGCCACCTGCTCCTCGGCGCCGATGTGCACGCGCGAGCTGTCCTTGAGGTCCAGGGCCTTCGCCTCGTCGGCCTGCAGGGACACGTCGATGCCGAGGTGGGTGAGACGCTGGACGACGCCCTTGGCGACCGTCAGCGCCTCGGGGCGCCTCGGGTGGGCCACGAGCAGGATCCGGCGCGTCACGGGGCTCCTTCCAGGTCGATGGCCCCCAGCATGTCATCCACGGCCGTCACGGATGCCCCCGGGACGGGTCTCGGTGCCAGCCAGAAGAGGAACTCGCGGTTGCCGTCACCACCGGCGATCGGGCTGGCAGTGGCGCCGTGCAGGTGCAGGCCCTGGTCGGCGACGACACCAGCCACCTCCCTCAGCACCCGCCGGCGCTCGTGCGCCGAGGTGACCACGCCGGAGCGACCGAGCCGCTCACGACCGACCTCGAACTGTGGCTTCACGAGCACGACCAGGTCGCCGTCGTCGGTGACGAGGGGACGCATGGCCGGCAGGGCGATCCGGAGGGAGATGAAGCTGAGGTCGGAGACCACGAGGTCGAAGGGGCCACCGATACCCGATACGTCGGCGTCGCGGATGTTGGTGCCGGGCAGGTCGCGCACGCGCGGGTCCGTGGCGATCGAGTGGACGAGCTGGTCGTGGCCCACGTCGAGGGCCGTGACGTGCGCGGCACCTCGCTCGAGGAGCACCTGGGTGAAGCCGCCCGTGCTCGCGCCGACGTCGAGGCAGCGTCGCCCCTCGACGCGGACCGGCCACGTCTCCAGGGCGTGCAGCAGCTTGAGAGCGGCGCGCCCCACCCACCGGTCCGGCTCCCGGGTCAGCTCGACCGTCGACGACTCCTCGACGGGGAGAGCGGGCTTGCGGGCCGGCTTGCCGTCGACGAGGACCGCTCCCCCGGTGACGAGCTCATGGGCCTGGGTGCGTGACCTGGCCAGACCGCGCGCAACGAGCTCGACGTCGAGACGACGCGTCACGCCCCACCGAGACCGCCGAGGCGGCCCTGCAGGCTGCGGTGGGCGTGCTCCCCCGCCTCGATGCGCTCGGCGAAGGACCCGGCCTGAGACTCGGCCAGGCGCATCATCGCCTCGTCGACGGCCTCGTCGCCGGTGACCGGCGGCGTGGGGATCTCAGCGGAGGCAACGTCGTCGTCTCCGCCGTGGCCGAGGTCCCCGGCGTCCGACCAGGACGCGTTCTCAGGCTCGTTCTCAGGCTCGTTCTCAGGCGCGGACGGCTCGCCTGTCACGAGGTCCTCGCGTCGAGCGTCGCTGTCGCCGAACATGCTGCCTCCGTGCCCGTGGTTGGTCTGCTGCGGTCACGCTACCGGGTGGGCGGCGCCGACACCTCAACGGAGAGGAGTCGGTCCGGCATCGTCGAGCACTCTCTCGAGCATCTCGGCTCCCCTGCGCAGCTGCTCCGCCGTGCCACCTTCGTCGCGCAGGACCCGCAGGGCGGCCAGGCCGGCTCGGACCACCTCGATGGCGGCCGCGCCGTCCTGCTCGATGCGCAGCCCGTCGGCGCCGGGTGAGACCCGGGCGCCCCCGCACCGCCACCCGTCCGCGTCCGGAGTCGGCACGGCATACGGACGCAGGAGGTCGGCGAGCGAGGAAAGGACGTAGGTCGGGGACGCCGAGCCCGCCACGAGGTCGGTGGGGCGGTCGACACCCGTCAGGACCCACGCCGAGTCGAGACCGGCCGCCTGCGCGCCGACGATGTCGGTGCCCAGGCGGTCCCCGACCGCGAGCGTCCTGGCGGGGTCCGTGCCGAGGCGCTCGAGCGCGAGCCGGTAGAGCGGAGGATGCGGCTTGCCGACGACGTCTGGGCGCCGCTGCACAGCAGTGGCCAACAGGTCGATGTAGGCACCGTTGCCCGGCGACTGCCCCCAGGGCAGCGGCAAGGTCGCGTCGTCGTTGCTGGCGACCCAGACGAGCCCCGTCGTCAGCAGCCGGGCCGCCGTCTCGAAGTCACGCACCCGCAGCTGTCTGCCGTACCCCTGGAGCACGGCCGAGACGCCCTCGAGCTCGCGGTCCGAGGCTCCCGGGGAGACGGGCAGGAGGCCAGCGTCCCGCAGGGCAGCGTCGACTCCGTCACCGCCGAGAGCGAGCACCGAAGCTCCGGGGTCGAGCACCTCGGCGAGCCGGGCCGCTCCGGCCTGGGCGCTCGACACGACGTCAGAAGGGGTGGCCGGCGCTCCTACGCCGGCGATCTGCTCGGCCACCTCGGCCGGGACGCGCGACGCGTTGTTCGTGGCGTAGACGACCCGTACCCCACGAGCCACCAGGCCTTGGAGGGACTCGGCGGCGTCGGGCACCGCGTCGGCGCCGCGATAGACGACACCGTCCAGGTCGCAGACCACTGAGTCATAGCCCGCGATCAGGGGCTCGTCGCTCTCGTGCACGTCCATGTCACCTTCCTTGCCACGACCCTACGGTCACGGCACGACCCCGGCGCCGCTCGTCCGGAACGCAGAACGGGCCCGACCTTGCCGGTCGGGCCCGATTCGCGTGCTGGCGTTCAGTTCCTGTCGTCCGCGTCCTCGGCCGACATGGCCTCGTCATCGTCCTCGTCGCCCAGCAGGTCGGTGACATCGACGCCGTCGAGCTCCTCGAGCCGCTCGGCCGCGTCCGTGGTCAGCTCGTGGTCCGCATCGGCGGCACGGGCGAACCAGTCACGCGCGACCTCGAGGTCGCCGGCTGCGAGCTTGGCGTCCGCGAAGGCGTAGTAGAGGCGCGCCGCCGACGGGCGGTTCGGGTTGATCCGCTTGACGAGGTCGCTGAGGCCGGCGGCCGCGGCATCGAGCTGTCCGAGGTCGCGGCGGATGCCGGAGACGACGATCGCGAGCTCCACCCGGTCGTCGATGGCCAGGGTGTTGGCGTCGTCCGACTGAGCGAGCTCGAGCGCCTTGTCATGGCGTCCGAGCGCCCGCTCGCAGTCGACCATGAGCGGCAGGAGATGGCTCGATCCGGACAGCCGGCGCACCGTGCGGAACTCGCCCAGCGCACGCGCCCAGTCGCCGAGGCGGTAGGCGACCAGACCCAGGGACTCCCGCGCAGCCGGAACGCGTCCGGCGCGGCGCACAGCGGTCTCGGCGTGCGCCAGGGCCGCCTCGGGCTCGACATCGAGCAGCTCGGCCACCATGACGAGGTGCTGAGCGACGCCCTCCGCGTTCTCCTTGGACAGGGTGCGCAGCTGGTTCTTGACGCCACGGTCGACCTCTTGGCCGGTGACGCCCTCACGGATCGCGGGCTCGGGCTTGCGGGGGGACTTCGGCGTCAGTCGGGGACCCCCACGACGGTCGTCGTCCTGAGGACGGCCGGCGCCACCACGGGGCCGGTCGTCCGAACGTCGGGGACCACGGTCATCACGGCCGCCGCTGGAGCGGCGGTCATCGGCGCGGTAGCCGCCACGGTCGCTGCTGCCACCGCTGGAGCGGCGGTCGTCCGAGCGGTAGCCGCCACGGTCGCTGCTGCCACCGCTGGAGCGGCGGTCATCGGAACGGGAACTGCTGCGGTCATCGCGGCCGGTGCCCGAAGGGCGGTAGCCGCCACGGTCGCTGCTGCCACCGCTGGAGCGGCGGTCGTCCGAGCGGTAGCCGCCACGGTCGCTGCTGCCACCGCTGGAGCGGCGGTCATCGGAGCGGTAGCCGCCACGGTCGCTGCTGCCACCGCTGGAGCGGCGGTCGTCCGAGCGGTAGCCGCCACGATCGCTGCCACCGCTGGAGCGGCGGTCATCGGAGCGGTAGCCGCCACGATCGCTGCCACCGCTGGAGCGGCGGTCATCGGAACGGGAACTGCTGCGGTCATC
>NZ_BAABDC010000003.1:0-556091 GCF_039539425.1 Terrabacter ginsenosidimutans | reverse complement strand
CCCGACGAGGAAATCGCCCGCGTCGAGCAGCTGCTCAACACCCGCCCCCGAGCCACCCTCGGCTTCCAGACCCCCGCCTCTAAACTCAACGAACTACTCACCGTTGCGCCGACGCCCTGAAACCGCCGAGCGCTCCGCCCCACGGAGGTGGGACGGAGCGCTCACTCGACGGGGTGGGTCACGCCTTCTTGGTGGCGGCCTTCTTCGTCGTGCGGGTCGTCGTCTTCTTCGCGGTCTTCTTGGCCGTCTTCTTCACGGCGCGCTTGCGGGTCGTCGGGCCCTTGGCGCGCTTCTCGGCGAGCAGCTCGAAGCCACGCTCCGGGGTGATCGAGCTCGGGTCGTCGTCCTTGCGCAGCGTCGCGTTGGTCTCGCCGTCGGTGACGTACGGACCGAAGCGGCCGTCCTTGACCACGACGGGCTTGCTGCTGACCGGGTCGGGGCCGAGCTCCTTGAGCGGCGGCGTCGCGGCGGCGCGACCGCGCTGCTTGGGCTGCGCGTAGATCGCGAGCGCCTCCTCGAGCGTGATGTCGAAGAGCTGCTGCTCGCTCACGAGCGAGCGCGAGTCCGTGCCCTTCTTGAGGTAGGGGCCGTAGCGCCCGTTCTGCGCGGTGATCTCGACACCCTCGGCGTCGCTGCCGACGACGCGCGGCAGCGAGAGCAGCTTGAGCGCCGACTCGAGGTCGAGGGTCGCGAGCTCCATGTCCTTGAAGAGCGAGGCCGTGCGCGGCTTGGCCTTGGCGGCCTTCTTGGCCTTGGGCTTGTCACTGCCACCAGCCTCGTCGTCCTCGATGACCTCGGTGACGTAGGGGCCGTAGCGACCGGCGCGCGCGATGATCTCGCGACCGGTCTCGGGGTCCTTGCCAAGCACCTTGCCGTCGTCGGCCGCGACCTCGAGCAGCTCACGCGCCATCGCGGGGGTCATCTCGTCTGGCGGGATGTCGTCGGTGATCGTCGCTCGGCGCGGGGTGGCCGGGACCTCGGCGCCGTCGGCGACCTCGCCCGTCGCGAGGTCGACCCCCGCGGGCACGAGCTCCTCGACGTACGGGCCGTAGCGGCCCACCCGCACGACGATGCCGTCGCCGATGGGGATCGTGCTGATCTCCTTGGCGTCGATCTCACCGAGGTCCTCGACGAGGCTGCGCAGACCCGCGGCCGTGGTCGCCTCCTCGCCGAAGTAGAAGCGCTTCAGCCACTCGACGCGCCCCTCCTCGCCGTTGGCGATGCGGTCGAGGTCCTCCTCCATCGAGGCGGTGAACTCGTAGTCGACGAGGTTGCCGAAGTGCTCCTCGAGCAGGCGCGTCACGGCGAAGGCGAGCCACGTCGGCACGAGGGCCTGGCCCTTGGTGAAGACGTAGCCACGGTCCTGGATCGTGCCGATCGTCGCGGCATACGTGGACGGGCGGCCGATGCCGCGCTCCTCCATGGCCTTGACGAGCGTGGCCTCGGTGAAGCGGGCCGGCGGGCTCGTCTCGTGGCCGTCGGCCTCGGCACGCACGACCTCGAGGGCCACCCCTGCGGAGAGCTTGGGCAGGCGGCGCTCCTCGGCGGCGGCGTCGGCCTTCGCGGCGGCCTCGTCGTCGCGGCCCTCCTCGTAGGCGGCGAGGAAGCCCTTGAAGGTGATGACGGTGCCGCTGGCGCTGAACTCGACCGACTGCGCGCCCTCGATCGCCGTGTCGACGGCGAGCTTGACCGTCGCGGTGGAGCCGCGGGCGTCGGCCATCTGCGAGGCGACGGTGCGCTTCCAGATCAGCTCGTAGAGTGCGAACTCCTCGCCGCGCAGCGCGCCCGCGACCTGGGCCGGCGAGCGGAAGCGGTCACCGGCGGGACGGATGGCCTCGTGGGCCTCCTGCGCGTTCTTGACCTTCTTCTCGTAGCGGCGGGGGCTGTCGGGGACGTACTCGGCGCCGTACATGTCGCGGGCCTGGCTGCGCGCGGCGGTCGTCGCGGCGTCCGACAGCGTCGTGCTGTCGGTACGCATGTAGGTGATGTAGCCGTTCTCGTAGAGCCGCTGCGCCACGCGCATCGCGTTCTTGGACGACATCCGCAGCTTGCGCGAGGCCTCCTGCTGGAGGGTCGAGGTCGTGAACGGCGCCGACGGGCGGCGGGTGTAGGGCTTCTCCTGGACGTCGGTGACGCGAGCCTTCAGGGGCAGGCACGCCTCGGCGATCCGGGTCGCGAGCGCCTCGTCGAGGTGGACGACGCCCTTGCCGGTCAGGCGCCCGTCGTCGGCGAAGTCGCGGCCGGTGGCCACGCGCGTCCCGTCGACGGACGACAGGCGCGCGGTGAACTGCTGGCTCGCGCTGTCGGGCGTGAACTCGCCCTCGACGTCCCAGTAGGAGGAGCGGACGAACGCCATGCGCTCACGCTCGCGCTCGACGACCATGCGGGTCGCGACGGACTGGACTCGGCCGGCCGAGAGGCCCTGGCGGACCTTGCGCCACAGGACCGGGCTCACCTCGTAGCCGTAGAGACGGTCGAGGATGCGGCGGGTCTCCTGGGCGTCGACCATCGCGGTGTCGATCTCGCGGGTGTCGTTGACGGCACGCTGGATCGCCTCGCGGGTGATCTCGTGGAACACCATGCGCTTCACGGGAACTCGCGGCTTGAGCGCCTCGAGCAGGTGCCAGGCGATGGCCTCGCCCTCGCGGTCCTCATCGGTGGCGAGGTAGAGCTCGCTGGCGTCCTTGAGCAGCCGCTTGAGCTCGGCGACCTTCTTCTTCTTGTCCGGGTCGACGACGTAGTACGGCTCGAAGCCGTTGTCGACGTCGACGGCGAACTTGCCGAACGGGCCCTTCTTCATGTCGGCCGGCAGCTCGGACGGGTTGGGCAGGTCGCGGATGTGACCGACGGACGCCTCGACCTCGAAGTCACCCCCGAGGTAGCCGGCGATGGTCTTCGCCTTGGCTGGCGACTCCACGATGACGAGCTTGCGCCCCTTGCCTGCGGCCATGGTGCACCTTCAACTTCCCGCATCTCACGTGCAGCGGATTCGTCGCTGCCCCGACGTGGACGCGGACCGACCGTAACAGCCCGCGCCGGGTGCGGTCTCCCGGCATCCGGCGACGAGGGCGTATGCCGTGTCGCCCGGGCCGTCCGGCGGACGCCCTCAGGCGACCGGCCAGTGGATGACGGTGCGCCAGGTGGCGGGGTCGGGCTCGCGCTCGGGGTCGCTGAGGTAGCTCTCCCACACGACGGGGCCCGGGACCAGCCGCTGGCCGACCATCCACTGCTCGACCTGGCTGTAGGTCTCGCCCATGGTGTCGTAGGGCCCGACATGCACGGCCTCGACGGCCTGCCCACCCGGCAGCGTGCCGGGCACCACCTCGCCGTCGGGCGCGACCGGGGTCGCCACCGGGAAGCCGGCCTCGACGTCGACGACCGACGTGGGCATGCCGTGGTAGAGCCCGAAGGGTGGGCCGGCAGGGACCTGTCCCTGCTGCCCGAGGACCGCAGCGGTGGCGGAGAAGGCGCGGGCGAAGAAGGCGGGCAGCTCGTCCGTCGCCACCTTGTCCCGCAGGACCGCGGTGGGCTGCTCGGGGAGCTCGACGGTACGTATCTCGTTCATCGATCCAGCGTCACCCCGTGGACGCGGCATCGACAGGGCCGAAGGGCCCTGCCCCGGAGCGGGAGGAGGGACTTCGGCCCAGAGGCCACCTCACGGCATACGACGTGCGGAATGATGATCCGCACGACCACGTTCCTCTGATAGTTTAGAGTTCAATAAATTCGGAAGGAACCGCCATGTCTGCCCCCGTCCTCTACCTCAGCCACGGCGCACCGCCGCTCGCCGACGACGAGCGCTGGACGGGCGAGCTCGCCGGTTGGTCCGCGGACCTGCCGAAGCCCAAGGACGTCCTCATGGTCTCCGCGCACTGGGAGGACGCGCCGACGACGCTCGGCTCGACGACCGGAGCCCCGCTGACCTACGACTTCTGGGGCTTCCCCCAGAAGTACTACGACGTCACCTACGACGCCCCCGCCGCACCCTTGCTCGCCGACGACGTGACGAAGCTGCTGACGTGGCCCGGGCACCGGGTCCACCGCGACGAGGCGCGCGGGCTCGACCACGGCGCCTACGTCCCGCTCAAGGAGATGTTCCCCGACGCCGACGTCCCCGTGCTCCAGATGTCGATGCCGACGCTCGACCCGCGCGGCCTCTTCGAGATCGGCCGGCGCCTCGCGCCGCTGCGCGAGCAGGGCACCATGATCGTCGGCTCCGGCTTCACGACCCACAACCTGCGCTGGTTCAACCCGCACGCCGGCGCCGACGGCCTGCCGCCCCGCGCGAGCGCCGAGTTCGACCACTGGGCCCAGGAGGCCATGAAGGCCCAGGACGTCGACAGCCTGCTCGACTTCCTCGACAAGGCACCGGCCGCGCACGAGGCCCACCCACGCACCGAGCACTTCGCACCGCTCTTCGTCACGCTCGGGGCGGCCTACGAGTCCGGCGGCCTCGACAACAAGAGCGTCATCGACGGCTTCTGGTTCGGCCTGAGCAAGCGCTCCTGGCAGTTCGGCTGAGCCGCGAGGAACGACTCCGGCGACTGGGCTCCGGCCGGAGGGGACCGGCGGGAACCGGCGGGAACCGGCGGGTAACCCCACCCGTTCGAGAGGGTGTGGGGCCCCACGATCGCGGCCGCGGCTCGGAACCTCCCCTGACTCCGAGCCGCGGTCGCACCCTCTCCACCCGGAGGCCGAAGGGGTCCGCGGGGCCACGGAACCCACCCGTTCGCCCGCCCGTCGCAGGCGCACGGCACGTAGAGTGGCCGTACGCCCGACGAGCGCGCCGCAGGCGTGTGTCGTGCCCCCTCCGCGGTGCACCTCCCACGGTCAGTCCAGCGGTCTCGTGCTCGGCGGGCGAGGGACTTCGGTCGCGTCGCCGACGCGGCCGGCACGCGAGGGAAGGACCCGCTTCACATGACTGACCAGCCCGCCGCCCAGCAGGCCACCGCAGCCGCGCCCGCCCAGGTCGCTCCCCTCGAGCCGCCACCCGGCGAGGCCTTCATCCTCACGGCTCCGGCACCGACCGCCCCCGTGGCCGAGACGGCCGCCCCGAAGATGGCCCCCGCGGTCCCCGAGGCCGCGCTGCCCGGTCTCGACGCCAAGGTCGACACCTACCTCGCGTCGCTCAGCAAGGCCGCAGCCCGCTCCCCCGAGTGGGAGACCAAGGCCGCCGACGTGCGCAGCATGGGCAACGACGAGGTGCGCTTCGCCGCCGAGAGCAGCAACCGCATGCTCCAGATGCCCGTCAAGGCGCTCAACGAGGGCGGCCTGTCGGGCAACTCGAAGGTCGGCAAGACCCTCCTCGACCTGCGCCGCACCGTCGAGGACCTCGACCCGGGCCAGGCCACAGGCGCCAAGAAGTTCCTCGGCATGATCCCCTTCGGCGACAAGGTCACCGACTACTTCCGCAAGTACCAGTCGGCGCAGAGCCACCTCAACGGCGTCCTCCACGCGCTCCAGTCCGGCCAGGACGAGCTCGTCAAGGACAACGTCGCCCTCAACCTCGAGAAGAAGAACCTCTGGGAGTCGATGGGCCGGCTCAACCAGTACGTCTACGTCGCCGAGCGGCTCGACGCCAAGCTCGCCGCGCAGGTCGCGACCGTCGAGGCCACCGACCCCGACACGGCCAAGGCGCTGCGCGAGGACGTCCTCTTCTACGTCCGGCAGAAGCACCAGGACCTGCTCACCCAGCTCGCCGTCTCGATCCAGAACTACCTCGCGATCGACATCATCATCAAGAACAACATCGAGCTCATCAAGGGCGTCGACCGCGCGACCACGACGACGGTCTCGGCCCTGCGCACCGCGGTCATCGTGGCCCAGGCCCTGAACAACCAGCAGCTCGTGCTCGACCAGATCACGGCCCTCAACACGACGACCTCGGGCATCATCGAGCGCACGTCGGAGGCCCTCAAGCAGAACTCGGCCCGCATCCAGGAGCAGTCGGCCAGCGCGACGCTGTCGATCGAGTCGTTGCAGAAGGCGTTCGCCAACATCTACGAGACGATGGACACCATCGACCAGTTCAAGGTCCGCGCCCTCGACAACATGGCCGCGACGATCGGGACGCTCGAGACCGAGGTCGCCAAGTCGCGCTCCTACCTCGACCGCGTCTCGAAGCAGGACGCTCGCCGGGCCGAGAACGCCGCACCCGGTCTGCTCGACCTCGGATCGGGCCGGTGAGCACCTGCTCGAGGTCCAGCTGAGGTTCGACCGGGGTCCGGCGCAGGTTCGACCACCGGGGACGGGGCGCGAGGCAGGTGGCGACCCGGAGAGCAGGATGTGCGTGGCCGTCGACGGTCGGCGCCCGACACACCAGAGGGGAAACAACGCAGTGGGAATCCGGTCGTGGTTCGGGTTGGACCGGCCCGAGGCACCCGAGCCGGTGCGCTCGGGACCACCGACCACCGAGCAGCTGCTCGGGGCGCTCGACGCCATCGAGCAGCAGGCCCGCGAGGGCCGGGTGCCCGGCGTCGTGCTGTCGCGCCTGCTGCGCGTCACCCGCATCGTGCGCCAGACCCTGCCGCGCCTGGACAACCTCGGGCTCGGCAGCAGCCAGGGCTTCAGCGTGATGGCCACCGCCACCGACTACCTCCCGGTCGCGATCGGGAACTACCTGCGCCTGCCGCGCGACTGGGCCGACACCCGTCCCATCGCGGCGGGCAAGAGCTCGGTCATGCTCCTCGTCGACCAGCTCGACCTGCTCGGTACGACGATGGACAAGGTCTACGACGCCGTATGCCGTGCCGACGCCGAGGCGATCATCGTGCACGGGGCGTTCCTCGAGCAGAAGTTCGGGCAGGCCTCGACCGGGGGCGCGCTGGGGCTCGGCCCCGACCCCGTCCAGGTGGCGCCCCCACCCGACCCGGCCACGTCACCCGGCCCGTTGGCCCCACCACAATGAGGAGGCCCGCCGCATGAGCACTGACGAGTCACGCCTCGCCGAGAGCCTGGTGCAGCTGAGCGAGGTCGCGGCCGAGGCCGGTCTCGACCCGGCCGCGGCGCGCGACGAGGGACTGCGCGTGGCCGCCGCCCTCGCCGAGGCCGTGCCCGGCGCGGCGCCGGCGTGGGCCGAGGTCGCTCACCCGGGCCTGACCGACGTCGCCTCGATCAACGAGGCCTTCTTCGAGGCCGCGTCGCGTGGGCGGCGCTGGCGGGGGGCCCCGACCGAGCTGCTCGAGACGCTCGTCGACGCGCAGCACTCCCTCGCCCCGGAGTACGCCGAGGCCCTGACCGAGGTCGCCTCCTCCGCCGTCATGCTCGGCACGGCTCCGATCTGGGTCATCGCCAACGCGGCGGCCGCATCGGGCGCCTACCTCGCCGCGGCCCGCCTCCCCTCGCAACGGGTGCCGGCGTTCCCCGGGATCGGCCTCGGTTCACCCGACCCGATGCGGCCGAGCGTCCCCGGCCCGATGGACCCACGACACGTGGATCCCTCTGTCGCGCAGGGCGGCCCGGTCGGTGCCACCGCAGCTGCCGAGCCGGCCCAGCCGCCGGCGGAGCCGGAGGAGCCCGCCGAGCCGGAGAGGTCCGTCGAGGAGCTGCTCGCCGAGCTCGACACGATGATCGGGCTGGCACGGGTGAAGAAGGAGATCCACCGCCAGGTGGCCCTGCTCACCGTCGAGAAGATGCGGACCGAGGCTGGGCTCAAGGCCCCGAAGATGAGCCGTCACCTGATCTTCGTCGGCAACCCGGGCACCGGGAAGACCACCGTGGCCCGGCTCGTCGGCGGCATCTACAAGGCCCTGGGCCTGCTGCCGACGGGACAGCTCGTCGAGGTCGACCGCAGCGAGCTCGTCGCCGGCTACGTCGGGCAGACCGCGATGAAGACGGCCGAGGTCTGTGCCAAGGCGACCGGCGGCGTGCTCTTCATCGACGAGGCCTACGCCCTGACGGGCGACCAGTACGCGCAGGAGGCGGTCAACACCCTCGTCAAGGAGATGGAGGACCACCGCGAGGACCTCGTCGTCATCGTCGCCGGCTACCCCGACCCGATGGTCGGCTTCATCGCCCAGAACCCGGGCCTCGCGAGCCGGTTCACCACGACGATCGAGTTCGACGACTACTCCGACGACGAGCTGCTCGCCATCCTCGACTCCATCGCCGGCGGCAGCGACTACGAGCTGACCGATGACGCCCGCACCCACGTCCGGCACCAGCTCGAGGCGACGCCGCGCACGCCGGCCTTCGGCAACGGCCGCTTCTCGCGCAACCTCTTCGAGCACGCCGTCGGCCGCCACGCGTGGCGCCTCAAGGACGCGAAGGAGCCGAGCCGCGACGACCTGCGTCTACTCATCGCCGGCGACTTCATCGAGCAGCCCGACGAGCCCGACCGGCCGGACCACCTCGACGCCCCCGACGACCTCCCCACCGACATCCCCACCGACATCCCCACCGACATCTCCACCGGGGACCTCGCGGACCAGCCGCGGCATCCGGCGGAGGTCAGGGCAGACCCTGATGGTCCGGCGGGAACCGATGAGGCAGTCTCGGACGATCACGACGCAGACGAACACGACTCGCAGGACCAGCAGGTCCAGCACCACCAGCACGACCAGCAGGACCACACCAGCGCGAACGAGCACGAGGACACGGCATGAGCGCACCGACGACGAACATCCCCGTCGCCATCCCGGCGGGCGGCTCGTCGCGCGCGCCCGCAGGTCAGCAGCCGCGCACCATCGCGGGAAGCCTCTCCGGCGGCGTCCCCGGGGCCCGCGGCATCGCCGACCGCCTGCTGCACGGCACGCCCGGGCGGATGCGCCTCTTCGGCCTCCTCGGCGTCATCGCGGCCGTGCTGCTCGGCGCGGTCAGCGCCAACGCGCTGCTCGCCTCCCAGGCCGCCGTGGAGCGTGCGGCCAACAACACCGCCCAGGTGGTCCGCGCCCAGTCGATCCACGTCGACCTCCTCCGCGCCGACGCCGTCGCCACCAACGCCTTCCTCGTGGGCGGCCTCGAGTCGCCGGAGTCGCGCGCCAGGTACGAAGGCGCGATGGGTCGGGTCGCGTCCGGCATCGCGGTGGCCGCCGCCGCCCAGCCCGCCGACGGCAAGGCGCTCGGCGTGCTCGCCCAGCGCGTGCAGACGTATGCCGCCCTCGTCGAGCAGGCCCGGAGCAACAACCGTCTCGGCCTGCCGGTCGGTGCGCAGTACCTCACGCAGGCGAGCGCGGGCCTTCGCGCCGACGCGATCCCGATCGTGACGCAGATCGTCAAGGCCAACGAGGACCGCTCGCAGAAGGAGTTCGACCGGAGCAACTCGAGCCTGCAGCTGCTCGTCGGCGTCGTCTCCCTCATCGGGCTCGTCGCGCTCGCCGTCTGGCTCGCGAAGCGGACCCACCGCTACCTCAACCTGTCGCTCACCGGAGCGATCGCCCTGCTCCTCGTCGCACTCTTCGTCACGGCGACGACCATCACGGGCATCGGCAGGGCGACCCGGGACGTCGCGCAGGGCGACTTCCAGAGCGCCGTGACCCTCGCGAACGCCACGACAGGCGCCAACGACGCCCGCGCCAACGAGAGCCTCACCCTCATCAAGCGCGGCTCCGGGGCCGCCAACGAGAAGTCGTGGAAGAACGACCAGGCAACCGTCGAGACCGACCTCGGACGCCTCAGCGACACCAGCCTCAGCGCCCTCTGGAACGACTACGTCGCCTCGCACCAGAAGGTCCGCTCGCTCGACGACGGTGGCCGGTGGGACGACGCCGTCAAGCTGTCGACGAGCACCGCGGCCGACGGTGCAGCCAGGACCTTCGGCGACTTCGACGTCGCCGTGACGCAAGCCCGCGACGACGCCGCCAAGACCACCGTCTCGAGCCTGGAGGGACTGGGCGGCAGCGCGCCGCTCATCGCCGTCATCGTCGCTCTCGCAGCGCTCGTCGCGTCGTGGCTCGTCGTCCGAGGTATCGGCCAGCGGATCGAGGAGTACCGATGAGCCTCCTGCCGACGGTGCTTCGCCGCCGCCTCCCCGCCCTCGTCGCCGTCGTGGGCCTGGGCGCCCTGGCCGGCTGCTCGGGGGTCACGTACGCCGAGACGCCGCTGCCGACGACGTCGCCGTCCAAGCCCTCGAGCAGCGCGCCCGCTGTCGCCGCACCGACGTGCGACAACGCGACCCAGTCCTACGACCCGCTGCCCAACCTGCCGAGCCGGGCCGCGATCAGCGACGCGTCGATGCGCAGGATCATCGACAAGGGCTACCTCACCGTCGGCATCTCCGCGGACACCTACCTCTTCGGAGCCCGCAACGCGTTCACCGGTGGCATCGAGGGCTTCGACATCGACATGGCGCGTGCCGTGGCCAAGGCGATCTTCGGCGACCCGAACAAGGTGCAGCTGCGGGTCATCACGGCCGGCGACCGCATCCCGCTCCTGAAGAGCCGCGAGGTCGACATGGTGGCCCGCAACATGTCGATGACGTGCGGGCGCTGGAACGACATCGCGTTCTCCGCCGAGTACTACCGCTCCGGCCAGAAGGTCCTCGTCAGCAAGGCCCTGCCCGGCGCCAAGGACCTCAGCCTCGCCGACCTCAAGGGCAAGAAGGTCTGCGCGCCCACGGGGACGACGTCGCTGACCAAGCTCCAGCAGGTCAAGGGCCCCGTCGTCGTCACGGCGGGCACGCACACCGGCTGCCTCGTGCTGCTGCAGCAGGGCAAGGCGGACGCCATCACCGGCGACGACACCGTGCTCGCCGGCCTCGCCGCGCAGGACCCCAACACCGTCATCACGAGCGCCAAGGCGATCACCGTCGAGCCCTACGGTCTCGGCCTGAACAAGGACGACACCTACCTCGCCCGCTACGTCAACAGGGTCATCGCCGACCTCGAGGCCGACGGGCAGTGGAAGGCCATCTACAACCGTTGGCTGGCGGCGCCGCTCGGTCCCGCGCCGGCGCCCCCGACACCGGTCTACGGACGATGACCGCAGTGCCACAGAGCCAGTCCGACCCGGGCACCGTCGCCCCCACGGCGCCCGGCCGTCTCGGCGTGCCCGTCCAGGCCGCGGAGGCGCAGACGTACCTCTTCGCCCTGCGCGAGTGGGTCGCCCAGCGCCGGGCCGACCTCGGCGAGGTCGACCGCGCCGTGCTCAAGCTCTCGCAGGCCGAGCAGGTCGCCATCACCAACGACCTCACCGTCGCCCTGACCTTCTGGAAGGCCGTCAGCGACCGGCTCACCCTGCTCGAGACGACGTTCGACGGCGGCCGAGTCGGCCCGGTCGAGGCCGAGCGCCTCTCGACCCTCATCCACGGCCGGCTCGACTCCAACACCACCGAGCACCTGTCGCTGCCCTCCAGCGGCTCGCTCGCCGTGAGCCTCCCCGAGGCGTGCCGGCTGCTCGACTCACTGACCCGCACCCTCCAGGCGCGAGCCTCCCTCGCTCCCGGAGCCGCCGAGGCGACGCAGCGGATCACGCTGGTGCGCGCGGGAATCGAGCGCACCCGCGACCAGGTCCCGCTCGTGCCCGCCGGTGCGCAGCGCGACGACGCCACCGAGAAGCTCGCGAGGCTGGACCGTCGCATGGACGACCTCGTCGAACGGGCCCGCCGAGGAGCCGACGTCGGCGGGATCATCGGGCCGCTCGAGATCGACGTCGCGGTGCTCGAGCGCGACCTCATCGTCGCCGCGGCCGAGCGCGCCTCCGCCGCCCGCAGCCGCGTGCGCACCCAGCAGCAGGTGGAGGAGCTCGACGCCCGCGCCGCCGCGATCCGCGCGCTCGAGCGCGCCTGCCTCGAAGCCATCACCCCGGCCCCGCACCTCGCGATCCCCAACGTGCGCGCGCTGGGACCGGTGCCGCAGGCGGCAGCCGAGCTCACGGCATACCGCGCCAAGCTCGAGCGCGTCTCGCGCGCGCTCGACCTCGCCCACGAGACGTATGCCGCAGGCCTGGCCGAGCGCGACGAGGTCGTCGGCCTCGTCGGCGCCGTCGGAGCCATGGCCGCCTCCGCGACGCTGGCGCCCGAGGTGGTCGACGACGTGGCCGAGCTGCGGCGGCGGCTCGACGAGACCCTCGCCGCACGTCCCCTGCCGATCGCCCGGGCCCGCGCCCTGGCCGCCGCCTTCTCGGCCTACGTCGACACGGCGACCCGACCCCAGCCGCGCGCCGGACGTCCCGTCCCGGGGCCTGCCGCCTCGAGTCCTCCTGCCGCGAGTGCTCCCGCTCCCCGTCCCCCTGCACCCCGACCCCAGAGGCCACGCCCATGACCTGCACGCAGCCGGGCTGCACCGGAACGATCGTCGACGGCTACTGCGACGTGTGCGGCATGGCCGCAGGGTCCAACCCGGTCCCTGCACCCGCAGGTGCCAGTGGTCCCGCCCGTCCGGCAGCAGGCCTGAAGGCAGCTCCTGCCCCCATGCCTGCCCCGGCCGCGCCCGACGGACCGGCGATCCCGGAGGGTGGGGCCTGCCAGCAGCCCGGGTGCAGCGGCACCATCGAGGCCGGCTACTGCAACGTCTGCGGCACGCCGGCCGACCAGCTCAGCGCCGCCGGCTACGCGGCTGCCGAGAAGCCGAGCCCTGACGGCGCCGGCGCCGAATCGGCCGTCTCCACGGGCACCGCGGGCGTCGGCCCCGAGATCTCCACCAGGTCGGCTGCCTCGAGCAACCTCGCGTCGGCGGCCTTGGGCTCCAAGCGAGCCCGCGAGTCCGGGTCCATCGCGACGCGTCGCACCGGAGGCTCGCAGCGCCTCCGCTCGGCGCGCCTCGGAGGCGGCATCACGACCGTGCGCCCGGCCCCCGAGATCGACGCCGCCAAGGCCCTGCTGACCAACCCGTCGGTCCCCGAGAGCAAGCGCTACTGCCCCAAGTGCGGCGAGCCCGTCGGTCGGGGACGTGACGGCAAGCCGGGCCGGACCACCGGCTTCTGCGCCAAGTGCCGTCACCCGTTCTCCTTCGACCCCAAGCTCAAGGCCGGCGACCTCGTCGCCGGCCAGTACGAGGTGGCGGGCTGCCTGGCCCACGGCGGTCTCGGCTGGATCTACCTCGCGCGCGACAAGAACGTCTCCGACCGCTGGGTCGTGCTCAAGGGCCTGCTCAACTCGGCCGACCCCGACGCCCTCGCCGCCGCGATCGCCGAGCAGCGCTTCCTCGCCCAGGTGTCGCACCCGAGCATCGTCGAGATCTACAACTTCGTGACGCACGACGACGCCGGCTACATCGTCATGGAGTACGTCGGTGGCACGTCGCTCAAGTCGATCCTCAAGCAGCGCCTGCAGGCCGCCGGGAAGTACGACCCGCTGCCGGTCGACCAGGCCCTCGCGTACATCCTCGAGATCCTGCCGTCGTTCCAGTACCTCCACGACCTCGGGCTCGTCTACTGCGACTTCAAGCCCGACAACATCATCCAGGTCGGCGACGAGGTCAAGCTCATCGACCTCGGTGGCGTGCGTCGGGCCGACGACGAGGACTCGGCGATCTTCGGCACCGTCGGCTACCAGGCACCCGAGGTCGCCGAGCTCGGCGTGTCCGCCGCGTCGGACATCTACACGATCGGCCGCACGCTCGTCGTGCTGACGATGGAGTTCCGCGGCTACCAGACCACCTACCTCAACGTGCTGCCCGCGCAGGACACGGTGCCGGTCTTCCAGCGCTACGACTCCTTCTACCGACTCGTCGCCAAGGCCTGCGCGCCCAACCGTGACGACCGCTTCGTCTCGGCCGACGAGCTGCGCTCGCAGATGATCGGTGTGCTCCGCGAGGTGGTGGCCCTCGACCGGGGGGCCGGCGCCGCGACGACGACGGTCAGCTCGCTCCTCTTCGACGTGCCGACCCCCGGTGTCGAGCCCGACGACTGGCGCAACCTGCCCGCACTGCGCCGCGACCCGCACGACCCGCAGACCGGCTGGCTGACCACGGTCTCCGGCACCGCCGAGGAGCGGCTCGCCGTCCTGTCGCGGGCGGCCGTCCGCACGACCGAGGTGCTGCTCGAGCAGGCCCGCACGGCCCTCGACGCCGGACAGCCCGACGTGGCCGAGTCCACCGCGGGCGAGCTGCTCAAGGCCGACCCGTGGGAGTGGCGCGCGGTCTGGGTGCAGGGCCTCGCCGCGCTCGAGCGGGGCGACTCCCGCGCCGCCCAGGCCGCCTTCAACGCCGTCTACGGCCAGGTCCCCGGCGAGCTGGCTCCCAAGCTGGCCCTCGCGCAGGCCTCGGAGCAGGCCGGCGACGACGCCGTCGCCGAGAACCTCTACGTCGCCTGCGCCCGCACCGACGCCACCTACGTGCCGATGGCGGCCTTCGGTCTCGCCCGCATCCGGGCTGCACGGTCCGACGTCGACGGCGCCGTGGCGGCGTACCGTCTGGTCCCGATGCAGTCGAGCGCCTACCGCACGGCTCGCGCGGGCCTCGCCGAGCTGCTCGCCCGCGCCAACCGTGGGCTGCCCGACCTCGCCGAGGCGCTGCGTACGCTCGACGACACGTCGCTGTCGGCGCGGCGCCGAGCCGAGCTGACGACGCTGATCTACCGTGAGGCGCTCGTGACGGTGGAGAAGAGCGGCAACAAGGCCGACGTCCGCCTCGGCGAGCACAAGGGCACCCCCAACGGTCTGCGCGTCGGGCTCGAGGAGGCCCTGCGTGAGCTGGCCAAGCGAACCCCCGACCTGTCCGAGCGCGTTCCCCTCGTCGACGAGGCCAACGCCATCCGACCCTGGAGCCTCTGGTGACCCACATCCCGACGACGGGAGCGCCCCAGTCCGCTCCTGTGCCCGCACCCGAACCTGCGACGAGCGCGGGACCGGCGGGGCTGTCCGCACCCGCGGCGCCCACGACACACACGCCGCCCACGGCGTCGCGCGACTGCCCGGTCTGTGGCACGGCGAACCCGGCCGAGTCGAGCTTCTGCGAGGCCTGCGGGGCCGACCTCGTCGTCGCACCTCGGGCCGCCACGACGGCGTCACCGGGCCTGCCCGCGGCAGCCCAGGTCGACAGCCAGGACGGTGCAGTGCTCGCGACGGCGACACCGCAGACCGCGCCCGCGGGTGAGGAGTCACCGCTCGACGTCGGCTGGACCGGAGCCGTGCCCTCCTCGGCGGTCGCGCCCGCGGACGACGAGCTGACCTGCCACGCGTGCGGCCAGGGGCGTATCGTCGACGGCTACTGCGACCACTGCGGCACTCCCCCACCCAACCCGCGCGACCACCTCGTCGAATCCCCGGCTGCCTGGGTCGGCGGCGTCTGCGACATCGGCCGGCGCCACGCCCGCAACGAGGACGCCATGTCGCTCAGCGCCGCCGAGGCCCCGGGCTCGCGCGCCGTCCTCGTCGTCTGCGACGGCGTCTCGATGGCGACCGACTCGCACATCGCCTCACTCGCCGCAGCGAAGGCGGCGCGGGCCGTCCTCGACCAGCCGTTCCCCAAGGGCGCCGGCACCCCGGACGCGTGGGCGGCGGGTGCCGGACGGGCGCTCACCAGCGCCGTCGCCCAGGCCAACGAAGCCGTGGTGGCGGCCGTCGTCGAGGACGTCCCCAACCCGCCGTCGTGCACCTTCGTCGCCGCGGTCGTGGAGGACGACATCATCGTCGCCGGCAACGTCGGCGACAGCCGCGTCTACTGGCTTCCGGATTCCGTCGACGAGCCCGCGCGCCAGCTCGGACGCGACGACTCGTTCGCGCAGGAGCAGATGGCAGCCGGCGTCCCCCGGCTCGAGGCGGAGACCGGTCCGCACGCGCACTCGATCACGCGCTGGCTCGGGCGGGACGCACCCGATGACCTCACGCCGCACCTGACGACGGTGACGGCCACGCCGGGGTGGCTCATGGTCTGCTCCGACGGCCTCTGGAACTACTGCTCCGAGGCCGAGGCGCTGCGCAGCCTGCTGCGCGACGCCGCGGCACGGGTCGACGTCACGCCCACCGCGGTGGCCCAGGCGCTCGTCGACTTCGCCAACGAGCAGGGTGGACGCGACAACATCACGGTTGCCCTCGCCAGACTGGCTGGGCGAGGATCGAGCACGACGACCGAGGCGACCGCATCGGCGGCGCCGGTGGAAGGGGAACCGACGGATGGCTGACTTCACGGCAGAGGTGTTCCAGAACGAGTTCCTCCCCGACGGGGGCACCGACGTCCACGCGATCGTGCGGGTGACCTCGACGGGTGCGTCCGCGGCGACGGCCGCGGCCGGGCTGACCGACCCGGGGTCGGCCGCCGAGGTGATCCTCATCGACACGTCCGGCTCGATGGGGCGCCGCGGTGTCCAGGCGGCCGGTGAGGCTGCCAAGGCCGCGCTGGCCGAGATCGTCGACGGCACGCTCTTCTCCATCGTCTCGGGCAACGGCACGGCCCAGATCGTCTACCCCTACAGCCACCAGGGCGCCCTCGTGCCGATGTCGGCCCACACCCGTGGCGAGGCCAACCGCGCCATCGAGGGGCTGCGCGCCAACGGCGGCACGGCGATGGGCACGTGGCTTACCCTCGCCCGCCAGATCTTCGAGACGGTCCCGCACGTGACGAAGCGTCACGCGATCCTGCTGACCGACGGCGTCAACGAGGGAGAGACCGCTGCCTCGCTGCAGGCTGCGGTCGCCGGCTGCGTCGGCGCCTTCCAGTGTGACTGCCGCGGAGTGGGCGACCAGTGGCGCGTCGACGAGGTGCGCGGCATCGCCTCCGCACTGCTCGGCACCGTGGACCTCATCCCGGCCCCGGAGGAGATGGCCGCCGAGTTCGAGGCGATGATGCGCGCGTCGATGTCGCGCGGAGTCGCCAACTCCGAGCTGCGCGTGTGGGTCCCGCAGGGCGCCGAGCTGCTCTTCGTCAAGCAGGTCTCGCCGACGCTCGAGGACCTCACGTCGCGCCGCACCGTCGTCAACCCGCTCACCGGCGCCTACCCGACGGGCGCGTGGTCCGACGAGAGCCGCGACTACCACGTGGCCGTGCGCCTCCCCGCGCGCACGCTGGGGCAGGAGCAGCTCGCGGCCCGGGTGCAGTTCTCACTCGGCGGTGACCCCGTCGCGCAGGCACTGGTCAAGGCCAAGTGGAGCAACGACGACTCGCTGACCACCCGCATCGACCCCGCGGTCGCCGCCTACACCGGGCAGGCCGAGCTCGCCACCGTCATCCAGGAGGGTCTCGCGGCCAAGGCAGCCGGACAGGACGACGTCGCGACGGCCAAGCTCGGCCGAGCCGTGCAGCTCGCCGACGCCACCGGCAACGACGAGATGACGACGCGCCTGAAGAAGGTCGTCGAGATCGACGACGCCGACACCGGCACCGTCCGGCTCAAGAAGGGCGCCTCGAAGATCGACGAGATGTCTCTCGACACGGCCTCGACGAAGACGAGCCGGGTGCGTCGATGAGTGCGGTCTGCCCGAACGGCCACACGTCGGAGGCCGAGGACTACTGCGACACCTGCGGCTCGCCCATCGACGCCAGCGCCCAGCCTGCGACGACCGGCGGCGGGGGTGGCGCCGCACCGGCGGCCGCGCCCGGGCCTTCCTCGACTGCTTCCTCGACTGCTTCCTCGCTCGACCTCGGCCCGTCCTCGGCTGCGTCCGCCGCTGCGTCTCCGGGTGTGGCTCCGGCGCCTGCCGCTCCGGCCGGCCCGGCGGTGCTCGAGTGCCCCAACTGCAAGACGGAGAACCCCGACGGAGCCCTCTTCTGCGAGGCCTGTGGCTACGACTTCACGACCGGCGCGATGCCGCGCGACCCGTCCGCCGGTCCTGGCGACCTGCTCGACACCGAGCCCGATGGTGAGGCCGTGCCCGGGCCGGCGCCCACCGGCGGGTCGGCAGCGGTTGCTGGGCCGGCATCCGCGCCGGAAGAGGCGGCCGAGTCGTTCGAGTGGCTGGCCGAGGTCTGGGTCGACCCCGACTGGTACCAGACCCAGGAGGCCGAGGACCCCTGCCCCTCGCCCGGTCTGCCGACGATCATGCCCCTCCGGCACCGCAGCGTCCTGCTCGGCCGCGTGTCCACGAGCAAGAACACCCGACCCGAGATCGACCTCTCCTCCGACCCCGGCGTGAGCCGCCGTCACGCCCAGCTGACCACCGACGGGACGCGGTGGTTCGTCGAGGACCTCGGCAGCTCCAACGGCACCTTCGTCGGGCCTGCGGCCGGACCGCTGCCGGTGATGGCCATTGCCGTCGGACCCAAGACCGAGCTCAGTGACGACGACCGGCTCTACGTCGGCGCGTGGACCCGCGTCGTGGTGCGCCGCGCGACCCCCGACGAGGTCGAGGCCTACGCCTGACGTCCACGTCGGGAGCTGAGCGCTCGACGAAGGGTTTGCATCGAGTGGTCGGTGACGGCATACGCCATCGGTGTCGTAGTTGAACGTCACCTGAGGTCTGGCGATTTTTGGGGCGGCGCCCCCTAGGGTGTGCAACGTGAGCGACCGGACCCTCCACTCCGTCGACTCCCCACAGGTCATCGTCGTCACCGGCGTCATGGCAGCGGGCAAGTCGACCGTCTCCCAGCTCCTCGCGGAGCGCTTCACGCGTGCGGTGCACCTGCGCGGCGACGAGTTCCGTCGCGTCGTGGTGCGCGGCCGCGTCGACATGTCGCCGCACGGCGACCCCGAGGCCGAGCGCCAGCTCGCCCTGCGCCACCGCATCACCGCGCGCACCGCCGACACGTACGCCGACGCCGGGTTCACCGTCGTCGTGCAGGACCTCTTCGTCGGTGCGAGCCTCACGCGGTTCCTCGAGCAGGTGACGACCCGGCCCCTCAGCCTCGTCATGCTCGCACCCGACGTCAGCACCGTCATGCAGCGCGAGTCCGAGCGGGTCAAGGTCGGCTACGGCGAGCTCTGGTCGATCCGCGACTTCGACCACACGATGCGCACCGAGACGCCGCACATCGGGCTGTGGCTCGACAGCTCGCAGCAGACGCCCGACGAGACCGTCGAGGAGATCGTCGCGCGCCTCGCCGAGGCACGGATCGCGTAGATGTCGACGCTCACCATCGGCCAGGTCGCCGAGCGCACCGGCGCGGCGACCTCGGCGCTGCGCTACTGGGAGGACCTCGGTCTCATCCACTCGGTCCGCACTGCCGGCAACCAGCGTCGCTACGAGCGGGCCATCATCCGCCGGGTCTCCTTCATCCGAGCCGCACAGCGGATCGGGCTGTCCCTGGACGAGATCGGCGCTGCCCTCGCGACGCTCCCGGAGGGGCGCACCCCGACCGCCGCGGACTGGGCGCGGCTCTCACGCGGGTGGCGACCCCGACTCGACGAGCAGATCCGGCGCATCGAACGACTGCGTGACCAGCTCGACTCGTGCATCGGCTGCGGGTGCCTCAGCCTGCGCACCTGCGCGCTCAACAACCCGTCCGACGTGCTGGCCGACCGTGGCCCCGGGCCCGTCCTCCTCGAGCCCTGACGCCGGCCTGCGCAGACCGAGGGCGTATGCCGTCCGCCGCGGATCCGGGGCACCATCGACGACGGTCCCGGGTTAGCCCGTTGTTACTGGGAGTTGGGATCGTCGGGTCGTGACCGGACCGTCCGGTCCGCACCCGAACGGAGCCCTGCATGCGCACGCCGCCGCTCGGTGGGTCCGGGGCCGCGCAGGACCATGCTGCCGGCACCGGAACCGCCACCTCGCCACCCGTGCCGGGAGCCGGCCCGACTCCGGCTGACGCCAGGTCCGTGACCTGGCTGGCGGACGCCCTGCGCGGCGCCGGCCTCGTCGTGCACGAGACCGCCGCTTGGATGTCGCGAGCCCGTCCCGGCGAGTTCGAGCCCTCAGGGGTGCTGCTCCACCACACGGCCACGTTCGCCACGACGGACGACCCCCACCCCTCGCTCGACACGCTCGTCGACGGGGAGCCCGGTCGGGTCGGGCCGCTCTGCCACGTCCTCGTCGACCGCAACGCAGAGTGCTGGGTCGTCGCCGCCGGTCGCGCGAGCCACGCGGGCTGGGCCGCCCCCAGCGGTCCGATGCCCGAGGGTGACGGCGACACGGTCTACATCGGCATCGAGGTCGAGTACGCAGCGACGGGGCACGACCCGACGCAGTACGCGACCAACGCGCAGAAGTCCAGGGCGATCGTCGCCGCCGCCGCGATCGTCGCCCGGCTCGGTCGGGACCAGCGGCACGTGCGCGCCCACAAGGAGACCGACCCGACCGGCTCCACAGACCCCTACAGCTGGGACATGGTCTCGATCCGCGACTCGGTGCGCCAGGCGCTGGAGCGCACCGGCTGGTAGGCGCCCGCGCGTCACCTCGCACACGGCACGACGCAGCGCCCGCCCCTGCTCGAGGGCGGGCGCTGCGTCGTGATGGTGCGGTCGTGGTGGTGCGGTCGCGCTGCGCCGTCGACCGAGGTCAGTCGCGAATGTTGTTCGCGCGACGGGCGAGGTAGCCCGAGTAGGAGCTGAGGTTGGCGATGCGGTGGTTCATGTCGCTCGTGGTGTTGGACTCCTCGTAGAGCCAGAACTGGGTGTGGTCGGTGTTGGCCCACTTCTGGAAGAGGACGGTGTGGTTGCCCGGGTCGACGAGGAAGTCGCCCGCCTTGAGGTTGGCCCGCGAGATGCCGAAGCTGTACTCGGAGGTCGCGAGGGCGTTCGTGTTCGGGGCGCTGAGCCCGGTGGGACCGAGCTTGAGGGCCATCGAGACGAAGCCGGAGCAGTCACGCCGCCAGCTGTAGACGCCGTCGGGACCCGTGGCCGTGCCGGTCTGGCTGTACTGGACGTTGCGGTCCATCCAGTTCTGGGCCCGCGCGATGACGTCGGCCCTGCTGATGGGGTCGTTGGGCGCGGCACTGGCCGGCGCGGCGGGGACGGCGGTGACGGCGACGGCGATCAACGTCGTGGCCAGGGTCGATCGGAGCATGGTGCGGCGGGACATCGTCGACATTTCTTTTCTCCTTCTCGGGTGCCGTCGCGAGCCTTTCCCACGATGCGGCGTGAAATGTTCTGGTGATGCCGAACCTGCCATTAGCGACTAACAACCCGGTAATCCCGAGAATGGCGCGGGAAAAGCCGTGATCGGGCTGCGCAAAAGGAGGTCGGCACGATGGCGTATGCCGCCGGGCGGGCTCGCCGTGCACGAGCCAACCCAGCGGCATACGCCGTCGAACGCATCCCCGCGGGACCCCTGAGCCCGCGGGAGCACCGTTCAGCAGTTGGTGCGGGTGAAGTAGTCGGTCGTGTAGTAGGCCACCCACGTGCTCGTGCCGAACTTGATGCTGACCGGGCTGCCGTCGGCGCGCTGCTCGTAGTGCAGGTGGGACGTGGCCTGGCCACCGGACTTGCCGACCGTGCCGATCGTCGTCGTGTCGGCGACGTTCTGTCCGACGCTGACGTTGATGGAGTTGAGGTGGGCGTAGAGCGTGCTCCAGCCGTTGCCGTGGTCGATGATGATGCGGTTGCCGTAGCCGCTGCCCACGTTGCCGGCGGCGGAGACGCGGCCGTCGGCGCTCGCCTTGACGGCCTTGCCGAGGTCGAAGTCGCCGGATCCCTGGTTGAAGTCGATGGCTCGGTCCGGGTTGTGACCCTGCCAGGTCTGGCCGCGCCACTCCTGCTGGCAGGTGAAGGGCACCTTGAGCAGCGGGCGGCTGCCGGCTGCGTCGGCGTTGACGGCGTTGACGGCCGTGCCCGCACCGACCGCGGCGAGCGTGGCGACGGCGACGGCGGTGCGCTTCATCCGAGTGGACATGTTCATAGGACTGGCTCCTTCATTTCGTGGCGTTCCGATGGCTGTTTCGCAATGACTCGTCTGCGATGACTCATCCGCGAGGACGAGGCCTGCGTGGCGCGAGGTGACGCGTGTCCCCTCACTGCCAGAGACGCTTCGTGATGACCGCGTCGTGGCTTGGAATGAATGTCCCCAGCACCGCTAACAATTCGTTAACCCATTTCCTCCGGCGGTGTCGTCCGTCGATTCCTGATGCCGTTCCCGGACCCCTGCGGAGCACCGCGGGACCGGGGCGCCCATGGCCGGGGACCGCCGCGTCACCGCGTGGTGCGCGCTCGCGCCCGAGGTCGGGTTCAATGGCCCTGTGCAGTTCCGGGTGCTCGGGCCGGTGGAGGCCCTCGACGACGACGGCGCCCCCATTCGGCTGGGCAGCGGCCGCGAGCGCCTCGTGCTCGCCCTCCTGCTCGTGGGCGCCGACCGGCTGGTGCCCACCGAGCAGCTCATCGACTCCTTGTGGAACGACCCACCGCCGACGGCCCGCCAGCAGCTCCAGAACCTCATCGCGGGCCTGCGACGCCGACTGGCGGCCCACGACCCGACCCTCGTCACGACCCGGCCGTTCGGCTACGAGCTGCGCATGACGCGCCACCGGCTGGACCTCGCCGACTTCCGCAGCCTCTGCACGCAGGCCCGGGCACAGCGCGCCGCCGGAGACGAGGACACGGCCCGCACCGCCGCCCGCGCCGTGGAACTCTGGCGTGGCGCGCCCCTCAGCGACGCCGCCCCCGCCAGCTCCGACACCGGAACGGAGGCTCTGATCCAGGGACTGTCCGAGGAACGGATCGCCGCCGTCGAGCTGCTCCTGGAGTCGCTCGCCTCCGGCGGGCACCACGAGGAGGTGCTGAGCGCCGCCTCACAGCACCTGCAGGCCGACCCGTGGAACGAGAGGCTCCACGAGCACCACATCCGGGCGCTCGCGGCGACCGGACGCCGCCAGGAGGCCAGTGACACCTACCGCCAGGTCCGCCGCCAGTTCCTCGACGAGCTCGGCGTCGAGCCCGGCCGTTCCCTGCGCGAGCTCAACACCCAGATCCTCGGCGGTTCGCCCCTCGCGCCCGCCCGACCGCGACCGCGGATCGTCCCGCGCGAGCTGCCCGCGATGACGTGGACCCTCGTCGGACGCGACGCGATCCTCGACTCCGTCACGACGCAGCTCACCCCGTGCCGCGAGGAGGCGCCCACGTCGGGTCCGCCGTCGATCGTCGTCCTCGCAGGCGTGGGCGGGGTCGGCAAGACGGCGCTGGCTGTCGCAGCAGCCCACCAGCTCGCCGACGCCTTCCCCGACGGCACGCTGCACGCCTCGCTCGGTGCGGGGCCCTCGGGCGTCGCCGACGGGCACGAGGTGCTCGGCCGCTTCCTCCGGGCCCTCGGCGTCGAGCACGCAGCGATCCCGGCCGACCCCGACGAGCGGGTCGCGCTCTACCGCAGCACGGTCGACCGCAAGCGCGTGCTCGTCGTGCTCGACGACGCCTCGAGCGAGGCCCAGGTGCGCAGGCTCCTGCCGACCTCGCCCGGGTCGGCGGCCGTGGTCACCTCCCGCAGCAAGCTGGCCGGGCTGCCGGGCGTGCACCGGCACACGATCCCCCCGCTGCTGCCCGAGGACGCGACGTCGATGCTCGCGGAGCTGTCCGGGACGCAGCACGACGACCTCGGGGTCCTCGCGCAGATCGGCACGCTGTGCGGGCACCTGCCGCTCGCGCTGTGCGTGGCGGCCGCGAAGCTCGCGACCAACGAGCACCTCCTGCTGGAGGACCTGCGGGACCGGCTCAGCGACGAGCACGCCCGGCTCGACGAGCTGTCGGTGGGTGACATCGACGTGCGCGCAAGCATCACGACGTCGGTCACGGACCTCTCCCCCGCCGCCGGCGTCCTCTTCCGGCGGCTGGCGCTGGCCCCGTCCGGCGACTGGCCCGGGTGGGTGGCCGCCCTGCTGCTCGGCGGGGGCCCGACGACGTCCGGCTCTGCGTCCGGCGTCCAGGGGCACGATGCGTCACGTCCGGGCGGGGCTCGCCAGGGCGCCGACGCCCGCGCCCTCGACGAGCTCATCGACCGGCACCTCGTCGAGCCGACCGGACGCGACACTGCCGGGCAGCCACGCTTCCGCGTGCACAGCCTCGTCCTGGAGCTCGCCGGCGAGGCCATGGAGGACGCCGAGCCGTCGACGGACGCCGACGCCCTCGCCATCGAGCTGGCGCGCCGGTGGCTCGGCCTGGCCGACATCGCCGACGCCCGGCTGGACCCCGGGGGCGACCCGGTGGACAACGGCGCCGAGGCGGGCGCCGCGGCGGGTCCCGCGGCGAGGGCGGCGTCCACGGTCCCGGCCGACTGGTTCGAGTCCGAGCGGCTCAACCTCGTCGGCGCCGTCCACGCCGCCGTCGCTCGCGACGACCGCGAGCTGGCGGCGCGCCTCGCCCTGTCGATCCGCACGTTCCTCACGATCCGGGCCTACGACGACGAGCGCGAGCGGGTGCTCCGGATCGCGCTCGACGACTACCCGGACGACGCTGACCAGCGGCTCGCGGCGCAGCTGCTCGCCGCCCTCTTCGGCGTCCTGGCCCAGGGGCACCGCCACGACGAGCTGACCGACGTCGCGAGCCGCTTCCTCGACGCGGCCCGACGCGTCGGCGACGCCCCGCTCGAGCAGCGGGCACTCTCGCAGCTCGGCTGGGCCGCCATGGTGCGACGCGACTTCGCGGCATCGCTGGGGTGGTACGAGCAGGCGGCGGAGCTGGCGGTGGCCCGTGACGACCGTGCGGCGCGCACCACGGCTGACGCCCACCGCGGCGTGCTCCTGCGCAACATGGGCCGCCCCGGCGAGGGTGACCCGCTCCTCGCCGCCATGGTCACCGAGTCGCGCCGGCAGGGCTCGCGACGCGCGACGTGCATCTGGCTCGTCACGCGCGCAGAGGGTCTCATCGACCTCGACCGGTTCGCGGAGGCCGAGGTCCTGCTCACCGAGGCCCTCACGCTCGCCCGGGAGGTGCGCGACGACCTGGGCGAGGCACACTGCCAGCTGACGCTCGCCCGGACCCATCTCGGCCACGACGACCTCGTCGGGGCCGACGCCGCGTACGAGGCCGCCCGTGCCGGGCTCGACGCGCACTCGCGTTCGGGAGAGGACCCCGACGGCCTGCGTCTGCGTGTCGACCTCGACACGGCCGCTGGACGTTGGGGTGAGGCCCACACGCGGGCGCGGCGCCTCGTCGCCGCGCGACGTGCGGCGGGCGACGATCTGGAGCTGGCCTGCGACCTGGCCCGAGAGGCCGCGTGCGTGGAGCATCTCGGCCTCGACGCCGGCTCGGCAGAGGCTGCCAGCCGTCCGGGCCATGGCAACCCCGCCGCCGCCGAGTGCCGTGCGATCCTCGGGCGCCTCGACCTGCCGCTGGGCGCCCTTCGCCTGCCGCCCCACCTCCGGCAGTGACGCACGGCCGTTGTTAGCCGTTTGTTGGCGCACCCTCCGTAAGGTCCGTGTCACCAGGAAAGGCCCTCACTGGACGGGCCTCGCGAAGCAGGGGAGTCACCATCATGAAGCTTGTCGCTCGTCTCGCCGCCACCATCATCGTCACCGGCCTGTTCGGCACGTCGGGTGCGGCCGGCAACGCCCAGGCCGCACCACCGACCTGGTGCGCCTTCCAGAGCGTCGACGGCTCCTGCCACCCGACGCCCACCGCCTGAGCCTGCTCGCTCCCGGAGACGTCGCTGCCTCGCCGACCCGCTGGTCGGCGCGGCAGTGGCGTTCGCGCGGGTTGTCCGCGCCTGGACGTCAGTCCGTGGCGGAGCCGTCCGCAGGGACCACGCCGTCGGGCGCGGGCACCCCGGGTCCCCCGGCCGGGCCGGGTGCGCCGGCCCCGACCCCAGCCATCTCGGGTATGCCGTCCGGCACGCTGGGCGCGCCAGCAGCGCCGGCCGAGTCGTCGAGGTCGGCTGCAGCACCTGCGAACTGCGCGGCATACAGGGTCGCGTAGGCGCCGCCGGTCGCGAGCAGCTCGGTGTGCGAACCCTTCTCGACGATGCGGCCGTCCTCCATGACGAGAATGAGGTCGGCGTCGCGGATGGTCGAGAGACGGTGCGCGATGACGAAGCTCGTGCGGTCCGACCGCAGCGCGGCCATGGCGTGCTGGACGAGCAGCTCGGTGCGCGTGTCGACCGAGCTCGTCGCCTCATCGAGGATGAGCAGTGCCGGGTCGGACAGGAACGCGCGGGCGATCGTGACGAGCTGCTTCTCACCGGCCGAGATGTTGGACGCCTCGTCGTCGAGCACCGTGTCGTAGCCGTCGGGCAGCGAGTGCACGAAGCGGTCGACGTAGGTGGCCTTCGCCGCTGCGATGACCTCCTCGTCGCTGGCCCCCGGGCGGCCGTAGGCGATGTTGTCGCGGATCGTGCCTCCGAAGAGCCACGTGTCCTGGAGCACCATTCCGATGCGCGAGCGCAGGTCGTGGCGCGTCAGGTCCCGGATGTCGATGCCGTCGAGCGTGATGCGGCCACCGTCGAGCTCGTAGAACCGCATGATGAGGTTGACGAGCGTCGTCTTGCCGGCGCCGGTCGGACCGACGATCGCGACGGTCTGCCCGGGCCGAACCGACAGGTCCAGGTCCTCGATGAGCGGCTTGTCGGGCGTGTACGAGAAGGACACGTCCTCGAACGCGACAGCGCCGTGCGGGTCGACGATGCGTGCCGGCTCGGCGACGTCGGCCTGCTGCTCCGAGGCGTCGAGCACCTCGAAGACCCGCTCGGCCGAGGCCACGCCCGACTGGAGCACGTTGGCCATCGAGGCGACCTGGGTGAGCGGCTGGGTGAACTGGCGGGAGTACTGGATGAACGCCTGCACGTCACCGAGGCTCATCGTGCCGCTGGCGACCCGCAGGCCACCGACGACGGCGATGGCGACGTAGTTGAGGTTCCCGACGAACATCATGACCGGCATGATGATGCCGCTGATGAACTGCGCCCCGAACGCGGCGTCGAAGAGCTCGTCGTTCTTCACCTTGAAGTTGGCGGCGGTCTCCTTCTGGCGGCCGTAGACCTTGACGAGCCCGTGGCCGGTGAAGGTCTCCTCGACGATGCCGTTGAGCTCGCCCGTGTTGCGCCACTGCTGCACGAACAGCTTCTGCGAGCGCTTGGCGATGACGGTCGTGACGACGATCGAGATGGGGATGCTGACGAGCGCGATGAGCGCGAGGGTCCACGAGATCCAGAACATGATGCCGAGCACCGCGATGACCGTCAGCAGCGAGTTGAGCAGCTGCGAGAGCGTCTGCTGCAGCGACTGGCCGACGTTGTCGATGTCGTTGGTGACGCGGCTGAGGATCTCACCGCGCGGCTGGTTGTCGAAGTAGGGCAGCGGCAGCCGGTTGAGCTTGGCCTCGACCTCCTGGCGCAGGTCGTACATCGTCTGCTGCAGCACCCCCTGCAGGATCCAGCCCTGGACCCACATGAGCAGTGAGGCGGCGACGAAGAGCGCCATGACGAGCAGCAGCACGCGTCCGACGGCGTCGAAGTCGATCCCCTGCCCCGGCACGAAGTCCACGTTGCTCAGCAGGTCGGCGAACCCGTCCTGGCCCTTGGCCCGCAGCCCCTCGACCACCTGCTCCTTGCTCACGCCCGCCGGCAGCTGAGCGCCGATGGCCCCGGCGAAGAGCAGGTCGGTGGCGCGGCCGAGGATCTTGGGACCGATCGAGCTGAGCGCGACGCTGACGACGGCGAAGACGAGCACGACGGCGACCTTGACGCGGTGCGGCCGGAGTCGGCCGAGCAGGCGCTTGGCCGACGGGCCGAAGTTCAGCGACTTCTCGGCCGGCTGGCCCATCGTCATGTGTGGCGGGCCGCCGCGGCGGGCCGGACCGCGCCGGGCCTCGGCGGCCTTCTCCTCCGTGGTCTTGACTCCCTCGGACATCAGGCCGCCACCTCCGCGCTGCGCTGGGACTCGACGATCTCCTGGTAGGTCGTGCAGGTGTCGAGAAGCTCTTCGTGAGTGCCCTGGCCGACGATGCGGCCGTCCTCGAGCACGATGACGTGGTCTGCGTCGACGATCGTGGACACGCGCTGGGCCACGATGACGACCGTGCTGTTCGCCGTGGCCGGGCGCAGGGCCCGGCGCAGCCGCGCGTCGGTCGACAGGTCGAGCGCCGAGAACGAGTCGTCGAACAGGTAGATCTCGGGCCGCTTGACGATGGCCCGGGCGATGGCGAGGCGCTGCCGCTGGCCGCCGGAGACGTTGGTGCCACCCTGGGCGATCGGCGACTCGAGGCCACCCATCGTCTGGACGAACTCCTCGGCCTGGGCGATGCGCAGGGCGTCCCAGAGCTCGGCGTCGGTGGCCTCCGGGTTGCCGTAGCGCAGGTTGCTCGCGACGGTGCCGCTGAAGAGGTAGGGCTTCTGCGGCACGAGGCCGATCCTGCTCCACAGGTCGTCGAGCACGAGGTCGCGCACGTCGATCCCGCCGACGGCGACGACGCCGCGCGAGGCGTCGAAGAGCCGCGGCACGAGCCCGAGGAGCGTCGTCTTGCCCGCACCGGTCGAGCCGATGATCGCGGTCATGCGTCCCGGCGCGGCCGTGAAGGTCACGTCGTGCAGCACCGCGGCCTCCGCCCCGGGGTAGTGGAAGTCGACCGCAGTGAAGGACAGCCCGTCGGCGCCGACCGGCAGCTTCACCGGGTTCGAGGTCTCGACGACGGTCGACTCCGTGTCGAGCACCTCCTCGAGGCGCCCGGCCGAGACCGACGCGCGGGGGATCATCGTCGCCATGAAGGTGGCCATCATGACGGCCATGAGGATCTGCACGAGGTAGGACAGGAACGCCGTCAGCTCGCCGATCTGCATGTCGCCGGAGGCGATCCGGTGGCCGCCGAACCACATCACGGCCACCGTCGAGAGGTTGAAGATGAGCATGACGATCGGGAAGACGAGGGCCATCAGCCGTCCGACCTGCAGGCCGGCGTTGGTGAGCCGCCCGTTGGCCTCGGCGAAGCGGGCCTCCTCGTGCGCCTCGCGCACGAACGCACGCACGACCCGGATGCCGGTGATCTGCTCGCGCATGACCCGGTTGACCCCGTCGAGCGAGGTCTGCATGCGGCCGAACCACGGCACCATGCGCGAGATGACGAGTCCGACGCAGAGGCCGAGCAGCGGCACGGCGACCGCGACGAGCCAGGACAGCCCGACGTCCTCGCGCAGCGCCATGATGATGCCGCCGACCATCATGATCGGCGTCGTCACGAGCAGCGCGAAGGCCATGAACGCCACCATCTGCACCTGCGTGACGTCGTTGGTGTTGCGCGAGATGAGGGTCGGGGCCCCGAAGCGGGTCACCTCCTGCGCCGAGAAGCCGACGACGGTTCCGAAGACGTTGCCGCGGATGTCTCGTCCCATCGCCATGGCCACCTTGGCGGCGAGGTAGGTCGCTGCGACCGAGGCGACGATCTGGACGAGGCTGACGGCGAGCATGATGGCGCCGTGGCTGATGATGAAGGAGGTGTCGCCCTTGGCGACGCCCTGGTCGATGATCTGCCCGTTGAGGCTGGGCAGGTAGAGCGAGGCCATCGTGCTGACGAACTGGGCCAGCACGATGAGCACGATCTGGCCCTGGTAGGGACGCAGATGGGTGCGGAGCAGACGCATCAGCATGCGGGCGCCTTTCGTCGGGTGAACGGAGGTGAGGCTACGGACTCACGCGAGGTGAGGGTCAAGTGGTTTGTCATGTCGTGCCACCGTCCGGCGTGCGGCGGACGAGCCCGAAGAGCACGGTGTCGACGATCTCCTCGGGGGTCAGCGTCTTGCCGTCGGCGATGCCGGGGTGGCTGCCCGAGAACGTGAGCAGCCGGATGCGGTGGACGACGTCGGCGCCGGGGACGACGAGGTGGTCCTCGTCGTGGACGAGCAGCTCGTGGATCGCCTCGAGCAGGGGCTGGTGCGCGGCCACGTGCTCCTCCTCGTCGGCGTGCCCACGAAGGTGCCGCCCCGCGTCGTAGCAGGCCTGGTGCGGCCCGCGGTTGGGCGGTTGGGTGAGTCCGAGGGCGCCCATGAGCCCGAAGACCTCGGTGAAGCGCATCTGCATGATGCGGGTGAAGTCGACCAGCCGGTCGCGCAGGGAGCCCTCCGGGTCGATGGCGGCGATGCGCCGTCGCACCGGGGCGGGGCAGAACGCCGCCTGCACGGCCTCCTGCTCGAGGACCTCCTTGGTCGGGAAGACGCGGAAGATCGTGCCCTCGGCCACGCCCGCCTCCTGGGCGATCTCGCTCGTGGTCGGGTTGCGGCCCTCGCGGTGCGCGAGCCGGACGAACACCTCGATGAGGGCGTCGCGCCGGTCGTCGGGGTCCATCGGGGCCGCCCTGCGCTGGGCGGGTCGGGCGGATCCCTCAACTCGTGTCGACACCGCACCATTCTGAATGAGTGAGCACTCACTCACAAGCGGTTTGACGAAGGTTCAGACGAGCAGGCCGTCGGCGACGAGGTCGCGCAGCTGCGGCAGCGTCTCGGCACGCACCTGCTCGGGCTCGAGGGCGAGCACCTCGGCGATGGCGTCGAGCGCAGCCCGCGCGGTCAGCTCCCCGTCTGCGACGCCGAGGTATGCCGCGAGCAGCGTCCCGGCGCGCACGACGCGTCCCAGCCCACCACCCTGACGGACGAGGATGACGCTGGGGTCCTCGGCGCCCGGCCGGCCGTGCCGCTCCTCCGTGACGTCGGGCGCGCACGACCACGCGACGTCGAGGACGTCGTCGTCGGAGTGCTCGGCCAGCCACGTCCGGGCGCGCAGTCCCGCGTCGATCGCCGGTCCCATCGGCGCCGAGACCGGACCGTGGGCCTCGTCGAGGGAACGCCACGTCGGACGGTCGGTCGCCGGGCGCTGCAGGGTGACGACACCGAACCCGACCCGCTCGACGTCACGCGAGGCGAAGTCCCGCAGCCACGCGGCATACATCTGCGAGTGCGCCTCGCTGCCGGGCAGGGCGCCGCCGTCGCGGGCCCAGAGCTCGGCGTACTCGGCCGGGTCCTGCGACTCGCGCTGGACGACCCAGGCGTCGAGGGCGATGCCGTCACGGGCCTGCTCCTCGAGCCAGTCGCCCCAGACGTCGCGCCACGTGCGCCCGGCCGGGACCTCCCAGTTGCCGAGGAACTGCGCGATGCCGCCGGGCTCGAGCACCGTGCCGACCTGACGGACGAGCGACCGGACGAGGGCGTCTCCGGCGCGGCCGCCGTCGCGGTACTCGTAGAGCGGGAGAGCCTCGTCACGCGGCGTGATGACAAAGGGCGGGTTGCTCACGACGAGCGAGAAACGCTGCCCGGCAACAGGATCCAGCAGGTCGCCGGCCAGCAGCTCGAACGGCGGCACGGCGCCGGAGTGTTCGGAGGCGGCGAGCGCGACGTTGAACGCGGCATACGCCAGCGCTCGTTCGGAGATGTCCGTGGCGACGATGGCGCGGGCGTGGCCCGTCAGGTGCAGGGCCTGCACGCCGCAGCCCGTGCCGAGGTCGAGCGCGCGCTCGACGGGTCGTCGCACCGTCCACGACGCGAGCGTCGTCGAGGCGCCGCCGATGCCGAGCACGTGGTCGCGACGCAGCGGTCCGCCGACCACCAGCTCGGAGAGGTCGGAGGCCACCCACCAGTCGTGGGCGTCGTCGCCGTAGGGGCGCAGGTCGCACGTCGCTGCGACCTCGCGCTCGGGCGGGGTCGACCGTCCGGCGGCGACGCCGGCGCGACCGCCGCCGACCCGGACGAGACCGAGCGCGACGGCTCCCTCGACCCCCAGGGTCGGCAGCGCCGAGGCCAGGGCGGACGCGGGGACGGGACGGCCGAGCGTGAACAGGCGGATGAGCACCCCGCACGCGTCGTCCGCAGCCGTGTCAGCCGTGTCAGACGTGTCAGACGTGTCGGACGTGTCTCGGGTCCCGGACCGCTCGGTGGCGAGCAGCGCGGGCAGCGGCTGCTCCCGGTGGAGCGCGGCGGAGGCGACGGGACCCAGCCGGTCGGCGACGCCGTGAACGGTGAAGCGGGCCGCCGTGAGGTCCGCGCGGAGCAGCGCGACCAGGTCCTCGTCGACGACCGGGGTGTCGCTCAGGACCCCGCGCCCGTTGCGTTCGGCCCGGCCTCGCTCGCGGCGAGCGCGGCGTCGAGGGTCGGGTGGATCTCGAAGACCTTGTCGAGGCCGGTGATGGCAAAGACCTTGAGCACGCGGTCGTCGGTGCCGACGAGCCGCATCGCGCCGCCACGCGTGCGCGTCAGCTTGAGCCGCCCGACGAGCACCCCGAGGCCCGTCGAGTCGAGGAACGTCACGTCCGTGAGGTCCACGACGAGCTGGGTGCGGCCGGCCTGGATCTGCTCATCGAGCTTCTCGCGCACGAGCGGCGCGGTGTACACGTCGATCTCGCCGCCGAGGTGCACCACGGTCTGGGTGCCATGGTCGGCTCTGGTGATCGAGAGATCCACCTGTGCCCCTTCCTGTGCCACACGCCAAAAAGCTTCCGGTTGCCTCGGTCGAGGATGCTGCCGCGCCACGGGCCGGTCGACTCCTGACGAGACCTGAGGGGGTTCTCGCCAGTCACGTTCCCCTGGTTGACCGACTGCGCGGTAACCTGCCCCGCACGACGGTTACCGTACCCCGACGGCATACGGTTGCTCCACATGAACGGGGAGCCAGCGCCCATGGGACCCGTGCCGGAGGACCTCCTGCGCACGCTCGTCGGCGACCACCCCGAGCGTCTCGTGCACGTGCACGAGGTGCCGGCGCGGCAGGCCGTCCACGCGGACTGGCCGGAGTGGGTCGACCCGACGCTCCTCGGGGCCCTGCTCGCGTCGGGCATCGAGGCGCCGTGGTCGCACCAGGTCGAGGTCGCGCAGGCCGCCCACGCGGGACGGCACGTCGTCGTCAGCACGGGGACGGCGTCGGGCAAGAGCCTCGGCTACCACCTGCCCATGCTCAGCGACCTCGTGTCGGGAGCGAGCGCCCCGAGCGGCCGCGGCGCGACGGCCCTCTACCTCTCCCCCACCAAGGCCCTCGCGGCCGACCAGCTGAGCCGCATCGACCGGCTCGCGCTGCCGTCGGTGCGCCCGGCGACCTACGACGGGGACACCCCCACCGACGAGCGCCGCTGGATCCGCGACCACGCCAACCTCGTGCTGACCAACCCGGACCTGCTGCACCACTCGCTCCTGCCCGGACACGAGCGGTGGAGCTCGTTCCTGCGGGCGCTGCGCTACGTCGTCGTCGACGAGTGCCACGTCTACAAGGGCGTCTTCGGCGCCCACATGGCCGCGGTCCTGCGCCGCCTGCGGCGAGTGGCCGCGCGCTACCGCGCCGAGCCGACCTTCGTCTTCGCGTCCGCGACGGTCGCCGACCCTGAGGAGCACGCCTCGCGGCTCCTCGGTATGCCGGTGACCCCGGTGACGCGCGACGGGTCACCTCGTGCGTCGATGACCTTCGCCCTCTGGGAGCCGCCGCTGCTCGTCGGCGAGAACGGGCAGCCGCAGCGGGTCAGCACCATCACCGAGACCGGTGAGCTGCTGGCCGGGTGCGTGCGCGAGCACGTGCAGACCGTCGCCTTCGCCCGGTCCCGGGCCGGCGTCGAGGTGGTGGCCCGCATCGCCAAGGAGCGGGTCTCCGTCACCGACGAGGGGCGCGTCGCTGCCTACCGGGGCGGGTTCCTGCCCGAGGAGCGCCGCGAGCTCGAGCGGTCGCTGCGCTCCAAGGAGCTGCTCGGCCTCGCCGCGACGAACGCCCTCGAGCTCGGTGTCGACGTCAGCGGGCTCGACGCCGTGCTGCTCGCGGGCTGGCCCGGCACGCTGTCGTCGCTGTGGCAGCAGGCCGGGCGGGCCGGCCGGTCCGGGGAGCGGTCGCTCGCGGTGCTCGTCGCCGCCGACGACCCGCTCGACACGTTCGTCGTGCACCACCCCGAGGCCATCTTCGGCCGCGGCATCGAGGCGACCGTCGTCGACCCCGACAACCCGCACGTGCTCGCCCCCCACCTCGCCGCGGCGGCGGCCGAGCTGCCGGTCACCGAGGCCGACATCGAGATCTTCGGCCCGCAGACGCGGGTGCTGCTCGACGCCCTCGTGGCCCGCGGCATCCTCAAGAAGCGGCCCCGCGGCTGGTTCTGGGGGCGGGAGGACCGTCCCGCCGACCACCTCTCGCTGCGCGGCGCGGGCGAGCCCGTGCGCATCATCGAGACCCGGACCGGTCGGGTCGTCGGCACCGTCGACGACGCCGCCGCGCACTCTCAGGCGCACACCGGGGCGGTGCACCTGCACCAGGGCCAGACGTGGGTCATCACCGAGCTCGACCTCGACGACCACGCCGCCTTCGCCGTGCGCGGCGACCCCGGCTGGACGACCCAGGCGCAGTCGGTCAGCGACTTCCAGATCGTCCACGAGGTCGAGCACGAGGAGTGGGGCGCCCTCCGCTGCTCGTTCGGCCACGTCAGCGTGCGCCACCAGGTCACCTCGTTCCTGCGCCGGCTCCCGGGCGGCGAGGTGCTCGGGGAGCACCCGCTCGAGCTGCCGCCACGCACGCTCGCGACCAAGGCCGTGTGGTGGACGATGCCCGTCGCGGAGCTCGCCGCCGTCGGGGTCGCGGAGGACGGCATACCCGGAGCGGCGCACGCCGCCGAGCACGCGGCGATCGGCATGCTGCCCCTCTTCGCGACCGCTGACCGCTGGGATATCGGGGGTGTCTCCACGGCGCTGCACCCGGACACGGGGCTGCCGACGATCCTCATCTACGACGGACACCCCGGCGGTGCCGGCTTCGCCGAACGTGGCTACCGGCGAATCCGACCGTGGCTCAGCGCAACCCGCGAGGCCATCGCGTCGTGCGAGTGCGCCAGCGGCTGCCCGTCGTGCATCCAGTCGCCGAAGTGCGGCAACGGCAACGAGCCCCTCGACAAGCGTGGAGCGGTCGCGCTGCTCGACCTCGCACTGCGCGCGGCCGGCCCGGCCGGGCCCACAGGTCCCGCGACGCCCTGACCCTGACGGCCGCGCCGTGCGGCGCCCCGGGGCGCCGCCCACACTCTGAGACATAATGTCGAGTTATTTGACCGGTAACGTCGCGCTATTCGAAACTCCCATGCAACGGATAGGGAAAGGACCCATCCGGACGACACCCCTCAGGAGCCGACATGCGCCGCCCGTCCCTCACCCACAGCGCCCTCGCCGCCATCGCCGTCACCGCGACCCTCGGCCTGACGGCGTGCGCCGGTGGCGGGGCCAGCGACAGCGTCGCGGCCGCCGGGACCGCCGCCGGTGGCGCCACGACGACCACCGTCAACCTCTATGCCTACGCCGTGCCGAAGGTCGGGTTCGACGTCGTCATCCCCGCCTTCCAGAGGACCGCAGCCGGCAAGGGCGTGCAGTTCCAGCAGAGCTACGGCGCGTCCGGCGACCAGAGCCGCAAGGTCGCCGCGGGGGCCGAGGCCGACTTCGTCAACTTCTCCGTCGAGCCCGACATCACCCGACTCGTCGACGCCGGGCTCGTCGATCCCAGCTGGAACGCCAACGAGCACAAGGGGATCCCCTTCGGCTCCGTCGTGACGATCGTCGTCCGCAAGGGCAACCCCAAGGGCATCAAGGACTGGGACGACCTGCTCAGGCCCGGCGTCGAGGTCGTCACGCCCAACCCCTTCTCGTCCGGCTCGGCCAAGTGGAACCTCCTCGCGCCGTATGCCGCGAAGAGCAACGGGGGCGCCGACAAGGCCGCCGGTCTCGCCTACGTGTCGGCGCTCGTCAAGGACCACGTCAAGGTCCAGCCGAAGTCCGGCCGTGAGGCGACCGAGACGTTCCTGCAGGGCAGCGGCGACGCGCTCCTCAGCTACGAGAACGAGGCCCTCTTCGTGGAGAAGAAGGGCGACCCGGTCGAGCACGTGACGCCGCCGACGACCTTCAAGATCGAGAACCCGGCGGCCGTGCTCAAGGGCACCAAGAGCCTCGCGGCTGCGACGGCGTTCGACGACTACCTCTACACGCCCGAGGCACAGAAGCTGCTCGCCGAGGCCGGTTTCCGCCCCGTCGACGAGACGGTCGCCAAGGACTACGCGTCGAAGTTCCCGACGCCGTCGAAGCTCTGGACGATCGCCGACCTCGGCGGCTGGAAGACGGTCGACAGCACGCTCTTCAAGAAGGACGTCGGTGACATCGCCAAGATCTACGACCAGGCGACGCAGTGACCACGGACACCGACCAGCACCGCAGGGGCCCGCGTCCGGAGACGGACGCGGCGCCCCTGCCGGCGCGTCCGGACACGACCGCGCCGGACGGCATACGACCAGGCGAGCGTCAGGACCAGCGGCGTGGACCGTGGACGCGACGTGGTGGCCTGCGTCGCCCGCTCGGCGTCGGCGTCGTCACGCTGTGGCTCAGCGTCATCGTGCTGCTGCCGCTCGCCGCGCTGACGGTCGCCGCGTTCGACGACGGACTCGCCGGCTTCTGGGAGGCAGTGACCGCGCCGACGGCCCTGGCGGCGCTCTGGGTCACCGTCCTCGTCTCGGCGGTCGTGGCCCTTCTCAACGCGGTCCTCGGCACGCTCGTCGCATGGGTGCTCGTCCGCGACGAGTTCCGCGGCAAGCGCGTCGTGAACGCCGTCATCGACCTCCCCTTCGCCCTGCCGACGATCGTCGCGAGCATCGTGCTGCTCGCGCTCTACGGCCCCAACAGCCCCATCGGTGTCGAGCTCAACGCGACGCGCTGGGGCCTCGTCGTCGCGCTGCTCTTCGTCACGCTGCCGTTCGTCGTGCGTTCGGTCCAGCCGGTGCTCATCGAGGCCGACCACGAGGTCGAGGAGGCCGCCGCCTCGCTCGGCGCCTCGGGCTGGACGACGTTCCGCCGGATCGTGCTGCCGACGCTGGCTCCGGCGATCCTCAGCGGCACCGGGCTCGCCTTCGCGCGCGCCATCGGCGAGTACGGCTCGGTGGTGCTCATCGGCGGCAACATCCCGCGCGAGACGCAGGTGGCGTCGCAGTACATCCAGCAGCAGATCGAGATCGACCGTCCGCAGGCCGCCGCCGCGGTCTCGGTCGCGCTGCTCGCCATCGCGTTCCTCACGCTGCTCGTGCTCCGGGTCGTGTCGAGCCGCACCCAGCGACGAGAGGAGCGTGACGCATGAGGGTCTCCCGCGGCACGCGCCTGTCGCTGCGCGTGCTCGCCCTCGGCTACCTCTTCTTCCTGCTCGCGGTGCCGATCGGCGTGATCCTCTGGCGCACCTTCGAGCCCGGTCTCTCGGAGTTCGTCGCGTCGATCTCGACCCCGGCCGCCAGGTCGGCCCTCAACCTGTCGCTGCTCATCGTCGCGATCACCGTGCCGATCAACGTCGTCTTCGGGGTCGCGACCGCGATCGCACTGGTGCGCGGGCGATTCCGCGGCCGCGGACTGCTGCAGGCCGTCGTCGACCTGCCTTTCGCGGTGTCGCCCATCGTCGTCGGTGTCTCGCTGATCATGCTGTGGGGCGCGGGCGGCTGGTTCGGAGCCGTCGACCGGTCCGGCTTCCAGGTCATCTTCGGCATTCCCGGCATGGTGCTCGCGACGATCTTCGTGACGCTGCCCTTCGTCGTGCGCGAGGTGGAGCCGGTGCTCCACGAGATCGGCACGGAGCAGGAGCAGGCCGCCTCGACCCTCGGCGCCGGCGGGTGGCAGACCTTCTGGCGCATCACCCTTCCGGCGATCCGGTGGGGCCTGAGCTACGGCGTCGTCCTGACCGTCGCGCGTGCGCTCGGTGAGTTCGGCGCGGTCATCATGGTCAGCTCGGGCTTCCCCGGCGTCTCGCAGACCCTGACGCTGCTCGTCCACTCGCGCTACATCGACGACCACAACACCTACGGCGCGTATGCCGCCGCCACCCTCCTCATGGGCATCGCGCTCGTCGTGCTGCTGCTCATGACCGTGCTCGACCGCAAGAGGAGCGACCGATGATCACCGTGAACAGCGCCCGGAAGAACTACGGCTCGTTCGCCGCGCTCGACGACGTGAGCCTCGACATCCCGAGCGGCTCGCTGACCGCGCTGCTGGGGCCGAGCGGGTCGGGCAAGTCGACGCTGCTGCGCTCCATCGCCGGGCTCGAGGGCCTGGACTCGGGGACCGTGACGATCCAGGGTCGCGACGTGACGGCCGAGCCGCCGCAGCGGCGCGGCATCGGCTTCGTCTTCCAGCACTACGCCGCGTTCAAGCACATGACGGTCCGCGACAACGTCGCCTTCGGGCTGACGATCCGCAAGCGGCCCAAGGCGGAGGCGAACAAGAAGGTCGACGAGCTGCTCGAGATCGTCGGACTCGAGGGCTTCCAGCACCGCTACCCGGCGCAGCTCTCCGGCGGGCAGCGTCAGCGCATGGCCCTGGCGCGTGCCCTCGCGGTCGACCCGCAGGTGCTGCTCCTCGACGAGCCGTTCGGAGCGCTCGACGCGAAGGTGCGCACCGACCTGCGCCAGTGGCTGCGACGGCTGCACGACGAGGTCCACGTGACGACGGTGCTCGTGACGCACGACCAGGAGGAGGCGCTCGACGTCGCCGACCGGATCGCGGTGCTCAACAAGGGCCGCATCGAGCAGGTCGGCGACCCGGTCACGCTCTACGAGCGCCCCGCCAACGACTTCGTCATGGGCTTCCTCGGATCGGTGTCTCGGCTCGGCGGCCAGCTCGTGCGGCCGCACGACATCGTGCTGGAGCGGGACCGCGCGACGGCCCTCGCGCTCGACGCCAAGATCGCCGACTCCCCCGGTGTCATCGACGCCGTCGTCGAACGCGTCGTGCCGCTCGGCTTCGAGGTGCGCGTCGACCTGCGCGCCGACTCCGGCGAGCGGTTCGCGGCCCAGATCACCCGGCGCGACGCAGCCGAGCTGCAGCTACGCGAGGGCGAGACGATCCACGCGCGCGCCGTCGCCCGGTCGAGCGTCGTCGAGCACGACCCCGCGCTCGCGATCTGAGCCGGAGCGTCCAGACCGCGGCACCCCCAAGGTGAGACACGACTCCCCCTCACGAGGGGCGACGGCCTAACCTATTGCGTGAAGCTTCCCTCGCCGCCACGCGGCGTGGGTGGGTGGCTCGGGAGACCGGGACACCCGAACGAACTGAGGCGGCGAGGGGACGACACCTCGCCGCCTCAGTCACACCCGCCCCACCCCGGTCGAGTGCCCACGTCCCGACGGGTCCCCGCCCGCCCACCGGTCGAGTGCCCAGTTCCCACGCCGAGAACTGGGCAGTCGACAAGGGGAAGGTCCGGGAAACAGCCTTTGGCGCGGTGGATCCATCGGGTGCGGCAGACTGCACGCGTGGACATCTCGGCACGAGTCGACTACGCGGTCCGCGCGATGCTCATCCTCGCCGAGGCGGACGCGGAGGGCTCGGGCCCGATCAGCATCGACAGCCTCGCGACCCGGCAGGAGCTGCCGCGCAAGTTCCTCGAGGCGATCTTCGCGGACCTGCGCCGCGGCAACCTCGTGCTGTCCCGCCGCGGCGCGCGCGGCGGCTATGTCCTGGGCCGCCCGCGCAACGAGATCAGCGTGGGAGACATCTTCCGTGCGGTGGACGGACCCCTCGCCGAGGTGCGCGGTCTGCGGCCGCACGAGACGGAGTACCACGGAGTCGCCACGCACCTGCCGAGCCTCTGGGTGGCGGTGCGCGCGAGCCTGCGCGAGGTGCTCGACGAGACCTCGATCGAGGACCTCCGCACCGGCGACCTGCCCAGCCGGGTGCGGCAGCTGCTCACGGCGCCGGACGCCTGGCAGAACCGCTGAGCACCGGTCGGCCCCACCCATGGGAGCCGCCTGATCACTCTGGGCCGGCGCGAGCACGCGCGACGGCGGGCTCGGGCCACAGCCCCACAGGCACCATGACGCGCACGTCGACGACCGAACCGTCCGACGAACAGCTCTGTGTCGCAGCCCCGTTCCCGCCGACCACCTGTCGTGCCGCCGCGCACGCACTCGCGGGTGACGCTTCGTCCTGGAGGGCCGAGGCGCCCGTCAGGGCGCCGAGGTCTGCGGCGAGTCGAGCTCGCTGGCTGGCGACGACGGCTGACGCGACGACCAGGGCACCGACCGTCAGCGCAAGGACCAGACCCACGAGGGACAGCACCAGCACGGTGGCCGCCCCGTCCTCCGGCGCTGACCGGGCTCGCCCGCTCACGAGGCCGACTCGACCGGAGTGACCGCGGACGCGGAGAGGTCCCACGCCGGCAACACACCCCATCCGCCCGTGCGCACCGAGACGGTGACGCGGACCGCGCCGCCGGCTCCGCCACCCGGTCCCCCGCCCGCGGCCCCGTCCACGCCGTCGACCTGGACGCTCGCCCCGTCCGGTGCCGCCGCCGCCGCGAGCGCCCTGACCCGCGCAGGATCATCTCCCCGCGCGGCTGCTCGGCTCGCGACGCGTGCCGCATCGACGCAGCGGATCTGGTCGACACCGGCCTTGGCAGCGACGAGGCACAGGGCCAGCACGAGCACGACGGACGGGATGGCGACGGCGAGCTCGGCCGTCACCATCCCGCGATCCCGATCTGGTGAGGACCGAGACCGGCATGACCTCACCCCGCGATCGCTACCAGGTGAGGGCCGAGGGCGGCGTGACCTCACCCCGCTATCCCCAGCGCGCTCTGGACGATTCCGGCCAGGGCGCTGCGCACGGCGTCGGACTTGACGACGCCGAGCAGCACCAGGGCGAAGGTGCAGGCGGCCATGATGCCGACGGCATACTCCGCCGTCGTCATCCCTCTGTCCGGGCGCGGCCGTGGCGCCACGAAATGGGTGAGCTTGCGGGTCAGTCGGTGAGTCATGCGAGTCTCCTTCTCTCCTCGCCCGGGCCGAAGTGCCCGGGAGGCTGTGGTCCTCGTGGGTCCGAGGGATGACGGGGGCTGGGCGGTCGCGGGCCGAGCGAGGTCGCCGGCCCCGTGGCTGTCGCAGCTGTCGTGGGGCTGGGGCGATCTCGCGGGCTGCTGTGGGCACCGGTGTCGAGCACCTCTGCCCCCGTTGCGTCGGGTCACCCGCTCATGAGGTCACCGGCCAGAGCGATGACGAGCGGGGCGACCGTGTTGAGGCAGAACGCCGGCAGGAGCACGAGCCCGAGTGGGGCGACGAGTCGCACCCCGACCTTGGCTGCCGAGATCTCCAGCCGTTCGAGCTCGGCCTCGCGCAGGTCGTCGGAGGCAGCGAGGAGCATGGCTCCCGGCGGCACACCCGCCTGATGGGCGATGGCGACGGCCCGTGCGGCAGGTGCCCACACGTGCCCGACCGATGCCCAGGCCTCTGCCTCGCTCGCTCCCCATCGGAGCGCGGTGGCGACCTGTCGCAGGTCCGTCGAAGCCCGGCCGGTGAGCCCTGCCGCGACGGCCTCGAGGACGTCCCACGTGGGCAGGCCCGAGCGGTAGGCCAGCGCCAGCAGGGCCAGCGCCGAGGAGACCTGGGCGTCGTCCGCCTCAGCCTGGTCATCCTGGCCACGGCGAAGGAACCGGAGGCCGCGCCCGCGGGTTGCCTCTCGCCCCTGCCCGTCTGGGCTGACTGGGCTGACTGGGCTGTCCTGCCGGCGGGCGGATGATGGTGGCGAGCTCGGCACGGTGTCAGCGCCACCAGTGCCCTCAGCGCCGACGTCGGGATGGGCGGCGGAGACCGAACCGCTCGATCCGTCGGCCTCGTGGCGCCCGCCGAGGAGCACGAGCACGGCTGCGGCTGCCAGACCGGCGGCGACGAGCCCAGCGAGCATCGAGCCCTGCGTGACCACGGCCAACGCGTCGGACGGGGCGTGGGACGGGGCGAGAGGGCTCATGGCCGCACCGCCCGGCGGACCATCCGCGTGCACCAGACCCGACCCGCCCACACGAGGACGAGACCGAGCGCGGCGCTGGCCGTCGCGACGGGTGACCCGAGGTAGAGCGTGGCCGGGTCGATGCCGCAGGCGAGCCCGAAGAGGGGACCTGTGAGCGGAAGCAGGGTGAGCACGGTGACCGTGGCGCGCGGGCCTGCGACGGCAACGGCGACCTTGCCGCGTCGGGCGCGGGCGTCGAGCAGGCCCCGGACAGCGCGGTCGACCGCCGAGGCCAGCGGCGCACCGGTGCTCTCGGAGAGGCGCCAGGCTGCGGCGACGAGGGCGAGCTCCGCGGACGCGCTTCGGTCGGCCCACGTCGCCCAGACCGGCGAGGTGGGCTCGGCGCGGTCGCTCACGTCGAGCAGGGCGCCGACGAGCTGGTCGATGTCGGCGCGCGCGGCTCGGAGATCGACACGGTTGCGGTCACCCCGCCGGCCCTGCCGGCGCGTCGACTCCCGCGCGAGGCGCACGCGTTCGACGCCGAGGGTGGAGGTCGCAGCCAGCTCGATGGCACGGGCCGGGGTCAGACCGGCACCGAGCGCCGGCCCGATCCCGCGCAGGAGGTCGAGCACGTCGTCGACGAGGTCACCCGGTCGACGCCGCAGGCGCCACTGCCGGTAGAGGTCGACCGGATCCTGCTGCCAGAGGCTCGAGGTGGCGCTGTCCGGGCCGACGTCACCACGCGCGCCGGGCGCCGAGCCCGAGCCGGCCTGGAGGACGTCGACGGGCCGAAGCCCCGCGATCGGCGACCGCGCCGACGTCCGCCGGGGCCACACCAGGACGGCGACTCCGAGAAGCACTGCCGCGACGGCCCCAGCGGCGCCGACGTTCGCCACGGCCATGTTCGCGGGGGCGCCGTCCGCCACACCCGGGCCCGCGACCCCCAAGGTCGCACCGACCGCGTCCGCGACGGCTGCGTTCGAGCAGACCCAGCTCACGACGGCCCCGTCCCACAGATCTGCTGTTCGCTCATGACGCGTCCGCCAGAGGGACCGACCCCGTGAGGTCCACATCCAGCCCGAGGCGTGCGGCCAGCGCCGTCCACCCGGCGGCGAACCGGGGCGCATGCCCGGGACCGTCCCACTCGAGCGCCGGCACGATGCAGGGGTTGCCGTCGCGCCGGAAGAGCGCCGCCACCGAGGCGACCCGGCGCAGGCCCCGGTCACGGGTCACATGGACGACGACGTCGATGGCCGCGGCCAGCTGGGCGCGGACCGCCTCAGGGGTCAGTCCGGCCAGGGCTCCCAGCGCCTCGAACCGGGCCACGACGTCGGCCGGCGCGTTGGCGTGCACCGTGCCGCACCCACCCTCGTGCCCGGTGTTCAGGGCGGCCAGGAGCTCTCGCACCTCGGCTCCGCGGACCTCTCCCACGACGATGCGGTCGGGACGCATGCGCAGGGCCTGGCGCACGAGCGTCGTCAAGGTGACCTCGCCGGCGCCCTCGACGTTGGCCGGCCTCGCCTCGAGTCGCACCAGGTGCGGGTGGTCGACCGTCAGCTCGCGGACGTCCTCGACGACGAGAAGGCGTTCGACAGGATCGCTGCACCCGAGCAGGGCGGCCAGCAGCGTGGTCTTGCCCGCGCCGGTGCCGCCGGAGACGACGAACGCGAGCTTCTGACCGACGAGCGCCCGGAGCACCGGCTCCCACTCGGTCGGCAGCATCTGCCGCGCGCACAGCTCGGACAGCGGCACGGGCTCGCTCGGTGGCACGCGGATGGTGATGTGCGGGCCGCCCTCGACGAGGGGCGGCAGCATCGCGTGGAGTCGGGCGCCCGAGGGAAGCTGCCCGTCCACCCAGGGACTTGCCTCATCGAGGCGTCGCCCGGCGATGCCGGCCAGGCGGACGGCCAGGCCACGGGCGTCGTCGGGGTCGAGCCGCTCCCCCACCATCTCCATGCCTCGGCCGCGGTCGACCCAGATGCGCCCGTCGCCGTTGACGGCGACGTCGGTGACCCCCGCCTCGGCCAACCACGGGTCGAGAGGTCCGGCGCCGAGCACCCGTGAGGCGAGCGCAGACCGCGTCTCGGCCACTCGGTGCGCTCCGAGGGCGCCGCGCTCCTGCTCGGCCACGGCCCCGACGGCGGCCCCGTCGGGCCCGACCCCGGCCCGGACGCGCTGCCACACGGCGGGGGTGAGGGTCCCGCCGGAGCGGGGCTCGGCGCTCATGCGGCGACGGCCTGGTCGGTGAGCCGCAGCAGCAGCTCGTCGGCAGCGCGCACCACCTCGCCGCGCCCGCGAGCGCCGGGTGGCAGACCCTCTGCGACCTCGGCGATGAGGCGCCGGTCGTCTCCGATGGTGGCGACGAGGGGGACGTCGAGGTCGTCCATGACGAGGTCCTCGAGGTCGGCCTCAACGCGGCGGCCACGCAGCACGACCCAGGGCTCGATCGGGAGCAGCGGTTCGGCCTCCCAAGGACGGCCCGCGTCGCGCAGCCGTCGCAGCAGCCCACGCGTGCCCGACACCACCGCAGAGGCGGCCGCGAGCTGGGGCACCTGGGTGCCGACCACCACCACGAGCGCGTCGATGAGGGACGCGACGGCGTCGAGCACGGCTGGGTCGCGGGGCAGGTCGAGGACGGTCAGGTCGTGCGCGTCGGCCAGCCCGGCCACGACGTCGGGCAGGGTGTCAAGCCACCCGTCGGACGTGCTGTCGGACGTGCTGTCGGATCTGCTGTCTGACGCGAGCCCGGACCCGCTGGCGGACCTCGGGTCCCAGCGCGCGTCGCGGCGCCCGGAGAGCACCGGCACGCCGCATGACACGGGCAGCTCGTCGGCCAGGCCTTGCCCGTCGACCACGCCGGCGACGTCAGCGAGCTCGGGCCAGCGCCAGCCCGGCTCCTGCTCCAGGCCGAACACGACGTCCAGGCAGCCGGCGAGCGGGTCGAGGTCGACGGCCACGACCGCGCGCCCTGCTGCGGCGGCGCGGACGGCCACGGCGGCCGCGAGGGTCGAGGAGCCGACCCCACCGGAGGTCGGCACGAAGGCGATGACGTTTCCCATGCGCCCCACCGTCGTGCACCCACGCAGGCCCGCCCAGCGGCCTACGCCCGTCGGTGGACAGACGCGGTGGGCGCCGGGGAGGTGTGGACAACGCGCCCGTAGCCCCCGGAACCGGAGCCGACGTGCCCGGAAAATAGTGGTGGCCCTCGTCCGGGGGAAGACGAAGGCCACCTCACGAGACTGGCGCCGGGGGGGAGGAGCCAGATCGCGTCGGTGCTCGACCCCTGAGGGGAGCACCACCAACAATGTTGGGCCTTCTGACCCCGGATTGCAAACCGGGATGTCACGACACGCGGTGATTTCTCGCGCTATGTCACGACACGGCAAATTCGTTGGGAACGGGCCTCGCGACGGGACATTTTCGCATACAGGGCGGAGGCCCCCCGACCAGATGGTCGGGGGGCCTCCAGAGAAGTTCCGGGCTACCAGGCGTGCATTCTCAAAGTGTCGCCCCGGTTGTGCGCCCGGGGGTGGACGGTTCCAAGTGAACTGCTCTCGCGTGGGTACTCGGCCTCTTCTCGAGACTTCTGTCCTACGTGGATCCGGATCTACGCCTCTCGGCGATGTGGTTCCTGAGTCCGTTCTACTCCAGACCCGCGGCCCGGCGACACCCCCCACCTGCCCGGCCGACCAAGAAACTGTCCACCCCCGTGGACATCCCGCACGAATCGCCACATCGGGCGTCCAGCCGAGGTTCAGGTGAGACGGCCCGCCCGCACCGCGTCGCTGATCCGCTGGCCTTCGGCGGCCCCGCGGACGATCGCCTCGCCGGCCTGGGACAGCCAGAGACCCACGCCCGCGGCGCCACCACTTGCGTATGCCGTGAGCGCACCGAGGTAGGCCGGCCCACCGTTTCCGACGTGGCCGGCCTCCGGGACGGCGACGCCGGTGGGGTCCAGTCCGAGTGCCTGGACGAGAGCGCGCTCCATGGCGCGCGCGACGAGGCCGTTGCCGTGGACGAAGGGGCGGACGGCTGCGATCTCGGCGTGGACGAGGGCGGCCACGACGGCGGCCGGGACGCGGTTGCTGCCGGCCGCGGCGACGATGACGTCGGACAGGGAGGCGAGGCGGGCGGCGACGACGGTGGGTGGGGGCGCCGCGCCGAGGTCGACGAGCTCGGTGCAGTCCTCGTCGCCGGTGCGAGGGCGTCCCAGCGCGTCACCACGGACGACGGGTGAGGCGGCCGCGACGTGCAGCCGCGCCAGGGCCTGGAGCGGGGCGGTGCGCACGAGCGAGACGACCCGCTCGCTCTCTGCCGTCGCTGCGACGGCGCCCTTGAGCGTGCGCAGCCCGGGGTCGAGGTCCTCGGGCCAGTCGCGGGCGCCGCTCATCAGCTCGCGCACGACGTCGACGGGGAACTCCGCGCCGTCGAGGGCCGCGCTGGCCTGCGCGCCCCGGACCCGCGACTCGGCGGCCGCCTCGGGGATGCGGCGGCGCAGCGCCTCGTGGAACCGCAGCTGCGTGCAGGCCTGGCGGGCGGCGTCGGCGCGCTCGCGCACGTCGGGCAGGTCGGTCAGGGCGACGAGCTGGTCGATCAGGGCGGTCTGCTGGGTCGGACGCGTCGGGTCTGGCACGCCCTTCAGCCTAGGGTCGCCCGCGGGGTCGCCCGGCCTGCCACGATGAGATGGTGGCCACGTCGGAGGTGCTCGCCTGGCTGCTGGCCGGTGATGCGGCGGTGGCCTATGTCGCGACGCGCGACCTGCTGGGGCGGGACGACCCGGAGCTCCAGGCACGGATCGCGACCGAGGGGGCCGGTGCGGCGATCCTGGCGGCGCGCGGCGCGAACGGTCATTGGGGCCGCGGTTTCTACCAGCCGAAGTGGACCTCGAGCCACTACACGCTGTTGCAGCTGCGCGGGATGGGCCTGTCCCGCACCCACCCTGCGGCGGTGGCCACCGTGCAGCTGATCCTCGAGACCGAGAAGGCCACTGACGGCGGAGTCAGCCCGTCTCCCCCGTCGAAGCCGAGCGATGCCTGCGTCAACGGCATGGCGCTGGGCTACGCGAGCTGGTTCGGCGCCGCGGAGGACGAGCTGCGCAGCGTCGTCGACTTCCTGCTGCGTGAGCGGGTCGTCGACGGCGGGTTCAACTGCCGTCACAACCGTCCCGGCGCCCGGGTCACGCACTCCTCCGTGCACACCACCGTCTGCGTCATGGAGGGCATCACGGACTACGTGAGGTCGGGGGCGCACTACCGCCGCGACGAGCTGGAGGAGGCGTATGCGTCGTCGGCGGAGTTCCTCCTGCGGCACCGGCTCCTGCGGAGCGAGACCACTGGGGAGGTCATCAGCCCGGACTTCACGCGACTGCACGTCCCGGCGCGTTGGCACTACGACATCCTCCGGGGGCTGGATTCCCTTGCTGCGGGGAACGTTCCACGTGACGACCGCATGGGCGAGGCCCTGGCGCTGCTGCGCAGGCGGCGGCGCCCCGACGGACGGTGGAACGCGAACCGCGCCTACCCCGGCGTGACCCATGTGCCCGACGACCCTGCCGGGCAGCCGAGCCGGTGGGTGACGGCGATCGCCGAGCGCGTCCTCGTCGCGTACCCTGAGTGACATGAGTTCGACCGTCGCACCGATCCGCGCGTGGTGGCTGCCCAGCTGAGGCGGCCCGTCGAACCAACCCGAGATCCGGAGCCGCCCACGGGCGGCTTCTCGCATGTCCCCTGGCGACAGGGCGTGCGACCAGGTCTCTCCCGTGGGCCTCCACCACGACAGGAGAGACCACATGAGCACCACCACCCCCACCGCCATCACCACCAGCACCGCCGTCACGACGGCGCCGGTGACCACACCGTCGGCCGCGACCGTGCACGACGACGAGTGCGGCACGTATGCCGTGGCCCGTGACCGCAGTGCCGTCCTCGACGCGCTCATCGACGAGCACGCCGCCGAGGACCCGGCGCGGTTCCGGATGCTGACCGGCGACCGACCGACTGGGCCGCTCCACATCGGCCACTACCTCGCCAGCCTGCGCAACCGGGTCCGGTTGCAGGACAAGGGAGTCGAGACCTTCGTCGTCATCGCTGACTTTCAGGTGATCACCGACCGCGACTCCGTCGGCGAGATCGGCGCCAACGTGCGGGGTCTCGTGCTGGACTACCTCGCCGCGGGCCTCGACCCGGAGCGGACGACGATCTTCACCCACAGCGCCGTGCCGGCACTCAATCAGCTGATGCTGCCCTTCCTGTCGCTCGTCACCGACGCCGAGCTGAGGCGCAACCCCACGGTGAAGGACGAGCTGACCCTCTCCGACGGGCGGCCGCTGTCCGGGCTGTTGCTGACCTACCCGGTGCACCAGGCTGCCGACATCCTCTTCTGCCACAGCCGGATCGTGCCGGTCGGTCGCGACCAGCTGCCCCACCTCGAACTGACCCGCGCCGTCGCGCGACGCTTCAACAGCAGGTATGCCGCGGGGCACAGCGTGTTCCCCGAGCCGGAGGCCCTGCTCAGCGAGGTCCCGCTGCTGCTCGGCACGGACGGGACGAAGATGAGCAAGAGCAAGGGCAACGTCATCAACCTGCGCGACACCGCTGACGAGACGGCCGACCGCATCCGTGCAGCGCGGACGGACTCCGAGCGCCGAATCACGTTCGACCCCAACGGTCGTCCCGCCGTCGCCAACCTGCTGACCATCGCGGGCCTCCTCCTCGAGGAGGCACCGGAGTCGGTCGCCGAACGCATCGGGGACGGCGGCGCGCAGGCCCTCAAGCGCGTCGTCACCGACGCGGTCAACGAGTCGCTGGCGGGGCACCGGGCCCGCCGGGCCGACCTCGCCCGCGACCCGGCATACGTCACCTCGGTGCTCCACGAGGGGAACGCCCGGGCCAACGACGTCGCGGACCGCACGCTCGCGACGGTGCGTGCGGTGATGGGGATGAGCTACTGAGCGGAAGGACCCGTGAGCGACCAGCGTCGCACCCGAGATCGCTTGCGGGAGCGACGGTTTCGCGCCTCGGCCGCGAGGTCGGTCCTGCGCATGCCCTCCTCGTCGAGCCGGAGCCCCTCCTCCGGGTCGGGCGCCGTGCCGCCGCGGGAGGCCGGCAGCCACCAGCGGTCGGCGTCGTCGCGCGGCTGGTCGGGGTGGGTCGCGATGGCCTCGCCGAGCAGCGTGTCCAGCCGATCACGCAGCTGCTCCGTGACGGCATACGGGTCGGCGTCGGGCGCGGGGGTGAGCGGCTCGCCGACGACGATCGTGACGGCGGCGCCGCGACGCAGGCTGAAGCGACCACCGACGGTGAGGAGGCGCTGGCTGCCCCAGACGGCGACCGGGACGAGCGGCACGGTGCACCAGGTCGCGACGGCCGCGGCACCCGGCCGGAAGGGCCGCAGCTCCCACGAGTGCGAGATGGTCGCCTCGGGGAAGATCCCGACGACCTCGCCGGCACCCGCCCGCGCGACGGCGTGCCGCAGGGCGACCTCACCGTGCGCCCGGTCGACGGCCACGTGTCCCATGGCGCGCATGGCGTGGCCGACGACGGGTGGGGTGAAGACGCCCTGCTTGGCGAGGAACCGCACGAAGCGCCCCTGCTCGCGACCGACGAGCCCGACGAAGAGGAAGTCGAGGAAGCCCACGTGGTTGCTGGCCAGCACCGCTCCCCCTGTGCTCGGCAGGTGCTCGGCGCCGCGCACGTCGATGCGCAGCCCGAGCCCTGCGAAGACTCCGAGCGCAGCACGGATGACGAGGCTGTAGGTCCGGTCGGTCACACCCCATCTTCGTCACAGCCGTGCCGTTCGGATGGCCCGCTCACTCCGAGCCGTGGGTCTCCTCACGGATGGTGTCGGCGACGATCTGCTCGTCCGTCGGGCCCGAGCGTCGCAGCGAGGACGTCGTCGGCAGCGGGTGGTCGGCGCTCTGGCGCAGCCCGCGCACGCCGTCGTCGATGACGAACTCGGCGCGCGTGAAGGCCTCGGCCCCCGGCGTCGTGACGGCCGGGACGCAGCGGAACCTGGCCGTTAGCTCGGACGGCGTGATGGTCGTCGAGACGTAGCCGCGCAGGTTGGTCCAGAAGCGCAGGTTGGGGTTCCACGCCGCCCACGGGTGCTGCCCGGTCGGGCTGTCGTAGCCGTTGCCGCCGGAGGTGATGGAGCTCGTGACGAGCTCGGAGCCGACGACGTCACCGGGGTTGTCGTAGTCGAGGTAGAGGTCCGAGGCCCAGTGCGCGTGGACGTCGCCCGTGAGCACGACCGGGTTCCGCACGCCGGCGTCGACCCAGCCCTGGGTGACCCTCTGCCGGGACGCCGGGTAGCCGTCCCACGCGTCCATCGAGGCCGTCGTCGCAGCAGTCGGGTTGTTGTCGCGCCGGCCGAAGAAGACCTGCTGGCCGAGCAGGTCCCAGCGCGCCGTCGAGGCCCGGAAGCCGTCGAGCAGCCACTGCTCCTGCGCCGTGCCGGGCAGCGAGCGCGCCGGGTCGGCGGCGTCCGGGCAGTCCTTGTAGCCGTCGCCACACGCCTGGTCGGAGCGGTACTGGCGTGTGTCGAGCATGTGGAAGTTCGCGAGGCGCCCCCACTGGACGCGGCGGTACAGGTCGAGGTTCGGCCCGTCGGGCACCGACGAGCGTCGCAGCGGCATGTTCTCGTAGTAGGCGCGGTAGGCGGCGGCGCGACGGGCGAGGAAGGTCGGCGTCTCGGCGACCTTCTCGGGGATGTCGCCGGCGTAGTTGTTGTCGACCTCGTGGTCGTCCCACACGGCGAGCCATGGCGCGGCCGCGTGCGCGGCCTGCAGGTCGGGGTCGCTCTTGTACTGCGCGTAGCGCTGGCGGTAGCCGGCGAGAGTCGTCGTCTCGGGGCCGGCGTGGTTGCGTCCGACACCGTTCCCACCGCCCTCGTACTGGTAGTCGCCGAGGTGCAGGATGAGGTCGGGCCGCTCCTCGGCGAGGCGCCCGTAGGCCGTGAAGTAGCCGGCGGGGAAGTTCGAGCACGAGACGAACGCCATGGCGAGCGCCGACGGCATCTCGAGCGCGCTCGGCGCGGTGACGGCGCGACCCGCGGCGGAGAGATGCCTGCCGAGGCGGAAGCGGTAGAAGTACTCGCAGCCGGGGAGCAGGCCGGTGACCTCGACGTGCACCGCGTGCGCCCAACCGGGCTGCGCCGCAACGGCTCCCGCCTTGACGACGTCGGCGAAACGGTCGTCCGTCGCGACCTGCCAGTTCAGCTGGTAGGTCGTGGACGGCATACCCCCGAGGCCGTCGGCGGCGAGCGGGTCGAGGCCGAGGCGGGTCCAGATGACGAATCCGTCGGGCTCGGGGTCGCCGCTCGCGACACCGAGGGTGAACGGGTCGGCGACCGGGATGACGGCGGCAGCGCTGGGGCGGCTGTCGACGACGAGGCCGGCCCCGGCGAGGGCGACGGTGCCGGTGGCGAGGCCGCCGCGCAGAATCGTGCGGCGAGAGGGCTGGGTGAGGGGCTGGGTGATGGGCTGATCGTGAGTCGTGTCCATGTCGTCCACATTCGTCACTCGGTGAGCGACGCGGCCCACCACCAGGGGAACCTCAGGTGAAGCGTTGGGGGCACCCGGCACACGTCAGCTGGCCGTGAGGGGCCCTCCGGGGGCGTATGCCGTCTGCCCGCCTGCGACGTGCCCGACGTGCCCGCCGTGCCTGACCGCTCATCCTCAATGCGTGACCGCTCGCCGGGCTACTGACCGGTAGCGATGAGACCCACCTCACTCCGCCCTTGATGCGCGAACTAGCCTGCGTTTGAGTTGTGCCAACCACGTTGCCGGCGTTCGAGTACGCGGGTGGCGCGACCGCACCACCGTCGATGCGAAAGGGTGACACCGTGAGCGAAGAGCCGCTCGAGAACCTCGTCCACGAGGGACAGACCTTCCCGCCGCCGCCCGAGTTCGTCGCGCAGGCGAACGGCACGGCCGACCTGTTCGACCAGGCCGAGGCCGACCCGGAGGGCTTCTGGGCCGAGCAGGCCCGCACCTACCTGACGTGGAGCACGCCGTTCACCCAGTCGCTCGACTGGAGCAACCCGCCCTTCGCGAAGTGGTTCGCCGACGGCGAGCTCAACGCGTGCGTCAACGCCGTCGACCGCCACGTCGAGGCCGGCCGGGGTGACAAGGTCGCGATCCACTTCGTCGGTGAGCCGGAGGGCGACACCCGCGACATCACCTACTCCGACCTGCACGCGGAGGTGCAGCGCGCCGCCAACGCGCTCGCCGACCTCGGCGTCGGCAAGGGCGACACGGTCGCGATCTACCTGCCGATGATCCCCGAGGCCGCGGTGGCGATGCTCGCCTGCGCCCGTCTCGGAGCCCCGCACTCGGTCGTCTTCGGCGGCTTCTCCGCCGAGGCGCTGCACTCGCGCATCAACGACGCCGAGGCGAAGGTCGTCATCACGTCCGACGGTGGCTACCGCCGCGGCGCGCCCTCGGCGCTCAAGCCCGCGGTCGACGCGGCCCTCGACCACGGCGACACCTCGGTCGAGCACGTCCTCGTCGTCAGGCGCACCGGCCAGGACACGGCGTGGAACGACCGCGACGTCTGGTGGCACGAGGCGCTCGAGCAGGCCGCCCCGACGCACGAGGCCCAGGCGTTCGAGGCCGAGCACCCGCTCTTCATCCTCTACACCTCGGGCACTACGGGGAAGCCGAAGGGCATCTTCCACACGACGGGCGGCTACCTGACCCAGGCGGCCTACACCAACGCCGTCGTCCACGACGTCCACCGCGACACCGACGTCTACTGGTGCACCGCAGACATCGGCTGGGTCACCGGGCACTCCTACATCGTCTACGGGCCGCTCACCAACGGCGTCACGCAGGTGATGTACGAGGGCACGCCCGACACCCCGCACCAGGGCCGCTGGTGGGAGATCGTGCAGGACTACAAGGTCACCATCCTCTACACGGCCCCGACCGCGGTGCGCACCTTCATGAAGTGGGGCGCCGACATCCCGGCGAAGTTCGACATGAGCTCGCTGCGGCTGCTCGGCTCGGTCGGCGAGCCGATCAACCCCGAGGCGTGGCTCTGGTATCACAAGCACATCGGCGGCGGTCGCGCCCCGATCGTCGACACGTGGTGGCAGACCGAGACCGGCGCGATCATGATCAGCCCGCTGCCGGGTGTCACGACGCTCGAGCCCGGCTCGGCGCAGCGGCCGATCCCCGGCATCAGCGCCGAGATCCTCGACGACGAGGGCAAGCCGTTCACGACGCCCGAGCAGGTCGGCTACCTCGTGCTGACCAAGCCGTGGCCGTCGATGCTGCGTGGCATCTGGGGCGACCCGGAGCGCTACAAGGAGACCTACTGGTCGCGGTTCGGCGAGAAGTACTACTTCGCCGGCGACGGTGCGAAGTACGACGCCAACGGCAACATCTGGCTGCTCGGCCGCGTCGACGACGTCATGAACGTCTCGGGCCACCGCCTGTCGACGGCCGAGATCGAGTCGGCGCTCGTGTCGCACCCGAAGGTCGCCGAGGCCGCGGTCGTCGGAGCCAACGACGAGACGACCGGCCAGGCTGTGTGCGCCTTCGTCATCCTGCGCCAGGAGTTCGTCGAGGAGGCCGACGAGCCGGGCGAGGGCAAGGACCTCGTCCAGGAGCTGCGCAACCACGTGGCCCGGGAGATCGGCCCGATCGCGAAGCCGCGCTCGATCATGATCGTCAGCGAGCTGCCCAAGACCCGCTCCGGCAAGATCATGCGCCGCCTGCTGCGCGACGTCGCGGAGGGCCGCGAGGTTGGCGACGTCACGACGCTGGCCGACAGCTCGGTCATGGACCTCATCAAGACGGGCATGTCGAGCAGCTGACCCCCTCACCTTCCCGCGCGGTCCTGACCGTCCGAGCACGTATGCCGCCCGCCTCCCCCTCGTGGAGAGGCGGGCGGCGTGCGTGGCGCGCCCACCGGTTCGGCACACCGCGCGCGGCCCGCGCGCGGCGCACACGCCGCCCGCGGCGGACATGCCGGTGACCCCACCGTGCGCGGCGGGGTGCGGGGCGCCGCAGCTAGAGGTGCCAGGTGACGCCGGTCGCAGCGACGGTGGCGGTCAGGCCGCGCTGGTGGACGACGATGTGGTGCCGGCCGCAGAGGAGGGCGCCGTTGCGCAGGTCAGTGGGCCCGCCATGGAGCCAGTGCGTGACGTGATGGGCCTGGCACCACATGGGCGGGACGGTGCAGCCGGGATAGCTGCACCCGTGGTCGCGGGCCGCGAGCGCCCGACGCTGCGCTGGAGTGAAGAGACGCCGGGTGTAGCCGAGGTCGAGGACCTCGGACTGGGCGCCGAGGACCATGGGCACGATGCCGGCCTCACAGGCGAGGCGCCGCACCGCCGACGGTGAGAGTGCTGCGTCGGTGTCGAGCATCCCCACGCCGCGCAGGGCGTCCATGAGCGCCTCGAGGGACATCGTAACCACGAGAGTGGTCCGTGGAGAGCGGGTGACCCCTTCTGGAGCGGCGACCCCGCGACCGATGATCTCGAGCAGGGCGTCGGCCCGGCGCGTGGCCGCGGCGCGCAGATCCACCGGGCGGGCCGCGCCCGCGCAGGGGTCCTCGGACTCCACTTCCCCTTCGCGGCTCTCCCTGCTCGGCCGGGTCCCCGCCTTCTCGGCTCGACTCGCGTCCGACCCGGAGCCCGACGCAAAGCCCGACCCCGAGCCCGGCCCGGAGCCCGACCCGGAGCCCGACCCAGCGCCCGACGCGGACTCTGGAGGAAGGTCCGCCGCGAGGTCGGGGCGCGGCCGCGACAGGCGGTCGATGGCTGCCTCGACGATGGCGGCGCCCTCGGGGTCGAGGCGCAGCTCGAAGACGGTGAACCCGGCACACGAGCGGACCTTGCGGAAGGAGCGTCCCAGCCGCAGCCCGGCCTCCTCGGACTCGCGCTCGGCCGGCGGCTTGAGGGTGGCGCGGGCGTGCGCGATGAGCCTTCCGAGCTCACGTGCGGTGAGGACGTCACTGGCCTCGATCATCGACGTGATGATCGCGTCGAGGTGCTCGGGGTCGGCGATACGGGCGACGTCGTCGTGGAAGCGGATGATCGCGGCCGCATGCCCGACGGGGATCTCCGACGCCGCGACCCGGGCTGCCAGCGCGGCCCACCGAGGCTCGTTCATCGCGGCACCGACCCGCGTCACGGCCGCAGCCCCTGGCCCGTCGAGCCCGCCGCCGCTGCCGTGGCCCGCGAGTCCGGCCCCGGCCTGCAGGCGCAGCCAGTCGGTCCGCGACAGCCCCTCATCGGCACCGAGGCCACGCGCGTCCGCCTCACGCGCGAGCACCGCGGTGAGCGACTGGCTCAGCTCGCGCACGGCCTGCGCCTGACCGATGACCTCTCCGACCTCTCCCTCGGGCAGCGACCACGTGGGGAAGTCCCGCGTCAGCTCGCGCAGCGTCTGGGCCATGGAGCGCAGCACGTCGACGAGGCTCTTGGCCGGGGCGACGGTGGGTGCTGTGCTCATGACAACCACGATAGAGTCGGCCACTGACAATGCACTACTTCGTCACACACGCCGATCGAGGAGCCAGATGCCCGACCCAACTCGCGGAGCCGACCGCACCAAGGTCCTGTCCGTCCGCTTCACCGCCGAGGAGTTCGACGCCCTGTCCGAGCGGGCCGCCGAGGTGGGCGTCGGCCCGTCGACGCTCGCCCGCACCTTCGTGCGCCAGGCGCTCGCCGAGCTGACGGCGAGCACGCCGGCCCCCGCCCCGGCCGCCTCCAGGGACTCCGCCCTCGAGGCCCGCCTCGAGGAGCTCCTCGCAGCGGACCTGGTGGCCCGCGTCGAGGCGCTCGAGAGGCGGACGGCCGAGGACTGAGCCGGGGCGCGCGAAGACGCACACGGCATACGCCAGCCGTTGGCCGGCCGGACACGGAAAGGCGCCGCCCACCCTAGGGAAGGTGGACGGCGCCGGTCCGTCATGACGTCGCCGGAGCGACCATCACTTCTTGGTGATGCGGATCTGCAGGGCCTCGATGCGCAGCGACAGGCCTGTCGTGCCCGCCGTCGCCCCGTTGGACACCCAGCTCATCCACCCCTTGTTCTGCACCTGCACGCGGTAGCTGATGTTGTAGCTCGTGGCGAGGTTGCCGGTGAGCTTCAGCTGGATCGCCTCCATCCGGAGCGAGCGACCTACCGTGCCGATGATGGCGCCGGGTGCCTGGTAGCCCATCCAGCCGAGGTTCTGCACGTGGGCGTTGCCGATGACCGAGCCCGTCGTCGTCGTGTTGGTGTCGGTGATCTTCAGCGCCTCTGCGCGCAGCGACTTGCCGACGGTGCCGGCCATCTGGCCGGTCGACACGAGCGGCTGCCAGCCGATGCTCTGCACCTGCGCCTGGTAGCGGAGCACCGGGACGTTCGAGCCGTAGTTGTGCGCGAGGAAGCTCGCCCGCTGCGTCGCCCACGTCTTGAGCAGGGCCACCTCGGCCGCCCATGTCGTCTTGATGGGCGTGTGCCCGCCGTTGAAGGCGATGACGGACGTCTTGCCGAGGATGTTCGGCCACACGACGAAGTTGTGGGCCGCCGACTGCGCGAGGGCCGTCTGGTAGCCGTCGATCTTCGAGGGCACGGCGTTGACCATGGGCTTGAGCGTCTCGTAGGTCGAGTTGGCCTGCGCGGCGAACGCCTGGTTGCGGAAGAGCTGCGTCCACCAGTCGAACTGGCCGTTGCCGGTGATGGTCAGGAGCTCGTTCTTGACGTAGTCCTCGGTGGGGTTGCCGCCGCGGTTCGTGCTCGCGTAGTTGCCGAGCGAGATGTCGTAGTCCCACACCGGACCGGCGTGCAGCTTGTCGCTGGGACCGTCCTTGTAGAAGAAGACGCTCGAGGACGAGACGTCCGGGTTCTCGACGAACTCCGAGATGAAGTAGTACTTGATGAAGGAGTCGACGTCGATGAGCGCGCTGATCTTGGCCCAGTCAGGGCTGGGCGCATAGAGCAGACCTTCGACGGTGTTGATCGTGTTCTTCGCATCGTTCCAACCCGCCAGGGTGTCCGCGTCGAGCACCACGCCCGGGTCGTTCTTGAAGCCGACGTACGAGTCCTTGAGCACGAAGATCGACCTGCTCTTGGCGGTCGTGAAGTGGAACGGGTCGGCGGAGCCGTAGTGGTTGTCCATCTCGAGCAGCACGCCCTGCGTGTTGGTGAGCGCCACGTGGTTGTCCGGCTTCAACGGGTCGAACTTCGTGACGGTGACCTTGTCGGTCAGCAGGTAGGAGCCGAGGTCCTTGCCGTCGACGACGAGGTCGACGAAGCGCGAGTCGGGCGTGGCGAACATGCCGAACTGGCGGGCGAGGTCGAGTGTCGCCTTGTTGCGCATCAGCGAGGCGTCTGCACGGTTGGCGATGAGGATCCACGTCTTGCCCGGCAGCATGCCGAGCACGGCGGTCTTCTTGTCGAACTTCAGCTGGTAGGACTTCTTGTCCAGCGTCCAGGTGAAGTTGCCGTGGCCCTTGATGGTCGGGCAGCCGACCCCGTCCGGTGCGGCGTCGGTCGGCAGCGTCGTGCACTTGACCGTTTGCGTCGGGTTGGTGCCGTCGGCGATGTCGACCTGGCTGGCGACGGGAATGTCCTTGTTGGCATGGATGTAGCTCAGTGAGTCCTTCGCGGGCAGGTCGGTCAGCGTCACGTAGACGGTCGGGATGTTCGTGACCGTCGCCGGAGGCGTGGGCACCACCGCAGAAGCGGCTACGGCAGGTGCGACCAGGGCCAGCGTCGCGAAGAGCGAGAGGCTCGCAATTCGTAGGTTTCTCATGGAGAAAGAATGCAGCGGACAACCTTCTCCGAGACGTTTTTGGAAATTGTCGATCAATTAATCCTGACTACATTTCCGGACATTGAGCATATGCCGTATTAATCAGGCACCTTTCTGAATGATTGCTGAATGCATGATGATTGAAAAGTTCGCGAATTGCGGTATACGGGCCCTCGTGAGCGGCATGTGGCATGACTCACACCGGCAGCACGGCCCCGCCCGGAATGCCCGACCAGTCGTGATAGTTGGTTGAACCGTGAAGCAACTTCGTATCGTCGTGTCCAGCACCCGCCCCGGCCGCATCGGCCCGAAGGTTGCCGAGTGGGTCGCCGCCCAAGCGCCCGCGAGCGAGTGGGAGGTCGAGCTGCTCGACCTGTCCTCGCTGCCGTTCTTCGACGAGGAGGACATGCCGCGCAACGGCAACTACGCCAAGCCGCACACCAAGGACTGGGCCTCGAAGGTCTTCGAGTCCGATGCGATCGTCGTCGTCACGCCGCAGTACAACCGCAGCTTCCCGGCCCCCATCAAGAACGCCATCGACTACCTCTTCGCCGAGTGGGACGCCAAGCCCATCGCGCTCGTGGGCTACGGCTGGAGCGGCGCGAGCGACGCCACCGCCGACCTCACGAAGGTCCTCCAGCACGTCAAGGCGGACGTCGTCGGCGCGACCGGCCTCGTCTTCACCCAGGACGTCTCCCCCGCCGGTGAGCTCGACGTCACCGACGAGCGCCGCGCCGAGCTGGGCGCGCTCCTCGAGGCGCTGGCCGCCAAGGTCGACGAGCCCGTCGGCGCCACGGCCTGACCCGTCGGTACAGCTGACGAGGGCGTATGCCGTGTGCCTGGCTGCCGCGGTCCTCGCCGGGTGTGCGCGCTCGCCAGCAAAGAAGCTGGTCCTCCTTCACGAAAGCCAGTTGCGCCGCCCACCTGACGGCCCCTCCGAGTGGGCGTCGCTAGCAGCTGGCGGTGGTGGTGTGGGTGCTGGAGAGATAGGTGATGCTGCCGTGGGCAAAGAGGTTGCGGCGGCCGTCGCTGATGGCGTATTCGTCGGTGGTGGGAAAGCCGAGGCACGATCTCTGGTAGCCCATTGACGCGTACCTCGTGCGAATCCCGCCGTAGACGAGGTGCGCGCCGGTCGTGCCGGAGTAGAAGATGCTCCGTCCGCCGGTGAAGTGGGCATATGCCCCACCGGTCACCGCGGTGACATCGGTCGTCGGCAGCCCGTACCGGTCAGGCCCGCCGGTCGCGAGGTACTTGGTCAGGATCGAGCCGCTGACGAGGCGCGCTCCCGTGGTCGACGACCAGTAGATCCGGGCCTTCGTGAAGTACGTGGCCAGCCCTGCAGTCACCACGATCTCATCCGTGGTGGGGAACCCGCGGACCGCCGGCCCCCCCGCGGCGAGGTACTTGGTCAGGATCCCGCCCTTCACCAGGTGCGCGCCCGTCGTGCCGGAGTAGAAGATGCTCCGTCCGCCGGTGAAGTAGGCATATGCCCCACCGGTCACCGCGGTGACATCGGTCGTCGGCAGCCCGTACCGGTCGGGCCCGCCGGTCGCGAGGTACTTGGTCAGGATCGAGCCGCTGACGAGGCGCGCTCCCGTGGTCGACGACCAGTAGATCCGGGCCTTGGTGAAGGAGACCGCCAGACCTGCGGTCACGGCCACCTGGTCGGTGGTGGGGAAGCCGTGGACCGCCGGTCCCCCGGCGGCGAGGTACTTGGTCAGGATCGCGCCGTGCGCCTCGTGGGCGCCGGTAGCAGCAGTCCAGTACAGGCGGCCGCCCATGTAGTTGCGGGCCCGACCCCCGGCGATGTCGTACTCGGGCGTGGTGGGGCTCCCCAGGAAGGAGGAGCTTCCCCCCGCCGCGGCGTACTTGGTGTCGATCGCGGTGGTGTAGCGGGTGCTGAGGGTGAGGTCAGCGTTGGGCATGGTGGTGGCGTGTGCGGCCGTGCCCCCGTCGCTCCAGCTACGGAACGACCAGTAGGTGGAGGTCACCGGGGCGGCGAGTTCCACACTGGAGCCGGCCACCACCCGGGCTGAGGCTGCAGTCACCCCGTTGATGTTCACGGCCACGGGGCTGTTCACCGCGATGGTGCGCAGTGTGGGCTTGGCTTCATACGTCGTGGTCGCGGCGGCGCCCTTGGAGTCCACGACGCGGGCGGTCACCAGCATGGTCGTGTCCGCGCCGTGGTCGGTGAACGGCTTGCTGTAGGTCGGGCCGGCCACCGGCTCGGCGTCTGGGTGCAGGTGGCAGCTGCCGGCGAAGGGGCAGTGCAGCAGGCTCGTGTCCCAGCTGACCGTCAGCGGACCGTCTTCGGCGTCGGTAGCGGTCGCCGACAGTGCGACGGTGTCACCCACCGCATAGGTGGTCGGCGGGTCCGGGGCAGTGAGGGTGAGCTCTGGGGTGTGGTTGTCGGGATAGATCGTGGCAGTCGCGGTGTTCGCGGCCCCGAGCTGGTCACGGACGGACAGGGTCACCGTCATGGGGTCCGCGGTTGCGTACGCGTGGGCCACGGTCAGCCCGGTCACGGTCGTGCCGTCCCCCAGGTCCCAGCTGTAGGTGAGCGCGTCACCATCGAGGTCGTAGGAGTCTGCCGCCGAGAAGGTGACGGTCCTGGTGGCAGCGTCGGTGGTCGAGCTGAACGTGGCCACGGGGGCACGGTTGCCGGCCCGGTAGACCAGACGCCGGACCGTGCCACCGATGAGGTCGGCGTAGGTCACGTCGCCGTTGGGGCCGGTGTGGAAGGCGACTGGGCCGCCGGCCTCGGTGGCGAAGCCGGCGGCCTCGGGCGCCCGCGTCATGGCGCCAGCGGTGTCGGTTGCCAGGGTCCAGAGGTCGTGGCGGGCATAGTCGCCGAAGAAGAAGGAATTGCGGTACTGACTCGGGTAGGACGTGCCCGTGTAGTGGACTCCGCCCACCACCGCGGCGCCCGCCTGCACACCCGACTCGTCGTGCCGGTAGGACCAGATCGGCATCCGCGCCGAGCCTGCGGCGTAGAGCGCCTGGCAGACGCTGTAGGTCGAGAACGTGGTGCGGGCCGGGCCCTCGTAGCACGGCCAGCCCCCGTTGGCTCCCGGCACCAAGGTGTCGACCTCCTCGGTGGTGCTCCAGCCCACGTCACCCAGGTGCGGCACCCCCGAGCGGGGGTCGGGGGCGAAGCGGAACGGGTTACGGAAACCGTAGGCGTAGATCATGCTCCGCCACGACGATGGAGCAGCGGAGGAGTAGAAGGGGTTGCTGGGGGCGCCCCTCCCGTCCGGCGTGAGGTGCAGCACCTTGCCGTACGGCTGGTTGAGGTCCTGTGCGCGCAGCGTCATGGGGTCGCCGTTGTTGAGCGCGTCATCCCCGATGCTGACGAACAACGTGTCGTCGGGGGCCACCACGACGGAGTCGATACCGTGAACGCGCTGGAGCTGGGCCAGCTGCGGCGAGGTCTGACTGCCGTCGACGAGAGTCCTGACTCGGGTGAAGCTGGTGGGACTGTCTGCGGGGAGCGCTTTCCACTCCTCCACCATCCCGAACCCGGTGCCGGCCGGATCGCCCTTGTCGTACGACACGAAGACCCGGCCTGTGGACCCGTAGTCGTTGGCCGGCGCGAAGCCCAGGAAGCCATGGTCGCCGAGTGCCCTCACGGACGGCACCTGACCCACCACGCGGGCCGCTGTCCCGCCGGGTGGCAGGAAGGTGATCGTGCCGTTCTTGCCGCTGGTGAGTAGACCGCCATCGTCCAGCCACGCGAAGTTCGTGAGGTTGTAGGCCGACTGTCCCGTGGGGTAGTCCACGAGCTGGAAGCCGGCCGGCAGCGTCAACGCAGCAGTCGATGCCGCCAAGGGGCCGACGCCGCCACTGTTGGCGGCCGAAATGACAGAGGCCGCGTTCGCGGCGCCGACCCTGGCCCCAGCCCCGATGGCCAGGATCGTGATGGTGGCAGCCGTTGCGGTCAAGATCCGACGTATGGGCACGGTGGTGGCTCCTCCCCTGCGGTCGCCGACGCCTACGCCCCCGTGGGTCGACCTGCTCAAGGTAAAAGCCCCGTAAAAACCATGTCTCATAAATGGAAAGAAAGCGTTTTATTTTGACAAGGATTGGTAATGAATGCCCTATATGTGCAGCCGCGGCATTGATGGGGAACGTTCTCAAGCACCACAACCGGGCCTTGAGCAGCTCTGTCTGCGGTGCGTCACCGTGTGCGCGTCCGGACAGGCGCGCCCGCGGTGCTTTTGTCCGAACCGGACCGATCAGGCCCTTTCGGCTGTCACCATCTGCGCAGGTGCAGGCGAACGACAGGGGCGCAGGATGAGGCAGTCGGGTCGACGACCATCCGGACGGGTGGGACGACCGAGGGCGTATGCCGTGTGCCTGGCGGCCGCTCTCCTCGCCGGGTGCGGACACGTGTCCGCACTCGAGCCCGCGTCACCGCAGGTCACCACCTTTGCAGCGGTCGTCGCGGCTGATGGGACTATGCCCTCGAGCAAGGCCCCGAACCCCTCTGTGCCGGTTGGCATGACCTTGAGGCGTCATACGTGGGGCGGCATGTGCGCCGGCGGCGCCTGCAGCACAAGTCTGGACATCAACTGGACGGGTGCATGGACGTACGTGCACAACGGCGTGACGAGGACCGGCACGCTGACGCAAGACCAGATGGTCGCACTGGCGAAGGCCGCAGCCGTGACCCGGCTGGCCAAGGCGACCGGAAAGCCGGACTGCGCGGCCGACCACGACGGCACCTCCGTCGCGTACTCGTGGACCCTCGGCGGCGACACGAGGTCGGCGTCGTCCTGTGACCACCCGATCGACCGCAGCGACTCGCTCGCGATCCAGCTCGAGATTGTCGCCGACACGGTCGTTCACTGACTTCCATAGCCGCTTTTGACCTTTTTGGGCCCCTTTGGGACCGCCAGGCCGCTCCGCTCGCCGTCCGGCGCGACCTTTCGTGCGTCATTTCCCACCCATTCATACCTGCAGGGTGATACAAAACGCCCAGTAGAGAACATGTGCGCCAAAGGGGCCACAGGTGAACAGGGGCCACTCAGGCCACAAGGCCGGAGGATGCATGTCTGACAGGGATGCGCACGTGACGAATGAGCTCAGCCGTCGCACGGTGGTGCGAGGCGCGGCATGGGCCATGCCCGCCGTCGTCGTCGCGGCCCCGGCTCCGGCGGTGGCGGCGTCCACCGCGCCCCTGACCTTCACCGGCTCGGCGTGCAAGCTGCCCGGCGGCTCGTCGGACACCTACAAGGGCTACGTCTTCGAGATCGTCGTCACCACCCCCGGAGGCTCCGAGGACACCGTCACGGTGATCACCGGGGTGACGGTCAACGGCGTGTCCGAGCCGCACTACGCCGTGTCGGTCAAGAGCGGCGCGTGCACGTGCTCCTCCTGTGGGGGCGCCCCGTCGAACCACCAGTGGTGCACCCCCGGCACCGCCGGCACCCAGCGGGTGCTGCTCTACACCGACGGCGGGGCGAGCAACACCAGCGCCAACGGCGAGGTCTGCGTGACGTACGTCAGGTACCGCTGTGACTGCTCACCCGTGGTCGGCGGCTCCCAGCCCGTCACCATCTGCAGCGGCAGCCGCTCGACGCCACCGCTCACCGGAGGCGGGGGCGCCTGCCGGATCACCGACGTCTTCCCCCTGCCTGCGTAGCAGCCACCGCCCGACCGCGATCAGGGCATGTCGCCCACCCCCGCCGCAGGCACTACCGTCAGGGGGGTGAGTGAGCAGAGCATCCAGTCCGAAGCGCCCGAGACCATTGACCGGGAGTCCGAGTCCGCCGAGAGCCGGGAGGCCGCGTCGGACCAGGTGAGCTTCGCCGACCTCGGCCTCGACGACAAGGTGCTCAAGGCGCTGCGCGACGTCGGCTACGAGTACCCGTCCCCCATACAGGCGGCGACGATCCCGGCCCTGCTCGAGGGGCGCCACGTCGTCGGCCTCGCCCAGACGGGCACCGGCAAGACGGCGGCCTTCGCGCTGCCGATCCTCAGCCGGCTCGACCTCAAGCAGAAGAAGCCCCAGGCGCTCGTCCTCGCCCCGACCCGTGAGCTCGCCCTGCAGGTCTGTGAGGCGTTCGAGCGGTATGCCGCGCACCTCAAGGGTGTGCATGTGCTGCCCGTCTACGGCGGGCAGGCCTACGGCGTGCAGCTGAGCGCGCTGCGCCGCGGCGTCCACATCGTCGTCGGCACCCCGGGCCGCATCATGGACCACCTCGAGAAGGGCACGCTCGACCTGAGCGAGCTGCGCTTCCTGGTGCTCGACGAGGCCGACGAGATGCTCAAGATGGGCTTCGCCGACGACGTCGAGACGATCCTCGCCGACACCCCGGACGACAAGCACGTCGCGCTCTTCTCCGCGACGATGCCCTCGCAGATCCGCCGCATCTCCAAGAAGTACCTCCAGGACCCCGTCGAGATCACGGTGAAGACCACGACGTCGACGGCGCCGAACATCACGCAGCGCTACCTGACGGTGAGCTATCCGCAGAAGGTCGACGCCCTGACCCGCATCCTCGAGGTGGAGAACTTCGAGGGGATGATCGTCTTCGTCCGCACCAAGAACGAGACCGAGACGCTCGCGGAAAAGCTTCGCGCGCGTGGCTTCTCGGCGATGGCGATCAACGGCGACATCGCGCAGAACCAGCGCGAGCGCACCGTCGACCAGCTGAAGTCCGGCAAGCTCGACATCCTCGTCGCCACCGACGTCGCGGCCCGCGGTCTCGACGTCGAACGGATCAGCCACGTCGTCAACTACGACATCCCGACCGACACCGAGTCCTACGTCCACCGCATCGGCCGCACCGGGCGCGCGGGCCGCAGCGGCGACGCGATCTCCTTCGTCACGCCGCGTGAGCGCCACCTGCTCAAGGCCATCGAGAAGGCCACGCGCCAGTCGCTCGTGCCGATGACCATGCCGAGCGTCGAGGACATCAACGCCACGCGCCTGACCCGTTTCGACGACGCCATCACGGCGGCGCTCTCGACCGACAAGATCGAGGTCTTCCGCGACGTCATCGCCCACTACGTCAACGAGCACAACGTGCCCGAGTCCGACGTCGCTGCGGCGCTGGCCGTGGTGCTGCAGGGCGACGAGCCGATGTTGCTCGACCCCGAGCAGGCCCGTCCTGCAAGGACATTCGACGACCGCGGTCCGCGCGACCGACGCGACGACCGACGTGGTGACCGCCGGGACGACCGGGGCGCACGTCAGGGTGGAGGCGACCGTGGCGACCGAGGCGATCGAGGCCCGCGGCGTGGGAGCTCGGGTCCGATGTCGACCTACCGCATCGCCGTCGGGCGCCGGCACAAGGTCGAGCCGCGACAGATCGTCGGCGCCCTGGCCAACGAGGGCGGCCTGGGCCGCAACGACTTCGGCCACATCGACATCCGCACCGACCACTCCCTCGTCGAGCTGCCGGCCACCCTGCCGCCGGGCACGCTGGAGAAGCTGCGCTCGACCCGCATCTCGGGCCAGCTCATCGAGCTGAGCGAGGACCGCGGTGCGGCTCGGGGCCCGGCTCGGGGCGACTACTCGAAGAAGCCAAGGACGTAGCGACCGCACGACTGCCGCGCGGGGTCCCGGGGGGCTGCAGGCATCAGCCCCGGGGTCGCAGGTTCCGGCAGCCCCGGCGATGCGTCGGTGCCGTCAGTGGCGACCGACGCCCTCGCCGGGGCTGCAAGACCTCCCACCCCCGAGCAACCCCCTACCGCCGCCGCGATGCGCGCCTGGTGCCTCGCGGGTCCGCGCTCACCCGGGGGCGCCCCGCAGCGCCGGGTGTGGACCTTCGAAACCGAGCCATACCTCGCAACCTCCCCTGACGGCTCCCCAATCGTGCCATTCTGATGAGCAACGCGATCACGGCATTAGTGCCTCTTCGGACACCTTGACGGCCGCCGCGATCGACACCACGACAGGGGTTCGTGCGCTCGGGGCCGCCGGACCTGCTCTGCAGGAGGAGGAGAGGTGCCAGACCCTCGACGGCACGCGGCGGCGCTCGCTCGCGACCTCGCCGTCACCGCTGCGCGCGGGGAGGCCCTGTCTCCCCTGCTTCCGGCCGTCGTGGACGCTGTCCGGGCCGATGCCGGCATCGGCATCACCCGGATCCGTCAGGTCGGCGGGTCCGCCGAGGTCTCGGTCGAGACCGCCGGCTCCCCTCCTGTCTCGGACGAGCTGGGACGTCTCGCGGCAGAGGTGGCCGACCAGCACCCGGCCATCCTGTCGCTCTCGACCTCCCACGCGACCTTGATGAGCGACCTCGTCGTCCTCCCTGACTTCTGGCACACGGAGGTCTACGAGCGCATGCACGGCCACGTCGACGGCCGCTACCCGATGGCGATCATGCTGCACGCGTCGCCCACGGACGTGCTCTTCCTCGGTGCGCACCGCTCGCACTCCGACTTCCGGCCCGAGGACGTGGAGGCGCTGGAGACCATCCAGCGGCCCCTGGCTGCCGCGCTGGCGTTCCGCTCTGCCCTGGATGCCACCACGGCCCTCCTCGGGGCTGACGGTCCGGCTCCGGTGGACCCAGGGATGCTCGCCGCGCCGGCCGCGCTCTGCGCCGACTACCGTCCCACCCGCCGCGAGGCCGAGGTGCTGACCCTCGCTTCCGCCGGCTGGACGAATGTGCGGATCGCCCGTCGCCTCGGCATCACGGAACGGACGGTGCGCAAGCACCTCAGCTCGGTCTACGAGCAGTCGGGGCGCTCCGGCAGGGCCGCCGCTGCCGCCTGGTGGGCGGGCTTGCAGGAGAACGGCTGAGGGATGGCGTATGCCGTCAGGTCCGGCCCGCACCAGGCCCCCGTCTCGTAGGGTCGGCTCATGGGGGACGACGACTGGACGGCGCCGCTGCCGGTGCGCCGCGTGCAGCGGTCCGAGGACGCGATGCTGGGCGACGGTCAGTGGCCGGCGACGCTCGCCCCGGTCGCCCACGTCCTCACCCGAGGCCTCGACCTCGCGCAGGCGACGGTCGTCGTCGGTGAGAACGGGACCGGGAAGTCGACGTTCGTCGAGGCGGTCGCGACGGCATACGGCCTCTCCCCCGAGGGCGGCTCGACGGGCGCACGTCACTCGACGCGGGTCTCGGAATCACCTCTGGCCGAGTCGATCTCGCTGGTTCGCGGTGCCGGCGCCTCTCGTTGGGGCTACTTCCTGCGAGCCGAGACCATGCATGGCCTCTTCACCTATCTCGAGGACAACCCGCCGCCCCGCGGCGAGACGCCGTTCCACGAGCTGAGCCACGGCGAGTCGTTCCTGCGATGCTGCGCAGCAACCGCTTCACCGGTGAGGGTTTCTTCGTCATGGACGAGCCGGAGGCGGGGCTGTCGTTCACTGCGCAGCTCGCGCTCGTCGGGGCGCTCATCCAGCTCGTGTCGCAGCCGGGCGTGCAGGTGCTCATCGCGACGCACTCACCGGTCGTCGCGAGCCTCCCCGGCGCGACGATCCTCGAGTTCGACGAGGCCGGCATCCACGAGCGCGCGTGGGACGACCTCGACGTCGTCGAGCACCACCGCCGGTTCCTCGAGGCGCCGGAGCGATACCTTCGCCACCTGAACTACTGAACGTCGGTCGATGGCATCCGTCAAAGCGCGGACGGCTTCGTCAGACGGCCGGAGCCGGTCGGGTCGCCTTGATACAGAACTCGTTGTAGGCGAATTGCCATCCGCCGGAGGGGGCAGGCTGTACGAGCGATCAAGGGCAAACCACCGCTTGGCAGCCTCGCCGGGCGCCCTCTCCCTGAACGACCAGCGCGCTGAAGCGCCCCACACATCGTCCGACGCCGTCGCGCGACACGACCCAGACGGGTAACCCATCACCCATGTCTGACAAAACTCGGACGAGTTCGATATCTCTGCCCAGAATGGGCGCATGATCCCCGCCAACCGAGACCAAGCCCTGGACGGTCTCCGGGGAGCCGCGGCGATCATGGTCGTGTATCTCCACTTCGTTTCAACCAGCGGCATGCTCGCAGCGCCCGGAGGCGGTCAGCTGGGCGTCGTCATCTTCTTCGTCCTCTCCGGCTTCCTCATCACGCGCATCCTGTGGAGTCGCCCGGAGCAGGGCTTGCGACAGTCTTGGACCGACTTCGTCCGAAGGCGCGCCCGGCGCTTGTATCCACCCATCATTGTCATCCTTGCCATCTGCGGCCCCCTTATGGCACTGGCCGATGTTCCGGCCGACAACGGACAGCATCTATTCGCCACTGCGATCGTGCTCACGCAGTCGGCTGCTCCTTTCGCGGCGGCGAACGCAATGCCCATCGAGTGGTGGGGGCACACGTGGAGCCTGAGTATCGAGTGGTGCTTCTACCTGTCGTGGCCCCTGGCCGTCTGGTTGATGCGCCGGCGAGGCCTCCAAAGCCAACGAGCAAGCGTCTGGACCGGAGCCACCGCATTGGCTCTCTTCGCCGGATCTCTGTTCCTCTCCCCTCGCTTCTTCTACTTCCTCCCGCCGGCCAACATCGCTGCAATGCTTGTGGGTGCTGCACTTGCCCTCCGCGAAGTGGAGCAGGGCCAACGACCGGCAAGGGGGCGGCTGGCCGATGTGGCCGCGATCGGCCTCGTGGCCATCGTTGCGTTGCCCAGTAACATGCCCGGACTTTGGGCCTACCGAGTGACACATTTTCCGTTCGCGATAGTCGTGACTGTTCTCTTGATCAGCACGCGGCACGCGACGCAGTCGCTGGCTCAGATGCTGCTTCGCTCCCGGCCACTTGTGGCGATCGGCAGGGCCAGCTACAGCCTTTACCTGTGGCACTTTCCACTGTTGGCCATCATCTGGTTCGGCTTTTCCTCACTGGCTCCAGAAGTCCGCGTCATCATCGCCGTGTGTATGTTGCCGTTCCCGGTTTGGCTGTCTTACCGATACATCGAGCTGCCGAGGCTCAGGTCAATAGAAGGCGCTCGGAAGCACCAAATAGACACCTCAGGCGCCCGCAGTGAACTTGGCGTCACCCCGTGACCACCGGGACGACTCGTCGTGTTCACCTCACTCGTTAGACCCAAACCACCGGGCGTCGTCGGTGAGAAGGTGGCAGCGCGTGCCAGGGTGAGCGGTGGCGCACGGCTCCGACCGCTGGCGTTGCCGGCCGTGGCGTCGGGGTGGGCGGGCAGACCGTTGGCGCTGCTTGCGGAGGCCCAATTCACGCGAATCATGAACAAGGCGGAACTTCACCTCTTAGCCTGACGCGGACCGATGAGTCAGGGGAGGGTACGCAACATGTCCGGAGTGAAGGTGCGCCGTTGGGGCGTTTGGGCCGTGAGGGCCGTTCTAGCGGTGGTGGTGGCGGCCGCAGGGCTTCCGGTCGTGTCGCTCTCGGCTGGGGCAGCGAGCGCTCCCGATGGTTTGACGCCGTCGTCGGGTGGCGCGACCTCTTCTTCACCCAGGCTGACATGGAATCGCGTTCCCGACGCGACGAGCTACGACGTGCAGGTCGCCTCGACGTCCGCGTTCAGCCCGACGCTGTTCGCGAAGACGACGACCAACCGTCAGATCGTGCCAACGTCCCTGCTTCCGGAGGGCACCGTCTACTGGCGAGTGCGCGCGAACGGCCCGTCGGGATCGAGCGCCTGGTCGACCACGGACATCAATGTCACCGCGACCGAGGCGCCCACACTCCTGAGCCCTGCCGACCAGGGCCCTGCGCTGGAACAGCCCACCAACCCGCCACTCCTCTCCTGGACCGCAGTCCCGGGCGCCGTGAGCTATCAGGTCGAGGTCGACCCCGACATCGACTTCGTCGGGGCAACGCAGTACGCAACGAAGGTCCCTACGCTCCTCGTCCCGGACCCTCCGGCGAACGGCAGCTACTTCTGGCACGTGCGCGCCCAGCTGGCCAATGGGCTCTACACGGCCTATTCGAGTTCTTGGCAGTTCAAGATCGGGTCCCTGTCGCAGGTCCAGATGGTCGCTCCTGACGAGAACCAGGCGGTCGAGGATGTCTACCTCGAGTGGCAGCCGGTCAAGGGCGCGAAGACCTACGAGCTCCAGGTCAGCACCGACCAGGACTTCAACACGATCATCGACACCAAAACCAACATCAAGAGCACGCGTTACAGCCCGGCCACGACCTACCTCAACGACCAGTACTACTGGCGCGTGCGGGCTCGCAACAACCAGAACGAGACCATCGACTGGGTGTCCGTCACCCCTCAGCACACGTTCCAGCGGAACTGGCTGGACAAGCCTGCTCTGGTCTATCCGCCGAACGCGATCTCACCACCTGTCTCAGATGCCTTCTACTTCCAGTGGAGCCCGGTCGACCACGCGACGCGCTACCAGCTGGACGTCGGTACGGATCCCAACTTCACGCCGGGCACCTTCGACAGCTGTATCACCGCCAACACGACCTACACCGCCGGGTACATCTACCCCCCCAAGGCAGACCTGTGCATGCCGAGTCAGGGCGCAGTGACGTACTGGCGAGTGCGCGCGTTGGATGACCCGGCCTCCGTCCAGGGCATCTACTCGAGCATCAGCTCGTTCGTCTACTCCTCGGGCCCGGTGCAGCGGGTCAGCCCTGCGGACGGCGCGACCGTGGCCGTACCGACACTTCGCTGGCAGGCCTCCCGCGACGCCGAGAAGTACCGCGTGAGTGTTGTCGACAAGAACAATGTCAAGGTCGCCACGCTCGACACCTACTCCCTCAGCTGGACCCCTACCGGGAACGCCGCGCTCGACCCGGCCAACGGTCCCTTCGGCTGGACGGTCCAGGCGATCGATGCCAACGCCTCGCTCTCCCCGAAGTACGGGAACTGGACGTTCAACGTCACCAGCCCCAGTGGCGGCGGAGCCCGCCCCGACGCGACGGACATCACCTCCCCCAGCGTCAGGTTCCCCTCGTTGACGTGGACACCGGTCGCCAACGCCGCCTACTACCGGGTCGACATCGGTGTCAGCGGGAGCGGCTTCTTCTTCGACAACACCTACTCGCCGATCCTCAACGCCCTGTACCCCTATGCGGCAGCCACCGACACGGGCAAGGCCCTGTTGACTCCAGGCACTTACGACTACCAGGTGGAGGCGTTCAGCAGCGCGAACGCATCGCTGGGCAGAGGGACGCAGGCGTCGTTCACCATCGCCGACCTGCAGGCCACCGGAGGGCGGCAGGTGGCCCTGAGCGGGAAGCGGCTGGACACCTCCTCCGCCTGCACGTACTACCTCGACTCGCCGACTCTTCCCCGCGTGTGTGAGGGCGTCTCCACGACTCCGGTGCTGGACTGGGCCCCGGTTCCCGGGGCTGCCTACTACATGGTCTACGTCGGACGGGATCGTGAGCTGACCAACCTCGTCTACGGAGCGACGATCCCCAGCACGACGAGCACCCGTTGGACACCGTCCGACGTCAACAACCCCAGCACCTTCGCCGACAGCCAAGCGGGCACCGCCTACTACTGGTTCATCCGGCCCTGCAAGGCAAGCGGCGTCTGTGCGCCGGACCCCGTGTCCACGGCCAACGCCGCCACCAATGCCTTCAGCAAGATCTCCCCGGAGGTCAAGCTTCTGACGCCAGCGAAGGGGGCCACGGTGAGCAACGCCGTGACCTTCAGCTGGGAGGACTACCTCAACACGAGTCTCAGTACTCCGTGGGACCCCACGAGCGAAGCAGGCAACCAGTCGGCGAAGCAGTACCGGATCCAGGTCTCGACGACGGACAGCTTCGCGAGCTTGCTCGACAACCAGGTCGTTGACCAGGCGACGTACACCGCATGGGCCAGCACCTACCCGGAGGGCACGCTCTACTGGCGCGTTCAGGCCATCGACGCGGAGAACAATGGCCTCCAGTGGTCGCAGACGTGGTCGGTCAAGAAGTCGAGCCCCGCTGCGGCACTCACCACGCCGAAGGGCGCCGTGGGTTCGATCGACAGCGCCTGCGCCACGCCTGCGATCACTGCCTCGTGCACCAGCGGCACCTCGCCCTTCGTGTGGGCTCCCAGTGACTTCGCCGGCGCCTACCAGCTCGAGGTCTACAAGAACGACGACTCCAACTGGTCACCGACCAACCGCGTCATCAACGTCACGACGAAGCAGACGGCATACGCCCATTCCGTGCCGCTGCCAGCCAGCTCGTCGGCCTACGTGTGGCGGGTGGCGCGTCTCGACGCGGACAACCGTCCGGGTCAGTGGTCGGCCACCGGACGCTTCTTCTCGCTCGGTGCGGCGCCGAACCTGACCACCCCAGCTGCGAACAGTGTCGTCAACGGCTACGCGCCGTACATGACGTGGAGCGCAGTACCGAGCGCGACCACCTACCGCTTCGAACGGCGGGCGGCCGGGGCCAGCGCTCTCACGGAGTCTGTGGTGACGAACGCCCAGGCGTACGCCCCCGTGTCAGTCATCGCGACAGGTACATGGGAATGGCGAGTAGTCGCCGTCAACGTGTCCGGTGCAGAGCTCGGATCGAGTGAGTGGCGTCGGTTCACGGTCGACAACAACCGCGGGTCGTTCACTCCCGTCACCCCCCAACGCTTCCTCGACACGAGGACGGGGCTTGGGGCCTCCAAGGCCAAGGTCGGTGCGGGCAGGACGATCACCGTTACGGTGCCTGGGCTGCCCGCCGGTGTCAGCTCCATCGTCGTCAACGTCACGGCGACCAACACCACGGCGACCGGCTATGTGAGGGTCTGGCCCTACGGGCAGCCACTGCCCAGCACATCCAGTCTCAACTTCACTGCCAACAAGACGGTTCCCAACCTCGTCATGGTCCGGGTGGGCCCCGGTGGTCGCATCAGCCTGAACAACTCTGCCGGCACAACCGATCTCATCGCGGACCTCTCGGGCTACTTCGCTCCTGATCTCGGGTCCGGCTTCACTGCCATGACCCCCCAGCGTGTGCTCGACACGCGTTCGGGAGTGGGGCACCTCGGAGCCGTGGGCCCCGGCCAGGCGATCACCCTGACAGTGCCGAACATCCCTTCGGGCACCACGGCTGTCGTACTGAACGTCACGGTCACGCGGCCGACCACCGCCGGCCACCTGATCGTCTACCCCTACGGCGCCACGCGACCCAACGTCTCCAACCTGAACTTCGTTGCGGGACAGACGGTGCCGAACCTCGTGACAGCCCCCGTCGACGGGGCCGGGCGAGTCAGCATCTACAACTCAGCCGGTTCGACGCACGTGGTCGCGGACCTCGCGGGGTACTACCGCCTCGACAGCGGGAGCGAGTATGCCGGTGTGACGCCGACGCGTGTGATGGACACCCGCACCGGTGTCGGCGTCACCAAGGGAAAGATCGCCGCCGGTGGCTCAACGACGCTTACCATCCCCGGACTGCCGGCCGGAACGACCGCGGTCGCCCTCAACGTCACGGTGACCAGCCCGACGAACGGCAGCGTGCTCACGGTCTACCCGGCTGACGCAGCGCGGCCCACCGCCTCCAACCTGAACTACGTTGCAGGACAAACGATCGCGAACATGGTGGTCGTGAAGGTGGGCGCTGGTAACAAGGTCACGTTCTACAACTCCTACGGCAGCGTCGACGTCATCGCCGACCTGGCTGGAAGCTTCGCGGAGTGACCATGTCGGACAAACGCCACACCAGCGTGCTGTCCGTGCTGGAGCATGAGGCGGGAACACATTCGACGTCCCCCTGCCAGCGCCGCTCGGCGCTGGCAGACGCAGATCACTGAGGGTCCCGTCATGAGTTCCGAAAGGCCAGTCGCATCGCGGCCCGCCGAAGCACCTGCCGACTGCGAGGTCTCGCACGACCGTGGCCGGACGGCCATGTTCATGCGGATGTGGGCCGTCGCCCACATGATCCACCTTGCGGCCGCGAACCACAGCCGCCTCGACACGCCATGGAACGTCGCGGCGTTCATCATGGCCCTCGCACTGCTGCTCAGGCCTCTGGACGGTCGGCTGCTGGCGGGACTGGCGTTGGCGCAGCTGGCCGACATGGTCGTCGAGATGCCCATCAGCCCCGACCACTGGATGCTCATCTCCTTCGTCAACCTGACTCTGCTCGTGGCGATGCTCGTCAAGCGGTCCTTCAAGGCCGAGGCGATCTCCAGCGCATTTCCTGCGGCTCGCGTCGTCGTCCTCGTCGCATATGCGGCGGCGGCCCTGTCGAAGTACAACCACAACTTCGTGACCGCCGCATCGAGCTGCGCGACGGCCATCGCCGAGCAGGCGTCGTACGGCTTGTCGCAGGTCGTGCCAGTGGCCGGGGTGTTCTTCATGGGCTCGATCATCATCGAGTCGTCGATTCCGCTGCTCCTCCTGTGGAGACGGACTCGGCCCTACGCCGTGCGCCTGGGCCTGGCGTTCCACTTCCTCCTCAGCGTCAGTCCTGCCTTTGCCGTGGTCGACTTCACGGCGACGCTTTACGCCCTGTTCCTGCTCTTCCTCCCCCCGAGTGAGAGCAGGCGAGTGAGGCAGAGGATCGGGGACCTTGCTCATCGGCTCGACCTCGTCCGGCGGGCCTCCGCTCACAGGGTTGCCGCGGCCTGCGCGGCGCTGCTGGTCTTCGGGCTGCTGGGGTATGCCTCGGTGCGCGTCAGCTCAGCCCTGGTGTTCGTCGCCAGCCAGGCGTACCTGCTCTGCATCCTGCTGGCGGCGGTGACCACAAGGCCGGAGCCGGTCGAGAGGCAGCCGATCGGCCGCGTCAGGGTGATGTTCGTGCCCGTCATCGCGCTCGCGGTCCTGTGGGCGGCCAATCCGTACATCGGCCTTCGCACGGCCGGAGTGTTCACGATGTTCTCCGGGCTTCGGACCGAGGGCCAGGAGCCCAACCATCTCTTCATGCCCGTGGTTCACCTCACCTCGTGGCAGGACGACTTCGTGGTGATCGAGTCCTCCAACGACCCCGCGATGGCCGCCGCGCAGGGCGGGAGGGCCGGCGTCCCGCTCCTGGCTCTGCGACGTGAGGCTCAGGCCAAACCCGATCTCGTCGTGGTCGGAACCGTCAACGGGCAGCGCCAGGTCTTCGGTCCCGGCCCCGGCCAGCAGCACTTCACTCCACTGGGCTTCTTCGAGGACAAGTTCGCGATGCTCCGGCCTGTCGCTGTCTCGTCCCAGAGGTACTGCAACAACACCTGAACCGCCGACGGCCACGGATGCGAGCGGTCCGCCATCAGCCTTTCAGCCGTCGCCCTGCGACTGCAGCAGCACATATCCGTCGACGCGCCGAATGAGCCGCCAGTCTCCACTCGCCTCCATCGCCGAGGCGACAGCGGCTGTGTCGGGCAGGACGCTGACGGTGCAGCCGACGTCCCGGCTGTAGCTCTGCCACCCGGGCTGCGCGACGATGAACCGCAGGTACGCCTTGATGTGCGGCACCGTGTAGAGCTCGACTCGCGTGTCCATCGTGGGTCTTAGGCCCGGATGGCGGAACATCAGCCATCCGCCGTCAGCCTGATCGTTACAGATGACCGTGCCGGCCGAGAGCCGAGACAAGTCGTCGTCGAGACCATTCGGCCCGATCGCCGGCGTCGCCGCCACACTCCCGGCCAGAAGGCCGGCCACGACGAGACCGGCGACTCCGGCGACGGCAACCGCCGGACGTTCCGGCGCCTCAGGGCGCGGTCTGGGCTGACCCGTGAGGGACTGCATCGCGGCTGCAGCCAAGGGCGCCAGGATCACTGCGCCCAGTCCGACGGTGCGCGACCATGTCAGGGCCAGTGCCACGGCGAGCACCGTCAACAGGACGATGGTCCACTGACGGCGTCCGCGACGAAGCTGGTCGATGACGATGACGGCCGCGAGCGCGAGCGCCGCGAGGACTGCTGTTTCAGTGAGCCCCGGTCGTTGCCACTCGGTGATGTAGGCCGTCACGCCACCGACCTGGAAGGGCGAGGTGAGCAGGAGGGGGCCGACTGGGGTCAGAGCCGCCACAGCCACGGACAAGGCGGGTATCAGGGCGAGACGGACCGCGCGGCCCCACGTGGCGCGGCTCTCGAGCAGCAGTCCGACGACGACCACACCGCCCACGACCGGTCCGACGAACCACATGCCGTGGCTGCAGGCCCAGAGCCAGGACAAGGGCACCAGCCACCAACGAGCGCGACCGTCCTCACGCGTTCGCAACCAGGCACTGGTCGTCACTGCGGTCAGCGCGAAGGTGACGAGCTGCGGCCGGGGAGAGAGACTCCCACTGAGTGCGACGAACACCATCGCAACGACCAAAGCCGTGACCAGGGCCGAGGAACGTCGCCGGCAGGCTGAGTAGACGGATAGTCCGACCAGGAACGAAGCCACGCAGAGGAGCCACGCGACCCCCGGAAGGCCGTATGCCGTGCGCGCCCAGTACATGAGCACCTCAGGCAGCCACTGGTTGAGGATCCAGGTCTTCTCAGTCGCGGCGCCGAAGGGGTCTTCCAAGACAAACTGGCCAGTCCGGATGAGGTGCTCACCGGCGACGATGTGCCAGTAGGCGTCCGGATCTCCGATCGGGGCGAGTGGCTTCAGGGCGTAGAGGACAAGGACGAGCGGTGGCAGCATCCAGCCGATACGTGCGACTGGGGAGCTCGCCGCAGATCCCCTCCCAGTCGAGGCCGTGGTCTCAGTGACGACGGGCACCCGCGGTCAACCGCCGAAGGCCTGCATCATGCGGATAGCGCCAGGGCCGATGATGACGATGAAGAGGGCCGGCAGGATGCAGAACATGAGTGGAAAGAGGATCTTGATCGTGACTTTCTGAGCCTTTTCTTCCGCCTTCTGGCGACGCACGAGGCGCATGTTGACGGTTTGCTCCCGCAGCACTCCGGCGATGGGCAGACCGAGCCGGTCGGCCTGCACGAGCGCAGTGATGAAGTTCTTGACCTCGGGCAAGGTGACGCGGTCACCCATCGAGCTGAAGGCCTCGCCGCGGGACTTGCCGATCTGGATCTCTGAGAGCACGCGAGCGAACTCGCCGGAGATCGGCCCGTCAACGTTGCGCGCCACTTGGAGGAGTGCAGCGTCGAATCCCTGCCCCGCCTCGACGCAGACGCTGAGCATGTCAAGGGCATCAGCGAGGCTCTTGCTCGTCTCCTCTTGGCGGCGCAACGCGACGTTCTTCATGAGCAGATCCGGCAGGAAGAAGAGTGCCGCACCGCCGATCACGGCGTAGAGAAGTCCGTTCGGCAGCTGGAACTTGCCGTAGAAGGCACCGAGCACGATGCCGACCAGCAGGGCCGCCCCTTTGAGGCCGAGGATCCGCTCGACGGTCCAGCCGGCGGGGTTGCCCGCCTGGTCCAGGAGCTTGCCGTAGCGGTCGTCGGCGCCCCCGGGTGAAAGGGCGCGGGCCAGTCCCTTGGTGCGCTCGAGGATCGGTGTGAGCAGTCGGTCCTTGGCAGCCAGATCGGTCGTGACGACCTCGCGACGATCCACCTGCTGGTCGATGAGCATCAGCGACTTTGCGACGCCCCGAGGCTCACCACCACTGAAGCTCACGCTGAGGACGCCTATGAGCAGACCGACTCCGAGGAGGCCCGCTCCGATGTAGACCGGGTTGATGTTCATGTCACACCTCGATCTTGACGACTTGGCGCATCCACAGCATGCCGACGCAGAGGGAAACGAGACCGCCAACGCTCATGAAGAGACCGACCGTGGTGGTCCAGAGCAGGCTGACGTAGTCGTAGTTGACCTTCGTCATATAGACGAAGATGAAGATCGGCAGTGCGACGAGGATGTAGGCCGACAGCTTGCCTTCGGCCGAGAGCGTCGCAACCTGTCGGTGCAGCGACTCGCGCTCGCGCAGGGTGCCGGCGGTCGTGCGCAAGGTGTCAGCGAGGTTGCCGCCGACCTCCCGCTGGATGCGGATGGCCATGACGGCCCAGTGCATGGACTTGCTCTCCATGCGGACCGCGACGCGCTCGAGCGCATCGGAGATGTCGGTGCCGATCCGGGTCTCTGCCAGGGCGCGGCTGAACTCCTTGCCGGCGGGCTCGGCCGCATCACGCGCAACGGCGTCGAGGGACTGGGGCAGACCGAAACCGCTCCGGAGGCTGGTCGAGATGAGGAGGAGGATCTGCGGCAGCTGCGCCTCGAATTTTCGGGCCCGGCGTGAAGCCGCGAAACGGAGACCCAAGGGCATGAGGAGCAGTCCGAGAACCGCACCGATGATGAGCCCGACGTACTTGGCCTCGCCGGCCAGCACGAGACCGACCGCCGCTCCGACGATGACTGCGATGACACGCAGCACGAGCCATTCACCCGCACGGAAGGGAAGGTCAGCCCGTTCGATGAGGGCCAGCGTCTTGCTCGTCGACTTGCGGTCCTTCATCACGCGATCGCCCATGTCGAGCAGTTGGGCGGTGATGGTGCTCTGCGCTGCCTTCATTTCCTGTCGGGACAGTGCGACGGTGTCCCCGACGACGTAGGCGTCGATGGCGGCCACACGCCGCTCGCGCTTGGTCTGGAGCGTCGGCATGAGTGAGGTGGACAGCACGACGAAGAGTGCGAGCCCGAGCAGGCCGGCAGCGATGTAGGGCGTCCGGTTGGTGACCGCGACGGAACCGAGGCCGATGCCGGCGGCCTGGGCTGGCGGCGCGCCCACCGGCGGCACGGACGGGCTCGACGAGGGAGTCGGAGCAGCCGCTGGTGCCGTGAAGGTGATCTGGCGGCTGAAGCCGAAGCCCGTGCTGCCGGCCATTCCGGTCACGTCGTAGGTGTGCGCCCCTGAGAGGGACTTGGGTATCGCCGTCGAGAACTGCACCTGGCGGCTCAGGGCCTGGGCCGAGGCCTGGAAGGCGGCGGAGACTCCGGCTGAGTTGTCGGCAGAGACCACACTTCCGCCATTGACGCCGGCAAAGGCTTGCAAGGCGCTCGTGGCGTCGGGGTCGTTCGTCTTGAACCGCACGACGTCGACCCGGATGCCACCCCCCTTGATCTTCGCGACCGCGTCTTTGAGCGCCTGGGCCTTGTTGGCAGCCATGGTGTCGGCGCCGTCGCTGAGCAGCACGATGCTGCGGTCGCCCGACCCGGCGAGCGCAGCAGCGGCACTCTGCATGCCGGCATAGAGGCTTGTGTCACCACGTGAGTCGAGGCCGTTGATGACGCGCTGGGCGGCGGACCGGTCGAGCGTCGGCGCGAGGTCGACACCGGCCGTGTTGGCGAAGGAGGCCACGCCGACCTTGACGTCGACGGGGACCGTCTTGAGGTAGGTGGCAGAGGCCTTGCGCACCGTCGCCATGCCCTGCGCGCCCATCGACCCGCTCGTGTCGATGACGAGCATGGCCTTCCGGTCGAGCTTGGCGGCCTGCTTGACGGTGGTGGGGAACTCCTCCCCGTCGATCTTCACCTTGAGAGATGCCGGGTCGACCTGCATGTCGACCTTGCTGCGCAGGGTGATGACCCCGGTGAGGGTCGAGGTCGAGGCCGTCGCGGTTGCCTTGACACCACTGAGCCCGACCGAGACGTCGGCCGCCTGCGCCGTGACCGCGGGTACCAGGACGAGACCGGCTGCGAGCGCGGTGAGTCCGGTGGCGAGGCGACGGGTGAGGCTCACTGCGCCGCCCTGGAGAAGAGCGACACGGGCAGCTCGACACCCACGTCGGCCAGGTCGGCCGTGAACTTCGGACGGATGCCGGTGGGCATGAGGGTGCCGATGAAGCGCCCGTTCTCGTCGCGGCCCGCCTGGTAGTTGAAGGTGAAGATGTCCTGGAGGGTGATGACGTCGGACTCCATGCCGACGACCTCGGAGATTGCGACGATTCGACGCGAGCCGTCCTTGAGGCGTGACTGCTGGACGATGAGGTCGACTGCGCCCGCCACCTGCTCGCGGATGGCTCGCACGGGAAGCTCGATGCCCGCCATGAGCACCATCGTCTCCAAGCGGGCGAGACTGTCGCGCGGCGTGTTGGCGTGGACGGTGGTGATCGAGCCGTCGTGACCGGTATTCATGGCCTGCAGCATGTCGAGCGCTGCGCCGTCACGGATCTCACCGACGATGATGCGGTCGGGACGCATACGCAGACAGTTCTTGACCAGCTCACGGATGGAGACGAGACCGCGGCCCTCGATGTTGGCCGGGCGCGCCTCGAGTCGGAGCACGTGCTGCTGCTGGAGCTGCAGCTCGGCGGCATCCTCGATGGTGACGATGCGCTCGTCGTGCGGCAGGAAGGAGCTGATGACGTTGAGCGTCGTCGTCTTCCCCGAGCCGGTGCCACCGCTGATGATGATGTTGCGACGGCCCTTGACGCAGGCGTCGAGGAAGTCGCGGACCTTCTCCGTCATCGTGCCGAACGAGATGAGGTCCCGGTCGGTGAACGGGTCGGCCGAGAACTTACGGATCGTGAGCATCGAGCCGTCGAGCGCGATAGGCGGCACGACCGCGTTGACACGGGATCCGTCGGGGAGGCGCGCGTCGACCATCGGGCTGGACTCGTCGACACGTCGACCGACGCGGCCGACGATCTTGTCGATGGTGCGACGCAGATGCGTCTCGTCGGAGAATCGTGCATCGACGGGATAGATCTTGCCCGCGCGCTCGATGTAGATGTCCTCGGAACCGTTGACCATGATCTCGGAGACCTCTGCGTCGCGCAGGTAGGGCTCCAACGGTCCGTGGCCGAGGATGTCGTCCGAGACGTCCTGAGCAATTCGTGTGCGGTCGGAGTGTGACAGAGGTGTCTGCTCGGAGTCGATGACCTCCTGCAGCGTGGCGCGCACCTGTGCCGCGAGCTCGCCCTCGCTGAGGTTCGGGTCGTAGAGACGAGGCCCGAGCGACGCGACGAGCGCCTGGTGGACGCGCTCCTTCACGCCGGCGAAAGGGTCGACTCCGCGACGGCGGACCGGCGCCGCACCGTTCACGATGCGGATCTGGCCACCGTTCGGTGGCGCAGGCTCGTTGACCTGAGTGGACTGGCGGGCGCGCTCGAGGCGGTCGGCGAGGTTGCTCATCGCTTCCCACCGAACAGGCTGAAGCTGCGCTTCGCGCCGTTCTGCAGGTCCTCACCGAACCGGCGCCGGATCTCCTGGTCCGCGAGGTCGCGGATGGCGAGCGAGACCGGGTTGCGCGGGTCATCGAGCACGAGTGCCACACCGCGGTTGACCGAGGCCGGCACCGTCAGGCTGTTCGGCACGTTTGCCGAGATGGGCGCCTTGAGTGCCGCCTCGACGTCATCGGGCTTGAGCCCGACCTTCGCGTCGGAGCGGTTGAGCACGATGGTCCGCGCCTCCTTCGAGGCGCCGAGCGTGTCGAGCGTGTTGATGGCGATGCGGAGGTTCTTGACCGCAGGAATGTCTAGCGTCGCGATGAGGACCGTCAGATCACTGACGTCAAATGCCGCGAGCACGTGCTCGGTGAAGGACGGCGGGGTGTCGACGAGGACGTAGTCGTACTGACCTCGGGCCACGCGCAGCAGCTCGATGATCACGTGCGACGGAACTCGGTCGGCGTCAGCCGGGTCGGCAGGCGCCGCAATGACATCCAACCCACTCTCCTCGTGACGCGTCACGACCGACTGCACACCTTGGTCGTCGAGGTGCCCGCTCATCGCGACCACGTCGCGCACCGAGCCATGCGGGTGGAGCTGCAGGCTGATGGCAACATCCCCGAACATGAGGTCGAGGTCGACGAGCAGCGTCTTCGCCCCGGTCGAGGCGAGGTAGACAGCGAGGTTGGTCGACATGGTCGTCTTGCCGACGCCGCCCTTGGCGCTGAAGACCGTGATGATCTTGCCGTCTCGACCGCCCACGTTGGTGCCGTGGCCGCTCAACTGCTGCGTGAGCGCGACCGACCGTCGGACCGCGTCGGCCAGTGCCGTCTGATCGTCCGCCTGCACGACCTCTCGGACACCGCTACGCAGCGCCTGCGCAAGGGCAGTCACGTCGAGCCGGTGCCGCAGCAGGATGACGCCGAGCTCCGGACGATCCACGCGCTCACGCTCGGCGAGCTCGCAGGCGGAGTCGAGGTCGATGTCGGGGCCGATGACGACGAGCTGCTGGTTGCGGTCCTCCTCCAGCGCACGGCTCACACGCGGAGCCGAGTTGAGCAGGATCGCGTCACCCCCAAGGGCCAAGCGGTAGGTGTCGAATGCAGCAGGGTCGAAGTCCCAGAGAATAGTCATCAGCCACCCACCGCATTCCGTGTGTTGAGGTCGCTCACCTCGAGCGACGGGTCCAGCTTCACGTCGGAGCCGCGCAGAGCCGCGTACAAGGTGCGGTTGTTCACCCCGTGGACGAGGACCGGCGCCTCGGTCGGCTTGACCGCCACGGTCACGAGAAAGTCACCACTCGCACCCTGGGCCGTCGTGGTGTCACCCTCGGCCGCGGGCTTGGCCGCCGCGCCCGCCAGGGGAGCGTCGCCCATACCGATGACGAGGACGTCGCCGAGCAGAAGGCTTGTGCCGTGGATGTCGTTCTCGTTGAGGATCTTGGCCTCTGGAGTGTCTCGAAGGTCCTTGATCTTGTACGACTGGTAGATGGCGATGTGCGAGCCGGGGGTCACGAACTTGCCCACGCGCGCAGGGTCCGACAGCGCCACCGAGATGGCCAGCATGCCGGTCGGCACCTCGATCGCCTTCGTGCCCGCTGGAGTGGTGCCGAAGCGAGCCGACAGAAGGTACTCGCCGGCAGCGATGTCCGTCGTGGCCAGCAACGCGTTGTTGTCGGCGTTGATCTCCTCGAGCGCCCCGACAGGAACGGCCTTGGAGCTGACTGCGGTCTGAGCGATGAGCCCGGTGCGCTGCGCATCCTTGAGGGTCGTGCCCGCCGGAACCGGCTGCTGCGCCACCCATACGGCGGCGGGCGCCTCGGCCGCGATCGCGCGGGCATCGGCGTTACGCGCGTACATGATGACGAGCGCACCGCCACCCAGGGCAAGCGCCAGGGCCACGATGATGGCGAGGATTCGACGGTTCATGCGGAGCTACCCCCAGAGAAGAAGAACATTAAGTAAGCGGTCACCCGGCTGGAGCGACGACGTACGCACCAAAGTTGCTGCCGGGTGTAGGTGGGACGATGGTTCCACCCGCGCTCAGGGTGCCGGTCGTATACCAGCCCGACAGGCACCGGACACCACCAGTGCAGGGCACGCTGCCGCTGCGAAGGCTTGCCGCCTCCTGAGAACCACCGATCTTGTAACCGGTGAGATAGAACTTCGCCCAGCCCTTGACGTGGTAGTACGAGTTAGCACCACCAGCGCCGGCGCCCGTGCAGTCGGAGTACCCCGTGATCGGCCCTGTAGGCATTGTCGAGGTCTTCACCAGGCAGTCGAAGATCGGCAGCTCGATAACGGTGCCGCGAAGCGCGGCAAGGATGCTGTAGCAAGACGTGTCGGGCGGAGAGCTACCAGTGTCGATCTGCGCCCAGTCATTGATGCTGACCGTTGCGCCGCATCCGCTCGTGGGATGCACGTAGCCGAAGCCTCCGGCCGTGTCCTTGCCGTTGATGGCGCATGGAACAGTGGTCGTGCTCTTCAGCAGGATCGTGATCTCGGCAGACAGGGCCGGCCAGGCCGTTTGTCCGGGAGTCGATCCGTATCCGGGCGCGGGAGACCCCGGCGGTAGCTGGTAGACGGTGCCGCTGCTGGTGTTGCGGATCCATTCGCACTCGGACACGACGATCGGGACCTTCGCCGTGTACTGGCCAGGCGTTCCCCAAGCTGCCCGGGCGCACCCTCGCACCGTCGTGTCGGGTGAGCCACCCGCGAGGGCCTGCGAGAAGAACTTGGGCAGGATGTTCGGATTCGATCCGGCTGTCTTCGTCTTCGCGTATGTCTCGACGTAGGGGATGGTTGCCCCAGTGCCGCGCAGCAGCGCTGGGAGAGGCGGACACTTGGCCAGCTCCGTCACGGACGCGTCCGCACTCGCCGAAAGGCACGTGGCGATAACCGTGCTGCCAGTGAGTCTCCCGCAGACCCCATTGGTCATTCCGGCGGAGGTGCCAGACATTTGAGACAGGCCGTCCACACTGTTCCCCGCGAGCAGCGTGCTGAAGACGGCCGCAGTGCCGGCCTCCGAGGGATTGCAGTACGCAGCTGCCGTGGCGCACCTCTGGGCGAATGCCATGGCGGTGGCGTCGGCGCTGTTCTGGATCTGTCGACGTTCGTACATGATGCTTCCGACATCGACCGAGAGCGCAAGCATGCCAATGATGACGCCGCCAGCGAAGAGCGCGGTGAACAACGTAGCCGCGGCCCCGCGGTCTCGGCGCCGGCGAGCCTGGCGCAGAATCATCCTCCGCATCGCATGACTCCTGTCGAACCAACCCCGCTGAAACCCCAGCTGCCGCCAACCATGCGAATGGCCGGACCCATCACCGTCCACGAGAAGGGGGCCTGGACCCGAACTGACGCGTATGCCGTCGACCCTGCGGTGCAGGTGGCAAGCGCCGAAACCGAGACCGACGGCACTCCGCCCGCCGCGGCCGTGGCTCGTGCGGTGATCGATGGCCCAGGATCAGGCGTCGGGCCCGGCATGACGACCGCCATCCGCACGCCCTCGCGGGCGGCGTTGGTGACTTGGATCTTCATGAAGAAGAACCTGCCGAAGTCGACGATCCCCGCAATAACAAGGAAGAGCACAGGGAGGATGATCGCGAACTCGACGGCGGATGCGCCGCGCTCACTTCTGGCCATGCCAGATCGCCTCCCCAAAGTGGTGTGTGCAGTCGGCGCCCCCCGGCACAGACCTCGAGCAGATCAGACCCGGATCTAGGCTCCGCCGCGGTTCCCGCCGCGTTCGCGCTGATCACGTTCTGGGGCAGTCACATCGACTGCCATGCGCTGGTCGTCGAGAACTGGTTGACGACCTGGGCACCGAGCGCCCTGGGGCGTTGGTGCTGAACGGGGCCGGCCTGTTTGGCACGAAACAAGTTTCGTGGCGAGGCCGGCCGGCCGAAGACCTTGCAGTGGCTCACATCTAGTCGTGAGCCGGACGCGGGCGCGAAGCTGTTCCCCCAACTTCGCGCCCGCACTGGGTGCTCAGACCGACGTCGCGACGTTGTCGAACGTCGTGCTCAGGTTCTGGCCGAGCAGCGTGACGGCGGCGATGATCACGACGGCGATCAGGGCAACCATGAGGCCGTACTCGACGGCGGTGGCACCGCGCTCCTTGTTGAGAAGCGTCTGGAGCTTGGCAGCAATCTTGGTCATGGTGAAGCGTTCCTCCCAGTGATGCAGGGCCACCCGATGTGCCCCCCGCTGAAGGGAAGATTAGGTGGCGCGCCACGCCGTGTCTCGAAAATGCTTGAACTTCACAAGACCTTGCCAATCTGCTCGTTTCGGGCGTCATCGAATGGGAGGCTCTAGATCGTCGAAACGAGTCCTGCGAAAGGCACACCCGCGCAGGCGTGAGCACACCGGAGCGTCATGGAGAGCACCCTGGACAGCGCTGGGAAGCTGTCCGTGTCCACCCGACCTGGCCCGACACTTGTGGTGCTAACGCTGGGCATCGTGGCCATGGTTGCGTGTGGCATCTCCGTCGTCGGGTCCGACGCGCTGTGGCTCCCGGCCATGGGCGACAGGATTCTCGAGAGTGGCTCGATACCCGAGGGAATCCCTTTCGCCGCAACGTATTCCGCGGACTGGGTCAACACCACGGTGCTCGGCCAGTTACTGTTCACCGCGGCGCACTCCATTGGCAGTCTCGGCGTGATCGTTGCCCACACCATCGCCGTGCTGGTCACCTTGACGGCGCTTGCCGTCGAGGCAACAAGGCGGGGAGCGACCCCTCAGCGCACGTCGGTGATGATGTGTGTGGTCGCTGTTGGAGCCGCTGCCCCTTTGCTCATCGCGAGAGCGCAACTGCTGTCGCTCGTGCCCTTCGTGTCACTGCTCGCGCTTCTGCGCCGAGAACAGGAGCGGCCGTCGCCGGCCATCTGGTGGGTCGTGCCGCTGCTTGCGCTTTGGGGCAACCTCCATGGCGCCGTCCTCGTCGGAGTGGCCGTCACAGGTTGCTACCTGCTCTTCTCCCGCCTCCGGATCACACCGGTCACGGCCATCACCGTCGGGCTCGCCTCGCTCCTGGCGACGTGCCTCAATCCTGGGCTGCTCTCGGCCCCTCGCTACTACCTCGGCGTGTTCAGTGGCGAAGCAACCACAGATGAGTCAGGCATGTGGGGTCCGCTCAGCCTGACAAACCCCTTCGACGTCCTCCTGGTGCTCGCGGCCCTCATCCTCTGCGCATCCGCCCTCCGCGGTCGGCGCACCTTGTGGGAATTGGCAGCCGGGGCCGGGCTCTTGGCAGGAACCGTGCTTGCCGCCCGTAACGGCATTTGGCTCATGCTTTTCCTCGCGGTACCGGCTGCGACCCGGGTTGCTCGCACCAAGGGCCATACGCTTCCCGCGAGTCGGTCGTCGCAAGCCTTTGCCGCCACCCTGGCTCTCGCGTTTCTCGTGGGTGCATCTGGCGCCCTCGCCCTGCGAGCGGCTGACTTCCGGGCGGCGGATGCCGAGTCGGCGCGTATCGTCGCAGCGGCCTCAGGGCACGTCGTCCTCGCCGCTGAGCCACTGTCGGAGTCCTTGGCGGCCGCCGGCGCGACCGTCTGGGCAAGCAACCCACTGGACGCCTTCGCCCCACCAGATCAGGCGGCATATCTCGCCTTCCTCCGCGGCGACGCCGCCGGAGCTCGAGGCGCACTCGAGAGCGCAGAAGTCGTCGTGGCCGTTCCCGGCTCAGCGCAGGCCCGGCTGGCCTTAGAGAGCGGCTACTCGCAGAGCGGTCTGGTCGGTTCTTACATGCTGTTCCGTCGGGTCTGAGAATCCTCACCCGCTTCGTCAGCCCGGCGCCGACCCCAGCCCTCCCGCGAAACCGGGCGCTCCTCCCCCCACCGAGTGGTGCGCTGTTCCTACTACCGGCGGCGGACCCAGCTCGACGGGCGCGAAGGCCCGAAGTGTCGATGCACGGGCCGGCCCGCCTCCCCGCAGAACACGCTCCACCGGGCGCTCAAGATTCGCGTAGAGAAGCCAGGCCACCAGGACTACCGCGACAACCACGGCGATGCAGGCCAGGCCAGCCAAGACCAGGTCCCGAGACCCGAGCCACGGCGCTCCGAGAGCCAAGATCGCAGGGTGCGCCATATAGACGCAGAACGACCACTGGCCCAATCTGACAGGCAGATGGTGACGCAGGATCGAACGGCCTCCCTCATTGTCCACGCGGGCGGACGAGGTGATCAGGAGTACGCAACTGGGCACCATGGCGAGGGTGATGGCCCATCGGTCCTCGAGTCGATATCCGATGACCACGGGGAGGATCAGAAGCGACAGGTAGGAGGTCGCGACGAACGCCGCTGCCCAAGGCACTCGCGTACGGGGCGACCACCCACGGATCATCGCCGCGGCAGCCAACGACCCACAGACGAACTCGATCATGCGGAAGACCGGTAGGTGGAAGATCAGCAATCCGAGCGCCGGATCTCGTATCTCAAGGAGCAGGCCGATGGCCATTCCAAGGACCAAGACGGCCGCGCCGGCGAGGAGGGATCTCCGCACTCGGAGGACACCCCGAACCAACAAAGGGAAGGTCGCGTAGAAGAAGAGCTCACATGAGAGCGACCACGACACCGCCGAGAAAGAACGCACGACGGAGTCGTCAGGCGACCAGGCCTGCAGCAGCATCAGATTCGCAGGCAGGGCGCCCCAGTTCAGCTGCTCCGCAAAGACCCCCGTGCTGACCGCGACGAACAGCAGATGCACGGGGTAGACCCGCGCGAAGCGCCGCCGGTAGAACGTGCGAGCCTTCGTCTCTGGGGACCACGCCCAGGTCAGCACGAACCCGCTGAGCACGAAGAAGAAGGTGACGCCGACATAGCCGATCGAAGCCAGCTGCGAGACGACGGTGAGCGTGGGCGCGTAGATGACCAGGTGGTGCACCAGCACCAAGGCCGCAGCCACGAAGCGCAGACTCGTCAGCGACGGGAGGTGAGCACTGCGTGAGCGCGACCCGGCTTCGGCAGACGACGCACGCGGTGCAGTCGTCGCACCAGACCGTGGGTCAGTGGCGCGCACGGTGCGCGCGTCTGAACGGGGACCACACCCTCGCTCCATGGCGCGCACCGGACGCAACCGACCTGGCGGCCTCTTCCTCGCGGAGCTGCTGCAGCAGCGTCTTCGGCTGCGGTGGCGGCCAGTCCTGGGCGCGCGGGTCCTTGGCGTCCATGTAGTACTCGGTCCACCCGTAGTCATCGCGGTAGCGCAAGGCGCCGTCGCCGACGTAGTACCAACCTGCTGGCTTGTCGTTCATCGTCAAACCCCCAAATCCATCACCCGTTCGGGAGCCCCCCTCCCGAGGCACAATCTACGGCCGCTAACTGGTCCGAATCCACCGATGTCTAATTAGTCCGATTTGCCCGCCGCACAAGGGACTACGTCCCGTCACAGCGCATGTCAGTGCACCGGGTCGGAGGTTGTCTGTCGAGCTGCCCATCAATCCACGCGGGCATCGGCGGTCGGCGAAGCCGGCTCGCTAGACTCGTGGCGGCTCACGGCGACGACGCGAGTGGCCATGGTGTGCCGGGAAGTCTGGTCGGCGACCCATGACCCATCCCCCGAAGGGACCTCACGTGAGCGAGCCGAACCACAGCGCGACCCCCTCAACTCAGCCTGGGACCAGCACCTCCAACCGGCTGCTGGGTCGAGGCACTTGGCGCGAAGCCCGCTACGTTGCCGACCTCCTTCGAGCCGAGACCATCGGCGGTGCGATCCTCCTCGCCGCCGCGGTGGCCGCCCTCGTCTGGGCCAACTCGCCGTGGCGCGACGGCTACACCGCGCTCCGCGACACCGTGATCGGTCCCCACTCCTTGCACCTCGATCTTTCACTCGGCACCTGGGCGGCAGACGGACTGCTTGCAGTCTTCTTCCTCGTCGCCGGCATCGAGCTCAAGCGCGAGTTCGTCGCGGGAGACCTCTCCGACCGGCGCAAGGCGGCGCTCCCCATCGCCGCGGCCGTCTGCGGCGTCGCCCTCCCTGCGATCCTGTTCGTTGTCACAGCCATGCTGATGAGCCGAGGTGACAGCGCGAGCGAAGTGGGCGGCATACTCCGCGGCTGGGCCATTCCGACCGCGACCGACATCGCCTTCGCGCTGGCGGTGCTGGCTGTCATCGGCACGCACTTGCCGAGCGCACTCCGGTCGTTCCTGCTGACCCTCGCTGTCGTCGACGACCTCATCGCGATCACGATCATCGCCGTCTTCTACACAGACACCGTCAACCTTCTCTGGCTGCTTGCAGCCGTCGTCCCTCTCGCGGCGTGGCGCCTGCTGCTCAAGCGCAAGATCACCAACCCCATGCTCCTTGCGGTACCCGCGCTGCTTGCCTGGACCTTCGTTCACTCGAGCGGCGTCCACGCGACGGTCGCCGGCGTCCTGCTGGGACTGCTGGTGCCCGTCAACCGCGAAGCCGAGGACGACCCCGACAGGCACTCCCTGGCGGAGCGCCTCGAGCACAAGATCCGGCCCTTCTCCGCAGGCGTCGCTGTTCCCGTCTTCGCGTTCTTCGCGGCCGGGGTGACAGTCGTCGGCGGTGGCTTCGGCGCGGCCCTGCGTGACCCCGCCGCGATCGGTGTCGTCGTTGGTCTCGTCGTGGGCAAGACTGTCGGCGTCCTTGGCGGCACGTGGGCGGTCGCTCGCTTCACGAGGGCGGAGCTGGACGAGGACCTCGCCTGGACCGACGTCCTTGGGCTGTCGGTCCTGGCGGGAGTGGGTTTCACCGTGAGCCTCCTCGTGGGCGAACTCGCCTTCGGCACCGGCTCGGCGCGCGACGACAATGTCAAGCTCGCGGTCCTGTGCGGCAGCCTCATCGCGGCCTTGCTGGCGACCCTCGTGCTGCGGATGCGGAATCGCCACTACCGACTCGTCGAAGCGCGGGAGACCGCCGATCGGGACCACGACGGGGTCCCTGACGTCTACGAGACCGAGGGACGACTCGATCCAGCGTGATGGTGCCTGCCCTGCACGTTCGGGTAGGGACTGCGCAGTAGGGTTGCACCTGGTAGGCGCGACCGCGTAGTCACCAACGAGCACCGAGGAAGTGAGCCGATGAGCACGGATCCCCGGCAGGAGCGGACACTGGGCCAGCTGGTCGCGTCCGCGACCCAGGACCTCTCGACGCTGGTTCGCAGCGAGATCGCCCTGGCCAAGGCTGAGGTCTCGGTGCAGGTCAAGAAGGCCGGCGTCGGCGGAGGTCTGCTGGCCGGAGCGGCCGTCATCGTCTTCTACTCCGTCTACTTCCTCTTCACGACGATCGCCGAAGGCCTCCAGGCCCTGGGTCTGGCGCGCTGGCTCAGCTTCCTCATCGTCTTCGTCTTCATGCTGCTCGTCGCGGCCGTCCTCGGACTGCTCGGCGTGAGGAAGATGAAGACGGTCAACCCGACCCCCGAGAAGACGATCACCGAGGCGCAGACGACGGTGGCTGCGCTGAAGTCGGCGACCGAGCACCCGGGCACCACGGTCCCGGCGCCGCGTCCCGAGTGGGACCGCAAGGACCTCCCGGCGGCGACTTCTGTCAGCACGCCGGACCCGTCTCGCGACGCCTGACCCGACACCCCTCATCGCATCCATGTCCGTCGACGCTGCGTTCGTCAACATCGACGGGCCGTGGGAGCACCGCTTCGTCTCCGCCAACGGCGCCCGCTTCCACGTCGCCGAGATGGGCGACGGCCCGCTGGTGCTCATGCTCCATGGCTTCCCGCAGTTCTGGTACGCGTGGCGCCACCAGATGGTCGCGCTCGCCGACGCCGGCTACCGCGTCGCTGCGATGGACCTGCGGGGCTACGGCGGGTCCGACAAGCCGCCGCGCGGCTACGACACGTACATGGCGACCCTCGACACGGCGAGCGTGATCCGCGCCCTGGGCGAGAAGGACGCCGTCGTCATGGGCCAGGGCCTCGGCGGCTGGATCGCCTGGTGCATGCCGACGCTGCGCCCGGACGTCACTCGCGCCATCGCGTCGCTGTCGATGCCACACCCGCGAATCATGCGCCACGCGACGTGGAGCAACCCGAAGCAGCGTCGCGCCTCGGCCTGGATCGCCGGCCTGCAGAAGCCATTCGGCCCCGAGCGAGAGATGGCCAGGTCGCACGACTACGTCGAAGGCCTTCTTCGCTCCTGGGCCTCGCCGTTCGGGACCTTCCCAACGGCCGAGGACGTCTCGCGCTACGGCGACGGCATGATGATCCCCTTCGTAGCGCACTCCGCTGCCGAGCACTACCGCTGGCTCGGCCGCTCCTCGGTGCGTCCCGACGGCCCGCTGTTCATGCGACGGATCCGCCACGCCGTCCGGGTCCCTGTCCTCCAGCTCCAGGGCAGCGACGACGGCTGCGTCATCCCGGCCGTGACCCACGGCTCCGGTGCCTTCGTCCCCGGCGACTACTGCCAGGTCAAGGTCCCCGGCGCCGGCCATTTCCTCACCGAGGAGGCACCGGTCCAGGTGAACGCCGTCCTGCTCAAGTGGCTCGGATCGCTTGCCTGATATGGATCTCGAGCTTCCTGACGCCGGCGGAGTCACGTGGTCGGTCTGCGTCCGCGACGGAGCTGGTATGCCGTTGGCGTCCGTCGGCCCAGACCTTGCGTTGCGCACGGCATCGGTCGGCAAGGTGCTGCTCCTCGTGGAGACGGCCCGGCTCATCGCCGCGGGCGAGGTGTCGCCTGACGAGCCGCTGACCCGCTCCGTCGATCTCTGGGTCGGCGACTCCGGACTCTGGCACACGCTCTCGGTCGAGACACTCCCCCTCATCGACGTCGCAGCCCTGGTCGGCGCTGTCTCCGACAACCTCGCGACCAACGTCCTGCTTCGCAGGGTGGGTCTGGCCGAGGTCGCCGCCAGAGCCACGGCCCTCGGCCTGCGCGCCACTGCGCTGCACGACCGGGTCCGCGACGTCCGTGGCACCGATCACCCTCCGACCCTTTCCACCGGGACGGCCAGCGAGCTGAGCCAGCTCATGAGCCTCCTCGCCAGCGATGCCGCCGTAGGGCCCGACGCGGATCGACTTGTGCGACAGTGGCTCTCGGCCAACGTCGACCAGTCGATGGTCGGGTCGGCCCTCGTTGAGCAGGGCGGCCTCGACCCCATCGCACACCACTCATCACTCGACCTGCCGACAAGGTTCTGGAACAAGACCGGGACCGATGCCGGCGTGCGCGCCGACGTCGGAGCCGTGTCCGTCGGCGAGCACACGGTCTCGTGGGCAGCCATCGCCAACTGGGACCCGTCCCCCGGCACGACCCTCGACCACCTGACCGTCTGGGCGGTCCTTCGCGGCATGCGCCACATCGGCGAGCAGGTGCTCGGAGTTCTTTGACGCGATCCTGGTCAGGGGCTGGGCAGGTCGACCCCAGCATTGATGGCTGTGTCAACCGGCGTGATCGACATGGATTGCACGGAAGCGAGAGCGGAGCGGTTCATGAAACGAGCCCAGTCGCCAGTGCCTCCCACAGAGACGATGTCCAGCGACGAGAGGCCGCTCGGTGCGCTCACTGACATGGAGATGTCACGACGGGTCCGCGGTGGGACCACGACCGATGGCGATTTGCACCCTAGCCCGTCGAGGTGCAGCTCAGCGCTTCCCTCCGCGGCACCCAGAACGCTGATCTTCACCTGCAGCTGAACAGGAGCGCCCGTCATGTTCGACAGTGCGATCGATGGGCCGGGCCCCAACGGATAGCGGCGACCACCCACCTCGTCAACGGCATACGCACCTTTCAAGGTCGCCAGAACGGGATGAAGCGCTGCCGCTGAGCGCGCGCGGATGCCTGCGCTCCCAACTCCTGACTCGAGCCGGCCGCGTACCTCCTTCAGGCTGTACGCCACATATCTCTTGTCCGAAGACGTCGCGACTGCTGGACCGAGCAGCCGCGGCAACTCTGTCGCCAGAAGCGGTGAACGCTGACCGAGGCTGGACTCAACCACCACTCCGCAGTAGTTCAGAGCTGCGATGTCGTTTAGCAGGCGCGGCGGATCGTTGGTCGCCAGACCGAGTTGCCAGTCGGCCGGGGCGGTCCCCTTGATGGCACCGAAACTCCAGTGCAAGTCGTCCGATGCCAGCCCCAGTGACATGAGGTCTGACCAGAGCGCGTCGTTGACTTCCGGAAACCCGACGACGGGAAGTACGAAGATCGTGCATCCCGGACCAAGTGCTTGTTGGACGTGGTCATCGAACGCGGCGAGGGTGGCAAGTTGTGCTCGGTTGGCTCCGTAGTCCGGGGCTCGGCCCGGGTTTGTCTGGTCGAGAACGCCAAGCAGCACGAGAACAGCGGATACGGCGTAGACCTGTTGACGACCGCCTGCCCTGCGCCCCAGTTGGGACACAAACCATCCCGCAGCAAGCAGACCGAAGAGACCAATGAAGAGGAACAGCCGTGACCACGTCCGGATCTGAGGGGTGAGCAAGAAGGCGGTCAAAGCACCTAGACCACCGCGAGTGAAAAAGGCGATCGCGAGCAACGAGGCGACGGCAAGCACAGCGATCAGGGGGTTGACGGCCGCCAGACGGCCTCGCAGAAGCGCTGAACCAACAACGACCAGCATCCCGATGAGCCCGAGGACTGCCACGCCGCCGATGGCCGACACCTCTCCGGTCGTACCCGTCAGCGCGTCGTAGGCCTGAGATCGCTGGCCGAAAGCCGCGACGCGGTAACCCGGCCAGGGCATGACGAGGTCAAAGATCTGGCCCGCCCATCGATCGGAGTCAACGAAGCTGCGGCCAAAGGGCATCCCGCCAGTCAGTACGTCACGATCGGCTCGTCGGCGCGCAACCGCGAGGCTGACGAGCGTCGGCACCACCATCACCAGCAAGGGAATCGAGAGCAACCGCAACTCACGGAAGTCGGGCCTGCGGATCTGCCGCAAGACTGCGATCGGCACGGCGATCACGAGAGTGAAGGCGACGTAATAGACGTCACCTAGACCAATGGCGATGAGCATGAGGACCTGCGCGACGTGCGCCAGACGTCGGCGGCTCCTGCCGGTGGCGTCGGTCGCAAGAACCGACCTACCGCGCGCCGTCTCGATAATCACCCACGCAGCGAACGGAACCGCCCAGTAGGCAGCGAGAAAGAGGTGAGGAAACCGCTCCTGATGGCCGGGGATCAGGGAGAACAGGACACCCGCCATGACAGCTGGTGCGCGGGCCACCTCGTACTTGCGACACAGCCAGTACATCGTCAGGGCGGAGAGCGGGAAAGTCAGGAAGAAGTAGACGGCCATGACGGTGAAGGGGTCATGCGAGAAGGTCCCCAGCGCGGTGAGGATCCAGACGTGCAGATCGTTTCCCGTTGAAGACCAACCAGTGTTCAACGCGAACGGCGCACCGAAAAGGGGGGTGTCGGCGTACGGCCCGTAGTCGAGGTATCCCCTGATCAGGGTGGCCATCCACGGCGCATCACCAGTCAGTCCCAGGGGGGTGCCCGGCCTCCAGTCCCAGACCTTCAGAGCCTGAGCCATGCCCAGCAGGCTGAGAATGACCGTCGCCACCGGCCCGGCCACGCGCTCCCACCAGCCGCGGCCCATCGGCACCTTACGCGTCGGCACGGGGCGCAGAGCCGCCTCGTCTCTCTGCGAGACCGTTGAAGGTGCTCTCCCTGAAGTCACTGACGCAGGCTAACGGCGCCGGTCGCATTTGTCGGCGAAGTGCGCCGTACGCGAGCAGTCGTCAGAGTTCTGGCGGGTCGCACCCTTTTACCGTTTATAGAACCGGTTGGACCAATCGGCAGACCCGCAGCACACCGCGAACTTAAACTCCGGGTCATGTGCCAGATGGGGACGGCCGCTCGCAGAGGAACGGGTCGTGGGGTGACCGCGTCGGGAAGTGTCCCGACGTTCCTCGGCTGGGCCCTCGGCGTCGCCGTCACCGCAGCCATCCTCGGCACGCCCTATCTATTCTTCGCCTACCACAGCCCTGATCTGCACCTCGTGCTCGACTCCCTCGACACGGGCGTCGCGCTCCTGGTCGCCTACCTCCTCCTCGGCCGCTACTCGCGCTCCGGCCGTCTCCAGGACCTGCTCCTGGCCGACGGGCTGCTGCTCCTCGGACTGGCAGGCATCGGCCTGACGCTCGTGCTGCGGCTGGTCGGCCTCGACGATGACCGCGGCGGCGTGTGGCTCCCCGTCGCGGTGCGGGTGGTCGGAGCGGCGCTCGTCCTGGCCGCCTCAATGACGAGTGCTCGACGACCTGCCGCGCGCTGGAATCGCCCGTTGAAGGTCCTTCCGTGGGTCACGGTCGCTGTCGGGCTCGTGGTCACCTGGGCACTGCGAGACTCGCTGCCGCTCGCCCTGGCGCTGACACCCCCGGCATCGGCCCAGCGTCCCGTCATCGCGGGGCACGCGGGACTGCTCGCCGCCCACGCCATCACTGCCTTGTGCTTTGCAGCAGCGTCCGTGACCTTCGCTGCGACGGCGCGGCCCCGCGCCGGAGGGCGCGACGAGTTGATCCGCCTGCTCGGTCCCGCCTTCGCGCTTGCTGCCTTTGCGCGCGTGAACTATCTGCTCTTCCCCTCTCTCTACTCCGACTGGCTCTACACCGGAGACCTCCTGCGCACCACGTCGTATGCCGTCCTGCTCGTCGGCGCCGCCCGCGAGATCCGCCACTTCTGGTCGATGCAGGCGCAAGCGGCGGTCCTAGAGGACCGGCGGCGTCTCGCGCGAGAGCTGCACGACGGCGTCGTTCAGGAGCTGGGGTACATCCGGATGGAGACCTCGACGCTGGCCGGCGAGCCCGAGGGTCGCGCGCGCATCCTGGCGGCATGCGACCGAGCCCTAGACGAGGCACGCGCCGCGGTCGATGCGCTCGGACGCAGCAGCGACGAACCACTCGGCTTCGTCCTGCACCGCGCCGCCCGCCAGGTGGCGGACCGCTACGACGCCAGCCTCGAGGTCGAGCTGGACGACTCCATCCACGCCGACGCCGACCAGCGCCACGCCCTCATCCGGATCACTCGCGAGGCCGTGTCCAACGCGATCCGCCATGGCCGCTCCGGCCGGGTGCGGCTATGCCTCGACCGCCACGACCAGAGAAGGCGACTCCGGGTCCAGGACGAGGGTGAGGGCTTCGACCCCGTCTCGGTCCGGCGGCACGCCGGAGGCTACGGGCTGACGAGCATGGAAGAGCGCGCCTCTTCCGTGCGAGGCGCCTTTACCGTCGACTCCACCCCCGGACAGGGCACCACCGTGGCGGTGACGTGGTGAGCCTGCGCATCGTTCTCGCCGATGACCACGCGCGCATGCGAGGTCGCATCCGCGAGGCCCTCGAGGCCAGTGACTGTGAGGTCTGTGGCGAAGGCGCCACCGCCGATGATGCCGTGCGACTCGTGGTCGAGCACCGCCCCGACGTGGCGTTGCTCGACATCCACATGCCCGGCAACGGCATACAGGCTGCCCGCGACATCGTCCGCAGCGCGCCCGACGTCGCCGTCGTCATGCTCACCCAGTCGGCGGAGGACGACGACCTCTTCGACTCGTTGCGCGCTGGGGCGTCCGGCTACCTGCTGAAGGACACCGACCCGGCGACCCTGGCCGACAAGCTCCACGGCGTCCTCGAGGGCGAAGCCGCCATGCCTCCGCGACTCGTGGCCCGGATCATGGACGAGTTCCGCGCCCCGGCCAAGCGACGCTTCGCCCGCCGCGGTACGGCAGCCGCCAAGCTGAGCGCGCGCGAGTGGGAGGTCATGGAGATGCTCGGTCAGGGCCTCTCCACCGATGAGGTGTCCAAGCGGCTCTTCCTGTCGGCCACGACCGTTCGCGTGCACGTGTCGTCGGTCCTCAAGAAGCTGCGCGTCAAGGACCGCGAGAGCGCCTTCAGACTCCTGCGCGGCGAGTGAGGCCCATCCCCTCGTCGACGAGCTGGGTCAGCGCATCGATGAGCGCGTCCGCCTCGTGCAGCGTGTACTCCTCCGCGCCGACCAGGACGTAGGGCCCGTCCGTCTCGTGGGTCGCCGGGTCGATCGTCGTGCACAGCCGCAGCGACGTTCCCCTCACGAGCAGCTCCCCGCTGACGTGGATCGCGTCGTCCTCACCTTGGCGTATGCCGTGTCGCTGCACGCACCAGGTCGGGCAGTGAGCGGGTCGCGGCTTCGCCAGCTGCGTGGAGGTCATGTCCAAAACGATAGGAACGGCAGACGCAAAAAGCCGCCGTTCTTCGTTCAACCTCCTAAACACCGACGGCCAGGACCGGGTCATGTCCGTTCAAATCTGTAAACGAAAACCGAGGACGAAGCGACGCGTGGCGCCTGCGCCTGTGCCAAACACACGCAAACGCGATGATCCATCGGTTCAGACGGCGACGTCGGCGCCCGAAAGATCCTTGATGTCCGTCTGCATATCGGGCTATTGACGTGTAAATAGGACATATGTGTCAGGAAGTGCGGCTCGAATTGAGTTTTTGACTTTCCGTCATCGCACAACTCCTCAGACGTTTACCTTTGGCGACGTCGACTCGCGGGGGCGAAGTCGGTCGACGTCCGAAGGGGAGGAATCACCATGTCTTCACGCCGTCTACTCAGTGCCACGGCTGCCACCATCACGCTCTTGGCCGCGGGGTCGAGCGTTGCCGCCCAGGCGGCGTCCGTGACGAGCGCGAGCTTCAGCGGGGGCGCCGGTACCTTCACGGCCGCGAACGGCACGCTGTATGCCAAGCAAGGTGCGCCGCTCACCCTGACGGTCAACGCCGACAACAAGACCTCGTGTGTGCGAGTCACGAGTGGCACCTCCAGCGTGGACCAGACGGGATCTGGCACATTCACGTTCACGTCAGGGCTTCCGATCTTTACGGCGGGGTCAGGTAGCGGGCTGGTCGCAGTGACGGTCGCCGGATACGCGAACTCCAATGGTCAGAACAAGTGCACGGCGAACCAGGGTGAGGACTTCACGGGACAGCCCTCGTACACCTTGGACAACACAGGCCCCACTGCGACCGGTGCTCTGGCCCCTGCCCCGAATGCCGCGGGTTGGAACAAGTCCAACGTCACGGTGACGTGGACCGGCTCGGACGTCGGCGGCTCCGGTGTGAAGACCGTGAGCCCCGCCACCGACTCCGTGACCGCTGACGGCACCGTCACCAAGACCACGACCGTCACGGACAACGTCGGCAACGCCGGCTCGGGGTCCGTCCTGGTGAAGCTCGACAAGACGGCTCCGACCATCGTCGGCTCCCGCACCCCTGCCGCGAACGCCAACGGCTGGAACAACACGGATGTCACGGTCTCCTTCACTCCGGGCGACGCTACGTCGGGCGTGAAGTCCTCGACCTCTCCGACGACGCTGGCGACCAGCGCCGCCAACCAGTCCGTCACCGGGACAGTCACCGACAACGCCGACAACACCGCGGGCACGACGGTGAGCGGCATCAACATCGACAAGGTCGCCCCGACCCTCTCGGGCAAGCCGACGATCGACCCGAACGCCAATGGCTGGTACACCGGCGACGTCACCGTGGCCTGGACCGCAACCGACACCCTGTCGGGCACCACCGCACCCGCCAACAGCACGATCACCGGTGAGGGTGTGCCTCTCACCGCCACCGCCACGGCCATCGACCGGGCCGGCAACACAAGCGGCTCGGTGCAGAGCGCAGCGGTCAAGATCGACCGCACGGCCCCGAACACCACGGTCACGGCTCCGCCGGCCTGGAACAAAAGCGACGTGACGCTGACCCTCGTTCCGAACGACGGGCTCTCCGGCGTCGACAAGACCTTCTACCAGTTGGACGGCGGCGCGCAGACCGCCGGCACCAGCATCCCGGTCACCGCCGAAGGCAACCACTCCCTGAAGTTCTGGAGCGTGGACAAGGCCGGCAACACCGAGGCCGCCCACACCGTCTCGTTCGGCATCGACAAGACGTCGCCGACCATCGGCCACACCCAGGACCCGGCCGCGAATGGCGACGGCTGGAACAACAGCGACGTCACGGTCACCTTCAGCTGCTCCGACGCGGTCTCCGGCATCGCGAGCTGCACCGGCCCCAGGACGTTGACAAGCGAGGGCAGCAACCAGTCCGTCACCGGCACCGCGACCGACAACGCGGGCAACACCGCCACCGACCCTGCCCTGGTCAGCATCGACAAGACGAAGCCGGTCATCACGGTCGACGCCCTGCCGAAGGCGAACGACAACGGCTGGTACGACAGCGATGTCACCGCGACCTTCACCGCGTCCGACGCACTGTCCGGCGTCAAGACCCAGGACAGGGCGCACACCTTCAGCGATGGCGCGAACCAGACGGCCACCGCCACCGCCACGGACACGGCCGGCAACAGCGCATCCGTGACGACCGCCAAAATCAGCGTCGACAAGACCGCTCCCACCATCACTGGGAAGGTTGTCGGCACGCCGAATGCCAACGGCTGGTACACGGGCGACGTGACGGTCCACTGGACCTGTGACGACAACCTGTCCGGCGTCGTCGCTTGCCCGGCCGACACGGTCGTCTCCGGTGAGGGGGCCGACCGCTCCGCCTCCGCTTCGGTGACCGACAAGGCGGGCCACACGGCATCCGCCATCGTCGACGGCATCCAGATCGACCGCACCGCCCCGAGCACCAAGGCCAGCGGTGTGCCCGGCGGCTGGGTGAACGCCCCGGTGACCATCGGCCTCGCTGCCAGCGACAACCTCTCCGACATCGACAGCACCTACTACGCGGTCGACGGCGCCTCGACGCCCACAGAGGGCAACAGCGTGACCGTCGGCACCGAGGGCGTGCACACGGTCAGCTACTGGTCCGTCGACAACGCCGGCAACAAGGAAGACGCCGGATCGTTCACCGTCAAGGTGGACCTGTCGTCCCCGAGCATCACGACGAGCCAGTCACCAGGACCGAACACCCACGGCTGGAACAACACCGACGTCGCGGTCAGCTTCGCATGCGAGGACCAGACCGAGCTGTCGGGCCTCAAGGGCTGCGCCGCGCCGGTGACTGTCTCCACCGAGGGCCAGGCGCAGCAGGTGAAGGGCACGGCGACCGACAACGCCGGCAACAGCACCGACGCCACGGCCACCGTCAACATCGACAAGACGGCCCCGAGCATCACGGGCACTCCGGACCGCGCTGCCAACGCCGCTGGCTGGTACAAGGACGACGTCACCGTCACCTTCGTCGGCAAGGACGCCAGGTCCGGCATCGACACCGTCACCGGTCCACAGCGCCTCGGCCAGGGCGCTAACCAGTCGGTCGACGGCACCGCCACCGACAACGCCGGCAACACCGCCGGCACGACGGTCACCGGCATCAACATCGACAAGACGGCGCCGAACCTCAGTGCCGCCCCGACGACACAGCCGAACGAGAACGGCTGGTACAACACGAGCGTGACCCAGGTGTGGGCCGCCGATGACGTCCTGTCGGGCCTCGCGGGCGAGGTGCCGCCGAACGCCGTGATCGCGACCGAGGGCGAGGGAAAGACCGTCTCCGCCACCGTCTCGGACAAGGCCGGCAACACCACGTCCGCGACGAGCGCACCGGTCAAGATCGACAGGACCGCCCCGCTGACCACAGCGTCCGCTCCTGACGGCTGGATCAACAACAGCCTGGTGCTCGAGCTCAACGCTTCGGACGGTATCTCGGGTGTCGCCTCCACGGTCTACACCGTCGACGGCGGGTCCGAGCAGGCAGGCGCCGCAGTGGAGCTCACGACCGAGGGCACGCACACGGTCTCCTACCGCTCCACCGACCAGGCGGGCAACGAGGAGCCGTGGAAGGTCGCCACCGTCAAGATCGACACGTCGGCTCCCACCATCGCGCACACGCTCACGCCCAGGGCCAACGCGGCGGGCTGGAACAACGCCGACGTGACAGTCACCTTCACCTGCGCCGACCAGGACGAGCTGTCCGGCATCAAGAGCTGCACGGACCCCCAGCAGGTCACGCAGGAGGTCACGGGGCAGAAGGTCACCGGCACGGCATACGACAACGCCGGTAACTCGGCCACAGACGATGCCACCGTCAACCTCGACAAGACCAAGCCGACCATCAGCGGCAGCCGCACCCCGGCCGCCAACGACTTAGGCTGGAACAACACCGACGTCACGGTCCTTTTCGACGCGAAGGATGAGCGCTCCGGCGTCGCCGACGTGACGAAGGACAAGACGTTCGGTGAGGGCACGAACCAGTCCCTCGTGGGCACCGTGGTAGACGCGGCAGGCAACTCGGCCAGCACTACGGTCGGCGGCATCAACGTCGACCAGACGGCGCCCACGCTGACCGGTGCACCGGCCGACAAGCCGAACGCGAACGGCTGGTACAACGGCGACGTCACGATCACGTGGAAGGCCGCTGACGACCGCTCTGGTGTGGTCTCGGCTCCTGCCGACACCAAGATCACGGGTGAGGGCAGCGGCCTGAAGGACACCGCCACGGTGAGCGACAAGGCCGGCAACAGCACCACCGCCGACAGCGCCGCGGTCAACATCGACCGCACGGCTCCGGTCACCGGCGCCAACGCCCCGACCGGGTGGAACAACAACGCCGTCACGGTGAGCCTCGACGCGGCGGACGGGCTCTCCGGAGTCGACGCGACCTACTACTCGGTCGACGGCGGCGCCGATGCCAAGGGCACGTCCCTGACCATCGACACCCAGGGGATCCACACCCTGAGCTACTGGAGCGTGGACCAGGCCGGCAACACCGAGGTCGCCAAGACGGCCACGGTCAAGATCGACCTCACCAAGCCGACCATCGGCCACACGGTCACCCCGGCCCCGAACGCCAAGGGGTGGAACAAGACGCCAGTCACGGTCGCCTACCAGTGCGCCGACGACCTCTCCGGCGTGGCCATCTGCCCGGCCGGCGCGAAGGTCTCGACCGACGGCCAGGACCAGCCGGTCCCCGGCACCTCCGTGGACAACGCCGGCAACGTGCAGGTCGACAACGCGACGGTCAGCATCGACACCGTCAAGCCGACCATCACGGGTGCGCCTGACCGCACGCCGAACACCAACGGCTGGTACGCGGGCAAGGTCACCGTCGGCTTCAGCTGCGCAGATGCCCTGTCCGGGATCGCCGACTGCGCCAAGCCGGCCACGCTGGTGGAAGGCGGCGACCAGTTGGCCAAGGGCACCGCGACCGACGACGCCGGCAACACTGCCGACGCCACGGTGAGTGGGATCAACGTCGACACGACGGCTCCCACGCTGAGTGGGGCGCCAACCACCAAGCCCAACGGCGCCGGTTGGTACAACGGCGACGTCACGATCCGGTGGACGGCCGACGACGGCCTGTCGGGCATCGACGGTGCGGCTCCGGCCGACAGCGTCATCCAGGGCCAGGGCGCAAGCCTGACGGCGAGCGCCTCGGTCAGCGATCGGGCAGGCAATGAAACCTCCGCGACGAGCGCCCCGGTCAAGATCGACCGGACCGCCCCGAGCACCACGGTGTCCGACATCCCTGACTGGACCAACGGTGCCGTCAAGGTCGAGCTCTCAGCAGCCGACAACCTGTCTGGTGTCGCCGCCACGCACTACCAGCTCGACAAGGACCCGGCCGGGACCGGCACCAGTGTGTCGATCGACAGCGAGGGCATCCACACCCTGCAGGTGTGGAGCGTGGACAACGCCGGCAACGTCGAGGCGCAGAAGAACCTCGAGGTGAAGATCGACAAGACGGCTCCCCACATCAGCCACGCGCAGTCGCCGGAGGCGAACAAGGCAGCCTGGAACAACGGCGACGTCACCGTCACCTTCACTTGCACCGACACCGACACCGGCTCTGGCATCGCCAGCTGCACCGCTCCAGTCACCAGGGGTGAGGGCGCCGCGCAGAAGATCCAGGGCACCGCGACCGACAAGGCCGGCAACACGGCGACGGACGAGACCACGGTCAACGTGGACAAGACCAAGCCGAGCGTGACCGGCAGCCTGTCGGCCACGGCCAACGCCAACGGCTGGTTCAAGGCGGACGTCACCGCGACGTTCACCTGCGCCGACCAGGTCGGGCTGTCCGGGGTCATCTCCTGCCCCGCTTCCAAGACGCTGGTCGAGGGCAAGGACCAGAGCGTCGGTGGCACCGCCACCGACGCGGCGGACAACGAAAGTGTCCCGTTCACCATCAGCGGCATCAATGTCGACAAGACCGCGCCCACCCTGACCGGAGCCGCCACCACGGCGCCGAACGGCAACGGCTGGTACAACGGCGACGTCACCCTGAAGTGGAGCGCCTCCGACGCCCTCTCGGGCATCGACGGCGATAGCCCGGCCGACAGCACCATCACCGGTGAAGGCGACAACCTGTCCGCCAGCGCCTCGGTGAGCGACCAGGCCGGCAACACCACTGGTGCCACGGTCATGGGCATCAAGATCGACCGCACGGCGCCGCGCACCACGGCAACCGCACCCAGTGGCTGGCAGAACTCGGACGTCACCGTGAAGCTCGTGGCGTCCGACAACCTGTCGGACGTGGGCGGCACCTTCTACACGGTCGACGGCGGGGCGAAGCAGCCCGGCTCGTCGGTCACCGTCTCCAGCGAGGGCCGCCACGAGGTCGCCTACTGGAGCGTGGACAAGGCCGGTAACGCCGAGACGGCCCAGACCGTGACGGTCATGGTGGACAAGACGAAGCCGACCATCACCGGTGCCGCCACGACGAGTCCGAACGCCAACGGCTGGTACAACGCTCCAGTCGCCGTGCACTTCACGTGCGGTGACTCGGTCAGCGGCATCGCCAGCTGCCAGCCCGACGCCACGCTGGCCAACGAGGGCAGCAACAGCGCCACGGGCACCGCGGTCGACAACGCCGGCAACCTGGCGACGACCACGGTCAGTGGGATCAACGTCGACACCGTCAAGCCCGTCGTCACCATCGGCGGGGTCAAGGACGGCGCGACCTACACCGTTGGTGCGGCCCCGACCGCCACGGCCTCGGCCACCGACGCCACGAGCGGCCTGGCTGCTCCGGCCTCCGGCTCGAGGACTGGCGGCACGGCCAACGGCGTGGGCACCTTCACCTACACCGCGACCGCGACCGACAAGGCCGGCAACGTGGGCACCGCCACGGTCACCTACAAGGTGGTCTACGGCTACGGCACCACGCTGTTCCTCCAGCCGGTCAACGACACGGCGCACCAGACGGGCGTGGCGACCAGCGTGTTCAATGCCGGCCAGAACATCCCGATGAAGTTCCAGCTCAAGAACGCCGCTGGTCAGGTCATCCAGGCCAGCACCGCCCCGCAGTGGCTGAACCCCGTCAAGGGCAGCAGCACGGCGGCCGCGGTCAACGAGTCGGCCTACACGGTGACCGCCACCAGCGGCTCGGTCTACACCTGGGACGGAACGCAGTATCAGTACAACTGGAAGACCGACAAGTCCATGGCCGGCAACTACTGGCGAGTGGGTGTGAGCCTCGACGACGGCCAGACCTACTACGTCAACATCGGTCTCCGATGAGCTGACGGTCGACCGAGAGCGGGCGCACCACGAATTGGCGGTGCGCCCGCTCTTCTGTTTCCGAGCGTCCTCAATCCCACGCGCCTCACCCCATTGTTCGAGGGGTGAGGCGTTTCGGCCGTTTAGGGATCTGAACGGCGTGTTTGCCACCTTGAACACTAAAAGGGGCTTAGCGCGTCTTTACCGTTCCTAGGCTCTTCGGTGGGGGCCAGCTCAACCAGGGGTTTGCCACGATGAGAGGCAGTCAGAACACACATGTCGAGTTCCACGTTCACTGGTCAGTCGTTCTTCGCCAAGCACTCGACGAACGCGCGTCGTGCCACCAAGGCGCTGGTGATCCCGGCAGCCCTGGCCGCCATGATCCTCACCGGCAGCCCCGCCCAGGCCGCGGGCAACTCCGCGAGCAATGGCAGCGGGATCTGCAACGGCGTCGTCAACCAGCTCGCCCACCGCGGCGCCGTCCAGGAGAACCTGCTCAAGGCGGCAGCCAAGAAGAACGCGGACGTCATCGCAGCACTCACCGCGCAGCGGGCGTCCTTGGTCTCGCAGCGCACGAGCCTGCAAGCCCAGGTCGACGAGGCAAACCAGCAGCTGGCTGACCTGCAGGCCCAGGAGCTCAAGCTCGTGGCCGACGAGACGGCCGCCCAGAAGAACCTCGATTCGCTCACGGCCGAGCAGGCCACCGTTGCGGGGCAGGTCGCCGACATCCAGAACATGCTCGACGGCCTCAAGACCCAGCAGGCCGACCTCTCCGCGCAGGTCCGTGACCTGCAGAGCCAGCTGGCGACGGCCCAGGCCGCCTCAGCCCAGCTGCAGAAGCAGGCCGCGGACGCGCAGGCCCTGATCGACGCCAAGAAGGCCGACATCGCCACGGCGGACAGCGACCTCAAGGCCCTTCAGGCCACGGCCTCGTCCGCCGCCGATGCCCTCGCATCCAAGACAGCCGAGATCGCCCAGGCGCAGGCGGACCTGGCATCGCTGACCACGGAGGCCGGCACGGCTGCGGACGCGGTCGACACCGCCACGAAGGACGTCACCGACGCCGAGGCCACCCTGCAGCAGCTGCAGGACAGCGGCACCGCGGCCCAGGCCGAGCTCGACGCGCAGCAGGCCAAGGTGTCCGAGGCCAAGGCGACGCTCGCATCGCTCCAGTCCGGGGCCACCGCAGCCGCGGAGGCCCTCGCCGCCAAGCAGGCTGCGATCACCACGGCGCAGGGCGAGCTCGCCACCCTGCAGGCGGCCGCCAAGACCGCCACCGATGCGGTCGACGCCAAGACGGCCGAGATCGCCGAGGCCCAGCAGGAGCTGGCGACCCTCCAGGCCGCACAGAAGTCGACCTCCGACCTGCTCGACGCCAACAAGGCCCAGATCGCCGCCCTGGCCACCCAGATCACCACCCTGCAGGGCCAGATCTCGGCGGTCAACGGCCAGATCTCGAGCGTCCAGGCGCAGATCCTGACCGCGCAGAACCAGCTGGCTGCCCTGCAGGCACAGAAGGCGAGCCTTACGGCGCAGATCGCCGATCTCGACACGCAGATCGCGGGCATCAACGGCAACTCCAACAAGAAGCGCACCCTCATCGCCCAGCGCGACGCCGCCCAGGCCCAGCTCGACGGCGTCAACACACAGATCACCGACAAGACCGCCCAGATCTCCGGCCTGCAGGGCAACCTCGCAGCACTGCAGACGCAGGTGAACGACCTGAACGCCCAGCTGCTCGCCAAGCAGACCCAGAGCAGCGACCTGCAGAAGCAGGGCGCGGCTCTCCAGGCGAAGCTCGACGCGGACAAGGCGGCCGTGGCCACGAAGCAGGCCGAGATCGCGACCCTGCAGGGCCAGCTCCCCGGACTGCAGGCCGCCGCAGCCGACGCCAAGCAGTCGGTCGCGACCAAGCAGTCCGAGCTCACGACGCTGACCGGCCAGCTGCCGCCGCTGCAGTCAGCCGTCAACGACGCAAATGACAAGGTCGCGGCGCAACAGACGATCGTGTCGGACCTCGAGTCCGCGCTGCCCGGTCTGACGGACGGCGTCGAGGCCGCGAAGCAGGCCATCGCCGAGCAGCAGACCGTGCTGGCGGCCCGCCAGGGCGACCTGGCCAAGGCGCAGGACGCGCTCGCCACCGCCACCAAGGCTGTCGACGACAAGAAGGCCGAGATCGTCGGCCTCCAGGGTCAGCTGCCGACGCTGCAGGCCGCCGTGGACGACGCCAACACGGCGGTGGCCACGAAGCAGGGCGAGATCGCCACTCTCAACGGGCAGCTGGATGCCCTCGTGGCACAGCTGACCGACCTGAACGCCCGGATCGCCGCCGCAGAGGCAGACGTCCTGGCGCTGCAGAACCGGGTGGCGCCCCTCCTCGACCAGCTGGCCGCCCTCAACGCACAGGTCACTGCTGCCGAGGCTCAGCTGGCAACGCTGCAAGGCCAGCTGACGTCCCTCGACCAGCAGGTCACCGCCGCACAGAACGTGCTGCGCAACCTGCAGGCCCAGAAGAAGACGAACAAGGACGCCATCGCGGCGCAGACGGCCACGGTGAAGGGTCTGCAGGACCAGCTCGGCGCGGTCCAGGACCAGATCAAGGCCATCGACGGCACCATCGCCGTGGGGGGCTGCGTCGCCTGATCCAGTCGTCGGGCTGGGGCCTCGACGCAACGGGTGGGACACACGGGAGGGTCCCGGGCCGAGGTGGCCCGGGACCCTTCCCACGTCTGCGCTGGCTGCTCAGTCGTCAGTTGCGGCCGGGATGAGGAGGCTGAAGGTGGCTCCCCCACCGGGTGTCTCGGCGACCTCGAGGCGGCCGCCGTGGGACCGGACGATCTGGGTGACCAGAGCGAGCCCGAGACCGACGCGTCGGCCGCCCGACGCGCCGTCGCCGCGGGAGAAACGCCGGCTGAGCCGTTCGACGTCCTCGACGTCGACGCCGTGGCCGTGGTCGACGACGTCGACCCTCGCCTCACCCCCAACAGCCGTCGAGCGCACCTCCACCCGAGAATCCTTGTCGGAGTGGGCGATCGCGTTGTCGACGAGCGCCAGCACCGACCGGCGCAGGCTCGGCCCGACGCCGTCCACGACGCACGCGCCACCCGCACCTGCGCCCTCGTCGACCAGCGTGACTCCGCGCTCGGCGGCATACGGCATCAGCGACGTCACGACCTCGGACGCGAGCGCGCCGAGGTCGACGCGCTCGGCCACCTCGTCGACGTGCTCGAGCTGCGCCGAGAGCAGCAGGTCCGAGACGACGTCGGCCATCGCCTGGGTGTCGTGGACGAGCTGGTCGACCTCGGCCAGCCGGCGGGCGGCTGCCGGGTCGCCGTCCGCGGCAGCCGCGTCCACCGCGACGTGACGGCGCAGCATCTGCGCCCGGGTGCTGATGACGGCGAGCGGGGTGCGCAGCTCGTGCGAGGCGTCGGCGACGAACTGCCGCTGCAGCTCCATCGCCTCACCCAGCGGCCGCACGGCCCGGCGCCCGGCGAGCAGACCGGTCAGCGCGGCGAGCAGCACCCCGACGACCCCGGCCACGATCGTCGCCATGAGCAGCCGCTGCTCCTCCCCCGTGTGCAGCCGGATGTCATAGACGGCGACGTAGCTGGCGCCGTCACGCTGGTCGACCCACGCGGGCCACGAGCGCCCGTCCGCCGTGAAGCTCGTCTGACCGGTCACGTCCGCACCGGCCGCCACGACCTGCGACTCGAGGTCCGGCGGCATCGACTGGGTCGCCTCGTAACCCGACTCGGTCAGCTTGACGAGCCACGTGCCGGGCGGCGCGTCGACGACGTCGTCGGCCGTGCGCGCCGCCGTCTCGGTGCGGCCGCGGATCTCACCGAGCTGCTGCCGGTCGAAGATCACCGCCGTGCCCACGATGGCGAGCAGCACGACGAGTGCCGTCGTCGCGCCGACCCGCAGGGCGACCGACCGCGACGCACGCCGCAGCGGATCGCCATCCGCCACAGCACTTCTCGACCCCCGCCGCCATCCCGTCACGACGGCGCACCCAGCCGGTAGCCCACGCCGTGCACGGTCTCGATCACGGACTTCCCGAGCTTGCGGCGCAGGTAGTAGACGTACGTGTCGACCGCCCCGAGCGTGTCGGCGTTCTCGAAGGCCAGGTCGAGCAGCTCGTCGCGGGTGAAGACCCGCGTCGGCCGGCGCGCCAGCGTCTCGAGGAGCCGGGCCTCACGCCCCGACAGCATCACCTCACCGTCGTCGCCGACGAGACGCTGCTCCCCCACGACGAGCCGGCGCCCGCCCACGACGAGCTCGCTCGCGCCTCCGCCGACAGGACGCAGCAGCGCGCGCAGGCGCGCGAGCACCTCATCGACGTCGAACGGCTTGACGACGTAGTCCTGCGCCCCCGCGTCGAGCCCCTCGACCCGGTCCGCCACGGTCCCCCGCGCGGTGAGGAAGAGCACCGGAGCCGTCAGCCCCCGCGAGCGCAGCCGCGTCACGAGGTCGACCCCCTCGATGCCGGGCAGCCCGCGGTCCACGACGAGCACGTCCCACTCGTCGACCAGACCCCGGTGCAACCCGGCCTGTCCGTCGCGAACGGCCGTCACGGCATACCCCTCCTCGTCGAGCAGCTCGGCGAGCATCTGCGAGAGGTCGGGGTCGTCCTCGACGAGCAGCAGCCGCGGGCGCAGCGACGGAATGGTCATGAAGGCACCCTTTCTGCCACGTCTCATAACTTTCTGAGATCGGCTGGCGACCATCGTCTATGTGAGCACCACCATCGCACCACACCGTGGGACCCCCAGCCGGGTCCGTCGAGCCCTGCGCGCCGGAGCGGACTTCCGGCGCTGGCAGGCTCGCACCGGCGACCTCCTCGAGACCCTCGCCATCGCGAGCCTGCTCGCCGTCGTGGCGCAGTTCCTCCTCGGCGGCGGCAGCCACGACCTGGTCGCCGGCACAAGCAGCACCATGCTCATCGCCATCGGTCGCCTCACCGGCCTCGTCGCGATGGACCTCCTGCTCATCCAGCTGCTCCTCGCCGCCCGCGTGCCGTGGATCGACCGCGTCTACGGGATGGACCGCGCGCTCAAGGCGCACCGCATCCTCGGCCGCGTCACCGTGCCGCTCGTGCTCGTCCACGTCGGCGCCATCGTCCTCGGCTACGCGGCCCGCGACGAGCTGCACGGCCCGTTCGCGCCGGTCGTCGAGAGCTTCCGCCTGCTCACCGGCGGCAGCGACCTGCTCTTCGCGTTCATCGCGACCGCCCTGCTCGTCGTCATCGCCGTGACATCGGTCAGCATCGCCCGTCGCCGCCTGTCCTACGAGTGGTGGCACCTCGTGCACCTGACCTCGTATGCCGCCGTCGTCCTCGCGGTGCCGCACGAGCTCTCGATCGGCTCGGACTTCACTGCGTCGCAGTGGGTTCGGACCTACTGGTGGACCCTCTTCGTCCTCGTCGCGGCCAGCGTCCTCTGGTGGCGCCTGCTCGTCCCCGTCGCCCGCAGCCTGCGTCACCAGCTGCGCGTCACCGACGTCGTCGAGGAGGCCCCCGGCGTGTGGTCGGTGTGGATGAAGGGACGCCACCTCGACAAGCTCCCGGTCCGCGCCGGCCAGTACCTCAACTGGCGCTTCGTCAGCCCCCGCCTGCTCGCGACCGCCCACCCCTGGTCGATCTCCAGCGCCCCCGACGGCCGCAGCCTGCGCATCACGGTGCGCGAGCTCGGCGACCACTCGAGCCGCCTGGCCCACCTGCGCCCCGGCACCCGCGTCCTCTTCGAGGGCCCCTACGGCGCCTTCACCGCCCGCCAGCGCGTCCGCCGCCGCGTCCTGCTCCTCGCCGCCGGCATCGGCGTCACGCCGGTCCGCTCGATCCTCGAGGAGCTCGTGCGCCACGGCCATGCCGGCCCCGGCGACGTCACCGTCGTCTACCGCGCCAACGACGCGTCGCAGCTCGCCCTGCGCGACGAGCTGGAGCACCTGACCAACGTCGGCGGCCACAAGCTGCTCCTGCTCGTCGGGCCGCCCGTGGGCGGCTCGTGGCTCCCGCCCGACCACTCCCTGGGCCACGGCGGCGCGCAACCCGTCCCCGACGCCGAGCGCCTCGCCGAGCTCGTCCCCGACCTGCGCCGCCACGAGGCCTACCTCTGCGGGCCGGGCGCGTGGATGAACCTCGTCCACCGCAGCCTCCTCGAGGGCGGCATCCCCAAGTCCCACATCCACGACGAGAGGTTCTCCTGGTGAGGAAGGCAACGACCGCCCTCGTCGGCCTGGCCGGCATCGTCACCCTCAGCGCGTCCTGGGCGACCGGACTGACCCCGAAGCCCGCCGCCGTCACCGGCGTCCACGTCCTGTCCGGCGCCAAGGCCGGCACGCCCGTCGCCGCGGCCCCGCCGAAGCCGGCGAAGAGCTCATCGGGCTCGACGTCGTCCAGCACGAAGTCGAGCTCCCATAAGGCGTCCAAGGCCCCCGCCGCGGCTCCCCAGTCGGGCACCGTCGACGGCGCCGTCGTCGGCACGCAGTACGGCTCCGTCCAGGTGCGGGTCAGCTTCACGGGCAAGAAGATCACCAACGTCCACGCCCTCCAGCTGACCGACAGCTCCGGCACCTCGGTGTCGATCAGCGCCGGCGCCGCCCCGACCCTGCGCCACGAGGCCCTCGCCGCGCAGTCGGCCAAGATCGACGTCGTGAGCGGCGCCACCTACACGAGCGAGGCCTACCAGCAGAGCCTCCAGTCGGCGCTCGACGCCGCCCACCTGGGCTGACCCCCCACCCCGAGCCGCACCCGAGGGTGCCTGCGACGCGGCCCGCCGACCTTCCCCTGTGGTCGGCGGGCCGCTCTCATCTCCAACCCCTTTGCGTATGCCGTGTGCACCCTCCCCGACGTCCGCCCGGTCGCGCGGCGGCCGGGTTCAGAGCCAGCGGTGTCAGAGCCAGCGGTAGCGGCGTTCCGGCCGGCCGGTGGAGCCGTAGCGGAGCGTCACCTCGGCCTGACCGAACGAGACGAAGTGCTCGAGGTAGCGGCGGGCACTGACGCGCGAGATCCCCACGACCTCAGCGCATTCCGTCGCCGACAGCGTCTCGCGCGACTCCCGCGCCTCCCGCAGCGCCCGCTCCACCGACTCGGCCGTCTCGGCGCTGAGGCCCTTCGGCAGCACCGCGACGGGACCTCGTCCGACCGGCTGCGACGACGTGAAGGCGGCATCGATCTCGGCCTGCGTGAGGTCGTCGCCGAGGTCGCGGGCCCGCTCGGCGGCATACGTGACCAGGCGCTGCTGGAGGTCGGCGAAGGCGAACGGCTTGAGGAGGTAGCCGACGACGCCCTGCCGCAGCGCGCCGCGCACCGAGTCGGCCTCCTTCGCGGCGGTGATGACGAGCACGTCGCACGTCTCCCCCGCTGCCCGCAGCCGGGCCACGACGTCGAGCCCGAACGCGTCGGGCAGGTAGAGGTCGAGCAGCACGAGGTCGGGCTTGAGCGAGCCGACGAGCGCGAGCGCCTCGTCGCCGGTGCGCGCGGTGCCGACGACCTCGAAGCCGTCGACGCGCTCGACGAAGCCGCGGTGGATGCGGGCCACCATGAAGTCGTCGTCGACGACTAGCACCCTGGTCATCGCTCCTCCTCGTTGGGCACGGGGCTGGGCACGGGTTGAGGCGCGGGGTTGAGCACCGGGCTGGGCTCGGGCACGGCCTCGACGGTGAGGCGGGCGACGAACTTGGCACCCGTCGGGGCGCTCTCGACCTCGACCTCGCCGCCCCGACGTTGGCAGATCAGCCGGGTCAGCGCCAGACCGATGCCGCGCTCCCCCGCCCGGGCCGCCTTCGTCGTGAAGCCGTGGGTGAAGACCTCGGTGACGAGCTCGGGGGCGATGCCGGGCCCGGAGTCGACGACGCTCACCTCGAGCGAGCTCGCGTCCTGACGGATCGTGAGCTCGACCCACTTGTCGTCGCCCTCGGACGAGGCTGCCGCGTCGATGGCGTTGTCGACGAGGTTGCCCACGACCGCTGCCACGTCGGCCGAGTCGCGCGGTCCGATGCGCCCGAGCGACGTGTCGTCCGAGACCCGCAGCTCGACCCGGCGCTCGGTGGCCTGCGCGGCCTTGGCCATGACGAGCGCCGTCACGGCCGTGTCGCGCACCCGGCGCGAGACGGTGAGGTCGAGCTGAGCGCGGTGCTCGCTCACCGAGTCGACGTAGCCGACGACCTCGTCGTACTCCCCGAGCTGGATGAGCCCCGAGATCGTGTGCAGCTGGTTGGCGAACTCGTGCGCCTGGGCCCGCAGCAGCTCGGTCGTGCTGCGGAACGAGCCGATCTCGCGCTCGAGGTCGGCGAGCTCGGTCCGGTCGCGCAGCGTCGTCACCGAGCCGAGCGGACGGCCGTCCTTGCTGACCTGCATGCGGTTCATGACGAGCACCCGTCCGCGGCGCAGCACCACCTGGTCGCGCTGCACCCCGTCCGCCCCGTCGTCGGTGACCCCGCGCAGCACGTCGCGTAGTCGAGGACCGATCGGCAGGTCGTCGAGACGCATCCCGACGGCATGCTCCGGCAGGTCGAGCAGACGGTGGGCGACGTTGTTGACCAGGGTGATCCGCTCGTTCGTGTCGAGCGCGACCACTCCCTCGGCCAACCCGAAGAGCATCGCCTCGCGGCTCTCGGCGAGCCCGGTGATCTCGGCCGGCTCGAGCCCCAGCGTCTGCCGCTTGATCCGTCGCGCGAGCAACAGCGACCCGACGCCGCCGAGCACCAGGGCGATGCCGAGGTACGTCGGGAGGTACGACGAGTTGCCCTGCAGACGGTCCCAGGCAGACGGCATACGCACGGCGACCATGACGGTACCGAGCTGGGCGCCCACGGGCAGCGGCGCCGCCTCCGACGAGCTCGTCGGCGTGTAGAGCAGGGGGCTCTGCGCGACGAGCATCCGCTCGCCCTGCACGTCCATGACGCCCGTCCAGCTCGCCCCCTCGCCGACGGCCGGGGCACCGAGCGGGATGCGGGTCTTGTCGATCGTCGGGTCCGACGCCACCCGCGCGATCTCGTCCGCATCGGCGATCGTCACCGACGTGACGTTGTACTGCGTCACCACCGACTGCACGACGGCCGGCAGCACGTTGACGACGCCGCCGGGGCTCATCTCCGTGCGCACGATCGGGGTGCTCGCGAGCTGCTCGGCGATCGCCGACACCCGACGGCCCTCGGTGCGCGTGAACGTCGCGTCCGACTGCGCCAGCGAGACGAGCGCGACGGTCACGAGCACACCGAGGAGGATGACCATCTGCACGACGAGCAGCTGCCCGGCGAGGGATAGGCGACCGAAGCGGCCCGGTCTCTGCGTGACCAAAACGAACTCAACCTTCATTGCTGACACAAGGGCGACACGGCGTCGTGGCGCAGGCCACGATCATGCCGTTCCAGCCACAGAACGCGAAAGAGACCTCAACGATGAGCACTCGCACTCCCGCCCGCAGGTCCGTCCTGCTCGGCGTCACCGTCGGCGTCACGGCCCTGGCCCTCTCGGCCTGCGGCGCGACCGCGAAGAAGGACGACACCGCTGCCGGCGGCACCGGCGCCGCCGGCGGCTCCCCCGCCAACAACCTGCAGATCATGGTCCCCAACGCCCCCGGTGGCGGCTACGACACGACTGCCCGCACCGCGGCGAAGGTCATGGAGGCCGCCAAGATCACGAGCACGATCCAGGTCTTCAACCTGCCGGGCGCGGGTGGCACCGTCGGCCTGCAGCGCACGGTCAACGAGAAGGGCAACGGCAAGCTCGCCATGCAGATGGGGCTCGGCGTCGTCGGCGCCGCCTACACGCAGAAGAGCAAGGCCACGCTCAACGACACCACCCCGATCGCCAAGCTCATCGAGGAGGCCGGTGCGATCGTCGTGCCCAAGGACTCGCCCTACCAGGACGTCAACGCCCTCGTCGCGGCGTGGAAGGCCGACCCCAAGAAGGTCAACGTCGGCGGCGGCTCCTCCCCCGGCGGTCCCGACCACCTCCTGCCGATGCAGCTGGCCAAGGCCGTCGGCATCGACCCCAAGGCCGTCAGCTACATCGGCTTCGACGGCGGCGGCGAGCTGCTCCCGGCCCTCATCGGCAACAAGATCTCCTTCGGCTCCAGCGGCTTCGGCGAGTTCCTCGACCAGGTCAAGGCCGGCCAGGTGAAGGTGCTCGCGGTGACGAGCGAGAAGCGCATCGAGGCCCTGCCCGACGTGCCGACCCTCAAGGAGTCCGGCATCGACCTCGTCTTCACCAACTGGCGCGGCATCGTGGCCCCTCCCGGCATCTCCGACGCCGACAAGGCCACCTGGATCGACGCGCTGACGAAGATGCACGCCTCGCAGGGCTGGAAGGACGAGATGACCAAGCGCGGCTGGACCGACGCCTTCGTCACCGGCCCCGAGTTCGGCACCTTCCTCAAGGAGCAGGACGCCTCGGTCGCCGAGATCCTCACCACCCTCGGGCTCGCGAGCTGACGATGTCCGACACGACACCCGACGCCACCCGCGACGGGGTCACGACGACGACCGGTGGGGACCGCGCACAGTACGGCATGTGCGCGGCCCTCGCGGTCCTCGGCGTCCTCCTGCTCGCCGACGCCGCCCGCATCGGGCACGCGACGAGCAGCAACGACCCCGTCGGCCCCCGTCCCGTGCCGATCATCCTCGGCATCCTCCTGCTCGTGACCGCCGTTCTCTATGCCGTCGACGTCTACCGCGGCGGCGTCGGCAGCGCCGAGGAGGGCGAGGACGTCGACCTCTCGACCGGCTCCGACTGGAAGACCCTCGGCCTGCTCGCCGGCTTCTTCATCCTCAACGCCGTGCTCATCGAGCCGCTCGGCTGGGTCATCAGCGGCACCATCCTCTTCGCCGGCTCGGCCTTCGCCCTCGGCAACCGCCACCACGTGCGCGGCCTCCTCTTCGGGCTGGGCCTCGCGCTCGCCACCTTCTACGCCTTCGCCATCGGGCTCGACGTCAACCTGCCCGCCGGCGTGCTGCAAGGAATCCTCTGATGGACAACTTCGCCAACCTCATGGACGGGTTCAGCCACGTCCTGACCCCGATGAACCTGCTCTTCGCCCTCATCGGCGTCACGATCGGCACCGCGGTCGGCGTCCTGCCCGGCATCGGCCCGGCCATGACCGTCGCGCTGCTGCTCCCCGTCACGTACGGCCTCGAGCCCACCCAGGCCCTCATCATGTTCGCCGGTATCTTCTACGGCGGCATGTACGGCGGGTCGACGACCTCGATCCTGCTCAACACCCCCGGTGAGTCCTCCTCGGTCGTCACGGCCATCGAGGGCAACAAGATGGCCAAGGCCGGGCGGGCCGCGCAGGCCCTCGCGACCGCTGCCATCGGCTCGTTCATCGCCGGCACCATCGGCACGCTGCTGCTCGCCCTGCTCATGCCGCAGGTCGTGAAGTTCGCGGTCAGCCTCGGGGCGCCGGAGTACTTCGCGATCATGCTGCTCGCCTTCGTCGGCGCCAGCGCCGTGCTCGGCAGCTCCCGCATCCGCGGCTTCGCGGCCCTGCTCATCGGTCTGTCGATCGGCGTCATCGGCATCGACAAGGTGACCGGCCAGCAGCGCCTGACCTTCGGCGTCGCCCAGCTCGCCGACGGCATCGACGTCGTCGTCGTCGCGGTCGGCATCTTCGCCGTCGGCGAGGCCCTCTGGGTCGCGGCCCACCTGCGCCGCAAGGCTGCCGGCGTCATCCCCGTCGGCCGCCCGTGGATGGGCCGCGACGACTGGGGCCGCTCGTGGAAGCCGTGGCTGCGCGGCACCGCCTTCGGCTTCCCCTTCGGCGCCCTTCCCGCCGGCGGCGCCGAGATCCCGACGTTCCTGTCCTACATGACCGAGCGCAAGCTCTCGAAGCGCCCGGAGGAGTTCGGCAAGGGCGCCATCGAGGGCGTCGCCGGCCCCGAGGCGGCCAACAACGCCTCGGCCGCCGGCACGCTCGTGCCGATGCTCGCCCTCGGCCTGCCGACCAACGCCACGGCCGCGATCATGCTGGCCGCCCTGCAGGGCTGGGGCCTCGAGCCCGGGCCACTGCTCATGGAGAAGCAGCCCGTCCTCGTCTGGACCCTCATCGCGAGCCTCTTCGTCGGCAACACCATGCTGCTCCTGCTCAACCTGCCGCTCGCGCCCGCCTGGGCCAAGCTGCTCCAGATCCCGCGTCCCTACCTCTACGCCGGCATCCTCTTCTTCGCCTCCATGGGGGCGTATGCCGTCAACGCCCAGCCGTTCGACCTCTTCCTCCTGCTGGGGCTGGGTCTCGTCGGTTTCGCGCTGCGCCGGTTCGGGCTGCCGGTCCTGCCGCTCATCATCGGCGTCATCCTCGGCCCGCTGGCCGAGCTGCAGGGTCGCCGCTCGCTCCAGCTCTCGGGCGGCGAGATCAGCGGTCTCGTCGGCGGCCCGGTCGCCTGGGTCTGTTTCGGGATCATCGCGGTCGTGCTCCTGTGGCCGCTCGCCGCCAAGCTGCGTGGTCGCCGCCGCGGCCACGACGGGGGCAACGACGGCAGCGGGTCCGGCACGCCGGCCACGTCGCCCACCACCTCCTCGACCACCTCCTCGACCACCCAGGAGGTGACGGCATGACGATCCTCGTCGGCTACATCCCCACCCCGCAGGGCGAGGCGGCCCTCGCGGCCGCGATCGCCGAGGCTCGGGCGCACGACGAGTCGGTGCTCGTCATCAACATGTCGCGCGACGACAAGCTCGTCGACGCGCACCGCGCCGAGAGCTCGGACCTCGACCGGCTCGACGCCGACCTCGCCGAGTCCGGGGTGCCGCACGAGGTGCGGCGCATCGAGCACGGGACCGACGCGGCCGACCAGATCCTCGAGGTCATCGACAGCGAGCACCCGCGGATGCTCGTCATCGGCATCCGCCACCGCAGCCCGGTCGGCAAGCTGCTGCTCGGCTCCACCGCGCAGCGCCTGCTCCTCGACGCCCGCTGCCCCGTCCTCGCCGTCAAGGCGGACTGAGCGGACCGGCCAGCCGGGCCGGGCCGGGCGGCCCCGCCACACGGCATACTCCCGCATCACGTCAGTGCCCACTTCCCTACGTGGAGGTGGGCACTCGACGTGTCGGGTCAGGCGTCGGCGGGCGCTCGGGAGACGCCGACGTGGCGGGCGACCTCGGTGAAGCCGGCCCGCTGGTAGAGCCCGATCGCCGGGCCGCCGTCCTCGGCGACGATGACCAGCTCACCCACCGTGGGGTCCTCGAACGCCCACTCGCCTGCAGCCCGCACGAGCGCGCCGGCGAGCCCCCGCCGGCGGTGGCTCTCGAGGGTCACGACGTCCTGGTAGCGGGCGAGCCCACCGAGCCGCACGATGCCGAGCCGGGCCACGATCCGGTCATCGTCGAACGCCCCGAACCACCGGGCGCGACCGGAGTCGACGAGCGCGCGCTGCGCAGTGACCCGGCGGCGCTCGAAGACGAGCCGGCCCTCTCGCTGCGCCTCCGGCGTGTCCCGGCCGCCGACCTGCGCCGCCTGCTCCCAGTCGTCGTCGGTCGTCAGCACCCGCAGCCGTGTGCCGTCAGGCACGTCCCCGGCCACCGGCACCTGCGTCGTGGCGAGGTCGACGTCACCCTCGACCTCCCAGCCGCGCGCGGTCCACGCGTCGGTGTCCCCGCCCGCCTGCGCGAAAGCGACCGCGCGGTGGTGCGCCTCGGGGAACTCCTCCTCGAAGCGGGCGACCCAGCGGTCGACCTCGCCGGCGCGGGCGGCGCCCCCGACGAGCACGTAGTTGCCCCACCAGAAGGTCGGGTTGGCCTCGGTCCGCACGACGAGGTGGTCGCCGTGGTCGGTCACGGCCGACCCCTGGAGCCGGAGCAGGTCGAGGTCGGTCGTCAGGCCCGGACTGTCGATGCGCACCCCCCCGATCCTGCACCGTCGAAAGGCCACGCATGGCCCTCGCGCAACCGTCGAAAGGCCACGCATGGCCCTCACGCAACCGTCGAAAGGCCACGCATGGCCCTCGCGCAACCGTCGAAAGGCCACGCATGGCCCTCGCGCAACCGTCGAAAGGCCACGCATGGCCCTCGCGCAACCGTCGAGAGGCCACGGATGGCCCTTGGGCAACCGTCGAGAGGCCACGGATGGCCCTTGGGCAACTGTCGAGAGGCCACGGATGGCCCTTGGGCAACCGTCGAGAGGCCACGCATGGCCGGCCATCCGTGGCCTTTCCACGGTCAGGGGTGGGCCAGTCGTGGCCTTTCGACGGTCAGGGGTGGGCCAGTCGTGGCCTTTCGACGGTGAAGGAGGCGGAGGTCAGCCGGCGACGCAGGCGCCGGTGTCGACCTCGGCGCCGGCCGAGGCGGCCTCGTCGAGGACCGGTTTGGCCTCGGCGAGCGTCAGGGCATAGCCGGTGGCGGCGTCCTCGAGCGACTTGGCGAAGATGACGCCGACGACCTGGCCGTTGGTGTCGAGCAGCGGGCCGCCGGAGTTGCCCGGCTGCACGGTCGCCGCGAGCGAGTAGATCTCGCGCACGACGCGCTCCCGACCGTAGATGTCGAGCCCGCGGGCATCGAGCTGCGCCCGGACTCGGGCCGAGACGACGTGGTAGGGACCGTCGAGCGGGTAGCCCGGGACGGCCGCCGAGTCGCCGCGCTTCAGCTCGCCGCCGAGTGGGAGCGGGGGCAGCAGGAGTCCCGGCACGCTGAGCACCGCCAGGTCACGGCGCGAGTCGAAGATGACGACTCGCGCACGGAGCGTCTGGTCGCCGCCCTGGACGCGCACCTCGTCGGCGCCGGCGACGACGTGGGCGTTGGTGACGATGCGTCCGGGCGACAGCACCCAACCGGTGCCCTCCTGGCCGCGCTGGCACGACTGGGACTGCGTCGTCACCTTGACGACCGACCGACCGGCCGCGCGGATCGCCTGGGACTGCGCGACAGAGGGATCGGGCTCCTGCACCGGCGTGATCGGTTCCGGTGAGAGGCCACCGCCGAAGACCTGCGGGAAGCCCTGGCTCGACAGGAAGCCGCGGAAGCTCGCGAAGACCTGACCGGTCTCCTCGGGCACGACCGAGTTGACGACCTGGAGCACCTTGGACTCGGCCATGGCCTTGGACAGCGCCGGGTTGCCGGCCGTGCGCAGCGCGCCGCCGATAAACCAGATGATGAGGCTCGCCGCGAGGGTCACGACGACGGCTCCGAGCACCGAGTCGGCCCGTCGCAGCGACGTCTGCCCGACGCTGCGCCTGATCCGCGACCCGAGCAGGCTGCCGAGGTACTGGCCCAGCCACCCGAAGGCGACGACGCCGAGGAGCAGGACGAGCACCCGGGTTCGGTCGTCGTCGGCCACTGCCGGCCAGCGAGCCAGCAGCTCGGGCAGCTGCCAGACCGCGAACATCGCGAAGGCGAAGAAGCCCACGAGCGAGCAGACGCTCTGGATGAGTCCCTGCCGATAGCCCGAGAAGCCGTAGGCCAGCAGCAGCAGGACGAGGGCGATGTCGAGCACGACGCTGCCGCTCATGCGCGCCTCCCCACGAGGTAGCGCTCCGGCAGCGGCCGCATGACGTCGGCGTCCCACGGCTGCGAGAGCCCGCCGAGCTCGAGCACGCTGCTGATGAGCCCGGCCGTGAAGCCCCAGAGGAGCAGGTGGTCGAGGTCGAAACCCGGACCGACGTAGCCCGACGGGTGCGTCACCGAGAAGCGGGTCGCCGGGTCGACGAGGTGCGACACCGGCACGGAGAGCACGTCGTGCACCTCCGCAGGGTCACGGACCCCGATCGACGAGGGCCGTGCCCACCACCCGAGCACCGGGGCCACGACGAACTGCGCCGGCGCGAGGAACAGCGAGGGCAGCTGGGCGACGACGTCGACGCCTGCAGGGTCGACACCGGTCTCCTCCTCGGCCTCGCGCAGCGCCGTCGCGACGAGGTCGTCGTCCTCCGGGTCGCGCGAGCCGCCGGGGAAGGCGATCTGGGCCGGCTGGGTGCGCATCGTGTGGGAGCGCTCGATGAGCACGACGTGCTCGCCCTCGTCCTCGGCGCCGGCCGGGGGCGGACCGAAGAGGATGAGGACCGCCGACTCGCGGCCGCCCTCCTCCGGGGGCAGGAAGCGCGAGAACCACTCGGGCGCAACGCTCTCGAGCCGCACCGCGAGCTCGTCCATCCACGCCGGACGCGCGACGCCCCCGGCCCCGACGGCCGGGGACGGTTCGATGGAACCCGACCTGCCGGCATACGCGATCCGGCTGACGACGTCCGTCACTTGGGCGCCAGCTCGTACTTCAGGAGCTTCGCCGCCTTGTCCGGGTCGGTCTCGCCCGCCCCGTAGCTCGGGCACCATTGCGCGACCGGGCACGCCCCGCATGCCGGCTTCTTCGCGTGGCAGGTGCGGCGGCCGTGGAAGATCACGACGTGGCTGAGCATCGTCCAGTCCTTGCGCATGAACAGGCGCCCGACCTCGTGCTCGACCTTGACGGGGTCCTCCTCCTCGGTCCACCCGAAGCGGCGCGCGAGGCGGCCGAAGTGCGTGTCGACCGTGATGCCGGGGATGTCGAAGGCGTTGCCGAGCACGACGTTCGCCGTCTTGCGCCCGACCCCGGGCAGCGTCACGAGGTCCTTGAGACGGGGCGGCACCTCACCGTCGAAACGCTCGACGAGCGCGATGCCGAGCTTGATGAGCGAGTCGGTCTTGGCGCGGTAGAAGCCGGTCGGCTGGATGATCGTCTCGAGCTCGGTGCGGTCCGCGTTCGCGTAGTCGGCGGCCGTCGGGTACTTCGCGAAGACGATCGGCGTCACCTTGTTGACCCCGACGTCCGTCGTCTGGGCCGACAGGATCGTCGCGACGAGCAGCTCCAACGGGGTCGTGAAGTCGAGCTCGCAGTGCGCGTACGGGTAGCGCTCGTGGAGGGAGCGGTACATCTTGCGGGCGCGGCGCGTGCGCGAGACCGGGGTCTCGTCGGCGACCACGAGGGCTCGGGGGGACACGGACGACACTGTATGCCGCCGGGCTGTCACCCGCTTCCGCGTCCCTTTGTCGAGGGTTGCGAGTGACGTGGACCCCACCTGCTGGGTACGTGTTGCTCTGCACGAGAGGAGTCCGACATGACCACGGACACACGCACCCAGGCACCGGCGGAGTCCGCCATGCTGCCCGCGACGCCTGACATGCCCGAGCACCACAGCCTCGAGACGACTCTCGAGATGCTCGCCGGCATGGACCTCGCCCACGCGTCCGAGGCCGACGTGGTCCGGGGCATGGAGCTCATGGTCACCCACGCCGAGTTCCCCTGCCTCGGCGCCAAGTCCGTCTTCCGTCGCGGCAGCGTCGCGCACGTCGTCCTCGACGACATGGCCGACCCGGACGTCCCCGCGCGGCTGCTCGAGCGACTGCAGGCGTTTGCCGCCGAGATCGAGGGAGAGGGCGGCTTCCACTCCTTCATCGCGACCTTCCGCGGACCTCTGCCCACCAGCGAGGCCGCGTTCGAGTCCTCCCTCTTCGACCTGCTCCAGCGCCTGCACGACGCCGACGACGAGTCGTGGGCCGACGGCGTGGGCTCCGACCCCAACGACCCGCACTTCGCCTTCAGTGCCGGCGGCTCCGCCTACTTCATCGTCGGGCTGCACCCGGCCGCGTCGCGGGTGGCCCGGCGGGCGCCGTTGCCGACGCTCGTCTTCAACCCGCACGAGCAGTTCGAGGAGCTGCGCGCCGAGGGTCGCTTCGACGGCATGCGCACGACGATCCGCCGCCGCGACGAGGACCTCCAGGGGTTCATCAACCCGATGGTCGCCGACCACGGCGACAGCACCGAGGCCCTGCAGTACTCCGGCCGCCGCCACGCCGCGGGCTGGGAGCCGCCGCTCGACGTGAAGCCGGCCCCCGACGCCGACGGCCTCGACGCCAAGACCGACGCCACGACCGACGACGACATCAATGAGCACATCGACACTCGACAGGGGAACAGGAATGACGATCTCGCAGGATGCCCGGCCCAGCACGACTGACCGCCACTTCGGACCCGGCGGCCCCGTCGTCCAGCCACCCGGCGGCTACCGTGACGGGATGACGCTGACCCGGATCGCCCCCCAGACCGGCACGGCCTTCCTCCTCCGCGCGGGCCAGCGCCTGACGGTCGTCGACCCGACGGGTGAGCAGGTCAGCGACTTCTTCGCCGTCATGGACGACGACCGCGACGAGTGGCTGAGCTCCGGACGCACCATCGACTACGCCAACTCGACCGCCGTGACGACCGGCAGCGTGCTCTACAGCAACCGCAGCCGGCCGATGGCGACCGTCGTCGAGGACACGTGCGGGCACCACGACCTGCTCCTCACGCCGTGCTCGCAGCAGACGTTCGACCTGCTCTACCCCGAGTTCGAGGGCGCCTACCACCCGAGCTGCTTCGAGAACCTCGCGACCACCATGGCCGACTTCGGCGTCGACCCGGACCGGATCTCGACGACGCTCAACATCTTCATGAACGTGTGGACCGAGCGGAACGGCGAGCTGCACATCGACCCGCCGACGTCGCGGGCCGGGGACCGCTTCGTGCTGCGGGCCGAGGCCGACCTCGTCGTGGGCCTGACCGCCTGCTCGGCGGAGAAGTCGAACAACGGCGTGTGCAAGCCGATCGACTACCGCATCGACGGCTGACCCCGCGCCCGCATCCACCCCTCGACACGAGCCCGACCAAAGCCCGCCCCGAGCGCGACCCGCAGAGCGAATTGCCTGCGGTGGCAGGGCGATGGTCGGGGCGACGTGGCACACTGACCCCGTGGATCTCGACGTGGTGAGGCGCGCCCCCTTGTTCAAGGCTCTGGACGACGAGGCGGCCTCCGCGCTGCAGTCGGAGATGAGCCGGTCGCACATGGAGCGCGGCGACGTGCTGTTCCACGAGGGCGACCGGGGTGACACGCTCTACGTCATCGCCGAGGGCAAGATCAAGCTCGGCCGCACGAGTCCCGACGGCCGCGAGAACCTCGTCGCGATCCTGGGTCCGGGCGAGATGTTCGGTGAGCTCAGCCTCTTCGACCCGGGCCCGCGCACGATGACCGCCACGGCCGTCGCCGAGACGCAGCTGCTCGGCCTCGGCAACGACTCGCTGACCGCCATCCTGACCGGCCGCCCCGAGGTGTCCAAGACGCTGCTCGCCGCGCTCGCGCAGCGCCTGCGCCGCACCAACGCGCACCTCGCCGACCTCGTCTTCACCGACGTCCCCGGCCGCGTCGCCAAGGCCCTGCTCGACCTGTCCGAGCGGTTCGGCCGCCCGGTCGAGGGCGGCATCATGGTCTCCCACGACCTCACCCAGGAGGAGCTCGCCCAGCTCGTCGGCGCCTCCCGCGAGACGGTCAACAAGGCGCTCGCCGACTTCGCGACCCGCGGCTGGCTGCGCCTCGAGGCGCGCGCCGTGCTCCTGCAGGACGTCGAGCGGCTCAAGCGCCGCGCCCGCTGAGCCACCCCAGCCGCCACTCGTTTGAGGTGAACCCGCCGCTGTCCCCAGCGCGCATGCCTCAAACCAGGAACGTCCAGCCGTCCCGACCGTTGACGACGAACCGGTCGGCACGGTCGGCGTCCGCGGCGACCAGGGCTGCGTTGCCGTCGTCGCTGCTCTCGACCCACGCCTCGGCCGCCTCCTGCGTCTTGCCGAAGGTCACGTGCCGCTCGACGAGGCGAGACCGGCGCACGTCGTCGTCACCCGTGACGAACCAGACCTCGGCGAGCTCGGCGCGGGCCCGCGCCCAAGGCGCCTCGGGCAGCAGCAGGTAGTTGCCCTCCGTGACGACGAGCCGCGCCGACGGCGGGACGACCAGGGCTGCGGCCAGAGGCTGTTCGAGCGTCCGGTCGAAGCCGGGCGCATAGACCCATGAGTCCGCCTCGGCGACGACCCGGCCCAGCAGGTGGGCGTAGCCGTCGGCGTCGAACGTGTCCGGTGCCCCCTTGCGGTCGCGGGCCCCGAGCCGGTCCAGCTGGGCGTCCGCGAGGTGGAAGCCGTCCATCGGCACGTGCGCGACCCAGGCGGCTCCCTCACGAGCGGCGACTGCCGCGACGAGCGCGTCGGCCAGCGTGGACTTGCCCGCGCCCGGCGCCCCCGCGATGCCGAGGAGAACGCGGCGGCGGCCACCGACGAGCGCCACGGCCGCAGCGGCCAGCGCCTCGACACTCATCCGTGCTCGCGGAGGTACTCCAGCTGGGCGTGCACCGACAGCTCGGCCGCGGGCCAGACGCTGCGTGGCACGTCGGCATACACCTGCTCCACGACGGCGTATGCCGTGTGCGCACCCCGGGCGACCGCGTCACGAACCTGGTCGAGCCGTTCCGCACGGTGCTTCAGGTAGAAGGTCACGGTGGCAGCGGCGTCGGCGACGAACGGCCCGTGCCCGGGGAGCAGGCTCGTGACGGATCCCGCCCGGGTCAGGGCCTCGATGCGCTCGAGCGAGGCGAGGTAGGCCTCGAGGCTCCCGTCGGGCCAGGCGACGACGGTCGTGCCCCGGCCGAGGATCGTGTCGCCGGTCAGCAGCGTGTTGTCCGCGGGGAGCACGAAGGAGAAGGAGTCGCTCGTGTGACCGGGTGTCTCCACGGCGAGGATCTCGAGGCCACCGACGGTGATCGTCTCACCGGCCCACAGGTCGTCGTGGCCGCGACCGAAGGTCCGCACCGGGGCCCCGGTCAGCTCGTGGAAGCGGCCTGCGCTCTCGGCGTGGTCGTCGTGACCGTGTGTGAGCAGGGTGAGGGCGACGCGTCGGCCCGAGTCGGCGACCAGGCGCAGCACGTGCTGCAGGTGGCCCTCGTCGAGCGGGCCCGGGTCGACGACGACGACCTCGTCGGACCCCGGCTCGGCGAGCAGCCAGGTGTTGGTGCCGTCGAGCGTCATCGGCGACGGGTTGGGGCACAGCACGCACTCGGCGCGCTCGCTCGTGACGCCGCCGTGCCAGGCGGGATCCGCCGCTCCGCCCTTCATCGAGGCGTCACCGACCTCACCTCTCGACGATCTCCATGGCGGCACCACCGGGGCCGTCGACGACCTCCGGCATGATGAGCGGCAGGGAGTCGCTGTGCACGACCACCGCTGCAGCAGAAGGGGCGTCGCGGATCTCCTCCACGCACATGACCGTCGGCGGCAGCATGAGGGCCGAGCCCGCGGCATACGCCTCCAACAGCTCCGACGGGACGAACCAGTCGGCGTGGTCGGCCTCGGTGGTCTCGCCGTCGGCGACCTGGAAGGGCGGCATGAGCGCGGCGAAGAACCACGTGTCGTAGCGGCGCGGCTCGAAGACGGGGGTCAGCCAGTGCGCCTTGGCCACGACGAGGTCCGAGCGGAGCACGAGCCCCCGGTCGTGCAGCACGTCTGCGAGCGAGAGGCGGCGGTCGACGAGACGGAGCCGGATCTCGCGCCACTCGGGTCCCCCGACCATGGCCAGCGGACCGCTCGCGGACTGGCTCGCGAGGAGCACGCCGCACTCCTCGAAGACCTCGCGGACCGCGGCGGCGACGTACATCTGCGCCTCGGCGGGCGAGCAGCCGAGGCGCTCGGACCACTCCGCCGGCGACGGTCCGGCCCAGGGCAGGCCGAGCTCGCCGTCACGCTCGTCGACGCCGCCCCCGGGGAAGACCATCATGCTCGGCGCGAACTCCATCTCGGAGACGCGCCGCAGCATGAAGACCTCGGGTCCGGCGGCCCCGTCGCGCACGAGCATCACGGTGCTCGCGCGGCGGGGCGCCGCCTCGTCCCAGCGCTCGCCGGCGAGCCAGCGGGACGCCGCGTCGGAGATGCCGGGCGTCGTGGTGAGAGGAAACTGACGGTTCGTGGCGCTCACGCGTCCATCACCACGCCGATCACCACGCGGATCACCGGGCGACGGAGACGATGACCTCGACCTCGACGGGTGCGTCCAGCGGGAGCGCAGCGACACCGACGGCCGAACGGGCGTGGATCCCCTTGTCACCAAAGGCTTTGACGAGCAGCTCGCTCGCGCCGTTGATGACCCCGGGCTGGCCGGTGAAGCCCGGGTCGGAGGCGACGAAGCCGACGACCTTGACGACACGGGTCACCGTGTCGAGGTCGCCGATCTCGGACTTGATGGCCGCGATCGCGTTGAGGGCGCACGTCTCGGCGAGGGACTTGGCGGTCTCGGGATCGACCTCGGCGCCGACCTTGCCGGTCGCGGCGAGGGAGCCGTCGACCATGGGCAGCTGACCCGAGGTGAACACGAGGTCGCCCTCCCGGACGACGGGGACGTAGGCGGCGACGGGCGGCACGACCTCGGGTACGGTGAGGCCGAGCTCGGACAGTCGGTCTTCGACGGCAGACATGGTGCGGCGGCTCCTCAGGACTTCGGGCGCTTGAAGTAGGCGACGAGGCTCGTGCCGTCAGGACCGTTGACGATCTGGACGAGCTCCCACCCGTCCGCCCCGAAGTTGTCGAGGATCTGCTTGGTGTTGTGGATCAGGAGCGGTGCGGTGAGGTATTCCCACTGGGTCATGGCCATCACCCTACTCAGTGCCGGCACGGCTCTCTCCGGGTGCGTCGGTGACGCCGGTGGCACGATGACGCCCATGACGAGCAGCGGCTCCGCGCCATCTTCCGCGACACCCTCCGCGAGCGCATCGACGACGCCCACGCGGTCCTACGGCCGCGACCCGGCGCAGGTCTACGACGTCATCCCGCCGGCAGCCGGGGCTCCCGCCGCGACCGGCACGGTGGTCGTCGTCCACGGCGGCTTCTGGCGGGCGGAGTACGACCGCGAGCACGCGCGTCCCGAGGCCCAGGCGTTCGCCGGGGCGGGCTACCACGTCGTGCTGGCGGAGTACCGCCGAGCCGGTATGCCGGGTGGTGGCGTCCCCGGGACCCTCGACGACGTGCGCGACCTCCTCGCGTCGGTCGCCTCGCAGCCGGACCTGCCCAAGCCGCTCGTCCTCGTCGGCCACTCCGCCGGCGGCCACCTCGTCGCCTGGGCGGCCGGGCAGCCGTGGGCGCGCGAGCGCGGGATCGTCGGCGTCGTCTCGCTGGCCGGGGTCGTCGACCTCGGGGCCGCGGACCGGCTGCACCTGGGCGCCGACGCGACGCGCGACTTCGTCGGGTCCGGCCCCGGCACCGCGGCCTGGACCTCCGCGGACCCGATGTCGACGCTGCCGCCGAAGGTGCCGGTGCGGCTCGTCAACGGCTCCGACGACGACACCGTGCCACCGGTCGCGGCGGACGACTACGTGGCGAGGGCGATGGCGGCAGGCGGTGACGTGACGGTGGACCTCGTCGAGGGCGCCGACCACTTCGCGGTCATCGACCCGACGACTCCCGCCTTCGCCCACGTCCTCGCCGCCGTCCACTCCGTCCTCTGACACCCTCCTCCCACCCGTTTGAGGTAAACACGCCGCAGAAATCCTGGCGCGCCTACCTCAAAGCGGTGGTGGGTCGGGGCCCCGGGCGGACGGCGTCCACATCCCCTCCGGCTCCGCCCTCGCTCTCCACAGGCTCACCGGTGGGCCTGACCCTGTCGCAGTGACCCCCGGCAGGGTCGGGCTATGAGATCGAGCCGGCGCCGCGAGAGGGTCCGCACCCTCGAGACCGCGGCGCTCGGGGTCGTCTCGCGCGCGGCCCTCCGAGCGGCCGGGATCGACGACGCCGACGTGCGGGCCGAGGTTCGGGCCGAGCGGTGGACGACGCCGGGCCTCCAGACCGTCGCACTCCACAGCAGGCCCCTCGGTCACGACGAGCGGCTGTGGCACGCCGTCTGGGAGACGGGCGCGAACGTCGCCGCCCTCGACGGCGTGACCGCTCTGCTCGCGGCCGGGATGACGGGCTACCGCGACGATCGGATCCACCTCTCCGTCGTCCACTCGCACGCCGTCAAGCGCATCCCGGGTGTGCGGGTCCACAAGATCACCCGGCGTCACGATCGCGAGCTCGAGCCACACGGCATACCTCGGGTTCGGCCGGCGGTGGCGGCGATCCGGGCCGCCCACTGGGCCGACAGCGACCGGCAGGCGGCCCTGCTGCTCGTCCTGCCGACGCAGCAGGGTCTCGTCCGGACGGCTGACCTGCTCGAAACCGCGCGCAGCATCCGAGGACGGCGCCGCCGGGCGTTCGTCGGCGGGGTCATCCGGGACATCGCCCTCGGCGCCCAGTCGCTGGGCGAGCTTGACTTCGCCCGGCTCTGCCGCGCACGCGGGCTGCCCGAGCCGGAACGACAGGTCGTGCGCCAGGGGCTGAACGGTCGGATCTACCTCGACGTCCGATGGAGCTGCGGGGTCGTCGTCGAGATCGACGGCATCCAGCACACGTGGGGACTCGCGCCTGTCCTCGACGCGCTGCGCCAGAACCGGGTCACGCTCTCGCGGGACACGGTCCTCCGCATCCCCAACGTCGGCCTTCGCCTGCACGAGGACGCCTTCATGGCCCACGTGGCCCAGGCGCTGCGGATGCGCGGTGGTTCGAGGCGATGCGCTAAAGGGACCCCGGCGTGTTCACCTCAAGACAGGTGGCGAGTGCGCACGTCCTAGGGTGGGAGGCGTGACGACGGACTGGGCGCGGGCGCGACTGCACGTCGTCACGGGCAAGGGCGGCACCGGCAAGACCACCGTCGCCTCGGCCATCGCGCTCGCCATCGCCTCGTCGCCGGCCCACGTGCTGCTCACCGAGGTCGAGGGCAGGCAGGGCATCAGCCAGACCTTCGACGTGCCGCCGCTCGGCACCGAGGAGACGCGGATCGTGCGGCTCTCCGGTGGCGGCGAGGTCGTCGGTCTGTCGATCGACCCCAAGGCGGCCCTGCTCGAGTACCTCCAGATGTTCTACAAGCTCGGTCGCGCCGGCCGGCTGCTCGAGAAGTTCGGTGCCATCGACTTCGCGACGACCATCGCCCCCGGCGTCCGCGACGTCCTGCTCATCGGCAAGATCTACGAGGCCAACCGGCGCCGCCGCGACGGCAAGCACAAGGGCGACGCCCCCCCGGTCTACGACGGGATCGTCCTCGACGCCCCGCCGACGGGTCGCATCGGGCGGTTCCTCTCGGTCAACTCCGAGGTGGCCGACCTCGCCCGGGTCGGCCCGATCGCGTCACAGGCCACCTCGATCACGCGGCTGCTGCAGTCGGACCAGACGGTCGTGCACGTCGTCACCCTCCTCGAGGAGATGCCGGTGCAGGAGACCCTCGAGTCGATCGACGAGCTGAGGGACAAGGGCCTGCACCCGGGGGCCATCATCGTCAACATGGTGCGCGAGCCGCTCCTCGACGACCTGGCCCTGGACCAGGCGCGCGAGGGCCGCCTGCACAAGGCATCCATCCGCACCCAGCTGGCCGAAGCGGGAGTCAGCGCGACACCCGAGCTCGTCGAGGGCCTGCTGGAGGAGGCCCGCGACCACGCGGAGCGCATCGACCTCGAGCGCGAGCAGCTGGCGCTCCTCGAGGCCACCGGCCTGCCGATCGTCTCGCTGCCCGCCCTGCCGACCGGCGTCGACTCCGGATCGGTGCGCGAGCTGGCCGACCTCCTCGTGCCGCTCTTCGTCCGCCACTCCGCCGAGCGGGTCGAGGCATGAGCCCGGTCTCGAGCACGGTCTCCGGCACGGTGTCGAGCAGGGCGCCGCGGCTCGACGTCGACGCGCTCATCGACGACCCCCACACCCAGATCGTCGTCTGCTGCGGCTCCGGCGGCGTGGGCAAGACGACGACCGCCGCTGCCCTGGGCCTGCGCGCCGCGGAGTCGGGCCGCAAGGTCGTCGTCCTCACCATCGACCCGGCACGCCGGCTCGCCCAGTCCCTCGGCCTGACCGAGCTGGACAACACCCCCCGCCCGGTCACCGACATCGACACGTCGGCCGGCGGCAGCCTGCACGCGATGATGCTCGACATGAAGCGGACCTTCGACGAGGTCGTGATCGCCCACTCCGAGCCGGGCAAGGCAGAGCAGATCCTCGCGAACCCCTTCTACCAGGCCGTCAGCAGCTCCTTCGCCGGCACGCAGGAGTACATGGCGATGGAGAAGCTCGGCCAGCTCAAGGCGAGCGCCGGCACGGCGGACGCCCCGTGGGACCTCATCGTCGTAGACACGCCGCCGTCGCGGTCAGCGCTCGACTTCCTCGATGCCCCCAACCGGCTCGGCAGCTTCCTCGACGGTCGCTTCATCCGGCTGCTCACCGCACCGGCCAAGGCAGGCGGGCGCGCCGGCCTCAAGGTTTTCGGGGTCGGCGTGCAACTCGTCACCGGGGCGATGACGAAGATCCTCGGGGGTCAGATGCTCACGGACGTCCAGACGTTCGTCAACGCGCTCGACACGATGTTCGGCGGGTTCCGCGAGCGCGCCGACGAGACCTACCGCCTGCTCTCCGAGGACGGCACGGCCTTCCTCGTCGTCGCGGCGCCCGAGCGCGACGCGCTGCGCGAGGCGTCCTACTTCGTCGACCGGTTGGAGGCGGACGGTATGCCGCTGGCCGGGCTCGTCGTCAACCGCATCGGTCGCGTCTCGGCCACCGGTGTCACCCCGGCCCGGGCCCTCGCGGCTGCCGAGTCCCTCGAGGACGGCGGAGGCCCGAAGTCGGCGACCAACGCCGCGGGCCTGCTCCGGCTACACGCCGCTCTCGTCCGCACGGCGGAGCGCCAGCGCGAGCTGGCCGACCGCTTCTCACGGTCACACCCCGGCATACCCGTCGTGCAGGTGCCGGCCCTCGGACGTGACGTCCACGACCTCGACGGCCTGCGGGAGATCGGACACGCGCTAGCGGGGTCGTGACGCACCCGAAAGGTGGTCACGGCCCCGTTCACGTGGACGACTCGACCGGAGGCCGGTCGACGAGACGTCGGATCAGTCGTGCTTGCCCTGGGAGGCCATGCCTGCCCGGAGCGCCGACTTCCACGACGTGATGTCCGGCCGCTTGCGCAGCAGAGCCCGTCGCTCGCGCTCGGTCATTCCTCCCCAGACACCGAACTCGGTCCGGTTGTCGAGAGCCTCAGCGAGGCACTGCGCGAGAACCGGACACGTCTTGCAGACGGCCTTCGCGTCGTGCTGGGCCTTGCCTCGGACGAACAACGCATCGGGGTCCGAACCGGAACAGCTGGCCTGACTGGCCCACTCGTCCACCCACGGATCCACCATGACTACAGCACTCATTGCACTACCCCTCCCCGCTCGGCACCTCCCATGACACCGAGCAGACCCGGACCGTCCCACCGATCCAGACCATGTGGACCCCCCTAAGGCCCAAACGAGACATTACGAGCCGCAGGCCCGGTCCGACATAGCCTCTATGGACCATTTAGTTGAGGCGGTGACTAGTCACTCCCACGGCGGCACCATGATCATCAGAGGGCCGGCGCACGCCCGCGATACATCGGGAGGACCCCGGCTGCCGCACAAACCCGGTGGCCATAGAGTGAGCGGTTACCCTAAGCCCCATGTCTTCACGCACTACCTCGATCGGCGGCGTCATCAGCCTGCTCGGCGCGTTCCTCGCGTCCGCGCTCGTGCTCGGACTGCTCGCCGCCGGCCTGGTGATGCCCGCGGTGGGCGCCACGGGCGCCCTGGCCCGCAGCGGGGTGGACGTCTTCAACGACCTCCCGAGCGAGTTCACGACCGACCCGCTGGCCCAGACCTCGCGCATCCTGGCCTCCGACGGCACGGTCATCGCGACGCCGCAGGAGCAGAACCGCACCGTCGTGCCGCTCAACAAGATCGCGCCGATCATGCGCGAGGCCCAGATCGCCATCGAGGACCACCGCTTCTACGACCACGGCGGCGTGGACATCCAGGGCGTGCTGCGCGCGGCGATCTCCAACCTGCGCAGCGGAGCGACCACCTCGGGAGCCTCGTCGCTCACGCAGCAGTACGTGAAGATCTCGCTGCAGTACTCCGCCCTCAGCTCCGGCAACAAGGAGGCTGCGGCTGCAGCGGTCAAGAAGGACTACATGCGCAAGCTCAAGGAGCTGAAGTACGCCATCACACTGGAGAAGAAGCTCTCGAAGGACGAGATCCTCCAGGGCTACCTCAACCTCGTCTACTACGGCGACCGCGCCTACGGCGTCGAGGCCGCCGCCCAGCACTACTTCAGCGTCCCGGCCAGCAAGCTCAGCCTCTCGCAGGCGGCGCTGCTCGCCGGCCTGACGCAGAACCCGGGCACGACCGACCCGGTCAACTTCCCCAAGAAGGCCATCGCCCGACGCGACGTCGTGCTCGACCGCATGCACGAGCTCGGCCGCATCACCGACAAGCAGTGGCAGGCCGCCAAGAAGCGCACCCTCAAGCAGGACATGCGCGTCTCGCAGCCCAAGAGCACGTGCCTCGCCTCTCCGTATCCCTACTGGTGCGACTTCATCGTCAACTACGCGCTCGCGATGCCCCAGCTCGGCAAGACGCTCGAGGAGCGCAAGCGCACCCTCTACCGCGGCGGCGTCACCATCACGACGACGCTCGACCCCAAGCTGCAGGACTACGCGCAGAAGGAGGTCACCAAGAAGGTACCGATCGGCAACAGCGAGCGCATCGGCGCCGCCGCCTACGTCGCCGACCCCAACACCGGCCAGGTCAAGGCGTTCGCCCAGAACACGGCATACACCGTCGACAAGGAGTCGTCGGGCAAGACCGGCATCAACTGGGCGCTCGACAAGAAGTACGGCGGCTCGATCGGCTTCCAGTTCGGCTCGACGGCCAAGGCCTTCGCCCTCGTGACGGCCATGGAGTCCGGCATGACCACCAAGTCGAGCATCGACGCCAAGGGTGCCGGCGGCAACTCACAGGCCACCTACACCCCGAAGGAGTGGCCGGGCGGCACCGCCAACTGCGGCCCGGGTGGCACGTGGAAGGTCTTCAACGACAGCCCCTTCAAGGGCGGCAAGATCTCGCTCATGGAGGCGACCGCCAAGTCGACCAACACGGCCTTCGTCGCCCTCGCCGAGAAGCTCGGCGGGTGCAAGGTGCGCGACACGATGCTGCGACTCGGCCTGCACCAGGCCGACGGCCAGCCGATCGGCCGGTACGCCCCGCAGTACATCCTCGGCGCCTCCGACGTCTCCCCCCAGGGTGTGGCGCACGCCTACGGCGTCCTCGCCGCGGACGGCAAGAAGTGCCCCATGGTTGCCGTCACGAAGATCACCCAGGGCGGCAAGAACATCGCGCTGCCGGCGACGAAGTGCCAGCAGGTCGTCGAGCCCGACGCCGTCCGCGGGGCCGACAAGTTCCTCGAGTTCAACATGACCCACGGCTCGGGCATCCGCAACCAGCTCGCCGACGGCAAGCGCCAGTCGGCCGGCAAGACCGGCACGGCCAACAACAACAACGAGTCGTGGTTCGTCGGCTACACGCCGCAGCTCGTGACGGCCGTCTGGGTCGGGACGCCCTACGACCCGATCTCGCGCGTCATGAAGAACATCAAGGTCGGCGGCAACTTCTACCCGGTCATGCACGGAGCCGCCATCGCGGCCCCGATCTGGAAGGCCATCATGAACAAGGCTCTCGACGGTCAGCCGATCGTCAACTTCCAGGAGCCCTCGTCCAAGCTCGCGTCCGGAGACCAGGCCGACGTGCCCAGCGTCACCGGCATGTCCGTCTCGCAGGCCATCGCGACCCTGCAGGCCGCCGGTTTCTCGGCCGGCGTCGGCGGCACGATGAGCTCGTCGGTGCAGAGTGGCCTCGTCGCCGGCACGTCGCCCTACGGCAAGGCGGCCACGGGCAGCTTCGTGACGATCTACACCTCACGCGGCGCCGACCGGCAGCAGCTGCCGCAGACACAGACCACCGTCGCGCCACCGGCTGGTGGCGGGACCACCAAACCCGGCAAACCCGGCGGCAAACCGACCAAGCCACCAGGGCGCGGTTGACGCAGTCATGACGAAGGCCCGACCGATCCGCGTCGGGCCTTCGTCGTGCTCCCCGTCCGTGACGGGTGGAGAGGTCTGTCAGCCGGCGAGGACGCGGCGCACGATCGCGGCTACCCGGCCGCCCTCGGCCCGGCCCGCCACCGCGGCGCCCGCGGCCTTCATCGCGAGGCCCATCTGCGGCATACCGCTCGCTCCCGACGCCGTGACGGCCTCGCGCACGATCGCCTCGAGCTCGTCGTCGCCGAGCTGCTGGGGCAGGTAGGCCTCGAGGACGGCGAGCTCCGCCTCCTCCTTGGCTGCGAGCTCCGGACGGGCCGCGCCGGTGTAGGCCTCGGCGGCCTCGCGGCGCTTCTTGGCCTCCTTGGTGAGGACCTTGAGCACGTCGTCGTCGGTGAGCTCACGGTGCTCCTTGCCCGCGACCTCCTCGTTGGTGACGGCGGTGAGGGCCATCCGCAGCGAGCCGGCCCGGACCTGGTCGCGCTCGCGCATGGCGGTCGTGAGGTCGGCCTGCAGCTGATCCTTGAGGGTGCTCATGGGAGCAGTCTGTCAGGTCGGCCACGCGTGGCCCGCCCGGTTAGTCGGGCGCTGCCCAGGTCGGTGCGAGGATGGGGCCCATGCGTCCCGTGACCAAGACCGTGCTCAAGACGGCGCTCGGGCTGGGGCTGGCCGGCGCCGGGGTGCTGGGCTGGGCCTCGCTCGTCGAGCGGAACGCCTTCGTGCTGCGCCGCTTCGACGTGCCGGTGCTCCCCGACGGCGCCGCCCCGCTGCGGGTGCTGCACCTGTCGGACCTGCACCTGCTGCCGCGCCAGCGGGCCAAGCGGGCCTGGGTGCACAGCCTCGCCTCGCTCGACCCGGACCTCGTCATCACCACGGGCGACAACATCGCGGCGCCGGACGCGGTGCCGGCCCTGCTCGATGCCTACGAGCGCCTGCTCGGGATCCCCGGCGTCTTCGTCCTCGGGTCCAACGACTACTTCGCGCCCAAGCTGAAGAACCCGCTGGGCTACCTCACCCGGAACTTCGCGAAGGGCGTCGGCACGACCCAGCGGCTGCCCACCGCGGACCTCGTGCGCGGCCTGGGGTCGCGCGGCTGGGTGGACCTGACGAACCGGCGCGACACGCTCACGGTGCGGGGACTGCGTGTCGACGTCCGGGGTGTCGACGACCCGCACCTCGGCTACGACCGCCTCGACCTGGTCCGTGGGCCGGCCTCCCCGGACGCCGACGTGACCCTCTCCGTGACGCACGCCCCCTACCAGCGGGTGCTCGACGCGTATGCCGCCGATGGCGCGGACCTCATCGTGGCCGGCCACACGCACGGTGGGCAGGTCTGCGTCCCCGGCTACGGCGCGCTCGTGACCAACTGCGACCTCGACACCTCCCGGGTCAAGGGCCTGTCGCGCTGGTGGCCGGGTGCGGGCTCGACGCCCTCGTCGCAGGCGCCGGCGGATGCCGCGTGGCTCGAGGTGTCGGCCGGGCTCGGCACCGCTCCGACCGCTCCCGTACGCCTGGCCTGCCGTCCCGAGGCCACCCTCCTGACGCTCGTCCCCCGCTCCCAGGCCTGATCGGTATCGGGGCTTCGGGGCACGTCTGAGGCCCGATTCGGAGTTGGGCAGGGGGCTGCGCTAGCATCTCTGCTTGCTGCCTCCGGTCCACGGATCAGGGGTAGATGCAGCACCGGGGTGTGGCGCAGCTTGGTAGCGCGCTTCGTTCGGGACGAAGAGGTCGCAGGTTCAAATCCTGTCACCCCGACCATCCGAAGGGCCTGCTGGAAACGACGAACTCGTTCCAGCAGGCCCTTCGGCGTTGTCGGAGGACAGGACTCGGCGACGGCGTCCTGTCACCCCCGAGGCATCAAGGAGTCAGTCCTGCGCCCGGTGCCAGCGCACGAGCTTGTCCGGGTTGAGCACGAGCCAGATCCGGGTGACCTGTGCTGATCCGCCCTCGACCAGGATGACGGCCCGGGCGACTCCCCCGGCGCGCACGACGACGCCCGGCCGGCCGTTGACAGGCTCGACCGTCAGCACCGAGTCCATCGTGACGAGCGCCGACACGATCCTCGCCACCGCGTCGGCCCCGCGCACCGGCCGGAGCGGCGTGACGACCAGGCCCCCGCCGTCGCTGACGAGGACGACGTCGGGGTCGAGCACCGCCGCCAGGACCTCGACGTCGCGCCGTGCGAGCAGGTCCACCAGCTCGTCGACCGTCACGACAGTGCGGTGAGCTTGTGCGGGTTCATGACCCAGTGGATCTGTTCGATGCCCTCCTCGGAGGCGTCGAGGAGGATGACGGCCTCGAGCGTCCCGTGGCGACGCAGCAGAGCGGCCGGCTGTCCGTTGGCCGTGGCGATCTCGACGTCGATGTCGACCCAGAACCGGTCCTTGAAGGCCCGGACGTAGCGCGCGACGCGGGTCGCGCCGTGCACCGCGAAGCGGGACGCCCGCACGACACCGCCACCGTCGGAACAGCTCGTCACGTCGGCCGCGAAGAGGTCCTCGAGCGCGGCGAGGTCGCCCGTCCTCGCCGCTCGGACGAAGGCGGTGAGCAGCCGCTGCTGCTCGTCGCTGCTCACCGGGGCCCGCCGCTCGCCCGTGACGCGGCGTCGGGCCCGGCTGACGAGCTGGCGTACGGCGGGCTCCTTGAGCGCGAGGATGTCCGCGATCTGCGCGTACGGGTAGTCGAAGGCCTCACGCAGCACGTAGGCAGCGCGCTCGTTCGAGGTGAGGCGCTCGAGCAGGGTGAGCACGGCGAACTCCAGGGCCTCCCCGCGCTCGGCCCCGAGGTAGGGGTCGGCGCTGGTGTCGACGGGCTCCGGCAGCCAGGGGCCGACATACGTCTCCCGTCGCGCGCGCGCCGACTGGAGCGCGTTGATCGCCAGACGCGTCGTCGCCGTCGCCAGGTATGCCGCGGGGTTGAGGACCGCGGCACGGTCGGCCGTCTGCCAGCGCACCCAGACCTCCTGCACGAGGTCCTCGGCCTCCGTGGCGCTCCCGAGCATCCGGTACGCGATGCCGAACAGCCGGGCGCGCACCTCGGCGAAGACCCGGGTGGCCTCCTGCAAGTCGTCCGACCACCCACTCGTCACAACGCTGCCCTCCCGTCTCCGATCCACGTCCGTCAGGCGTCCGGACCCGCTGCGCTCGGCCCGGGCTCGGGCGCCTCCAGCGCTCGGACGGCGCCGAGCAGGCTGCGCAGCCCAGTCTGCTCGATCTGGACCTCGGCCGGGTCGACGAGCCATCCGCTCTCCGGAGTCGCGAACAGCTCGAGGGCCGCGCTCGCGTCGGCGACCGCCATCTCGGCGCGCACGTCCCCCTCGAGACCGTCGAGGAAACCCGGGTCGCGCCCGGCGGTCATGAGCGGGACCACTCGGCGTAGTGGATCCGACCGAGCTCGGCCGGACCGACGGGCACGAGGCTGTCGTCCTGCAGCTCGGACCCGAAGTACGGGGCGTGAGGGTCGGTGACGACCGGCCGGCTGTCCCCGGCAGCCGCGAGCGCCTGACGGAAGAACTCGTCCATCGCGTAGCGGTCCGGGCCCGCGACCTCGACGTGTCCGCCCAGCGGGTCCCCGAGCGCGGCCCGTGCCACGGCGTCGGCGACGTCGTCGCCCGCGATGGGCTGGAAGGCTGCAGGCGGCATACGAACGCTGGAACCGACGACTGCCGTGTCGGCGATGGCCGGGACGAACTCGAAGAACTGCGTCGCGTGCACGATCGAGAAGGGGATGCCCGAGGTCCCGATGAGCCGCTCCTGGGCGATCTTGGCCCGGAAGTAGCCGTTGTCGGGCAGGCGGTCCGTGCCGACGATCGAGAGCGCCACGTGGTGCCCGACGCCCGCCGACTTCTCGGCCTCGAGCAGGTTGCCCGTCGACGTCTCGAAGAAGTCCAGGACGGCGGCGTCCTCGAAGGACGGCGAGTTCGACAGGTCCACGACGACGGCCGCGCCCGCGAGCACCTCGGCCAGGCCCTCGCCGGTGAGGGTGTTGACGCCGGTGTTCGGCGAGGCGGCGACAGCCTCGTGCCCGTGCGCCTCCAGGCGCCGGACGACCTTCGATCCGATGAGCCCCGTGCCGCCGATGACCACGATCTTCATGATGAGTCCTCCTGTGACGGGCACCCCGGTGGCGCCCTCCAACCAGTCAGGACAGGACAGCCACCCCGTTTGTGACGGACGACCTCCACGGCGCCGCGGGCGGACGACACTGGTGGGACCAGATCGACAGCTCGCAGCAGGAGCCACCATGGACTCACAGGAAGACGTCCCGACCGAAGAGACGACCCTCGCGCCCGGCGCAGCCCGCGAACTTCGCGACTCGACGACAGCGGGCCTGCCGGTCCTCCTCTCCACGGAGCACTGGAGCCTGCTCGGGACGCGGTCGATGACGTGGTCGGAGATCATGAGCCGGATCACGATCTACCTCACGGTCGTGTCGGCCTTCCTCGTGGTCCTCGCGCTCACCGCGCAGGCGACAGGCTTCGGCACGCCGTTCCGGGTCATGGCCATCGGCTTCGCGTCGGCGGCGCTCGTCATGGGCTCGCTGACGGCGATCCGGGTCAACCTGGCGAGCCGTGAGGATGCCGACCTGATCCGGGCGATGAACCGGCTCCGCCACGCCTACGTCGAGCTCGCCCCGGAGATCGCGCCCTACCTGACGGCGTCGACCCACGACGACGACCACGGGCTCATGCAGACGTACTCGCTGGGCTACCGGCGCAACCTCGTGCTGCACATCGTCGGCAGCACAGCCTTCTTCCTCATGGTCGTCAACGGGATCGTGGCCGGCACCCTGGGCGCCCTCATCGCCGACATCGCCGGCGCCGGCACCGCACTCGTCTCCGTCGTGGGGGCCCTGTCCGGCGTCGGCTACGTCGTCGGCCACATGCAGATCGCGCGTCGGGTCTTCGCCGGACCGAACGACGACGAACGTTTCCCGACCCCGACCCCGCACTGAACCCCGCACTGAAGCGGAGCTGAAGCAGGCGGGAGCGCTACCGCTCGTCGTGCCGGGCCGTCTCGCGGACCGACTCGGCGACGACGTCGAGGAGCTGACCCGTGTGGGCGAACATCGCGCGCTGCCGTATCGCCCCGTTGCCCTCCTCGCGGACGCGAGCCAGGCCCTCCTTGACGACCACGAGGTCGCCGGCCTCCTCGAGCGCCGGGCCCACGTGGTCGAGGAGACCGTCGAGCACCGACCAGCACGGCGCGGGCAGCCCGGTGCGCCAGTCGAGCAGCCGTCCCTCGAGCCCTTCGCGCCCGGCCTGCCAGGTCGCGAACCGCAGCATCTGCGTCGGCACGTCCGGCGCACGCTCGCCGGCTGCCCACTCCTGCGCGGCCGTCTCGACGAGGCCCCGGCACAGCGCCGCCACGACGACGGCCTCCTCGACCGAGAAGCACACGTCGGCGGCGCGGACCTCCACCGTCGGGTAGCGCTTCGCCAGTCGCGCGTCGAAGTAGACCATGCCCTCGTCGAGGATGACCGTGCTCCGCACCATGTCGCCGACGAGGCGGTGGTAGGCCGCCGGTGAGCCCAGGACGTCGGTCGGCCCCCAGGAGGGAAGCTTCGCGAGCGCCTGGGACCGGTAGCTCGCATAGCCGGAGTCCTGACCGTTCCAGAAGGGTGAGTTGGCGCTGAGCGCGAGCAGCGCCGGCAGCCAGACGCGGATGCGGTCGAGCACCGCGACGCCCTCCTCGTCGCTCTCGACCGAGACGTGGACATGGCACCCGCAGACGAGGTGCTCGCGAGCCGTGAGCTGGTAGCGGTCCTCGAGCCACAGGTAGCGCCGGGTCCTCGACGTGACAGGGCGCACCGGCAGCGGTGAGGTCGCGAGCGCCGCGACGTTCGACCCGGTCCGGCGGGCTGCCGCGACGGCCTCGGCCCGCCACCGCCGAACCTCGGTGCGCAGGGTGTCGAGGTCCGCCACGGGTGGCGTGTGCGTCTCGATCTGCTGCTGCTGGAACTCGCCCTCGACCGCGCCCTGCGCACCGCCCCCCGACCCCTCGGGGCCCGCATGGTCCGCGGGCGCCGCGGGCGCTGCCTGCGTGAGCACCTGCCCCGACACCGACCGGGGACGTCCGTTGCGCACGTCGACGAGCAGCATCTCCTCCTCGACACCCAAGGTCCTCATCGTGGCGCTCCTGCTGGGGATGGACGTGTGGTGGTGCTCGTCGTCAATAGTGTCCCCGCCGCGGCCGTCCGGCGGGAGGGGCGAAAGGCCCACCTGTGTCGAACCCGGGGGAATGAACGGTGGCCGTGTGCGTTGTCCTTCTTCGTCGCCCCAACCCGCAGGAGGATCGTGTCCACCTCGTCCAACCTGGGATTCCGCTCGGACCGCGGTCCGATCCTCATCGCTCTCATGCTGTCGACGTCGCTCATCGCGCTCGACTCCACGATCCTGGCCACGGCTGTGCCCTCGATCGTCGAGGACCTGGGCGGCCTGACCCAGTTCCCGTGGCTCTTCTCCGTCTACCTGCTGGCGCAGGCGGTGTCCGTTCCGGTCTATGCCAAGCTCGCCGACACCGTCGGCCGCAAGCCGGTGATCCTCGTGGGGATCGGGCTCTTCCTGCTCGGCAGCATCCTCTGCGGCTTCGCGTGGGACATGGGCTCACTCATCGTCATGCGCGCCCTGCAGGGCCTGGGCGCCGGCGCGGTGCTGCCGATGACGACGACGATCGCGGCCGACATCTACACCGTGGCCGAGCGTGCCAAGACCCAGGGCTATATCGCGAGCGTGTGGGCGGTCTCGTCCGTCGTCGGTCCGACACTGGGCGGCGTCTTCTCCCAGTTCGCCTCGTGGCGCTGGATCTTCTTCGTCAACATCCCCTTCTGCCTGCTGGCCGCCGGGATGATCTGGCGCAAGTACGACGAGTCCGTCGAGCGTCGCCGGCACCGCATCGACTATGCCGGGGCCACCGTCCTCACGGTGGCGCTGACGCTGCTCATCCTTGCCGTCCTCGAGGGCGGCCAGGCGTGGGCCTGGAGCTCGTGGCAGAGCATCGGCTCGTTCGCCGTCGGCGCGGTGCTGCTCGGCATCTTCGGCGTCATCGAGCGTCGCGCGCCCGAGCCGGTGCTGCCGTTCGAGGTGCTGACGCGCCGCCTCATCGTCGCGACGTGTCTCATCGGGATCGGGGTCGGGGCCGTGCTCGTCGGGCTCACCTCCTACGTGCCGACCTTCCTCGAGCGCTCGACCGGTGCCACCCCGATCGTCGCCGGACTCGCGGTCGCCGCCCTCACCATCGGCTGGCCCATCTCGGCCTCGCAGTCCGGGCGTCTCTACATGCGCATCGGCTTCCGTCCGACCGCCCTCATCGGCCTCGTCATCGCCACGCTGGGCGCCCTGTCACTGTGGCTCACCTCCTCCACCCCGAACGTCTGGGCCACCGCCGGCTCCTGCCTCGTCGTGGGCCTCGGGCTCGGCCTCGTCGCCACCCCCACCCTCATCGCGGCCCAGGCCTCGGTGCCGTGGAACGAGCGCGCCGTCGTGACCGGCACCAACATGTTCATGCGCTCGGTGGGCAGCGCGGTCGGCGTCGCGATCTTCGGCGCCATCGCCAACGCCGTCATCGCGTCCCGGGGCGGTGACGGCTCGAGCGAGGCGGTGCAGGCCGGCTCGAGCGCCGTCTTCCTCGCGGTGCTGGTCGCCGCCACCGTCAGCATCGTGGCCGGTCTGCTCATGCCGCACACGAAGGCCGAGGACGTCGTCCACGGCGGCAGCGACGAAACAGACCTGGCCGAGGCAGAGGCCGAGCCGTCCACGGCCTGAGCCGCACCGGAGCACCCTGAAGCCGTAGGTGGACGTGACATCGCGGTCGACGCTGACGAGGCCCTACTCGACCGCGGCCCGAGCGCATCGGGTAGGTCGCAAGGGACAGAGTCACCGACCGACGACGAGGAGAAAGCGATGAGCGAGCACGACGACGGCGCCAAGAAGGTCGCCGACCTGATCAAGGACATCCGGATCGCGATGCTGACGCACGCCGACTCGAACGGCGCACTCGTCAGCCACCCGATGGCGACGCAGGAGGTCGAGTTCGACGGCGACGTCCTCTTCGTCGCCGAGCGCGACAGCCACAAGGCCCGCGACATCGCCGCGCAGTCCCCCGCCCGGGTCAACGTCGCCTACAGCTCGAGCAGCTCCTGGGTGTCGCTGTCCGGGACCGCGACCATCGTCGACGACCCGGCCAAGCTCGCCGAGCTGTGGAACTCCTTCACCGGGGCCTGGCTCGAGGGCGGCCCGGAGAACCCGAACAACATCATCATCAAGGTGAGCGCCGACTCGGCCGAGTACTGGGACTCCCCCGGCGCCAAGGTCACGCAGATCGCGAACTTCGTCAAGGCGAAGGTGACCGGCCAGCGCATCGAGGGTGACAACGAGGTCGTCGACCTCTGACCGCCTGATCACGGCGCGTATGCCGTCGGGTCCCTTCGCACGGAGGGGCCCGACGGCATACGTACGTCTGCGGACGAACCGCTCAGGCGGCGCCCTTGACGAGCCGCATGACGGCCCGCTCGAGGGCGTCACGGTCCCGGACCTGGACGAGGTCGCCGAGCTCAAGCCGGCTGCGGTCCGCCTTGGTCAGGCGCGAGATGCTGTGGGCGATGGTGCGCCCCACGGCGTACTCGTCCAGCACGCGCGGGTCGACGTACGAGCGGCGCGCCACGGCTGGGGTGTTGCCCAGGTGCTCCGACACGACCGTCATGGCGTCCTTCTCGGCCCGCTTCAGCTCCCGCTCGGACTCGACGGGACCGGTGCGGGCGAGGGCGACGGCGGCAGTCACCGTCGCCGCCCAGGTGCGGAGGTCCTTGACGGTGTGCTCCTCTCCGACGAGCTCCTTGAACGCCACGTTGAGGTCGCTGGAGCGCAGCTCGTGCCAGCCGTTCGTGTCGCGGTAGGCGAGCAGTCGCTCGCCGGGGTAGCCGCTTCGCTTGAGGGACAGCACGATCCGCGCGAGCAGCTGGTCCGTCATGACAGCCTCGCGCGTGACACCCGACTTGGCCGGGAACTCGAAGGTGACGTCCTCGCCGCTGACCGTGACGTGCGACCGCAGCAGCGTCGCGACGCCGTGCGAGCCGTTCTCGGCCTCGTACTCCTCACCACCGCTGCGGAAGAGCCCGGCGTCGAGCATCCGCAGACCGGCGGCCGTGACGCGCTTCCTCGTCAGCCCGTTGGTGCGCAGGTCTGCCGCGACCTGCTTGCGCGCAGCCGGGAGCTTGCGGGCGAGCACCATGACGCGGTCGTGCTTCGCACGGCCACGCTCCTCGTGCCAGGCCTCGTGGTACAGGTACTGGCGCCGGCCGGCGTCGTCGGTACCGACGGCCTGGATGTGGCCGTTGGGGTGCGGGCTGATCCAGACGTCCTGCCAGGCCGGCGGGATGACGAGGGCCTTGACGCGTTCCCTCGTCTCGGCGTCGACGGCACGGCCGTCGACGTCGAGATAGGCGAAGCCCTTCCCCCGCCGCACGCGACGGATCCCGGGCTTGTCGATGACGCTCCGTCGCAGTCTCACACCGGGGAGATACCCGCTTCGTCACCGCACACGAACATCACGCACGGGCGCGGGTCTCGCGGGCCGAGGCGTCAGTCGGTCTCGGGGTTCTGCTCCCGAACGCCCGCCGTCTCGCTCGTGGCAGTCTGCGTCTCGCGGGTGTCGCTCGAGCGCTTCGGCCCGTCCGGCGCCGAGACAGGCACGATGTCGGGCACCTGGATCTCCACCTGACCGGGAGACGGCGGCGGGTCCGGTGTGACGGGCGGGAAGACCGATCCGTCGCTCTGCAGATGTGATTCGTGAGGGGTCACGTCGTTCACCTAACGCCCCGAGTAGGTGGTTGCTTCTTCTCTTTCGACCATACCCGCGGCCTGCACCGATGAACCTGTGAGAGAGGTGGGGCATATGCCGTAGATGGTTCCGTCGTGGACGTCAGGAGCCCGAAACCGCTTGACGCCCAGCAGGTCCCCTCGCACTGTGGAGAGCGGAGGGGGTGTCGTCGTGAAGGTCGCCGTCATCGGAGGAGGCCCCACCGGTCTCGTCACGGGGATGGGTCTGGCGCGCCGCGGGCACACCGTCGTCGCGGTCGACCGGGACCCCGGACCACCCCCGGACGGCGGGCCCTGGCCGCGTCGCGGAGTCATGCAGTTCCACCACGCCCACGCCTTCCGGCCACAGGTCGGCCAGGTCCTGCGCGCCGAGGCCCCCACGGCCTGGGACGCCTGGCTGGCCCTCGGCTGCGAGCCGATCGAGATGCCCCTGGGCGACGGCGGGACGGCGACCGTCGGCGTGCGCTCGCGCCGCGAGACCTTCGAGCGGGCGGTCCGCTCGGCAGCGCTGGAGCAGCCCGGCCTCGAGCTGCGCGTGGGCCACGTCGACGGCGTCACGACGAGCCGCGGCCGGGCGCAGGGCATCAGCGTCGACGGCTCGGACGTCGAGGCCGACCTCGTCGTCGACGCCTCCGGACGCTCGGGTCGGGTCAACCGGCACCTGCGCGGCCCCGGTGTCGGGGGCGAGTGCGGCATCGCCTACGTCGACCGCACGTACCGGCTGCGACCCGGCGTCCCCGTCCCCCCGATGACGAACGCCCTCGCCTGGCAGGGCAACTACGTCGGCTTCATGGTCCTCGTCTTCCTGCACGAGAGGGGCATCTTCTCGGCCCTCATCATCCGCTCGACCGCCAACCGTGACCTCGTGGGCCTGAAGCACACCCGGGCGTTCGAGGCCGCGAGCGCCGCCATCCCAGGGCTCGCCACGTGGACCGCCCCCGACGTCGCCGAGCCCCTGACCGACGTGCTGCCGGGCGGTCCGCTGCTCAACGTCTTCCGAGGCCAGCGCGGCCCCTCCGGCCGCCTCGCGCTGCCCGGGCTCGTGTTCGTCGGCGACTCGGTCTGCACGACGACGCCGATCTTCGGCCGGGGCGTCACGACCTCGCTGGCCCAGGTGGCCGAGCTGCTGCGTCTCGTCGACGAGCACGGGTGCAACGTCGAGTCGGTGGGCGAGGCGCTCGACGACTGGGACCGGGCGCAGATGCGGCCCTGGGTCGAGGACCACATCATGATGGACCACGCCCAGGCCCGGCGCTGGGCCGGCGACGACGTCGACCTCATAGGTCGTCTCCCGTCCGACGTCATCATGTCGGCGGCCTCGCAGGACCCCTCCATCGGCGAGGCCATCGGGCCGTACGTGTCGATGCAGGCCCTCCCCTCGGCGCTGGCCACCGTCGAGGAGAAGGCCCGCGCCGTCTACCGCACCGGGTGGCGACCGCAGCCCGACCCGGGTCCGACCCACGACGAGCTCGCCGACCTCGTCGCCGCTGCCGTCCCGACTGCGTAGGCGCCCGGGCACTCGACGCAGAGGTCGCGTCGAGTGCCCGGTACCCGACGGTCAGCGGGTGAGGACGCCGACCCGGCCCTGCTCACCCGAGGCCCAGCAGGCACCGTCGGCGGTGCACTCGACCGAGTCGAAGCTGCCGGAGTCGAACGTCGACCACGAGCGGCCACCGTCGGTCGAGACGTCCGAACCCGACGGCCCGACCGCCAGCACGGTGCGGGCCGTGCGCGGGACCCACGCCGACCCCGAGCGGTAGCCGGAAGGGTTGCTCGTCGACTTCGTCCAGGTCGCGCCGCCGTCGTCGGTCCAGGCCGCGTTGTCGACGGCACCTGTCGGGACCGCGAAGTCGCCACCGACGACGACGCCGCGGTGCGCGTCGCGGAAGCTCACCGAGAAGATGCCGGCGGACGCACCGCCCGCGACCGGGCTGTCGGCCACGGTCCACGTGCGCCCGTGATCGGTCGAGGTGAAGACGCGAGCCGGGTCGACGCCTCCGCTCACGAGATACGTGCGGCCGCCGACCCCGGCCGACAGGCACGTGCCGGACGCCGCGAAGCCGAACTCACCGGCTTGGGCCGCCTGCATGCCGGCCGGGTCGACGATCGACCACGACCGTCCCCCGTCCGAGGTCTCGACGAGTCGGAACGTGCCGTCGACCGGGTCGCTCATCGCGAGACCGTGTCGCGGCGAGCTGAACGCCATGCAGTCGTAGAACGCGGCCGGCTCGGCGTTGCGGAACGTCTCGGTCCAGCTCGCGCCGCCGTCGTCGGTGACGAGGATGCGCGAGTCCTCGCCCTCACCGATCGACAGGACGACGGCGTGCCGCGCGTCGAAGGCCTCGATGTCGCGGAACTGGAGCGCGTCGGTGCCCAGGCCCTGGGGGCTGACGTCACCCCACGTGCGACCGCCGTCGGTCGTGCGCAGCACCGTCCCGTTCGTTCCGCTCACCCACGCGATGTCGCGCGAGACGGGCGCGAGCCCTCGGAAGCGCTCCGTCGTCCCCGTCGGCGTCACCTGCCAGCCGTAGGCCGTCACCCCCGCCTGACCGGGAGCGTCACGTCCCGGCGAGGCGGGCGACACGGCATACGCACTCGTGGTCGCAGCGACGAGCGCAGTGGTGGTGGCGGCGAGCAGGACGGATCGCGTCAGGAGTCTCATGCCTCCCGAAACTAGCCGCGTCGGGACGAAACGGCGCGCTCAGCGGCCGGTGCCGCCGTAGACGATCGCCTCGTCGGACGAGTCGAGCCCGAAGGCCGTGTGGACGGCGCGGACGGCGTCGTCGAGCTGGTCGGCGCGCGTCACCGCCGAGACGCGGATCTCGGAGGTCGAGATCATCTCGATGTTGATGCCGGCCTCGGCGAGGGCGCCGAAGAACTTCGCCGAGACGCCCGGGTGGCTCTTCATGCCGGCACCGACGAGGGCGATCTTGCCGATCTTGTCGTCGAGGCGGAGGTCCTCGTAGTCGACCTCCTGCTTGATCGACTGCAGGACCTGCATGCCACGGGCGCCGTCGGCCTGCGGGAGCGTGAAGGAGATGTCGGTCTTGGCGGTCTCGGCGGCCGACACGTTCTGCACGATCATGTCGATGTTGATGCCGGACTCGGCGATGGCCCCGAAGATCTTGGCGGCGACACCGACCCGGTCGGGCACCCCGACGATGGTGATCTTGGCCTCGCTGCGGTCGTGGGCGATGCCGGCGATGATCGGTGCTTCCACAGCGCCTTCTCCTTCGTAGGGGTTGTCCTTGATCCACGTGCCGGCCTTCTGCGACCACGACGAGCGCACGTGGATGGGGATGCCGTAGCGGCGGGCGTACTCGACGCACCGCAGGTGCAGGATCTTGCTGCCGTTGGCGGCGAGGTCGAGCATCTCCTCCATCGAGAGCACGTCGAGCTTGCGGGCGCTCGGCAGGATGCGCGGGTCGGCCGTGAAGACGCCGTCGACGTCGGTGTAGATCTCGCAGACGTCGGCCTCGAGGGCGGCGGCGAGCGCGACGGCGGTCGTGTCGGAGCCGCCGCGGCCGAGGGTGGTGATGTCCTTCGTCGTCTGGCTGACGCCCTGGAAGCCGGCGACGATCGCGATGTGGCCGGCGTCGAGGGCGCTCTGGATGCGGCCGGGCGTCACGTCGATGATGCGGGCGGCGCCGTGGGCGTCGTCGGTGATGACGCCGGCCTGGCTGCCGGTGAAGGAGCGCGCCTCGGCGCCGAGCTGGGCGATGGCCATCGCGACGAGCGCCATCGAGATCCGCTCGCCGGAGGTGAGGAGCATGTCGAGCTCGCGGGCCGGCGGCGCGGCCGTCACCTGCTCGGCGAGGTCCATCAGCTCGTCCGTCGTGTCACCCATGGCCGAGACGACGACGCACACGGAGTGTCCGGCCCGCTGGGTCTCGACGATGCGCCGGGCCACGCGCTTGATGGCCTCGGCGTCGGCTACGGACGAACCGCCGTACTTCTGGACGACGATGCTCACACTGGCTCCCGATCTCCTGGGCGGACGGACACTGCTGCGGTGCGACCGAGTCTAGGCTCGCACGCCCGACGTCCACCGAGACGTCACGATGGTGAGATCTGTGCCGATCCGTCCCGCAGGCCGCACGTTCTCGCGTGGGCTACGGGTGCAGCGCGTCGAACTCCGCCTCGCCGACGGTCTCCTCGTCGGCGTCGAGGCGCAGGTGGGCGAGGATCGACTGGAGGGCCCGCAGCGAGGTCAGCGCGCGGTCGCCCCAGTCGGACAGGTAGCTGAACTGCCACCACCACAGCGCCTCGAGCTTGCGACCGGTCGCGTAGTGCTTGAGCCCGTGGCTGAGAGCCACGGCCACGTCGACGAGGTCGTTGGTGATCGAACCGTCGGCCCGCTCGGACGAGGTGATCGGGTCGATGACGTAGACGTAGTCGTCGATCCCGGCGAAGACGTTGGCCAGGCCCGTGCGGAGCGGGTCGGCGTCGTCGTCGGCGGCGTCGGGCTCGAACCGCTCCTCCGGGACGACGTCCTCGACCGCGCCCAGCCGTGCGCCGGCCACGAGCACCTGCGAGAGCGCGAGGGTCAGCAGCGGCAGCGCCGTGTCGGGCGAGCTGCCCGAGGCGACCTCGGTGACCGACGTGAGGAACGCGCTCGCCTCCGCTGCGGTCAGGTCGGCCAGGCCCGACAGGTCGTCGACCTCACTCGTGCGGCCCTCGGTCACCGGCTTGTCAGTCATGGGTCCCAGCATGCCGTATGCCGTGTGGCCCGGTCGCGCGGGGAAGGCGGCCACGCGACGCGGCCGGACGGCATACGCCCCCACCCCGTCCCACTCGACGGGAGGTCGGCGGAGAGGGTCGGCGCGGTCGGGTCAGGCGTCGACGCGGCGGCGGCCCTCGAAGGCCCGCCCGAGGGTGACCTCGTCGGCGTACTCGAGGTCGCCACCGACGGGCAGGCCCGAGGCGAGGCGCGTCACGGTGAGACCGACGTCGCGCAGCAGCCGGCTGAGGTAGGTCGCCGTGGCCTCGCCCTCGAGGTTGGGGTCGGTCGCGATGATGACCTCCTGCACCTCGCCGGACGCGAGGCGGGTCATCAGCTCGCGGACGCGCAGGTCGTCGGGGCCGATGCCGTCGATGGGGCTGATCGCGCCGCCGAGCACGTGGTACTTGCCGCGGAACTCACGCGTGCGCTCGATCGCGACGACGTCCTTGGGCTCCTCGACGACGCAGATGGCCGTCTGGTCCCGGCGCGGGTCGGCGCAGATGCGGCACTTCTCGGCCTCGGAGACGTTGCCGCACTCCTCGCAGAAGCGGACCCTTGCCTTCACCTCGGTCAGCGCCGTGACAAGGCGTGTCACGTCGTCGGACTCGGTCTGCAGCAGGTGGAAGGCGATGCGCTGGGCGCTCTTGGGGCCGATCCCGGGCAGTCGCCCGAGCTCGTCGATCAGGTCCTGGACCGCGCCTTCGTACACACCGCAACCCTAAGCCTGCCAAAGCCGTCCTGCGGACAGCCGCACCGGTCTAGCGTGACCGAAAGGCAGCGAGGCCGTGGCGTCGGAGCGAGGTGGCAGTGGTGCAGCAGGACCGTGGGGCGAGTGGGACGCGCCTGGCCGGTTCGGCCGTATCGCGTCGGAGCCAGCAGATCCAGGCGGCTGCCCCCTTCCGCATGCTCTTCGGGTTCCTGCGCCGCCGTGCGGCCGAGGAGTCCGGCCGTCCCGGCGACGACGCGCTCGAGGTCCTCGACTTCACCTTCGGCGACCCGCACGAGCTGGCGATGCCGGCCTACGTCGAGGCGATCCGGGACGCCGCCGTGCCGCGAGACGACCAGTGGTTCGCCTACAAGCAGAGCGAGGAGACGGCGCAGGACGCCGCCGCAGCGTCGCTCGAGCGCGTCGTGCCGCTCGGCTGGACCGGTGACAACCTGCGGATGACGACGGGAGGCTTCGGCGCGATCACCGTCGCGATGAAGGCCGTGGCCGATCCGGGCGACGAGGTCGTCTACACGCTGCCGCCGTGGTTCCTCTACGAGATCCTCGCCATCGAGGCCGGACTCGTGCCGGTCAAGGTGCCCGCTCTCCAGCCGGCCTTCGACCTCGACCTCGACGCCATCGCGGCCGCCATCACGCCGCGCACCCGCATCGTCGTGGTCAACACCCCGAACAACCCGTCGGGCCGGATCTACCCGCCGGCCCAGCTCTCGGCCCTCGCGGCGATCCTCGAGGAGGCGTCGGCTCGCCACGGGCATCGGATCTGGATCGTCTCCGACGAGCCGTACAACCGGATCGTCTTCGACGGCAAGCCCTTTCACAGCCCCTCGCAGTTCTACCGGCACACGTTGCTCTGCTACAGCTACGGCAAGACGCTGCTCGCCCCGGGCCAGCGAGTCGGCTACCTCGCGGTCCCGCCGGGGCTGCCCGAGGCCCCTGAGCTGATGGATGCCATCGACAGCCTGCAGATCGCCGGCGGCTGGCTCTTCCCGAACGCGGTCATGCAGTACGCCGTCCCGGACCTCGAGCGCCTCTCCATCGACATCGGGGGCCTCGAGGCCAAGCGAGACCGGCTCGTCGGCGCGCTCCGGGAGATGGGCTACGAGGTGGCCTCACCCGAGGGCACCTTCTACCTGTGGCCGCGCTCACCGGTCCCGGACGACGAGGCCTTCGTCGCCGCGCTCGAGCGGCGCGGCGTGCTCGTCATGCCGGGGACCCTGTTCGAGACGCCGGGCTGGTTCCGGATCTGCCTCACCGCGACAGCCGAGACGATCGAGGCGGCGATCCCGCACTTCCGCGCCGCCATCGACGAGGCCCGGCGTGACGGTCAGCCGCCCGTCTGACCCGAACCGGCTCCTGCGTCGGCGAGCGTTGCCGACCACCGTTCCTCGATGCGCCCGAACCGCCACACCGCGACGGCGACGAGCCAGGTCACGACGAACAGCCCGACGACCCAGAAACCGACGCTGCCGAGGTCGATGCCACCGACCCACGCGAGCGGTCCTGTCGTGACCCCGAGCCTGTCGGTGAGCACGGACACGAGCTCGATGCCACCGATGCCGAGGGCGACCGCCACCGAGAGCGCCGTCACCGTGGCGTTGTAGTAGACCTTGCGCACCGGCCTGCTGAAGGCCCAGCCGTACGCGACGTTCATGAACGCCCCGTCGGCGGTGTCGAGCAGCGACATGCCTGCGGCGAAGAGCACAGGCAGGGTGAGGACGGCGTACCACGGCAGGTTGGCGGCGGCAGCGCCACCGGCGACGACGAGCAGGCCCACCTCGGTCACGGTGTCGAAACCGAAGCCGAAGAGGACGCCGACGGGATACATGTGCCACGGCTTGGACACGGTGCGCGTCACGCGGCCGAGGATCCGGGTCAGGAAGCCGCGCCGCGCGAGCTGACGCTCGAGCTCGGCCTCGTCGAGGTGACCGTCGCGCATCCGACGGGCCACGCGCAGGATGCCGACGAGCGCGGCGAGGTTGAGCAGCCCGATGAGCACGAGGAAGACGCCGGACACCGACGTCCCCCAGAGGCTCGTCACGTGCTGCAGCGTCGAGCTCCCGTCCTGGAGCGCGCCCGCGAGCGCACGAATGCCGAGGGCGAGCAGCATGACCATGACGAAGACGACCGACGAGTGGCCGAGGCTGAACCAGAAGCCGACGCTGAGCGGTCGCTGCCCCTCGCCCATCAGCTTGCGGGTCGTGTTGTCGATGGCGGCGATGTGGTCGGCGTCGAACGCGTGCCGCATGCCGAGGGTGTAGGCGGTGACGCCGAGGCCGACGCCGAAGAGCTGGCCCGCGACGCGGTACTCCTGGGGCGCGACGACCCCGACGAGCAGTCCCCAGCCGACGACATGGAGCAGCAGCACGAAGCCGCCCATGCCGAGCAGGCTGCGCTGGTCGTCGCGGGAGAGGCGCCGGAGCAGCGGCGGGCTCGAGCGCGGCCGCGAGGACGTCAGGGTCACGGGACCCACGCTAGATGCGACTGGGTCGCATCTGCAACGCAGATCGGACGGCCTGGCCTGAGGCCGCTCAGACGGAGGGCTCGCCGCCCGGCACCTCGTTGTAGGAGTCGACCCGCTCCTGGCCGCTCAGCTCGGCGATCGCCTCCATGACCCGGTCGGTCAGCTGGCGACGGGCCTTGCCGGCCGGCATACCGGCATACTCCTCGAACCCGATCGGCTTGCCGAAGCGCACGGTCACCTTCGCGAGCCGCGGGAACCGCGCCCCGACCGGCTGGATGTCCTCGGTGCCGATGAGCCCGACGGGCACGATCGGCACCTGGGCGGTCAGCGCGAGCCACGCCACTCCGGTGCGCCCGCGGTAGAGCCGGCCGTCGCGCGAGCGCGTGCCCTCCGGGTAGATCCCGAACGCGTCGCCCGCGCGGAGCACCTCGAGTGCGGTGTCGAGGCTCTCCTGCGCCGCGGTGGCCGAGTGCCGGTTGACCGGCACCATCCCGACGGCGCTGAAGAAGCCCTTGCGCAGGAACCCGCCGACACCCGTGCCGGTCCAGTACTCCTCCTTGGCGAGGAAGCGCACCTGCCGCGGCGACGCGAGCGGGATGGCGAAGGAGTCGATGAACGAGCGGTGGTTGCTCGCGACGATGACGCCACCCTCGCGCGGAATGTTCTCCTTGCCCTCGATGGTGGGCCGGTACAGCGCATGGGACAGCGGGTACAGGAGGTTGCGCCCGAGGCTGTAGAACATGGGGCACAGCCTAGGGCCGGGCGCCGGGCGACCGGTGTGGGCGTCCGGCGCAGCCGCTCGGTGACCACCCTTTGGTATGCCGCGTGCGCGGCTCGCGCGCGCCGGGTCGGCAACGCGTCGGGTTGTGTCGGGTTGTGTCGGGGTGCCGGTCGAGGCCGAAGGCGTCAGGCGCGGGCGCGGACCGCCCACGCGGTGGCCATGATGAAGAAGGGCGGCTCGGGGAGCAGCTCCCGGCAGTGCTCACGCAGCCGCACCCGCGCCACCTCGTCGAGGCTGCGCACGTAGGCGCCCGCCGGCCCGACGCCGAACGTGTAGGGCTCCCACCAGTCCTCGAAGGTCGGATGCCGCACGGTCACGGTCAGGGCCGTGTCCTCGACCTGGTGGAGGCCGGCCTCGTCGCACAGCCGCGCCAGGTCTCCCTCGCGCGCCCCGGGCATCGCGGACTCGTCCTCGGCCCCGGGGTCGAGGTCCCGCGCTGCGCTCCAGAACGCCGTGAGCGGGGCGCCGCCCCCGGCCAGGTCCCACACGCACGCCGACACGGTGCCACCGGGCCGCGTGACCCGGGCCATCTCGCGCAGCCCGAGCACCGGATCCGACAGGAAGTTGATCACGAGCTGCGCGAGCACATGGTCGAACAGGTCGTCGGGGTAGGGCAGCTGCTCGGCAGAGGCGGTCTGGACGTCGAGGGTCGGGAAGGACTGCCGCAGCGAGGCGAGGAGCTGCTGGGACGGGTCGACCGCAGAGACGCCGTCGACACCCAGTCGCTTGATGAGGACACGGGTCAAGGCGCCGGTGCCGCAGCCGACGTCGAGCGCCCGGCCGGCTCCGGCGACCCCGGACCAGTCGGCGAATCGTTCGGCGAGCGGCCCCGAGTAGCGCCCCATGAAGCGGTTGTACGCGTCTGCCGCAACCTCGAAGGTCACGGTCCGACGCTACCCCCGGACGCCCCGGCCCCACGGGGGATTGGTGATTGCCGACCCCCTTTGTGGCAGTGGGGTTTCCGCGGCCACCCGAGTCAGCGCACCATCTCGTGGAGGGGGCCCGTCGTCACGCTCGTCACACCGGCCAACGGTCCCGGACCGGCGAGAGGATCAGTTCTCGAGCTCCTGGACGACGCGGCCACCGAGGACCTTCTCGATGACGGAGCGGCCGACATCACCCGACTGCTCGATGTCCTCGTCGTCGTCACTCACGGCCGAGTCGTCGGTCACGGGCTGGCGCGGCTGGTCGTCGTCGGTCGGTCGCGACCCGCCGGCGCGCGACCGCGCCTGCGCGAAGGACTGCCGCACGGCGCTGGCCCCGCGCACGGCGGAGTCGGTCGGCGCCTCGGCTGCTGAGGGTGCGGTGGGTGCCGGCACGGCCGGAGCCCCGGCCTGCGCAGCCGGTGACGGGCCCGTCGCCCAGTCGGGAGCGGGACCCGTTGCCGAGCCCCAGCCGGCGTTGTCCTGCATCGACCTGCCGGGGACCGGGCTCAGGCCGGCATCGGCGAGTGCGGTGGCACCCCGTGAGCCGGGGGCCGGGGACGAGGCGCCGCCGGCCGCTCCCCCACCCGCGCCGCCGGTCCCGGTCGAGGCACTGCTCCCGGAGCCGGCGGACTCATGCCCCGCGCCGGCATCACCCCACGACGAGCGACCGGCGCCCGGGTCGCCCCCCTGGCCGCCCTGGCCACCCTGACTGCTGTCGGCCGGACCCGCCTGCTCGCCCTTGCTCGGCGGGTCGGGCAGTCCTACCGGAGCGGCCCCCGGAGGCGGGGCGACCGGGGCCTGCTGGGACACGGTGTCGACGTGGATGCCGTCGACGATGGCATCGACCCCGAGCTCGTCGATGAGCGCCTGACGCACGATGTCGGCGTGGTTGCCGGCCCGGAAGGTCTGGGTCAGGCCGGCCGTGGCGATGCCGAGTGTCAGCTTGCGACCGTCGAAGGCCGTGACCTGGGCGTTCTGGGACACGAAGGTCCACGTGATGCGGCGCATCGTGAAGATGCGACCGAGCACGTTGGGCCACGCGCGACGGATCGCGTCGGTGTCCATGCCACCGGGCGGACCACCGGGCGCAGAGTCACCGGACGGCTGCGCGGACGGAGCCGTCTCGGACGCGGCGCCGGACGCGCCTGCGCCGGAAGGGGCCGCCCCGGACGCGTCGGACGGGGGCTGCTCGGAGGCGCCGGCCAGGTGCTGGCCACCTCCGTGCGCGTCGACGGTGGACGGGCCCCCGACGGACTCGGCCGGCGTCGCAACCGGCGGTGAACCGGTCGCTGCGCGCGCGGCGTCGACGCGGCCGGCATCGCCGGGACCCGTGCTCGTCGTGCCCGATGCGCCCGGCGCACCCGGTGCACCCGGTGCACCCGATGAGGCCGGCGGTCCGGACGACCCGACGGCGCTCTCGATGCCTGTGCTGCGACCGCCACCACCCATGCCTCCGGCCGCGTGCGAGGCACCCGAACCGCCACCGCTCGACGGGGGCGTGTAGTCCGAGACGGTGCGCGGCGGGGCCGACGCCGCGGGCGCAGCGGGTGGGGCGGACGCAGGGGCTGTCGGGGCGGGGGCGTCACCGCGCGCAGCGGTCGGGACTCCCCCGACCTCGAGGCGGCGCTCGAGACGGTCGAGGCGGGCGGCATACCCCTGCTCGCCGGAGGCCGCCGGCAGCAGGATGCGCGCACAGATCAGCTCGAGCTGCAGGCGCGGGGCGGTGGCGCCGGTCATCTCGGTGAGGCCGGTGTTGACGATGTCGGCCGCGCGCGAGAGCGCACCCGGGCCGAACGCCGCCTGCTGCACCCGCATGCGCTCGAGCTGGTCCTCGGGCACTCCGCGCAGCACCTGCCCAGCGCCCTCGGGGATCGCCGCCACGATGATGAGGTCGCGCAGGCGCTCGAGGAGGTCCTCGACGAACCGGCGCGGGTCGTGGCCCGACTCGATGACCTTGTCGACCTGGCGGAACGTGGCGGCGCCGTCACCCGCCGCGAGCGCGTCGACGGTGCTGTCGAGCAGCTCGCCGTCGGTGAAGCCCAGCAGCGACACGGCGCCGTCGTAGGTCAGGCCCTCGGGACCCGAGCCGGCGATGAGCTGGTCGAGCACCGAGAGCGAGTCGCGCACCGAGCCGCCGCCCGCCCGTGTGACGAAGCTGAGCACCCCGGGCTGGGTCGCGACGTGCTCGGACTCGAGCAGCCGCTCCATGTAGCTCGTCAGCTTGACGGGAGGCACGAGGCGGAACGGGTAGTGGTGGGTGCGCGAGCGGATGGTGCCGATGACCTTCTCGGGCTCGGTCGTCGCGAAGACGAACTTCACGTGCTCGGGCGGCTCCTCGACGATCTTGAGCAGCGCGTTGAAGCCCTGCGGCGTCACCATGTGCGCCTCGTCGATGATGTAGATCTTGAAGCGGCTCTGCGCCGGACCGTAGCTGGCCCGCTCGCGCAGGTCACGGGCGTCGTCGACGCCACCGTGGCTCGCCGCGTCGATCTCGATGACGTCCACCGACCCCGAACCGCCACGGGCGAGCGCCACGCACGAGTCACACGTGCCGCACGGGATCGGCGTCGGCCCCTGCTCGCAGTTGAGACAGCGCGCGAGGATGCGCGCGCTCGTCGTCTTGCCGCAGCCGCGAGGGCCGCTGAAGAGGTAGGCGTGGTTGACCCGGCCCGTGCGCAGCGCCTGCATGAGCGGCTCCGTCACGTGCTCCTGGCCGATGACGTCGGCGAAGCTCTCGGGCCGGTAGCGGCGGTACAGGGCGGTGGCCATGCCCGAAACCCTAACCGCCACGACCGACGCCGGGAACGTCGACCGAACGTCGACCGGAAGGTCGACCGAACGCCGACCGAAGGCGCGGGCCCGTGGGCGAGGGGATGAACAGCTCCTTACGGCTCGAGGTTCCGAGGGGCGGCTGTCGGCGGGTGTGCCTAGGGTCGATGCACCGGCCCGTCGAGCGACCCGAGCAGCGGCCGGACGGAGGAGGACACCATGCCCGATTCGACAGGACAGGCCCAGTGGGACGCCGACACGCTCGTCGCGCGCTACGACGAGGTGCGAGCCCATACCGAGGCGCTCGCGGCCCCGCTCTCACCCGAGGACCAGACCGTCCAGTCCATGCCCGACGTGTCGCCGACGAAGTGGCACCGCGCGCACGTGACGTGGTTCTTCGAGACCTTCGTCCTCGCCGACCACGAGCCGTCGTTCAAGCCCTTCCAGGACCAGTACTGGTTCCTCTTCAACAGCTACTACGAGGGCGTCGGACCCCGCTACGCCCGTGCCGAGCGTGGCTTCATCACCCGCCCGGGCGCCCATGACGTGGGGCTCTACCGCGCCGACGTCGACGCCCGCATGCGTGACCTCGTGAGCACCCTCGACGGTGGCTCGCTCGAGAAGCTCACGTCGACGATCGAGCTCGGCTTCCACCACGAGCAGCAGCACCAGGAGCTGCTGCTCATGGACATCAAGCACGTCCTGTCGGTCAACCCCCTCCAGCCGACGTATGCCGGCAGCCCCCTCACGCCGTCCGCCCCCGACCCGTTGGGCTGGGTCGACGTCGAGGGCGGGCTCGTCGAGGTCGGCCACCGCGGCGGCGGGTTCGGCTTCGACAACGAGCTGCCGCTGCACCAGCAGTTCCTCGAGCCCTATCGCCTCGCCGACCGCCTCGTCACCAACGGCGAGTGGCTCGAGTTCATGGCCGACCGCGGCTACGAGCGTCACGAGCTGTGGCTCTCCGACGGCTGGGGCCGGGTGCGCGCGGAGGGCTGGCGCGCCCCGTTCTACTGGCGCGAGGTCGACGGTGCGTGGTTCGAACACACCCTGAGCGGCACCCGCCCGGTCGACCCCGGGCTGCCGGTGAGCCACGTCAGCCACTACGAGGCCGACGCCTACGCCACGTGGGCCGGCAAGCGCCTGCCCACCGAGGGCGAGTGGGAGCACGCGGTCGTCGCCGACGGCCAGGCCGAGGCGGCTGCGGCCGGCGGCAACCTCGCCGACACCGAGACCTTCCACCCGCGCGCGGCCGGGCCGCCGACGGGGCACCTGCGCCAGGTCTACGGCGACTGCTGGGAGTGGACGAGCTCGGCCTACCTCGCCTACCCCGGCTACCACCCGCCGGCCGGCGCCATCGGCGAGTACAACGGCAAGTTCATGTCGGGCCAGATGGTCCTGCGCGGCGGCTGCGCGCTCACTCCGCCGGGCCACGCGCGGCTCAGCTACCGCAACTTCTTCCCGCCGGGCTCGCGATGGGCGCTGTCCGGGGTCCGCCTGGCCGATGGAGGTGTCCGCTCGTGACCGCTCGTGAACCCGTCGTCACCGTCGCCCTCGACCCTGACTGGGCCTCAGGCGCCCTCGTCGAGGACGTACGCCGTGGGCTCGGCTCGCAGCCGCGCACCCTGCCGCCGAAGTGGCTCTACGACGACGTCGGCTCCGTCCTCTTCGACGAGATCACCCGGCTGCCGGAGTACTACCCGACCGAGTGCGAGCGCGCGATCCTGCGCGATCACGCCGCCGACATCGTCGCGGCCTGCGACGCGACGACCGTCGTCGAGCTCGGGAGCGGCACGAGCGACAAGACGCGCACCCTGCTCGACGCCTTCGCGGCCTCGGGCACCCTCGAGCGCTTCGTGCCGGTCGACGTCTCCGAACAGACCTTGCGCGACGCGGCCGCCATGCTCTCGGAGCGCTACCCGTCGGTGCGGGTCGAGGCCCTCGTCGGCGACTTCACCCTGCACCTCGGCCACCTGCCCCGGGGTGGGCGGCGGCTCGTCGCGTTCCTCGGCGGGACCATCGGCAACTTCTACGTCGAGGAGCGGGCGGCCTTCCTCGGGGCGCTGCACGACAGCCTCGAGCCCGGTGACTGGTTCCTGCTCGGCACCGACCTCGTCAAGAGCACCGACCGGCTGATCGCGGCCTACGACGACAGTCGCGGCGTCACGGCGGCCTTCGTCACGAACTGCCTGCAGGTGCTCAACCGCGAGCTCGGCGCCGACTTCGACATCGACGCGTTCTCCTACGTCCCCTTCTGGGACCCGCGCCAGGAGCGCATGGACCTCCGGTTGAGGGCCGACATGCCGCAACGGGTGACCGTCCCGGGCGCCGACCTGGTGTTCGAGCTGGCCCACGGTGAGGAGATCCGGGTCGAGATCTCGACGAAGTTCCGGCCGGAGCGCCTGCGCGACGAGCTCGCCGCGGCCGGCTTCGCCGTCCGACGCTCGTGGACCGACGACGACGGCGACTTCGCCCTGACGCTCGCCCGGCGTGAGCGATGAACCGCGACCCGGATGGGAGACGACGGAGGCCGTGGGTGAGACTGGGGCGACTTGAGTACGACACGACGTAGGAGACCTCCACATGACGCCTCGCACCCTGTACCGCCGGATCGCCCTCGCGGAGGTGGTGACGTGGGCGCTATTGCTGCTCGGCATGGTCCTCAAGTACGTCACGCGCACCACCGAGCTCGGCGTCCAGGTCTTCGGACTCGTCCACGGTGTCGTCTTCATCGCCTTCTGCCTCGTCACGGTCCTGCTCTGGGTCAACCAGCGGTGGACGGTCCGCGAGGGCCTGCTCGGCCTGGTCAGCGCCGTGCCGCCGTTCCTCACGGTCTGGTGGGAGCGTCGACTCGAGCGGCGCGGTCGCCTCGATGGCGGCTGGCGCCTCGGCCGTGACGGCGAGACGCCCACCAACCCGGCCGAGCGCGTCGTCGCTGCGCTGCTCGCTCGCCCGATGATGGCGGTCGCCGTCGGCATCGTCGCGGTGCTGGCCCTGACGGGTGTGGCCCTTGTCGCCGGGCCGCCCGTCAGCGCCCAGGGCTGACCCTCCCCGCGATCCGTCGCCCGACCCAGGTCGAGCGCTCACGTCCCCTCGGTCAGCGCGCTCGGAGCCACGCGGCATACGGTGGCCTCGTCAGGTTCGGCGAAGGGATGGGTTCAGATGGGTGCGGTCGCAGTGCTGGCCGGCGAGGTCCGGGCGGAGGGTGTCGGCAAGACGATCGACGAGACGACGCTGCTGCTGCCGACCGACGTCAGCGCGGACCCCGGCGAGTGCATCGTCCTGCGCGGTCCCAACGGCTCGGGCAAGACGACCCTGCTGCGCATCATCGGCGGCCTGCTCGTGCCCAGCACCGGGACCGTGAGCATCGGCGGCCGTGAGGCGGACGAGCGTGACCGAGCCGTGCGCGCGGCCGTCGCAGCCCTGCTCGGCGCCCCGACGACCTACCGCGACCTCACGCTGGTCGACCACCTCGTGCTCATCGACTCGACGTGGGGCGGTGACCCCACCACCTCCGACGACCGCAGCCTGGCCCTGCTGGACCGCCTCGGCATCGCACACCTCGACGACCGGTTCCCCCACGAGCTGTCGTCCGGGCAGGAGCAGCTCTTCCGTCTGGCGCTGACCTTCTCGCGCCCGTCGAGCGTCGTGCTCCTCGACGAGCCGGAGCAGCGGCTCGACACGGCCAAGCGTCAGGTCGTCGCGGCCATGATCCGCGAGCGCACCGAGTCCGGCGGCACCGTGGTGATGGCCTGCCACGACCCGGAGCTGACCGCCAGTCTCGCGACCCGCGTCGTCGACGTCGTCCCGGCGCGCTGAGTCCGGACCACCCGATGAGCAAGCGCAAGCCGGCCTCCGGCGAACCCGCACCCGAGACGCAGCCGGAGGACACGGCATACGACCCCGTGGTCGCCGAGACGACGCCGCGCGAGGTCGACTACGACGACCACGACCTGCTCGGCCAGGCCGACTGGGTCATCGGCGGCGACGCCGCACGCAAGGCTCGCCAGCAGGGGTTGTATGCCGGCTACGTCCTCTTCCTCGGCGCGCTCGTCTACGGCCTGCCGATCGTCCAAGCGGTGTTCCGCACCTCCGACGCGGGCTCGCTCGGGGAGCAGCTGCGCTCGCCCGTCGCGGTCGCGCTCCTCGTCGCGTCGGTGGCGGCGGTGCTCGGCGCGGTCGTCTTCGCCGGCCGCTTCCGCGGACCCGTCGTGCCGCCCATGCCGTGGATCGACCTCGTGCTCCCGGCGCCGCTCGACCGCGCGCTCGCGCTGCGCCGATGGTGGCGCTACGCCGCGGTCGGCGGTCTCTTCGTCGGCGCGCTGAGCGGCCTGACCATCGGCGGGGGTCTCGCCTTCGCCCACCTGGCGGGCCTCGTGACGATCATCGTGACGACCGTCGTCGGGACCGCGCTCGGCGTGCTTGCCAGCCGCCTCTGGCTGTGGTCGCAGGTGCGGTCCTGGCCCGGTCCCGACCGCGGCCTCACCCTGCTGTGGCGCGTGCCCGACGCGCTGCGCGAGCTGCACGCGGAGTCCCTGCGGGCGCACTCGGCGAACACCTCGACGATGGCGGGTTCGGCCCTCACCGGCAACCTGCGCACGGCGCGGCTCGCGCTGACCCGCCCCGTGCGTCACGGCCGGTCGGCCCGCCTCCGTCCCGGACGGCCGTTCGGAGTGCTCGTGCGCCGCGACGTCCTCGGCCTGCGACGAACACCCGGCGCGTTCCTCTCCGGCCTCGGGCTCACCGTCCTCGGCGGCGCGATCGTCACGTGGGCCTTCACTCAGCCGGCGGCGCCGAGCATCGCCGCGACGATCGGCCTGCTGCCGCTCTACCTCGGCTTCGGCGCGTGGGCCGAGGGGCTGCGCCTGCAGGCCGACAACGTCGGCACCCCGTCCCTGCTCGGCACCACCGAGGTCACCGAGGCGGTCGCGCACGTGACCGTGCCGACGACCCTGACCGTCGTCGTCCTCGGCGGCTGGGTCGGCGTCGCGGCCGCCCTCGGCTCGCTCCCGGCCAGCGCACTGCTGTCGTTGTGGCTCGTCCTCGTGCTCGTCGTCGCCGGCAACGTGCTGGCGGCGTTCCGCGGCTCCCCCCCCTTCGTGCTGCGGCCCCAGATGGTCGCGATCTGGTATGCCGTGCCCGCCCTGACCGTCATCGTGCTGGGTTCGCTCATCGCGGTGCTGACCAAGGCCGGCAGCTACACGTGGCTCTCCGTCGTGAGCTGGCTCGTCTACGCCGTTCTCGCCTGGTCGGTCTCCAAGGTCCGCCGGCTCACCTACCTGCACCGGGCCTGAGCGACAACCCGGTCGCCGCCGGCACAGGGCGGTCGTTAGGTTCGGGGCCATGAGCGAGCTGCGCACCCGAGACGTCGTCGACGCCGACCTCCCCGCCGTCCTGGCGATCCGCAACCGGTCGTTCGGGCCGCTCGGCGTCGGGGGTGACGTGTGGTGGCAACGGGTCTCCGCCGAGACCCTCGGCGGCCGGATGATCGCCGTCGTCGACGAGTCCGACACGGTCCTCGGCGCCGGTCGCATCCGGCCCTACGAGCAGGCGTGGGGCGGACGGCACCTGCGGATGGGCGGTGTCGCCGGCGTCTACGTCGAGCCGAGCGCCCGCGGCCGAGGCGTCGCGACCACCCTGACCCGCGCCCTCATCACCCGGATGGGCGAGCTCGGCGACGTCGTGTCGTGCCTCTTCCCGACCACGGCGACGCTCTATCGCCGCTCCGGTTACGAGGTCGGCGGCGTCCAGACGCGGACGACGTATGCCGCCCACCTCCTGCGCGGCCTCGGCACCCCACGCGCGGGCGCGGGCAGGTCGAGCGGTCTGCGTCCGGCGAAGCCCGACGACGCGCAGCTCATGCACGAGCTGGCTCGGCGCAAGCACGCCCGGCACTGTGCGAGCGGCCCCATGCCTCGCTCGGTGACCGCCCTGGAGGGAATGCTAGAGCGGGAGGAGCTCATCGCCTACGTCGTCGACGGCGGTTACGTCGTCTACGACCTGTCCGAACAGGCCGTCACGGTCGAGGAGCTCGTCGCCACGACACCCCAAGCCGCCGCGACGCTGTGGGGCGTCGTCGGATCGGGCTCGTCGGCGGCCCCGACGGTGCACACCTACCTGGACCCGCGTGACCCGGTGGCGCTCGTGCTCTGTGGGCTGCCGGCCGTCGAGGTGCAGCAGATCCCGTGGATGGGGCGGGTCGTCGACCTCGCGGCCGCATTCGGCGAGCGCGGTTTCTCATCGCACAGCTCGGTCGAGGTGGACCTCGTCGTCGACGACGCCCAGGTGCCCGCGAACTCCGGGCGGTGGACCCTTTCGGTGTCCGGCGGGCGAGGCACTGCCCACCGCACCGACGACCTCCCGGTTCGAGGTGCTGCCGGCACCCGTGGCAGCTCCGCGACCACCTCGGACGAGCCTGTAGATGCCGCTGCGGTGCACGTCGACGCGCGGGGCCTGTCGGCGCTGTGGTGCGGCTGGTCGGTGTCGCGCCTGCGCCAGGCCGGGCTCGCCTCAGGCGGCACGCCCGACGACGACGCAGCGCTCGACGCGGCCTTCGTCTGCCAGCCCTTCATCACCGAGTACTTCTGACCCACCACCTCGACTGAGCGCCCCGTCCCAGTCGAGTGAGCCCCCGTCCCAGTCGACTTCGCGCCTCGTCCCGTACGCCCCACCGTGTGGGACTGAACGCTCACTCGAGGGTCGGGGGCAGGTGGTTCGGGAGGTCAGTCGGTGGTGGCGCGGGTGGTGCGTGCGGGCTCGCGGACAGCGGGGAGCGCCACGAGGGCGACGATCGCCATGGCGCCAACGACGAGGAGCGAGTGCAGCACGCCGACGTGGTCACCGAGGAAGCCGAGCAGCGGAGGCCCGGCCAAGAACGCGGTGTAGCCGATCGTCGAGACGACGCTCATCCGGGCCGCGGCCCGCTTCGGGTCATCGGCAGCCGCGCTCATGCCGACGGGGAAGCCGAGACTAGCCCCGACACCCCAGACCGCCGCACCGACGAACGCGAGGACCGGTCCGCCGAAGACGACGAGCAGGCAGCCGACGACGGCCGAGACGAAGAGGACGCGGAGCACGGGGACGCGCCCGCGCCGGTCCAGGACGCGCGTCCCGAGCAGACGACCGGCGGTCATGGCCGTGAGGAAGACCGCGAAGCCCACGACGCCGACCCAGCGCTCGAGGCCGTAGCCGTCCGAGAGCGCGACGGCCACCCAGTCGTTGGCCGTGCCCTCGGTGAAGGCGGCCGCGAGGACGACGACGCCGATGAGCAGGGTGCGCGGCTCGCGCCAGGCCGCACCGATGCCCGCTTCGGACCGGACCTCGACGCCGGACTCGTCCATCTCCACCGACCGCGGCAGGAAGGCACGCAGGAACCACGGCGTCACGAGGAGCAGCAGCACGACGACGCCGATGAGGTGGGCGGCGACCGGGACGTGCAGGAAGGACAGGCCGGCGCCGATGAGTGCGCTGACGACCGTGCCACCGCTGAAGGCTGCATGGAAGTGGGGCATGATCGCCCGGCCGAGGAAGCGCTCGACCTCGGCGCCCTCGAGGTTCATCGCCACGTCGAAGACGCCGGTGCCGATGCCGACCAGCACGAGACCGCCCATGACGACCGCTCGGTTGCCGGCGACGTCGACGCCGATGCCCACCCCGACGAGCCCGACACTCTGGATGATCGCGGCGCCCATGAGGGTGCGCGCCGCACCGAGGCGGTGGACGATCCAGCCGGAGAGCGGCAGACCGACGACGGAGCCCAGGGAGGCTGCCAGCAGGGTCAGCCCGAGAGCCCCGGCCGAGAGGCCCAGTGCGTGCTTGATGTCCGGCACCCTCGAGGCGAACGCCGCGAAGGCCGCCCCGTTGATGGCGAAGGCCGCGAAGACGGCGGTGCGGGCCGCACGGACGGTGGTGGCCGGCGGAGCGCTGACGACGGACATGACACAAGCCTCTCAGGGACGACCGCCGCGAGGGCAGGGCCCGGCGACACACGGTCCGTGCGGCGGCCCCACCCGAGCGCGACCGGATGATCGATCGATGATGGTTCGGGAAGCGCTTCGAATCGATTCGAGTCGAAACGTTTCGATAGCATGCCTCCCATGGTTGCCCGAGGTCAAGCCCGTCCGACCCTCCGAGACGTCGCCGAGCGCGCGGGAGTCTCGGTGTCGACGGCCTCCCTCGTCTTCAGCGGCAAGGGTCCTGTCGCCGAGGCCACGGGCGAGCGCGTCAGGGCGGCTGCGGCCGAGCTCGGCTTCACCGGGCCGAACCCGCTCGCCTCCTCGCTGCGCCAGGGCCGCTCCGGGGCGATCGGCGTCCTCGTCGAGGGTCGCCTGCGCATGGCCTTCCGGGACCCGTTCGCCATCGCCGTGCTCGACGGCCTGGCCGAGGTGCTCGAGGCCGTTCCCACCGGCATGCTCCTCATCGGGCAGCCCAGTGGCTCAGGTGATTCCGTCGTGCCGCAGCTGGCTCCCCTCGCTCTCGACGCCGTCGTGTTCTCGCTCTGCGGGCCCGGCGAGAACCCTGCCGTCGAGCATCTCGCTGCGCGCGGCATACCGATGTTCAGCACCGGCGTGCCGAGCGACCGGCGCATCACCCAGGTGCGGGTCGACGAGCGGGCGGCCGGGGCCGTCATCGCCGAGCACGTCCGCTCGCTCGGCCACCGACGCGTGGCGCACGTCGCCATGCCGATGCTCCCCACGAGCGTGGCGGGTCCCGTGCCGGACAGCGAGGTGGATCCCCGGGAGGCGCACGCGCCCAGCGTCGGCCGGCTGCTCGGGTTCCGCGACGTGTTCGGGCCGGACGCGCCCGCTGTCCAGACGGGCGACGGGTCGTCGTTCGAGGGCGGCACCATCGCGGGCCGCGCCCTGCTCGACGTGCCGGACCGGGGGCGGCCCACCGCCGTCGTGGCCCAGTCGGACGTCATCGCGGCGGGCGTCATCCTCGCCGCGGAGGAGCTCGGTCTGCGCGTGCCGGAGGACCTCAGCGTCACCGGCTTCGACGGCGTCGACCTGCCGTGGCTCCCGCACCGCCTGACGACGATGGACCAGCACGGCCGCGAGAAGGGCCGCATCCTCGGCACGCTCGTCCGCAAGCGGCTCGACGGCACCCGACCCCGAAGCGTCACCCAGCCGGTTGAGCTGCGTGTCGGTACGACCACCGCTCCCCCGCGCTGACGCGCTCACCCCTGCAGGACAACCGGGGACAACCGGGAAAAGGGACACCCCGCGTACCTGGAAGAGCTCTCCTACCCTTGCTGCATTCCTGCCCTGGGGGAGTTCGGAGAGGTACCACCACGCGGGGTGCCGACGGCAAGTGTATGCCGGAGCCGACGTCAGCCGGAAATCGCCCCGTCCGTCGCTGCCGGAGCCGCCACGGCCACCGGCTCGACCTCGCGCACCCCGTTGACGTAGGGCGGCAGACGCCGCTCGACGACGAGCGCGATCACGGCGAGCACCGCGCACCCGCCGATGAGGAACCCGACGTAGACCAGGCCCAGGCCGCGGCCGATGAGCAGGCTCGAGACGACCGGTCCGACGACGAAGGCCACCGAGAACATGAGCGAGCTGAGCGCGTTGTAGCGGCCGCGCAGGTGGTCGGGCGCGAGGTCGTTGACCATCGCGGCACTCGTCGGCTGGAGCATCGTCTCGCCGAGACCGAAGACGCCGGCGCACGCGGCCAGCAGGATGGTCGCAGTGACGGTGCCGGGCACGAGCGAGGTGGCCCCGAGCAGGGACCAGTCCACCATCCAGGTGAGGGCCATGACGACGGTGACGCGCGTACGGCGCCGGCCCTCGATGCGCTGCAGGACGAAGAGCTGCAGCACGACGATGACGACGGTGTTGGCCGCGAAGGCGTAGCCCAGCCCCTCGGTCGAGACCTGCCCCTCCGCCCGCGCGTAGGCCGGCATCCCCGCGTTGAGCTGGGGGTAGCTGACGAGCGCCGCGACCGCGACGAGGAGCAGCAGCGCCCGCAGCCGGGGGTCACGCAGCAGGGCGAGGTAGGAGACCGTGGCGGACTCGGCGTCGGCGGGACGCTGCACCCGGTCGCGGGCACGGCGCAGTGCGACGAGCAGGATGAACAGGCCCGGAAGGTAGCTGAGCGCGTCGAGCAGGTAGATCGTCACGAACGTGCCCGGCCGCGAGACGTCGACGAAGCGGCCACCGACGATGCCGCCGATGCCGATGCCGAGGTTGAGCAGCGTGAAGTTGATCCCGAAGTAGCGCTGCCGCTGCTCGGTGGGGATGAGGTTGCCGATGAGCGCGCTCGACGCCGGCCACACGATGCCGAAGCCGTAGCCCATGAGCACGAGGGCCGCTGCCGCCTGGCCGGTCGACGTCGCCAGCGCCAGCAGGACGTCGGCGACGAGCAGCGCGACGAGGCTGCTCGCATAGACGCGGCGGGGCCCGATCCGGTCGATGAGGGCACCGGCCGGCGTGACGAGGACGATGCCGACGCCGGCCTGCAGGGCCAGCAGCAGCCCGACCGTCTCGAGCGAGATGCCGCGCACCTCGTGGAGGTAGACGACCATGAACGGCAGGACGAGGCCGGTGCCGATCGACTGGAAGACGACGGTCGAGATGAGCAGCTTGCCCTCGCGCGGCAGGTCGTGCCAGAACGAGGACAGCCGTGGTCGGGCGGGGGCAGGGCTGGTCGAGCTCACCGGTGCAGTCTGCCGCCCTCCACCGACAGCCGTCGTCCGCTTTTCCTCGCGGCGAGCGGCCCCGCGCCCGCTCCCCGCTCCCGAGTCCCGAGGTTCCGCCAACGGCAGCGGCCCCCACCGCGCTGTGCGCGATGGGGGCCGCTGTCATGTGGCGGAGGATGGGGGATTTGAACCCCCGAGGGTTTTATCCCAACACGATTTCCAATCGTGCGCACTAGGCCACTATGCGAATCCTCCGTCGCGCAGGCTACCGGAGGCGGACCCCACACAAGAAATCGGCGTGCACGCCGCCCCGGGCCGGAGCACACTCACCCGCATGGCGTCTCCCGACCTGGTCCCGCTCGACACCGACGTCCACTGGATCCACGGCTCCCCGTCGCCGAGACGTCTCGCTGACCCGCCGTTGCAGGTGCACCACCTGGCGCCCGGCACCGTCCTCATCCGGCAGAGCAAGGACCTGACCTACGAGGCGCCGTTCATCCTGCTGCTCCTCGGCGAGGACCGCGCCCTCCTGCTCGACACCGGTGCCGTCGACGGCTCGGAGCTGCGGCGCACCGTCGACCGTCTCCTCGAGGGCCGCACGACCGCCCGAACGGACGACACGGCATACGAGCTCGTCGTCGCCCACACGCACGGCCACGGCGACCACCTCGCCGGTGACGCCGCCTTCGCCGGCCGTCCGAACACCGCGGTCGTCGGTCGCGACCACGCCGAGGTCGTCGCCCACTTCGGCATCACCGACTGGCCCGCCGAGGTCGTGACGCTCGACCTCGGTGGCCGCGTCCTCGAGGTCTTCGGCATCCCGGGCCACCACCGCGCCTCGATCGCCCTGCACGACCCGATGACCGGGCTGCTGCACACCGGCGACACCGTCTATCCCGGCCGCATCTACGTCGAGGACGCCGCCGCCCTCCTCGACACCCTCGACCGGCTCGTCACGTTCGCCGAGCAGCGCGGCGTCCGGCACGTCCTCGGCTGCCACGTCGAGATGACCCGGCGACCCGGACACGACTACCCGCTCGGAGCGCGCTACCAGCCCGACGAGCCGTCGCCGTTCATGACCGTCGAGCAGCTGCGCGCCGCCCGGGACGCCTTCCGCACCGTGGCGCACCGGCCCGGCATCCACCGCTTCGACGACATCGTCTTCTGCGTCGGCGAGGGGCCTCGCGTGCTCGTGCCGCTCCAGCTCCGCGCGCTCGTCGAGCAGGTGCGGTGGCGGCTCGGCCTGCACCGACGCAACCCGACGACCTGAGACCGGATTGCCGCACGGCGACGATGCCTGAAACCATCACGTCCATGTCGCTCGCCGCACTGCACCGCCGCAACCTGCTCAAGGAGATCGACCTGACGCCCGACGAGTTCCGGGCGCTGCTCGACCTCGCCGCCGAGCTCAAGGCCGCCAAGCGGGAGGGACGCGAGGAGCGACGCCTGGCGGGCAAGAACATCGCCCTGCTCTTCGCGAAGACCTCGACCCGAACCCGCTGCGCCTTCGAGGTGGCCGCGGCCGACCAGGGGGCGAGCACGACCTACCTCGACCCGATCGGTTCGCAGATGGGCCACAAGGAGTCGGCCAAGGACACCGCGCGCGTGCTCGGCCGCTTCTACGACGGCATCGAGTACCGCGGCGCCGGGCACGACGTCATCGAGACGCTGGGCGCGTTCGCGGGCGTGCCCGTCTGGAACGGCCTCACGGACGACTGGCACCCGACGCAGTCCCTCTGCGACGCCCTCACGATGCGCGAGCACGCGGGCAAGCCCGACGAGCAGATCGCCTACGCCTACGTCGGCGACGCCCGCTTCAACATGGGCAACTCGCTGCTCGTCACGGGCGCCATCCTCGGCATGGACGTGCGCATCGTGGCCCCGCGGTCGCTGTGGCCCGCCGACGACGTCGTCGCCGTCGCGCGGAAGTATGCCGCCGAGACCGGTGCACGCGTCACGCTCACCGAGGACGTGGCCGAGGGCGTGCGCGGCGTCGACTTCGTGCACACCGACGTGTGGGTGTCGATGGGTGAGCCCAAGGAGGTGTGGGCGGAGCGCATCGAGCTGCTCGGCCCCTACCAGGTCAACGCCGATCTCCTTGCGCTGACAGGGAATCCGCGCGTCAAGTTCATGCACTGCCTCCCAGCCTTCCACGACCTCGAGACGCAGGTCGGCAAGGACGTGCACGAGCAGTTCGGCCTCAAGGAGCTCGAGGTCACCGACGACGTCTTCGAGTCCGACGCCTCGGTCGTCTTCGACCAGGCCGAGAACCGCATGCACACGATCAAGGCCCTCATGGTCGCCACGCTGGTCCGTCTCGACACCTGACGTTCACCGTTTCGTGGTGGCGCCGTTGGGCCCCGATGCGGGAGAACGACATCCATGCATCTCTCTCGCACCCCAGCCCTCGCGGCCGTCGCTGCCGCACTCGTCATCCTCCCGACCGCAGCCGGCGCGTCCGCCACGTCCGCCACGTCCGCCGCGTCGGCCACGTCGGCCACGGACGCCTCCGGCCAGTCGAAGGAGGGCCACTACCGCTTCGCCGTCATCGGCGACGCGCCCTACGGCGACGCCCAGGTCGCGGCCTTCCCGGCGTGGGTCGACCAGATCAACGCGACCCCCGACCTGTCGTTCACCATCCACGTCGGCGACATCAAGAACGGCTCGTCGCAGTGCACCAACGAGTACTTCTCGATGATCCGCACCCAGTTCGACCGCTTCACGATGCCGCTGGTCTACACCCCGGGCGACAACGAGTGGACTGACTGCCACCGCACCAACAACGGCACCTTCAACCCGCTCGAGCGCCTCGCCGCCATCCGGTCGACGTTCTTCACCCGCCCGGGCCACACGCTCGGCGCCGACATGACCGTCTCCTCCCAGGCGGCCGCAGGCTTCCCCGAGAACGTGTCCTTCCGCCGTCAGGGCGTCGACATCGCGACCCTCCACGTCGTCGGGAGCAACAACGGCCTGCTCCCCTGGCCCGAGCTGGGTCACAGCACCCCGACCCCGGAGCAGGCCGCGGAGGAGAAGGCGCGCATGGACAGTGCTGTGGCACAGGTCCGTTCGGCCTTCACCGACGCACGCCAGCGCCACGACCGGGCGGTTGCCCTCTTCCTCCAGGCGGACATGTTCGACCCGACGTATGCCGTGTCTTGGGCCGACGACTCGGCCTTCCAGCCGCTGGTGCGCGAGCTCGTCGCGCAGTCGGGCTCGTTCGACGGCGAGGTCTACCTCTTCAACGGTGACAGCCACGTCTACAACTCCGACAAGCCGCTGGCGGCGGGGTCGAGGTGGCTCGACTTCTACGACGTGCAGGGATCGGCCGACCACCTCACGCGCGTCACGGTCGACGGCTCGAGCAACAACAAGGACTTCCTCGAGGTGACCGTCAACCGGCCGGGCGCCGAGCACGTGCTGTCGTGGGAGCGCGTCCCCTACGCCTCCTGACCGAGCCACACGAGGAGGTATGCCGTCCGGCGCGGTCCGTGCCGGACGGCATACCTCGTCCCTGGTGGCCGCTCAGCCGCGGCGCGGGAGGTAGCGGTGCTCGGGTCGCCCGGTGGCCCCGTAGGTGAGGTCGAGGTCCAGCAGCTGCTTGTCGACGAGACCGGCGAGGTAGCGCTGCGCGGTCGGCCGGCTGGCCCCGAGGATCTCGGCGACCTCCGCGGCCCCGATCGGCGCGGGCGCGGCGACGACGATCTGCAGCACTCTGGCCATCGTGGGCTGCAGGGTCCGGGTCGCCGCGGCCCGGCGCGGCGGCGCGCCGCGGAGGCTGTAGAGGGCGTCGACGACGTGCTGGTCGGCCTCCGGCGCACGGTCGATCCGCTCGGCCCAGGCCCGGTAGCCCTCCAGCTGCTCGCGCAGAGCGGCGAAGGTGAACGGCTTGACGAGGTAGTAGAACGCACCGAGCTGCATCGCGGTGCGCACCGACTCGATGTCCCGCGCCGCCGTGACGAGCAGGAAGTCCGGCACCCGCTCGCCCGACGCCGCGACCTGTCGCACGAGGTCGAGGCCGCTGAAGTCGGGCAGGTACATGTCGAGCAGCAGCAGGTCGGGCACCGCCGACGTGACGAGCTCGCGCGCCTCGGCGCCGGTGTGGGCCTCACCGACGACCTCGAACCCGGGCACCCGGGCGACGCTCAGCGCGTGCGCGTGCGCGACGTGGTAGTCGTCGTCGACGACGAGGACGCGGATCATGACACTCCTTCGTGGACCCGGACCGGCAGGCGGACCTCGAACCTCGCGCCACCCGGCGAGCTCGCCGCGATCGTGCCGCCGGCGCGCGTCACGAGCCGGTGGACGAGGGCCAGGCCCACCCCTCGCCGCATGGCTCCTCGGGGCTCCTTGGTCGAGTAGCCGTCGAGGAAGACGTCCGTGAGCCGCTCGTCGGGGATGCCGGGTCCGGTGTCGGTGACCGTCAGCTCGAGGGCGTCCTCGGCGCGCTCGACCCGCACGACCACGTCGCCGCGGGGGTGCCGCCCTGCCGTGGCGGGGTCGTCGGCGACCGCGTCGACGGCGTTGTCGATGAGGTTTCCGAGCACCGTGACGACCGGCAGGTCGTCGTCGCCGCCGGCCGCGAGCCGGCTGCCGGGGTCGAGGCGCACGACGACGTCGCGCTCGGCCGCCACCGTCATCTTGGCGAGCAGCAGCGCGGCGATGACCGGTGAGCCGATGCGTGCCCGGATCTCCTCGCTGGCCATGGCGGTCTCGGCCTGCAGCTCACGGCTGTAGCGGGTCGCCTCCTCGACCTCGCCGAGCTCGAGCAGGACCGACAGCACGTGCAGCCGGTTGCTGAACTCGTGCTCCTGGGCCCGCAGCGCGGTGGACAGGCTCTCCATCGAGTCGAGCTGGCGCACCAGCGCCTCGAGCTCGGTGCGGTCGCGGATCGTGACGACCCAGCCTGCGTTGCGGCCCCCGACGAGCACGGGCATCCGGTTGAGCACGAGGAGGTGCTCGTCCGTGACGGCGACGAGGTCGGTGCCCTCGAGGTCGCCGGTGATGATGCGGCGCAGGCGGCCCGCCGGGACGACGTCCTCGACGCGCGCCCCCAGACCCGTCGACGCGATCCCGAGCAGCCGCCGCGCCTCGTCGTTGAGCACGTTGATGGCGCCCTTGGCGTCCACCGCCAGCACCCCTTCGCGGATGCCGTGCAGCATCGCCTCGCGCTCCTGCATGAGCGCGACGATCTCGGCCGGCTCCACCCCGAAGGTGACCCGCTTGATGGCGCGGGCCAGCAGCAGCGAGGCGGCGACCCCGAGGGCCAGGGCGATGGCCGCGTAGAGCGCGATGTCGAGGACCTGGGCGTTGAGCCGCACCCCGACCTCGGACTCGAGGATGCCGACCGACACCTCACCGACGCTGCGCCCGGAGGCGTCGAGGATCGGGGCCCGGGCGTTCGCCGAGCGCCCGAGGCTGCCCTCGTCGATGCCCGTGTGCACCTGGCCGTCGAGGGCCACGACGGGCTCCTCGATGCGCTGCCCGATGAGCGCCGGGTTGGGATGGGAGTAGCGCAGGCCGGTGCGGTCGATGATGACGACGTACGAGGCACCCGTCGAGGCCCGGACCTGCGACCCGAGGGCCGGCAGGACGTGGGACGGGTCACCGTCCACGACCTCCTGGGCGACCTGCGGCACCCGACCGAGCGTCACCGCGATCCCGCGGGCCTGCTCGGTGGCGCGCACGTCCGCGGTCTGTGACGTCAGGCGAGCGAAGAGCGCGAAGCCGACGGCGAGCGTCACGACGACGATCCCCAGGACGGCCAGCAGGATCCGTGCGGCCAGCGTCCTGACCAGTGACGGCATACGGCTCCTCCGCTCGGCCCGTTCGGCGCCCTCGTCGGCGTCGAAACCAGCATGGCTGAGCAGATTGCACAAAACCATCTCTATCGCGGCTATCACGTCGAACGATCACAAGCATTCCGGCGCGGGCCGGCCCGCTCCTACGGTGACGCCACTCAACGAGGAGAAAGGGCGGGGCCACATGCCTGCCATCGAGCTACGCAACGTCACCAAGAAGTTCGCCACGGCGGACGGCGGCACCTACACCGCCATCGAGAACCTGTCGCTGACGGTCGAGGACGGCCAGTTCTGCGCCGTCGTCGGACCCACCGGGTGCGGCAAGTCCACGACGCTCACCCTGATCTCCGGGCTCGAGCGACCCTCTCGCGGAGAGGCTTTCGTCCACGGCGAGCAGGTCCGCGGCATCGACACGAGCACGGGCTTCGTCTTCCAGCAGGACGCCGTCTTCCCGTGGAGGTCCGTCCTCGACAACGTCGCGGCGGGACCCGTCTACCGCGGGGCGAGCCGGTCCGAGGCCGCGGCACTGGGCCGGGACTGGCTGCGCCGCGTCGGCCTCAGCGGCTTCGAGGACCGCTACCCGCACCAGCTCTCGGGCGGCATGCGCAAGCGCGTCGCGCTGGCGCAGTCGCTCATCAACCAGCCTCGCATCCTGCTCATGGACGAGCCGTTCAGCGCGCTCGACGTGCAGACCCGGGCCATCATGTCGACCGAGCTGCTCCACCTCTGGGACCAGACCAAGCCGGCCGTCGTCTTCGTCACGCACGACCTCGAGGAGGCCATCGCCCTCGCCGACAAGGTCGTCGTCCTCACCGCCGGCCCCGGCACGGTCAAGGCCGAGTTCGAGATCGACCTGCCGCGCCCGCGGGTCGTCCAGGAGATCCGCTTCGACCCCCGTTTCACCCGCCTCTACGAGCAGATCTGGGAGGCGCTGCGCGCCGAGGTCGCCGAGGCCTACGCCCGCACCACCCGCATGGCAGAGGTGGCGTCATGATCGACACCCCCACCCAGGACGACGTGGCCCTCACGGACCGGGCCACCGAGCTCCCACCCGCCGTCCCGGCGGCCGGCCTCTCCCAGCGCTCTCGCGCCCGGCGCCGGCGTGCCGTGCTCGCCGTCGCCCGGCTCGCCATCGTCGTCGTCCTGCTCGTCACGTGGCAGGTCTGCGTGCGCGCCAGGATCGTCGACCCCTTCTTCTGGGGCGAGCCGAAGGGCGTCTGGTCGACCCTCGTCGACTGGTTCACCGTCGGCACGAGCCAGGGCTCGCTCGGCGCCCAGGTCGTCGTCACGCTCGAGGAGGCCGTGCTCGGCTTCGTCATCGGCTCGATCCTCGGCGTCGTCTGCGGCATCGCCCTCGGACGGGTGCGGCTGCTGTCCGAGCTGTTCGCACCCTTCCTCAAGGCGGCGAACTCGATCCCCCGCATCATCCTGGGCTCGATCTTCACCGTCGCCTTCGGCTTCGGGATCCAGTCCAAGGTGATCCTCGCGGTCGTCCTCGTCTTCTTCGGGGTCTTCTTCAACGCCTTCCAGGGCGCCCGTGAGGTCGACCGCAACCTCATCGCCAACGCCCGCCTGCTCGGCGCCTCGCGGTGGCAGGTGACCCGCGACGTCGTGCTCCCCTCGGCGTTCACGTGGATCCTCGCGAGCCTGCACATCAGCTTCGGCTTCGCGCTCATCGGAGCGCTCGTCGGCGAGATCCTCGGCGCCAACGAGGGCCTCGGCCTGCTCATCCGCTCGTCGCAGAACAACTTCGACATGAACGGGGTGCTCGCCGGCATGGTCCTCGTGGCCGTCATCGCCCTGACGGCAGAGGCGCTCATCACCCTGCTCGAGCGGCGCCTGCTGCGCTGGCGGCCCCCGCAGTCCCACGGAGGTGCTGCCGTCGAGTAGCAGCAGCGCCGCGGCTCGCCGCCGCACGACAACAGCACCCCACAAACCACCGCAGCACCAGACTCAAAGGAGAGTTCCATGAACACCAAGCGCATCGGTGCCGCCGGCGCCGCCTTCCTCGCCGCGACCATCATGGCGGCCTGCGCCAACAACGCCTCCGGAGCGCCGACGAGCGCTGGAACCGTCGACAAGAGCGCCCCCACCGTGACGATCATGGTCGGCGGCATGAGCAAGCAGATCTACCTGCCCTTCATGCTCGCCAAGCAGCTCGGCTACTACGACAAGATCGGCGTCAACGTCAACCTCGTCGACGAGCCCGCGGGCGGCGACGCGACGCAGAACATGCTCGCCGGCCAGGTGCAGGGCGTCGGAGGCTTCTACGACCACAACATCGCGCTGCAGGCGCAGGGCAAGTCGTCCGAGGCGGTCGTCTCGATGCTCCAGATCCCCGGTGAGGTCGAGCTGTGCCGCAGCGACCTCAAGGGCGCCGTCAAGAGCCCGGCCGACTTCAAGGGTCGCTCGCTCGGCATCACCGACACCGGCTCCTCGACCGACTTCCTGACGCAGTACCTCAGCAAGAAGAACGGCGTCGACCCCTCCCAGGAGACCCGCCGCGGTGTCGGCGCGGGGCAGACGTTCATCGCCGCGATGAAGCAGAAGGCGATCGACTGCGGCATGACGACGGAACCCACTGTCTCGCAGGCAGTCTCAGACGGCACGGCGTTCATCCTGCTCGACATGCGCACAGCCGCGGGCTCCAAGGCCGCGCTCGGCGGCACCTACCCGGCCACCTCGCTCTACATGCAGACCGACTGGGTCAACAACAACAAGCCGACCGTCCAGAAGCTCGTCGACGCCTACGTCTCGACGCTCGCCTGGATCCAGCAGCACGACGGCGCCGCCATCGCCGACAAGATGCCCGCCGCCTACTACAAGGGCGTCGGCAAGGACGCCTACATCAAGGCGCTCGACAGCGAGAAGGGGATCTTCAACCCCACGGGCCTGATGCCCGAGGACGGGCCCAAGACCTGCCTCGCCGTGCTGGGCGAGTTCAACCCGAAGGTCCAGGGCAAGAGCATCGACCTGGCCAAGACCTACACCAACGAGTTCGTCAAGGCGGCCGCCTCGGTCGGCTGACCCCTCGCCCTAGGCGACCGGCTGCCCAGCAGCCGAGGAGGTATGCCGTCCGGCGCGGTCCGCGCCGGACGGCATGCTCACGCTCCGGTCAGGAGCCGACCGTGGTCGTCGGGCACTGGCGCAGCGTCTGGGTGGGCGTCGGGACGACGGGGACCTTGCCGAAGCTCTTCCACGCGTTGCCCACGACGAGGTCGACGGTGTCGCCCTTGCGCTTGTCGTTGACGAGGACGGCCTGCGGCACGTGGCTCTTGACGAGCTTGGCCGAGTCGGCGCCCTCGGGGCCGAAGCGGACCTGGGCGACCTGCTTGATCGTCGCGTTCTTCGGGTCGTTGCCGATCGCCTTGACCTTGAACCCGCGGTCGGTCGCCGTCTTGGCGACAGAAGCGGCCAGGCCCTTGCGCGACGTCGAGTTGTAGACGTTGAGGCTCACGTCCTCCGGGGTGAGCGGAGCGACCGGCACCTCCGTCGTGCACGGCCCCGGGGTCGGCGTCGTGTCGCGGAAGTAGGTCGACGCGTAGTAGAACGCACCGGCCAGACTGAGCAGGACGACCACGATGACGATCGTCGACCGGCGCTGACGACGCACCCGGTAGGTCCGATCGTCCTCGTCAACGACCTGCGACATCCACGCTCCCTCGTCCGTCGCCCCCGATGGTCGGGCGGCCTCGTGTCAGGAGAGTACGAGGACTCGGGCGTGAAGAACAGGACGCTGCTGCAGCGCGGCGCGAAGTGCCCGGTGCAGGCCGTCCTCGAGATAGAGCTCGCCCTCCCATTCGACACAGTGCGGGAAGAGGTCGCCGTAGAACGTCGAGTCGTCCGCGAGCAGGCCGCGCAGGTCGAGCGTGCTCTTGGTCGTGATGAGCTCGCCGAGCTGCACCACCCGAGGCGGGACGTTCGACCAGTCCTTGGTCGTCTCTAGTCCATGGTCGGGGTACGGGCGCGAGTCGCCGACGGCCTTGAAAATCACCCCCGCAGCATAGACATCGAAGGTGAAGGTCCGGCCACTAGAGTGCGAAGCGTGACCGAGACTGCAGCCTCAGGAGCGCCCGGCACGGGCGACAGCAGCCAGATCGACGAGATCCGGGCCGGCTACGCCTTCGACGGGGGCGTGCTCAGGCTGGGTGCGGCGGTCGTCGACGGCCAGGCCCACGCGGACGCCCCGGTACAGATTCCGCTCAGCGTGCTCAACCGGCACGGCCTCGTCGCCGGCGCGACGGGCACCGGCAAGACGAAGACGCTCCAGCTCATGGCCGAGCAGCTCTCCGAGCAGGGCGTCCCGGTCTTCCTCGCCGACATGAAGGGCGACCTGTCCGGCCTCGCGACACCGGGCGAGGGCGGCGACAAGATCACCGGCCGCGCGGCGGACGTCGGCATGCCGTGGGCGGCGACGGCATACCCCACCGAGTTCTTCGCGCTCGGCGACAAGGGCGACGGGATCTCGATCCGCGCCACGATCACCAGCTTCGGACCCACCCTGCTCAGCAAGGTCCTCGGCCTCAACGACACGCAGGAGAGCAGCCTCGGGCTGATCTTCCACTACGCCGACAAGAACGGCCTGGCCCTGCTCGACCTCAAGGACCTGCGTGCCGTCATCACGCACCTGACGTCCGACGAGGGCAAGGCCGACCTCAAGGACCTCGGTGGTCTCTCGAGCGCGACGGCCGGCGTCATCCTGCGCAACCTCATCACCTTCGAGGACCAGGGCGCGGGCGACTTCTTCGGCGAGCCCGAGTTCGAGACGAGCGACCTGCTGCGCACGGCCGCCGACGGCAAGGGGATCATCTCCTGCCTCGAGCTGCCCCAGGTCCAGGACCGCCCGCAGCTCTTCTCGACCTTCCTCATGTGGATGCTCGCGGACCTCTTCCACGACCTGCCCGAGGAGGGCGACCTCGACAAGCCGAAGCTCGTCTTCTTCTTCGACGAGGCGCACCTGCTCTTCAACGACGCGAGCAAGGCGTTCCTGCAGGCCATCGAGCAGACGGTGCGGCTCATCCGTTCCAAGGGCATCGGCGTCTTCTTCGTGACGCAGTCGCCCAAGGACGTGCCGCCCGGCGTGCTCGCCCAGCTCGGCAACCGCGTGCAGCACGCCCTGCGAGCCTTCACCCCCGACGACGCGAAGGCGCTCAAGCAGGCCATCGCGACCTACCCGCACACGGCCTACGACATGGAGAAGCTCCTGACGAGCCTGGGCATCGGCGAGGCCGTCGTCACGGTCCTGTCCGACAAGGGCGTGCCGACCCCCGTCGCCTGGACCCGGATGAAGGCCCCGAACTCGCTCATGGACCCCTCGCCCCAGGCGACCATGGACGCCGTCATCGGCGCGTCGCAGATCAAGACGAAGTATGCCGCCGTCGTCGACCGCGAGTCCGCCTACGAGATGCTCGCGGCCCGCCTCCAGGCGGCCCCTGCGGCGCCGGCTGCCGCCGCTCCCGCTCCCGCGCCTGCGGCGCCCGCTGCCACCCCGAAGCGGCCCGCCAAGGAGGAGCCGAGCATCATCGAGCAGGTCGCCGGCAGCTCGGCCTTCAAGTCCATGCTCCGCTCGGCCGGCACCGTCATCGGGCGCGAGATCACCCGCAGCATCTTCGGCACCCGCAAGCGCTGAGCCCCGCGGGCGCAGCCATGCGGCATACGTCCGCGACGACCTACGCGTCGAACTCGATGTCGTCGAGGTCCCCGTCGACGTCGGCGAAGTAGCTGATGACGCGGATGTCGGGCTCGTCGAGCACCTGCAGCACGAGCTGGCGCAGCTGGATCACCTGACCGGTGTCGAGGCGGATCCGCTTGGTGCGGCCGCGGGTCGGGTCGGTGTCGTGCCGCTCCCACCACTCGACGGTCGCCGGGTTCGCCTTGAAGATCTCGTCGAGGACGCGCTTGAACGACGGGTCGTCGGGGTGGCGCGCATACGCCTCGCGGAAGAGCGCGAGCTGGTCGGCGGCCTCCTGCTCCCAGTCGACGAAGAGGCTGCGGGCAGCCGGGTCGCAGCAGTAGAACCACAGCAGGTTGCGCTCGCGCTTGGTCCGCTTGCTCTCCCAGTCGGTGAAGAGCTGGCACGCCGTGTGGTTGGCCCCGAGGACGTCCCAGCGCGCGCCCACGACGTAGGCGGGGTTGGGGTCGAGCGAGTCGAGCAGCTCCTCGAGCTCCTCGGTGAGCTCCTCGTGGGGCTGCGGTCGGCGGGAGGGCGCCCCGGTGGCGAGCGCGTGCAGGTGCGAGCGGCCGTCCGCATCGAGCTTGAGCGCGCGGGCGAGACCGTCGAGGACGCTCGTGCTCGGGCGCAGGTCGCGGCCCCGCTCGATGAGGTCGTAGTACGCCACGGAGATGTTCGCCAGCTCGGCGACCTCGGTGCGGCTGAGGCCGACCCGGCGCCGACCCTTGGCGCGCTTGATGCCGACCTCCTCGGGCGCGAGCTGCTTGCGGCGGGTGCGCAGGAACTCGCCCAGCGGTGAGGGGGTGCGCACGCTGAGCGGGACGTCCGTGGTCATGGCGCACATCCTGCCAGTGGGCCACGCTTCCGAGACCCGCCGTGCCCGACTCGGGCTCCACGGGCTTTCGTATGCCGTCTCGTCCGGTCCCAGCGGACGTGACCTCACCGCCGCGGTGCCCGTGCTGGTGCTGGCTGTCGGTCGGTGCGGGCGGCGAGGTCGCGGATCTCCTGCTCGGCGCCGGCGGCGAAGACGTCGAGGTCGGGGAAGAGGTCGGCGTCCGCCACGGCGAGGACGTCGAACCGGCCCGCGTAGGACAGCGCACCCACGCCCAGAGTGATGTTGCCCAGGAGGTTGATCAACGGGAACGCGTCGAGGACCGTGGCGCCGGCAAAGGACAGTGGCTCCCTCGGTCCGACGATGTCGGCGCTCAGCAGGTGGATGCGCTGACGGATCACGAGCCGGAGCATGATCGCGCTGAGGACCCTGTTCCGGAACACCAGACTGAGCGAGGGATGGCGCATCGCCTTCGCGCCGGACGTCGCCGCGGTGACCAGACGAAGCCGCTCACGCGCGCCCGGCTCACCGACGGGGAGCTGGATCTTCATCTGGGAGATCCGGTTGCCCGGCCCCGTGTCGTCAGCCCCCCGGCGCAGGGAGACCGGGACGAGGATCGGGAGGGTCAGCTGGTCGAGCTGCTCCCCCCGACTGGTCAGGAGGGCACGCACGCCACCGGCGATCATCGCCAGGAGCACGTCGTTGACGGTGGCCCCATCGGCATGGGCCACGTCCTCCACCTCGCGCAGGGGAACGCGCACGAGCGCCAGCCGACGATGCGGACCGACCAGTCCCTTGAGGCTCGTCACCGGTCCCGGCTCGCCGCCGACCAGCCCACGTACCGCGCGCCAGGCGCCTCCCGCGGCCCGCATGCCCGCACGCGGATGGCGGAGCGTGGCGATGCCGCGACCCGCCTCGTGCACGTGACGGGACCAGGTCTCGGTGAGCAGCTCCCGACGAGTCGGCTCCGGTGCCGGGATCCGGGCACGGCCTGCCGGAGCGCCGGCACCGGCCGACGCGCGCAGCAGGGCAGCCAGACTCGCGATTCCCGCGACTCCGTCCGCCACGACGTGGTGCATGCGCACGAACATGGCCACGCGACCGGCATCGAGGCCGGGGAGCAGCCACATCTCCCACAGGGGCCGACCCAGGTCGAGGCGGCGGCTCCGGATGTCCTCGACCGCGGCCAGGAGGGCACCCTCGCCGCCCGGTTCGATCGGGGGTCCCAGACGGACGTGCTGGGCGAGGTCGAAGTCAGGTGCATCGACCCAGAACGGGCCGCCGAGCCCACGAGGCGGCACCCGCAGCACCTGCCGCAACCGCGGGAGCCCGGGGAGCCCGCGAGCGACGGCCTCCCTGGCAGCCTCGACCGACGGACGACCCTCCTCGTCGACAAGACGGCCACCCTCGAGGATGACGACGACCCCGACGTCCTGCGGCCAGGCCTTGTCGGAGAGCAGGAGCATCCGATCCTCGGAGCTCAGCCTCTCGATCGGCACACCACAACCTCCTGAAGCCAGCATCCAGCCGTCACGCCGTGCTCGAACAGGGACCAACGGCCCTTGTGACGCCCTCCCCCGCTTCGCACGCTGAGCCCATGGACAGTCCCGAGCTCGCGCTGCGCCGCGACGTCGTGCGGGTCCTCGACCGCTGGCCGACCGCGGGTCTGGCGGTCGCCGTGGTCCGCGACGGCGAGCCGACGTGGTTCCACGACCACGGTGTCAGCGACGTGACGAGCGCGGCGCCCATCACGCCGGACACCGTCTTCCGCGTCGGCTCGCTCACCAAGACCTTCACCGCGGTGGCGGTGATGCAGCTGTGGGAGCAGGGGCGGGTCGACCTCGACGCACCCGCCAACGACTACCTCTCGACCTTCCGGCTGCGCCCGACGCGACCAGGTCTGCGGCCGGCGAGCCTGCGCCATCTGCTCACCCACACCGCCGGGGTCGGCTACTGGCGACGGTGGTCCGACCTGCTCCACCCCGTCTCGGGCGCGGGCGTGGAAGCCCGTCGACTGCTGCCCCTCGGCGAGTACTACCGCGGCGGGCTGCCGCAGGAGGTCCAGCCCGGCACCAAGTGGGTCTACAGCAACCACGGCTTCGCCGCGCTCGGGCAGGTCGTCGAGGACGTCTCCGGACAGCTCCTCGCCGACTACCTGCGCGAGCACGTCTTCGACCCCCTCGGGATGTGGGACACCGACCTCGTCCGGTCCGCACGGGTCCGGTCCGCGCTCGCGACGGGCTACCTCGTGCGGTCCCGCGGGCTCGTGCCGGCGCCCGACCGACCGGTGCCGACGCCCGGCGGCGGGAGCCTCTACTCGACCTCGACCGACCTGGCCCGCTACGTGGAGTGCCTGCTGCACCAGGGAGCCGGCGCCGGCGGACGGATCCTGGAGGCGTCGACCGTCGCGGAGATGTTCTCCCCGCAGTTCCGACCCGACCCTCGGCTGCCCGGCATGGGCCTCGGCTTCGACCTGGGCGTCGAGGACGGCCACCGCACCGTCGGGAAGAGCGGTGTCGTGTCCGGCTTCCTTGCCGCGCTGACGCTGGAGCCGAGCGCCGGGCTGGGGGTCGTGGCCCTGGCCAACACGGGAGGCCTGAGCGGGCAGGGAGCCCCGACGGAGGTCTGCAGTGCCGTGATCCGGACGCTCCTGGACCTGCCCGAGGACCGGCTGCGTCACGACGTCGCGCCCCGACCTGACGTCTGGGCCGAGCTGTGCGGCTGGTACTCCCCAGCGCCCGGCCCGGTGACGAACCTCTTCGCCCGGGCGCTCATGGGCGCCGGCGCCGAGGTCGTCGTCGACGGTCACCGGCTGGTCCTCAAGCCGCTCACCCCCGTCCCGGCCCTGCGCAGGGGCATGCCGCTCCACTCCGACGACCCGAAGGACCCCTACGCCTTCCGGGTCGACTTCTCGGAGCTGGGCATGGGCACGCTGCCGGTCGTCTTCGCCACGGCGGACGCCGGTCGTCGTGCCCGCACCCTCTGGCTCGACCTCATGGCGTTCGAGCGGCGTCCCGACCTGCGCAACCCCCGCCGCCTGGCCGCGGGGGCCCTGGCCGCGGGGGTCCTCGCCGCCGGCATCGCGGGGCCTCGCCGCTCCGGTCGGGGCTCCGGTCGGGGCTCCGGCCGGGCCTCCAGCCGGAACCCGTTCCCCGCGCACGTTCCGCCCGAGGGGTCCTGAGCCGTGCCGTCCCGCCGTGCGCACGCGAGGGACTGGCCGAGGCACGTCCCGCTCCGGGACGTGTCGCTCTACGTCGACGTCGTCGGGCACGGCGATCCGCTCGTTCTCATGCACGGCGGCCCGAGCGCCGACCTGTGGACCATGGGCGCCTTCAGGAGACTGGCCGACCAGCACACGCTGGTCTTCTACGACCACCGGTGCAACGGGCGCTCGACCGGGCCTCCCGCGTCGTCGATGACGTGGGAGAACCTCACGGCCGACGCCGAGGCCCTGCGTGAGCACCTCGGCTTCGACCGGTGGGCCGTGCTGGGTCACTCCTTCGGCGGGCACGTCGCCCTCGAGTACGCCCTCCGCCAGCCACAGCACGTGTCACGGCTCGTGCTCGTCGACACCGGTGCCGACGCGCGCTGGGCCCGGGAGAACGCCCCTCGGGTCATGTCGGAGCGGGGCTTCAGCGCTGCCAAGGTGGAGCTGGTCCGGCGCTGGTTCAGCGGCGAGTTCGAGCCGCGCGAGTACCTCCCCATCTTCTGGCGGATCAGCAGCGCCTACATGCCCAACCACGGCTTCATCGGGATGGTGCGCGAGCTGGCCGAGGGCGGCTGGCGTTCGCGGATCCGCGCCGAGCCGTACCTGTTCGCAGCGCGCTCCCTGCTGCCCGGCTGGTCGGTGGTGTCCCGACTCGGTGAGATCACGGCCCCGACCCTGGTCGTCGCCGGGCGTGAGGACTTCGTCTTCCCTCCGGAGTGCCAACGCGAGCTCGTGGACGGGATCCCCCACGCCGAGCTCGTGCTCGTCGACGAGGCCGGCCACAACCCGCAGGACGAGAACCCCGCCGAGGTCATGGCAGCGGTACGGGCGTTCCTCACGCGAGCCTGATGTAGCCGGTCAGCTCCGAGGGCGGGAACGGGCTCCCTGCCCGAGGCCTCTGCGTTCGACGAAAAGAGGAAGGACCCGACGGCAAGCGCGTCGGGTCCTTCTTCGTCTGGCGGTGGCGGTGGGATTTGAACCCACGGTGGAGTTACCCCCACACACGCTTTCGAGGCGTGCTCCTTAGGCCGCTCGGACACGCCACCGGGAGAGACCTTACCGGAGCCTGCGTCCCTCGAAGAAATCGACCAGGAGGGCTGCCGACTCCTCGGCGCGCACTCCCCCGACGACGTCCACGACGTGCGTCGCGAGGGGGTCCCGGGTCAGGTCCCACACCGACCCGCACGCCCCCGCCTTGGGGTCCCAGGCACCGAACACGATCCGCTCGACCCGGGCCGCCATCGCCGCGCCGGCGCACATGACGCACGGCTCCAGGGTCACCACGAGGGTGCAGCCGTCGAGCCGCCACGAACCCAGCACGTGCGCCGCCTCCCGCAACGCGACGACCTCGGCGTGCCCGGTCGGGTCGCCCAGCTCCTCGCGGACGTTGCGCCCGCGACCGACCACGCGTCCGTCCGGGTCGACGACGAGCGCGCCCACCGGCACGTCCTCGGCCTCCGCGGTCGCGGCGGCCAGGTCGAGCGCCTGGCCCACCCAGGCGGCATACGTCTCGGGTGCAGGGACGGAGCCCCTGCCGGGGGTCTCGGATCTCTTCGCCACGCGCTAAGTTTCCACCCATGGACGTCCATGTCGCAGACCACCCGCTCATCGCCCACAAGCTGACCTACCTGCGCGACAAGCGGACCGACAGCCCCACCTTCCGACGCCTCGCCGAGGAGCTCGTGACGCTCCTCGCCTACGAGGCCACCCGCGACGTCCGTGTCGAGCCGTTCGAGATCGAGACGCCGGTCGCACCGACCACCGGCATCAAGCTGAGCAACCCGAAGCCGATCATCGTGCCCATCCTGCGCGCGGGTCTCGGCATGCTCGACGGCATGGTCAAGCTGCTCCCGAGCGCCGAGGTCGGCTTCCTCGGGATGATCCGCAACGAGGAGACCCTCGAGGTCTCGACCTACGCGAACCGCCTGCCCGACGACCTGACCGGCCGCCAGGTGTTCATCCTCGACCCGATGCTCGCCACCGGTGGCACGCTCGTCATGGCGATCGACTACCTCACCGCCAAGGGCGCCCGCGACATCACGGCCGTCTGCCTGCTCGCCGCCCCCGAGGGCATCAAGCACCTCGAGGACGAGCTCGCCGACAGCGACATCCCCGTCAAGGTCGTGCTCGGCACCATCGACGAGAAGCTCAACGAGAAGGGCTACATCGTCCCCGGTCTCGGCGACGCCGGCGACCGCCTCTACGGCGTCGTCTGAGCGCACCCGTTTCGTCGCGTATGCCGTGTGGTCACGGCAGCTCGTCGCCCCACTCCGCGTCGCGCGCCCTCCGATAGCGCTCGCCGGCCTTCTTCGAGACGACCTCTCGGCCCGCGCTGCCGTCCGGACGGCACACCTGGAACTCGACGAATCCCCTGCGCTTCAACGGGTGGCGGAGGATGCGAGCCGAGAGCGTCTCTGCCGCAGGCAGTTCGGCGCCACCCGGGGCGACGGCCGCGACCCACGAGAACTTCTCGTCCTCGTAGGACAGCTCGGCGCCCTTGAGCCGTCGATGCTCCGCGCTCCTGTTGACGCGGGCCGCGAAGTGGCACCAGTCACCCTTGGTCAGAGGGCAGTCCGCCGCGTGCGGGCACGGTCCGAGCAGGGTCCAACCGGCGGCGATGAGCGCCGTGCGGACGCGGAGCACCCGGGTGTAGCCGTCGGGGGTGCCGGGCTCGACGACGACGACGGCCTGTCCACGCTGCATCGCATCGGCCACGAGCGCGTCCTGCTGCCGCTCGTCGAGCTCGCTGAGGACGTACGACACGGTCACGAGGTCGGCCCGGACCTCGGGCCACGCGCCGGCGCGGGCCCGCTGGAACCTCGCGCGGGCCAGGACCGGGGACGGCGCATCGATGACGAGCTCGCGCCCCAGGGCCAGCGCGTCCTCGACCTGGTCCAGCACGGTGACCGACTCGAGCGCCTCGAAGACGCTGGCAGCTGCCCACGCCGCAGCACCGGTGCCACCGCCGAAGTCGAGCATCGAGCGGGGGTCGAGGCCATGCGCGGCGACGGCGCCGAGCACGCGCGACAGGGCGGCATGCGTGGCCGGCATCCGGTAGGCGGCATACGCCGCGACGTGCACGCGGGAGGCGAGGATGGGCGCGGAGGCCGGCGCCACCGAGCGGTACCGCGCGACGAGGGCCTCGGTCGCCCGCGTCAGCTCACGTTCGTCGACCCCGCCCACCGCGCGCCTCAGAGCGGTGCGCAGCGCGGCGGCATACTCTGGCGTTCGCGACACGCGAGGAGGATAGCGGCGCGAGGGCAGGCGGCCGACCGACACGCGGGAGGCGTGCCACACCACACCAGCCCCGTACGGCACACTGGACACACCTCTGTGCCGGGAGGCTGTCAGGGCAGCCCCGACACCTTCCCTCCAAGGAGCTACACACCATGGGCGCCAAGGCCAAGAAGATCATCCTGATCGTCGTGCTCGCGTTCTTCGTCTACGCCGTCTTCACGTCCCCCGACAAGGCTGCCGACATCGTCAGCAACCTCTGGGGGGTCCTCGTCGACGGCTTCAACGCGATCCTGCGGTTCTTCAGCTCCCTGCTCAACCGCTGATGCGCGCACACTGAGTCCATGGCCTTCCTCCGGAGCAGCGAGGTCCCGAAGGGGCTGACGCCGATCCTGCTCCCGGGCGAGCGGCTCGTCACGGCGGTGCGTGCCCACTGGGCCAAGCTCGCCGAACCGGTCGCGACGACCACCCTGGGTTTCGTCGCCGCCGTGTGGGTCGACTCCAACGTCACGAAGTCGACCCAGGCGCTGGGCACCATCTTCTGGTGGATCTTCTTCGCGCTGCTCGCGCGGATGCTCTGGTGCCTGCTCGACTGGAGCCACAACTGGTTCGTGGCCACGGACAAGCGTCTCCTGCTGCGCTACGGCCTCATCTCGCACAAGGTCGCGATGATGCCGCTGCTCAAGGTCACCGACATGAGCTACGTCCGCTCCATCCCCGGCCAGTTCCTCGGCTACGGCAAGTTCGTCCTCGAGAGCGCGGGCCAGGACCAGGCCCTCCGCGAGATCAAGTGGGTGCCCGACCCCGACCAGACGTACCGCAACATCTGTGCCGAGATCTTCCACATCGTTCCGCCCCCGGGCGACGAGGACTTCGAGGAGATCGAGGAGTTTCCCGCAGACCCGGGTCCGCCCGAAGCCCCGACGCCCGGCGAGGGATCGGTCGCGCGTGCTGCGAGCACGGACTATCCCGACGTGCCCCGCACGCACAACCCGATCCAAGATCGGCTGGACTCCTACTCGCGCGCGATGCCGATCCATCGGCCGGCCGAGCGCCCCGAGACCGTCTACGAGAGCGACGACCTGAAGCGCCGGCGCCGCGGCGCCGACACCGGCCCGATCTGGCCACGCTCGGACGGCTGACCACTGCTCGGGCCCTGCTGACAGGGACCGGGGCCGGCGGGGTACCACTCTGAGAGCCGCGGCACCCGTCGACGGTTCGCGGCCGACGGTGTCCCGCCAGGGCTCGCCGCCGGACGCGCTCACCGCTAGTTTGTGGTGATCCCATCACCGACCTGCTCGGAGGTCAGCATGAGTGTCTTTCGCACCAAGTCCATCGAGGCCTCGATGGCCTCGGCAGAGGAAGCCGACCACCAGCTGAAGAGGACCCTGAGCGCGCTCGACCTCATCGTCTTCGGCGTCGGCGTCATCATCGGCGCCGGTATCTTCACGCTGACCGGGCGGGCCGCGAAGGACTATGCGGGACCGTCGATCGCGCTGTCGTTCGTCGTCGGCGCCATCGTCTGCGGTCTGGCCGCCGTCTGCTACGCGGAGTTCGCCTCCACGGTGCCCATCTCGGGGTCGGCCTACACCTTCTCCTACGCGACCCTCGGTGAGCTCGTCGCCTGGATCATCGGCTGGGACCTGCTGCTGGAGCTCATGCTCGGCGCGAGCGTGGTGGCCCAGGGGTGGTCGCAGTACTTCGTCACCCTGCTGGGCCAGCTGGGGATCACCTGGCCAGAGCCATTAGGGCCTGGTTCGCACTTCGACCTGCCGGCGTTCCTGCTCATCGCGGCCCTGACCCTGCTCATCGCCAAGGGGATCAAGGAGTCGATGCGCGTCAACCTGGTGCTCGTCGGCGTCAAGCTGTTCATCGTGCTGTTCGTCATCTTCGCCGGCATCCAGTTCATCAACCGCGACAACTGGTCGCCGTTCATCCCGCCGTCGCAGCCCGGCAAGGCCGCCGAGGGCCTGGCGACACCCCTGCTCCAGGTCCTGACCGGCATGACCCCTGCGACCTACGGCGTCATGGGCATCATGGCCGGCGCGGCGATCGTGTTCTTCGCCTACATCGGGTTCGACGTCGTCGCGACGACGGCCGAGGAGGCGAGGAACCCTCAGCGCGACCTTCCCCGCGGCATCATCGGGTCGCTCGTGATCTGCACGGTGCTCTACGTCGCCGTCACGCTGGTCATCACGGGCATGCAGAACTTTAAGGAGATCGACCCCAAGGCAGCGCTCGCGACCGCCTTCACCCACGTCGGCAAGGACGGCTTCGCGACCCTCATCTCGGCAGGAGCCGTGGCCGGCCTCACGACGGTCGTCATGACGCTCATCATCGGCGCCACGCGCGTCACGTTTGCCATGAGCCGCGACCACCTCATCCCGGCGACGCTCGGCCGCACCAACCCGAAGACGGGAACGCCGGTCAAGCTGACCCTCATCATCGGTGGCGTCGTCGCCCTCATCGCCTCGCTCACGCCGATCGGCAAGCTCGAGGAGATGGTCAACATCGGCACGCTGACGGCGTTCATGCTCGTCTCGCTCGCCGTCCCGATCCTGCGCAAGCGCCGCCCCGACCTGAAGCGCTCGTTCAAGGTCCCGGGCAACCCGTTCGTGCCGTGGCTGTCGGCGGCCGCGTGCTTCTACCTCGTGCTCAACCTCTCGATCGAGACGTGGATCCGCTTCGTCGTGTGGATGGCCCTGGGCTTCCTCATCTACTTCTCCTACTCGCGCCACCACAGCAAGCTGGCGACGGGCGAGGAGGAGGAAGGCAGCCGAGGCGCACCGGAGGTCCTCAGCGAACGCTGACCCACCACGCCATTGCCGACAGCCCGCCCGTGACGTCACGGGCGGGCTGTCGGCTTCGGGCGGGGTCTACTCGCCGCTCGGCGGTTGCAGCAAGTGGAGGGACCCGAGGACGGACCGGTGGTCCGGCTCGCACTGGCAAGGACAGTCGGTCAGGCAGGCGCGCTCGAAGCAGTCGTCGAAGCACGAGCACTCCGGCTGGGGCTCCGCCGCGCGACGGGTCTCGGCAGACGCCACCCCTCGCCAGTAGGCAGCCCGACGGTCCTCGCGAAGACCGCTGACGGTCGGGTGGTCGGCGGGCACGCCTGCGCGACCGCGGCGGGCGGCCCTGGACGGGCGCTGCTCGAACCAGCCACGCGCCTCTCGCACGCCACGGCGCGGGTGGACCCGGTCGGAGGGTGCATCCTGGGGCGGCCGGACGTCGAGGTGACCCGGGAAACGCCGGTCCGCGTTGTCGCGCAGGACGTCGGACGGAACCGGCCCCACCTCGCGCCCGTCGCGGTCGACGACGGTGAGGCGAAGGCCCGCACGTCCCAGGATGACCGACAACGTCGCGGTGTCCACTCTGCTGGCTCCGGACTCGAGCCGTCCGACAGTGGCCCTCGACAGGCCGACCTCCTCCGCCAGCTCTCGCTGGCTAAGGTCCGCCAGCCTCCTCGCACGGACGATGTAGCGCGCGCCGTCGAAGACCTCGCCCGCCTCGCTCGCGTCAGCTGACTCCGCCCGCACCGGCTCACTCATGGCCACCGCCTCCTCGTGCCGGAGATGCTGGCAGCCACCGGTGACACTCCCCCGACTCGGAACCTGCTCCCCAAACCGGAGCAAGTGCCGATAGACCAGCTCCCGCACCAATACCCGCCCGACTCGGAACCTGCTCCCCAAAGCGGAGCAAGTGCCGATAGACCAGCTCCCGCACCAATCCCCGCGCGACTCGTAACCTGCTCCCGAAAACGGAGCAGGTTACGAGTCGCTGGCTGGGCTCCCGTCCGCGGGAGCTTTCTCAGAGAGCCTTGATGATGTCCTCGACGCGCTCCTTGGCGTCGCCGAAGAGCATGGCGGAGTTGTCGCGGAAGAAGAGCGGATTCTGGACGCCGGCGTAGCCCGCGTTCATCGAGCGCTTGAACACGACGACGTCCTTCGCGTTCCACACCTTCAGCACCGGCATGCCGGCGATCGGTGAGGTCGGGTCCTCGGCGGCGGCCGGGTTGACCGTGTCGTTGGCGCCGATGACGAGCACGACGTCGGTGTTGGGGAAGTCGTCGTTGATCTCGTCCATCTCGAGGACGATGTCGTAGGGCACCCTCGCCTCGGCGAGCAGCACGTTCATGTGGCCGGGCAGCCGGCCGGCGACCGGGTGGATGCCGAACCGGACGTCGACGCCGCGCTCGCGCAGCTTCGACGTCAGCTCGGCGACCGGGTACTGCGCCTGCGCGACGGCCATGCCGTAGCCGGGGGTGATGACCACGGACGTGGCGTTCTCGAGCAGCTCGGCGACCTCGGCAGCGTTGGTCTCGCGGTGCTCGCCGTAGTCGACGTCGGCGTCGGACACGGCCCCATCGGAGCCGAACCCGCCGGCGATGACCGAGACGAACGACCGGTTCATGGCCTGGCACATGATGTAGGAGAGGTAGGCACCGGACGAGCCGACGAGGGCGCCCGTCACGATGAGCAGGTCGTTGCCGAGCATGAAGCCGGCCGCGGCCGCCGCCCAGCCCGAGTAGCTGTTGAGCATCGACACCACGACGGGCATGTCGCCGCCCCCGATCGAGGCGACGAGGTGCCATCCGAAGGCGAGGGCGATCGCCGTCATGACGAGCAGCGGCACGATCGAGTGAGCCGCGACGAACCACACCAGCAGCCCCGCCGACACGAGGAGTGCGGCGAGGTTGAGCCAGTGGCGGGCCGGCAGCATGAGCGGCTTGCTCGAGATGCGGGCCGAGAGCTTGAGGAACGCCACGATCGAGCCGGTGAACGTCACCGCGCCGATGAAGACGCCGAGGAAGATCTCGACGAGGTGGACCGAGTCACCGATTCCCTCGGAGGCCAGGAACGTGTTGAGCCCCACGAGGACCGCGGCGGCGCCGACGAACGAGTGGAGCATCGCGATCAGCTCGGGCATGCCCGTCATCTCGACGCGACGGGCGCGCCAGATGCCGATCGCGGCGCCGATCGCCATGGCGACGGCGACGGCGATCACGTTGCCCCACGGGGCATCCCGCAGGGAGAGCCACAGGGTGGCGACGAGGGCGATGCCCATGCCGACCATGCCGAGCACGTTGCCGTCGCGGGCAGTCTCGTGCCTCGACAGGCCGGCGAGCGACATGATGAAGAGAAGAGCCGCGACGATGTATGCCGCCTGGATGAGTGACGTGCTGACGTCGGTCATGGTTCAGCCCTTCCTGAACATCGTCAGCATGCGGCGGGTCACGGTGAAGCCACCGAAGATGTTGATGCTCGCGATCAGCGTGGCGACGAAGGCGAGGACGAGGATGACGAGCTGTGAGCTCGGCGACGTCCGGGCCGACCCGAGCTGGAGCAGGGCGCCGACGACGATGATGCCGCTGATCGCGTTGGTCACCGACATGAGCGGCGTGTGCAGGGCGTGGTGGACGTTGCCGATGACGTAGTAGCCGATGACGACCGCGAGCGCGAACACGGTGAAGTGGCCCAGGAAGCTCGCCGGTGAGACGGCCGCGATCGCTGCGAAGACCACGGCACCGATCGCCATGCCGGCATACCTTCGGCGCGGATCCTTCGGCGGCTCAGGCTCTTTGGTGACCTGCTTGCCCGCCGGCGACTGCGCGAGCGGCGCCGCGCTCACCTGGATCGCCGGCGGTGGCCACAGCAGCTCGCCGTCGCGCGCAACGGTCATGTTGCGCTGCACGACGTCGTCGAAGTCGAGGACGAGCTGGCCGCCCTTGCCCGGCGTGAGCAGCTTCATGAGGTTGACGAGGTTGGTGCCGTAGAGCTGCGAGGCCTGGGTCGGCAACCGGGCCGCGAGGTCGGTGTAGCCGATGATCCGCACCCCGTTGTCGCTCACGACCATCTCGTCGGCAACCGAGCCCTCGACGTTGCCGCCGTTGGCCGCGGCCATGTCGACGATGACCGAGCCCGGCTTCATCGAGGCGACCATTTCGCCGGTGATGAGCCGTGGCGCAGGACGTCCCGGGATGAGCGCCGTCGTGATGATGATGTCGACGTCAGGGGCCTGGGCGGCATACAGCTCGGCGGCGCGCCGGTTGTACTCCTCCCCCATCTCCTTGGCGTAGCCGTCGCTCGAGGCCGCGGCCGCGTCCACCTCGGGCATCTGCACGGCGAGGAAGTCGGCGCCCATCGACTCGACCTGCTCGGCCACCTCGACGCGCGCATCGGTCGCGCGGACGATGGCACCGAGCGAGCGCGCCGTGCCGATCGCGGACAGCCCTGCCACCCCCGCCCCCGCCACGAGCACCTTGGCGGGAGGCACCTTCCCGGCGGCCGTGACCTGACCGGTGAAGAACGAGCCGAACTCGTGGGCAGCCTCGACGACCGCGCGGTAGCCGGCGATGTTGGCCATCGAGGAGAGGACGTCGAGCGACTGCGCGCGGCTGATGCGGGGGACGGCATCCATCGCCATCGCGGTGACCTCGGCCGCGCGGAGCTTCTCCACGAGGTCCGGGCTGATCGCCGGCGCCATGAGCGAGACGAGGACGGTGCCCGGTCGCAGCCGCGAGATCTCGTCGTCAGATGGGGCATTGACCTTGTGCACGACGGCCGAGCCCCATGCCTCGTCGGCGGTGACCACGCGAGCGCCAGCTGCGGCATACGCCTCGTCCGAGAAGCTGGCGCCCGCTCCCGCTCCGCTCTCGACGGCGACCTCGTAGCCGAGGGCGACGAGCTGCTCGACGGTCCTGGGCGTCGCGGCGACGCGTGTCTCACGGGCACGGGTCTCTCGGGGGACACCGATCTGCACGCTGGGCTCCTTCGCGCGGAGGGCTGTGGGCACTGGTTCACGAACCTAGGGCACGACCCGCTGGTAGCGGCGGCTCTGCCGGGCACGTCACACAAATGACACGCGTCCGGACCGGAACGTCTCTGATCGTGGGCATCCGGAGGCTGCGAGCCAGCCCGTGCGCGGCGGCAGCGCCGGCGGCGGTCAGGGCGAGGGCGCCCGCCGACCCAGGCTGAACAGCTCGGGCGGCGGCTTCTGGTCGGACTCCAGCCTGCGGTAGGCACTCGGGGTGGTGCCCACCTCGGCGAGGAACTGCCGGTTGAAGTTGGCCATGTTGTGGTAGCCGCTCATCTCGGCGACCTGGGCCACCGAGTGCTCGGTCGTGTCGAGAAGGCGGCGGGCATAGGCGATCCGCAACTTCTTGACCATGTTGGAGAACGTCATGCCGGTGGCCGTCTTGAAGTACTTGGAGAACGTCGGCTCGGACATGAACGCCAGCCTCGCGGCCGTCGACAGCCGGACGTCACCGGTCAGGTTGTCGAGGATGTAGCTCAGTCCGGCCTCGCCCGCGTCCCGCGAGGCCCGGTCCGTCGGTCGTCCCACCCATTCGCTCGCCACGAGCTCGTACTCGTCGGTCGGGGCGTGCGCGAACAGCGCGAGGAGCTTGAAGAGGTGGCCGAGCTGCTCGACACCGTGACTGTGCACGCAGGCGAGGATCGTCTCGGCTGCCCGCCACGCAGTCGCGCCCGAGAACACCAGCCCCCGCGTCGACCGGTGCAGCAGCTCGGACACCTCGGCGAGCTCGGGCAGGTGCTCCGTCGCCGCGCGGACCCACTCGTCGCTGAACTGGATGACGGCGTCACGGTCCACGGCCACCTGACCGTCCGCGAGGTCGCTGACCCAGTCGTGCGGGAGGTTCGGACCCATCATGCTGACGTGACCCGGCGCGAACGTGCCGATGTGGTCGCCGGCGATGAAGCTGCCACGCGTCTTGGTGATGAGGTGGATCTCGTACTCGGGGTGGTAGCCCCACCCGCAGATCTCGCTCGGGAAGTCGTGGGTCAGGACGCGCACGGACGCCTGCGGGTGCGGCGGGATGACCTCCCGGCGCATCGGTGCGCCCAGCTGCAAGGCGGACGAAGACGGCGCGCTGGTATTCCCCTCGGGCACGTGGGTCGTTCCACGTCCAGAAGTCCCGCCGGATCGATACGAAACCATCTTGTCCTTCGTCGGGGCCGGGACCTCATCGTCACCGCTCGTGCTGGAGAGCGGACCGGAAAAGCCGTCCCGGCACCTCTCCCTCGCAAAATCGTATCAACGACAGAGGGCTCATGGTGCTTGTTGACGTCGTCGTCGCGTCAATACCGTACGGGCAAGTTCCAGTCAAGAACTGCTTGCGGACGCCATCCGGGCGGTGTGCCTGCCTCACCGGTGATCGGCGGCCTCGGGCCGGAACGACAGATGCCTACCAAAGGAGTTAGGAATGCTTGCGAACAAGCGCATGCTCGCGCTGGGGACGGGCGCGGTGGCAGTCGCCATGACGGTGACGGCCTGTTCGTCCGGCGCCGTGCAGTCCGGCGGCGGGTCGACCGGCGGGGCCGGCGGCGCCGTCACCCTCAAGGTGGCCACGGTGAACAACGGCCAGATGAAGGACATGGAGAAGCTCAAGACCGAGTACGAGAAGGCGAACCCCGGCGTCACGGTCAACTTCCAGGTCATGGAGGAGGGCGACCTCCGCGCCGCCGTGACGGCTGACGTCGCGAGCGGCGCCGGCCAGTACGACATCGTCACGATCGGCGCCTACGAGACCCCCCAGTGGGGTGCCAACGGCTGGCTCGTCGACCTCACCCCGGAGCTGCAGTCCGACGCGTCGTACGACGTCAACGACCTGCTCCCGCCGGTGCGCGACGTCAACACCTACAACGGCAAGCTCTTCGCCGTCCCGTTCTACGGCGAGTCCTCGATCCTCATGTACAACAAGGAGATCCTGGACAAGGCCGGCGTCACGATCCCGCAGAACCCGACCTGGCAGCAGGTGGCGGACGCGGCCAAGAAGGTCAACACCCCCGACATGGCCGGCATCTGCATGCGCGGCAAGCCGGGCTGGGGCGACCTCTTCGCCCCGCTGACCACCGTCGTCCAGACCTTCGGGGGCAACTGGTACGACAGCAACTGGAAGGCCACGGTCGACACCCCGGAGTGGAAGGAGGCCGTCGGCTTCTACAAGAAGATGCTCGACGACTCCGGTGAGAAGGACCCCGTGTCCTACAGCTTCAACGAGTGCCTGACCGCTCTCAAGGAGGGCAAGGCCGCGATGTGGGCCGACGCCTCGGTGGCCGCCTCGATGCTCGAGGCCGCCGACTCACCGGTGAAGGGCAAGATGGGCTACGCCCACATGCCGGTGAACAAGACGAAGGAGTCCGGCTGGCTCTGGAGCTGGAACCTCGCCATCCCGACGTCGACGAAGCAGAAGGACGCCGCCGTCAAGTTCGTCAAGTGGGCCACGAGCAAGGACTACATCAAGCTCGTCGGCAACAAGATCGGCTGGTCCAACGTCCCGCCCGGCTCGCGGACCTCGACCTACTCGATCCCGGAGTACAAGGACGCCGCGAAGGCCTACGCGCCGATCACGCTCGACGTCATGAGCTCGGTCAACCCGAAGCAGCCGGGCGTGAACCCGCAGCCCTGGGTCGGCATCCAGTACGTCTCGATCCCCGAGTTCCAGGACGTCGGCAACCAGTGCGCACAGCTGGTCGCGGACTACCTCGCCAACCGCGGCACGATCGACGACGCGCTCGGCAAGTGCCAGACCATCGCCCAGGCAGCCGGCGACAAGCACAAGAAGTGACGTCCCGTTGACGAACAGGTGACACGTGGTGCCGGGTCCGGCACGCCCCGGACCCGGCACCACCCCACCTTCCCCACCCCGCAGTCGCACGAGGGAGTGCCGACATGACCACCACCACAGCCACCCCACAACCATCCGAGCTCGAGGACGTCCGGGCCGCCACCGCGACGGACAAGCGGCGCGTGCAGCACAAGGAGCTGTGGCGCAACCGCGGCCTGCTCCTGCCCGCCGTCATCTTCCTCATCCTGCTGACCCAGATCCCGTTCCTCACCACGATCGGGTTCTCGCTGACGAAGTGGAACCTGCTCTACCCGAACGACCGCGCCTTCGCGGGGTTCGACAACTACACGAGCGCCCTGACCTCCGGTGACCTGTGGCCCTCGATCGTCGCCACCGTCCTCATCACGGCCTTCTCGGTCGTCCTGGCGCTGCTCTTCGGGCTGCTCTTCGCGATGCTGCTCGACCGCAACTTCCGCGGCCGGGCGCTGGCCCGGACCCTGATGATCACGCCCTTCCTCATCATGCCGGCGGCGGCCTCGCTCATCTGGAAGTACTCGATGTTCGACACGAACATCGGGATGCTCAACTGGCTCTTCCGGTCGCTGCACCTGCCGGTCGTGGCGTGGAGCACCGAGCACCCGATGGCCACGGTCGTCATCGTGCTCACCTGGCAGTTCACGCCGTTCATGATGCTGATCCTCCTGGCCGGGCTGCAGGGCCAGGACAAGGGAATCCTCGAGGCCGCCCAGGTCGACGGAGCCGGCGCGTGGCGGACGTTCACGTGGATCACGTTGCCCCACCTGCGCATGTACGTCGAGATCGGCGTGCTGCTCGGCTCGGTCATCATCCTCCAGGTCTTCGACCCCATCGCGATCCTCACCAAGGGGACCGGCGGCACGAAGACCCTCGCGTACCTCCTCTACGAGCGGGCCTTCATCGGGCTCGACGTCGGGCAGGCAGCGGCATACGGCGTCGTGACCGTCATCCTCACGATCATCGTCGCGACCATCGCGCTCAAGAGCGTCTTCAAGGTCTTCATGGCAGGAGGAAGTCGATGAACGGCTCGACCAGATCGGCCAAGGGGGCGCTCACGACCCTCGCGACGTGGATCCTCGTCCTCGTCTTCTTCTTCCCCGTGCTGTGGATGGTCCTCAACGGGTTCAAGCCGGAGTCGCTCGCGTCGTCCGTAAACCCGACGTTCTTCTTCAAGCCCGTCACCGAGGGCTACCAGCTCGCCATGGACCGCGGGATGGCCGGCTACCTGCAGAACTCGCTGACCGCGGCGCTGACGTCGACGATCATCTCGGTGCTCCTCGCGATCCCGGCCGCCTACGCGCTGTCGATCCGCCGCGTCAAGAACGTCGAGAACTCGCTGTCGTTCTTCATCTCGACCCGGTTCATGCCGCTCGCCGCGATCGTCCTGCCGCTCTTCATGATCTTCAAGACGGTCGGGCTGCTCGACAACATCTACGTCCTCGCGATCGTCTACGGCGCGATGAACCTGCCGGTGACGGTGTGGATGATGCGATCGTTCTTCCTCGAGGTCCCGTTCGAGATCATCGAGGCGGCCCGGGTGGACGGGGCAGGAATGTTCCGCGAGATCGTGCGGATCGTCCTGCCGCTCGTGCTCCCGGGGGTCGCCGCCGCGGCGCTGATCAGCTTCATCTTCGCCTGGAACGAGTACTTCCTCGCGCTGCTGCTGACGAGCTCGGCGGCCCGCACCACCCCGCCGTTCCTCGGCAGCTTCGTCGACGGCCGCGGCCAGTTCCTCGCCGTCCTGTCGGCGGCCGCAACCATCGCCGCACTTCCCGTCATCATCGCCGGCTGGGTCGCCCAGAAGCAGCTCGTCCGCGGCCTGTCGATGGGAGCGATCAAGTGACCCGCGCTGCCGTGCCCGCACCGGCCGTCGAGGCCGTCGAGGCGGTCGAGGGAGCCGCGGTCGCAGCCGGCACCCGCGTGGTGGACCGCGGACGAAGCCTGGAGGACACGGTCGTCGTCGTCACCGGGGCCGGGGGCGCGATCGGGGGCGCCATCGCCCGGCTCGTGCTCGACGCCGGCGGCCGGGTCGTGGCGGGCGACCTCAGGGCCGACGCCCTCACGCGGCTGCGCGACGAGTGGGACGAGGACCGCCTCGTGGTCAGCATCGGCGACGTCAGCCAGGAGTCCACTGCGGACGCCCTCGTCGCTGCGGGCGTGGAGGCCTTCGGGCGGGTCGACTCGGTCGTGGCCAACGCCGCCGTCGGCTTCTACGGCGGGGTGCTCGACTACTCGGCGGACGAGGTGTCCCTCATGGTCGATGTCAACGTCAAGGGGACCGTGTGGCTGGCCCGGGCAGCGGTGCGCCAGTTCCGCGCCCAGGGCGACGGCGGTGACCTGGTCATCATCGGCTCGGTCGCCGGCCTGCTGATCGGTGGCGGCAAGGAGGCGGTCTACGCCGCGACCAAGGCCGCGCAGATCAACCTCGGCTACGCCCTGGACCGCGAGCTGCGCACCGAGGGGATCCGCACCACGACGATCGCGCCCGCGGGAGTCAACACGCCCTTCGCGGCGGCGGACGGCCGCTTCGGCGACCGCGACCCGTCCCAGGGGGACTTCATGGAGCCGGACGACATCGCCCAGGCCGTCGGGTACACCCTGCGACAGCCTCGACGGATGCGCACCGAGCTCTGGACGATGTGGAGCCTCTCCGAGACCCACTGACAGGTTCGCCACCACCCCTCGGCGCGGCGACTCCGCATGATCGCCCGGGCCGTCCCGCCGTACCTTCGAGATCACGAAGAGGACCCATGACCACCACGCCTGCGCCGCCGTCATCGACCCCGATCCAGTTGTCGCAGAGCACGTATGCCGCCCTCCCGCCTGAGGTGGGCGTGCCGGCCTACGATCGCTCGCAGGTCACGGCGAGCATCGTGCACTTCGGGGTGGGCGGCTTCCACCGCGCCCACCAGGCGATGTACGTCGACCGCCTCATGAACCACGGCCTCGCGCTCGACTGGGGCATCTGCGGAGTCGGGGCCCTGCCCCACGACCGGCGCATCGTCGACACGCTGACCGCGCAGGACGGCCTCTACACACTCGTCGTGAAGCACCCGGACGGTCACCGCGAGGCGCGGGTCGTCGGCAGCATCGTCGAGATGATGTTCGCGCCGGACGACCCGCAGGCCGTCGTCGACCGCCTGGCCGACCCGCGCACGCGCATCGTCTCGCTGACGATCACCGAGGGTGGCTACGTCGTCAACCAGGTGACCGGTGAGTTCGATGCCGACGACCCCGCGATCCGGGCCGACCTCGAGCCCGGAGCCGTGCCGCGGACCGTCTTCGGCTACGTCATCGCGGGGCTGGCCGCGCGCAGGGCATCCGGCGAGAAGCCGTTCACCGTCATGTCGTGCGACAACCTGCCCGGCAACGGAGACGTGGCGCGCAAGATGATGACGGCCTTCGCAAGGCTCCAGGACCCGTCGCTGGCGGACTGGATGGACGAGCACGTCTCGTTCCCCAACTGCATGGTCGACCGGATCACCCCGGTCACTGCGCGCGAGGACGTCGAGCGGCTGGCCGACGAGTTCGGAGTGCAGGACGGCTGGCCCGTCGTCTGCGAGCCGTTCACGCAGTGGGTCCTCGAGGACCACTTCACCGACGGCCGGCCGCCCTTCGAGGAGGCGGGCGTCCAGCTGGTCGAGGACGTCGTCCCCTACGAGCTGATGAAGCTGCGGCTGCTCAACGCGAGCCACCAGGCCCTGTGCTACCTCGGTTACCTCTCCGGCTACCGCTATGCCCACGAGGTGTGCCAGGACCCGCTCTTCGTCGACTTCCTGCTCGGCTACATGGAGCGCGAGGGAAGCCCGACCCTGCCCGAGGTGCCGGGCGTCGACCTCGACGCCTACCGCCACGAGCTCATCGAACGCTTCGCCAACCCCGAGGTGCGAGACACCCTCGCCCGGCTCTGCGCCGAGAGCTCGGACCGCATCCCGAAGTGGCTCGTTCCCGTCATCAACCGCAACCTCGAGGCGGGCGGCGAGATCGACCGGTCGGCCCTCGTCGTCGCCTCCTGGGCGCGCTATGCCGAGGGCGTCGACGAGCAGGGCGAGCCCATCGAGGTCGTCGACCGGATCAAGCACAAGGTCATGTCCGCAGCCGCGAGACAGGGGGACGACCCACTCGCGTTCCTGCGCGACCGTGATCTCTTCGGTGGCCTCGTCGACGACGAGCGGTTCACTGCGGTGTTCACGGACGCACTTTCGGCCTTGCACGAGAAGGGCGCCCGGGAGACGCTTCAGGCATGGAACACCAGGGTGACGACGTGACCGACGGCCGGACGCTCGTCGCCGGCGTCGACAGCTCGACGCAGTCGACCAAGGTCGTCGTCTGCGACGCCGAGACGGGACGGGTGGTGCGCACGGCGAGGGCTCCGCACCCGGACGGCACCGAGGTGCATCCAGACCGGTGGTGGGACGCCTTCGAGCAGGCGAGCGGCAGCGGCATCCTCGACGGGGTGTCCGCCGTCGCCGTGGGCGGCCAGCAGCACGGCATGGTCACGCTCGACGAGGACGACACCGTCGTGCGGGACGCCCTGCTGTGGAACGACACCCGCAGCGCCGCCGCGGCCCGGGACCTCACGGCTGAGCTCGGCGGAGTCGGCGCGTGGGTCGACGCGGTCGGCCTCGTGCCGGTCGCGAGCTTCACGGTGACCAAGCTGCGCTGGCTGGCCGAGCACGAGCCCGAGAACGCCGCGCGCGTGGCTCGAGTCGTGCTGCCCCATGACTGGCTGACCGGCCGGATCCTGCAGCAGGGCAACGGTTTCGACCGCTGGAGCACCGACCGGGGAGACGCTTCCGGCACCGGCTACTGGTCTGCTGCCGACGACGACTACCGCCTCGACCTCCTCGAGCGTGCCTTCGGCCGGGTCATCGAGGTCCCGGAGGTGCTCGCCCCGGCGCAGCCTGCCGGACGCACCGAGGGCGGCCTGCTCGTCGCGGCGGGCACCGGTGACAACATGGGCGCCGCACTCGGCCTGACGCTCCAGCCCGGCGACGTGGTGGTCTCCCTCGGCACGAGCGGCACGGTGTTCACCCCGCACGACTCGGCGATCCGCGACGAGACCGGCGCCATCGCAGGCTTCGCCGACGCGACGGGACACCACCTCCCCCTCATGTGCACCCTCAACGCCGCACGCGTGCTCACCGCGGCCGCGTCGATGCTCGGCGTGGACCTGACCGAGCTCGACCGCCTTGCCCTGAAGGCAAGCCCGGGCGCCGGGGGCCTGAGCCTGCTGCCCTACCTGGACGGCGAGCGCACCCCTGACCTACCTGACGCCAGCGGCACCCTGAGCGGGCTGACCCGTTCCAACGCATCGCCAGAGAACTTCGCACGGTGCGCCGTCGAGGGGATGCTGTGCAACCTCGTCGCGGGCGTGGATGCACTGCGCGACAAGGGCGTCGAGGTCGGGCGCATCCTGCTCATCGGCGGCGCAGCGGCCTCGCTCGCAGTCCGCGAGATCGCGCCGGGTCTCTTCCGCGCCCCGGTCGTCGTGCCGGCCCCCGCGGAGTACGTCGGCGTCGGCGCCGCGCGTCAGGCCGCATGGGCTCTGTCCGGGGAGCAGGACCCGCCGACGTGGGCCCTCGAGATCGACTCGGAGTATGCCGTCCGGCCGGGGGACGAGCAGGCGCACGCCGACGTCGTGGCGCGCTACCAGGACCTGGTCGCGCGGATGCACGGGGTCTGAGCCGCCTCGCGCCCGCGTACGGACGATCCAGGGCCCAGGAGCTTCCGCGTCCAGCCAGGGACCCCGTCAGAACGCCGCTTGCGGCGCAGACCGTTTGCACGCCCGGCGATCGCGAGACTGGCCGCGTCTCGTCGAAGTCGCTCAGGTCGAAGACGTGATGACGTTCGGCCGAGGAGAGCATCCGCCGTACCGGACGGGCAGCAGCTCCCCGAGGCGTGTTCGGCCCCGGTCCTCGAGGACGGCGACGAGGTCCCGCACACCCAAGGGTCGAGGTGCGCATACGACGCGAGCGGCATACGCGATCGGACCTCCCGGACGCGCTCGGCCGGGGCGGCCGACGCCTCCGGGAGGACACTCACTGGGGCTTGCTCCACGGCCTTTCGCTGTGTTCAGGCAAGCGCCTTCGCCTTGATGGAGGCGAACTCGTCGGCGGTGATGGCTCCGGAGTCGAGCAGCTCCTTGGCCTTGGAGATCTGCTCTGGCGCCGAGGACCCCGCGCTCGCGACCGAGCGGACGTACTCGTCCTGCGCCTGGCGTGCCTCCGCGTACTTCTTCGCGGCCCGCTCGTTCATGCCACGCCCACGGACGATGAGGTAGACGACGGCCGTGATGAAGGTGAAGAAGACCAGGCAGATGACCCAGACCGCCTTCATGCCGCCCGAGACCTCGGGGTCGCGGAAGAGGTCGGCCACGATCGAGAACAGCACCATGAGGTACGTCGCGAACGCGAAGAAGATGATCATGAACCAGACGATGTCCCAAAACGACATGTGAGGGCGACCTTTCTCGTAGGGCACCGACCCAGACGGGTGTGCTCACCGCCATCGTCCGACCGGCCGCGCCCCCGCGGCATCATCCACACAGGGTGACTGTGCGACGTTCGACGGGTCAGCGGTACTCCGGGTTGTGCCAGCCGAAGTGCTCCCCCGCGTTCCAGGCGGAGCGCATGTTGCCGAATGCCGGCACACCCCCCGCGTCGTGGAGCATCCTCCCGAGGTGCATGAGGTTCCACGTCATGAAGGTCGTGTTGCGGTTGGTGAAGTCGTTCTCGGGGCCGCCGCTGCCCGGGTCGAGATAGCTCGGTCCGGGGCCGGCCTCGCCGATCCAGCCGGCGTCGGCGTTCGGCGGGATGGTGTAGCCGACGTGCTGGAGGCTGTAGAGCACGTTCTGGGCGCAGTGCTTGATGCCGTCCTCGTTGCCGGTGATGAGGCAGCCGGCCACCCTGCCGTAGAAGAGGTACTGCCCCTGGTCGTTGAGCATGCCGCTCAGCGAGTAGATGCGTTCGATGAGGCGCTTCGTGACGCTGGAGTTGTCACCGAGCCAGATGGGGCCGGCGACGACGAGGATCTGGCTCTCGAGGATGCCGGGATAGAGGTCAGGCCAGGCGTCGCTCTCCCAGCCGTGCTCACGCATGTCCGGGTAGACGCCGGTCGCGACGTCATGGTCGACGAGGCGGATCTCCTCGACCGTGACGCCGTGCTCGCGCATGATGGCCGCGCTGGCGTCGACGAGGCCCTGGGTGTGGCTCACCTCGGGGCTCTTCTTGAGGGTGCAGTTGACGTAGGTGGCCTTGAGGCCGCTGAAGTCCCAGTCGCTCGTGACGGTCATGGATTCGACTGTCCTCCATTGCGGCCGGACCGGGCAATGGTGGAGATGTGACTACTCACCGGCGCGTGTAGGTCATCACCTTGCGGATCGTGAGGATGACGACGACGCCACCGACGGCGCCGCCGACACCACCCAGCGCTTCGTAGGTGAGGGCCGTCTGGAGCGAGGTGACCAGGGCGTCCATCGACTCCGGCCGCTCCAGACCGCTCTGTCCCCCGCGGCTCAGCATGCCGAGGACCACGTTGACGGCGATGACGGCCCACAGCGCGGTGACGAGACGCGGGGTCGCGGTGGGACGCCCGGGCCGGGCCAGCGGGCTCGCGTGCTCGGTGCCCCAGAGCAGGTCACGCAGGGCGAGCGGCCCCAGGACGAAGTTGGCGAACGGGATGAACCAGCCGCCGATCGCCATCCCGGTGCCCCGGGTGTAGAGGCTGTGGTCCGAGCGGTCTGAGGTCCAGACCCGGCGGAGCCAGACGAGCAGCGAGATGCCGGCTGCGCCGGCGAGGACGAGGATCGGCACGTAGAGACCGTCGGCGGTCTCGGCCGCACGGACGACCGCGGAGAAGTCCTCGTCGTTCAGCAGACCTTTGATCCGCACGTCGGACCAGGCGAGGTAGAGGTTCGCGAGGGCGGCGAGGACGAAGAAGGTCTGGGCGATCACCGCGAGCACCGCGGTGGACTGCCGCCACGGTTGCACCGCGACGATCTTGCCGTTGGCGGTCAGGCCGACCTCGGTGGGCGCGACCGGGATGCCTTGTGGCGCCGACATGCTCGGGGAGCCGGGGCCCTGAGGTGCCTGAGGGACCTGAGGCACCGGCGGCGAGAGAGGAGTCGGCGCTTCGGTGGCGATCGGCGGTGCGCCGGTCGGCGCCTGAGGTTCGTGAGGTGCTGCGGGCTGGGTCATGGATGTTCTCCCCTGTGGACGAGATGTGCGCCCGCAACGTACTGCACCCGATGTGCTCACAGGACCGTTGTCGCCGAACACGCCGAGCACACCCACCCGCTCCCCCGTGGACCCGTCGGCGACGGGTCACATCTGCTCGGGGGACTCCAGGCCGAGCAGGTCCAGGCCCGTCGTCATGACGCGGAAGACGAGGGCGCACAGGGTCAGGCGCGACTCCTTGAGCTCGTCGCGCTCGGCCTTGAGCACGGGGCAGTTCTCGTAGAAGGCCGAGAACGCCTGGGCCAGCTCGAAGAGGTAGCCCGCCAGCCGGTGCGGCTCGTAGGTGTCGCCCACCTCGGCCACGACATCGCCGAACCCGAGCAGGTGCATGGCGAGGGCGCGCTCGTGCTGCTCGCCGAGCGAGATCGAGGCGTGCTGGGCCGCCGGGTCGAGGCCGACCTGGCGGAAGATCGACCGGATGCGGGCCACGACGTACTGGAGGTAGGGGCCCGTGTTGCCGGTGAGCGCGACCATGCGGTCGAGGTCGAAGACGTACTCGCTGTCGTGCGCGACGGACAGGTCGGCATACTTCACGGCACCGATGCCGACCTGACGGGCGATCGTCGCGCGCAACGGGTCGTCGAGGTCGGGCCGCGTCTCGTCGATGACGGTGCGCGCCTTGTCGACGGCCTCCTCGAGCAGCGCCATGAGGCGCAGCGGCGCGCCAGACCGTGTCTTGAGGATCTTGCGGTCCTCGCCGAGCACGTTGCCGATCTGCACGTGGACCGGCACGACGTCGTCGGGAAGCCACCCGGCCTTGCGGGCGGTGTCCCAGACCATGTTGAGGTGCAGCGACTGCGGCGCGCCGATGACGTAGAGCACCCGATGGGCGCCGAGGTCGTGCACGCGGTACTTGATCGTCGCGAGATCCGTTGTGGCATAGCCGTATCCACCGTCGGACTTGCGGATGATGAGCGGCACCGGCTTGCCCTCGCGGCCGGTGTAGCCGTCGAGGAAGACGCACAGCGCCCCGTCGGACACCTCGGCGATCCCGCGGGACTCGAGCTCCTCGCAGATGCCGGGGAGGGCGTCGTTGTACATCGACTCACCAGCGAGGTGCAGGTCGGTCAGCGTCACGCCCAGGGTCGAGTAGAGCTTGTTGAAGTAGACCTTGGACAGGTCGACGAGCTCGTTCCAGAGCCGAAGGGTCTCGGTGTCGCCGGCCTGGAGGAGGACGACGCGCGAGCGAGCCCGCACGTTGAAGTCGCCTGCGCTGCCGGCCGGTTCGGCCTTCTCGGCGGTGTCGAACTTGACCCGGGCGGCTTGGTAGAACGCGTTGGGGTCGGTGACGAGCAGGCCCGCCTCCTCCGATCCCTCGCCGACGTCGAGCAGGTGCTCGATGAGCATGCCGAAGGGCGTGCCCCAGTCGCCGATGTGGTTCTGCCGGATGACGTTGTGCCCCAGGTGCTCCAGGGTGCGGGCGATCGAGTCGCCGACGACGGTCGTGCGCAGGTGACCGACGTGCATCTCCTTGGCGACGTTGGGGGCTGAGTAGTCGATGGGGATGTTCTGCGTCGGCTGGAGAGCGACACCGACGCGCTCGTCGGTCTCGACGTCCTGCAGCAGCCCGGCGATCCAGGCGCTGGAGAACGTCAGGTTGATGAACCCGGGGCCGCTCACCTCCACGGAGTCGCACACGCCGTCGAGGTCGAGGGCGTCGACGATCTTGGCAGCGACCTCGCGCGGCGGCAGGCCGACCTTCTTGGCGAGGGCCAGAGCCGCATTGACCTGCACGTCGGCGAACTGCGACGGACGCAGCACGGGGTCGGCCTCGCGGAAGTCGTCACCGAGGGCGGCGGCGATCGCGGACTGGACCTTGGGCGTGAGCGCGACGAGCGGGGAAACCATGCCGGCCAGTCTATTTGTGTGCGCAGCGTGTCCGCGCCACGGTTTCGGCCCAGGGCCGACCGAGGGCGTCGTATGCCTCGTGCCGGGGCACGTCCGAGGGCCGCCGTGCTCGAGATGGCCGGGGGCCGGACGGGTCCGGAGTCGGGAGTGGCCACGTACACACCGTGTACGTGGCCACAACCGCTTGCGGTGACATCCCCGTCAGGGCGTGGTCACTCCCCCTCGCGGCGGAAGCCCGCGCGGCGAGCCGCCTCCTCGTTGTAGAACCACACGTCGGGCTCGACATCGTCATAGCCGGCGTCGTCCGGGCCGACGAAGATCGTGCCCTCACGCTTGCCCTTGACGGCGTGGCCGAGCGGCTGGGCGCCGTCGGCGATCGGCGCTGCAGAGCCGATCCCGAAGCCGCCGTCGACGACCTCGTCGAAGCCGGACATCCGCCGACCCGCTGCAGGCTGCTCGTCGGACGAGACCGACCCGTCAGAGGCGTCAGAGACGTCAGCAGCGTCGGGTTCCGGGTCATCCACGGACCACGCGGTGTCCGAGGGCGCAGCCGCGTCGGCCTGCTCGTCGGCCGGCTCGTCGGCCTGATCTGCCTGCCCGGCACGGTCGTCGTCCGCCGCATCCGTGCGGTCGGGGGCGTCGGTCCACGCCGTGTCGGTCACGCCGCCAGTCGAGTCATCGGTCGAATCACCGGTCGCCTCGGAGGTCGGGCCGTCGGTGACGTCGTCGCTCGCCGGCTCGGCCAGCTCCTCGTCCTCGTCGCTCTCGTGGGAGTGCGGGGCCATGTCGACGTCGAGGCCCTCGTCGGCGGGGTCGTCGGCGCCGGCCCCGTCGTCGAGGCCGCGGTCACCCGGCGTGGTCGCCCAGGCCTGACCACGGTGGTCGCCGGGGTCTCCGGCGGGGGTGCCGCCGTCGGCGAGCACGTCGCCGCGCTCGGCCAGAGCCGGCACCTCGACCTGCTTCGGCTCGTCCGCGTCGGCCACGGGCGGCGCGGGCACGTCCGCCGCGCCGTCGGTGCCGGTCTCGGTCTCGGTGCCCGTGTCGGTGCTCGTGTCGGCGCTTGTGTCGGCGCTCGTGTCGGTGGTGCCGTCGGTGTCGTTCATCGCCGTGGACCTTTCGTCAGGAAAACGATCCGGTGCACTCCCAGTACCCACTGAGTCCTGCGCGGTCGCGTCCTCCGTCGCAGGGGTGGCAGGAGTGGCAGCGGCGTCGTCCTCGGCGGAGGACGCGTCGACGGCCGGCTCGACGACCTCGGGCTCCTCCGACGCGTAGGAGGACTCCTCGGCCTCAGCCGCGTCGATCTCGCGGTCCTGCTCGCTGGCGAGGTCGGTCCCGTGAGTCGACGTCGCCGTGTCCGTCCCCGTGGCCGTCCCCGTGTCCGTCGCGGTGTCCGTCCGTGCGTCCGTCGTCTCGCCCGCGGCCGGCGCAAAGGGGTTCTCGGCGTCGGCGAGGTCGTCCTCGTCGTCGTCGTTCGTGAACGCCGCGGCACCGACGGCGGCAGCGCCGGCCACCCCTGTGGCGCCGACCAAGGCGCCGGAGCCGGCGCCGGTCGGGCGCGGCGGCTCCTGGCCCGGCAGGCGGTTGCCGTCATCGTCGACCCGGAAGCCCTCGTCGTCCGTGGGGACGTCGGGGTCGACGCGGTCGGCCTCCCGCTGGAGTCCCGCGTGCTCGACGCGGGCGGACTCGGCGGTGGCGCGGTGCTGCTGCGCCTGCTCTTCGAGGCGACGCGCCTCCGCGGCCTGCCGTTCGGCCTCCGCGGCCCGACGCTCGGCCTCGGCGCGCGCGTCGGCTGCCATCGCTGCGGTGACCGACGCGCGGTCCTCGCTGTTCTGCACCTCGGGGCGACGCTCCTCGACCTTTGCACGGAGCTCGCCCGCCTCGAAACGTCGGGCCTCGACCTCGCGCCGGCGCCCTGCCGAGACGAACAACCAGATGATCACTGCAATGACGACGATCGCCACCACGATCCACAGAACCGTCTTGCCTGTGTCGGACATGCCATTCCCCTCACGGATTACGGGTCCTCGCGACCACGTCCCCCGAAACCTACTGCGCTGGAGCACTCCCGCGGCACCAAGCACGCCGCCGCAGTCGTCGTCGCGGTCCTCGTGGCGGTCCTCGTCGCAGCCGTCGACACCCGCCCGCCCCGACGACCGAGGTCAGCCGAGGCCGAGCTTCTTGGCGGTGGTCTCGCGCATCTCGACCTTGCGGATCTTGCCGGTGACGGTCATCGGGAACTCGTCGACGATCTCGACGTAGCGCGGGATCTTGTAGTGCGCGAGCTGCCCGGTGCAGAACTCGCGCAGCGACTCGGCCGTCAGCGGCGTCGCGCCGTCCTTCATCCGCACCCACGCACAGAGCTCCTCACCGTACTTCTCGTCCGGCACCCCGATGACCTGGGCATCGAGGATGTCGGGGTGGGTGTAGAGGAACTCCTCGATCTCGCGGGGGTAGACGTTCTCGCCGCCACGGATGACCATGTCCTTGATGCGGCCGGTGATCTCGACGTAGCCGTCGTCGTGCATGACGCCGATGTCACCGGTGTGCATCCAGCCGTCCTCGATGGCTTCGGCCGTCTTGTCGGGCTGCTCCCAGTAGCCCAGCATGACCGAGTAGCCCTTGGTCATGAACTCACCGGCTGTGCCGCGCGGAACCGTCTCTCCCGTCAGGGGATCCACGATCTTGATCTCGAGGTGCGGCCCGACCCGCCCGACGGTGCCGACCTTCTGGTCGAAGGTGTCGTCGGTGCGGTTCTGCGTCGACACCGGCGACGTCTCGGTCATGCCGTAGCAGATCGTCATCTCCTCGATGCCTGCGGCGATGAGCTTCTTCATCAGCTCTGCGGGACAAGGAGATCCGGCCATGATCCCGGTGCGGACGCTCGACAGGTCGTAGGAGTCGAAGTCCGGCAGGTTCCACTCGGCGATGAACATGGTCGGCACGCCGTAGAGCGAGGTGACCTTCTCGTCCTGAGTGGCCCGCAGGGTCGCGGCGGGGTCGAAGCCCGGCGCCGGGATGACCATGCAGGCGCCGTGGGTGGTGCATGCCAGGTTGCCCATGACCATGCCGAAGCAGTGGTAGAAGGGCACCGGGATGCAGACGCGGTCGGCCTCGGTGTAGTCGCAGAGCTCGCCGACGAAGTAGCCGTTGTTGAGGATGTTGCGGTGGCTGAGCGTCGCGCCCTTGGGGAATCCCGTGGTCCCCGAGGTGTACTGGATGTTGATCGGGTCGGTGTTCTTCAGTCCCGCCTGTATGCCGTGGAGCTCGCTCGCGCTGACGCGCTCGGCCTGGTCGAGGGTGGCCTGCCACCCCTCGGTGCCGAAGTAGGTCCACTGCTCGAGCGCCGGGCACTCGGACCGGACCTCCTCGACCATCTCGGCGTAGTTGCTCGTCCTGAACTGCTCGACACCGAAGAGGAAGCGGATGCCGGCCTGGTTCAGGACGTACTGCAGCTCGTGCGACCGGTAGCTGGGGTTGATGTTCACGAGGATCGCGCCGATCTTGGCCGTCGCGTACTGCACGAGCGTCCACTCGGAGCAGTTGGGCGCCCAGATGCCGACCCGGTCGCCGGTCTCGACCCCGACGGCCAGCAGCGCGCGAGCCAGCCGGTCGACGTCGGCCCGCAGCTCGGCATACGTCCATCGCCTGCCCTGCGCGACGTCCACGAGCGCCTCACGCTCACCGAACCGCTCGGCGGTCGCGTCGAAGTTGTCGCCGATCGTCATCTCGAGCAGCGGCGTGTCGGTCTCACCACGGGTGTGCGAGAGGGTCGGGTCGAGGGTGAGGGACGGTGCGGCGGTCATCGGTGGCCTCCGGGCGTGGGGCGGTGGACGGTCTCATCCACACCCAACTCCGAGGAGCCACCGCGCACAAGGCGACCGACCGGAAGTGGAGCGAACTCACATCACGGTGTCGGCGCCGTCGGGGTCAGACCGGCCCGTCGGTCGTGGTCAGGGGAGGCAGGTTGACGCCGCGGTGGATCTCGTAGGCGCGCGCGTCGCCCGGCGAGTCAGGGTCGTCGCGGATCGGCTGGTCGGCCATGAACTGGCGGGTGACGTTCGCGAGCTCACCGGGATGGCTGAAGTTGATGGCGTGGGCGGCGCCGTGGATCACCACGAGCAGCACGTGGTTGTCGGTCTGCCCGGCGATCTGCTGGATCCGGGGCGGCTCGGGCATCAAGGGGTCGGCGCTCCCGACCACGACGAGCGTGGGGATGCGCAGCGCCAGCAGGCGCTCGAGCGCCGGGTAGCGCGTCAGCGCCCTGAACATGCGCACGGTGCTGGGCACGCCGAACCTGAGGTAGTCGGGAACGGCCACCGGCAGGAGCTGCACGGGTTCCCGGATGCCGTCGCGGGCCAGCTGCCGGACGGCTCGGTGCAGCGGCTGGTTGTGGAGCCCACCCGCGGGCGCGACGAGCACGGCCCGCTCGAGTCGCTCCGGGTAGTGGTGCGCGAACTCGCAGATGACGGCGCACCCCATCGAGTTGCCGACGAGCGTGACCCTGTCGATGCCCCGGTCGTCGAGGAACGCCGCCGCGGCATGGGCGAGCTCGGGCACGTCGAGTGGTTCGCGCGGCTTGCCGCTGCGGCCGAAGCCGGGCAGGTCGGGCACAAGGGTGTGGAACTCCCCCGCCAGGCGTTCGGCTGTGGGGAGCAGGTAGCGGCCGGACAGCCCGAAGCCGTGCAGATGCATCATCGGCGCCGCACCCGGACCGCCGGCTGACTCCCGGTAGAAGACCTTGACGCCGTCGATCAGCGTCCAGCGCTCGGCCAGCGCTGCCACGACGTCAGCTCCGCCCTCGCTCGCGCGCTGCCGTCGGCCCCTGGTCGGCGGCGGACTCCTCGTCCGTGTCCCGTCCGGTCACGTCGTCGTCCTCGTCGTCGGGGGGCCCCTCGCTGCCCGGTGCGCGTCGTGGCAGGCGACCGGTGAAGAAGAGTGCGCCGACCGTGAGCAGCGCCGTCACCCCGAAGGCGTTGCTCAAGGCGTCCAGGCGGGCGTCCGCGTTGACCTGGACGATCGCGTCCGCCTGCTCCCCGCTGACACCCGCCGCGGCGAGGGCCTCGTTCAGCTGCTTGTCGGAGATGAACGGCACCCCACCGATGATCTGGGTCGACGCCTTCGACTTGACCTCGGCGGGCACGTCCGGGTTGGTCTGGATGCCGGTGACGACCGACGCCGTCAGGGTCGCCAGCAGCACGGACCCGACGAGGGCGGTGCCGAGCGAGGCCCCGAGGTTGGTGCCGGTGTTCTGCAGGCCACCGACCTCCGCGCTCTCGGAGTCCGGCACCGACGAGACGGTGACGCTGCCGAGCTGTGACGACAGTGCGCCGAGCCCGAGGCCGATGAGCAGCATGGGGATCGCGACCACACCGGCGTTGGCGCCCGGGTCCATGCCGCCGACGAGCACCAGGACCCCTGCGAGCACCGAGAGCAGGCCGAGGCGTACGACGCGCCTCGGGTTGGCCTTCGGCCAGGCCTTGGGGATGCCGGCCGCCGACACCAGCAGGGCGAAGGAGAGCGGAAGGATGCGCAGCCCCGTCTGGAGCGAGTCGAGCTCCAGGACGACCGAGAGGAAGAGTGGCACCGCGAAGAAGATGCCGGCCTGCACGATGTACTGCGAGAAGAACATCGCCAGGCCACCGACCAGGCCGCGGTTGCGCAGCAGCGCGGGTCGCAGCAGCGGCTCACCGCCGAGCCGGACGAGACGGTTCTCCCAACGCATGAAGGCGAAGACCACGAGCAAGCCCAGCACGATGAGCCAGATCGACGGGGACGCGCCGAAGATGGCGGGGGCGCCCGGCTTGGGCGCGACCCAGCCCCACTCGCTCGTCCGCAGCACGCCGTAGACGATCGACCCGAGTCCGACCACCGACATCAATGACCCGACGTAGTCGATCCGGGCCGGCGACGGCGGCACGTCGGCCATCTTGCGCAGGAAGGCGAGGATGACGAGGACGATGACGACCTCGCCCGCGAAGACGTAGCGCCATGACGCGAACGTCGTGACGGCGCCGCCGATGAGCGGTCCCGCGGCGACCGCCATGGCTCCGGCCGCCGCGACGAGGCCGTACGCAGCGGCTCGTCGCTCCGCGGGGAAGTTCGCAGCGACGAGGGCCACGATCGCCGGCATGATGAGCGAGGCCCCGAGGCCCTCGAGCAGGGACCACCCGAGCAGCAGGACGGCCAGGTTGGGGGCGATCGCGGTGGTGAGCGACCCTGCCGCGTAGATGACGAGACCGACGCCGAAAGCCCGGCGCCGGCCCATGATCGTGCCGACCTTCCCGCCCGTGATCATCATCGTCGCCATGACGAGGGTGTAGAGAGTGATGGCCGTCTGGATGCCGCTGATCGTCGTGCCGAGGTCACTGGCGACCACCGCCATCGAGACGTTCATGACCGAGCTGTCGAGGGTCATCACGAACTGGCCGGAGGCCAGGAGGGCGAGCACCATGCCGGCCCCGGTTCGAGTGGGCGTCGTCGTCACGTCCCCATCGTGATGTCCGCCCCGCAGCGCCACGTCACCCCCACGGGATGAACCACGCCGTCCTCACTCGATTTCTCCGGGACCTCCACGTCCGCCGCCCGCGCCGCCCTCGTCGACCGGCGACGGCTTGATGCGGCGGGCCACGTGATGGGTCAACGAACCGATCCCCGCGCCGATCAGGGCGCCGGCCATGACGTCCCCGGGATAGTGGACACCGGTGTGCACCCGTGAGTAGGCGACGGCGGTGGCCGCGAGCCGCAGGGCCGTGTCCAGCTCGGGCACCCCGGCTCCCACTGCCGTCGAGAACGCGAAGGCCGAGGCGGTGTGGCCCGACGGCCACGAGTGCGAGCCGGGCATGCGGACTCCGTGCGTGCGGACCGAGCCCTCGATCGAGGGGCGACCGCGCTTCGGGCCCGGCTTCACCACGAGGTTGACGGTCGCCGACGTGGCCCCGATGGCCGCCACGCCCACCAGCGCGGCCCGACGTCGTCGTCGCCCTGACACCGCGAGCGCCGCCGCGACGCCCATCCAGAGGAGCGACCGGTCGGCCGCCCGCGAGATCCGGGCCAGCGCGAGGTCGATCTGCGGCGTCGGTGTGGCGTGCACGGCTGCGTAGACGGCGCGGTCCAGGTCGAGGACCTCGTGGCCGGCCTGGCGCAGACGCTCGGGAAGCTCAATCACGACAGGGACCCCGTCCGCGAGAAGGACGCGAGGTGCACCAGCTCGACCCAGCTCCACGTCGGGCGCCGGGGTGGCACGCCGGGCCGGTCTCGCGGGACGCGCACCCGCAGCGCCCTCGGCCGGACGGTGCACCGGACCGGGGTGGGGACGACGAGCGCCTCGCCGTCGATCCCCACGGGGATCTCCGGGGCTTCGGAGGAGATCACGACCTCGGGGGCCGTGACGGCGACCAGGCCGTGCCGAGTGGCGCCCCGCAGCATCCCGACGGCCTGTCGCGCGCTCCCGGCGGTCACCCAGACGACGCCCAGCCGCCCGGTGTCGAGGCGGGGCCGCCGGCCCAGCCCGGCCAGGTCCCCGATCCCGTAGGGGTTGTCGCTGACCAGCACCGCCTGCGGGTGCTGCGCGACGAGGCCGCCGACGTCCACCCGCAGACGCGGGCCCTTGGCGCCGCTCAGCAGGTCCGGCAGCACGTCGAGGGTGGTGCGCGTCTTGTCCTCGCGGTACCCCGGGGTCTGCACGACGACGGCGTAGGCGCCGAAGGAGGCGTTGTTGACGAACGCCCGGCCACCGATCACCCCGAGGTCGATACGCAGCTCCACCGCGTCCTCACCCAGCGCCGCGAGACAGCTCGACGGGTCTTCCCGGTCGAGACCGAGGTCGAGCGCGAAGTGGTTTCGGGTGCCTGCGCTGATGACCACCATCGGCACGTCGAGATCGGCGGCCACCCCGGCGACCAGGGCCTGCGTGCCGTCGCCGCCGGCCGCGCCCAGCAGGTCTGCCCCACGGGCCACCGCCTCTCGGGCGAGCTCGGCGACGTCGACCATCTCGGGCCCGTCAAGCATGACCACCTCCGCGCCGAGGGCCTCCGCCTTGGCCCGCAGGTCGAACCGGGCAACCTTCCCGCCGCCCGAGCGGGGGTTCATCACGATGAACGGGTGGCGCGGCGGCGGGACGACCCGCTCGGGCATGCTCTCCGCGCCGGCCTCGGGGGTGAGCGCGACCCGGCTCGCACCTACCGCAAGGCCGGACACGCCCGCGCAGGCGAGCAGTGGGAGCACCAGGTCGTTCGACGCGAGCAGCACGACCAGCCCCGTCGGGATCGCCAGGAGGACGACGAGGCAGACGGTGCGCCGCCAGCCCCGCACGGCCAGGAACGAGTACCCCGCTGCGACGAAGACGACCACCGCCAGCGCGGCCACGAGGAACAGCCACAGGGCGCGGGTCGCGGCCACCGCGACGAGCCCGCCGAGGGCGAGGGCCGCGAGGACGAGCGCCAGACGTGCCCACCAGGCGCGGCGCCCGCTCCCCGTCATTCGGGTCCGGGGTCGTCACTCGACACCGAAGGCGCCTGGTCACCCATGCGCCGAGCCGTGGACCAGGTGAACTCGAGCTCGATCTCCACCTCGTCGCCGTCGACCTTGACCTCGAACTCCGCACGCACCCGGTCGGGCAGGTGCAGCTCGACCGTTGCGGCCCCCACCGGCAGGGTGACCTCACCCCCGCGGGCGAAACCCTTGGACAGCACCGAGAGCCACTGGGCCGCCTCCTCCCGGGACAGCGACTCCTTGCGCTCCAGCTTGACGTCGGCCATCGTCCACATCCTTCCGCCTGGCAGGGCGGCCCCGCCGTCGAGGGCGGGCCTGCCACGCCCGTGATCCCCCGACGATGCGGCAGCCAGACGGAACGCTCATCACCTTCTCGGGATGAGTCCTGGAACCGGTCGGACCCTCCCCGCACCATGCCCCGGGACCTGCGGAGAAAGCACGACACCCCGGCCGGTGACCCGGCCGGGGTGTGGTGTTCTGTCTCAACACAGAGTGCACCCGTAGGGATTCGAACCCCAAACCTTCTGATCCGTAGTCAGATGCTCTATCCGTTGAGCTACGGGTGCGTCGTTCCTCACGGGGAGGAACGAAAAGTTACCCTAGCGCCTCGGGTCCGCATCCACGAAATCGACCCCTCGGCCCTACGGATGAGTACTGAAATTCCTGCAAGAAACCGACAACGAGTCGTCGGATTTCTTGCGGCGCCGACAGGGTGTGAGCCGTCTCACCGGCCGTCGCCCCACTTGGGGCCAAAGGCGCTCCCGGCGGCGCGTACCTTGAAGTCATCACGTCATCTGTTCAGCATGTGGACACCTGCAGCCCGATCCGGGTCTGCCCAGGATCCACGTGGGAACAGCTTCACACCGGCACGACGTGGTGCCGGGCGGCACCGCGCGCGAAGGGATGGGCCCCGAGTTGACCACGACCCACGAGAAACAGACACACACGACGCACGCGGGACTGTCCGCCTGGGTCGAGCAGGTCGCCGAGCTGACGCAGCCGCGCGACATCCGCTGGATCACCGGCTCCTCCGAGGAGTGGACAGAGCTGACCGACCAGCTCGTCGAGTCCGGCACCTTCGTGCGACTCGACGAGAGCAAGAAGCCGAACTCCTTCTACTGCGCGAGCGACCCGACCGACGTCGCCCGCGTCGAGGACCGGACCTACATCTGCTCCGCCGAGGAGAAGGACGCCGGGCCCACCAACAACTGGATGGCCCCGGCGCAGATGAAGGCCATCATGACGGACCTCTACCGCGGCAGCATGCAGGGCCGCACGATGTACGTCATCCCGTTCGTCATGGGTCACATCGATGCCAAGGAGCCGATGTTCGGCGTCGAGATCACCGACTCGGCCTACGTCGCCGTCTCGATGCTCGTCATGGCCCGTTGCGGCACCACGGTCCTGCGGGCCATCGAGAAGACGGACGCCGACTTCGTGCCGGCGCTCCACTCCGTCGGCGCCCCGCTGGCCGAGGGCCAGGACGACGTGAAGTGGCCGTGCTCGGACACGAAGTACATCGTCCACTTCCCCGAGGAGCGGACCATCTGGAGCTACGGCTCCGGCTACGGCGGCAACGCCCTGCTCGGCAAGAAGTGCTACGCCCTGCGCATCGCCTCGGCGATCGCCCGCGACGAGGGGTGGATGGCCGAGCACATGCTCATCCTCAAGCTCACCTCGCCCAAGGGCTCGGTCCACTACGTCGCGGCGGCCTTCCCCTCGGCCTGTGGCAAGACGAACCTCGCGATGATCACGCCCACCGTCCCCGGCTGGAAGGCCGAGATGGTCGGCGACGACATCGCCTGGATGCGGTTCGGCGAGGACGGCCGTCTCTACGCCGTGAACCCGGAGGCGGGTCTCTTCGGCGTGGCCCCCGGCACGGGTCACTCGACCAACCCGAACGCGATGGCGACCGTCGGGCTCGGCAACTCGGTCTTCACCAACGTCGCCCTCACGGACGACGGCGACGTCTGGTGGGAGGGCATGACGGACGAGCCGCCGGCCCACCTCACCGACTGGCTCGGCAACAGCTGGACGCCCGCCGACGGCGAGGCGGGCACGAAGGCCGCCCACCCGAACAGCCGCTTCTGCACCCCGATCGCGCAGTGCCCCATCGCGGCCCCCGAGTACGACAGCCCCGACGGCGTGCCGATCGACGCGATCCTCTTCGGGGGGCGCCGGAAGTCGACCGTGCCGCTCGTCTACGAGTCGCGCGACTGGCAGCACGGCACCTTCATCGGCGCGACGCTCTCCTCGGAGACCACCGCTGCCGCGACCGGTGCCGTCGGGGTCGTCCGCCGCGACCCGATGGCGATGCTGCCCTTCATCGGGTACCACGCCGGCGACTACATGAACCACTGGCTCGAGATCGGCAAGAGCGCGGACGCCTCCAAGCTCCCCCGCATCTTCGGGGTCAACTGGTTCCGCCGCGACGACGAGGACGGCTCGTTCCTCTGGCCCGGGTTCGGCGAGAACAGCCGCGTCCTCAAGTGGGTCATCGAGCGCCTCGAGGGCAACGCCGAGGCCGTGGAGACCCCGATCGGGTTCGTGCCGACCGGGAGCTCACTCGACGTCGACGGGCTCGACATGACGCCCGAGCAGGTCGCCAAGGCCCTCAAGGTCGACGCGGCCGACTGGGAGAAGGAGCTGCCCCTCATCCAGGAGTGGTTCGAGAAGTTCGGCGACCAGCTCCCCGCGGAGCTGTGGGCCGAGTTCGACGGTCTCAAGGCCCGCGTCAGCGGTCACTGAGGTCGGTCCACCGCCTGCTGGCCGGCGGGCGGCGGACGACGTGATGCAGGGCCCGGCACCTCACGGTGCCGGGCCCTCCGTCATGGGTCGAGTCGTCACCCGAGGACGTATGCCGTGTCGCCGGCACCGGGCCCACGCGCTCGTGTCCCGCCGCCCCGTGAGTGGGGTACATGAGGGACATGAGCGACCCAGACGGCTACACCCGTGACGAGAGCGAGGCCCAGCGACTCGACCGCAACTTCAACGAGCAGCTCCAGGAGCTGCGGATCGCCCAGGCCGGCGTGCAGATCCTCTTCGCGTTCCTGCTGACCATCCCGTTCCAGCAGCGCTTCACGACGCTGACCGACCTGCAGCGCGACATCTACGTCGTCACACTCGTGTCCATCGCGATCAGCACGCTCGTCTTCATGACTCCCGTCGCGATGCACCGCATGCTGTTCCGTGAGGGGCTCAAGGACTTCGTCGTCCGGCACACCGACACGTTGATCGGCACGGGGCTGCTGTTCCTCGTCGTCGGCATCATCGGTGGCGTCGTGCTCGTGCTCGACGTCCTGCTCTCGCACACGACCGCCCTGTGGATCGGCGGCGGGCTGACCCTGCTCGCGATCGCCCTGTGGCTCGTGCTCCCGCTGACCCAGCGCCGCCGCCGACGCCGTGAGGACGCCGCCCCCTGAACCGTCGAGAGGCCACGACTGGCCCCTCTGAACCGTCGAGAGGCCACGTCTGGCCCCTCTGAACCGTCGAGAGGCCACGTCTGGCCCCCTCTGGACCGTCGAGAGGCCACGTTTGGTCGCCCCCCCCCCAGCTCAGGTCGGCGGCGGGACACCGTCGCTGACGAGCCCCACGCGTTCGATAACGAAGAAGGACCCCCGACGAAAAAGCGTGTCGGGGGTCCTTCTTCGTTGGCGGAGGCGGCGGGATTTGAACCCGCGAGAGGTTTTATCCTCAACCCGCTTAGCAGGCGGGCGCACTAGGCCACTATGCGACGCCTCCGTGCCCGGGCACGAGGCCGCTGAAGCGACGCCGGATGCACGGGCGGACACAGGCTACCGGCCCGCGGACCGCAACCCAAACCGGGTCCTGATCGGCACGCCCATGTGACTGTCGACGCGCGATGAGGTAGTTCCTAGGATCACCGTGCACAATGGCAGGGTTGCCCACCCAGGACGACAGGTGACGACTGCCCTGCCCGAGAGGATCGTATGACCGACGCCACCGCGCCGCGACCACGCCGCGACGATGCGCCCAGCGGTCGAGAGACCCTCCGACGTCAGCTCAAGGCCGGTTTCCGTCGCTCGCTCGGCCTCACCGCGCTCGGCACGGTCATACCCGGTGCAGGTCTGACCCAGACGCGCAGCCGGCGTCTCGGATGGGCGGTCCTGACGCTGTTCCTGCTGACCGGGGTCGTCATCGCCTACGTCGTGCTGCGCGACGGCATCACCAACGCCGCACTGTCCCTCGTCGCGCGCCCGTCGCTGCTGCAGGGGGTCGCAGTCGGCTTCGTCGTCATCGGGATCCTCTGGTGCGGCTCGATCATCCTCACTGCGGTCCAGTCCCGTCCCACGCGGCTGGACCGCACCCGCACGCGCACCCTGGCCGCACTGACGACGGTCCTCGTCTTCCTCGTCGCCGGCTCCACGTTCAAGGTGGCCGAGTACACCTTCATCACGACCGACACCGTGAACCAGGTCTTCGGCAGCACCGCCTCGGGAGGCGGCCCGGCGGGATCGGGAGTCAACGTCACCACCGAGGGGGACGACCCCTGGGCCAACCAGGCCCGGGTCAACATCCTGCTGCTCGGCTCGGATGCCGGCGCCGACCGCACGGGCATCCGCACCGACTCGATGATCGTGGCCAGCATCGACACGAAGACGGGTCGCACCGCTCTCATCTCGATGCCGCGCAACCTGCTCTACGCGCCCCTGGCACCCAACAGCCCGCTGCGCGCGCGCTACCCGTCGGGCCACTTCGGCGAACCGGAGTCGACCTGCTCGCAGAACAGTCCCGGCGTCACCGGCCAGTGCATGCTGACCAACCTCTACGTCGAGGCCGAGGCCTATGCCAAGGCCCACCCCGGGGCCTACCCCGCAGGCTCGGTGCCCGGCCGCCAGGAGATCCGCGGAGCGGTGCAGGAGATCCTCGGCCTGCAGATGAACCAGATGGTCATCGTCGACCTCTACGGCTTCCAGCAGCTCATCGACGCCATGGGCGGACTCGATGTCAACGTCAAGCTGAGCGGCAACGGCACGAAGCTGACGGTCGGCGGTCAGCACGACGCCTCCGGGCGCATCTTCGGCGTCAAGGGCTACTTCGAGCCGGGTCGCCAGCACCTCGACGGCTACCACGCCCTCTGGTACGCCAGGACCCGCGCGGCCGACGACGACACCCACCGCCAGATGCGCCAGCGCTGCGTCGTGCAGGCCATCGTGCAGCAGGTCAACCCCGCCTCGATGGTGTCGCGCTACCCGGAGATCGCCAAGATCCTCAAGCAGCGGATCTACACCGACATCCAGGCCAGGTCCCTCCCTGCCTTCGTGCAGCTCGTCGAGCGGGTGCAGAAGGCCAAGATCACGAGCGTCGCCCTCACGTCCACCCAGGGTGTCTACTCCGGCAACCCCGACTACGCCCTCGTGCGCCAGCTCGTCAAGAAGGCCATCGCCCCGCCCAAGCCGGCGGCCACGCCGTCGACGAGCACGCCCAAGCCCTCGTCGACCAAGACACGGACGCCGTCGACGCCCAGCCCCACGACGACCCCGTACGAGCAGTGCTGACGGCGCCGCACGGCATACGCCGTCGGCTGTCCCGCCGTCCTCGGCGCTGAGCATCCAGGGCAAACGAAGGCCCCCCGGTCGAGACCGGGGGGCCTTCGCACAAACGACTGTGCGGTGAAGCGGTGTCGCTCGTTAAGGGTGAACAGATCCCTCTGATCAGAGCGGACGAACCGCGTCAGCCTGGGGGCCCTTCGGACCCTGGGTGACCTCGAACTCGACTCGCTGCGCCTCTTCCAGCGAACGGTAGCCGTTCGACTGGATGGCCGAGTAGTGGACGAAAACGTCGGGGCCGCCGCCGTCCTGGGCGATGAAACCAAAGCCCTTCTCAGCGTTGAACCACTTGACGGTGCCCTGTGCCATACGGGTGACTCTTCCTTCTTCTAGCGTGTGGAACGACGCACCTCGCGCATCCCAAGCTGCCGCTTTGACTCCACTCGACGGGCGAACCCGCCGCTGTCGACAAGAAATCCCGCCACCATTGCGGATGACGGGCACCTGCTCGACGCCGAGGAACTGCAACTGCAACCGCGACGAACCTAGCAGAATACCCGTCGTTCAGCCCCTCGGATGCCACCAGATGTTGGGCGTTCAGGAGCCGTTCGTCGCGCCGTCACTCCGGGTGCCCCGCAGGGCCAGTCGCGGCGCCCGGTCCCCCCTGATCGTGGCCACCATGTCGACGACCCGGCGGGTCGCGCGGACGTCGTGCGCGCGGAACACCGTGGCCCCGAGCCAGGCGGCGACGGCCGTTGCAGCAAGCGACCCCTCGAGGCGCTCCTCGGCAGGGAGGTCGAGGGACTCCCCGACGAAGTCCTTGCGCGACATCGCCTGCAGGACAGGGTAGTTCAGTGCCACGACGTCGGCCGTGTGCCGCAGCACCTCGAGCGAGTGCGCGGTGGTCTTGCCGAAGTCGAGCGTCGGGTCGACGAGGATCCGCTCACGAGGTATGCCGGCCCGCTCGGCCGCGAGCGCCCCGTCGGCCAGGGTGCGCACGACGTCTCTCACGACGTCGAGCGGGTCGTCGCCATAGGTGACGTCCACGGGGTCGGTGCGGGGCGGAAGGCCGCCGGTGTGTGAGATGACGTAGCCGGCTCCGATGCCCGCGGCGACGTGGACGAGCTCGCGGTCGTGGCCGGCCCACGTGTCGTTGACGAGGTCGACGACACCGTCGGCCTCGCGGGCCACCTCCGACCGCCAGGTGTCGAGGCTGAGGAGGACGTCGGGATGCTCCGAGCGGGCCCACTGGAGGAAGGGAACGACCCGGCGGATCTCCTCCTCGGCATCGACCACCTCGCCCTCCTGACCGGCACGCACGCCTCCGACGTCGACGAGGTCGGCGCCGAGCTCGACCGCGTCGACGAAGGCCGCGCGGGCGGACTCGAGGTCGGCATGCCGGTTGCCGCTGAAGAAGGAGTCTCGGGTGCGGTTGACGATCGCCATGACAGCCGGTGACGCGGCGTCGAACCGCTTGCCGCGCAGGACGAGCGGGCTCGCCGACGGCAGCTGGAGCGGGGCCAGCCGGCTCAGGATCTCGGCGGTGTCAGGCGCGGGATCCGAGCCGGAATGTCTGGTCACACTGTCGTATCTCACGGCCCCCGCCAAAGGTCAACGGGCGTCTCGGCCATGGTTGCCGAACTGTTACCATTGTGACGCAGACATCGCCCGCGACCCGGCCATGCTCCCGGCAGGGTCGCGGGTGGTCCGCCGGTCCTGATCGTCCCGCAATGACGGTCGACCACCGAGCCCTTCGACACGTTCGTCAGGGCTCAGCAAGAAGGAAACTGAATACAGAGATGTCGTACATCGTGTCGTTCTTCGCGGCCATGAACCGTCCGTCCAAGACCATGCCGGTCGGTCAGTACAACTCCAGCACGACGTTCGAGGAGAGGCTCGGCCTGCTCTGAGGGCGCGTGCACGTCTGGTCTCACCGTCGAGGCCGGCGCCATGAGAACAAAAGGGACTCCGGATCTCCGGGGCCCCTTTTTTCATGCCCGGGGCGATGCGGACGAGGGACCGCGCCGCGGATAGACTTCCGCGGACACTGGAGGGCTCGCATAGTGGCCGAGTGCGGCGGTCTTGAAAACCGCTATGGGTTCATAGCCCATCGTGGGTTCGAATCCCACGCCCTCCGCCAGGACGCTCCGACGGTGCGGAGCACATCAGGATGCCGCGACGGTGCGGTCGGGTCAGATGAACATCGCCGGGTCAAGCCACTGGTTGGTGGCGTCCCGCTTCGGGAAGCGGACGACGGCCGGTATGCCGGTCGCCACCGCGCCGGCTGGAACGTCCTTGACGACAACGGAGTTCGCGCCGATCTGCACGTCGTCCCCGACGTGGACGGGTCCGAGCACGCGGGCGCCCGCGCCGATGGTGACGCGGTTGCCGACCGTCGGGTGGCGCTTGACGTGCTGCAGCGAACGGCCGCCGAGCGTGACCCCGTGGTAGAGCATGACGTCGTCGCCGACCTCGGCCGTCTCGCCGATGACGACACCCATGCCGTGGTCGATGAAGAACCGCCGTCCGAGCCGGGCCGCGGGGTGGATCTCGACACCGGTGATCGAGCGCGTCATCGTGGCGAGCACCCGGGCGGGCAGCCGCCCACCGGGGCGCTTCCACAGCGCGTGCAGTCCGCGGTGGGCCCAGATGGCGTGCAGCCCCGGCGAGGTCAGGACGACCTCGAGCCGCGAGTTCGCCGCGGGGTCGCGCGCGATGGCGCCGTCGACGTCCTCGAGCGCACGGTCGGCGAGCTTGCGCACGAGGCCGAGCGGGCCGGCATACGAACGCTCGTCGGAGACGACGCGCACGTCCTCGCCGCCCTCACCGCGCACGAGCGTCAACGGCTTCTCGGCCGGCCGTGGCTCGTGGTCGATCTGTGGTGCGGTGCTCATGGGCACGACTCCTAGGTGGTGATGCCGGTGGGAGGGACGTCAGTCGACGAGGCCCTCGAAGAGGATGGTGGACAGGTAGCGCTCGCCGAACGACGGGATGATGACGACGATCGTCTTGCCCTTGTTCTCCTCACGCTGCGCGACCTGGACGGCGGCGGCGAGTGCGGCTCCGGACGACAGTCCGACGAGCAGGCCCTCCTCGGTGGCGGCGCGACGGGCCCACTTCACGGACGTCTCGGCGTTGACGTCGATGACCTCGTCGTAGACCTCGGTGTCGAGGATCTCGGGGACGAAGTTGGCGCCGATGCCCTGGATCTTGTGGGGGCCGGGCTGGCCGCCATTGAGGATCGCGGACTCCTCGGGCTCGACGGCGATGATCTGCACGCCGGGCTTGCGCGCCTTGAGCACCTGGCCCACGCCCGTGATGGTGCCTCCGGTGCCGATGCCGGCCACGACGATGTCGACCTGGCCGTCGGTGTCCTTCCAGATCTCCTCGGCCGTCGTCTTGCGGTGGATCTCGGGGTTCGCGACGTTGGCGAACTGGCGCGCGAGCACGCCACCGCGCTCGGCGGCGATCTCCTCGGCCTTGGCGACGGCGCCCTTCATGCCGGTCGACGGATCGGTGAGGACAAGCTCGGCACCGAAGGCGCGCAGCAGCGCGCGGCGCTCCTTGCTCATCGACTCGGGCATGGTGAGCACGACCGTGTAGCCGCGGGCCGCGCCGACCATGGCGAGCGCGATCCCGGTGTTGCCCGAGGTCGCCTCCACGATCGTGCCGCCGGGCTTCAGCTCCCCGCTCGCCTCGGCCGCGTCGACGATGGCCACGCCGATGCGGTCCTTGACCGAGCTGGCGGGGTTGTAGAACTCGAGCTTGGCCGCGACCGTCGCGTCGGCGCCGTCGGTGATCTTGTTGAGGCGCACGAGCGGCGTGTTGCCGATCAGCTTGGTCACGTCGTCGTAGATCGGCATTGCGAAGGCCCTTTCGGCGGGTGCGGCGAATCGGTCTGGTGACCCGGTCAACATCGACAACCGGGTCTTCGTTATACATATTCCAACACGTCGTTATCCAGCGCCACGCGGCGCCCACGATCCGAACGCACACCGGGGCGTTCCCCGGGCGTATGCCGGGTGGCGAGCACCGGCACCTGCGCGCCGCGCAGCCACCAAGGCGCGGCGCGGCCGAGGGGGCCGCCGCTGGCGCGACGACCCCCTCGGCGTGTCCGGTTTCCTCGGTGCCCCTGACCGGTTCAGCTGACGGTCTGGAAGTAGTTGCGGTCCATCCAGTGCACAACCTTGCGGCCGATGACGGTCCCCTGGACATCCGCGCTGCGGAAGTGGATGCCACCCCAGACGCGCGCGTCGATGACCTCCTTGGTGATGAGGGAGAGCCGCTCGAAGTGCCGCGGTTCACCGGGGAAGCGACCGGACCGCATGTCCACGGCGATCTTGTCGGTCCCGAAGAAGCTCATGACGGTGTTCACCGCCGCGCCCGTGACGCAGCCATGGCCAGAAGGGTGCTCCGGGAACGCCGGGGTCGCCAAGGGCGGAGAGGTGGGCGTGGCTGGGTCGAAGAGCGAGCGCCAGCCGGGGTCGGCAACGGTGTCAGGGTTGCCGTCGGTGTCCGCCTCGCGGATCGCGGCGATCGGACGCCACGCGTTCCACCGGTACTTGTCGCTCCAGCAGGCGATCGCTGCGTCCGCCGTGGCGAGGTCGATCATCGCCAGCAGCCGGGCAGCATCCGCGGTCCCGAGACGACGGTCGACGATGAGGTCCCGGCCGAGCCCGTTCCACAGAGCCGCAGGGGCGAACTGCCAGAAGATCGCCGCCGTCGTCTGGTCGGCGGTGCGCGTGGTGCTGTTCAACGCACCCAGCGACTTCACCTCGTTGAACTCCTTGGTGTACTCGGCACTCGTCGGGTCGTTCGGACCCTGGGTCCTGAACTGGTCCGATGCACGCATGACGAAGGGGCGCAGTCGCGCCACCCACGGGTCCGGGTCGAGTGCCGTCGGTGTCGCCGGCCGCCAGTCGCCCGCTCCGGTTCCGATGACGAAGGTCCAGGGAGCCATGAAGCCGTCGCCTACGCGGCTGGCGAGCATCGCGCTTGCCGCGGCCCTCCCGGCCCGGACACCCTCGTTCTCTGCAGGGCCGTCCGGGATCTCTGCCAGGGTGGCCGCGAGTGCCGCGTCGAGGTCGGCCCACAGGCCGCTCGGTGTGATCGCGCGCAGGACGCCGTGCGAGGCGGCCGCGATGGCGGCGTCGGTGGAGGCCCACGGCTCGACGCCGAGCGCATGGACGTCCACCAGGTATGCCGTGTGGCCGCGGTCGATGGCCGTGACGGCGTCGTAGACGGCCCCCTGCACCATCGCCATGCCGCGGGACTGGCCGTGCGCGCTCGGGCGCAGCCCGATGGCGATGCCCTGGGCACGCAGGTTCCATTCACGAAGGACGGTCGTGTCCGTGGCGGATGCGCTCGCAGCGCCATGCCCGGTGGCTTGCGCCGCCGCGCCCGGCGGGGCGAGTGCGGCGCCGCAGAGCGCGGCCGCGGCGGTGAGGGCGACCGGGGCGAGGTGTCGGCGAGTGATGTGCAACATGTGAGTACCTCCTCAAGGTGTGAGCCGCACGGCGTCACAGCCCTCGAGACGCCGGGCGATCCTTTCAGGATGGCACCGCTCTCGGCGTACGCTCAGGTTTCCCCCAGACCCTGCGTCAGCAACCGGGCCAAACGGGACGAGCGTCACGCCGCGACGGCCGTCACATTCACGGGGCGGTTGTTAACTCGTCAGTAGACTCCCCGGCATGAGTGCGCTCCAGATCGTCGCCGTCGTCGTCTGCCTCGGCGTCACCGCCGTCGCCGTCGCCCTGCTCGTCAAGACGGTCAACCACTTCCTCGCGACGTTCCGGCTCGGGCAGCCCGAGGACCGCGGCGATGACAAGGGGGCCCGCACCCGGACGCTGCTGCGCGAGTTCCTCGGGCACACCCGCATGTCGCGCCTGCCGGTCGTCGCGATCGCGCACTGGTTCACGATGGTCAGCTTCGGCGTCCTCTTCTTCACGCTCCTCAACGCGTTCGGACAGCTCTTCGCGCCGGACTTCGTGCTGCCGGTCATCGGCCACTTCTTCCTCTACGAGTGGGTCACCGACTTCTTCGCCTTCGCGGGCTTCATCTCGATCCTCGTGCTCATGGCGATCCGGCAGAAGAACCACCCGCGTTCGGCCGCCGGCGAGGACGGCCGCCGCAGCCGCTTCTTCGGGTCCACGTGGTGGCAGGCCTACTACGTCGAGCTGACGATCCTCGGCGTCACGCTCTGCATCGGACTGCTCCGTGCGCTGGAGTGGACCCTCGCCCGCAAGACCGGCACCGGGATGGACACCGCGCTGCACTTCCCGCTGACGGGCTGGATCGGCAACTTCTTCACGGGCCTGTCGATCGGAGCCATCGAGAACCTCATCGTCGTCATCGCCGCGATCAAGATCATCATCAGCTTCGCGTGGATGATCACCATCGCCCTCCAGCCGACGATGGGTGTCGCCTGGCACCGCTTCCTCGCCTTCTTCAACATCTTCTTCAAGCGCCACGCCGACGGCCGCACGAGCCTCGGGGAGCTGCAGCCGATCCGCGTGGGTGGCGAGGTGCTCGACTTCGAGAACGTCGACGAGCTCGACGAGGACGCGGCGCTGGGCGTCGGCAAGGTCGAGGACTTCACGTGGAAGGGCCTGCTCGACTTCACGACGTGCACCGAGTGCGGTCGCTGCCAGAGCCAGTGCCCCGCCTGGAACACCGACAAGCCCCTCTCCCCCAAGCTGCTCGTCATGACGTTGCGTGACCACGCGTACGCGAAGTCGCCGTGGCTGCTCGCCTCGGAGGAGGTCCGCAAGGGTGGGATCGACTCTGCCGAGGGCTTCAGCGACGCCACAAAGGGCGCCGTCGCCACCGAGCAGCTCGTCGGCGAGACCGGCTACGACATCCGTCACCCGCTGACGGCCTACAACCCGCACGGTCCCGACGCCGTCATCGACGAGGACGTCCTCTGGTCCTGCACGACCTGCGGCGCCTGCGTCGAGCAGTGCCCGGTCGACATCGAGCACGTCGACGCCATCGTCGACATGCGCCGCTACAAGAACCTCATCGAGTCGGCCTTCCCCGCCGAGCTCAACGGCCTCTTCAAGAACCTCGAGAAGAACAGCAACCCGTGGGGTCTCGCGCCGCGCCTGCGGATGGACTGGGCCAAGGACCTCCCCTTCGAGGTCAAGCAGGTCGGCCAGGACGTCGAGGACCTCTCCGAGGTCGACTACCTCTTCTGGGTCGGCTGCGCCGGCGCCTACGAGGACCGCGCCAAGAAGACGACGCGTGCCGTCGCCGAGCTGCTCGACACGGCGGGCGTCAGCTTCGCCGTGCTCGGTGACGGCGAGGCCTGCACCGGCGACTCGGCCCGCCGCGCCGGCAACGAGTTCCTCTTCCAGATGCTCGCCCAGCAGAACGTCGAGACCCTCAACGAGGTCGGCGCGACGAAGATCGTCGTCACCTGTGCGCACTGCTTCAACACCATCAAGAACGAGTACCCCCAGCTCGGCGGACAGTACGAGGTGCTGCACCACACGCAGCTGCTCAACCGACTCGTCCGCGAGAAGCGCCTGACTCCCGTCGCCCGCCCCGGCGACGCGTCCTCGGCCGGCACCCTGACCGGCGCAGCCTCGACCGGCGCGAAGGTCACCTACCACGACCCGTGCTACCTCGGCCGGCACAACCAGGTCTACGCGCCACCGCGCGAGCTGCTCCAGATCCTGCCCGGTGTCGAGTACGCCGAGATGGAGCGCAGCAAGGAGAAGTCCTTCTGCTGCGGCGCCGGCGGCGCTCGCATGTGGATGGAGGAGAAGCTCGGCACGCGGATCAACACCAACCGCACCGAGGAGGCCCTCGCGACGGGCGCCGAGCGCATCGCCGTCGGCTGCCCCTTCTGCAAGGTCATGCTCTCCGACGGCCTCAACGCCGCCATCCAGGACGGCAAGGCCACCGACGCCGTCGAGGTCGTCGACGTCGCGCAGATGCTGCTCGCCGCCGTGCGTCGCAGCGACGGTGACGGGGGCAGCGCCGAGACCCGGACACCGGAGCCCCAGCCCGACCCGGAGCCGGCGCCCGTCGCCTGAGCCCGTCGCCTGAGCCCGCCGGACGGCATACGCACGACCGGGATCGAAGGCCCCTCCGCGAGGAGGGGGCCTTCGATCTCACGGGGGTGAGCCCGGGTCAGAGGATGCCGCGGGCGGCGAAGGCCTTCGTCACCTGGTTGGCCGCCGAGGTGCCGTAGAGCCGCTGGGCCGCCCCGACGGTGGCAAGCGCCGCGTCGCGGAAGGAGGTGTCCTTGGCGAAGGCGAACTGAGCCTCGATGATCGTCGTCGTGCCCTTGACGTCGCCGAGCGCAGCGCGGATGTCCCACAGCGCCCGCGACCAGATCTCACCGTCGCGGTGGACCTCGCCCTGGACGTCCGTCGGGTACACCTTCGTCCCGTCGAGCCGGCGCAGGCAGTGCGGGACGGTGCTCGTGTACGAGACCGAGTCCCAGTCGGCGACACAGGCCTCCGGCGTGCGGGTCGGGGCACCCGCGGCCCAGCTCGTGACGACCACGGCGAGGTAGTCGCCGAAGCCCTCGCCGATGGCCCCGGACTCGAGGTTCGTCCCGAACCCCGGGACCTGCGCGTCCTGCACCGAGTGGCCGTACTCGTGCACGATGACCTCGGCGTCCTCGGCGTCGTCGACGCCGCCCTTGCCGAGCGTGATGTTGGCCTTGTCCTCGCGGAAGAACGAGTTGTCGCCGCCGTACTGGTCGATCCTCGCCTGGATCTGGCGCTGGTTGACCGGGCGCAGGGTCGACCCGAAGCCCAGGTGCTGGAGGTACGACTGGGCCGTCGTGACCCAGTAGTAGGCCATGACCTGCTCGAACTGGTCGCTGTCTCGGTGCCAGGCCGGGAAGGCTCCGTCGAGCGACGTCGCCGCCCGCCCTGTCGAGCTCTTGACCCGCACGTAGGCGCCGGTCAGCGTTCCGGAGGCGTCGAGGTCGGTGAGGGTCCGCCGGTGGTAGGCCGGAGCCAGGGCCGGGTAGTCGGCGTCCTTCTGGTCCGTGAGGGACTCGATGCCGAGCTCCTGCACGGGGCTGGGCAGGAACACCGTCCCCGTGGCGGTCCCCGAGTAGGGCGGCGATGCGCCCTGGGCGCCCTGGGCCGGAACGGCCATCGCTGCGAGCGCCGCGGTGACGACGACCCCGAGCCCCATTGCTTTCCGACGTGTGACCATGGCGCAACCCCCACTCATCGATGTCCCTCGCGCCAGCCTAGGCCGCCGAGGGCAGCCGTGGAGGCCTCTCGGGGTCATGAGCCGGCGATCGCCCCGCCACACCGTGAGAACGCTCTCACGGAGTCTTGACGGCGGTTGCCGCACCCGCCAAGGTCGGGCTCATGACTCAACGACGAGAACGAGGCGGGTGGTCCGCCCGCGGGCTCCACCGACTGGCCCTCGCGGCCCTGGCCGTCGCGACCGCGGCCGTCCCGACCATTGCCGTCGCCGGGGCCGGTGCGGCGCCCACGACATCGTCCGCCACCGCTGCTGCTGCGGCCGGCATCGCTCCGGACCTCGGTCCGGGCACGCTCGTGCTCGACCCGTCCATGTCGACCGCCGACATCCAGGCCAAGGTGGACGCGATCGCCACCGCCCAGGTGTCCAACGAGATGGGGCCGGAGCGGCACGCGATCCTCTTCAAGCCCGGCACCTACGGCACCGCCGACAAGCCGCTGAACTTCCAGGTCGGCTACTACACGGAGGTCGCCGGCCTCGGCAAGGACCCGGGCGACGTCGTCATCAACGGCTCGGTCTACGTGCGCAACCAGTGCGGCTCGAGCGGGTGCATCGCGCTCAACAACTTCTGGCGCTCCATGTCCAACCTGACGATCAACGTGACCACCCCGGACTTCGGCTGCTACAGCGGGCAGTTCTGGGCCGTCTCGCAGGCGGCGCCGCTGCGCCGGGTGCACGTCAAGGGCCAGACGACGCTCATGGACTACTGCACCGGCCCGTCCTTCGCCAGCGGCGGCTTCATCGCCGACTCACGTTTCGACGGGGCCGTCATCAACGGCTCGCAGCAGCAGTTCTTCACCCGCAACAGCACGGTCGGCAGCTGGTCCAACGGCGTCTGGAACCAGGTCTTCTCCGGCACCCAGGGCGCCCCCGCCGAGTGCTTCCCCGCAGCCACCGCGTGCGGCGGCCCCTACACGACCGTCGCCAAGACCTCCGTGAGCCGCGAGAAGCCCTACCTGTACGTCGACGACGCCGGCGCGTACCGCGTCTTCGTGCCGGCAGCCGCCCGCGACACGAGTGGCACGACGTGGGCCTCCGGGTCGACGCCGGGGCGCTCGGTCGCCATCAGTGACTTCTTCGTCGCCAGGCCGTCGGACTCGGCGCAGGCGATCAACCGCGAGCTCGCCCGCGGTCGCAACCTGCTGCTCACGCCGGGCGTCTACCACCTCGACCAGACCCTGCGGGTCAAGCGGGCCGACACCGTCGTGCTGGGCCTCGGGCTGGCCAGCCTCACCCCCACCACAGGCCAGGTGGCGATGAGCGTCGCCGACGTGCCGGGTGTCGACATCGCCGGCATCACCTTCGACGCCGGGCCGGTCAGCTCGCCCGTCCTGCTGCAGCTCGGCACCCGGCGTGCAGCCGCGGGGCAGGGCCCCAGCCGTGCCGGGTGGAGCGACGCCGCAGACCCGACTGCGCTGCAGGACGTCTTCTTCCGCATCGGTGGGCCCTACGTCGGCAAGGCCACCGTCAGCCTCGAGGTCAACAGCGACCACGTCGTGCTCGACGACATCTGGGCCTGGCGGGCCGACCACGGCAACGGCGTCGGGTGGACGAGCAACACCGCCGACACCGGTCTCGTCGTCAATGGCGACCACGTCACTGCCACAGGGCTTTTCGTCGAGCACTACCAGAAGACCGAAGTCATCTGGAACGGTGAGCACGGGTCCGTCACGTTCTTCCAGAACGAGCTGCCCTACGACCCGCCGAGCCAGGCCGCGTGGATGTCGAGCCCGGGGCACGAGGGCTACCCGGCCCTGCTCGTCGGCTCCGGCGTGAAGAGCTTCTCGGGAACCGGCATGGGGTCCTACAGCTTCTTCAACCAGGGTGTCGACGTCTTCGCCGCCAACGCGTTCGAGGTGCCCACGACGCCCGGCGTGCGCCTGCACGACCTGCTGACGATCTTCCTCGACCCGTCCACCGGCAAGGGTGGCATCCGCAACGTCGTCAACGGCGTCGGCGGCTCGTCGACCATCGCCAACCCGGACGTGCCCGTCACGGTCGTCGACTACCCCTGACCACGCGCCTCCCGGCCCGGCGGTCGTATGCCGTCGGGCCGGGACGCATGGTCCCCTGCAGCCGCTAGGGTGAGCCGATGACTGCAGACCTGACGGCCGTCGCCCGTGACCTCGCACCCACCGGCACGCTCCGCGCGTCGATCAACCTCGGCAACCCCGTTCTCGCGCAAGGCAGCCCGTCTGATCCTTCCGGCGTCACGGTCGACATCGCTCGTGAGGTCGCCGACCGGCTGGGGGTGCCGGTGTCGTTCGCGTGCTTCGACGCCGCACGCAAGTCCTTCGATGCGATGGCCACCGGGTCGGCCGACCTGTGCTTCCTCGCCGTCGACCCGGCACGCGCCGCCGACGTCGCCTTCACGGCTCCGTACGTCCTCATCGAGGGCGTCTTCGTCGTGCCCACCGAATCGCCGCTCACAGCCGCTGCCGACGTCGACCGGGAGGGCGTACGCGTCGGGGTCAAGCAGGGCTCCGCCTACGACCTCCACCTGACCCGCACGCTCCAGCGCGCCGCCATCGTGCGCGGCGACGAGGGTGTCGACGTCTTCGTCGCCGAGGGCCTCGAGGTCGGTGCCGGGATCCGTGAGCCCGTGACCGCCTTCGCCGCCAGCCGCGACGACGTGCGGGTGATCGACGAGTCGTTCATGCAGATCGAGCAGGCTGTCGGCACGACCCGTTCGCGATCGGCGCAGACCGTCACCTTCCTGCACGCCCTCGTCGAGGAGCTCAAGGCGAACGGCTTCGTCGCGGACGCCCTGGCGAGATCCGGCCAGCGCGGCGCCACGGTGGCCCCGCCGAGCTGAGCAGACGGCATACGCCGTCGGGCACGGGTCGTCGCGTTCCGGCCCCGGGCGGGTCACAGCGATGACACAGTGTCCGTTGAGGACGACCCGGCTCTCAGGCGACCGCCGATAGCCCAAGGTCGGTCGGCCCCACTCCGGTCTGGCACGCCAGACCGAGACCCGCCGATCGACGTGGCGCGCCCCGGCCTGGCATCACCTCGAAAGGAATGCTCCATGGCCCTCCGCCGCGCGCCTCTCGCGCGCACCAGTGCCCTCGCGGCACCCGCTCTCGTCGTCGCAGCCCTCTTGCTGCCGACCACCCAGGCGAACGCCTCCTCGCCGTCCGTGCCGCTCACCGGCACCTCCACCCCCGTCACCGGGTCGTACGACGTCGGTGACGCGGGTCAGAACCCGGAGTTCCAGACTCCCGAGAACGAGTCCTCCCCGGAGGCCGACCCCACCACCAAGATCGTCAACCGCACCCTCTCCCAGGGCCACGCGGCCGGTCACGGCGTCACGGTCGCGAACGCGACCCGCAGCAAGTCGAACCCGACGTTCACGACAGGCTTCGAGGGTCTGAACCACTACCAGCAGCGCTACTCGCGCGGCGGCAACCAGTTCAGCATCGAGCCGCCCGACCAGGCGCTGTGCGTCGGCGGCGGCCACGTCGTCGAGGCCGTCAACGACGTCTTCAACGTGTACGACTCGACGGGCGCGTCACAGCTGCCCGACAACACCGCGAGCAACGTCGTGTCCGGCTTCCCGCGCGACGTCCACCACGCCGTCGACCTCAACTCGGTCTTCGGCTACCCCGCCGCGATCAACCGCGCCACAGGAGCTTTCGGACCGGAGCTCACCGACCCGACCTGCATCTACGACGCCGCCACCCAGCGGTTCTTCCTCGTGGTCCTCACGCTCGACCGCGTCGGGACGACCAGCGCACTGAGCCACGTCAACCACCTCGACCTGGCGGTGTCGCAGACGTCCAACCCGGTCGGCTCGTGGAACATCTACAAGCTCGACGTGACCAACGACGGCACGAACACCGGTGGCGTCAACCCTGGACCGTACCTCGGCGACTACCCCCACATCGGCGCGGACGCCAACGGCATCTACCTGACGACGAACGCCTACCCCTGGAACGCGAACGGCTTCGCCGGGGCGCAGATCTACGCCCTGTCCAAGGCCCAGCTCGCTGCGGGCGCCCCCACGGTCACCATGCAGCACCTCGACACCTCCGGCATGGTGGCCGCCCCGAGCGACACCGGTTCCACCCAGCCCGGGTTCACCGTCTGGCCGGCCCAGTCGCCGGGCACGACGTCCTTCAACCTCAGCAACAACGGCACCGAGTACTTCCTCAGCTCGAACGCTGCCGATGAGGCCACCCACCCGAAGGCCGGCACCGGCGGCAACTACGTGTCGCAACAGATCGTCGTGTGGTCGATGACGAACACCGGCTCGCTCAACACGGCCAGCCCGAACGTCCAGCTGGCCAACAAGCTCGTTGGTGTGGGCACGTACGCCCTGCCGCCTAAGCAGCACCAGCCCGGCTCGGGCGGGTCGCCCGGGGTCACCACGCCCCAGGGGCACTGCCTCCGTGACACGACGACGGAGCTGTTCAACGGCCAGCTCGGGTGCTACCGGCTCCTCGTCGGCGCTCCCTCCAGCGAGGTCGTCTCCACGCCCGACTCGAACGACACCCGCATGCAGCAGGTCACGTACGCGAACGGCAAGCTGTGGGGCGCCCTCGACACCGCGATCACGGCCGGCTCGTCGAACCGTGCCGGTATCGCCTGGTACGTCGTCAAGCCCGGCGGTGCCAGCCTGTCGCCCAAGGTCGCCCTCGCCGGCTACCTCGGCCAGGCAGGGATGGACTTCACCTACCCGGCCATGGGCATCACGCAGAGCGGCCGCGGCGTCATGGCCTTCACCGCGACCGGCGACAGCACCTACCCCAGTGCCGGCTACGCCTCGATCGACGCTCTGACCGGAGTCGGCGCCTGGAACGTCACCCCCGGTGGTGCGGGGCACGCGACGGCGGACGGCTTCACCAGCTACAAGGCCCAGGTCGGCAACCCGCCGCGGACCCGGTGGGGCGACTACGGCGCCGCATCGGTCGACGGCGGCACGGTGTGGCTGGCGAGCGAGTACGTCGCCGGAGCCTGTGACTACACCGCCTGGGGTGGCCCGTTCTTCGCCGGCGGCACGGGCGACAACCTGCTCGGCACGTGTGCCGGAGCGGGCCACGGTCCGGGCGCCCGGACGGCTCTCGGCAACTGGTCGACGCGGGTGAGCGCCTTCACCCCGTGACGCCGTAACCACCGCACCCGAGCAGCTCACACGGACGACGCGATGCGCCGGCCTCCCCGCGGGAGGCCGGCGTGTCGCCACGTCCTCAGCCGGGTGGGACCTGCCCGACCTTCGGGGCCGCGAGCCCCAGCGCAGCACTCTCCTCGTCGCTGAACAACCTCGAGCGGATGAGGAACCGCACACCCTCGGGCGCCTCGACGGAGAAGCCGCTGCCGCGACCCTTCACGACGTCGACGGTGAGGTGGGTGTGCTTCCAGTACCCGTACTGCGACACCGACATCCAGAACGCGATCGGCGCAGGCACGCCGTCGACGACGAGATCGGCGAGGAGCACGTCGGCCTCGCTCGTGATGAAGTCACCCGCCGGGAAGCACATGGGAGAGCTGCCGTCGCAGCAGCCGCCCGACTGGTGGAACATCAGCGGACCGTGGATCCCGGTGAGACGGCGGAGCAGGTCCGCCGCCTCACCGGTGAGGTCGACCCGGCTGGGGGAAGCCGAGGGCTCACCGGGTGCGACCGTCTCGGGGGGTGTCATGGCCACGGGGGCCGCCCCGCTCAGAAGAACCCGAGCGCGTCGGGCGAGTAGGAGACGAGGAGGTTCTTCGTCTGCTGGTAGTGGTCGAGCATCATCTTGTGGTTCTCGCGGCCGATGCCGGACTGCTTGTAGCCACCGAAGGCGGCGTGCGCCGGGTACTGGTGGTAGCAGTTCGTCCAGACGCGACCGGCCTTGATGCCACGGCCCATCCGGTAGGCGCGAGACCCGTCGCGGGTCCACACGCCGGCACCGAGTCCGTAGAGCGTGTCGTTGGCGATCGACAGGGCGTCGGCCTCGTCGTCGAAGCTCGTGAGAGAGACGACCGGTCCGAAGATCTCCTCCTGGAAGATCCGCATGGAGTTGTTGCCCTCGAAGACGGTCGGGGCGACGTAGTAGCCCTCGGCGAGGTCGCCGTCGAGGACGTTGCGGTCACCGCCGGTGAGGACCTTGGCGCCCTCCTGACGCCCGATGTCGAGGTAGGACAGGATCTTCTCGAGCTGGTCGTTGCTCGCCTGGGCACCCATCGTCGTCTCGGTGTCGAGTGGGTTGCCCTGCTTGATCTTCTCGACGCGGGCCACGGCGTCCGGCACGAAGTCGCTGTAGATCGAGCCCTGCACGAGCGCGCGCGACGGGCAGGTACAGACCTCACCCTGGTTGAGGGCGAACATCGTGAAGCCTTCGAGTGCCTTGTCGTAGAAGGCATCCCGCTCCTGCGCGACGTCGTCGAAGAAGACGTTGGGGCTCTTGCCGCCCAGCTCGAGGGTGACCGGGATGATGTTCTGCGACGCGTACTGCATGATGAGCCGTCCGGTCGTCGTCTCACCGGTGAAGGCGATCTTGGCGATGCGAGGGCTGCTCGCCAGCGGCTTGCCCGCCTCGACACCGAAGCCGTTGACGATGTTGAGCACTCCCGGGGGCAGGAGGTCACCGACGAGCTCGACGACCTTGAGGATCGACCACGGCGTCTGCTCGGCCGGCTTGAGCACGACGCAGTTGCCGGCAGCGAGGGCCGGCGCGAGCTTCCACACGGCCATGAGGATCGGGAAGTTCCACGGGATGATCTGCCCGACGACTCCGAGCGGCTCGTGGAAGTGGTAGGCGACGGTGTTCTCGTCGATCTCGCTGCTCGAACCCTCCTGTCCCCGAAGGACGCCCGCGAAGTAGCGGAAGTGGTCCACGGCCAGCGGCAGGTCGGCGGCGAGCGTCTCACGGACGGCCTTGCCGTTCTCCCAGGTCTCGGCGACGGCGAGCGCCTCGAGGTTCTGCTCGATGCGGTCCGCGATGCGGTTGAGGATGAGCGAGCGCTCGCCGAGGCTCGTGCGGCCCCAGGCGGGGGCGGCTGCGTGAGCGGCGTCGAGGGCGGCCTCGATGTCCTCCTCGGTGCCGCGGGCGACCTCGCAGAAGGGCTTGCCGTTGACGGGCGAGACGTTCTCGAACCAGAGGCCCTTCTTCGGGTCGACCCAGTTGCCGCCGATGAAGTGGCCGTAGCGGTCGAGGACGGTCACGAGCGAGTCCGGCGACCCGGGCGGTGCGTAGACGGTCATGGTTGATCTCCCAACATCCTTGGTGGTTCCCCTCCCAGGGGTTGTCGAGACCGTAGGCAGCGCAACGTTGCAACCACGTTGCGTGGCGTATGCCGGGTGGTGGCGTCACGGCATACGCCCGGTTTGTGGCTCTCGACGTTCGGATGGGGGCCGAACGTGGCCTCTCGACGTTTGGAAGGGGGCCGAACGTGGCCTCTCGACGTTCGCAAGGGGGCCGAACGTGGCCTCTCGACGTTCGGAAGGGGGCCGAACGTGGCCTCTCGACGTTTGGAACCGTCGAGAGGCCATCAATGGCCCCGCGTCAGGGGGTGCCGAGCTCGCGGTCGAGGCGGTGGATCTGGTTCTGGACGAGGGGCATCAGGGGCGAGCCGGGCCCAAGCACCCGGGCCTGCGCCTGCCACATCTCGTAGTCGTCGGCGCCGGACGCCGAGCGCGTCCACGCCGACATGAGGTCGGCGCGGCCGCTGCCGAGGACGGCCCGGCGGAGGTCGCCCCCGACGCTCTCGCGCAGGCGGACGACGCCCGGTGCCGTCGAGCGCGGCAGGAGCGGGCCGCGGTAGGCCCGCATCGCGCTCGCGACGTCGCCGGCGGCGAGGTGCGCCTCGACGCCGAGCCAGTCACCGGAGAGCTCGGCGACGAGGCGGTAGGGCCGCGACGCGAGCAGGTCCTCCCCGAGCAGGCTGCGCAGGCGCCCCATCTCGACCCGGAGCGTCGAGGCGCTGCTGTCCTCCTCGTAGAGCAGGACCGCGAGCTCGTCCCCGGACAGGCCGCGCGGGGCCGAGGCGAGCAGGAGCAGGATCTCGCTGTGGCGTGGGCTGAGGCGCACGGTCTGGCGTCGCCCACGCCCGTCGTCGACGGTCAGCAGTGTGTCGTTGCGGCCGAGGGACTCCATGAGCACCGAGAGCCCGCGCGCGGTCGTCGACGCCGGCTGGGGCGCCCGACCGCTGACGAGCATCTCCCGGGCGAGCTCGGACTCAGCCATCCGCGCTGCGGCCCGGACCATCGCCATCGTCTGCGGCACCACGATGTCGTCGCCGCCCGTGATGTCGAGGACGCCGAGCACGGTCTGGTCGGAGGGGTCGTGGATCGTCGTGGCGGCACAGCTCCAGCGCTGCACGGAGCGGCGGAAGTGCTCGGCCCCGACGACGTTGACGGACTGGTCGAGGCGCAGGGCCATGCCGGGCGCGTTGGTGCCGGCGAGGCGCTCGTCCCAGTTGCTGCCCTCGACGAAGCCGATCGACTCGGCGCGCCGGAGCACGCTCGGCGTGCCGCACACCCAGAGCAGCTGCCCCGAGGCGTCCGAGACCGCCATGACGGCGTCGCAGTCGCGCGCGGCCTGTCCGAGCACGTCGTCGAGCAGCGGGAAGACGCGCGCGAGCGGGTGCGCCTCACGGTGGTCGCGCAGGGCGTCGGCAGGCAGCGTGATCGGGGCGTCGATGGTGTCGACGTGCACGCCGGCGGCCGCCGAGCGCAGCCACGAGTCGGCGACGTGGGCGCGGACCCCGCTGCTCTCGGACTCGGGACGGACGTCGGCGGACATGCGCCGATTGTGCACACACTCCGGCCGTCGGCGACAGGACTGCGTCCGATCCCACAGCCCGAACGCGTCCCGCCGGGTTGGACAGAAGGGGTGGTCAAGTGGCGGATTGAGGCGCACCATGAAGGAACCCGCGCAGATTCCTTCCGAAGTCCGAGGAGCGACGATGTCACGACGAGCCCCCTTCGTGCCCGACGGCGTGCCGGTTCTGTCACGCGGTCGCCACCGCAGTCCCCGCAAGGGCGCGTGTTTCATGGAGATGGCCTCGTTCCTGGCCGGTGAGCGTTGGAGCGACCACCCGGAGTGCACGCACCCCGTCCTCGCCACACTCGCGCGCTGCGTCAACGACATGCTCGACGAGACGCACCGGCAGCGACTGGTGACGATGATCCCCGAGGTGGTCGGCCTCAACCCCGACGACCCGCGTGTGGCGACGGCGCTCGTGCTGACCACCGCCCGCGCAGCCCTGCCCGTCTCCGCCGAGGAGCGCCAGAACGTCATGGCCCTCGCGATCCTCAACGCCGAGGGCATCCTCGCAGAGCAGGACGGCCACTCCCCCGGACAACTGTCGAAGGCCTCCCGCGCCGCTCTCGCGTCATCGCCTGCGGCAGAGCGCTGGGCACGGATCCACTTGGCGCGCATGGGTTTCAACGCTGCCGCGGTCCGACCGGCAAACGCCGCCAAGGTCGTGGCGCTGGCCGTCGACGGCATCGCGCGGGCCTGCGTCGACGACCCCGAGGAGCGCCTCGTCAGGCTCCTGCGCGACGGCATCGACGTCGTCGCCGCCTTCGCCCCGCTCGCGCCGACCCCGACCCCGACCACCTGGGTCACGCCGAGCCCGACGTCGACCTCCTCGACGACCAGCACGGCCGCCGCGAAGCAGGCCCGGACACTGGCCCGCTGACCGCCGCGATGGCATCCTGATCCGGCCCCGGCAGCAGCTGCCGGGGCCGAACCATGCCGGCTGACCTGCCGACGACCACCAGGAGTCCCCTGTGCATCCCGCGCACGAGCCGTTCGAGACCGGCACCCTCGTCACCGGGGACGGCCACGAGGTGCACTGGGAGATGTCCGGCCGCCGCGACGGCACACCGCTCCTCGTCGTGCACGGCGGTCCGGGTTCGGGCGCCTCACCGTGGTGGACGACGTTCTGCGACCCGGAGCGCTACCGCGTCGTGCTCGTGGACCAGCGTGGCGCGGGTCGCAGCCGGCCGCATGCCGGTGACACGCGGGAAGCGCTGCAGCACAACACGACCGCCGACCTCATCGCGGACTTCGAACGGCTGCGCGCGCAGCTCGGCATCGACGCGTGGGTCCTCTTCGGTGGGTCGTGGGGCTCGACGCTCTCGCTGGCGTATGCCGTCCAGCACCCCGAGCAGGTCCGCGCGCTCGTGCTGTGGGCCGTCGGGACCACCCGCCGGCACGAGGTCGAGTGGCTGACCCGCACGATGGGTGAGGTCTACCCGGCCGAGTTCGACGAGCTGCTCGCGTCCCTGCCGTCGGATGCCGACCCGGCCAACGTGCCGCTCGCCGTCAACCGGCTGCTCCTCGACGACGACCCGCTGGTGGCCGACGCCGCGGCCCGCGCCTGGTGCGCCTGGGAGGACCGGCTGGCGACGCTGTCGGGGCCGGTGCGCCCGAGCCCGCGCTACGCGGATGCACGCTTCCGGCTCGGTTTCGCCCGGCTCGTCACGCACTACTTCGGCCACCACGCGTTCCTGCCCGACGACGCCATCACCGGGCATCTCGACCGGATCGTCGACATCCCGGCCGTGCTCGTGCGGGGCCGGCTCGACATCGCCTCACCGCTGCGGGTCGCCCACGAGCTGGCGCGGTCCCTGCCGCTCGCCGAGCTGCACGTGGTCGAGGACGACCTGCACGGACCCGGCAGTGAGGGCGAGCGGATCCTGCTCGAGGCACTGGACCGCTTCGCCGGGTCCGCCGCGCCGGGGCACTGAGGCCCCGAGTGATCACGGACCGGGCGACCCCGACGGTCCTCGCCACACGGCATACGCCAGTGGCCACGTCCGGGGTCGGACGTGGCCACTGGGCAGCTCACGGCGGGAGCCGCAGTGCTGACGGTGTCAGCGGGTCTCGCGGAAGTCGACGTGCTCTCGCGCGACCGGATCGAACTTGCGCAGCACGAGGCGGTCGGGCTGGGTGCGGCGGTTCTTGCGCGTCACGTAGCTGTAACCGGTGCCGGCGGTCGAACGCAGGGTGACGACGGGGCGCAGGTCGGTGCGCTTTGTCATTGGTGCTCCTTCGGTCTCGGGTCACGGACCTTCGTGACAGCAATGAGAACCATTATCGACCCGCCGTCATTCCCGACGTCGTGGTTGCCTGCCCTGTCAGGCGAGGCCCACGTTGGCGAGCCATTTCTTGGCGACCGTGCTCGCGTCCCTCTTGTCGACGACGACCTGCTTGACCATGTCGGCGAGCGACATGGTGTCGAGCTTCGCCGAGACCGTGTTGAGCACGCCCTTGACGCTGTCGGCCTTGTCGGAGCGCACGAGCGGCACGACGTTGTCCGAACCGAAGAGGCTTTGCGGGTCCTCGAGCACCACGAAGCCGTTGGCCACGATCGAGGGGTCGGTGCTGAAGATGTTGGCCGCCTTGACCTGGCCGTTCTTCAGCGCCTCGACCGTCGCCTGGCTCTGCAGCGGGCGGAACTCCTTGGGCGTGATGTTGTAGACCGACTTGAGCCCGACGAGGCCCTGCTGGCGCGTCTTGAACTCCGGCGGGGCCCCGATCGTGAGGTCGGCCTGGTGGGCCGCGAGGTCGGGGATCGCCTTGAGCGACCACGCGTTCGCGGTCTCCTTCGTCACGGCGAGGGAGTTCTTGTCCTCTGCGGTGGACTTGTCGAGCACCGTGAGCCCCTGCGGGACGGCCTTCTGCAGGGCGGCGTAGACCTCGTCGGGCTGGACGACCTTGGCGTTCTTGTCGTAGTAGTTGAGCAGCGAGCCGGTGTACTCGGGCAGCACGTCGACCTCGCCGCCGGTGATCGCCTTGAGGTAGGTCTCGCGGCTGCCGATGTTGAACTGGCGGGTCACCGACCTGCCCTGGGCCTCGAGCGCCTGGGCGTAGATCTCGCCGAGCAGGGCGGCCTCGGGGAAGTCGGCGGAGCCGATCTTGACCGAGCCGGCGGCCCCGGTCGAGCCGCCGGTCGAACCCGCCGCGGGGCTCGTGGCCGGGGCGAGCGGGTCACTGCCGCCACCGCAGGCGGCCAGCGGCACGACGGCGGCGAGCAGCAGGCCCGCGGCGAGGAAGCGCGTGCGTGTCATGATCGATCCCTTTCGGATGGGGTGCCCGTGGCGGCGGTCGCCTCCACGGGGCCGGTGCTGCCGGAGCCGACGAGCGCGGCCTGCCGCGGGTCGGCGTCCGGGCGGTCTGCACCGACGGAGTCTGGTTGAGAGTGCGGGTCGGAGTGTCGGGCGCGTAAACGGGCAACACGCTTGGACCGTCCACTGATTCCCGGGGAGACGGCCCAGTTCTCGAGCAGGGCCAGGGCGCCGTCGGCGACGAGCGCCAGGACGGCGACGAGGATCGACCCGCAGACCATCTGGACGTAGTCGCGCGAGGCGAGCCCGTCGATGAGGTAGCGGCCGAGACCGCCGAGGCTGACCGAGGCCGCGATGGTGGCGGTGGCGATGACCTGCAGGGTCGCGCTGCGCAGACCGCTGAGGAAGAGCGGCAGCGCGCACGGGGCCTCGACCTTGGCCAGCACCTGCCAGCCCGTCATGCCCATCCCGCGGGCCGCGTCGCGAGCGGCGGGCTCGACACTGTCGATGCCGGCATACGTGCCCGACAGCAGGGGCGGGATCGCGAGGAGCACGAGCACGGTGATGCTGGGGATGACGAAGGCGAGGTCGCTCTTGATGAGCGGCCCGACGAACATCGACACCGCGAAGAGCAGCCCCAGGGTCGGCACGGCACGGGCCGCGTTGGCACCGGTGACGAGCCACCGCATGCGGCCGGAGTGACCGACCCACGCGCCGAGGGGCACGGCGATGACGAGCGCGATGAGCAGGGTCAGGCCGGTGTAGAGCAGGTGCTCGAGCACGCGGTTGGGCACGCCGTCGGTGCCCTGCCAGTTGGCGGGGTCGGTGAACCAGGCCCAGATCTGCGTCAGGGTCATGCGGCCACCGCCCGCGTCCAGGGCGTGAGCACCCGTGACACGACCTGGATGACGAGGTCGAAGACGAGCGCGAGCAGCAGGCACGCGACGATGCCGACCCACACCTCGGTCGGGAAGGAGCGGGCGTAGCCGTCGGTGAGGAAGTAGCCGAGCTGAGAGATGCCGATCAGCGAGGCCACGCTGACGATGCTGACGTTGCTCACCGCGGCGACGCGCAGACCGGCCGCGATGACGGGCACGGCCAGCGGGAGGTCGACGGCGCGGAACCGTGCGAACGGCCCGTAGCCCATCGCGATCGCCGCCTGCCGCGTGGAGCTGTCGACCGACGACAGCCCGTCGGCGACGGTGCGGGTCAGCAGGGCCACGGTGTAGACGGTCATCGCGACGATGACGTTGACCGGGTCGAGGATCTTCGTGCCCAGCAGCGGGGGAAGCAGGATGAAGAGGGCGAGTGAGGGGATCGTGTAGAGCAGACCCGTCGTGGTCAGCAGCAGCGCACGCAGGCGCGCCTGCCGCGCGGCGAGCCAGCCCAGCGGCACGGCGATGACGAGGCCGAGCACGAGCGGCAGGCCGGCGAGCCAGGCGTGCTGACCGGCACGCGACAGGATGTCGCCGATGTGGTCGAGGGCCCAGGTCACCGGGCGGTCGCCCCCTCGGCCGGGGCGGCGTCGCGACGGGCCTCGATCGCGGGGATCACCTCGGCAGCCCGGATGGTGCCGACGAGCCGGCCGTCGTCGCCGGCCACGACGCCTCGTCCGCTCGGCGACGAGAGGGCGGCGTCGAGCAGTGCGCGCAGGGAGCCGGAGGTCGAGGCGACCGTGCCGCCACGGTGCAGCAGGGTGCGCGTCACCTCGGACTCGACGGCTGCTGCACGAACCCAGCCGACGGGCTCGCCCGCGTCACCGACACAGAGCACCCACGGCGTCCCGACCGCCCGCACCTCGTCGGCACTCGCCCCGAGGCGCACCGTCGGCTCGTCGGCGAGGGAGAGCTCGGGAGCGGCCGCGAAGGACAGCGCGCGGTAGCCCCGGTCACGTCCGACGAAGCCCGCGACGAAGTCGTCGACGGGGTCGGCGAGCAGCTTGGCCGGCGAGGCCAGCTGTGCCAGAACGCCGCCCACGCGCAGGACCGCGACCTGGTCGCCGAGCTTGACGGCCTCGTCGATGTCGTGGGTGACGAAGAGGATGGTCTTGCCTAGCTCGGACTGCAGGCGCAGGAACTCGTTCTGCAGCTGCTCGCGCACGACGGGGTCGACCGCGGAGAAGGGCTCGTCCATGAGCATGACGGGCGGGTCGGCTGCGAGCGCCCGGGCCACACCGACGCGCTGCTGCTGGCCGCCGGAGAGCTGAGCCGGGTAGCGCCTCGCCATCGCGGGGTCGAGGCCGACGCGCTCGATGAGCTCCATGGCCCGCTCGCGTGCCGTCTTCCTGTCGGTGCCGAGCAGGCGCGGGACGGTGGTGACGTTGTCGAGGACCGTGCGGTGCGGGAACAGGCCGGCATGCTGGATGACGTAGCCGATGCCGCGGCGCAGCTCGGCGACGTCGAGCGAGGCCGTGTCGCGGCCGTTGATCGAGATCGTGCCGGACGTCGGGGTGATCATCCGGTTGACCATGCGCAGGGTCGTCGTCTTGCCGCACCCCGAGGGGCCGACGAGGACGGTGATCTTGCCCGTGGGCGCCTCGAGCGTCAGGTCGTCGACGGCGACCGACCCCTGCTCCTCGTCGGTGCCGGACGCATCGGCGTATCGCTTGGTCACGCCCTCGAAGCGGATCATGCTCCTCAACGTACCCGCCAGCACCCACCACGCCGCGGACCACGACCTCACGGTCAGATGTCGATGATGACTCCGCCGGAGTGCACGACGCGAGCGACGACCGCTCCGATCGGGCCGGAGCGCGGCTCCGACGCGCTGCCGAGCTCGCTCGCGAAGGTGGACTGGACGATCTCGGTGACGAGCGCCGTCCAGAGCCGGGCCCGCACGAGCATCGCGTGGTCGGCCCGTGCCACCCGGACGAGCGAGGCGTCGAGCCCTCGGGCCTGCATCTGCTCGACCGCCGCGCGGGTGCGCGCGAGCGAGCAGATGACGTCGCGGTCGCCGTGGAGCAGGACGGTGCGGGTGCCGGCGCCCGGCTGCGGGTCACCGGGCTCGACCCACGGCGCCAGGCCGACGACGAGCCGCACGTCGGGGTCGTCCCCGACGTGCATCGCCACGCGACCGCCCATCGAGTGACCGACGAGCGCGATCGGGACGCCCGGGTATGCCGCCCGCACCTGGGCCAGCGCCCACCTGGCGTCCTCGACGGGCATGGCATGGCCGTTCCACCCGCGGACCCGGAACCGCAGCCGCGCGACGGCGAGCGGGCCCGGCACGCGCTTCAGGGCGCGGGCGAACGGCACGAGCCGGGCGACGTTGTGGGACCACGCCCGGTTGGGCTCCAGTCCCTCGACGGCCCCGCCGTGCATGACGAGGGCGACTGCCGTCGCACCGGCGGGCCGGGCGTCCCAGACGAGGGACGCGAGCGGCATTCCGGAGTGGTCACCACGGACGCTCCCCACGTCGCCGGCAGTGGCGCTCACACCTGGGTGCGGTGGAAGTTGGCGAACGACCGGCTCGCCGTGGGGCCGCGCTGACCCTGGTAGTGCGAGCCGTAGGTGCCTGAACCGTAAGGGTTCTCGGCCGGCGAGCTGAGCCTGAAGAAGCAGAGCTGCCCGATCTTCATCCCCGGGTAGAGCATGATCGGCAGCGTCGCGACGTTGGACAGCTCGAGGGTCACGTGGCCCGAGAAGCCGGGATCGACGAAACCGGCAGTCGCGTGGGTCAACAGCCCGAGCCGACCGAGTGAGCTCTTGCCCTCGACACGCGCGGCGAGGTCGTCCGACAGCGTCACCGTCTCGAGGGTCGAGCCGAGGACGAACTCGCCCGGGTGCAGGACGAAACCGTCCTCCTCCGGCGTGACCTCGACGAGCCGGGTCAGGTCGGGCTGCTCGGCGGCGGGGTCGATGTAGGGGTACTTGTGGTTGTCGAAGAGCCGGAAGAACTTGTCCAGCCGGACGTCGACGCTCGACGGCTGGACCATCTGCGGGTCCCACGGGTCGAGCACGACCCGCCCGGCAGCGATCTCGGCCCGGATGTCCTTGTCGGAGAGCAGCACGGGACGAGGCTATAACGCCGCACCGATTTCGCCCCGCGACTCCTGCCACGCGGACGTCTCCGGCGCCCTATCGTCACGTCATGGACCCCTCGAACCGCGCCGACGACGCCCTGATCGCCGACTTCCACACCGTGCTGCGACGGATCCTCGAGCAGCTGCCGGGTGACGGCGGCGGTCAACGCCTGTCCGACGCCCTGCGCGAGCACCTCGGGACCCCGCCGCACCTGCTCGCCGTCGTCGCGGCGCCGGTCCCGGCCCACCGCCTCGTCGATGCCGACATCGCCCTGTCCGAGGTCATGGCGGCCGACCCGGACGCCACGGTCATCGGCATCGCCGGGGACGCACGGCACCACATGTCGCTCGGCGACCTCGTGCAGCACGTCCACGGTGGCGGCCTGGCCGTCGGGCAGGTCGACTACGACCGGATGCCCACTGGCCCCGGCAAGGACGACCAGCGGCAGGTCGTGACCTCCGGCATCCGGCTCTTCGCCTTCGAGGGGCACGCGGTCGCGGTGCGCCAGCAGGGCATGAACCGGCAGTTCGGCCGCGAGTCCGGCACCATCGAGGTGCTCTCCCAGGACCGCGACGTGTCGGACGCCCTCATGGCCCGGGTGCAGGAGCTCATGGACGAGCGCAGCGTCATCCGTGGGCAGGTGGTGACGTTCGGCTCGGACCCCTACGGACCAGGGCTGGCCGGCGTGACCTTCATCGAGCGCCCCACGGTCGACGCGGCCGCCGTCGTGCTGCCCGACGGCGTGCTCGACCGGGTGGCCCACCATGTCATCGGGATGGGCGAGCAGCGCGAGCGCCTCGTCGCCCACGGCCAGCACCTCAAGCGGGGCGTGCTGCTCTACGGGCCTCCCGGCACCGGCAAGACCCACACCGTGCGCCACCTGCTCTCCGCGACGCCGGGCACGACGGCGGTGCTGCTGAGCGGCGGCTCGCTCCGCTTCATCCACGACGCGGCCAAGGTCGCCCGCGCGCACCAGCCGGCGATCGTCGTCCTCGAGGACTGCGACCTCGTGGCCGAGGACCGCTCCTTCGCGCCGATGGGCGCCTCGCCGCTGCTCTTCGAGGTGCTCGACGCCCTCGACGGTCTCGACGCCGACGCCGACGTGGCCTTCATCCTGACGACGAACCGCGTCGAGGACCTCGAGGTCGCCCTGTCGCAGCGACCGGGTCGGGTCGACCTCGCCGCCGAGATCCCGCTGCCCGACGCCGAGGGGCGCCGCGAGCTGCTGCGCCTCTACGGCGGCCACCTCTTCGGATCCGAGGCGATCTCGGCCGCCGCCGCACGAGCCGAGGGCACGACCGCGTCGTTCGCCAAGGAGCTCGTGAGGCGCGCGGTCCTGGCCGCGGCCCTCAGCGACGAGCCGCCGTCGGACGAGCACCTCGGTCTCGCGCTCGACGAGCTGATGTCGGACGCGCAGCGGCTCACCCGCAGCCTCCTCGGCGTGGGGTCCCGTCCCGACGAGGGCCTCGACGGGGCAGAGCCGGGTATGCCGTCCGGCCGCCTCCCGCGGCCCGCCCGCTCCGTCGCGGTGTTCGGGCCGTCCTCGGACGGCGGGATGACCCAGCCCGGCTGACCGCGCGGCCGGGGCACACGGCATACGGCATACGGCATACGGCACGCGAGCGCGGCGAGCGCCGCTCAGGGGAGGAGCCCGGAACGGCGGGCGATGGCCACGGCCTCGGTGCGGTTGCCCGCCCCGAGCTTGGCGAGGATCCGCGACACGTGGACGCTGGCGGTCTTGGGCGAGATGACGAGGATCCTCGCCACGTCGTCGTTCGTGGAGCCGTCGGCGACCAGCTCGAGGACCTGGCGCTCCCGCGCCGTGAGCGGGGTGAGCGGGGTGAGGGTGGAGCGGGGTTCGGTCCGGCCGACCGTGGGCAGGGAGACGCCCCAGCTGCGGCCGAGCACCTGCACCTCCCGCTCCAGCGGCCCCGCTCCCAGACGGCACGCGATGGCATGCGCGTGGCGGAGCTCGTCGACCGAACGGTCCCGGTCGCCGGCGAGCGAGCAGGTCTCGGCGAGCCGGACCCGGCAGACCGCCTCGTCCCAGCTGCGGCCGATCCCCGCCCAGGCCTCCACCGCCCGGACCCAGTCCTCGACGGTGTCGGTGCCACGAGACCTCGCGAGGAGGGCTGCCTGCTCGCTCCGGAACGCATCTGCCGCCGGGGCGACCCACTCGAACCGGGCACAGAGCGCGTCCAGACGGGTGACGAGCCGGGCACCGACGGCATCGGTCGTGCGCGCCTGGGCAGCCACCTCGAAGCGTGCCGCCGCGTTCACGGCCGGCCACACGGCAGCGAACCACCAGTCGCGCGGATCACCGCTCAGGGCGTCGAGCCGACGGCGGGCGGCGTCGACGTCGCCGACGGCGTAGAACGCGGCCACGAGGTCCGCGAGCCCGTGGCCCTGACCGACGAAATCGAGCTCTCGGTCCAGGTCCGGCGCCACGCGGTCCAGGTAGGACGGGAGCTCTGGCTGCGATCCCCGTCGCACCGCGATGCGCAGCCGCAGACCCGCGGCCTCGGCGCGAGCCGGGGCGTACGACGACTCGACGACCTCGAGCCAGCGCTCGGCCTCGGCCCAGTCCCCCAGCTCCACTCGCGCGGACGCCAGGCCGAGGGCGATGCCGGCGTAGCGGCGCGGGGAGAGCGCGGGGTCCTGGAGGCGCCGTAGAGCCGCCTCGGCTTGAACGGTCGCCTCCTCGTAGCAGCCCGCGTCGACGAGGCCCACGACGACGGACTCCAGCACGATGGACCAGTCGGCCAACGGCAGCTCCGCGAACTCGTCCTCCAGTGACATCAACCGTCGCGCCTCGGCGAGGGGCTCGACGCGGGCCAGGTGGTCGAAGCCCACGAAGACCTCCGAGCGCAGCCGGGCCCGCGCGCCGCCCACCTTCCGCGCCATCTCCCAGCCGCGGCGATGCAGCCGCGCGGCGAGGGCCCCGTCGAAGCGGCGCGCCTCCCGACCTGCGAGCTGCAGGGCGTCCATGGCGACGAGCCCCTGCGGCGCCTCCAGCAGCAGCGTCGCGCGTTCCCGCGTCGTCTGCTCCCCCGAACGGAGGGAACCCACGGTGCCCGGTGGCCGGCCCTCGAGCTGTTCGAGTCGCATGGTCAGCCACAGGCGGGTGATCGCATCGAGCTCCAGATGAGGGCCCTCGCACTCCGCGGCCACGACCTGGGCCACGGCCTCGCGCTGCTCGGCGGCGACGGCCGCGACGCACAGGTGGTAGATCAGGTCGACCATGCCCATGCCGCAGGCGGCCTCCGGATCACGCACCGCTCCCCAGAGCTCGTGGACCCGGAGCAGGCACGACGTCTCGAGCCGGCTGTCACCGCCGCGGGCCGCCAGCCGGGCGGCCCGAGCGAAGCCGCCCAACGCCTCCTCGGCGTCACCCGCCGCGATCCGGTGGTGGGCCACCGCCACGACCGTCGCGAGGTCTGCCGGACTCGCCGCCTCCAGTGTCTCCGCCCACGCGCGCTCGAGGCGTCGTCGCCGCGTCGGCGGCAGGCGCGAGGCCACCAGCTCCTTCACCAGCGCGTGGACGAACCTCAGCCGTCCGGCCTCGGTCGGCTCGAGCACCCGCGCGGTCACCGCGTCGTCGACGGCCTGATCGACCTCGGCGGCCTGGGCCTGGACGACACGGGTCAGGTCCGTGGTGGCGACGGGACCGTCCGCGACGGCCGCTGCCTCGAGCATCGCCGTCACCCGGCTGCCGAGGCGACGCAGCCGACCGTCGACGATGGCTCCCAGCGACTCGGGCAGGGATGAGGTGCCGACCCGAGCCTCGTGCGCCAGGTGCTCGACGAACAGCGGCAGCCCCTCACCCAGACTGAGGATCCGGTCCTCGACGGCTGGGTCGAGCTCGGCGCCCACGACGCGGCGCAGCTGTCGGCGGGCGCTCGCCTCGTCCAGCCGGACGAGCCGAACGGGGTGCGCGTTCGCACGTGAGACGAGGTCCGAGAGCACCGCCGCGGCCTCTGGTTCCAGCACGGGCGTCCGGAAGGAGGTGACAAGCACCAGCGGCCGGCTCTCGGCGGCTGGACCCATGACGCGCAGGAGGTCGAGGGTCTGGGGGTCGACCCATTGGACGTCCTCGACGACCCAGCACACCGGGCGACGGGCGGCCATCGCCTCGAGCAGGTGGATGGCGGCGCCGAGCACCGCGACCCGGTCGGGAGCGGGCGTGAGGTCGGCGCGCTCGGCGTGCCGACGGAGCTCCGAGGGCGCCGAGAGCTCGGGCACGAGCGAGCCCAGCGTGCGGCACGCCTCCGGCGCCAGCCGCCCGAGGTCCTCCACCCCCAGCTGCCGGAGCGCGTCGCGGAGGCTCTCGGAGAGGGTGGCGAAGGGCAGGTGCCCACCGGTCAGGTCGACCCCGTGCCCGACCACCACCACCATTCCCGCTGCGCGCTCCGCTGCCGCGAACTCCGCGATGAGGCGGGACTTGCCGATGCCGGCCTCGCCGGTCACGACCGCTGCACCACCGACTCCTTCGCGAGCGCCCGCGGCCAGGAGCCGGAGCTCGTGGAGCTCTGCGTCCCTGCCGACCATCGCGCGCGCGCCCACGTTCCCGATTGTCGCGAAGGTCCCGGCACCGCGGAGGGTTACGGCCGGGTCACTCGCGAGCAGCCCCAGAGATAAGGATTTTGCCTGATTCCCCGTGACCGGCTTACGGCGAGCGTGGAGGTGTCAGCTCGAACCCGATCAGGAGGAATCATGCTCTCGCTCAACCCCAACCCACAGCTCATGATCGAGCTCGCGACCTCGTCTCGCGCCGAACAGATCCGCCGTGCCGAACGACGCCGCATGCACGAACCGGCCCCGACCGAGGCCCGGGCTCCACGCCGCGGCTACTGGGGCGGGATGCGTCGTCACCGCTCGGCGAGCACCGCATCACCGCGCGTCGTGTGACGCCCGGACCACCCGCGCGAGCCGTGGGCGCCGTTGGTGGCACACGGCATACGCCCCCAGTGGCCGTCGGCCGCTCGTCACCCGGCGAAGGCGCGCACCCGCTGTCCGGGGACGGCGACGCGCACCCGGAAGACGGCGCCGGCCTGCGGCTCGGGGTCGTCGAGGTTCTCGCGGGACGTCGTGACGTAGAGGTCGCGCAGGTCGTCGCCGCCGAACGTGCAGGCCGTCGTGAGGCGCACGGGCAGCGCGACCTCGTCGAGCATCTCGCCCGACGGCGAGAAGCAGCGCACGCGACCTGCGCCGTTGAGGGCGACCCAGACGTTGCCGGCGCTGTCGACCGTGAGGCCGTCCGGGTGCCCGACGTCGTGCGTGACGAACGGGCGTCGGTTGACCAGCTCGCCGTCGACGACGTCGAAGACGTCGGTGCGACCCGTCGGGGTGTCGTCGTAGTAGGCACGGCGCCGGTCGGGCGACAGGTCGATCCCGTTGGAGATCGTCACGTCGGGGAGGACGACCGTGACGCAGCCTGCCGGGTCGACCCGGAAGAGGCGCGCGGTGCCGGGCACCCGGTCGTAGCCCATCGTCCCCGCCCACAGCCGGCCCAGGCTGTCGACACCGCCCTCGTTCATCCGGACGGACGGGTCGTCCCAGAGGTCGAACCACGGAGTCGGTATGCCGTGTGGTTCGTCGGCGCGGGCCAGCCCTCGCTCGGTCGCGACCACCCAGCCGCCGTCGGTGCGCGGCCGCACGAACGCGGCGACGTCGCCCACGTGCATCCGGTCGACGGAGCCGTCCTCGCGGAGGGTGAGGACGTCACCCGCGAGCATGTCGACCCAGCGCAGGCCGCCCCAGGTCGGCGACCAGACAGGCCCCTCCCCGTGGTAGCAGAGGGCATCGGTGACCTGCTCGAGCGCGCCGGTGACCATGTGGGCCCTCGGGTCCGAGGCGCCCATCAGTCCCACCACACGCCGACGTAGTGGTGCCCCTCGGGCACGGCCGGACCGTCGACGAGCCAGTCCGCCTGGGCGGCCGGCCCACCGCTGCACTCGGTATCGGCCTCGACCGTCATCGCGTCGACCTCCTCCGGCTGCAGCGTCGTGATGACGGCCACCCCACTGGCGAAAGGCCACTCGTCGTCCGGGAAGTCCTGGAACTCCAGGACGTCGAGCTCGACCCGCACGTCGTGGACCTCCGGGTGCTCGCGCAGCTCGAGCAGCACGCGCCGCACCGTCTCCAGGGGCATGTCCTCGGGCCGGTTCGGCGCGATGGACCACTCGCAGTCGTTGCCGTCGAAGAACTGCTCGAGGGTCACGGCGACCTGCGCGCTCGCTCCGCCGCGCTGACGCACGTGCTCGACGAAGGCGGTCTGCTTGACGAGATCCATGACGGTTTCGGCCTCTGGGGTCGCGGTCTGGGCACTGGCTCGGCGTCGGCTACACTGGCGCCGCGTGCCGCTCACGTGCCCTTGTCGGGGCACCTCCGGCGGCCCGTGCGAGCGTAGCTCAATGGTAGAGCGCCAGCTTCCCAAGCTGGATACGCGGGTTCGATTCCCGTCGCTCGCTCCGATACCGAGCCGCAGGTCGGGCAGGTCTCCCGGCTTGCGGCTGACCGCGTCAGGGCAGCTCGGAGTCCGGTGGGCTCGGCACGTGGAACCCGGCTCTGACGATGGCGCTCGCGACATCCTGGACCGATGCGTGGTGGGCGCGAGCGTGACGACGCATCACCTCGAAGGCCTCGTCGACGCCGACGCCGAGGTCGTTCGCCGTGAACCCCTTTGCCTGCTCGATGACGACCCGCGACGCCAGTGCTCCCTGCAGCTGCTCGTTCATCAGGGCCTGCTCGCGGAGTCGCGCCCCGTTGGTGACGAAGCCGGCCGCCAGGTCGGCCAGCACCTGGGCAACCTCGAGCTCGTCCGCGCTCCACTCACGCATCGAACGGTCGTACAGGTCGAGGGTCCCCATGGTGGTCTCGTCCCGTCGCACGGGCAGGCAGGCGACGGCTCGAAGGCCGAGCCCGACCGCTGTCGCACCGAAGCGCGGCCAACGGTTCGCCGCGGCCACGAGGTCGGGGACCGCCACCACCTCGCCGCGTGTCATCACGTCGCGGCAGGGTCCGGTCTGGAGCGCTTCCGGCGTGCGCTCCAGCTCGATCGCAGTGCGGCCCCGGGCGGCGACACTCTGCAGCCGGCCGGCCTCCTCCAGGACGACGGAGCACCCGGCCACTTCCAACAGCTCGACGGTGCACTCGACGAGGTCTTCGAGGGCGGCGGGCACGTCGGCACCACGAGAGAGGGCCGCGGCCGAGCGAGACAGCGTCCTGAGCAGGGCTCTCTGGTACACCATGTCGTCGCCTCTTTGGCCTCACCGAGATTCGCCGATGGGACGAGGGCGCGGGCACCTCTCACACCGCGCTTCCAGATTACCGGGGACCTCGCTGCGACCGGCTCTTTTGGCGAGGACGGCCGTTCTCGCCTGCGCGCTCCGATCCCGACCTAGCATGGATGGACGACGTCAGCCCTGGACCTCGGCTGCCCGTAACCCGGCCCCGGACCCCGGCCGGTCGCGACAGGAACCGCGAATGTCGAACGCCTCTCAGCAGATGGCGCACCCGGACTCGTCAGCCGTTGACGGTGAGATCAAGACCCTCCGCTTCGGCCAGTTCTCCCTGATCGACGTGCCGGAGGTCAAATCCTCGGTCTTCAGCGCGGTGGGTGAGGCCATCCTGCGGGAGTGGGCGCTCTCGCCCACCGGCGTGATGGCCCGCATCAGCTGTCCCGTCGACGCCGACGACGACTCGGTCCGGGCCGTGGCCGCCGCGGGAGATCTCGTCCACCGGTGGCCCGGCACTCCGATCGGAGTCATCGCCGAGTCCTCGTCCCTGCGCGACCAGCTGGCTCACGACCCCATGGGCCGCTACCTGAGACTGGGGCCGACGATCCCGGCCGTGTGGCCGCACATGTGGGTCGAGGGCATCGCGTCATCCCTGACGATGGAGCTGATCCCCGCCCTGCGCGCGTCCGAGGATGCCCGGTCGGCAGCAACGCGTGCCTGCCTCGACTGGGGCCTGGCCCCGATGATCCCCAGGGTGTCCCCGCTGATCGGCCGGATGGTGCGCCGGTCCGTGCTGGAGGGCGCCGGGGACCTGCACCTCTCGCTGTCGCAGCACCGGACACGGATCCGCATCGTCGTCGAGGACGACGCGCCACGGCCCCCACAGGACGCAGACCCCCAGAAGGCTCGACGACGCGCGCTGGCGCCGTCGGCCGCCGAGCCCTGCGCGAGTCGAGGGGAGTTCAACGTCGGGTCGCGACACTTCTCCTGGGCCGTCTGCGAGCCCCGAGGCCATGGCCTGTCTCCGTCGGGCGGTGCCCAGCGCCGTACACCCGTCGCCTGAGTCAGCTGAGTCAGGACCTCGCGGCGCCACGACGGGCAGGATGAGCAGGTCTCACCCGCGCAGCGTCATCGCTTCGTGAGCTCAGGGATGCCGGTCGGTTCCTCGAGCACCGCGAGCGCGACATCAACCAGTCGCTTGTGGTTCTGTCGCGCGTGGTTTCGCATCAGGTTGAACGCGGCATCGGTGTCGATGGACCTGATGTGTGCCAGGGCGCCCTTGGCCTGCTCGATCGTGACTCGGCTGTTCAAGGCGTGCTGCAGTTGCTCGGCCAACAGCTCCCCGTGCCGGATGGCCCGCTCCTGGAGGATGCCGATGGTTGCCAGGTCGGCCAGGGCCTGCACGACGCGGATGCGTTCGGGGTCCAGTCGATGCGCCTCCGGGCCGAAGGTGTTGAGCGCTCCGACCACGGTGACGTGGTGACGCAACGGGAACGCCTGCACGGAGTGGAACCCCAGCCTGACGGCCTCCGCCGAGAAGAGCGGCCAGACGTCGGCGGCGCTCGCCAGGTCGTCGTGCGACACCGGCCGCCCCAGCCGGAAGCACTCGAGACAGGGTCCCTGTCCACCCTCCAGCTGAAGGAGCTCGAGGAGTCGGGCCGACTCGTGGGAGGCCGCCATGAAGCGGAGCTGGCCGCGTTCGTCGCCCAGCATGAGGCCGGCTGCCGATGCACCGGCCAGCTCGGCCGCACGCTCGGTCACCATGGTCAGGAAGTCAACGAGGTCGAAGTCGTCCACCAAGGTGTCTGCCACCTCGACGAAGGTCTCAGCGACCCGCTCGCTCGGGATGGTGGACATCACGACTCCGGGTTCAGGGATGGAGGAACCGGGAAACGGCTCACCTCTTGCTACCCCAAGTGTATCGGCAGGACCCCATCGCGGTAAGTGGACGCTCCGGCCGCGCCAGTCATGGTGCGGATGCGCGTCGGCGGCGCCGCCCGCGGTCACCCCTCACCGATGCCGCTGCCGACGTTGCGACGCGGCAAGGTCTCATCCGCATCGAGCAGCTCGAAGACACGCTTGACCTCCCCGCTCGCCCCGAGCAGCGTGGCGGAGCCCGTCCGGGTGGCGGCCAGCACTCTCTGGGCGCAGGCGACGTCGCAGAAGGTGAGCCGCCGGACGTCGAGGACGAGCGACTCCCGACCCATCGCCAGAGCCGTGTCCAGCTGGTCCTCGAGCAGCCCCTGGGTGAAGAGATCGGCCTCACCGGAGAGGCTGAGAACCCACGCCGACCCGCGGTCCTCGTGCATGACCAGCAGCAGCAGCGCCCCGTCCCCCGCCGCAGCCGGCGTTCCCCAGGAGACCGCGTCCGGATGATCAGACGAGTCCGCGACTCCGGGAGGATGGTAGCGAGCCAGCCGGAGGGGGGGACGACGGCGAGGCGTGGCTTCCATGATGGACTCCCGGGAGAATGTCGCCACCGGGTCCAGGGCAGCTTGCTGTATCGACCGTACGCCTTCCGCGGCCGGCGCACACGCATACGCGACAGAGCAATGCGACGGTTTCGAGAATGGCCCACCGCGCCGGGCGGGGGACATGCGGGCGGGCGTTACCCGCCGGGGTCCTTGTCCAGGACGGTCGTGCCGTCGAGGACGTCCTGGGCGACGTCCGCCAGCGACCTGCCCGTGCTGAAGGCGTGGGCCTGGAGCCGGGACAACGCCTCGGGCAGGCTGATCCCGAGGGCGACCATGACCTTGCCCTGGGCCTGGTAGATGACCGTGCGATGGGCGACGACCTCGTTCATGCCCTTCTCGAAGGACGCCCGGTTGCGGGTGCGCTGGCTCTCGAGCAGCAGTGCCAGGGCCACCTCGGCGAGGATGAAGACATCCCGCATGGCCTTTGCGGTGAGCGATCCCGGTTGGTCGCGGTAGATGTCGAGGACCCCCAACCGAGCCGCGCCCATCTGGAGCGGCACCGCGAACACCGCGCGGGCTCCCAGGTCGCAGGCCGCCGGCGCATAGAGCGGCCAGCGTCGAGACCCCGTCGTGGTGAGGTCCGGCTCGAAGGCGGGCCGGCGCACGTCGACCGCCTCGATGCACGGGCCCTCCCCCAGGCTGAACTGCAGCTCCTCGAGCCGTTGGGCGTTGTGCCCGGACCAGGCAGCCGCGCTGCCGGCACCCGGCTGCCCGGCTGTCAGGCTCAGACCCGCACCGCTCGCAGGAACCTCGCGCACGGCCACGGAGCAGAGGCTGTTCAGGCTGCTGATGAGGCCCGGCGAGTGTCCCCTCGCGGGCGGCTCGCAATCGACCATCTGGCTCAGTGCGGCGAGTCGGTCGACGCGGCTCGCGTCGTCGGACTGCCAGTCGCCGTGAGCGCGTCCGTACTCACCCCGGTTGTCATCCATCACTGGAGCGGGTCCCGCAGATGCCGCCTCGTGTGCCCATGGTTCACGCCCTCGCTCGCTAGACCAGCTGGTCTGAGATGCGCTGACCCACACGCTGCCAGCCCTGAGCGCCGGGGGAGATCGGCAACTGCAGTCTCTCGAAATCGATACGTCCAGTCTACGCCAAACGGGAGCACAGGGACCGCGTCGTGACCGCGTTCCCTGCGCTCCCGCCTGGTCCGATCGAGCCGGGATCCCCTCGTCCCGCAACACCCGAGTCGACCACCGCCAGGGTCAGCGCACCCTCCCCGCCACCCAGCGCGACGTCCAGAGCTTCGACAGCTGGACGCGCTGGCCAGGCCTCGGCGAGTGCCAGATCTTGCCGTGGCCGGCATAGATGCCCACGTGGTAGGCGCGGCCGCCGGACATGAAGAAGACGAGGTCGCCGGGCCGGAGGCTGGCCTTGGCGATGCGCATCGTCTTCAGTCGCTGGGCGTTGGCAGTGCGCGGCAGCGAGACGTGCAGCCTCTTCTTGTAGATGTAGTAGACGAGCCCGGAGCAGTCGAAGGACGACGGCCCAGCGCCGCCCCAGCGATAGGGCTTGCCCTTCTGGGCGGCCGCGATCCTGACGGCCTTGAGCCCGCGCGGGATGGCTATGGACGCCGGGGTGACGTAGGCGACGGGTTTCGCTGCCAGGTTCACCGACGCTCGGGCCGGGAGGGCCGAGGCGGCTGATGCTGCCGGTGCACTCGGCGCGGAGGCTGTCGGGGCCGGCGAGGTGCCGACAGTCCCGACCAGCAGTGCTGCGGTCACAAGTGGCGCTATTGCCATGGACTGCAAGGAAATTCGACGTGCAGAAGTAGAAGCGGACATGGGTTGGTCCTTCCCACGCCTGTGAGGTGAGCTGTCGGGTTCGGGCGGAAGTTGCCCGGCCGCAGATGCGGCTTCACCCCAAGGACCGGCAGGCCGGTCCGAAGGTGGGTCCCCCACTCCTGTCCGTCATTGCTTGGCTGCCCCACCGGTGGACAGGATTCGGCGTCCGGCGGGCCGTCCGGGGGAGACCCCGGACGATGAACATTCATCGAATGTGACAGAGAAGGTCACGAAAGCATCGCGGTAGGACAAATTCTGGCAATGTTTGCCACGTCAAATGAGAGCGAACCGGGGCAGACGGTGCCTGACCGGGACAGGCCGCCGGTTAATGGGTGGACCGTTCCGGTCGGATCGACGCATCATGGACGCCGCTCCGCTCGGGAGCAGGTCGATCGTCGGCGGGGAGGCCCGCGGAGAGGTGGGGGCCATCATGGCCTGCTCAGCGGACACGGTCCGACGCCATCTCCCCCACCCTGGCTGACCGGGCCATCCGGTCATGCCGACCGACAGGAACAGACCGTGAAACCCCTGACAGAGAACGAGATTCGCGCCTCCTTCGTCAACACCTCCCGACGCGAGGCCAAGCAGGCGAGCCTCCCACCAGACCTCGAGAACCTCGACTGGGAGACGCTCGACGTCCTCGGCTGGGTCGACCGCAGCAACCCCCAACGGGCGTATGCCGTGGTCCCCGTCGACGACGCACCCGTCGGCTTCGTCCTGCGGGCCTCGGAGCGCACGCGCAAGGCGAGCACGATGTGCGCCTGGTGCGAGGACGTGTTCGCGACGAGCGAGGTGTCCCTCTTCGTCGCCAGGCGGGCGGGCGCCGCGGGCCGCGAGGGCAACAGCCTCGGCACGCTCGTCCACGCCGACTTCCGCTGTTCGGCGCACGTGCGGCGGCTGCCGAACAGCATGGAGGGCGGCCTCGATCCGCTCGCGCTCGTCGAGCGCCGCGTCGAGGAGCTGCGGGCGCGGTCCTCGGCGTTCGCCCGCCGGGTGCGCGACGGGTCCTGACACCCGGCGCGGCGCATTTGGACGTCGGGCCCCGTCTGTTGCTACGGTTGGCGACGCCTCGCAGGCGTAGTTCAGTAGCAGAACAGCCTTCTTCCAGAAGGAAGACGTACGTGCAATTCGTGCCGCCTGCTCCAGAAGTCGGAAGGGCCCGGTCATCGCGACCGGGCCCTTCTGCTGTCCCCGAGCAACCCGATGGTCGTATGCCGGGTGGCCGGGAGTGCTCGTCGGGCGCGGTCCGCGCCACCCGGCATACGCCCTCACGCACCCGCCTCTCCCCCGTGGCGCAACTGTGACCTCCCCCTCTTGCGGTCGTTACCGGCCAGTAGCATCATGGAAGTGACCGGCCAGTAACTTGGCGCGCCCGCACCGACAACGCGGACGCACGACGAGCGACAGAACGCGGAGGGTCCCGGATGGGCCACTACAAGAGCAACGTGCGCGACCTCGAGTTCAACCTCTTCGAGGTCTTCAACCGGCAGGAGGTGCTCGGGCAGGGCATCTACGCCGACGTCGACGTCGACGCGGCGAAGGACATCCTGCGCGAGGTCGCGCGCCTCGCCGAGAACGAGCTGGCCGACAGCCTGCTCGACAGCGACCGCAACCCGCCCGTCTACGACCCGGTCAGCCAGACCGTGACGATGCCCGACTCGTTCAAGAAGTCGTTCAAGGCCTACGTCGACGGCGACTGGGGCAACCTCGACGTCCCGGCCGAGCTCGGCGGCATGGTCGTCCCGGCCTCGCTGCGCTGGTCCGTCGCCGAGATGGTCTGCGGCGCCAACCCGGCCGTCCACATGTTCACGGCGAGCTACTCCTTCGCCAACCTCCTCTGGCACCTCGGCAACGACGACCAGAAGAAGCTCGCCAAGCACATCGTCGACAAGGCGTGGCACACGACCATGGTGCTGACCGAGCCCGACGCCGGCTCCGACGTCGGCGCGGGCCGCACCAAGGCCGTGCAGCAGCCCGACGGCACGTGGCACATCACCGGCGTCAAGCGCTTCATCACCTCGGCCGAGTCCGACATGGTCGACAACGTCGTCCACTTCGTCCTCGCCCGCCCCGAGGGTGCCGGGCCCGGCACCAAGGGCCTGTCGCTCTTCATCGTCCCGAAGTTCCACGTCGACCTCGAGACCGGTGAGCTCGGCGAGCGCAACGGCGCGCACGTCACCAACGTCGAGCACAAGATGGGCCTCAAGGTGTCCACGACGTGCGAGGTGACCTTCGGCGAGCACGCGCCCGCCGTCGGCACGCTGCTCGGCGACGTCCACGACGGCATCGCGCAGATGTTCAAGGTCATCGAGAACGCGCGGATGTTCGTCGGCACCAAGGCGATTGCCACTCTCTCCACGGGCTACCTCAACGCGCTGGAGTACGCCAAGGAGCGCGTCCAGGGCGCCGACCTGACGCAGATGACCGACAAGGCGGCCCCCCGCGTCACCATCACGCACCACCCCGACGTGCGCCGCTCCCTCATGCTCCAGAAGGCGTACGCCGAGGGCCTGCGTGCACTCGTGCTCTACACCGCCAGCCAGCAGGACGCCGTGAGCCAGGCGCAGGCCGGCAACCCGGCAGCCCCCCTCGAAGAGGGCTCCGACGCGGCCCTCGCCAACAAGATCAGCGACCTCATGCTGCCGCTCGTCAAGGGTCTCGGCTCCGAGCGCGCGTGGGTGCTGCTCGGCACCGAGTCGCTCCAGACCTACGGCGGCTCGGGCTTCCTGCAGGACTACCCGATCGAGCAGTACGTCCGCGACGCGAAGATCGACACGCTCTACGAGGGCACGACGGCCATCCAGAGCCTCGACTTCTTCTTCCGCAAGATCGTCCGCGACAAGGGCCAGGCCCTGCAGCACGTCGCCGGCCAGATCCAGGAGTTCGCCAAGGACCTGGGCGGCTCGCTCGACACCGAGCGCGAGCTGCTCGGCAGGGCGCTCGAGGACATCCAGGGCATCGTCGGCCACATGATCGGCGACCTCATGAAGAGCGACCCGCGCACGGGCGGCGACACGGCCAACCTCTACAAGGTCGGCCAGAACACGACGCGCCTGCTCCTCGGCGCCGGCGACCTCGTCGTCGGCTGGCTGCTGCTGCGCCAGGCCGAGGTCGCTCAGAAGGCCCTCGACGCCGGCGCCACGGGCAAGGACGCCGACTTCTACCGCGGCAAGGTCGCGGCGGCCTCGTTCTACGCCAAGAACGTCCTGCCGAGGATCGCGGCCGAGCGCGCCATCGCCGAGGCCACCGACAACGACCTCATGGACGTGCCCGAGTCGGCCTTCTGAGCCAACCCCTCCCGACGAGGCGCCCTCCCCATCGTGGGGACGGGCGCCTCCTCGTTGCGCCAGGACGTCCTCGCGTATGCCGTCAGGCCAGGGAGCGGTGGTAGGCGGGGCAGAGCTCGACGATCCGGAAGCCCAGGTCCTCGTTGATCGAGACCATCCACGAGTTCGTGTCGTCGTTGCCCGTGACGACGCGCCGACGCTCCGGGTGGTCGGTCTGCAGGCGGCGAAGGTTCTCGACCTTGACCGCCATGCCGAGACGGTGTCCCCGGTGGTCGCGGTGCACGAGCGTGCCCCACTGCCAGGCGACCCCGGGCGCGCCCGAGGGCAGCATCAGGTCGGAGTAGGCGACGACGGCGTCCGTCGAGCGGTGTACCGCGACGGTCGTCAGACGGACGCGGCCCTGCTGCCGGAAGAGCTCGAGGTAGTCCTCGTAGCGGGCCGGCGTCAGCGACTCCTCCTCGAACTCGATGTCGCCCGTTGGGGCGTCGACGGCGAGCTGGTTCATGACCGCGCAGAGCGACTCCTGCAGGCGCGCGGGCACGCCACCGACGTGGGTCTCGAGGCGGTAGTCGCTCTCCCACCTCACGCGCCCGTGCTCGGCGTGCCGGTCGAGCGCCTCGTCGGCCACGGGCAGCTCGAGGTGGCGGATGATCTCGGTGTTGCTCAGCTGGAAGCCATGCCGCTCGGCGAACCGGCGGTAGCCGTGGCCGTCGGAGTCCGCCGGCACGAGGAAGTCGACCACCATCGTGGTGCGCCCCTCCTCCCGGGCCCGGTCGACGACGCGCTCGAGCAGGATCGCGCCGGCGCCGCGACCGCGGTGGGCCGGGTCGACCTGGACGTCGAACCACGCCATCGACGTGTTGTCCTCCATCGGGAGCCAGAGGGTCGCGACCCCGACGAGCAGGTCGCCGTCGAGGGCGCCCCACATCTCCATCGGCTCGGCCTTGTCGACGTGACGCCACTCGACGAGGGTCTCCGCCAGTGACGGCGGCTCGTTCCACGGCCGCTCGTGGCCCTTGCTCGCGATGATGACGTCGTAGGCGCGGGCGCACACGCGGTCGTCGTGCACGTCGATGAGCGTCGTCTCCATGGCTCGACGGTAGGGCCTGGTGTCGACGTCGTGCCATCGACTTTTCCCACCCCTCCGCAACACACCGAGCAGTGGCCATCCGCGCCGGCTACAACCGCAGGGGTTGACGACTGCTCGGTGTGTTGCGGCGCGGGCGGGTGGTGCGCAGGAGGAGCAGCCCGGCAGCGAGGACCGCGAAGCCGACGACGGGCGTCACGTCCCCGACGAGGAAGAAGACGGGACGGTTGCCCAGCACGTCGACGCCGACGATCGAGATGATGAGGATCCCGAAGAAGAGCACCGCGGCCGACACGGCGGCGACGGGATCGACCCAGCGCCGCTGCTCGTCGACGGCAGCAGCTGCCACGCGGGGGCCCCGGTCGAACCTGACGAAGACGGCGACGAGAACCGCTGTCACGGCGGCGAGCACCGCGAAGAGCAGCGGACGGGTCAGCCACCACGCCCACGACGCCACGGGCGGCTGGCCGATCCCGAGACCGCGCATCGCCAGCAGGACCGTCATCAGGGCGGTGAGGTGCCAGAGGAAGGCGGTCATGGCATACGGACCGGCCACGACGACCGTTCGCCACGCCCCCGGCCTCGCGAGCACCCGCGCCATGACGGGCCGCAGCACGACGGCGAGGCCGCAGATGCCAAGGCCCTGGGCGAGCAGGGCTGCCGTCGGGGGCGCCATGTTCGAGACGGCCTCGCCGGGCAGGCCCACCATCGACGTCGGGTAGGGGCCGAAGGTGATGGCCAGTCCCATCGCGCCGAAGCCCACCACTGCCATCACCCATCCGCGCCCGGTCGTGAGCAGCCCGTCGCGCCAGGCGAACCCGAGCTGGTGCAAGGCCAACCACACGAGCGCGAAGTTGAGGTTTCCGACCAGCTCCGGGCCACCGCCGAAGCGCACGGCATCGACGAGGCAGGCCAGCACGACGAGCGCCAGCACGACGCGGAGGCCCCACCGTCGGTGCAGGTCACGCATCAGCGGGGCGAAGGCGCACGCGCCGAGGTAGATCCCGACGAACCACAACAGCTGCGGGACCATGACGAGCGCGTCGCGGGCCAGACGACCGGCGTCGCCGGGCCGCGACGTCAGACCCGACAGGTCGGCGACGACACCGAGGGCGACCCACACCGCGAGGAAGGCGAGGGTGGGCCGCAGCAGGCGCTCGGCCCGCGCGCGGAAGAACGCGGCATACCTCCCCCTGGCCTGCGGCCGGCGACGTTCGAGCGACTCGAGCGTGTGCGCATGGGCGACGCCACCGACGAGGAAGAAGAGCGGCATGACCTGCAGCACCCAGGTCAGCGGCTGCAGCGACGGCACGACGGTGAGCGCGTTGGTGATCCGGCCGTCCGGCGTGATGGCGACCATGAGCCAGTGGCCCAGGATCACGACGAGGAGCGAGCCCACGCGCAGGGCGTCGACCCAGCGGTCCCGGTCGGCGGGCGTCGCAGCGGCGATCTCCGACGCGCTGCGGGGCGTCACCTCAGGGCGGGTCCGGCTCACATCTCATCGAAGCACGAACGGCGCCCGGGCAGGTGAGTTCTCCTGCTCAGGCTGCCTTCCCCGCGCAAGGGTTCACGTGCTGCGACGTGCTCCCCGCCCCAGACGTCGAAAGGCCACGAGCCGGAGTCCGGTTCGTGGCCTTTCGACGGTTGAGAGCCCGGTTCGCGGCCCTTCGACGGTCTAGAGGGTCTCGTCGCGATGCTCGACGCGGCGCTCGACGACCTCGTCGCCGTCGACACGACGCTCGACGACATCGGGCGCCCCGCGGCGCTCGGTGACGACCGTGTGCTGCGTGCGGGCGCGCTGGGCGTTGAGGACGAGCGCGAGGATGATCGCGAGTGCACCGGCGACCATGAGGATGATCCCGATCGTGTTGCCCGTGCTGCTGCTCATGTTGAGGACGCTGGAGTCGATGTTGGTGAAGTAGAAGATCGCTCCGACGACGAGCAGGAAGATCCCGAGTCCGATACCCATGAGGTCTCCTTGGCTGGGGGCACGCTCTGGGCGCGTACCTGCGGGGCACATACCCGCAGGCCGTCGAACGCCCACGAGTGGTGCAGCCGGCGGGTGGCTCAGCGGGTGCGTCGCCGACCGAACGCGAGCGTGACGACCGAGACGAGGAGCAGGACGACGCCCGCCCCGACCGCGATCGCGATCTCGTAGTAGAGGTTGCGTGCCGCAAGTCCGTAGGCGGCGTCGGCGATGGTGCGCGCCACCTCCGGGTCGACGCGTCGCATGAGCGGCTCGCGCGACACCATGACGACGAGGGCGAGCGCCAGGGCCGTCACGATCCAGCCGATGCCGACGAGGGTGGCCGCGGCGCGCCAGCGCCGGGCGAGCGCGATGGACAGCAGGGCGAGGACAGCCACGACGACGGGCGCCCAGGCGTCGGCGATCCGGTATGCCGCCTGCGCCTTCTGCAGATCGGCCGCCTTGACGAGCGGGATCGTCACGACGGGGGCGATCGAGCCGGCGTTCGGCACGCCGACCTGCTCGAGCGTGGAGGTGAGCGCCGGGACGGGGATGGTGAGGCGCACGGAGACCCGCCCCTGGTCGTCGAGCTGCGTGTCTGCTCGACCCTCCATGACGGCGATGAACTGGGTGTGGAGCGCGCGGATGCCGGTGGTCCAGGCAGCCGTGACCTGCGGGCTCGCGACGAGCGCGGCCGCCTGCGTGCGGATCGGCGCCTCGAGCGCCTTCTCGATCGCGGGGCGCAGGTCGACCGCGCCGAGGACGCCCTGGACGATGCCGTCGGTGAGGGCCTCCTGCACCTGCGGCTTGGTGACGACGGGCCGCAGCTCCTCGACGAAGACGTCGGTGCGGGTCAGCAGCACCGAGGCCCAGAAGCCGACGAGCGACAGGGGCAGGAGCACGATGGCGAGCAGCCCGCACACCGCCGAGAGGACCGAGCGGCCGCCGCCACCGGATGTCTGTCGTGCCACGTCTGCCGCCTCGTCCTTCGGTCTGTCCGCTCGTCGTCGGCCGGTCAATCGCCGGCCTGGACCCCCCTCAGGTCGAGAGTCAGTGTCGCATCGGCGGTGGCGTCGAGGGTGACCGGGATGCCCCAGTCCTGCTGGAACAGGTGGCAGGCCGCGTGCTCGGGCACCTCGCCGGTCTCGGGGTCGCCGTCGCACGCCGCGGCCTGCACCGAGATGTGCAGCGTGCCCGACCCGATGCCGTCGCGCAGCACGAGTGTGCGGGTCAGGCCCTCGGCACGACCGGCCCCGGAGACGAGGAGCGCATCGGGGGTGGCTGACACGTCGAGCCGGGTCGGGTCGCCCCAGCGGAAGTCGAGCTTCTGGCCGCTCGGCGGCACGAAGGTGACCTCGAGCGCGACCTCGCCGGCGGGAAGCGGCGTCGGCGGCCGCTGGGTCCGGTGGGCGGGCCCGTCGACGCGCTGGGCGGCGTCGGGCAGGGCGACGCGCGTGAGGCGGTGGGCGGCCGACTCGACGACGACGAGGCGCACCTCCCCGGTCTGGGAGTCCCGCTCCACGACGGCGTCGCTGGGCTCGGCGAGGCCCTGCGCGAGGGTCGTGACCTGGCCCGTCGCCGGGTCGTAGCGGCGGACCGCGCCGTTGTAGGTGTCGCTGACCGCGACCGAGCCGTCGGGCAGCTCGGTGACGCCCAGGGGGTGCTGGAGCAGCGCCTCGGCGGCGTCACCGTCGCGGTGGCCGAAGTCGAAGAGGCCGGTCCCGACGTGCGTCTCGACGATGAGCCCGCCGTCGGCCGTCGTCGTCAGGGAGCGCAGGGCAGACGTCTCCGAGTCGGCGACCCAGACGCGGTCACCTGAGGCCGAGGTCGCCAGTCCGGACGGCTGGGCGAACCACGCCTCAGGCGCCGGACCGTCGACGAGCCCCTCGTTGGAGGTGCCGCCGATGACCTCGACACGACCGTCCGTCAGGGTCTCGCCCGGCGTCCAGGCCCACAGCTGGTGGGTGCCGGCCATGGCGATGACGAGCCGGTCGCCGAGCCAGGCGAGGTCCCACGGCGTCGACAGTGCCTGCTCGAGGGCCGGGCCGCCGCCCGAGCGCTCACGCAGCTGCGCACCGGTGCCCGCCACGACGTGGATCGAGCCATCCGAGAAGCGGATTCCCTTGACCTGGTGGTTGACGGAGTCAGCGACGAGCAGGTCGACCCCGAGCCGCTGCGTGACCTCGGGGGTCGCGAGCAGGACGCCCTGCGGCTCGTTGAGGACCCCCTCGCCACCCCAGCGGGCGCGCTCGGTCAGCAGGTCGTCCTCGAGGTGCACGACCTCGTGGTCGGCTGTGTCGCTGACGACGAAGGAGCCGTCCGGCAGGGCGACGGCCTTGCCCGGGAAGCGCAGCGCCGTGTCGGGGGCCGGCGGCGGGACGTAGGGGTCGTCACCGGGCTGGAGCGTGCCCTTCGCCTCGTGCTCCTCGATGAGCTCGGAGACGAGCGAGGCGAGGCCGGGGCCGTGCCCCTCGCCCGACATCGAGGCGACGACGTAACCCTCGGGGTCGAGGACGACGAGCGTGGGCCAGGCGCGGGCGGCATACGCCTTCCACGTCACGAGCTCGGGGTCGTCGAGCACGGGGTGCTGGACGGCATACCGCTCGACGGCGGCAACCAACGCGTCGGCGTCGGCCTCGTGCTCGAACTTGGGCGAGTGCACGCCGATGATCGTCAGTGCCTCGGGGAACTGCGCCTCGACCGGGCGCAGCTCGTCGAGGACGTGAAGGCAGTTCACACAGCAGAACGTCCAGAAGTCGAGGACGACGACGCGTCCCCGTAGGTCGGCGAGCGACAAGGACCGGCCACCGGTGTTGAGCCAGCCACGTCCGACGAGCTCGGGGGCGCGGACCCTGACGCGGGAACGCAGCGAGCCGCTGTCGACGCCCGCGCTCACGGGAGCCTCCGGTCGGTCAGCACGGGGAAGGTGCGGCGCCACTCCGGCGTCGCCGCGGTGTCGATGTCGATGCTCAGCACCTTCTCGTCAAGGCCGGCAGCGGCCAGAACCTTCCCGGTGGCGTCGACGACCTGCGAGTGGCCACCCATCTCGTGGCGAGCGTGCGTGCCCGCGGTGTTGCACTGGAGCACGACGCACTGGTCCTCGACCGCTCGAGCCTGTCCGAGCAGGGTCCAGTGCGCCACCCGCTTGCGCGGCCAGGCCGCGGGGATGACGAAGACCTCGGCGCCGCGGTCGAGCAGGCGCCGGTAGAGCTCGGGGAAGCGCAGGTCGTAGCACGTGGAGAGGCCGACCGGGACGCTGCCGCCGGCTGCGACGGGCACGTCGACGACGACGAGGTCCTCACCGGCGTCCATGAGGCTGGGCTCGCCCTCGCCGAAGCCGAAGCGGTGGATCTTGCGGTAGCTCGCGACGAGCTCGCCCTCGGGCGAGAAGACGAGGCTCGTGTTCCAGAGTCCACGGCCGTGGGGCTCGGTGGGCTCGGCGCGCTCGACGATCGACCCGCCGTGCAGGGTGACGCGGGCGTCGCGAGCCGCGGCGGCGAGCGCCTGAGCGACGGGTCCGTCGACGGCCTCGGCCCGCTCGTCCCACGCGGTGTAGTCGAAGCCGCCTGCCGCCCAGAGCTCGGGGAGGACGACGAGGTCGTGGCCGGCCTGGGCGCGCACGAGCTCGGTGACGCGGGCGGTGCGGTCGGCGACCGACTCGTCGTCGCCGTAGGCAAGCTGGATGAGGGCAACCTTCATGACCCAACTCTCACATGACCGACCGCGGGCGTGGCCCCGACCCCAGGGGGTAGGCCGGGGCCACGCCCGGGTCAGCGGACCCGGGTCACGAGGTGTTCGCGGCGCCGGGCCGCGAGCTCCTCCCGTTGCTCCGGATCGCTCTGGACGAGGTAGACGAGGCCGCAGTCGTGCGGTCCGCGTGCTCCCGGGAAGCACAACGTGCACGGCTCGCCGATCCGAATCGGGCACTGGGGGTTCGGCATTCGCTGCGGCATGTCCCCTCCTCCGCCACCAATCCTACAACGGGTAGTAGGTGGTGCCGATCAGCGGGAGGAGTTCCCGTCGCGCTTCGCGAGGGCGGCGAGCCGCTCGTTGTATGCCGTGAGCTCGGCATCGCCGTCACGGTCGGCACGGCGGTCCTGCCGCACCGACTCCGCACTGTCCGTTCGGAACCACTGCAGGGCGACCGTCAGGGCGAGCACGAGGCTCGGCAGCTCTCCGATGGCCCACGCGACGCCGCCGCCGTAACGTTGGTCGGCGAGCGGGTCGGTGACCCACGGGATGTCGATCGTCGGGAAGAAGTCACCGCCGAGGAGAGTCGTGCCGCTGATCATCGCGACACCGAAGAAGGCGTGGAAGGAGATCGTCGCGAAGAGCACGACGAGGCGCAGCGCCGGGCTCCACCGTTTCGGCCCCGGGTCGACACCGACGAGCACCCAGGCGAAGAGGTAGCCGGCGAGGACGAAGTGCGCCGTCATGAGCAGGTGCCCCGTGTGCGTCTCCAGGGCCAGCTGGAAGAGGCCGGTCCAGTAGAAGACGACGAGGCTCATGAAGAAGAACACCGCGGCGAAGACGGGGTTGCCGACCACGGCCAGGAACCGGGAGTGGACCAGCGCGAGAAGCATCTCCCGCGGACCGAGAGTGCCGTCCGAGCGTGGCCGCACCGTGCGCAGCGCCAGCGTCACCGGGGCTCCCAGGACGAGGAAGATCGGGACGACCATCGCCTCGACCATGTGCAACGTCATGTGCCACGAGAAGGCGACCCGGCCGTAGATGCCGAGCACCCCGTTGGTGGCGTAGAGGAACAGCAGCCAGCCCGCGACCCAGCTGAGCGTGCGCAGCACGGACCACGCGTCACCCCGCCTCCGCAGCCGCACCACCCCTGCGACGTAGAGACCGACCGCGAGCAGGCCCGTCGCCAGGAAGAGCCACTCGACGCGCCAGGCGGTGAGCCAGGACAGGGCCGTCGGTGCCGCCGGAGCGGGATAGCCGGTCAGCGACAGGGCCGGGCTGGGGTCGGACACGGTCTCGGGCACGGGCGGCTCGCTGCGGGCCAGCGCCGTAGCGACCCCGAACGCGAGCCCCATGACCATGGTCTCGACCACCGCGAGGCGGACGAAGAGCCGACCTCGCACGTCGCCCGTGACGGCGTCGATGCGGTCCAGGGTCACCCGGCGGTGCCAGACGCCGGCCACTCCCAGCGCGGTGAAGGCCAGCACCTTGACGAGCACGAGCACGCCGTACGGGGTGGCGAGGTCCGACCACGAACCGAGACGGGTCGTCGCCGTCATGACGCCGGAGACGCCGAGAGTGACGAAGCACCAGAGGGCGACGGAGGAGTAGCGCCGGGCGACGACGCCGAGCGCGTCCCCGAGGGGTCGGCGCAGCACCACGAGGGCGAGCAGCCCACCGACCCAGACGGCCGCGCTCAACAGGTGCGCGGCGATGGCGTTGACGGCCGTCTCGTGGTCGGCAGAGCCGCCCGCGTGGCCGGCCAGGCCGAGGACGAGCAGACCGAAGGCCGAGACGGCCGTGAGGGCGAGCGCCACCGCGCGGGAGCGACCAACCGCGGCCACGGAGGCGACGACGAACGCCGCCACGGTGCTGATGAGCCCCACCCGGAGGGTCTCGATGGACCAGACCGAGCCCATCAGCTGGTTGCCGAAGTCGGGATCGGTGAGCGGCAGTCCGGCGGCGTCGGCGAAGGTGAAGACGACCCCCACGGCGCCCGCGACCGCCCAGACGAACGCCGCCGCCGTCGCGACACGGAAGGCGGCAGCGCGGCGCGGCTCGTCGAGCGCGGCGCTCTCGGCCGGGCTGCGTCCGGGGATCATGGTCGCCGCGAGCAGGAGCGACCCGATGGTCAGGGAGGCTGCGACGTCGTGGACCACCCGGACGAGCGGCAGCGACCACCGCACCACCGGGCCCGCATCGGTCAGCCCTCCGGGCAAGGGGTCTGCCGCGCCGGTGTAGCGGGCGGCGAGCACGCTGGCCACGAGTCCGATCGTGACGACACCGGCCACCACCAGGGAGGCAGAGGGCCGACCCGAGGGGCCCGAACCGGTCCGCAGACCGGTGAGACCGTCTCGCTCGAGGGTTGGCATGCCTCAAGGGTAAGTACTCTGATGACATGCCCATGCACCCGGCCGCCCCCGACGACCGCACCGGACTGATCGACGCGTTCGACCACTCCGTGCAGTCGATCATCGACCTCGGGTACTCCTGCCGTGACGAGGACTTCGAGATCCAGACCGAGTGCCCCGGATGGACGGTGAAGGACCAGATCGCCCACGTCGTCGGAGCCGAGAAGTCCTTCGCCGGCCTCCCACGGCCGAAGGTCGAGGTGCCCGACTACCCGCACGTCCACAGCGACTTCGCCCGGTTCGTCGAGGTGGACGTCGAGGCCCGGCGGGGCCTGACCGGGCGTGACGTCGTGGCCGAGCTGGCCGAGTTCCACCCGCAGCGGGTCGCCGAGCTGCGGGCGTCCGACGCCGACATCGACACGGTCATCGGTGGTTTCTTCGGACCCGACACGACGTTCGGCGAGCACCTGCACCGCCGCATCGTCGACGCCTGGGTCCATGAGCAGGACCTGCGCGCCGCGCTCGACCGCCCCGGCAACCTCGACTCCGCGAGCGCCGCCGTGTTCACCGCCGACATCCTCGCGGCCCTCCCCCGCATCGCCTCACGAGTCGCCGGCATCGGCGCCGGGCACGCCGTCGTGCTCGACGTGAGTGGTCCCGTCGTGGCGCGCGGCGGCGTTCGCATCGTCACCGGTGAGGACGGGCGCCCTTACGGCGAGGCCCTTTTCAGTGGCAACGACCGACCCGAGGGTGAGGAGCAGCTCGACGTCACGTCGATCCACCTGACGACGGACGCCTTGACGCGCCGGGCCGCGGGACGCCGTTCGGTCGACGAGATCCACTACTCCGTGACGGGGGACGAGGAGATCGCGCGCAAGGTGCTCGAGGCCCTCGTCGTCGTGACGCACTGACGCCGCACGAGCTCGGAGACGACCCGTCGGACCGCTCCGGGAATCGCCACGGGGTCGGTGCGGATCGCGCCTGCGTATACACCCAAACCGGGTCGTACGGCGCCATAACCCGCCTTGTGTATATGGGCCCAACGCCCTAGCGTCATAAGGAGTCGGTCAAGCCAGCGCCGCATCGGGGATCCGATCCATCGGAGTTGAAATGACTGACCCATCCGTGGGTCCGCGCAAGGATGCGCGAACCAGAGAGTTCATCCATACCCTTCGCACCTCGGACTCGGAGTCCGAGCGCACCTCGGCTCTCGAGACCGTGACGAAGCTGCACATGCCGCTCGCACGCTCCCTCGCCCACCGTTACTCGGGCAAGGGCCTCGACCGCGAGGACCTCGAGCAGGTGGCCTTCCTGGCACTGCTCAAGGCCATCAAGCGGTTCGACCTGTCCAAGCCGACCGAGTTCGGCGCGTATGCCACACCCACCATCACCGGTGAGCTCCGCCGTCACTTCCGTGACCACGGCTGGCTCGTGCGGCCCCCTCGGGAGCTGCAGGAGCGCCGGCAGCTCGTCACCGACACCAGGTCACGGCTGGAGCAGCGGCTCGGCCACGACCCGGATGCCGGCGAGCTGGCCTCCGAGCTCGACATCTCGCTCGAGTCCGTGAGGGAGGCCCAGGTGGCGGCGACCAACCTCCGCCCGGCTTCGCTGGACTCGACGACGGCGGACGGCGGACGGCCCGTGCTCGACCTGCTCGACGCCCGTGGCGACTCCAGCTCCGACCCGGCGCTGGACGAGGGCATCGTCGTGCGCACCGCGCTGGAGCGGCTGCCCGCTCGCGACCAGCAACTGGTGCAGCTGAGGTTCGGCGGCGACATGACCCAGGCCGAGATCGCCGAGTCCATGGGCCTGAGTGCGATGCAGGTCAGCCGCCTCCTGCGGCGCACCCTCGACGAGCTGCGACGTCAGCTGTCAGCGGAGGGCATGGCCTCGGCCTGACCCACCCGCCGTTGATCCGAGTGGTCCCGACGCCCGCAAGGCGGGTCGGGACCACTCGTCGTTCGGGACCCTCGTCGTTCGGGACCCTCGTCGCTCGCGGGTGCTCAGCTCGACGCGCTGAACTGCGACTCCTGGCCCTCGATGACCTGCGAGGCGACCTTGGTCAGCTTCATGTTGAGCTCCTGCGAGGTGCTCCGGAGCAGCTCGAACGCCTCCTGGCCGCTGATGTGGTGCGCGGCCATGAGCAAGCCCACGGCCTTGCCGATCTCGCGGTTGCTCTGCAGGCCCTGGCGCAGCGTGGCGGCCTCCTCGCGAGCCCGGATCGCCATCAGCGCGACCGAGGCGAACGAGGCGATGACGGCGCCGACGTCGGCCGACTTGGACGTCAGTCCGCCGGGGGTGTCGGAGAAGAGGTTGAGGGCCCCGACCTTGTCGCCGTCGAGGAGCAGGCGGTAGCCGATGGCCGAGCGCACCGGCGTCTCCGCCACGATGCGCTCGGTGAAGCGCGGCCACGGGGTCTTGGCGTCGGTGAGGTCGGCATCGTGCTGGTAGGCCTCGGACACGATGGCGTCGACACAGGGACCCTCACCGATCTCGAGCTCGATCTGGTCGATCCGGCGGGCGATGTCGTCGGTGCTGGCGGCCGTCACGAAGCGGTCGCGGGTGCGCACCAGCAGTGAGGCCCGGTCACAGCCCTCGACGAGCCGCCTGGCGGCCTCGACGAGCGACTGGTGGATGGAGCCCGAGTCGGCGCCGGCATAGATCAGCGCCGACATCTGTCGGAAGGCGTCGTTGACCGTCGGGTCGATCGGAACGTCGCTCGTCATGGCACTCCTGCACTCTGCATCGCACACCCGGGCCCCGCACCCTGCTGGACGGTCCGGACGCATCAGTCAACCTCACACCTCCCCCGAGGCGCGACCACAGACAACCACACGAGCCGCCCTGATGGCGACATCGTCCCACATTGCACAAACGTTGGACAGGTGAGTTGACGTGACGCGCTCTCCGAAAGATACTTGCATGCTGCAAGCAACTACCCGCGAACGAGGAGCATCCATGGCAGTCAGCGAGGACGAGGCGAACGCCGTCTTCCTCGGGCTGCTGCGCGTCCAGAAGCTGCTCGTCGCGGCCAAGCACAGCGCACCCCGCCTCGAGGACGGCGTGGACGTCACGGCATACCCCGTGCTCTTCGTCGTCGCCGGCGCGGGCACCGTGCGCATCTCCGACGTCGCCACGACGCTCCACAACGACGTCTCGACCGTGAGCCGCCAGGTCAGCTCGCTCGTCACGAGCGGGCTGCTCGAGAAGAGCGCAGACCCCAGCGACGGACGCGCGTGGGTCGTCTCCCTCACCGACCACGGCCACGACGCCGTCGGGCGCATCCAGGCGAGCCGCGCCGCGTGGTTCCAGGGGCTCCTCTCCGAGTGGGACGGCCCCGAGACCACGCAGTTCGTCGACCGCCTGCGCGAGCTCGGCGACGCGCTCGACGCCAACCTCCGGGCCCGCGGTGCGCCGACGCCCCCCATGCCCTTCGACTCCAGACACCAGACGCAGAAAGAAGACTGACATGTCCGACACCACCGCCGAGCCGCCACGCGTCGACGCGACCGCGGACGCACCAGCCGGTGCAGGCCCCGACGCGCGACCGGTGCTCTCCCACAAGGAGATCGTGACCATCCTCGTCGGGCTCATGATGGGGATGTTCCTCGCCGCGCTCGACCAGACCATCGTCGCGAGCGCCATGCGCGTCATCGCCGATGACCTCAACGACCTCGCCGGCCAGGCGTGGGTCACGACGGCCTACCTCATCACCGCGACGATCACGACGCCGCTCTACGGCAAGCTCGGCGACATCTACGGCCGCAAGAAGCTCTTCATCTTCGCCATCACGATCTTCACGATCGGCTCGATGCTCTGCACGCTGTCGTGGTCGATCCCGTCGCTCGCGGCCTTCCGCGCCGTCCAGGGCATCGGCGCCGGCGGCCTCTTCTCGCTCGCCCTCGCCATCATCGGCGACATCGTGCCGCCGCGTGAGCGCGCGAAGTACCAGGGCTACTTCCTCGCCGTCTTCGGCACCTCGAGCGTGCTCGGCCCGGTCATCGGTGGCTTCTTCGCCGGCCAGGAGACGCTCCTCGGCGTCACCGGCTGGCGCTGGGTCTTCCTCGTCAACGTGCCGATCGCCGTCGCCGCGCTCATCGTCGTGACGCGCACCCTGCACCTGAGGCACACACGTCTCGACCACCGCATCGACTACTGGGGTGCCCTGAGCCTCTCGGTCGCCCTCGTGCCGCTGCTCATCGTGGCCGAGCAGGGCCGCGCGTGGGGCTGGGGCTCGCCGACCTCCATCACCTGCTACGCCATCGGCCTCGCCGGTCTCGTCGCCTTCTTCCTCGTCGAGCGTTCCATGGGTGAGGAGGCGCTCATCCCGCTGCGCCTCTTCACGAACCGCACCGTCGCGTCGTCGTCGGTCGCCTCGGTCTTCATCGGCATGGGCATGTTCGGCGGTCTCGCCGCGATCCCGCTCTACCTGCAGATCGTCAAGGGCTCGACGCCGACGCAGGCAGGCCTCCAGCTGCTCCCGATGACCCTCGGGATCATGGCCGGCTCGATCGTCTCCGGTCAGCTCATCTCCCGGACCGGGCGCTACCGCCACTTCCCGATCATGGGCGCGGCGATCCTCGTCCTGTCGCTCTTCGCCTTCCACTTCGTCGGCGCGGACACCCCGCTCTGGAAGACGATGATCGTGATGTTCTTCTTCGGCATCGGCCTCGGCTTCAACTTCCAGCCGTTGACCCTCGCCGTGCAGAACGCCGTCGACCGCCGCGACATGGGCGTGGCCACGTCGTCCGCGACCTTCACGCGCCAGATCGGCGGCACGCTCGGCACGGCCGTCTTCCTGTCGATCCTCTTCTCGCAGGCCGGCACGAAGATCTCCGAGGCGTTCGCGGCGATCGCCCCGACCCCGGCGTTCCAGGCAGCCCTGCGCAACCCGACCGGCGGCGACCCGGCCGCCAACAAGGCGTTCATCGAGCAGCTCCAGGCCGCGCAGCAGTCCGGCGGCTCGGGTGCGGGCGTCGGCGGCGCGGCACTGTCGGACAGCTCGTTCATCAACCAGCTCGACCCGGCGCTCGCCAAGCCGTTCCTCGTCGGCTTCTCCGACGCGATGTCGGTCGTCTTCATCGTCGCCGCCGGCGTGCTCGTGCTCGCATTCATCGCCACGCTCTTCCTGCCGAACATCGACCTGGGCCCCAAGCCAGGTCAGGCGGCGGCGAAGGACGAGGACGTCGTGGTGGCCCCCGCCGCTCACTGACCGTCGCGCACCACCGTCGAAGGGCCACCTCTCGTCACGGGAGGTGGCCCTTTCGTATGCCGTGTGCTCGCGTCCCAGCCCACCCGGCCGTTGCGGGGTCTCGGCGTTCAGGCCCTCAGCTGGGGTGGCAGATGGTGCGGCGGATGGTGCTGCGTCCGGTGTGGGGATCACCCCACCGGGGGCAGCACCATCCGCCGTTCCATCCCGTGGGCGAAGGCTGCGGGCCGGTCAGCGGAGGTCGTGCAGCTCGCGGCGCGTCAGGAACGCGCGGGTGCCGAGCGCCATGACGAAGGCGAAGCTGCCGGCGATGATGGCCACCCAGTAGCCGTGCTGGGCCCCGACGTGGTCGACGACGACACCCGAGACGGCGGAGCCGGCCGCGACGCCGACGATGATGCCGGTCAGCACGATCGTCATGCCCTCGTTGAGCTGGGCCTTGGGGACGATGCGCTCGATGAGGTTCATCGTCGTGATGAGGGTCGGCGCGGTCGCCATCCCGGCCACCAGCATGAGGCCGGCGAGGACCCACAGGTTGCCGGCGAAGAGGACCGGGATCTCGAGCACCGCCATTCCAAGCGTGCCGGCGACGAGGAGCTTGACGAGGCTGCGGCCGTGGGACACGTGGCCGAAGATCAGACCCGCGGTGGCCGACCCCACGGCATACAACGCGAGGATGGCGCCCGCAGCACTCGGCGCGCCCAGGTCCTGGGAGACGGCGAGCGTCACGACCTCGTTGACGCCGAAGATCGCGCCCGTCATCACCATGATGAAGGCGAGCGGGACCAGCCCCGGCACGGTGTACGCGTGCGCAGTCGGGCGCTCGTGGTGCGGGACGACGGGGGGCTCCGTCGAGCGGGCCGAGATGAAGACGAGGACGCCGACCGTGTAGGCGACGGTCGCGAAGGCGAAGCCGGCCTCGGGGAAGAGGGTGGTCGACAGCCAGATCGCGAGGACCGGGCCGATGACGAAGGTGACCTCCTCCATGACCTGCTCGAACGACATGGCCGCATGCAGGTTCTTCGCGTCGTCGGCGAAGATGTGCGACCACCGCGCGCGGGCCATCGTGCCCAGGTTCGGGATGGCGCCGCACATCGGGAAGGTGATGAAGAGCAGCCACGAGGGCCAGCCACGTAGCGACGTGAGCAGGGTCATGACCGCCCAGAAGCCGGACCACAGGAAGAACGGGATGGCGATGCGGCGCTGGCCGTAGCGGTCGACGAGGCGGCCGAGGATCGGCGCGAAGAGTGCCAGGGACACCATGCCGACGGCCACGACGGCGCCGGCCAGAGCGTAGGAGCCGGTGCGTGCCGCGACCATCGCGACCACGGACACCGCGAACATCGAACCTGCCGTGCGGGCGATCAGCCCCCCGACGATGAAGACGCGTGCCCCCGGTACCTCGAAGAGAGGTCGGTAGGACGCCAGCACAGGTGCTCCTTCGCGGTCGAGGACGGGCAACTTCCCCATCCTTGCACCACGACCCCCACGAAGCCGAAATGCCGGAACGGTTGTGAGGCGGGCCTCACGCCTCGTGTCTGCGGCGCAGCGACCACATCTGCGGGGACCGTTCGAGCTCGACGGACACGTCCCACGGCAGGCCCCCGGGAGCGGTCTCGCGGCGGAAGCTCGCGACCGTCCGGCGGGCGAGCGCGGGGTCCCTCGCGACGCGTCCGGCGATCGCCATCGCCTCGTCCTGTACGGCGGCGTCGTCGTAGGCCGCCCAGGCCAGTCCCAGCGAGACGGCCCGTTCGCCGTCGACCTCGTCGCCGAAGAGCCCGAGGGCTGCGGCGGCCTCCCGCCCGGCGACCCGGTTGATCAGGGTGAAGTGGCCCCCGCCGGGGTGGATGCCGATCTGGGCGAAGCCTGGGAGCAGCCGAGCCGTGCGCGACACGATGCGCAGGTCGGTGGCGAGGGCCAGGTTGAGGCCAGCGCCGACGGCGGCGCCGCGGACGGCGGCCACGGTCGGCACGGCGATCGAGCCGATCGTCGTGAAGGCGGCATAGACGGTCTCGAGGTTGCGGTAGGCCTCGTCCTCGACGGGGTCCCGGCCCGTGTCGGCGAGGACGCTGCGGACAGCGCCGGCGCAGAAGTGCGCGCCGCCGGTGACGACGACGGCGCCGACCCGGTCGTCCGCCTCGGCCGTGCGCGCGGCGTCGATGAGCTCGCGCGACATCTCGACCGACAGGGCGTTGCGGCGCTCGGGGGCATCGAGGGTGATGAGCGCGACGCCGTCGGTCACGTCGTAGCGGATCTCGGACATGCCCGTCATGCGTCGGACCTCCTGGGTTTGGCGCGGCCGGTGGTGATGAGGGTCCAGAGTCGGTCGCGACCTGCGGACGACGCGAGCGCCGTGAGGGTCTCGTCCCAGTCCTGGAGCGAGCCGTACTCGCTGCGGCGGGCGAGGATCGGCTTGGTCAGGGTGTGCAGCTCGTGCTCGAGCGTCGTGCCGATCGCGCCGAGCGCCTGGTGCGAGCCGCGGACGACGACCGACGCGGCGTGCCCGACGCAGGACTTGGCAACCCCGACGGCGAAGAGCATGCCCGGGTCCTGCCAGTCGGAGGCGGCGGCCCGGGCGACGGCGGCGTCGGTGGCGGCGCGGGCCAGCGCGGTCTCGGACGCGATGTCCGCGACCAGGTGCTGCACGGCCTGGAAGCGGCCGATCGGTCGGCCGAACTGCTCGCGCGCGCGCACGTGCTCGAGGACGACCTCGACGACGCGCTCCATGGCGCCGACGACCTGCGCGGACCGGGCGAGCGCACCGCGCAGGTGGAACTGCTCGCCGATCTCGTGCGCGACGACGGTGCCGGTCTCGAGGTCGTCGAGGTCGAACTCGACGGTGTCGCAAGGCTCCCCGGCGAGGTTGCGGCGCTCCTCGATGGCCACGCGACCGACGGGCACGTCGGCGACGCGCCACTGGTCACGGTCCTCCCACAGCGCCACGATGCTGCTCGCCTCCCGGGCCCACGTGACGTTGAGGGCGACCCCCGACGGGTCGGGACGGCACACGGTCCGAAGGCCACCGTCGTTGGGCAGGTCGGCGGCCTCGAGCAGCCATCCGCCGAGCACGTCGTGCTCGGCGAGTGGCACCGGTGCGGCGGCCGCAGCCGCGAGCCCGAGCAGCGCTGCCGCGTCGACCCACCCGCCTCCGCTGCCGCCGGAGGACTCGCTGCCGGTCAGGCGCGTCAGCCCGAGGTCCTCGAGCCGCCGCCAGAGGCTGCGGTCGAGGTCGACGACGGCCGTGGGCGTCGAGCGCGTCGCGCGGTAGTCGGCGAAGAGACCGGTGAGCACGTCGACGAGGTCAGGGTCCGGGGTCGTCGGCGCGGCGAGCTCGTGAGGCTGCCGGGGCTCGTGTTGGTCGGGTCGGTCGGTCATCAGCGCATCCCCAGGCCGCGGGCGATGACGCCGCGCAGGATCTCGTTGGTGCCGCCGCGGAGCGTGAAGCCCGGGCGCTGCAGGATCGCCGCCTGCAGGAGCGTGTCGAGCTCCTCGTCGAGGGCCCAGCCGGACGCGGTCAGCGTGTCGACGTAGTCGGCGATGTCGCCCTCGCCCGTCGTGCCGAGCACCTTGACGACAGCGGCCGCGGTGTCGGCGTCCTCGTGGTGCTCGAGCGCGGTCGAGACGGCGAACGACATGTGGTGCAGGGCAGCGACGCGGGCGACGTGGCGTCCGAGACCGGGGTCGGTGGGCAGGCGCCCGTCGTCCATGGCCTGCGCCGCCGCCGCGAGCAGCTGGAACGTCGAGAGCACCCGCTCCGGGCCGCTGCGCTCGTAGGCGAGCTCGGACGCCACCTGCGACCAGCCCTGCCCCACCTCGCCGAGCACGCGGTCGTCGGGGATGAGGACCCCGTCAAGGTGCACCTCGTTGAAGTGGTGGTCGCCGCCCATCGAGATGATCGGGCGGATCGTGACGCCCGGGGCACGGAGGTCGACGATGAACTGGCTGAGCCCGTCGTGCCGACGGGCCGGGTCGAGCGGGGCGGAGCGGGCGAGCGCGAAGAACGCATCGGCCTCGTGCGCGCCGCTCGTCCAGACCTTGGTGCCGGTGAGGCGCCAGCCGCCGTCGACGCGCTCGGCGCGGGTGCGCACGCTCGCGAGGTCGGAGCCGGAGTCGGGCTCGCTCATGCCGATGCCGAAGACGACCTCGCCGCGGCTGATGCCGGGCAGGAAGGCCTGCTTCTGCTCCTCGGTGCCGTAGCGCAGCAGCGACGGCCCGATCTGGCGCTCGGCGATCCAGTGCGCCGCGACGGGTGCGCCGACGACGAGCAGCTCCTCGGTGACGACGAAGCGCTCGAGGTAGGTGCGTCCCTGGCCGCCGTACTCCGTCGGGATGACCATGCCCAGCCAGCCGCGCCGGCCGAGCTCACGGGTGAAGTCGCGGTCCCAGCGGGTCAGCCAGGTGTCGACGTGCGGCACGAACGCCCCGGCTGCGACCTGCTCGGTGAGGAAGGCGCGCACCTCGAGGCGCAGCTCGGTCAGTGCAGGCAGCTCACGGGCACCCGGAGGCACGAGACGGGCCGACATCCTCACCTTCCTCACGCGACGTCGCAGCGGTTCGTGCGCCACTCTCCCACACGGTCTCCCGGCTCGACCGGGGCCTTATGCCGTGTGGTGCCATCGCGTGCGCCACCCGTGGTCGGTGGGGCGAGGCGATCACTCGAGATGGTCGAGGGTGGTTCAGAGGCCGGTGGCGACGAGGTAGCCGCAGAGGCCGACGATGACGGCGGTGATGAGGGTCGCGACGGCCGTGGTGAAGCGGTGGTTGACGAGCACCCCCATGATCCGGCGGTCGCGGGTGAAGAGCAGGAGCGGCACGAGCGTGCCCGGCAGCGCGAACGACAGCACGACCTGGCTCCACACCAGGGCGTTGGTCGGCTCGATGCCGATGCCGAGGATGACGAGCGCCGGGACGACGGCGAGCATCCGACGCAGCAACGGCGCGATCGGCCGGCGTCCGAAACCCTGCATGACGACGTCACCGGTCTGGACCCCGACGAGCGTCGACGCGAGACCCGAGGCGAGGAGCGCGACGGCCAGCATGGTCGCGACGATCTGGCCCGCGTTGGCCGACAGGGCGGCATACGCCGTCTCGATGCTCGCGCCGGCCTCGGACGGCAGCGCGGCGGAGAAGACGACGAGGCTGACGTTCGCGATCCCGGCGACGGTCATGGCGATGACGACGCTGCGCACCGTGCGCCGCCCGGCACGCAGACGTTCGACCTGGCCGATGTCCGGCGAGCCGTCGTCGTGGCCGCGCGACGCAGCCGAGTGGAAGTGCAGCGCGTGCGGCATCACGGTCGCGCCGACGATGCCGACGGCGAGCAGGGCAGCGGACGAGTCGAGCGGGGCCGGGACGATCGACTTCAGGAGCGCGACCCGGTCCACGTCGGCCACGAACACCTGCCACACGAGCGAGGCGATGATGACGACGAGCAGCACGAGCACGACGGAGTCGAAGTGGCTGCGGCCACGGACCTTGAGCGCGAGGACGGCCAGGCTGAAGAGCGTCACGCACACGGCGCCGGCCATGAGCGGCATACCGAAGAGGAGCTTGAGGGCGATCGCGCCGCCGACGATCTCGGCGAGGTCGGTCATGATGACGACGAGCTCGGCCTGCGCCCAGAGCAGCAGGCGGCCCACGCCGGGGAAGCGCTCCGAGCTGTGCTCGGCGAGGCTCTTGCCGGTGACCATGCCGAGCTTGGCTGCGAGGTACTGGATCACCATGGCCGAGCAGCTCGCGAAGACGACCACCCACACGAGCGCGTAGCCGTGCTCGGCACCCGAGGTGATGTTGACGCCGAAGTTGCCGGGGTCGACGTAGGCGATCGCCGCGAGGAGCGCCGGCACCAGGGTGCGGGGCGCGCTGATCGTGCCGCCGAGACCGCGCTCCGGCGACCGGCTGTCCACGCGCGGCTGCTGCGCCGTTCGCTCACCCATGGGACACAGCATCGGGCCTCGGGAGCGGGTGCGCCAACTTCCGGTTCACATTGAGACAAGACCCTCGTCGGCGAGCCGGTCGGCCTGACGCCCGCGCGGACCGCCGGAACGGCTCAGCGGGCGCCCGCGACCCCGAGCAGGGCCGCGATCCCCAAGGCGCTGCGCGGGTCGTAGGCCGCCGTCCACAGACCTCCGTGCACGGCGGCATACGCCTCGTCCTCCCAGGCGGTCGGCTGCGCCGGCGCGCCGGTGCGCAGGTCGTGGACGAGGAGGGCGGCCATCAGCGTGTTGGCCGTGCCGGGCTCGAAGACCTCGATGCCGAAGCGGTGCGCCCCGGCATAGGCCGCCGCGAGCGCACGGTTCTTGACGACGGACCTCGTTCTGGTGGGCGGGGCGACCTTGAACGACACGAGGCCGCCGTCGGCGCGGTATGCCGTCGCCCGCCACCGCTGGAGACGCTTGGCGAGCAGGTAGTTGGGTCCCTGCTGGAGCACGACGCTGTCGTTGATCCCGGGGTCCTGGCCCGGCACGTAGTTGCGGCGCAGCAGCCGGCCACCGCTGACGGTGCGGAGCGGCACCCGGAGCACCTTGGAGGTCCGCCGGTGGGCATAGCTGTCCACGGATCGCTCGACGGCCGCGCCCGGGACGGCGAACACGTCGGTCGGGGTGGCGAGGAACGCGAGGGCCACGTCGTCGCGGCCCTTCGCCTCCACGACCTGGCGGGTCAGCGCGTCGACCGCCATCGAGACGCGGACGTTCGTCTCGCCGTCGGCGTAGACGTAGTTGCCGATCGCGAGGGGTCCGTCGAGCCCTGCCACCCATCGGGTGACCGCACCGAGGTCGTGGACGAGGTCGCCACCGACACGCGCGGTGACGGGTTCCTCCCCGTCCCGCACCGGGACCGTGATCGAGCCGGCGAGGCGCCGCGTGTCTCCGATGAGCCTGTCCCACAGGTCCTTTCGGGGAAGATCGACGGCGGCGACATCGGCGCCCCATCGGAGCAGGGACCGGAGCGGCCCCATCTCGGCAGCGGCCCCGAGCACGACGACCGTGCGGTCGGAGAGGTCGAGCCAGTCGGGGTTGTCGATGACCCGGCCCACGGCCTCGGCGCACGTCGGCTCGACGGTGCCCGCCTCGACCCAGAGGTCCAGACGGCGACGCAGCGCGTCCCCCGAGAGGCGCTCTCCGGCATACGGCACCGAGAGGGTGCGGTCGGCCATGCCCTCTCCGCGGAGCGTCTCGGAGCCCAACGGGCGGGTGCTCTCGTCGCGGACGAAGGCTGCGTCGAGCGGGTGGTCGCCATCGTCGTCGGCCCAGGCCATGCGCCCGTGCAGGGAGTCGAGACCATCGCGCGCGATGGAGCGGGGCGCCTCGGCCGAGGTGAGGCCCGCCTCGACGAGACGCCGGAAGTGCTGGAGGTAGCCCTGGCGCCAGTTCGTCTCGCGCTCCGCCGACGCCGCGCCGACCGGGTCGACCGCCCGCAGCGCGTCGGCCACCACGGCCCGCCCGGTCGCGGTCGTGCTGCGCCGCCCGGACGCCGGGTCGAGGGGGAAGACCACTCCGCGAGGATCGCTCATGCGCCCATCCTGCCGGGTGGACCACTCCTCCGGCTGCCCCGGCCGCCGGACTCCCCCGGCTGCGGCGGACCATCGTGACCCGCTCAGTGCTTGCGCCCGCGCGCGCCGACCACCCAGTAGGTCACCGTGGCCGTCCCGAGGTTGCCTGCACGGTCGCGCGCGACGCACCTGACCCTGTGCATCCCCGGGCGGCGGGTGTTGAGGACGTGGTTGCCGTTGCAGCTCTGGCCGGCGACACCCGAGAGGGCGTCCCTGGCCCGGGGCACGGCGACGACGACCCGGCGGGGCGCCACGACCGCAGGCTCGGCCACGGGGTCGAGTGTCGGCGGCGTGCCGTCGTACCGATAGGAGAAGCCGGCGTGTGCCGCGGCGCCGACGCCGTTGACGCACGTCCCAGTCACCCGCCGCAAGACGTCCGTGTCGATGGTGACCACCGAACCCTTTTGACACCAGACGATCCCACTGTCGCGGTCCTCTGCCGTCCACCTGTACTCAGCCGGTGCGGAGTACCACCCGTCAGGATTGGGACCCCCCTCGAGGCGCAGCCCGGTCGGCGGCGTCGTGTCGTGGACGGCGGCAGCGAGGTGCTCCGCGTCGTCCCGGGACAACCCGTGGGCCCCTGTCAGGCCCAGCCCGGCCCACGTGAGGGTCGCGAGGCTCGCAGCCCACGCGAGGCCGGACACCATGCCGTGCTCTCGTGTCCGTCCCATGGCTGCCTCTCTCACCTCGGGCGTCCTGGCGCTACTCATAACTGGTCGGAATCCCTGGCCTCCCGGCTGATACACGTGCGCCAGCGACGGAGTCGCCCACAGGGCCCCGAAACGGGCATGCGAGGCCGCGCTGGGCCCGGGTGAGGGGACGGGCCGGCATGACCCCGTAGCAGGGGTGTGGTGCGCCACTCGATCCCGCCGGAGCGACCGAACCGGAGGACGATGGGGACATGAGCACCAAGACGGCCGCCCACGCGGCAGAGCTGGCGTCGGACCGGGCCAACGAGGTCGAGCGGATCGCTGGTCTCCGCAGGGAGTTCGCCGAGGTCGTCGAGGCCTCTGAGGCCAACATCGCCGATGACGAGCACGACCCCGAGGGTTCGACGATCGCCTACGAACGCACCCAGATCGGCGCTCTCATCGAGCAGGCCGAGCGACACCTCGACGAGATAGACGCCGCGATCCAACGGATCTCGGACGGCGAGTACGGCCGGTGCGAGGTGTGCGGCGAGTCGATCCCGGAGGAGCGGCTCCGAGCGCGGCCGACGGCCCGCACCTGCATCGAGCACGCGGGAGCCGCGCTGCGCCGCTGAGACTCGGCCGGCGACGCCCGCTCAGGGCGGCACGAGACCCCGACAGCGGACCCCGACAGCGAACCCCGTCGGCGAGCCCCGACAGCGAGCCCCGTCAGCGGACGCCGGCGGCGATGCGGTCGAAGGCCTGGTCGATGTTGCGCTCCAGACGGCCGGCGCCGCCGTTCTGCTGGTGCTCGATGCACGCACGCACGGCCGCGATCGCGACGGCCACGGTGAGGCGCGGCTCGAGCGAGGCCCCGGGCCGGACGCCCAGACGCCGCTCGAGCGCCGCGGTCAACGCGTTCTCGATGCGGATGTTGTTGCCGACCAGGGCGGGCGCGAGGGACGGCTCGCCGAGCAGGATGCGCCGGCGCTTGGCCCGCAGGTCGCGGTCGATGGACGTGGGCGCGAGCATGCCGGCGAGGAGCCGGCGGAGGGAGTCGAGCGGTGACTCGCCCTCCACGTCGGCCTCGAGGGCGGCGGCATACGACTCGAGCTCCTCGGCCGTCGTGCCGATGACGGCGGCCTCCTTCGACGGGAAGTAGTTGAAGAAGGTGCGGGCGCTGACACCGGCGCGGGCCGCGATCTCCTCGGTCGTGACGGCGGCGAAGCCCTTCTCCTCGACGAGGTCGAGGGCGGCGAGGTTGAGCGCGCGGCGGGTCTCGCGCTTCTTGCGCTCACGCAGGCCGCACGACTCGTCGGTCAGCAGGTCCGTGCTCATGGATCCATGGTGCCACGGTCCGTGCATGGACTGCAATTTTGCAGTGACTGCATAATCGGCGTACCGTGGACGACATGCCACAGAAGACCCAGGGGGTAGCCACGGACACCGCGACCAGCTCGACGACAGCCACGAAGGCACCCGGACTCGACCGCTCGACCCGCAACATCTTCATCGCGCTCATGCTCGGCATGCTCGTGGCGTCGATCAGCCAGACCATCGTCGGTCCGGCGATGCCACGCATCGTCGCGGAGCTCGGCGGCATCGACCACTACTCGTGGCTCGCCACGGCGGCGATGCTCGTCAGCGCGATCACGGTGCCGATCGTCGGCAAGATGAGCGACCTCTACGGCCGTCGGGGCTTCTACCTCGGCGGGCTTGTCGTCTTCATGGCCGGCTCGATCCTCTCCGGCTTCGCCCAGAACTTCTGGTGGCTCATCGCCGCCCGAGCCATCCAGGGCGCCGGCATGGGCACGCTGATGCCGTTGTCGCAGACGATCATCGGCGACATCATCCCGCCGCGTCAGCGGGGCAAGTACCAGGGCCTCATGGGCGGCGTCTTCGGACTCGCCTCGATCCTCGGCCCGCTCGTCGGCGGCTTCGTCACCGACAACTGGGGCTGGCGCTACCTCTTCTTCATCACGCTGCCCGTCGGGATCTTCGCCTTCTTCGGCATCAGCCGCTTCCTGCACCTCGAGCACACGCCGCGCGAGACCGTCGTCGACAAGGCCGGCATCGCTGCACTGTCGATGACGCTCATCCTGCTGCTCGTGCCCACCTCGCTCGGCGGCACCACGCTGGCCTGGAGCTCCCCCGCCATCATCGGGATGTATGTCGCGGGCATCGTCATGCTCGGCGTGTTCATCGCCATCGAGCGCCGGGCCGTCGAGCCGGTGCTGCCGCTCCGCCTCTTCAAGAGCCCGCTCTTCACGCTCTCGAACATCGCCGCCTTCATGGTGTCGGTCATGATGTTCGGCGCGATGATCTACCTGCCCGTCTACGCCCAGGGCGTCCTCGGCGCGTCGGCGACCAACTCCGGCCTCATCCTCATGCCGATGTCCGTCGCCATGATCGGCCTGTCGATCATCTCCGGGCTCGTCATCACCAAGACGGGCCGCTACAAGCTGCAGACCATCGCGGGCATCCTCATCATGGGCGTCGGCTTCTGGCTGCTGACCCAGCTGCACTACGGCTCGAGCCAGCTAGACCTCACCCTGTCGATGATCGTCTTCGGCGTGGGCCTCGGCATGGCGCTGCAGGTCTTCACCCTGATCATCCAGAACTCCTCGCAGCGCAAGGACCTCGGCGTCGCGACGGCGTCGACGCAGTTCTTCCGCAACGTCGGCTCCACCGTGGGCACCGCCGTGTTCGGCACGATCATGACCAGCGGGCTCGCCGGCAACATCGCCTCGCACCTGCCGAGCTCGGTCGTCAAGCAGATGCAGGCGTCCGGCCAGCAGGTCAGCGCCGGCTCGGTGCTCGACCCGTCGGCCCTGGCCACGCTGCCGCCGCAGGTGGCCACCGGGGTCCAGCAGGGTCTCGCCGACTCGCTGCACACCGTGTTCGTCTGGGGTCTCGTGCCGTTCGCACTCGCTCTCGTCGCCGCCCTGTTCATCAAGGAGGTGCCGCTGCGCGACACCGTGCACACGCCCGACGAGGCCGGCATCGAGCTGCTCGACACGATGTCCCAGTCGTCGCCCGACGACGAGCTCAAGGTGCCGCTGGGTCGCGAGGCCGGCAACACGCGTACGCACGAGCGCCTGCTCGGGCTGCGCCTGGGCCTGCTCGCCGACTCGGCCCTGCGCGGTGACCGCCCGCTGCTGACGCAGGCCGTGACGCGGCTCGGCGAGGGTGACCTCGACGCCGGCGCGGCGCTGCTGCACCGCACGTCGCGCATGCTGACCTCGGAGGATCCCGCCCTCGTCGCCGAGACCGAGCGGTTCGCCGTCGAGGTCGCGGCCCGGGCCAAGGTGCCGGGCGGCATCCTCGACGAGGCGCTCAAGCGCGAGCTCGCCACTGCGGCGGCCGAGCGCGACGCCCGCACGGTCATGACGACGCGTGAGCCGACCGTCGCCGAACGCCATGAGGCCGTCGACATCCGCCTCCTCTCGAGCGTCGGTGATGACCTCACCGCCGCCTACCTCGTCGACCGGCAGAACGCCAGGGTCGCCGAGCAGGCCGTGGCTGCGGTGCGCTGACCGCGCCCCACCCGCTGACACCGTCGAGAGGCCACGTGTGGCCCACCGCTGACACCGTCGAGAGGCCACGTGTGGCCCACCCGACACCGTCGAGAGGCCAGTGCTCATTCCGAGAGCTGGCCTCTCGACGTCTGAAGTAGGGACCTTCGTGGCCCCTCGACATGTGGCGTAGGGCCACTCGTGGCCTCTCGACGGTTGGGGGTGGCGGGAGGGCTCGGAGGAGCGGGGCTTGCGGGACGGGCGCGGCGGCCTACGGTGGCGGGATGACCAAGGTAGCCCTCGTCACCGGCGCGTCGTCCGGCATCGGTGAGTCCATCGCCATCCACCTCGTCGAGTCCGGGTGGACGGTGTATGCCGTCGCCCGCCGGGTCGAGCGGATGGCCTCGCTCGAGTCGCGCGGCGTCATCCCGTTCGCGATGGACGTCACCGACGACGCGTCGATGGTCGCCGGCATCGACCGCATCATCACCGAGCAGGGCCAGATCGACGCCCTCGTCAACAACGCCGGCTACGGCTCGTACGGCCCGGTCGAGCACGTTCCGATCGACGAGGCGCGGCGGCAGTTCGAGGTCAACGTCTTCGGGCTGGCGCGCCTGACCCAGCTCGTCACCCCGCACATGCGCACGCGGCGGCGCGGGCGAATCGTCAACATCTCCAGCATCGGCGGCAAGATCTACGAGCCGCTCGGCGCGTGGTACCACGCCACGAAGTTCGCCGTCGAGGGCTTCAGCGACAGCCTCCGCATCGAGCTCGCGCCGTTCGGCATCGACGTCGTCATCATCGAGCCCGGCCCGATCATCTCGGAGTGGAACACCATCGCCCGCGAGAGCCTCGTCGAGCGCTCGGTGGGGACCGTCTACGAGGACATGGCGCGCCGGATGGCCGTCATGTTCGAGCGGGTGGACACGCCGCGGATGAGCTCGGGACCGGCGGCCGTCGCCGAGAAGGTGCTCAAGGCGCTCGAGGCGGTCAACCCGGCTGCGCGCTACCCGGCGGGCAAGGGGGCCCGAGCCATCGTCACGGCCCGGCGCCTGCTCCCCGACCGCGCCATGGACGCCGTCATGAGGCGCACCCTCTCCGGCTGACCGGTCACCTCGACCGTCGAGAGGCCACGAACCGCCCGCACGACTCGTCGAAGGGCCACGAACCGTCCCCGGTTCGTGGCCCTTCGACGTCGGCAGGGGTCAGCCCCAGACGAGGGCCTGGGCCGGGTCCGCCATGATGGCGGCGAGGTCGCTGAGGAAACGGCTGCCGAGCTCACCGTCGATGAGCCGGTGGTCGAAGCTCACCGCGAGCTGCGTGACGTGACGGATCGCGATCTCGTCGTTGCCGTCCGCGTCGGTGACGACCCACGGCTGCTTGCGGATCGCGCCGAAGCACACGATGGCCGACTCACCCGGGTTGATGATCGGGGTGCCGCTGTCGACGCCGAAGACGCCGACATTGGTGATCGTCAGGGTGCCGCCCGACATCTCGGCCGGCTGGGTGCGCCCCTCGCGCGCCGTCGCCGTCAGCCGCCCGATGGCCTGCGCCAGCTCGAGCATCGTCATGGCGTGGGCGTCCTTGATGTTCGGGACGATCAGGCCACGCGGCGTCGCAGCCGCGATGCCGAGGTTGACGTAGTTCTTCTGGACGATCTCCTGGTTGGCCTCGTCCCACGTCGCGTTCATGCCCGGGTTCCGCCTGACGGCGAGGACGAGCGCCCTGGCGAGCACGAGCAGCGGCGTGACCTTGACGTCCTTGAACTCGCGGCTGCCCTTGAGGCGGTCGACGAGCTCCATCGTCTTCGTGACGTCGATGGTGATCCACTCGGTGACGTGCGGCGCCGTGAACGCCGAGCCGACCATGGCCTGCGCGGTCATCTTGCGAACGCCCTTGATCGGGGTGCGCTCCTCGCGCTCTCCCGCGCCGAACGGCATACGGTATGCCGTCACGCCAGGTGCCGCAGACGAGTCCGCCTGCGCCACAGCGCCGTTGACGGCCGCGCCACTGGCGTGGTTCGTGACGTCGTCCCGGGTGATGATGCCGTCAGCACCCGTCGGGGTGACCGACGCGAGGTCGACGCCGAGGTCCTTGGCGAGCTTGCGCACCGGCGGCTTCGCCTTGGGCCGTCCACCGGCAGGGCCGGCGACGTGCACGGCCGGGGCCGGGGACTCGACGCGGGCGGCCGGCGCCACGGGCTCGACGACCGGTGCGGCCGCCGCGATCTGCTCGGTCTCGGTCGGGGCTGCCGCCACCGGAGCGGCGACCGAGCCCTTGCGAGCACGGCGGGCCGTGGCACCGGCCTTCGCGCCGTAGCCGACGAGGATCGCCTCGGAGGCACCACCGGAGGCACCTTCGGCCGGAGCGGCCTTCTCCGCCGGGATCGAGGGCGCAGCCGCGGGGGCCTCGCCGCCCAGCCCGTCGTCGATCGAGATGATCGGCGTGCCGACGTCGATGGTCTGGCCGACCTCGACGAGCAGCTCCTTGACTGTGCCGGCCCACGGTATGGGCAGCTCGACGAGCGACTTGGCCGTCTCGATCTCGAGCACCATGTCGTTGACCTTGACGGTGTCGCCGGGCGACACCTTCCACTCGACGATCTCGGCCTCGACGAGGCCTTCACCGGGATCGGGCAGGTTGAACGTCTTGATTGCCATGTGTCGCAGCCCTTCTCAGTACGCGAGCGCGCGGTCGACGCCGTCGAGGATCCGGTCGAGGTCGGGGAGGAACTCCTCCTCCATCCGGCTCGGCGGATACGGGATGTTGGCGCCGTTGATGCGGATGACCGGCGCCTCGAGCTCGTAGAAGCACTGCTCCGTGACCTGGGCGGAGATCTCCGACGCCATGCCGAGGAAGCTGCTCGCCTCGTGGACGACGACGAGCCGGCCGGTCTTGCGCACCGACGCGACGATCGCGTCGATGGGCAGCGGCGAGAGGGAGCGCAGGTCGATGACCTCGATGCTCGTGCCCTCGGCCTCGGCCGCGGCGGCCGACTCGAGCATCGTCTTGACGACGGGGCCGTAGCCGACGAGCGTCACGTCGGTGCCCTCGCGCAGCACATTGGCCTCGAAGAGTCCCCGCGGCGACGACGGCGCGGCCGTGTCGTACTCGGCCCGGTCGTGGTAGCGCCGCTTCGGCTCGAAGAAGATCACCGGGTCGTCGCAGGCCACGGCCTGCTGGATCATCCAGTGGGCGTCCTCGGGGTTGCTGCACGCGACGACGCGCAGGCCCGCGGTGTGGGCGAAGTAGGCCTCGGGGCTCTCGGAGTGGTGTTCCGGGCTGCCGATGCCGCCGCCGAACGGGATGCGGATGACCATGGGGATCTTGACCGCGCCCAGGGCGCGGGCGTGCATCTTGGCGACCTGGCTGACGATCTGGTCGAAGGCCGGGTAGACGAAGCCGTCGAACTGGATCTCGCAGACGGGGCGGTAGCCGCGCAGGGCCATGCCGACCGCGGTGCCGACGATGCCCGACTCTGCGAGCGGGCTGTCGATGACGCGGTCCTCGCCGAAGTCCTTCTGCAGGCCCTCGGTGATGCGGAAGACACCGCCGAGCTTGCCGATGTCCTCACCGATGAGGATGACCTTGGGGTCGGCCTCCATGGCCTTGCGCAGGCCGTTGGTGATGCTCTTGCCGAGGGTGACCTTCTCGAGCGCCATCAGTTCGCCTCCTCGAAGCTCGCCTTGTAGGCGAGGTAGGCGGCACGCTCCGCCTCCATCACGGGGTGGTCCTCGGCGTAGACGTGGTCCCACATCGTCTCGCCGGGCATCGTCTCCATGGTGACGCAGCCCTCGCGCAGCTCGGCGGCGAACTGGTCGGCCTCCTCGTCGATCTGCGCGAAGAAGGCCTCGTCGGCCATGCCCTCGTGGGCGAGGAGGGTCTTGAGGCGCAGGATCGGGTCGCGGAACTTCCACTCCTCGACCTCGGCCGAGACGCGGTACTTCGTCGGGTCGTCGGCGGTCGTGTGCGCACCCATGCGGTAGGTGTAGGCCTCGATGAGCAGGGGGCCGTTGCCGTTGCGGGCCTCGTCCAGGCAGTGCTGCGTCACGGCATACGTGGCGAGGATGTCGTTGCCGTCGACGCGGACGCCCGGGAAGCCGAAGCCGCGGGCGCGCTGGAAGAGCGGGATGCGCGTCTGCTTCTCGACGGGCTCGGAGATCGCCCACTGGTTGTTCTGGCAGAAGAAGACGACGGGGGCGTCGAAGCTCGCCGCGTAGACGAACGCCTCGTTGACGTCACCCTGCGACGAGGCGCCGTCACCGAAGTAGCAGATGACCGCGGTGTCGCGCTCGGGGTCGCCGGTGCCGACGTTGCCGTCCATCCGCACCCCCATCGCGTAACCCGTGGCGTGCAGCGCCTGGGCCCCGATGACGATCGTGTAGAGGTGGAAGTTGTTCTCCTGCGGGTCCCAGCCGCCCTGGCTGACCCCGCGGAAGAGCTGCAGCGAGCTCTGCGGGTCCATGCCGCGCACGAAGCCGACGCCGTGCTCGCGGTAGGTCGGGAAGACGAAGTCGTGCGGCTTGAGGGCACGACCGGAACCGACCTGGGCGGCCTCCTGGCCGAGCAGGCTGGGCCACAGGCCGAGCTCACCCTGACGCTGGAGGGCGTAGCCCTCGGCGTCGAGCCGGCGGATGAGGACGAGGTCGCGGTAGAAGCTCCGCAGGTCCTCGGGTGTCAGATCCGCGACGTACTTGTCGTAGTCGGGATGGGACACGCGCTGACCCTCGGGGGTCAGCAGCTGGATCATGTCCGGGCCACCGTCGCCGACCGCGGGGGTCGGCTCCTGCAGCTCGGCGACAACCTTGTCGCTCACTGGGGCTCCTTCGCCGGTGAGACCGGCCTACTCGTTCGGCCCGCAAACGGGGGTCACCCGCTCGTCGGCTTCTGGGGGCGCAGGGCCGCCGTTCGTGACGACGGACACGTGCTTGGTCCTCGAACCGGAACTTACCGGAGAGCCCTGCGAATCTCACAATGCGGGACGGATCTCGGTCCAGCCGGGTGTGGGGACCCGGTCTGCGGCGCGGGTTCTCAGCCGCCGGAGCGGTCGCGACGGGGGCGACGGTTCGCGACGTAGGCCGCCGGCATCCCGGGGCCCAGCGTGACGTGGACGTCAGCGGGGTCCACCGGACCGTGGGAGTCGCAGACGGCGCGGGCATGAACGGGCTCCGCACAGCCGTCATGCCGATAGAGGATCGGGGGCTCACCCGGAGCGGCCCAGCGGTCACCCCACTCGGTCAACGCGACGAGCGTCGGGGCGAGGTCGCGGCCCATCTCGGTGACGACGTACTCGCTCAGCTTCGCCTGCCCCTCGACCTCCCGACGCACCATCAGACCCCCGTCGACGAACGCGTCGAGGCGGGCCTGGAGCACGTTGGTCGCGATCCCGAGATTGTGCTGGAAGTCGCCGAAGCGGGTCACGCCCGCAAAGACCGCGTCGCGAAGGATCAGCAGGCTCCAGCGCTCGCCCACCACCTCGAGCGCGCGGGCGATCGAGCAGACCTGGCTGTCATACGTCCTGCCGAGCATGCAAGAAGTGTAGGAGAAGTGCTTGCATCATGAAAGTTCCGCTCCTAGAGTGACTTGCATCATGCAAGTGCAAGCATCCGACAGAAGGACAGGGACATGAGCACCGACCTGACCCACAGCTTCACCGTCGAGCAGACCCCGCAGCAGGTCTTCGACGCGATCAACGACGTCCGCCACTGGTGGTCCGACAACGTCGTGGGCGACACCGCGACCCTCGGCGCGGAGTGGGTCTACCTCACTCCGGACATCCACTTCTCCAAGCAGCGCACCACCGTCCTCTCGCCGGGGCAGCGGGTCGAGTGGCTCGTCGTCGACAGCCACCTCAGCTTCACCGACGACAAGGAGGAGTGGACCGGCACGACGATCCGCTTCGAGATCACGCAGCCGGACGGTCCGCACGGTCGCACCCGGCTCGACTTCACCCACGTCGGCCTGACGCGCGACGTCGAGTGCCACGACGTGTGCGAGACGGCCTGGGGACAGTACGTCGTCGGCAGCCTGCGCGACCTGATCAGGGCGGGCGTCGGGCGCCCCGGGGAGTTCAGCAACCAGGAGTCCCTGGACGCTGCGCTCGCCGGCACCGCGCAGGTTCCGTCCGCCTCCTGACCCGCTCCGGACCGGCCCGTCACCGCATGGTCAGCGCGCGGGTCCGCGCAGGGTCAGGGCAGGGTCAGGGCAGGGTTGGTGGCGCGTCAGCGCCGGGAGCCCCACGTCCAGGCCGGGGTGCTGAGCAGGCCCTGGCCCTGCACGAGCGTCTCGCCGAGATCCTTGACGAGGGTGACGCCCCGCGCCGGCGAGCCGAGCCCCACGGGAAGGTCGTCGTCCTCGTCGTCCGGATCGACGACGCCGAGCTCGCGGACCAACGTGTCGGAGTGGGACACGACCATGACCTGGCTGCGCTCGGCCGCGGACCGGATGAGCCGCGCGAGCGCCGGGAGCAGCTCGGGATGGAGGGACGTCTCGGGCTCGTTGAGGACCATGAGGGGTGGCGGGTCGGGCGTCAGCAGCGCCGCGACGAGGAGCAGGTAGCGCAGGGTGCCGTCCGACAGTTCGGCGCCGGCGAGCGGCCGCAGCATGCCCGGCTGGTGCAGCGCCACGTCGAAGCGACCGGCCTCGACGGTCACGTCGAGGATGGCGCCGTCGAAGGCGTCGGCCACGGCCCGGTCGAGCTCGGATCGGCCGTTCTCGCGGATCGTCTGCAGGGCAGCCGCGAGGTCTCGGCCGTCGTCGGCGAGCACCGGGGTCCGAGTGCCGACCTGGGGCGTACGCGCCGGAGCCTCGGCGTCGGCGCGGAAGCCGTCGTAGAACCGCCAGCCGCGGATCATCCGGCGCACCCGCAGCAGCTCTGGGGCACGCTCCGGATCGGCGAGCTCGGTCAGCATGCTCTCCCAGGGCCGGAGCGAGCGCGTCAGCTCGATCCACCCGGGACGGGCGGCCCGCCCGGGGGCTCGCCCCTCGGCAGCGCCCGGCGACTTGTAGGCGGCGCGTGAGCCGGCCCCGGCGCCTGGCTGTTCGACGGGATCGGACTCCCACTCCGACCCGTCGGCGTCATCGGGGCCGCCCCACTCCGAGCCCCAGCCGTCGTCACCGGCAGCCGTGGCCCTCGTCTCGACGACGCCCCACCGGCGGCGCACCAGGACGGAGCCGGGACGCATGACCGGTCCGGCCCAGACGACCTCACGCTTGATCTCGGGGTCGCGCAGGAACGCCGACGACGACCCTGCATCGGCCCCGGACGACTGCTGCGGCAGGCCGAGGTCGACGAGGTAGCCGAAGTCGTCCGAGGCGAACCCGAGCTGAAGGCTGATCGGGCCCTTGCGCCGTGTGCCCTGCACGGCGTGCCCGCGGTCACGCGCACCCCCGAGCGTCGCCGGGCCGGCCCACAGCGCCGACTGCAGCCCGCCCTCGCGGGCGAGCGTCCCGATGACGTCACCGCGGCCGCACCCGGCCAGCAGCCGCAACGACCGGTAGAGGCTCGACTTGCCGCTGCCGTTGGCGCCGGTGACGACATCGAGCCCGTGCAGCGGCACGACGACGTCACGCAGGGAGCGGTAGCCGGACACGGCGACGGCGGTGAGCATGCCCCGAACGTAGGCCGCAGGTCCGACAGCGCCCAACGCGGTCAGTCCGACCCCGGCTCGCCAGAGGACTCGTCCCGACCACCCCGTCGCCGGACGAGGACGACGATGACCATGAGGATGAGCGCCGCACCCCAGACCGCGAATGTCGCCGTCGGGAAGACGGCGACGACGGTCCGGGTGAACGTCGGCACACCGCCGGGCGAGGCCCAACCGAAGGTCGCGCCACCCTGCCTGACGGCCACGGCAGCCACCGCCAGGGCGGCACCGACACCGACAGCGGCGACCGTACCCGGCACCCGCCTCGGGCGCGGTCACGCGAGCGCCGGAGCCAGAGGACTGCGACAGCGACGGCGAGCGCGGCAGCCATGGCGAGGGCGGCCAGCACGGCGACAGAGCCATCGAGGTCGGTGGACGAGAGCTCGCTCACGGATCGAACCCGACCCCACAGCCAGATGTCGAGCAGTGGCTGCTCGGTGCCGTCAGGCAGCTCGACGACCATCCGATCGGTCGGCCAGACCAGCACCCGCGACACGCAGGCCCGCGCCGACGGTCAGCAGCGGCGCGACGAGGCGCCGCACCTCAGCCCTGGGGATCGGCGCCGTCGCCGCCCGCACCGGCGGACCACGCAGGCAGCTCCTGGAGCGCCCACCGGTTGCCGTCCGGGTCGCTGAAGTGAACGAAGCGACCCCACGGCTGCTCGTCGACCTCGGACACCTCGACACCGCGTCCGACGAGCTCGGCCCGCACCGCATCGGCATCGGCGATGACCATCTGCAGGTTGTCGAGACCGCCGGGCACGATCTGCGTGAGCCCCTTGCCGATGGCGATCGAGCACGCCGACCCGGGCGGGGTGAGCTGCACGAACCGGACCTCGTCACTCACGGTGTGGTCGTGGTCGGCGTTGAAGCCGATCTTCTCGACGTAGAACTCCTTGGCCCGGTCGACATCGGTCACGGGCACCGCCACCAGCTCGAGCTTCATCTCCATGTTCCGACCGTAGGCCCGCCCACCCACACTGCGGTGTCCCACCCGCGACGAACGCGTCTATGCGCCGGCCATCCCTCAGCCGCCGGGCCCGGGCCGCGGCGCCGCTCCCCCATCGGGTCCCGTCGAGGGGGGCAGGTCACTGAAGCCGACGGCGGGCACCTCCCCCGAGCCGATGGAGCCCGGCTCCAGCAGGGTCGCGACGGGCGGCGGCGCTGCGGCCTCCACGACGGCACGCCCGCGCAGCCGTGCCATGACGTCCCCCATGCGGCGGCTGAGCGCGGCCGCCACCCGCGGCAGCAGCACCGGCACGAGGAGGGCGGCGAGCGCGGCTGTCAGCAGCACGACCGACGCGACCTCCAGCCAGCCGACCGTCGTCGTGACGACGACCAGTCCCGGCTGCAGCCCGATCGTGCGGTCGTCGACCGACCACCGCTCCACCACGGACGCGGTCACGGTCGCGAGCGCCAGCGACGTCCCGACCGCGGCGCAGAGCTCGCCGCGCCTCCCGGCCCGGACGACGCCCACGAGCAGCCCGGCCGCGGCGAGCACCAGCACGGTGACGAGGAGGATGAGCCGGGGCACCGGGTCGGGGCCGGAGAACGCGTCGAGCAGCACTCCGTCCGAGGTGTAGACGACCTCCCGGCCCCACGACCAGATCAGCTGCTCGTAGCCCTTGGTGAAGTCACCGACCTCGGGCACGCGGACAGCGACGACCTTCGTCGGCCACACTGCCGTGGACGCCGCCAGCAGCACGCCGGCCCCTCCGAGAGCCGACCTCGCCACACGCATACGCAGCCCCGCCCCGGATGACGGGACGACCTCGCGGACGGGACCGGCGCTCATCTCGGCGGCCGGAACCGTTCGGCGTCCGGGCTCGTGCCGTCGGAGAAGCCGCCGCCCGGGCGGGATGCTTCGCTCACCCTCGCTCCTCCTCCACGAGATCGACGGCCGGTCCGGAGAGGTGCTCACCGGGTGGTCGCAGACCCACGGTCTCATCCGCCGGCGCGGCGCGGCCCACCCGCGCCTCGCGAGTCCCGTGCCCGGAGGGTTCGGGGTCCCCGGCCCCGCCCGTCCGCTCGTCGCGCAGCGCCGCGAAGACCATGGTCGCGACGGCGACCACGAGGACCACCGCCGCGGCCGTCTCGAGCGACCCGGCCGACGTCATCCCGGTGCGGACCGAGAGGCCGGACGCGCCCTGGTCCATCTCGTCGATCGACCGGCCCACCCGGTCGGACACCGTCGTCAGCACGCGCCCCGCCAGCAGCCCGACCGCCACGAGCCCTGCCACGCGACCCCACGCGCCGCGGCGGGCCGCCCACACGGCGACGCCGGCGAGGGCCGCGACGAGGAGCACCACGATGACGGCGAGGCCGACGGGGTTCCACTCGTCGCGCAGCTCGACGCCCTCGAGGCCGGTCTGCCGGACGCGCCCCCAGCTCCACTCCCACTGGCGCGAGAGCACCGAGCCGTGCTCGCGGTCCGACACCGACATCTCCCACGTCGGCGAGAGCAGCGACGGCACGACGAGCAGGACCCCGAGCAGCGCGAGGCCGCCGCTGAGCCAGCGGCCGGTGAACCAGTCCCGCACCGTGCTCATCCACGACCTCCTGCGCGTCCGCCCAGCAACGACGCCCGCGCGACGACGCGCGGTTCAGCCCATTGTCGCCCCGATCGACCCTGTCAGCGGGCGCCGAAGGCCGCGGCGACCTCGATGAGGCGCGAGTTGGCCTCGACCTCGCCGATCGTGACGCGCACACCGTCGTCGCCGTACTGACGCACCGTGAGCCCGGCCTCGGCACAGGCCTGCGAGAACGACGTGGAGTCCGCGCCGAGCGGGAACCAGACGAAGTTCGCGTCGGACTGCGGCAGCTTCCAGCCCTGGTCCGTCAGGGCCTGCACCACCCGGTCGCGCTCGGCGACGAGCGACTCGACGCGCTCGGCCAGCTCGTCGAAGGCGTCGAGGGAGGCGATGGCGGCGACCTGCGCGACCGAGTTGACGCCGAACGGCGTGGCCGTCTTGCGCAGGGCAGCGGCGACGGGAGGGTGCGCGACGGCATACCCCACCCGCAGCCCTGCGAGGCCGTACGCCTTGGAGAAGGTGCGCAGGACGACGACGTTGGGCCGGTGGCGCCACACGTCGAGACCGCGAACCGCCTCGGGGTCGCGGACGAACTCGACGTACGCCTCGTCGACGACGACGATGACGTCGCTCGGCACCTTGTCGAGGAAGGCCTCGAGCTCGGCCTGGTGCACGCACGGGCCGGTCGGGTTGTTGGGCGTGCAGACGAGGATGACGCGGGTGCGGTCGGTGATCGCGCCGAACATCGCGTCGAGGCGGTGGCGCGCCTGCTCGTCGAGACCCACCATGACCGGCTTCGCGCCGGCAAGCTGCGTGACGATCGGGTAGGCCTCGAACGAGCGCCACGCGAAGACGACTTCGTCGCCGGCGTCGCACGCGGCGTTGACGATCTGGGCGAGGACCGCGACCGAGCCGGTGCCCGTCGCGATGCACTCGGCCGGCACGTCGAGCGCCTTCGCGAGCCGCTCGGTGAGCGCCGTGACGGCCATGTCGGGGTAGCGGTTGACGGTGGTCGCCGCGTCGTCGATCGCGGCGAGCACCGACGGGAGCGGACCGTAGGGGTTCTCGTTGGACGAGAGCTTGTATGCCGTGACGCCCGGGGGTGCCGCGGCCGGCTTGCCGGGCTTGTAGTCGGGCATCTGCGCCAGCACGTCGCGCAGACGGACGGTGTTCTCGGCGGTGTCGCTCATATCCGAACTGTAGAGGCAGTGTCCACGGCGGCGACCGCCCCATGGACGCTCCCCTGACGGCGCCCCCGGTCTGTGGCTAGAGTCACATCGTCGCGCCACCGCCGCCTCGACACCTTCTTCATGCCCTCTCTCCGAAAGTCAGATCATGCGCATCGGCATCCTCACCGGGGGCGGGGACTGTCCCGGCCTCAACGCCGTCATCCGGGGCGCGACCCGCGCCGCCGAGGTCACCTACGACAGCACCGTCATCGGCTTCCGCAACGCGTGGCGCGGGGTCATGGACAACGACTACGAGATCCTCGACGTCGACCGGTGCCGCGGCATCCTGCCCCTCGGCGGCACGATCCTCGGCACGAGCCGCGACCAGCCCTTCGCCCACGAGGACGGCCTCAAGCGCGTCCGCAAGGCCTACGACCGGCACGGCCTGGACGCCATCATCGGCATCGGCGGCGAGGGCTCGATGGGTGTCGTCAACCGCCTGCACGAGAACGGTTTTCCCGTCATCGGCGTGCCCAAGACCATCGACAACGACATCTCCCTGACGGAGATGACGTTCGGCTTCCAGACGGCGGTGCAGATCTGCACCGACGCCATCGACCGGCTCCACACCACCGCCGAGTCGCACCACCGCGTCCTCGTCGTCGAGGTCATGGGGCGCCACGTCGGCCACATCGCGATCTGGTCCGGGCTGGCCGGCGGCGCCGCCATCACCCTCGTGCCGGAGGAGCCCTTCGACATCGACGAGGTGTGCGAGCGGATCGTGCACCGGCACAAGAAGGGCCGCTTCGCCACCATCGTCGTCGTCGCCGAGGGCGCCCTGCCCAAGGCCGGCACCATGGAGATCCCCGCGCCGGAGATCGACAAGTACGGCCACCAGATCCTCGGCGGCATCGGCTCGATCCTCGCCCGGGAGATCCAGGGCCGCACCGGAATCGAGAGCCGCATGACGGCGCTCGGCCACATCCAGCGCGGTGGGTCGCCCGTCGCCTTCGACCGCGTGCTCGGCACCCGCTTCGGCGTCGCGGCGGTCGAGGCCGCCCTCGACGGGGCGTGGGGCCAGATGGTCGCCCTCCAGAGGGGACGCATCGAGCGCGTGGCGCTCGCCGACGCCGTCGGCACGCTCAAGACGGTCGAGCCCGACCTGCTGCGCCTCAACGCGATGTTCCAGCCGCGCATCCCCGGCGACGAGCACCCCGGGCTTCCCGCCGACACGCCCACGCCCGTGGAACACTGAGCGCATGCTCCTCAACTTCGCGCTGCAGACGGTCATCAACGCCGTCGCACTGTGGGTGGCCGCGTGGGCCATCCCCGGCATCACCTTCGGCGGCGGCACGACCGGTCAGGTCGTCTGGACCGTCGTGATCGTGGCCCTGATCTTCGGCATCGTGAACTTCTTCATCAAGCCCATCCTCAAGCTGATCTCGCTGCCGCTCATCATCCTGACGCTGGGCCTGTTCGTCTTCATCGTCAACGCGCTGATGCTCGAGCTGACGTCGTGGCTGGCGGGCAAGTTCGACCTCTCCTTCCACGTCGAGAACTTCTTCTGGGACGCCGTGTTCGGCGCCCTGATCATCACCTTCGTGTCGATGCTCCTCAGCTTCATCAAGACCGACTGAGCGTCCCGAGCCCGTATGCCGTGAGCCCGCCTTCCGTCCGGAGGGCGGGCTCACGGCATACGCCGGCCCGTTCGGCCACGACCGTGGCCGCCGACGGGGTGTCGGTGGTGAAGGTGTCGGTGCGGGGTCCTACCGTCGTGGCATGCGGTTGCTCCACACCTCCGACTGGCACCTCGGGCGCACGCTCCACGGCGTGAACCTCCACGAGGCGCAGACGGCTGTCCTGGAGCGCATCTGCGAGCTCGTCGAGGACCCGCCCGACGGCATCCCCGTCGACGCGGTGCTCGTCGCCGGCGACGTCTACGACCGCGGTGTGCCGCCCGTCGAGTCGGTCCAGCTCTTCGAGTGGACCCTGTCCCGCCTCTCGGCCGTCACGACCGTCGTCGTCACCTCGGGCAACCACGACTCGGCGATCCGGCTCGGCTACGGCGCCGGGCTCTTCCGCGACAGCATCCGCATGGTGACCGACCTGGGGCAGCTCGACCTGCCCATGCTCCTCGAGGGCAGCGACGGCGTGCAGGCGGCGGTCTACGGCATCCCCTACCTCGACCCCGACCACGCGCGAGTTGCGCTGGCCGGTGGCGGGGAGCCTCTGCCGCGTTCGCACCAGGCCGTCGTCGGGGCGGCGTGCGACCGCATCCGCGCCGACCTCGCCGACCGGACCGGCGTGCGCTCCGTCGTGCTGGCCCACGCGTTCGTGGCGGGCGCCGAGCCGAGCGACTCCGAGCGCTCGATCATGGTCGGCGGTGTCGACCGGGTGGCCGGCACCGTCTTCGAGGGCATCGACTACGCCGCCCTCGGTCACCTGCACGGCCCGCAGTCGCCCGAGGGAGCCGAGGGCTCGGTCGTGCGCTACTCCGGCTCGCCGCTGCGCTACTCCTTCTCCGAGCAGGAGCAGGACAAGGTCGTCCTCCTCGTCGACCTCGACGCCGCGGGGCCGGCGCGCGTGACCCCGGTCGAGATCGTGCAGCCCCGCTCCATGGCGACCCTGCGTGGCCGTCTCGACGAGCTGCTCGGGTCAGCCGACTTCGCCGGTGCCGAGGACTCGTGGGTCCGGGTCACGGTGACGGACCGCGTGCGGCCCGACTCGCTCATGGACCGCCTCAAGTCCCGCTTCCCGCACGCCCTGCAGGTCTTCCACGAGCCCGACGGCGCCATCGACCGCGGACGGTCGGGGACGACCGTCGTCAGCGAGCGCGACCCGCGCGAGCTCGGCTCCGACTTCATCGCCTACGTCACCAAGACCGAGGCGAGCGGCGGCGAGATCGACATCTTCGAGGCGGGCTTCGAGGCCGCGGTGAGGGCCCAGCACCGGTCCGAGGCGCAGGAGGTGGCCTGACGTGCAGCTCCACCACCTGTCCATGACAGCCATCGGGCCGTATGCCGGCACCGAGGTCATCGACTTCACCACCGTCGGGCGCGCCGGCCTCTTCCTGCTCGAGGGCCCCACGGGCTCGGGCAAGTCGACGATCATCGACGCCATCACCTTCGCCCTCTACGGCAAGGTCGCCCAGGCCTCCGCCGACGTCGAGCGCATCCACTCCCACCACGCCGACCCGCGCACGGTGCCCGTCGTCGTCCTCGTCTTCGAGACCCAGTCGGGGCTGTACCGCGTGCAGCGCACGCCGCGCTTCGAGCGGCCCAAGTCGCGGGGCGAGGGCAGCACGGTGCAGCAGCCGACGATCAAGCTGTGGCGGCTGCAGACGCCCGACGACCTCGAGGGCGGCGAGCTGCTCTCGACGAACATCGGGGACTGCGACGACGAGATCACGCGGGCCGTCGGGCTCACGCGCGACCAGTTCGTGCAGACCGTGATCCTGCCGCAGGGCGAGTTCGCGACCTTCCTGCGCGCCCGGTCCGAGGACAAGGGCAAGCTGCTCGAGAAGGTCTTCGGAACGGCCTTCTTCCGCCGCGTCCAGGACGAGATCGTCGAGGCCGGCCGCACGGCCCAGGCCCGGCGGCAGTCCGCCGTCGACGAGATCCGCCTCGCGGTGCACGCGCTCGCGGTGTCGGCCGGGCTCGAGACGGAGCGCCGCGACGTCCTCGAGACGCTGAGCCGCACCGCGCCCGAGTCCCTCGAGGCCGAGCTCGCCCAGGTCGTCGACGAGCTGACCACGCGCGAGCGCCACGCCGGCAAGGCGAGCCGAGAGGCGATCGAGACCCACAAGCAGATGGCCGACATGGTCAGCGACGCCCGGCTGCGCATGCAGCGCCGGGAGCGGCTCATGCAGCTCCAGCAGCAGGAGCACGACCTCGGCAAGCAGGCGGTGACCTTCCAGCAGCTCGGCGAGGAGGTCGCGCGGGCGCGCCAGGCGCGTCCGGTCGCCGGCGCCGTGCGCACCCTGGCCCAGTCCGAGGCGGCGCTCAAGCGCGCCGAGGCCGCCCTGACGCAGGCCCGGTCCCATGTCGATCCGACGCTGCGCGACCGCGGGCCTGCCGCTCTGCGTGAGGCCGCGGCCCGGGCGCGAGAGGTCGTCGGCTCCCTCACCGGCGCCATCGCGCTCGAGGGCGCCCTCCCGAACCGCGTCCGGGAGCTCACACAGCTGCGTGAACGCCTGGACGGCATGCGCCGGTCGGCGACCGCCGTGACGACCGAGCTCGAGGCGCTGCCCGCGACGATCGCCACGCACGAGGAGGCGCTGACCGAGGCGCGGCGGGTCGCGGCGCTCCTCGACGGACGCGCGGCCGAGGGCGAACGGGCCAAGGACCGGCTCGAGGCCGCGGTGGCCCACGAGGCAGCCGCGGCCCGCGTGCCACGCGCAGAGTCGACGGCGAGCTCGGCGCTGTCGACGGTCGCCACCGCCGAGACCTCGCTGGCCGGTCTGCGCCTGGCCCGCATCGAGGGCATCGCCGGCGAGCTCGGGCTCTCCCTCGTCGAAGGTGACCCGTGCCCGGTGTGCGGGTCCGTGGAGCACCCGTCCCCCGCCCACCCGACGGTCGATGCCGTCACGCCCGAACAGATCGAGGGCGAGGAGGCCCGCGTCGCACGGCTCCGCCAGCAGGCCACGCTCGCCGCCGAGTCCCTCGGCACGCTCAGGTCGGAGGTGCGTGAGCTCGCGGCCCGGTGCGACGGCCTCGATGTCGCGACCGCACGGGCGCGGGCCGAGACCGCGGCACGCGAGCTCGCCGCGTCGGTGCGGGCCCGCTCGGACGTCGAAGCAGGGGCGGCGAGGGTGACCGAGCTCCGCGACCGCGTCGACACCCTCTCGGCGCAGGCGAGTGGGCTCGGCGCCGACCTGGCTCGCACCGAGCAGTCCCTGGCCGACCTCGACACCCGCATCGCCGAGGAGACCGCCGTCGTCACGGCCGCCCGCGACGGACACCCGAGCGTCACGGCGCGACGCGCCGACCTCGTCGCCGGGGCCTCCCGCATCGACGCGCTCGTCGACGCCCTCGGCCAGCGTGACGTCGCGGCGGCATCGGTCGCCGAGGACACCGCAGCCCGCGACGCCGACCTCGCCCAGTTCGGCTTCACCGACGTCACGGAGTGGATGGCCGCCGACCGCGGCGCCGAGTGGATCAACGCCAGGACCCGCGAGATCGCGGAGTTCGAGCGCGCCTGCACCCAGGTTCGGGCCGGCCTCACCGGGCCCGAGCTCGCCGACGTGCAGCTCGACGCGCTCTTCGACGACATCGTCCAGCTCGAGGCCCTCGCCGCCACGGCCAAGAAGGAGATGGAGGCCGCGACCAACGAGCACGGCAGCCTCCGCGACCAGGTGTCGCGCACCAAGCGCCGGGTCACCGACATCCGAGAGGCCCTCGGGCGCAACGCCGCGGTCATCGCCGAGACCGCCGACGCCGTGCGGGTCGGCCAGCTCGTCGCCGGCAACGGGGACAACCAGCTCAACCTCGACCTGGCGAAGTACGTCCTCATCCGTCGCTTCACCGAGGTGCTGTCGGCCGCCAACACCGAGCTCGGCCGCTTCTCCGGGGGCCGCTACACGCTCGAGCACACCGACGCGAAGAAGGGCAACGCCAAGTCGGGTCTCGGCGTGCGCGTCCACGACATGCACACCAACCAGGTCCGCGAGGTCGGCACGCTCTCAGGTGGCGAGACCTTCTACGTCTCGCTGTCGCTGGCCCTCGCACTGGCCGAGGTGGTGCGGGCCGAGTCCGGCGGCGTCGACCTCGGCACGCTCTTCGTCGACGAGGGCTTCGGCACCCTCGACCCCGACGTGCTCGACGACGTCATGCACACGCTCGAGGGACTCCGTGAGGGCGGGCGCACCGTCGGCATCGTCAGCCACGTCACCGAGCTGAAGTCGCGCGTCGCCGACCGCATCGAGGTGCTCGTCCGGCCCGACCGCACGAGCACCCTGCGCATCACCGCCTGACCGGGAGACGTCAGGGCCTACGATCCGGGGCATGAAGATCGCCGCGAGCGTGTTCGTCGGGCTGGCCGCGCTGCTGCACGTCTACATCTTCTGGATGGAGAGCGTGGGCTGGACCCGACCCGAGGTCTGGAGGCGCTTCGGCGTGGCCGACCAGGCCGCGGCTGAGGTCACCCGTCCGATGGCCTACAACCAGGGTTTCTACAACCTCTTCCTCGGCCTCGGCGCGGGCCTCGGGCTCGTGCTCTGGTGGACCGGTCACGACACGGCCGGGAGCACGCTCGTCCTCTTCTGCACCGGATCGATGGTGCTGGCCGCGACCGTCCTCGTGACGACGGGGCTCCGCTACCTGCGTGCCGCCCTGACCCAGGGGACGCTGCCGCTCATCGGCTTCGTGCTGACCCTGCTCGCCTGATTGCCTCCGGTCAGCCGGTCAGCCGGTCAGCCCGGCGGTGGCGTCGTCGGCGTGGTGAGCAGGCGCCGCCGGACGGCTGCCTCGACCAGGCGCCGCCCGATCCCCCGACGGCGCTGACCGCCACCCTCTGGAACGGGCGGCGACGGCACGGTCGTGACGCTCACCGCGACGAGATCGGTGTAGGCGTCCTGCCGCAGGCGCGTCACGAGTCGCTGTGCCGCGCTCTGGCCCTTGGCCAGCAGACCGGCAGCAGCGAACGCGCCGAAACCTCCGGTGGCGAGCAGTGACGACAGCCAGACCGGCGTCGGGCCGGCGGACCCTTCGCCGCCCACCACGGTGAAGAACGCCGCCACGAGGGCCACCGAGACGAGGGCGAGGACGATCTGCGGCCAGAACATCCGGGCGGCCTTGACGAGGTTCGTCGGGTTGGCCAGCCGGGCGTACGGCCGGATGAGGGTGGTCGGATCCTGCGCCAGCACGATGAGCTGGTACCACCGGCGCACCTGCTCGTAGAGCACGTCGGGCAGGTGCGGGTCGTGCGACCAGGCGGTGTCGGCGACGACGACTCCCCAGGCCTCGAGGCTGCCCGCCACGGCCGCCGGGGTCAGCTCGTGCGTCGTGCCGGGCTCGAGCCGCCCCAGCATGCGGCTCAGCTCCCGTCTCCGGTCGGCCCCGAGGAGGAAGGCCGGAGACACCGCACTGACCGCTCCGTCGATGGTCCACTCCGTCTCCGGCCCCAGCCCCCAGAAGCACTCGGCAAGGCCGCGGCCGAGCAGGTAGCCGTTGGCGAGGGCCTCGGAGCGGGTCACCAGCACGTCCTGGAACCGCGCGTCCCAGCGGAGGAAGAACGCGGCGACCTCGGGCCAGACGGTCTCGGTGGAGGCGGTACCGCGGGAGTCCAGCGCCCCGAGGATGTCCGTGAGCTCAACGCCGAAGGCGCCGCCGTCGTCGAGCTCCACGATGCTCGCCAGCGAGATGAGCGAGGCCAGCGCCTCTTGACGCGAGGCCGACCCGACCCGCTGAGAGCGCAGCGGGAGCACGTCCCGGGGCTGGAGTGGCATCGGTGTCGAGCGGGTGCGCGGGCCGCGGGGCCAGTGCCGTCCGCGCACCTCCGCGACTGCCCAGCCGAGCCGGATGGCGGTGACCACCGTGACGCTACTCGCCGGCATGTGCGCCTCCCAGTGCGGCCGCCACGAGCGGACGACAGCCGCCGTCCCTGCTCGCACCGTACTCGCCCGCCCGGGTCACGGGAGGCAAAGAGGCCATCCGCGCCCGAGGGGTGTTCAGCCGACGGCGGCCTCCGTGCGTCCGACCCGGGCCGCACCCACGACGAGGATCACGACGCCGACGACGGCTGATCCCGACGCGAGGGCGGAGTAGCCGAGCGAGCCCACGACGACTCCGGCCGCCACGCCTCCCCCGGCGCCTGCCAGGCCCATGACCACGTCCGCCAGGCCCTGGGTCGCGGGCCGTTCGTCGGTCGCGACCACCGAGGTGAGCAGCGTCGACCCCGACACGAGCGTGCACGACCAGCCCACCCCGAGCAGGAAGAGCGCGACAAGCAGCAGACCGGACCACCCGGCCTGCGAGCGGGAGGCGAGCAGGGACGCGAGGGTGAGCACGACGCCGCCGGCCATGGCGACGGGCGGGGCACCCCAGCGGTCGACCGCTGCCCCGACGAGGGGCGACAGGGCGAACATCCCGAGGATGTGCACCGAGATGACGAAGCCGATGACTTCGAGCTCGGCGTGACCGTGCTTCATGTGGATCGGCGTCATCACCATGACGCTGACCATCACGAGGTGTCCGAGCGCCATCACGAGCATCGCCTGAAGGGCCGGCGGGTTCGTCCGCACCACGGCGAGGCCGCGGCGCATGGACCCGTCGTGGTTGGGCACGTCGGCCACGCCCCCCGAGGACGGGTCCGCCACGACGTCGGCCGGCACGGGCTCGGCCGCGTCAGCACGGTGGGCCGCGTCAGCACGGCCGGTCACCTCGGCACGGTCGGCCGCGTCAGCACGGTGCGCCGCGTCAGCACGGTCGGCGGCGTCGAGCGCGCGGGCGGTGAGCAGTGGGTCGGGTCGCAGCAGCCGGTCGACGACGAGCCACGCCAGCACGAAGCCGACCAGCGAGAAGAGGAACGTCCCCGCGAGCTCCGGCAGACCGAGGGTGTTCGCCAGCGCCTTGCCCGGCCCGACGAGGTTCGGGCCCGCGACGGAGCCGATCGTCGTGGCCCAGACGACGATCGACAGGTCGCGGCCCCGGTGGACGGGCGCGGCGAGGTCGGCCGCGGCATACCTCGCCTGGTTGTTCGCGGTGGTGCCACCGCCGAAGAGGAACATGCCGACGACGAAGAGCGGGAACGAGCGCAGCACGGCGGCGACGAGCACGAGCGCTGCGCCGACGAACGCCACTGCCAGTCCCCACCGCAGGCCGACGCGGCGACCGCGGGCAGCGGTCGCCCGCGCCACCGGGATCGTCAGCAGCGCAGTGCCGAGCACCTGGGCGGTCGTCCCCACACCTGCCAGTGCCTCCGTGCCGCTGAGGTCCTCGGCGAGGAGGGCACCGACGGCGATGCCGCACGCCATCCCGACACCACCGAGGATCTGCGACCCGACGAGCGTGCGAATGACCTTGCGCTGCAGAGTCGCCCGGTCGACCGAGGTAGGAGCCAGGACCATGCCGACCTCAGACGTGACGGCGCGACGTGATGACGCGGAAGCGGTTGGCCACGAAGGCGGCGTCGGTGTAGGCGGAGTTGGCGGCCGGGTTGGCACCGGTGCCGTGAAAGTCCGAGAACGCCGCGGTCTGGTTGACGAAGATCTGGCCGGTCAGGTTCTCGGACAAGGCAACTCCCCCCTCGGCGGCCGCATCGCGTGCCGCATCGAGCACCGCGTCACTGGTCGAGTAGACGGCAGCCGTCATCGCGCCGTGCTCGCGCACCGTGTCGGCGAGCTGCGCGAGCGACTGCTCGGTCGAGGCCGTTCGGATGAGGAAGCCGACGGGGCCGAAGCATTCCTGCGTGTAGACGTCCTCGCGCGCGACGTCCACGGCGACCAGGCCAGGGGCGCGCACGACGGCGTCGGCCCACGTCGGGTGCGTCACGCGGCGAGAGTCGAGCACGACGCGGCCCTCGGCGTCGGCAGCGATCGAGGCGAGCGACTCGGCGTTGTCGCGCACCTGGTCGTTGACCGTGGCGCCGAGCAGCTCGACGGCCTTGGCGTCGTCACCGGTCAGCCGGCCGACGGCACCGGCGAGCCGGTCGCCGAGCTCGTCGAACGACAGGTGTCCCTCGTCGGTGTCGATGCCATCCTCGGGGACGTAGAGGTTCTGCGGGGCCGTGCACATCTGGCCGGAGTAGAGCGTGAGGCTGAAGGCGAGGTTGCCGAGCATCCCCTTGAGGTTGTCGGTCGAGTCGATGACGATCGAGTTGAGGCCGGCCTTCTCGGTGTAGACGAGCTTGCCGTGGGCGGCCCCGGACTCCTCGAGCCACGCGCCGAACGTCGGGCCGCCGGTGTAGTCGATGATCGCGACGTCGTCGCGCTCGGCGAGGGTCTTGGCCAGGCCCTGACCGTCGGCCTCGGCGGCGAGCTGCACGAGTGCGGGGTCGAAGCCGGCCTCGGCGAGCACCTCCCGCGCGACCTCGACGGAGATCGCGAGCGGCAGGACGGCGCGCGGGTGCGGCTTGACGACGACCGGGTTGCCGGTGACGAGGGAGGCGAAGATGCCGGGGTAGGCGTTCCACGTCGGGAACGTGTTGCAGCCGATGACGAGCGCCACCCCGCGCGGCACGAGCCGGTAGTCCTTCTGCATGCGCGTGGGCGCCGGGTTGCCCTCGCGGTCGCGACCGGGCTTCTCCCAGACGACGGAGGCGGGCACGCGCTCCTGCTCGACGAGGCCGGCCGCGACCGCCTCGATCGCGCGGTCCTGCGCGTGCGGGCCGCCGGCCTGGAACGACATGACGAACGGCTGCCCCGACGTGTGCATGACGGCGTTGGCGATCTCGAAGCTGCGCTTGTTGATGCGGTCGACGATCTCGACGCACACCGCGGCCCGCACCTGCGGACCTGCGTCGCGCCAGGCCGGCATCGCGGCCCGCGCGGCCGCGAGCCCGGCGTCGACGTCGAGCGCCGGGTAGGTGACCCCGAGCGTCGGACCGTAGGGCGAGACCTCGCTGCCCACGAAGGTGCCGTCTGTCGGCTGGCTCGACAGGGCGGCATACGCCCCGTCCAGGTGCGCCTCGTGCGCGCTCAGCCCGTCGGCCGCGGCGGTCTCGCCGTAGACGCGCGGGCTCGGCGACTCGGGGTAGCGCGAGTACCAGGAGCGGCTCGCCAGGGCCTGACGGATCTCGTCGAGGACTCCTGCGTGAGCGTCGAGCAAGGGGTGGGTGGGCGTCGTTGCCGGTGCAGTCACGGGTCGATGCTAGCCCCGGCCCCCACCGCTGCCGTATGCCGTCAGGCGCAGTCGCGCGGCCTCCCGCCGCCCACACGGGGCGGGTGACGCGGCAGGATGGCGGGCATGGACACGGACGTCACCGAGCCCGACCGACCACGCAGGGATCCAGCGGACGACGAGGACGAGGGGTCCCCGTTCGGCCCCGTCGGCGTCGTCGGTGCCGGTGCCATGGGGGCCGGCATCGCCCAGGTCGCCGCGACCGCCGGTCACGCAGTCACGCTCGTCGACGCCGCAGCCGGCGCTGCGGCCGCCGCGGTCGAGCGGATCGGGGCATCCCTGTCACGCCTCGTCGAAAAGGGACGGCTCTCGGCCGACGACGCGACGGCGGTGCGGAGGCGGATCACGCCGGCCGAGGCCCTCGACGAGCTGCCCCACTGCGGTCTCGTCATCGAGGCCGTGCCCGAGGACCTCGACCTCAAGCGCCGGATCTTCGCCGAGCTCGCCGATCTGCAGCCGCCGACCACGGTGCTCGCGACGAACACGTCGAGCATCGACATCGACGACATCGCCCACGAGGTCACGGACCCGGAGCGCGTGCTCGGCCTGCACTTCTTCAACCCGCCGCCCGTCATGAAGCTGGTCGAGGTGGTGCACGGTGAGCGCACCGCCCGGGCTTTCGTGGAGCACGCCGCCGCGCTGATGGCCGCGTGGGGCAAGACGCCGGTGCGGTGCAGCTCGACCCCGGGCTTCATCGTCAACCGGGTGGCGCGGCCCTTCTACGGGGAGGCGCAGCGGATCGTCGAGAGCGGCATCGCCGACGCCGCCACGGTCGACTGGATTCTGCGCGAGAAGGGTGGCTTCCCCATGGGTCCCCTCGAGCTCACCGACTTCATCGGGCAGGACGTCAACCTCGCCGTCGGCACGTCGGTCTGGGAGCAGACGGGCCGCGACGAGCGCTATGCGCCGACGGCCTTCCAGCGGAGTCTCGTCGAGGCGGGTCGGCTCGGTCGCAAGTCGGGCCGGGGCGTCTACACGTATGCCGCGGACGGCTCGGTGGACGACTCCGTCGACGGGTCCGAGCCCGACGTCGAGCTCGCCGAGCGCCTCGTCGGCGGACCGGTCGCGACGGACCCGCTGGCCCGGACGCTGGCGATGCTCGTCAACGAGGCGGTCGACCTCGTGGCCCGTGGCGAGGCCAGCGCGGACGACGTCGACACCGCGATGCGGCTCGGAACCCGCTACCCGAAGGGCCCCATCGAGTGGGGCCGCGAGATCGGCTTCGACGTCGTCGCCCGGCAGGTCGCCGAGCTCGACGACGCCTATCCCGGCGGCCGCTACCGACCGAGCCCCGCCCTTACCGACGGGAGCCTCAGGTGAGCGAGACGCCGTCGGCTCGAGGTGATGACGGGACGGTGGTGGCTGGCGGGACCAGCTCGACCGACGAGGCGGACGGGTCCGCCGAGGGCACCGGGGTCGACTTCGCCCGGCAGATGTGGGCCGACGACGAGGCCTCGCGCCGTCTCGGCATGGAGGCCGTCGTCATCGAGCAGGACCACGCCGTGGTGCGGATGGCGATCCGCGACGACATGGTCAACGGCCACGCCATCTGCCACGGCGGCTACATCTTCACCCTGGCCGACTCGTGCTTCGCGCTTGCCTGCAACTCGCGGGGGCGCCTCACGGTGGCGGCCGGGGCCGACATCTCCTTCACCGCGCCGGGCCGGCTCGGTGACGTGCTCGTCGCCGAGGGACACGTGCGTTCGGCGTTCGGGCGCAGCGGCATCACGGACGTGACGGTGAAGCGTCAGTCCGACGGCCAGGTCATCGCCGAGTTCCGCGGCCGCAGCCGCACCCTGGCGAGTCCTCGCCCCTGACCATCACCGTCGAGAGGCCACATCTGGCCCCCTCAACACCGTCGAAAGGCCACATTCGGCCTGCCATTCGTGGCCTCTCGACGGTTGAAGAGGGGCCATTCGTGGCCTCTCGACGGTTGAAGAGGGGCCGGGTGGGGGTGGGGGTGGGTCAGCGGGAGCGGCGGCTGCCGGCGCGGCTGCCGGCGGAGAACGACGCGGCGCTGCCGCCGCTGCTCGTCGAGTAGACGGTCGGGGAGCCACCGCGGCGACCCGAGCCACCCGCGCTGCCGGCGCCGCCCGAACGGCGACCACCGGTCTCGCCCTGGCTGCCCTGGCCTCCGCGACCGGCACCGGCACCACGACCGGCGCCAGCACCGCGACCACCGGAGCGGCCGGCACCCCGGGCGCCACCGCCCTGGGCGTCAGAGCCCTGGTCGCCGCGGCCACGGCCGCGTCCACCCTCGCTGGGGCGCTCGGCCGCCGGGCGACCGGAGCCGGCCCCACGTCCACCGGCCGGGGCACCGGCGGTGCCGCGGCCACGACCGCGACCACGACCGGAGCCGCCGGAGGCGGAGTTCGAGCCGGAGCCCGAGCGGGCCGGGGCGTCCTCGCGGACGAGGCCCCCGGCATACGACCGGTCGCCGGGGGCGAGCTCGGTCAGGAGCGGGTGGCCGAGCTGGACGCGCGTCGTCGTCGGCTTGATGCCGGCCTTGCGGGTCAGGTCGCGGACGTCGCGCACCTGCTCGTCGAGCATCATCGTGACGACGATGCCGTCGTTGCCGGCGCGGGCCGTGCGGCCCGAGCGGTGGAGGTACGCCTTGTGCTCGACCGGCGGGTCCGCGTGGATCACGAGCGCGACGTCGTCGACGTGGATGCCACGGGCGGCGATGTCGGTCGCGACGAGCGTCTGGGCACGGCCCGAGTGGAAGTCGTCCATGTTGCGCGTGCGGGCACCCTGGCTGAGGTTGCCGTGCAGCTCGACGGCCGGAACTCCCGAGGCGTTGAGCTGCTTGGCGAGCTTCTTGGCCCGGTGCTTGGTGCGCGTGAAGACGACCTTGCGGCCGGGGGCCGCCGTCAGGTCGAGGATGACCGGCAGGTGCGAGCCGTTGTCGACGTGGAGCACGTGGTGGCTCATCGTCGAGACCGGCGACTGGGCCGAGTCCGCCTCGTGCGTCACCGGCTGGTGCAGGAACTTGTTGACGATGACGTTGATCGCGCCGTCGAGCGTCGCGGAGAAGAGGAGGCGCTGGCCGTCGCGGGGCGTCTTCTCCATGATCCGGCGCACGCCCGGCAGGAAGCCGAGGTCGGCCATGTGGTCGGCCTCGTCGAGGATCGTGACTTCGATGCTGTCGAGGATGACGTGGCCCTGCTGCATGAGGTCCTCGAGGCGACCCGGGCAGGCGACGATGACGTCGACGCCGTTGCGGAGGCCCTGGACCTGCGGGTTCTGGCCGACGCCGCCGAAGATCGTCTGCGAGTTGAGGCCGAGCGCCTTGGCGAGCGGGGCCATCGCGGTGTCGATCTGCGTGACCAGCTCGCGGGTCGGGGCGAGGATCAGGGCGCGCGGTCGGCGGGCCAGGCGGCTCCGGCGCGACTGCGACAGTCGGGTCAGCAGCGGCAGCAGGAAGGCGTACGTCTTGCCCGAGCCGGTGCGGCCACGGCCGAGGACGTCGCGGCCCGCGAGGGAGTCGGGCAGCGTGGCGGCCTGGATGGGGGTCGGGGTGGTGATGCCGAGCCCGTCGAGGATGGTGACGAGGTCGCTGGGCACGCCGAGAGCGGCGAAGTTCGTGTCAGTGGACACAGGTGGGTACTCCAAAGAAGTGGAAGCGGTCGTTCTGCCCGGCGCGACGGCCTCAGCTGTGAGGTGTCGCGGCGCAAGAGCGAATCGACGGGGCCGGCGACACTCCGCCAGGCCAAGAAGAAGCAGCCCGAGGCAGAACTGGGCGGGCCGCTGGGACAAAGACTACCGGAGCGGGCGCCGAGGACGTTAACCGAGGCGATTCCTCGGACAACCGCGCCACCCGCTCCTACCGTCGATGGCACGACGTCGAGGACGCCGCAGGGGGCGGCACGGTTCGGGGGCGGGCCCAACCCTTGACTTCGAGATGGGGAAGCGCATGCAGCACAGCACAGGAAGAAGCAGCTCACACAAGCGATCGAGACTCGTCGCCACCGCGGCGTGCGGGCTGGCGGTGGCTCTGACCGCAGCCGCAGGGGCCCCTCAGGCCTCCGCAGCCAGCGCCAACTGGCACAAGGTCCTCTCGGACTTCCAGTTGGGACCGTTCAACCTCGCGGTCAACCAGCAGAACGTCTACGTCGCCGACGGCGCCTTCGGCACCCTCGCGAAGGTGGGTTCCAACACCCCGTTGGCGCAGGCACCCGGCCTCGCGGGCGCCGACTTCTCACCGGACGGGAAGTCGTACGCCTACGCCTGGAGCAACGATGAGCACGCCGTCGGCGGCCTCACGATCCACTCCCGGGGCGGGGCCGAGGCCTTCGGAGACTTCGTGGGCTACGAGGCCACCCACAACCCGGACTCGGTCAACACCTACGGCATCGTCGCCGGCGGAAACCCTTGCGCCGAGGCGATCCTCGGCCAGCTGACCGGCGGCCAGGCGACATACACCGGGGCCATCGACTCGCACCCGTACTCGGTCGCATGGAGCCCGTCGGGGTGGTACGTCGCCGACGCCGGCATGAACGCGGTGGTCAAGGTCGACAACGCCGGGCACGTCTCGACCGTGGCGGTGCTCCCGCCACAGCCGGTCACCCTGACGCAGGCGATGGCCGACAGCATCGCCCAGGAGTTCGGCGCCCCGCCCGGATCGTTCGACTGCCTCGCCGGGGTGACCTACGCCTTCGAGCCGGTCCCGACCGACGTCGAGGTCGACCAGCACGGGACGCTGCACGTCTCGATCCTCCCGGGCGGTCCGGAGAGCCCGGCTCTCGGTGCCCGGGGGAAGGTCTTCGCCGTCAACGCGGCCACGGGTGGGATGAGGGTGGAAGCCTCCGGCCTGCTCGGCGCCACGAACGTCGCCGTCGCATCCGACGGGACCCTCTATGCCACTGAGCTCTTCGGCGGCAAGGTCACGAAGTTCGCGAACGGCAAGCGGTCCACCGCCGTCACCCTCGACCGCCCCCTCGCCGTCGAGGTCCACGGCGCCTACCTCTACGTCGGCCAGCTCGCCGACTTCGAGACGGGCGGCCCGGGTTCGGTGCAGCGCTTCAAGCGCTGAGCGGGCCGGCCGGCATACACCATCGGGGGTGGTGCGGGGCGCTCCGGGCAGGCTGCCCGGAGCGCCCCTGTGGCCCCGCTAACGGTTCGGTCGCATCCGTGGGAACTCGCAGCGAAAGGTGGCAGGATCGGCGGAATCAGCAGGCGCGCCGTTGCGTCGGCTCTCGGACAACCTGCTTGCCCCGGAAGGACCCTTTTGATGCGTCGCCTGTCCCTCTTCACCGTCACCGGCCTCGTCGCAGCTGGCCTCGCCCTCTCTGCCTGCGGCTCGAACTCCTTGTCCACCTCGCCGGGGGCCGGCGGCACCCCAGCCGGATCCGCGAGCGCGGCAGGCGGCGGTGTCGACCAGGCTCTCGCCGCCAAGGTCCCGGCGAAGCTCAAGTCCGCCGGCAAGATCGTCGTCGGCACCGACCCGACGTACGCCCCCAACGAGATGCTCGCCTCCGACGGCAAGACCGTCGAGGGCTTCGACGTCGACGTCTTCAACGCCGTTGCGGCCAAGCTCGGCCTCAAGACGGAGTACGTCCCGGCGGGCTTCGGCACGATCATCCTCGGCGTGACGAGCGGCAAGTACGACATGGGCGTCTCGAGCTTCACCATCAACCCGGACCGCAAGAAGCAGGTCAACATGGTGAGCTACTACAAGGCCGGCACGCAGTGGGTCGTTGCCAAGGGCAACCCCGAGAAGGTCAACATCGACGACGTCTGCGGCAAGAGCGTCGGCGCCCAGAAGGGCACCGTGCAGGCCGACGACCTGGCCGCGCGGAGCAAGAAGTGCACCGATGCGGGCAAGCCGGCCATCACGCAGGTGATCCAGACCGGTCAGGACCAGGTGACCGCTGACGTCGCGAGCGGCAAGACGGTCGCGATGCTCGCCGACTCCCCCGTCGGGCTGTATGCCGTGAAGCAGACGGGCACGCTCGAGGCGCTCGGCGCCATCTACGACTCGGCCCCCTACGGCTACGTCGTGCCCAAGGACCAGACCGACTTCGCGAACCTCCTCGTCGACGCGCTCAAGGCGACCAAGGCCGACGGCAGCTACGACGCGGCCCTGAAGAAGTACTCCGTCGAGGCCGGCGGGATCGACAACTTCGCCGTCAACCCGTGACTCATCCCGCGAGCGACTCGGTGCGTGAGTCGGTGAACGCCCAGGCGGCCGGAGCCGACACGGACGACCGGCCCGGCCTCATCACGGCCAAGCCCGTCCGACACCCCGGGCGCTGGGTCGCGTTGGCGGTGATCCTCGTGGTCATCGCCATGCTCGTGAACTCGTTCCTGACCAACGAGCGGTGGAACTTCCCCAAGGCGCTCGAGATCATGCAGCAGACGCCCGTGCTCGAGGGGCTCTGGAAGGGCACCATCGTCGGGACGATCGGCTCGATGGCCATCGGCATCGTGGGCGGCATCATCATCGCGGTGCTGCGCCTCTCCCACAACCCGATCCTGCGGGGCGTCTCCTTCGTCTATACGTGGTTCTTCCGTGGCATCCCGCGCCTGGTCCTGCTCGCCATGATCGGCAGCGGCGTCGGCTTCCTCTACAACAAGATCGACTTCGGCGTGCCGTTCGGCCAGCAGCTCGCCTCGCTCATGGGCCTGTCGAGCGACTTCACCTTCTTCACCCTCAACGTCAACCAGTTCTCGAGCACCCTGCTCGCCGGAATCATCGGCCTCGGTCTCTCCGAGGCCGCCTACATGGCCGAGATCGCGCGAGCCGGCATCCTCTCGGTCGACCAGGGCCAGGGTGAGGCTGCCGCGGCGCTCGGCATGAACCGCGGGCAGGCCATGCGCCGCATCGTGCTCCCGCAGGCGATGCGCGTCATCGTGCCCCCGACGGGCAACGAGACGATCGCCATGGTCAAGGACACCTCGCTGCTCTCGGCGATCCCCGTCATCACCGAGCTCTTCTACCAGACGAGCGCGATCGGCAACCGGACGCTGCTCATCATGCCGGCGTTCGTCGCCGTCACCGCGTGGTACCTCATCGTCGGGTCGGTGCTCATGGTCGGGCAGTACTTCCTGGAGAAGCGTTTCGGCCGTGGCTTCGGCACCCCGAGCAACAAGCGGTTCGCACGCCCGGCCGGGGCAGGAGGAGCCTGATGTCCGAGAACACCACTACCACCAGCGCGTCGCAGACGCACGAGCGTTCGCGCACCGGCGAGGACCAGCTGCTCGTCCATGCCGTCAACGTGATGAAGAGCTTCCACGGCAACGAGGTGCTCAAGGGCATCGACCTCGACGTGCACCGCGGCGAGGTTGTCTGCCTGCTCGGACCGTCGGGCTCGGGCAAGACGACCTTCCTGCGCTGCATCAACCAGCTCGAGGCGATCGACGGGGGGCGCATCTGGGTCGACGGCGACCTCGTCGGCTTCCGCGAGCAGGGCGGGCACCTGCACCACCTCACCGACAAGCAGGTCGCCACCCAGCGCCGCGACATCGGCATGGTCTTCCAGCGCTTCAACCTCTTCCCCCACATGACGGCGCTCCAGAACGTGATGGAAGCGCCGATCCAGGTCCGGGGGGTCGACAAGAAGAAGGCGAAGGCCCGCGCGCTCGAGCTCCTCGAGCAGGTCGGTCTCGCGGACAAGCCGGACTCCTACCCGGCGCAGCTGTCCGGTGGCCAGCAGCAGCGCGTCGCCATCGCTCGCGCCCTCGCGATGGACCCCAAGCTGATGCTCTTCGACGAACCGACCTCGGCCCTCGACCCCGAGCTCGTCGGCGAGGTGCTCCTCGTCATGCGTGAGCTGGCCAAGCAGGGCATGACGATGATCGTGGTGACGCACGAGATGGGCTTCGCGCGTGATGTCGCTGACCACGTCGTCTTCATGGACGGCGGGGTCGTCGTCGAGGAGGGCAAGCCCAAGGACGTGATCCGCAACCCGCAGCACGAGCGGACCAAGACGTTCCTCGCGCGGATGCGCACCGAGGACGAGGAGGAGACGTCCGACGCCCAGGAGGCGTGAAACCGCAACACACCGAGCACCTGCCAACGCCCCACGGCTGCAACCGTGGGGCGTTGGCGTCTGCTCGGTGTGTTGCGGGGAAGGTGGGCACAATGGGGACCATGACGACGGAGTCAGCCGACACCCGCCCTGCCGAGCACGCGGCGCTGCCCGACCACGAGATCCCGACGATGTCGGTCGACGAGCTGCGGGGCACCCAGCTCGAGCGGCTCCGCCAGACGGTGCGGACGGCATACGACAACGTCCCGCACTATCGGGCGGCCTTCGAGGCCAAGGGTTTTCATCCCGATGAGTGGCAGTCGCTCGACGACGTCGCCCGCATGCCGTTCACGACCAAGGCGGACCTGCGCGCCAACTACCCGTTCGGGATGTTCGCGGTCCCGCGGGAACAGGTCGTACGCGTGCACGCCAGCTCCGGGACCACCGGACGTCCCACCGTGGTGGGCTACACGAAGGCGGACATCGACACGTGGGCCGACCTCATGGCCCGGTCGATCCGCCTCGCCGGCGGCCATCCGGGCGACATCGTCCACGTCGCCTACGGCTACGGCCTGTTCACCGGCGGTCTCGGCGCGCACTACGGCGTCGAGCGCCTCGGTGCGACCGTCGTGCCCGTCAGCGGGGGCATGACCGAGCGGCAGGTCCAGCTCATCCAGGACTTCAGGCCGCGGGTCATCATGGTGACGCCGAGCTACTTCCTCAGCCTGCTCGACCAGATGGAGAGCGAGGGCATCGACCCCGCCGCGACGAGCCTGCAGGTGGGGATCTTCGGCGCCGAGCCGTGGACCGAGGCCATGCGCCAGGAGATCGAGCGCCGCACCGGCATGGACGCCGTCGACATCTACGGCCTCTCGGAGGTGATGGGTCCCGGTGTCGCGCAGGAGGCGGCGACGACCAAGGACGGCCTGCACATCTGGGAGGACCACTTCTTCCCCGAGGTCATCGACCCGATCACCGAGGAGGTCCTGCCGGACGGGGAGGTCGGTGAGCTCGTCTTCACCTCGCTCACGAAGCAGGCGATGCCCGTGATCCGCTACCGGACCAGGGATCTCACGCGCCTGCTGCCCGGCACCGCGGTCCCGTCGATGCGCCGCATGGAGAAGATCACGGGGCGCACCGACGACATGATGATCATCCGGGGCGTCAACGTCTTCCCGACGCAGATCGAGGAGCACGTGCTCGCCGAGCCACGGCTCTCGCCGTACTTCCAGTGCGTGCTGACCCAGCCCGGTCGGATGGTCGAGCTGACGGTCCTCGTCGAGCCGCTCACGCGTCTGGATGCCGGCGCCGCCGACGAGATCGCGCGAACCCTCCAGCACGCGATCAAGACGCACATCGGCACGACCTGCCGCGTCGAGGTGCGCGACCCCGGCTCGATCGAGCGCTCCATCGGCAAGGCCCGTCGCATCGTCGACGAGCGCGGCACGGGCTGACGCGAACCGTCGCGGAGTGCTTGACTCGGACCATCGGGGGCCTGCGGACCGAGTGAGGGATGAGCATGGGCACGATGGCTCGACGCATGTGGCGGGCGGGGAACGCGGCCGCCACCTGGATCTACCGGCGCACCGGCGGACGGATCGGCGGCAGGGCACGCGGCGGTAGCCCCGTGCTGCTGCTCACGGCTCCCGGTCGCAGCTCGGGGCAGCCGCACACGGTTCCGGTCGCGTACATCGAGCGCGGTGGCGCCTACTACCTCGCCGCGACCGCCGGCGGGCAGCCGAAGGAGCCGCAGTGGATCCGCAACCTGCGCGCGACCGACACGGCCACCATCCAGGTGGGCAGCCGGCAGATGCCGGTCGCCGTCGAGGTGCTGCAGGGCGCTGCCCGGGAGGCGGGTTGGCACGACTTCGTCACCACCTACCCGAACTTCGCCCCCTACGAGCAGAAGGCCGGCCGCCGGATCGCCATCGCGAGGGTGACCCCGACACGGTGAGACGGCCCCGTAGGGTGTCCGGATGCCGGAGGTCCTGCCGATGCCCGACGCCACGCCGCCGACCGGCGGGCCGGTGCTGGCGCCGTATCCCGTGCCGACCCCGGAGGGTGCCCGTCCGCTCGGCACTGCACCCTTCCTCGACGTCGGCGAGCCGGTCATGTGGCGCTACCGGGACCACGGCTGGCGCCCGGGCCGCCCGGAGACCGCCACCCCGATGCGGGTGGTGCGCGACGACGAGCGTGGCCTGGTCGCGTGGCTCGCGCCCGGCACGGTGCAGCTGACGAAGAGGTATGCCGACGGCTCAGACCTGCGCTCCGTGCCCCTGGGTGAGCGGTTCCTCCGCGACGCCCAGCGTGTGCAGGCTCGGACGCGATGGCGCGGAGCCGGGATCCTGCGGATCGCGCCGGCGGAGGTCCCGTGGTCGGTGTGGCTCTTCTGGGACGTCCCGGACGGCCTCGACCCCGCCGACCCGGCCGTCCACGACCGCTGGGAGTTCGGCGGCTGGTACGTCAACCTCGAGACCGTCCACCGTCGGGCCGGGCACGACACCTTCACCGGCGACCACGTGCTCGACCTGTGGATCGAGGCGGACGGCACCGTCAAGGTCAAGGACGCCGACGAGCTGGAGGCCGCGGTCGAGCAGGGTCGGGGGACGGCCGAGGAGGCCGAGGCCATCCGGCACAACGGCGAGCACGGGCGGGCATCCTTCGAGCGGCGCGACTGGCCCTTCGACGAGGAGTGGACGCAGTGGCGGCCCGACCCGTCGTGGACGGCGCCCGGACTGCCTCACGACGAGCGCTGGGACATCGACCTCGTCGACTGACGGATCAACCGCGGAGATCTGACGTCGCCGGGCCAGCCCCGACCCAGCACGAACGGCACACGGGCCGGCTAGGTGACCTGCGACAGGACGACCCAGCCGACCGAGACCTGGCTGGTGGCCTCAGCGACCATGAGCTCGCCCGACGAGGCCGGCAGCCGGTCGACGTCGAGCGTCACCTCGTTGCCGTCGCACGGCACCGTGACGGCGGCGACCGGCGGACCGGGAACGGGCTGGGACGGCTCCCCCTCGACCGCTCCTCCGCCTCCCGGACCGAGGACCTCGACGACGAGCCTTCCTCCGGTCGTCGTCGGGAGGCACCGGCCGCTCAGCCGGTACTTCTGCCCCTTCCGCGTCAGGGCCCTGGTCTCCTTCGAGCCGTCCCAGAAGATGCCGTCGGCGTTGCGGACCACGATGCGCGACAGCTCGCCCTTGGCCCGCTTCGGCGGGTCCAGGCGGTCGGCAGTGACGGTTCCCCCGCCTTCGGGCAGCGTCGTCATGCTGGGTCCGTCGACGGTCGGCGGCGCGGGCCGGCTCGTGTCGCTCGTGTCGCTCGTGCAGGCGCCGGCCGCACCGACGAGGACCGACGCCGCGGCCCAGGCAGCGAGCGCCGCGCGGGCCCTGCGCCGGAGGACCGGCATCACGACCCCGCCGTGCACAGCGGCGTCCGTCGCCCGTCGCGCAGTCCGAGCACGGACCGGGTCGGTGAGTGCAGCGCATGGTCGGTGAGCATCGGTGCCCCTCGTGAGTCCGCCGCCCCCTGTAGACGGCGGGTGCACGGTATCGCGCCGGGATGCCCGGCGCCCGGTCAGAGGTGATTGCGCGGCGATTCGGTGGGGAGACGGTGGGGAGCGACTGGCGTATCAGTGGCGCGGCGCGGGCCTCTGACTCGTTGGGAGCGGTCACCGCTCCGACCCGCCCCTCCACCTCCAGGAGCACGTCATGATGATCCCCCCGCACGCCGCACGGCTCGCCGGAGCCTGGTCCGAGCAGACGACTCGCCGAGCCCCCGACGTCGCCCAGGTCCGCCGCGACCGGGCACGCCGCATCTCCGTCGCGCGAGTCCTCCACCCGCTGCACCGGCCTCAACCAGCGGCCGGCTCGGCGCGCGTCGGGGCCCAGAACCCGCTGACCGCGAAGCCAGCCCGGCCCGCCTGACGCCGGACGGCATGCGACCCGTCAGCTGGGCGCCCGCAGGGCCGCCCTGACGATGTCGACCGCCGCGGCCGCGTCGAGCCCCGCGTCCCGTGCGGCGGCCGCGAACTTCGCCGCGAGCGCCATGACGGCGACGTCGGCCGTGTGCTCGCCGGACGCGACCACGGTGCCGGCCCGCCGGCGCGTCTCGACGAGGCCGGCGCCCTCGAGCTCCTTGAAGGCGCGGGCCACCGTGTTGGCGGCTAGGCCGAGGTCGGCGGCGAGCGCCCGCACCGTGGGCAGGCGGTCCCCCGGCAGCAGCCGGCCCGTCGCGATGAGGCCCGCCAGCTGGGCCCGCACCTGCTCGAACGGAGGCTCGGCCGCCTCGAGGTCTATGGCGATGCGCAGGTCGTCGGTCATCGGGACCTCAGACCCTCAGGCGAGACCGGCGAGCCCGGCGAGACCCGCGAGACCGGCGAGACCGGCGACGCAGCAGGCTGCTTCGGCCGGCGCGACCGGGGCACGGCGGGCGCGTCCCACAGCAGGGAGAAGAGCGCCACGGCAAGGGCGACGACCCCGAGGGCCGTCAGCGCGAAGGCGACGTTCTGCGTCCAGTCCCCCGGGGCGACAGGCGCGGCGGGCATCCCCGCGACCTCGACGGCGCCGCGCAGTCGCTGGGTCACGTCGTTGAGCGAGGGCCCGATCGTCAGGCAGAGCCCGGCAGCGGTCACGAGCGCGCCCGCGGCCGACCATCGCAGCACCCGGACGCGCGCCCCGAGGCGCAGCGCCCGGTCGAGCTCCGGGTCGTCGACGAACGCCGGACGGGAGTCGACCGCGCCCAGCGCCAGCCAGGTCACGGCGGCGAGGAGGGCGAGCCCGCCGAGCGTCCCGAGCGTGTAGGCCCGACCCGGGTACGAGCTCGTCGTCGTCACGACGACGCCCTCCCACGCGCGCAGGCCCGACCGGCCGTCAGGACCCGAGGTCACCCAGCCGACGACGAGGCCGACGGCGCAGAGCACCAGGCCCGCGACGTAGTGGCGCGTCAACCGCACTGACTCGGTGCCGCGGCGGATGCCCAGCGATGCCTCGCGGCGAGAGCCGGGCCACGGCACGCGGGGCGCCCACCGCTCGAACAGGGCCGCGACGACGATGCCGGCGACGGCCGCGAGCGCCGGCACGGCCGGGTGGGCGGTGGCTCCTTCGCCCGACGACGACGCGTCGACCCGGTCGACGCCGCCCTGCGCGACGGCATACGCCAGCAGCGCCCCGACCACGGAGCCGAGCGTGGCCCGGCGACGGGCACGGGACGCGAAGGCATCGAGCCGTCCGGCGCCGACCCACCGCGCCAGGTTGACGACCACCGCGAGCAGCACCACCGGCCCGAGGAACCACGTGATCACCCGAGCATCCATGCCGATCTCCTTCACCCCGTCTTTGTCGCAATCATTCAATCCATTGATACAAAGAGCGTCAAGGGGGGCGGCGGGAGTGAGCGGCGTCACGCGCAAGGCTGGACATCGTGGCCGTCGCCCGGGATCCCACCGGCTAGCATCTACTACGTCATGTAGTTCTGGTGCGACCCTCGCGGAGCCCCCATGGATGCAACGGACCTGGCACGGTGGCAGTTCGCCATCACCACCGTGTACCACTTCCTCTTCGTGCCGATCACGATCGGCATGTCCCTCATCGTCGCCGTCTTCCACACCGCCTGGGTACGCACCCGCAACCCGGAGTGGATGAGGCTGGCCAAGTTCTTCGGCAAGCTCTTCCTCATCAACTTCGCGCTCGGGCTCGTCACCGGCATCGTGCAGGAGTTCCAGTTCGGGATGAACTGGAGCGACTACTCGCGCTTCGTCGGTGACATCTTCGGCGCCCCGCTGGCCATCGAGGCGCTGCTCGCGTTCTTCCTCGAGTCGACCTTCCTCGGGCTGTGGATCTTCGGCTGGGGCAGGCTCCCGGAGAAGCTGCACGCCGCGACGATGTGGCTCGTGCACATCGGCACCGTGCTCTCGGCGTACTTCATCCTCGCCGCCAACTCCTTCATGCAGCACCCGGTCGGCTACACGTACAACAGGGCCAGTGGTCGCGCCGAGCTCACCGACTTCTTCGCCGTGCTCACCAACAAGGTCCAGCTCGTCACCTTCCCGCACGTCGTCCTGTCGGCCTACATGGCCGGCGCCGGCGTCGTCATGGGTGTGGGGCTGTGGCTGATGCGCCGCGAGGCCAAGCGCGCCGCCGACGACGCGCAGGACGTCGCCGGCACCGACGCCCCGATGTATCGCCGGGCCACGCGCATCGGCGCGGTCTTCGCCCTCGTCGCGGCCGTCGGCGTCATCGTCTCGGGCGACGTGCAGGGCAAGATCATGACCGAGGTGCAGCCGATGAAGATGGCCGCGGCCGAGGCGCTCTACGACTCGGTGCCCGCCGGGCAGGGGGCGCCCTTCTCGGTGCTGACGGTCGGCTCGCTCGACGGGTCGCACGCTAACGCCCTGATCGAGGTCCCCGGCCTGCTCAGCTTCCTCGCGACCGGCGACTTCAAGGGCGCCGTCAGGGGCATCAACGACCTCAAGGCCGAGTACGCCCAGACCTACGGCGCGAGCGGCAACCCGCGCGTCGCCGATGTCGCGACCGCGTTCGTCCCCAACATCCCGACCACCTACTGGTCGTTCCGTCTCATGATCGGCCTCGGCATGGCGACGGTGGCCATCGCGCTCGCCGTCCTCTGGCTGACCCGCAAGGGGCGCACCCCGACGTCGAGGTGGCTGGCGTATGCCGCCGTGGCCGCTCCGCTCCTTCCCGTCTTCGCCAACAGCTTCGGCTGGATCTTCACCGAGGTCGGCCGGCAGCCCTGGCTGGTCTTCGGCCTGATGACGACGGCCAACGGCGTCTCGCCGAGCGTGTCGATGGGGGAGGTCATCACCTCGATGGTCGTCTTCACCCTCCTCTACGGCGCGCTCGCCGTCGTCGAGATCAAGCTCTTCCTGCACTACGTCCGCAAGGGGGCCGAGCCCTTCGAGGAGCCGCAGGACCCCGCCGACCGGGACGAGGACGCACCCCTCGTCTTCGCCTACTGAGAAGGGCTGAGCTGCAATGGATCTCGCCACCTTCTGGTTCATCGTCCTCGGCGTTCTCTGGACGGGCTACCTCGTCCTCGAGGGCTTCGACTTCGGTGTCGGCATGCTGCTACCGGTGCTTGGCGGCAGGCGCTACGCCGCCGACGCCGCCGACGCGGAGAAGCGCCGTCGCGTCCTGCTCAACACGATCGGCCCCGTCTGGGACGGCAACGAGGTGTGGGTCCTCACGGCCGGCGGCGCGACGTTCGCCGCGTTCCCGCACTGGTACGCAACGCTGTTCAGCGGTTTCTACCTGCCGCTCCTGCTCATCCTCGTGGCTCTCATCGTGCGCAACCTCGGCTTCGAGTACCGCCACAAGCGGCCCGAGGCGCGGTGGAAGGCGCGGTGGGACCAGGCGATCTTCTGGGGCTCGCTCGTCCCAGCGCTCCTCTGGGGCGTCGCGCTGACGAACATCGTGCGCGGCGTTCCGATCGACGCGAACAAGGAGTACACCGGCAACCTCTTCACGCTGCTCAACCCGGCCGGCCTGCTCGGTGGGCTCGTCTTCGTGGCGCTCTTCCTCACGCACGGCGCGATCTTCGTGGCCCTCAAGACCGACGGGAAGATCCGCCTCGAGGCACGTCAGATCGCCGAGCGCGTCGGCGTCGTGGCTGCGGTGCTCGCCGTGGCGCTGCTCCTCTGGATCGGCCTCACCGACGGCAAGCTCGCCTCGTGGGTCACCACCGTCGTCGCCGCCGTCGCCCTCCTCGGCGGCCTCGCAGCCAACCGGGCCGGGCGCGAGGGCTGGGCCTTCATCGGCACGGCCGTCACGATCGCCATGGCCGTCGCGACCTACTTCCTCGTGCTCTTCCCCAACGTCATGCCGAGCACGACCAACCCGGCCTGGAGCCTGACGGTCGACAACGCGTCGAGCACCGACTACACCCTCAAGGTCATGACGATCGTCGCGCTGATCTTCACGCCGATCGTCCTGATCTACCAGGGATGGACGTACTGGGTCTTCCGGAAGCGCCTGACCGTCAAGCACATTCCTGAGGACGCCCCGCTCGAGAAGGTGACGCACTGAGCCGAGCGCCCCGCCCGATCGACTGTCCGCCCCACGACCCCTTGAAGAGAGCACGGACTCGGTGAAGCCCTTCGACCCACGCCTCCTCCGGGCGGTCCCCGCCGCCCGGAGGCCCGTCCTCGTCCTCGCCGCCACCGGCATCGCGAGCGGCGTCGCGACGATCGCCACGGCCTTCTCGCTGTCGGCGGTCGTCGTCGCGGTCGTCGACGGCACCGACCTCGCCACTCCCCTGGCCTGGCTGCTCGGCCTCTTCGCGGTGCGCGCGGTGCTCGCGGCAGTCACGGAATGGGTGGCGGCGTGGGCCGGCGTCTCCGTGTCGTCGGCGCTGCGTGCTGCGTTGCTGCGCCGCTGGGGCACCGTCGACGCGGACGCGCGCCTGGATGCCGGGGCTGCGGTGTCGCTCGCGACCGCGGGCACCGCGGCCGTGGAGCCGTATGCCGCCCGCTTCCTCCCGACGCTGGTCACGGCTGCCGTCGTGCCGGCCCTCGCCATCGCCACTCTCGTCGTCGTCGACTGGCCGAGCGCGCTCGTCGTCGTGCTGACACTGCCGCTGCTGCCCGTCTTCGCCGCCCTCATCGGCAAGGCCACGGCCGAGTCGACGGGACGCCGGTGGGCCGCCCTCGCCGCCCTCTCGGGTCACTTCCTCGACGTCGTCCGAGGGCTGCCGACGCTCGTCACCTACGGCCGGGCGCGCCGTCAGGTCACCACGGTCCGTGAGGTGAGCGAGCGGCACCGGCGGGCCACGATGGAGACGCTGCGCATCGCGTTCCTCTCCTCGGCCGCGCTCGAGCTGCTCGCCACGATCTCCGTCGCGATCGTCGCCGTGACGGTGGGCCTGCGGCTCTCGACCGGGTCGATGGCCCTGGGTCCCGCTCTCGTCGCGATCCTGCTCGCGCCCGAGGCCTACTGGCCCGTCCGTCGGGTGGGCGCGGAGTACCACGCGGCCGCGGACGGCGCCGTCGCGCTCGACGCGATCCTCGCCCAGCTCGAGCCGACGCCCGCCGCACCCGGTCCCACCGCGACGACGGGTGTCCGTGCCGGGGAGGTGCGACTCACCGGCGTGACGTTCGCGTATGCCGGGTCGCCCGTCCCCGTCATCCGTGACCTCGACCTCGTGGCCGCGCCCGGGCTCACCGTGGTGACCGGCCCCTCGGGAGTCGGCAAGTCGACGCTGCTCGACCTGGTCGCCGGACTCCGTCGGCCGGCTTCCGGCACCGTCGAGGCACCCGCGTCGCACTACGTCACGCAGCGGCCGTTCCTCACGACCGGGTCGGTGCGCTCGGCCCTGACGATCGGCCACCCGGCCACCGACGACCAGCTGTGGGAGGCCCTGCGGGCGATCGAGGTGGACGGGGTCGTCGCGGCCCTGCCCGGCGGGCTGTCCGCCGACCTCGGCGACGACGGCTTCGGGCTCTCGGCCGGCCAGCGCCAGCGTCTCGCGCTGGCCCGGGCCTGGCTCGCGCCGGAGACGCTGCTGCTCCTCGACGAGCCGACCGCGCACCTCGACCCGGACGGCGCCGAGCACGTCGCGGCCCTCGTGGCCGAGCTCGCCGAGCGCCGCGTCGTCATCGCCGTGACGCACCGCGACGAGCTGCTCGCCCACGCCGACCACCACGTCGCCCTCGCCGCACCGGCACCCGCACCCACGTCCGCAGCCTCACCCGTTCGCGACGGCGCCCGGCTCGAGGTGATCCCGCACGCCGGGACCCTCTCGCGACCACCTCGAACCGCGGGAGAGGAAGGCGACCGATGAGCACCCCCGCACCCGAGACCCCCCGGGTCTCGGTGATCCCGGAGCCGGCGTCACTGCCGCCATCACCCCGAACCGCGAGGCCGTCGCGGAGGGTCTGGTGGCCCTCTGCCGGCACGGTCCGCGGTGGCCTGCTCGGCGGCATCGCGACCGCCTCGGGCATGGCCCTGACCGCCACCTCCGGCTGGCTCATCGTCCGCGCCTCCGAGCGCCCCGTCATCCTCACCCTGCTCACCGCGATCGTCGTCGTCCGCGCGTTCGGCATGGCACGGCCGGTCTTCCGCTACTGGGAGCGGCTCACGAGCCACGACGCCGCCCTCGCTCTGCTCGCCGAGCGCCGGACGTCCGCCTACGAGGCCCTCATCCCGCTGACGCCGGCCCGGCTCGGGCGCCGCCGACGGTCAGACGTGCTCACCGGGGTCGTCGACGACCTCACCGACGTCGTCGACGCCCAGGTGCGGGTCACCGTCCCCGTCATCTCGACGGCCGTCGCCGGCGGCATCGTCATCGCCCTGACCATGGTCATCGCCCTGCCCGTCGGGCTCGTCATGCTCGGCCTCGGCGTCGTGGTGTGCCTCATCAGCGGACTGGCCGTTCGGCTCGAGTCCCGTTCCCTCCCAGAGCTGCTCGCCGCCCGTGCCGACGTGACACGCGTCAGCGAGCTGGTCGCGAGCCAGTCCAGCGAGCTGCGCGCCGTCGGTGGCTGGGCGACCGCGATCGGGTGGCTCGACGACGCCCACGGCTCCCTCGACCGGGTCACCCGGCGCATCAGTGCCGGTCGAGCGTCCGCGGCCTCCCTCTTCCTCGTCGCGGTGGGCGCCGCCGTCGCCGTCACCGCGGTCATCGCCCAGGACCTCCCCGTCTCGGCCCCGGTCAAGGCCCTCCTCGTCCTCACGCCGGTCGCGGTCTCGGAGGCGATCACGCCCCTCGTCGACGCCATGCGAGCCCTGGCCCGGGCCCGCGGCAGCGAGCACCGCATCGACGCCCTGCTCGACCTCGAGCCGGCCGTCGCCGACGTCCCGGGCCACGCGCACGACGCCACCGGACCCACCCGACCCGGGCACACGGCATACGCCAGCAGCGACGTCGAAACGCGACGCCTCACGGCCTCGTGGACGGGAGCGCGGGCCGACCTCACCCCCACTGACCTCGACGTGCCGGCCGGGAGCCGCATCGCGATCACCGGTCCCAACGGCAGCGGCAAGTCGACGCTGCTCGCCGTGCTCGCCCGCCACCTCGACCCGTCCGGCGGCACCTACCGGCTCGGCGGCAGCGATGCGCCCAGCCAGCCGCTCGAGCAGACACGAGCCCGGATCGCCGTCGTCGACGACGAGACCCACGTCTTCGGCACGACGCTGCGGGGCAACCTCGCCCTCGCCGGCCCCGACGCGGACGACGCCGCCATGGAGAGCGCCCTGCGCGCCGCCGGGCTCGGCCCGCTCGTCGAGACCCTGCCCGACGGTCTCGACACGACGCTCGGCTCCACCGGACGTGGGCTCTCCGGCGGCGAGCGCGCCCGGCTCGGCATCGCCCGGGCCCACGTGAGCGGGCGCCCGATCGTGCTGCTCGACGAACCCGTCGCGCACCTCGACCCGCCGACCGCCCGGGCGGTCGTCGAGGACCTGACGCGACGCACGGCCGCACCGGGTACGAACCAGGGGACGGGCACCGACCTGCCCGGTCAGACGATCATCATGGTGACCCACCGCGACGACGGCGCCGAGCTCTTCGACCGCGTCGTCGCGGTGCGGCGCCGACCATCGGGGACGATGTCACCCAGCACCGCACACCACCAGGCGGACCCGGACGCCCAGCCGGCCGACCGCACGCACGAACCCGACCCCCCACGTCGGTAGATTGGAAGCACCATGCCCACCACCCCACGCAACCGTCTCGGCGACCTCGAGCGCGTCGTCATGGAAGAGCTCTGGACGACCGCCGAGGCCCACCCCGAGGGCCGCACCGTGCGCGAGGTCCACGACGCCATCGGGGTCGACCGCGGGCTCGCCTACACGACCCTCATGACGGTCCTCGACCGGATGGCGAAGAAGGACCTCGTCCACCGCGAACGTGACGGCCGGGCCTGGCGCTACACCGCGGCGTCGACGCGCGCCGAGCTGACGTCCGAGTCGCTGCACCACACCCTCGGCGAGCTCGCCGGCGACAAGCGCCGCACGGCGCTGCTCCACTTCCTCGACGAGTCGACGCCGGAGGAGCTCGACGAGCTCAAGGCCGCGCTGGCCGAGCTCGAGGCCCGCCGCCCCGACAACGAGGCCCGCCGCCCCGATCTGGCCGGCTGACCCCCGACCGCACCCGTCGCCCTCCACACTGATCCTGTGCTCCTCGTCGCGGCCCTCGTCGTCCTCGCGATCCTGCTCGCGTGGCCGGTCCCGCGCGCCCTGGCGCGAGCGACGGAGCTGAGGCGAGCCCCCCGGGCCGCTCTCGTGCTGTGGCAGTCGACGGCCGTCGCCGCCGTGCTGGCCGCGCTGCTCGCCGCCCCGGCCGCGATCCCGCTGCTCGTCGGGCGACAGGTGCGACTCTCGGAGCACTGGGTCGTGCTCGCCGTCGCTGCCGCCCTCAGCGGGGTCGTCGCCGTGCGGCTGCTCCTGTCGGCCGACCGCGTGGGCCGCAACCTGCGCGCGGCCCGTCGGCGCCACCGCGACCTCGTCGACCTGCTCGGGGTCCCCGGCGAGGGCGCCGACCGGCACATGCGGGTGCTCGAGCACACGACCCCGACGGCCTACTGCGTCCCGGGCGTGCGGCGCCGCGTCGTGCTGACCCAGGGCACGCTCGACCGGCTGGAGCCCGCGGAGCTGTCCGCGGTCCTCGCCCATGAGCGCGCCCACCTCAGCGCCCGGCACGACCTCGTCATGGAGTTCTTCACCGTCGTCCACGAGGCGATGCCGGGCTTCCTGCGCTGCGACGCCGCGCTGCGCGAGGTGCACCTGCTCATCGAGGTCCTCGCCGACCGTGCCGCTGTGCGGCACGCAGGTCCGGTCAGCACCGGACGCGCCATCGTCGCGATGGCCGGCGGCCCCAAGCCGGCGGGCGCCATGGCGATGGCCGACAGCACCCGGGTCGCCACCGCACGGATCGGCCTGCTCGACGCCGAGCGGATCGGCGGGCTGCCGCTGCCGTTCGCTGCCGCAGGCATGTATGCCGTGTCGGTCCTCCTCGTCGCCGCGCCCCTCGCGCTCTACTCCGTCGCGATCGCCGAGCTGACGCTCGTCTGAGCCGGTCCCGAGCCTCTGCCGGGCGGGTCTCCCGGATCGGTAGGGTGGCGCCATGCGCGTACTCGTCAGCGGCGGAGCCGGCTACATCGGCTCGCACACCGTGGTCCAGCTCATCGCGGCAGGGCACGACGTGCTCATCGTCGACAACTTCGCCAACAGCAAGCCGACGGTGGTCAACCGCCTCGAGGCGCTGACCGGCAAGCACCTGCCGGTGCATGCCTTCGACCTGACGGACCACGACAAGACCGAGCACCTCTTCGCCAGCGAGGACATCGACGCCGTCATCCACTTCGCCGGGCTCAAGGCCGTCGGCGAGAGCGTCGAGCTGCCGCTCGAGTACTACGAGAACAACCTCGGCTCGACCTTCTCCCTCGTCCGGGCCATGCGCCGCCACGGGGTCGACAAGCTCGTCTTCAGCTCGTCCGCCACGGTCTACGGCACCAACCAGGAGGCCGCCACCGAGGACCGCGCGACCTCGGCGACCAACCCGTACGGCTGGACCAAGGTCATGCAGGAGCAGATCCTGCGCGACGTCGCCGTGGCCCACCCGAGCATGCGCTTCGCCCTGCTGCGCTACTTCAACCCGGTCGGCGCGCACGTCAGCGGCACCATGGGCGAGGACCCGCAGGGCATCCCGAACAACCTCGTGCCCTACATCTCGCAGGTCGCCGTCGGCCGGCGCGAGTACCTCCAGGTCTACGGCGACGACTACCCGACCGCTGACGGGACCGGCGCCCGCGACTACATCCACGTCGAGGACCTCGCCGCGGGACACCTCGCGGCCCTGACCAAGCTCGGCTCCATGGACGAGCCCGTCGGCGTCTGGAACCTCGGCACCGGCCACGGCACGACGGTGCTCGAGATGCTGCACGCCTTCGAGCGGGCCGTGGGCCGGGAGCTGCCCTACCGCGTGGTCGAGCGCCGGGCCGGCGACGTCGCGGTGTCCTACGCCGATCCCGCCAAGGCCAATGCCGAGCTCGGCTGGCGCGCGACGCGGACGATCGACGACATGTGCGTCGACACATGGCGCTGGCAGAGCGCCAATCCCACCGGCTACCCCGACGCCGACGCCTGACCCGAACCCGGCTCGCCACCTCCCCCAGCACCCCGCACTCGAGGTGGGGGGTCGGGTTCAGGGGCGGGGGTCGAGGGCGTCGTAGTCGCGGAACGACGTGACGCGCGCGACCGTGACGACGACCAGCACGACGACGAGCACGCCACCGACGACGGGCGGCACCCACGTGGCCGTCAGCGTGGCGAGCGTGCCGGCGAACATCTGACCGAGCCGCGGGCCTCCGGTGACGACGACGGTGAAGACGCCCTGGGTGCGACCGCGCAGGTGGTCCGGGACCGCGGCCTGCAGGATCGACTGGCGGAAGATCGCGCTGACGTTGTCGGCGCCGCCGGAGACGGCGAGGCAGAGGGCCGCACCGGCCAGGGCCCACCGGTTGACGTCGCCGAAGTCCATCGAGGAGACGGCGAAGCCGCCGAGCGTCGTCGCGGCGAGCACGAGACCGAGGCCGAGGATGCCGAGGCCGTACACGACGATCGAGTTGCGGATCGCCCTGCCCTGCCAGCGCAGCCCGGTCACCCGCCCTGAGCCGAGACTGGACAGGATGCCGCCGACGGCGAACGACGCGAGCAGGATGCCGGCCGTGACCGAGCCGCCGCCGATGACGATCGCCCCGACCGCGGGAAAGAGCACCATCGGCTGGCCGAAGGTCATCGCGATGATGTCGACGACGAAGCTCATCCGGACGTTGGGGGCACGCCGGAGGTGGCTGAGCCCGTCGACGACAGAACGGAACCCTCCGCTGGAGGCGTGCTCCCCCTCGGGACGGATGCGTGGCAGCGTCCAGAGGCCGAAGAAGCCGGCGAAGAAGAGCACGACGTCGACGGTGTAGGTCCACGCATAGCCCGCCCGCGCCACGAGCACTCCGGCGATGCCGGGTCCCACGGTGACCATGATCCCGGCCGAGATGCCGAGCAGGGCCGCCGCCTTGGGCAGCTGCTCGCGGGGCAGCAGGCGCGGCGTGATCGCCTGTCGCGTCGCCGACGCGATGGTCGCGGCGACCGCGTTGACGGTGGTGATGACGTAGAACATCCAGACGTGGGTGGCGCCGAGCCACGCGATGGTCGCGAGCACGACCGTCGAGGCCCACGCGACCGTCGAGGCCGACAGGGCCACCGTGCGCCGGTCGAACCGGTCTGCGATCGCACCGCCGTAGAGGCCGGCGACGATCATCGGCAGCAACGAGAACCACGCGACGAGCGAGACCATGAACGTCGACCGGGTCAGGTCGTAGATGTGCAGACCGACGGCGGTGTTGGTGACGAACGTGCCGATTCCGGCGAGGGTGTTGCCGAACCAGAGCCGCGCAAAGGCGGGGCTGACCCGCAGCGGGGTCAGGTCGACGAAGTGCGAGCGACGCGGGCTCTCGGTCGGCGCCGGCGCCTGGGGGCCGGGAGGTGCGTCGGTCACGGAGCGAAACTACGCCACCGCCAGAGCCCCCGGCGCCGCGGGGAGGCACACCTCGATGTCGCGCAGCCGCGCCCCGTCGCGGACCCACAGCCACCGGCCGTCGGGCGCCCGCCTGGCGACCTGGGTGCGCACCCTGCCGTCGACGGTGGTGGACGTGGTCATGGCGAGGTCACCGCTGATGACGGCTCGCGAGCTCACCGCTGCCCCGTCGCCGCCCAGGACCCCGGCTGCCAGCGCGGCCGCGAGCGCCTGGCGGATGGCGGTGGAGCCCGCCGCCTCGCGACCGCGCGGAAGGCTCACGACGGCGTCAGCGGCATACAACCCCACGAGCGCGTCGAGGTCGCTCCGGGCGACCGCGACGGCGAAGCAGGACTCGAGGGCCTCGGGGGTGCAGGCCCCCAGAGCGGTCGGGTGCGCGGTCGTCGTCATGGCCACACCGTGTCACCGGCCACCGACAACGCCACCCCGCGGGCATCTGTCGACTCCGGAGACGATGAGTCACCTCGCTTCGGGCCTCGATGCCCGCTCCGCGGTGTTCAATGGGCATCATGTCGTCGCGCCCACTTCACGTCACCTTCGTGTGCAGCGGCAACATCTGCAGGTCTCCCATGGGGCACGTGATCCTCCAGCGCATGGTCGACGACGCCGGCCTGTCCGAGCACGTCCGGGTCAGCTCGAGCGGCACCGGCGACTGGCACGTGGGCGAGCACGCCGACCCACGCACCGTGAAGGTGCTCGCCCAGCACGGCTACGACGGGTCGCGGCACCGGGCGCGGGAGTTCGACCCCGACGAGTTCGACGAGGTCGACCTGGTGCTCGCGTCCGACGAAGGGCACGTGCGCACCCTGAACCGGCTTGCCCGGACGCCGCACAACCGTGGCAAGATCCGGCTCGTGCGTGAGTTCGACCCGGATGCCGTCGAAGCCGGCACCCTCGAGACCGGCGACCCGTGGTACGGCGGCGAGGAGCACTTCGCCCGGTGTTTCGCCGAGGTGGAGGCCGCGTGCCGTGGCATCCTGCACCACGTCCGTGCACAGCTGGACGGCCGCTCGGCCGACCACGCGCAGCACCCGGCGGACGTGGAACAGCCCTGACCTTGATGCGAGACCTGAACCTGACCGTGCCCGACTATCCCTATGGCTCCCCGTGCTGGGTCGACCTGCTCGTCAGCGACGTCCCGCGCGCAAAGGCCTTCTACAGCAACCTCTTCGGCTGGCAGTGGCTCGCAGGAGACCCGTCCACCGGTGGCTACACCATGGCGCTGCTCGACGGCCATCCCGTCGCCGGGATCAGCCGCAAGCCGGACTCCGCCCCGATCCCGAGCCAGTGGACCACCTACCTCCGCGTCGGTGACATCGAGGTGGCAGCCCGGGCCATCAACGCCTACGGCGGGCGCACCCTCGGCCGTCCCGTCGCCATCGGCGCCCTGTCGCACACCCTCATCGCCGTCGACCCGGGCGGGTCGTACTTCGGCGTGTGGGAGCCGGGCGACCTGCCGGGCAGCGGCGTCCTCGACGAGCCTGGGTCGCTGACCTGGAACGAGCTGCTGACGCGCGACTACGACCGCGTGCAGGGCTTCCAGACGGCCGTCTTCGGGCACGAGTTCACCGACGAGACGGAGCCCGGCGGCCCGCGCTGGGCGACGGCGCACACCGGCGACGGCAACCCCGCCTTCGGGCTGGCCGAGATCGACGACGAGTGGCCGCGTGATATCCCGCCGCACTGGGTCGCGTCCTTCGCGACGCGCAACGTCGTGCCGGGAGTGGCCCGCGCGCTCGACCTGGGCGCCCGGCTGCTCCAGGGCCCGTTCGACGGCCCCTACGGCGTCGGGGCGGTGCTGAGCGGTCCCGAGGGAGAGGTGTTCTCCCTCCTCGTGCCCGACCTGGACTGACGCTCGCGCAGACCGCTGGCGTATGCCGTGTGGCCGGGACCGCACGTCACCTCCCGAGCGCGGCGGACGGCATACGAACCACTCCTCCCGCTCTGGGAGGATGTCGGCATGGTTTCGCTTGCTGACGCAACCCCGCCCATCGCGCTCGGGGCGCTCGACGGCCGCTACCGCGCCGCCGTCGCGCCCCTCATCGACCACCTCTCCGAGGCGGCGCTCAACCGGCAGCGGGTGCACGTCGAGATCGAGTGGCTCATCCACCAGACGAGCCACGGCGTCGTGCCCGGCGTGCGGCAGCTCAGCGACGACGAGATCGCCGCGCTGCGTGCGGTCGTCGACGACTTCGGCACCGACGAGGTCGCCGAGCTCGGTGAGATCGAGCGCGTGACGGTCCACGACGTCAAGGCCGTCGAGTACTTCCTCAAGAAGCGCCTCACGGCGATCGCCCCGGCCGACGAGGACAAGGGGCTCGCCGAGCTGATCCACTTCGGCTGCACGAGCGAGGACATCAACAACCTCTCCTACGCCCTCATGGTCAAGGGCGCCGTCGAACAGGTCTGGCTGCCCAGGGCGAGGGCCCTCGTCGCCCAGGTGTCCGACATGGCGCGCGAGCTCAAGGACGTGCCGCTGCTCGCGCACACCCACGGCCAGCCCGCCACGCCGACGACGATGGGCAAGGAGCTCGCCGTCCTCGCGCACCGCCTCGGGCGGCAGCTGCGGCGCATCGAGGGCCAGGAGTACCTCGGCAAGTTCAACGGCGCCACGGGCACGTTCGGCGCCCACGCGCTGGCCCTGCCCGACGTGGACTGGCCGGCTGTGTCGCGCGCGTTCGTCGAGGGCCTCGGCCTCACGTGGAACCCGCTGACGACGCAGATCGAGAGCCACGACTGGCAGGCCGAGCTCTACGCCGACGTCGCGCGCTTCAACCGGATCCTGCACAACCTCTGCACCGACGTGTGGACCTACATCTCGATGGGCTACTTCGCGCAGGTCCGCGGCCAGGGCACCGTCGGGTCGTCGACGATGCCGCACAAGGTCAACCCGATCCGCTTCGAGAACGCCGAGGCCAACCTCGAGGTGAGCAACGCGCTGCTCGACGTGCTGGGCGGCACCCTCGTGCAGAGCCGGCTCCAGCGCGACCTCACCGACTCGAGCATGCAGCGCAACATCGGCACGGCCTTCGGCCACTCGATCCTCGCGCTCGACAACGTCGCCCGCGGCCTCGCCGGTCTCGACGCCGTGCCGGAGCGCATGGCCGCCGACCTCGAGGCGAACTGGGAGGTGCTCGGCGAGCCGATCCAGTCGGCCATGAGGGCCCTTGGCGCACAGGGGGTTCCGGGCATGGAGGAGCCCTACGAGCGACTCAAGGAGCTGACCCGGGGGCGCCGGATCAACGGCGACGACCTGCGCGAGTTCGTCCGCGGACTGGGCCTGCCGGCCGACGTCGAGGCCCGGTTCGTGGCACTGACGCCGCAGACCTACACCGCCCTCGCGAGCCGGCTCGTCGACGACCACCTCGCCTGACGGCATACGCCCGTCCCGTCGAACGCCCACTCCCGCCGACTCCCGGCCACTTCGCGCACGGAGTCCGCGGCGAGGTTCCGGTCGAGAAGTGGGCACTCGCCGGTAGCGTGTGAAGGCATGTCCCGCTCGCGCGCCGCCACGCTCCGTGACATCGACGAGGCCGCCCTCGGGCTGCCCGAGGTGACGCGCGAACCCGAGACCGGCGGCCGGCCGGTCTTCAAGGTCCGCGGCAAGACGTTCGCCTTCGCCCGGGACCCACGCAAGGACGCGTTCGACCCGGAGACGGGCGAGCCGTACGACGACGTGCTGGCCTTCTCGTGCACGGCCGAGGACAAGGAGTCCATGGTCTCGAACCCGGACTCGCCGTGGTTCACGACGCCGCACTGGAACGGCTACAACGCCGTCCTCCTGCTCGAGCGCGACCTCGGGAGGCTCACGGTCGACGAGCTCCGCGAGGTCGTCACCGATGCCTGGCTGGCCAAGGCGCCGAAGCGGCTCGCACAGCAGCTGCTCGGCGGTTCATGACCGGGGGAAATACCCCACAGGGGTATGGTGTTGGGGAGACGAGGAGGTGCCCATGGCTGGATACTCCGGCAGCAAGGACGACTACCTGAAGCGGCTGCGCCGCATCGAGGGGCAGGTGCGCGGTGTGCAGAAGATGGTCGACACCGACACCTACTGCATCGACATCCTGACCCAGGTCAGCGCCATCACCAAGGCCCTGCAAGCCGTGAGCCTCGGCCTGCTCGAGGACCACGTGGCGCACTGCGTCGTCGACGCCGCCCGCGAGTCCGACGAGGCCGCGACCGAGAAGGTCCGCGAAGCCGCCGACGCGATCGCCCGCCTCGTGCGCAGCTGATCGACGACACCGAGCCGGTACCGACCGGCACCGACCCCTGACCACCCCCCACCAGAGGAGGCACCCGATGAGCCAGACCACCCAGACCGAGATCACCGTCGCCGGCATGACCTGCGGCCACTGCACCGCCGCCGTCAGCAGCGAGCTGTCCACCCTGCCCGGCGTCCTCGCGGTCGCGGTCGACCTGCACCCCGGCGAGGACTCACCCGTCACCATCACGAGCGAGGCCCCCCTCGACCCGGCCGTCGTCGCCGACGCCGTCGCCGAGGCGGGCTACAGCCTCCGATGAGCGAGGGGCAGGCGCCGGTGGCCACGGCGAAGCGGGACCCCGACGAGGTCCGCCTCGCCATCACCGGCATGACCTGCGCCTCCTGCTCGGCCCGCATCGAGCGCAAGCTGGCGAAGGTCGCCGGCGTCGAGTCCGCGACGGTCAACCTCGCCACCGAGAAGGCGCTCGTCTCCTTCACGGCCCCCGTCACGATCGACCAGATCGTCGCCGAGGTGCACAAGACCGGCTACGGCGCCACCGTCATCGACGGTGTGCGCCCCGCCGCCGGCGCCCTCCTCGACAAGCTGCGGGCCCAGGAGCTGGCCCGGCAGAAGGTCCGCGATGCCGCCCGCGCACCCCAGACCACGACCGCGCCCACCGTCCCCGGTCAGGACCACCCGGACCGCACGCCCGCCCAGGACGTGCTCAAGCCCCGGCTCGTCGTCGCGATCGCCCTGACCGTCCCGGTCCTGCTGATCGCCATGGTGCTGCCGACGTTCGGGGCCGGCCCCTGGCTCGAGCTGCTCCTCGCGACACCCGTCGTGTTCTGGTGCGCGTGGCCCTTCCACCGCGCGGCCGCCGTCAACGCCCGCCACCTCGCCTCGACGATGGACACCCTCGTCTCGCTTGGGGTGCTCGCGGCGTGGGGCTACTCGGTGGTCGAGCTCGTGCAGGGCGGCATGCACCTCTACTTCGAGGTCGCCGCCGTCGTCACGACCTTCCTGCTCGTCGGCCGCTTCCTCGAGGCGCGCGCCAAGGACTCGGGCAAGGACGCACTGCGCTCCCTGCTCGACCTCGGCGCCAAGGACGTGTCGGTCCTGCGCATCGACCCGCAGTCGCGGATCACGAGCGAGCTCCGCATTCCGGTGGACCAGCTCGTCGTCGGCGACCAGTTCGTCGTGAGGCCGGGAGAGAAGGTCGCGACCGACGGCACGGTGCGAGACGGGTCGAGCGCCGTCGACGCGAGCCTCGTCACCGGCGAGTCCACCCCGGTCGACGTCTCCCCCGGCGACGACGTCACGGGCGGCTCGATCAACACCACCGGGCGCCTCGTCGTCGAGGCCCGCAGGGTCGGCGCCGACACGATGCTCGCCGGCATCCAGCGGCTCGTCGAGGCCGCCCAGACCGGCAAGGCGGACGTCCAGCGGCTCGCCGACCGGGTCTCGGCCGTCTTCGTGCCGGTGGTCCTCGTGCTCGCGCTCATGACCCTGGCGGCATGGCTCGCGACGGGGCACGACTTCGGCACGGCGCTGGCGGTCGCCGTCACGGTCCTCATCATCGCCTGCCCCTGCGCGCTCGGTCTGGCGACGCCGACGGCGCTGCTCGTCGGCACCGGGCGAGGCGCCCAGCTCGGCACCCTCATCAAGGGCCCGCAGGTGCTCGAGGACACCCGCCGCGTCGACACCGTCGTGCTCGACAAGACGGGCACGGTCACCACGGGCGAGCTGCGGCTGCGCAGCATCGCCGTGCGCGGCAAGCTGTCGAAGAAGGCGGCGCTCACGGCGGCAGCGGCCGTCGAGCAGGGCAGCGAGCACCCCATCGCCCAGGCCGTCGTCGGCGGCGCCCGACTGGCCCGGCTGGAGCTGCCGCGCATCCGCGACTTCGAGGCCAACCCCGGAGAGGGGGCCACCGCCCGGATCAAGGACACCGAGGTCACGGTCGGCAAGGCCGTGCTCTTCGAGAGCGTCGACCCCGCGCTGCTCGAGCACGCCCGGGCCAGCGCCGGCACCACGGTCTTCGTCGGCTGGGACGGCGTCGCGCAGGCGGCGCTCACCGTCGAGGACACCGTGCGCGAGTCGTCCAAGGCTGCGATCGCCCGGCTGCGGGCGCTGGGTCTCACGCCCTACCTGCTGACCGGCGACAGCGCCTCCAACGCCCGCAGCGTCGCCGAGCAGGTCGGCATCGACCCGTCCCACGTGCGCGCCGACGTGCTGCCCGCCGAGAAGCACGCGGTCGTCACCGAGCTGCAGAAGTCCGGCCGGGTCGTCGCCATGGTCGGCGACGGGGTCAACGACGCGGCCGCGCTCGCCCAGGCCGACCTCGGCCTGGCGATGGGGACCGGCACCGACGTCGCGATGGACTCCGCCGACATCGTCCTCGTGCGCCCCGACCTCGACGCGGTCGGCGACGCCATCGGCCTGTCCCGCGAGACGCTGCGGATCATCAAGCAGAACCTCGCCTGGGCGTTCGGCTACAACACGGCGGCGATCCCGCTCGCCGCCTTCGGCCTGCTCAACCCGATGATCGCCGGCGCGACGATGGCCCTGTCGTCGGTGCTCGTCGTCAGCAACTCACTGCGCCTCAAGCGCTGGGGCCGCTGATCCCGCGAGGCCGCGCCGTGACGGTTAGGTTCGGACCATGGTGGCTTTCGTGAAGTCGGTGACGTTCGACGCGGCGGACACGATGCGGCTCGCGGCCTTCTGGGCGGCGGCGCTCGGGTCGAACGTCGACGAGGACAGCACTGCGGAGCGCGCGTGGGTCGAGCCGGCCGGATGGGGAGGACCCACGCTGTGGTTCCAGCGCGTCCCCGAGCCGAAGACGGCGAAGAACCGGCAGCACTTCGACCTGAGGACCATGGACACGGTCGAGGCCGAGGTCGAGCGGCTCGTCGCCCTGGGCGCGACCGTCGTCGGCAGCGACGGAGACCTGGTGGTCATGGCCGACCCCGAGGGCAACGAGTTCTGCGTCGAGTCCTGAGGGAGACCCACTGGTATCGGCGCCGACGGGTTGAGGTGTTCGGCCCCACGACTCCACGGGCCGGATACCTCAACCGGGTGGCGCGGTCCTCTCGGCTGACCACGGCAGGGCGGCGACCGGCGCCGAAGCGTCGGCAGCCGATGTGAGCTGCGGCGCGCCCGAGCCGGTGAGGTAGGCATGAACGCTCGACGCGACCTCGCTCAACGGCCGGGGCGGCAGGTAGGCCGACGCGCCGGCAGCGAGCAGCCGGCTCACGGGTCCCAGCTGGGTGACGCCGAGCTCGTCGTCGTCGATCTCGGTCACGATGACCCGGGCGCTCGGGAACTCGGCACGGAGCGAGCCGAGGGCCTGCGGACTCACCGGGTGCGTCAGGACCACGTCGGCGGTCGAGGGCGCCCTCATGAGGTCGAGAACGATGTAGTCGGGTCCCAGCTCGTCGGAGAGGCGGCGGCGCGCGGCGTCGGACATCTTCGTCACGGTCGCCACCACGGTGACTCCGTCGGGCACGCGCCCGTGACGATCCTCGGGGGCCTCGGGCCGGGACCCGGCACCCGGCGGCCCGGACACGACCAGCCCCTCGAGCACGCTCGGGCGGAAGGCCAGCACCCCGACGTCACGGCCCGCGCGGCGCAGCGTGACCTCGCCTCCGGCGACCATCGCCTCCACCGCGGACCGGACCTCGCGCGGCAGCGACTCGAGGTCGAGCGCCGCCGCTCCACGTCGACGGTCACGCCCCCGCACCGGGTCCTGAAGCATCTCGGCACCCTAACCCGAGCCCTCCCGCAGACCGCGCAGGACGGGCAGGCGGTGCCACCCGGCATACGCAGTCGGAGAGGTCCCCGGGACGACGAACGGCGGCCACCCCGAGGGGTGGCCGCCGTCAGGCGTGCGAGTTGGAGCCGGTCAGATGGTGACCTTGCCCCTGGGGGTGTCGAAGGTGACCGACAGCAGGCCAGGCGTGCCGTGGGGCGCGACGAACGTGAAGTCGATGCCGCCCTTGTCGAAGGTGTCCTCCGGGCCGAGCCACTCGCGCACGCGCTTGGGGTCACCGGCGATCTGGAGGTTGTCGATCGAGACCGACGTGTCGGCGCCCGCGGAGGGGTGCACCGTCATGTCGTCCCACTCGATGAAGTAGGGGACCTGCGGGTCCGCCATGAGGCCCTTGATGCCGAGCTGGCGCCACTTGAGCTCGGTGCCGTCGGGGCGGTGCCGGTTGCCCGGGACCGACTCGCGGCCGAGGCGCTGCTCGACCTTGGCGATGTCGTCGACGGCGACGACCCAGCCGAGCCAGCCGCCGCCGGCCTCGGAGGCGGCGCGAACGGCCTGGCCGAAGGGCGCCTTGTCGGAGGCCGGGTGGTCCAGCACCTCGACGACCTCGAGGTAGTGGTCCTTGGCCAGGGGGAAGATGACGTTGCGCGTGCCGAACCGGGGGTGCACCCCGCCATCGACCGGCGCGACGCCGATGAGCTCGGACAGCCGAGCGGCCGTGGCCTTGAGGCCACCGGCCTCTGCCGCATAAGAGACGTGGTCAACTCGCATACAGAACATCGTGACACACGCGAAGGGGTGCTCTTGACCAGCCCTCCCCCTTCGCTGCGGGGCTCGTCCGGGGCGTCACCTGAACGAAACCTGAGCGTCATCTCGTATGCCGTGTCGCGCGCTCGCCGAGGCGGCTGACGGGCCGCTGGCGTGAGGCTGGCGTGAGGCCGACGTGAGGCCGACGTTCAGCGGGCGTCGCGCTGGCGGACCGCCTCGTAGAGCACGATCGCGGCCGACGCGGAGACGTTGAGGCTGTTGGCCAGGCCGAACATGGGGATGCGGACGCGGTGGGTCGCGGCGTCGAGGAGGGCGCGGTCGGCGCCGTGCTTCTCGCTGCCGACGGCGATGGCGACGCGGCCGGTGTAGTCGACATCGGTGTGCAGCAGGTCGGTCTCGGGGGTCGTGACGACGAGGCGGATGTCGTTCGCCGCGAGCCACTCGAGAGCCTCGGCCGTCGTGGCGCTCGCGGCAGGGACGGCGAAGACGGTGCCCTTGCTCGCGCGCACGACGTTGGGGTTGCCCCAGTCGGTGACCGGGTCCGCTGCGACGACGGCGTCGACCCCGGCCGCGTCGGCGGTGCGGAGCATGGCGCCGAGGTTGCCCGGCTTCTCGACGCCCTGGCTGAGCAGGGTGAGGTGGTCGGGTCCGTCGACGCGCAGGTCGGCGAGGGTGACACCGACGCGGTCGACGACGGCGATGAGCCCGTCGGGGCCCTCGCGGTAGCTGACCTTCTCGAAGGCGCTGCGGCTCAGGTGCACGACCTCGACGCGGTCGTCGCGCAGGCGGGTGAGCAGGTCGGTCTGGTGGCCGATGTCCTGGGACCCGGCCCGGCCGGAGGGGCTGAAGAGCGCCTCGCAGACGTAGACCGTGCTGGGTCGCACGCCGGCGGACAGGGCGAGACCGATCTCCTCGTAGCCCTCGACGAGCGTCTGGCCGGTCTCCTCGCGGGTGCGGCGCCGGCGCAGGGCGAGCAGGCCCTTGAGGCGCGGGTTGGCCGCCGACGTGATCGTCAGCTCGCGGGAGGGGTGGGTCGGGCGCGTCAGGTCGCTCATGGCGAGCCCAGCATCCCACCCGCGCTTGACCCCGCAACACACCGAGCAGATCGCAACCCACCCGGTTGCAGCCGCCGGAGTTGGCATCTGCTCGGTGTGTTGCGGGGTGGGGCGGTCCCACCGGGTACGTCCACCGGGGGCACGACCGGCCGAGGAGGGCCTGTGACGGAGCAGACGGCATACCCGCGACTCATGCACACCGCGCTCGACACGGAGGACGCCCGCGGGCTCGCGGAGTTCTATCGCGAGCTGCTCGGGCTGCGCTACCGACCGGGCGACGAGCCGCCCGCCGAGGGTCGGGACGACGCCGACTGGCTCGTGCTGCTCGATGCGGACGGGGTGCGGCGGCTCGCGTTCCAGCAGGTCGACGGGCCACTCCCCCGCTCGACGTGGCCCTCGCACGACGTGCCGATGCAGCTGCACGTGGACTATGCCGTGGCGTCGACCGGCGAGCTCGAACGACACCGCGAGCGGGCGATCGCGCTCGGCGCGAAGGTGCTCCTCGACGGCACCGGCGACGAGGGCGAGCCGCTCGTCGTGCTCGCCGACCCGGCCGGCCATCCGTTCTGCCTGCTCGTCGCACCTTCCGTCACACCTTCCGTCGCACCTTCCCTCACGACGTGAACGCCCCGGCTGTCGGTGCGTCGGCGTAGCGTCGAGGAAAGGGACAACGGAGACCGGGAGGCGCGCGAGACCATGACCACTCTCGAAGAACGGCCCAACACGGCCCTGCTCGTCATCGACGTCCAGAACCAGGTCGTCGAGCACGCGTGGGACCGCGACGGCGTCATCGGCCGCATCAACACCCTTGTCGAGCGCGCCAGGGCCGAGGACGTGCCCGTCGTCTGGGTGCAGCACTCCGACGACCAGATGCCCCGGGACTCGGACGGGTGGCAGTACGTTCCCGAGCTGGTCCGGCACGAGTCCGAGCCGGTCGTCCACAAGCGCTACGGCGACTCGTTCGAGGACACCGACCTCGAGTCGCTCCTCGCCGAGCGTCAGGTGGGACGGCTCGTCGTGACCGGCGCCCAGACCGACGCGTGCATCCGCTCGACCCTGCACGGCGCGCTCGTCCGCGGCTACGACGCGACGCTCGTCGAAGACGCCCACACGACCGAGGACCTGCGCCAGTGGGGCGTCCCCGTCAGCCCCGAGCAGGTCATCGCCCACACCAACACGTACTGGAGCTGGTCCGACGCCCCGGGCCGCACGGGTGACGTGACACCGGCAGCCGAGGTGGACTTCGGCCCGCGCTGAGCCGGTCCTCGGTCTCGGCCGGCCCCGGGCGGGGCCTCCGCCCCGCCCGCCTAGGCTTGGGGCATGCTCGACACGTTGGCCGCCCTGCCCTTCTGGCAGGCGTTCCTCGCGCTCTTCGCGAGCGCCATGGTGCGGTCCAACGGCACGTACTGGGTGGGCCGCGGCGCGGTCGCCGGTTGGCGCCGTTACCGCGGCGCGCACGGCGACCTGACGGCGCGCGCCGAGCGCCTGATCCACCGCTTCGGACCCTTCGCGGTGACGCTGTCCTACCTCACCGTCGGCATCCAGACCGCGATCCACCTCACGGCCGGGGTGGTCCGCATGCCGCTGCGCTGGTACCTGCCCGCAGCCGTCGTCGGGTCGGTCATCTGGGCCGTGCTCTACGCGACGATCGGCCTCGCGGTCGTGCAGGCGTGGCTCGCGGCCGAGGCCGGGTCGTGGTGGGGCGTCCTCGTCGTGGTCGTCGTCGCCGCCGCCGTGGTCGCCTGGCTCGTGGCCCGCCGCCGCCGCGCCCGGACCCCGTCGAGTGAGCGCTTCGTCCCCGTCGACTGAGCGGGGTGGGACAGGCCCTGACACGACCCGAACACGAGCGTGACGCGGGTGCGGCCCGCGCTCACTACGCTGCGAGCGTGTCCCCTGAGCCCGGCGCCAGCGCCGACCGACGCCCGGTGCCCGGTCGCGGCCTCGTGCTCGTCGTCGAGGACGAGCCGGCCATCGCCGACGTGCTGCGGCTCAACCTGCGTGCCGCCGGCTACGGCGTCGAGGTGGTGGGCGACGGCGCGAGCGCGCTCGAGGCGGCACGCGACCTGCGGCCGAGCGCCATCGTGCTCGACATCGGGCTGCCCGTGCTCGACGGCATCGAGGTGTGCCGGCGGCTGCGCGGTCGCGGCGACTGGACACCGGTGCTGTTCGTGACGGCGCGCGAGGACGAGGTCGATCGCATCGTGGGGCTCGAGCTCGGCGCGGACGACTACGTCACCAAGCCCTTCTCACCCCGCGAGCTCGTGGCGCGACTCGGGGGCGTGCTGAGGCGCACGCGCGGGGAGACGACCACCGCCGAGGTGCTGCGTGCGGGCGAGCTCACGCTCGACCTGACGAGCCACGAGGTCCGGATCGCCGGCCGCGAGATCGCCCTGACGGCAACGGAGTTCGACCTGTTGAGCCATCTACTGCGTCGGCCGGGGGTGGTCTTCACCCGCGAGCAGCTGCTCAGCGACGTCTGGGGGTATGCCGCCACCGCCGGGGCGCGCACCGTCGACGTCCACGTGGCGCAGGTCCGTGCCAAGCTCGGCGACGCCAGTCCCATCCGCACCGTGCGCTCCGTCGGGTATGCCGCCGAGCGGGCTCCGCGCGACCGCCCGGCGGGTGCTCCCACTGACACAGGCGACGGCGCGCTCGAGGGCGCGAGCGACCCCGGACCCCGATCGTGACGACGGCGCGCGGCTCGCTGTCGCGGCGGATCGTCCTGCTGGCCGTCGGCATCGCGGTGCTGACCGCGCTCCTCGCGGGCCTGCTCGCCGTCGGCCTGACCCGCACGTCGGTCGACGACGCGGCGCGGACCACGCTCGCCCGGATCGCCGACGCCGCGGCCGAGCGCGCCGACTCCGGTGCTGCGGCGCGAGTCGCGCAGAACCGGGCCGTGCGCACGCTGGGCGCGTTGGGCATCGAGTCGGCGAGCATCGGCCGCGGTGGCGCCGTGACGTCGACGAGCCCCCTGGCCCGGGACGCCCTGACCCCGGCACGCCAGCGGGCCCTGCTCGCCGGGCGCACCGTCTCGGCGCGCGACGACCTCGCCGGCACGCTCGTGCTCATCGAGGGTCGACCCACCGACGCGGGCGGCATCGTGCTGGTCCAGCGCCGGTCGGACGCCACGGCCGACTCCGACCGCCTCGTCCGGCGCGTGCTGCTGGCCCTCCTCATCGCGGCGGCCGTGGCCGCAGCCGTCAGCATCGCCGTGGCCCGGCGCCTGTCGCGTCCGCTGCGGCGCACGGCCGACGCGGCCCACGCGCTCGCGGCCGGTCGGCGCGACGTGCACGTCCCCGTCGAGGGTCCCCACGAGGTCGCCGAGGTGGCGAGCGCGCTCAACGCCCTGACCGGTTCGCTCTCCCGGTCGGAGGGGCGTCAGCGCGACTTCCTCCTGTCGGTGTCGCACGACCTGCGCACACCGCTCACCGGGATCAGCGGCTACGCCGAGTCGCTCGCGAGCGGGGTCGTGCCGCCCGACGAGACGGCCCGCGTCGGTGGCGTCGTCCTCACCGAGGCCAAACGACTCGAGCGCCTCGTCGGCGACCTGCTCGACCTCGCCAGGCTCGGCGCCGACCGCCCGAGCGTCGCCCTGGAGCGCACCGACCTCGTCGCGCTCGGCCGCGACGTCGAGTCCGTCTGGTCCAGGCGGTGCGCGGCCGTCGGGGTCCCCTTCACCTACGCGCCGGCCGTCGCCGACGCCTGGACGGTCACCGATCCCGCCCGCGTGCGCCAGCTCGTCGACGGGCTGCTCGAGAACGCCCTACGGGTCACGCCGTCCGGGCGGCCCATCGTCGTCGAGGTGCGCCGAGAGGCAGGCGCCGACGTCGTCGAGGTGCGCGACGGTGGACCGGGCCTGACCGACGACGACCTCCCCGTCGCGTTCGAACCCTCCGTCCTGCACGAGCGCTACCGCGGCCTCCGACCCGTCGGCACCGGCCTCGGCCTGGCCATCGTCGGCCGCCTGGCCCAGCTGCTCGGCGGCACCGTCGAGGCCGGACACGCATCCGAGGGCGGCGCCCGCTTCACCCTGCGCCTCCCCCACCCCGCCCCCTCGTGACGGCAGACGGGCGGCGGAGGCAGCAGACGGCATACCGGATCGGTCTGACCGTCAGGCCCGTGGAATGTCGACCACCCCGGGGCGGTTGACCACGCCATGACCACCTGGGGATTCATCGGAAGCGGCAACATCGGCAGCACCGTCGCCCGGCTCGCGATCGCGGCCGGCCACGACGTCGTGCTCAGCAACAGCAGGGGGCCGGAGACTCTCGCGGACCTCGTCAGCGAGCTCGGCCCGCACGCCCGGGCCGCGACGGCTGCGGAGGCGGCGGCCGCCGGCGACCTCGTCGTCGTGACGATCCCGCTCAAGGCCTACCGCGACATCCCCGTCGACGAGCTCGCGGGCAAGGTCGTCATCGACACGATGAACTACTGCCCGCAGCGCGACGGCCAGGTCGAGTCCCTCGACGACGGCTCCACGACGAGCTCCGAGCTGCTGCAGGCCCACCTGCCGCAGTCGCACGTCGTCAAGGGCTTCAACAACATCTTCTTCCAGCACCTGCGCGACCTCGCCCGTCCCGCCGAGCCCGCCGGCTCCGACGAGCGCAGCGCCCTCGCCATCGCGGGCGACGACGCGGACGCCAAGCACACGGTGCGCGTGGCGCTCGACGCGCTCGGCTACGACACCCTCGACCTCGGCCCGCTCGCCGAAGGCTGGCGCACCCAGCCCGGCCAGCCGGCCTACGGCACGGTGTATGCCGCCGACGAGAGCGACTGGGCGGCCGGTGCGCGCCGGGCCGGGAGCGACGAGGTCGCTGGGCTGGCGATGCGCGCCACCCGCGAGGTCTGACCACCGCACCCTGGACAGGGCATTTGGGCACTGACCGGAGCGCACCTAGACTCAGCCGCGAGGGGAGTACTTCCTCGCACGCTCCGGTCAGTACGGTGGTCCGACGACCACCCCGGTTCGTGGCCGGCGGCAGTCGGTGAAGGAGACCTCAGACATCGCGTTCTGAGGAGACCCATGCTCACTGCCCTGTCCGCGGCCGCAGCGCCGCCCACCGCCGCGACCTCCGAGTCGATCGGCTCGCCCACGCTGTGGATCGCGACCGTCGCCGGCGTCGCCGCGCTCTTCGTCGTCGACTTCCTCATCACCCGTCGCCCGCACGACCCGAGCATGCGCGAGGCGATCGGCTGGTCGGCCTTCTACATCGCGATCCCCGTCGTGTTCGGCGGCTGGCTCTGGTGGCAGTACGGCTCCCAGCAGGGGGTCGAGTACTACACCGGCTACCTCGTCGAGAAGTCGCTGTCGGTCGACAACCTCTTCGTCTTCATCATCCTGCTCTCGGCGTTCGCGGTGCCCCGCGAGCTGCGCCAGCGGGTGCTCCTCATCGGCGTCGGCGGCGCCCTCGTGCTCCGTGGCATCTTCATCGCCCTCGGCGCGCAGATGATCGCGAGCTTCGCCTGGACCTTCCTGCTCTTCGGCGCGATCCTGCTCGCGACGGCCGTCAAGGTCGGCCGGGACGCGCTGTCCGACGCCGACCACAGCATCGATGTGGACGAGCTGCGCAGCGTCAAGCTGATCCGCCGCTTCTACCCCGTCACCGACGCGTATGCCGGCACGAACCTCACGGTCCGACGTGACGGTCGCCGGGCGCTCACACCGCTCGCGCTGGTCGCCATCGCGATCCTCGGCACCGACATCGTCTTCGCCATCGACTCGGTGCCCGCGGTCTACGGCATCACCGGCGACCCGTACCTCGTCTTCGCGACCAACGCGTTCGCCCTGCTCGGCCTGCGCGCGCTCTACTTCGTGCTCGAGGGGGCCCTGGCCAAGCTGGTGCACCTCGGTCACGGCCTGTCGCTCATCCTCGCCTTCATCGGCGTCAAGCTCGTCCTGCACTGGGCGCACGGCGTGTGGCCGGGCGTCCCGGAGATCCCGACGCTCCTCTCGCTCGGCGTCATCCTCGGCATCCTCGCCGTCGTGACCGTGACGAGCATCCTGAGCAACAAGCGGACCGAGGACGAGCAGGCGCACGAGCCCGAGGACGAGCCCTCGTCGCTGCCGCACGGCTGACGACGGGCACGGGCCGGCCACACGGCATACCCGGTCGTATGCCGTGTGGGACGTCATGAGGGAGGCGTCCCGCCGGGTGCGGGGCGCCTCCCTCGTCTGCCGCACCCGTCCGGCCCGTCTCCGTCGGGGTGCCGCGCCTCAGCTCGTGGCGCTCGGGGAGGGTGAGCCGCCGGGCTGGGACGTCATGACCTTGAAGACGACGACACGGGCCGTCGGGTTCGTCGCGCCGACGCCGGACACGAGCGCCTTCGCGCCGACCTTGACCGCGCCGATGGTCGAGTCGGCGCCCTTGCCGTTCGCGCGGACCCGGATCCTCGTGTCGCCGGAGACGGCGAAGGTCAGCGAGAAGCCGTCCTTGGCCTTGACGGTGATCGAGCTGCCCGAGACGGCGGTGACGTCGCCGCGGACGGCCTGGTGGGTGACCGGGCCGGCCTTGCTCTCGGTGACCCACGTGCCGTGCAGGGCCCGGAGCATCCGGCCGCGCAGGCCCTTGCGGTCGCCCGTGTCGGCGCCCTGGGCCGTGTCGTCGGCCGCCGGGGTCTGGACGGCGGCCGAGACGAGGTCGATGGTGTCGCCGTCGGTGGCGGCCCCGACCTGCTGAGGCCCGGCGCCGATGGCACTGGCGGCGGTGCCGGGCGCGTCGGTCTTCGAGCAGGCACCGAGGGTCAGGCTGCCGAGGACGAGCAGGGCCGCACCGAGGGCGGTGGAGGAGCGCGTGAGGCCGGTCGTCCGGCGCATGTCGGTGTTCATGACCCCTACGTTCGCGCACCCGGGTCAAGCCCTGGTCCGGGTCGTGTTCGGATCATGTTCGGGCGTGCCCCGCCGGCTCCGGAGGCTCCCCGGAAGTGCAGGGCCGTCGCGGACGGACGCCGTGTGGCCTGACCTTCCGCTCCCGGACCTCCCGGTCCGTCGGGGGTCAGGGGTGCCGTCAGGCGAAGATCGGGCCCACGGCCGGGTAGGCACCGGTGAGCGCCGTGCGGACGGCCGTGAGGGACGGCACGTCGGTGCCGCCCTGGAAGCCGGTGTCGAGTCGCATCGGCTTGCCCCACGCCGTGAGGTCCTCGATCGTCGTCCCGGTCGCGGCCCCGGAGAGCGTCCCGAACCAGTCGGCCCGGGCGTAGGTCACGTCGCCGCCGATGCAGACGAGGTCCACCCACGAGGGGTCGGCGAGGCAGACGTTCTCGTAGGGGTCGGAGTGGTGCCGCTCGAGCACGACGAGGTCGGCGGGCCGGCCGACGGCGATCGAGCCGAGGTGCTCGTCGAGCCCGGCCAGCTGCGCCGCGACCGTCGTCACCATCGCGACGAGGTCTGCCGCCTCGATCGGGTGGCCCTGTCGGGCGAGCTCGCGACGTGCGACCTTCATCTCGGCGAGCAGGCTCGTCGACCCGGACGGCAGCCAGTCGGCACCGAGGGCGACGGGCATCCCGGCCGCCATCGCCTCGCCGGCCAGTGTCGTCTCGCCGTAGAGCCGGAGGTTCGACTGCGGCGACCAGACGAGGCGGCAGCCGAGTCCCGCCACCGTGTGGAGGTCGTCGACGGTGAGGGCGCTTCCGTGGATGATGTTCGTCGCCGGAGTCGCGCCTCCGAGGTCGAGGAAGTGCTGGAACTCCTTGGCGCTCACCGCATCTCCGCGGCGCCCCTCGGACAGGTGGAGGTAGAACGCGTTGACGTCGCCGGCGGCGATCCGCTTCATGACGGCCTCGAAGCTCGGCAGCCCGAACGACCCGGACGGCAGGTCGATCATCGACCTCGCGCGGTGTGCGCCGAAGGCCCACTGGTCGATGTTGCGCACGAGCGGCTCCGACGACGCGCTGCTCGCACCGGACGCGCCCTGGATGCCGGTGACGCCGCCGACGAGGGCGCGCACCTCGGCGTAGCGGGTCTGTGTCTTGGGCGGGACCTGCGTCAGGAGGATGTTCTGAGGGTCGCGGACGAGCGCCTGGTAGGGCTTGGACCGGCGCCACGCGTAGCGGTTGTCGTAGAGCTTGGGCGGCTCCCATGCCGCGAAGACGTTGAACTCCGGGTGTCCGTGCAGGTCAAGGAGTCCCGGCAGGATGACGCCGTCGGTCTCGAGCACCGCGACGTCGGTCGGCTTCTGCTTCGACACGCGGTCGACGAGGCCGTTGGCGACCGTGACGTAGCCACTCGACCACGCACCGTCGGGCGTGATGACGGCGCCGTGCAGCGCGAAGGGCGCCGGGGGCAGCGCGCGCGAGCGGCGCGTCGGCTCGGGCAGCTCCTCCGTGATGCCGCGGGCGTACGCCTCGGCGAACGGCCCCGGGGCGGTGCGCTTCACAGTGCCGGCCATGAACGGGCTCCCTTCGGGACGACGACGCTGATCGTCGCGCGCTTCGTCTGCGGGTCGGCTCCGGAGCGCGTGGCCCACGCGTCGACGTCGCGCCACCAGGCCGGCGCGCCGGGTGGGAGGTCGACCTCCGGGATCGGCGCGAGGTCCGTGGGACCCCACGTGGCGGCATACGGCGTCAGGTCGGTCGGGCCCTCGGGTGTCACGTGCGCAGCGAGGTCGGCGAGGTGCTCGTTCCAGTTCGCGAGCAGCGCGGCGGTCGTCTCGGCGAGCGGCTTGCCGGACGCGCGCGCGGATCCCTCTGGGTACGTGGGGTGCCGGATCGCGGCGAGGTGAAGAGACGCCGCCGTGTCCGGCCTGGTGGGGGCCCACAGCCGGTAGGCCGTGGCAGCGAGGTCGCCGAGCGCGACCACCGCGGTGACGCCGGTGCCGACGAGCAGCGCGTCGAGCCAACGGTGCCGGTAGGCGGCGATCTGCTCGTCCTTGGCGTGCCGGGTGCCGGCGGCCTGCCCGAAGACGCTGTAGAGGTAGACGTTGACCATGACGTATGCCGTGTCGACACCGACCTTGGCGAGCAGCCCCTGCACGCGCTGGCCGGCCTCACCGACGAGGATGCGGCGCGAGATCGCCTCGTGCGTCGCAGGATCCTGACCGAGGACGAGCACGCGGGCGCTGCCGTCGAGCCGCCCGCGGTGGAAGATCGGCCCCCACTCCGTGCGGAAGTCCGCGGACGGGTAGACCTCCTCGCCCGGATAGTCGGCGACGAGGGACGCGAAGGGCTCGGCGCCGTAGCCGACGCAGCTCTGGTGCACCGCGGCCATGGCAGACCTCCACCCGATCGACAGCCGTTGTCAGTGCAGGGTGATTCGACGGTAGTCCTGATACATCCGACGTGTCGGTGGAAGCGTCAGTCCTCGCCGGACGCGCGGCGCAGGAGCAACGCCTTCTCGGCGTCGTTCTGCGTCATCTCGGCGGCCCGGGCGAACTCGGCGCGCGCCTCGTCGTCGCGGCCGAGCCGGGCGAGCAGGTCCCCGCGGACGCTCGGCAGCAGGTGGTAGTCGGTGAGCGCGCCTGCGGCGACGAGCCCGTCGACGACGGCGAGCGCTGCAGCCGGGCCCTCGGCGTAGGAGAGCGCGACCGCCCGGTTGAGGTCGATGACCGGCGACGGCCGGATCGCGCCGAGCTGCGAGTAGAGCACGACGATGCGGGCCCAGTCAGTCGCGTCGGCCGTGCGGGCTCGGGCATGACAGGCGGCGATCGCCGCCTGCAGCACGTAGGGCCCGGTCTGTCCCTGCGCCGGGTCCACGAGGGACACGGCGCGGTCGAGAGCGGCGAGGGCGTGCCGGATGAGCGCCCAGTCCCAGCGCGTGCGGTCCTGGTCGAGGAGCAGCACCGGCTCGCCGTCCCGTCCGATGCGCGCCCGGGTGCGCGAGGCCTGGATCTCCATGAGCGCGAGCAGCCCGTGGACCTCCGGCTCCGAGGGCGCCAGCGCGGACAGGACGCGCCCGAGCCGGATCGCCTCCTCCATGAGGTCGCCGCGCACCCAGTCGCGGCCGGACGTCGCGGCATACCCCTCGTTGAAGATGAGGTAGACGACCTCGAGCACCGATGCCAGGCGCGGGGCCAGCTCGGCTCCGGACGGGATCTCGATGGTGACGCCGTCCTGGCTCAGGGTCCGCTTGGCGCGCGAGATGCGCTGGGCGACCGTCGGCTCGGTGGTGAGGAAGGCCCGGGCGATCTCCCGCGTCGTGAGTCCCCCGATCATCCTCAGCGTCAACGAGATCCGCGCTTGGGCGGTGAGGACCGGGTGGCAGGCGGCGAAGATCAGCCCGAGCACGTCGTCGTCGATGTCCTCGAGGGCCGCGTCGAAGTCGCCCTCTGCGAGCTCGGCCACCCTCAGCTCCTCCAGATGTCCCACCTGCTGCAGCTTGCTCGCGAGGTTGACGTCGCGGCGGATGCGGTCGATGGCGCGTCGGCGCGCGGTCGACGTGAGCCACGCGCCGGGCTTGTGCGGTATGCCGTCGCGGGGCCACTGCTCGAGCGCCTGCACGAACGCGTCCTGCGCGAGGTCCTCGGCGAGGCCGACGTCGCCCACGACGCGGGCGACGACGGCCGTCACCTTGGCGGCCTCGATGCGCCAGACGGCCTCGAGGGTGCGCCGGACGTCGTCGGTCGTGTGGCCGGGGTCGGCGATGGATGACACCCCGACACTCTGGCACGCCCGCCCCCGGCAACACACCGAGCAATCGCCAACCTCTGCGGTTGCAGCCGACGCGGTTGGCGTCTGCTCGGTGTGTTGCGGGTCACAACGCGCGTCGGGATCGCCGTCAGCCCTGAGCCGCGTTGCGAGCGGCCTCGGCGCGCATCTGCTCCTCGCGCTCCAGCATCTCGGGCGTGAGCACGTCGGCGAAGTCCTCGGGCGAGTAGACCTGGCGCAGCTCGAGGGCCTGCCCCGGGTCGGGGACGCAGGAGGTGGGCCACTTCTTCACCCATTCGATCGCCTCCTCGCGCGAGCTGACCTCGATGATCGAGAAGCCGGCGATGAGCTCCTTGGCCTCGGCGAACGGCCCGTCGGTGACGACCCAGTCGCCCTCCTCGTACGTGACGCGCGCACCCTTGGCCGAGGGGTGCAGCCCCTGGCCGTCGACGAAGACACCGGCCTTGAGCATCTCCTCGTTGTAGGCCTGCATGTCGGCGAACTGCTGCTCGCTGCCACTCAGTCCCTGCTCGGTCTCGCCGCTGGCCGGGACGATGATCATGAAGCGCACTGTGGTCTCCTCTGTCGGTGCGGGATCCGTGGTCCCGCCTCACTCCTCCGTCGAACGGGCCAGCCAGTTCTCGACACGACCGGCGAGAGCCCGGTAGAAGCCGGCGTTCGCCAGGTAGCGGTAGTGGTCGGTCGCGAGGCTGCCCGCCGCGAAGAACGCCGAGTCGTCGACCCCGTCGACGACGCCCTCGGCGCGGAAGCTCAGCAGGTCGGCGTGGTCCCAGACGTTCCACCAGCCGCCGAGGTGCTCGGAGGGAGGGTATGCCGTGGGCTCCGGACCGCGGCCCGGCGCGCTCTCGAGGAAGAGCCCGAGCTCCTCGAAGAGTCCGACCTGCGACGCAGCCGCGCACCAGTAGTCGATCCGGACGCCGCGGTGCTCGGGCATCCGGGGCAGGAAGTGCGTGACGAGGTCGTAGACGATCTGCCCACCCATGCTGTGGGTGAGCACGACGAGCGGCTCGCCCCGGCTCTCGGCGGCGAAGGCCGCGGTGTCGAGGCCGGCGAGCACGCGCTCGATGATCGGCCCCGGAGCCTGCGCCGTGCCCCGGGTCGAGATGTAGGTCATGACGTCGCCGAGGAAGACGGGCACGAAGTCCTCGAACGGCCGGCGCAGCGACGTCGCGGCCCCGCGCAGCCCGCGGACCCTGCGCGGCTCGAGCGCGGCGTCGGCAGCGACCGCGAGCGCCTCCTCGGCGGCAGCCGACGGGTCGAGGGGACGCGAGACGAGCGACCGCCCACCGAACGCGAAGTGGGCGCCGAGGTCACCCCAGTAGATCCGCATGACCGGCACACCGCCGGGGTCGTCCGAGATCGCGGGTGCCACGTGCTCGCGCAGCTTCGCCTCGATCGCGGGCCACGGCACCTCGCCGATGGCCTTGCTCGCGCGGGCCAGCCCCGCGTCCTCGTCGCGGACGGCGACGCCGTGGACGAAGACGATGGGCACGCGGGACGACCTGCCGTTCGGGCTAGAGCTCGAGCTCGAGCCGGACCGTCGCGGTCGACTCGACGCCCTCGCGGAAGGGGACACCGTCACGGGCGGCCTGCGCGACAGCTTCGAGGACGGGGGCGAGGCCGTCGTCGTCGACGTGGCCGGCGACCTCGTCGGCGACGGCCTTGACCTGGTCGGGAGCGTTGCCCATGGCGACGCCCCAGGCGGCCCAGTGCAGCATCTCGAGGTCGTTGCGCTGGTCGCCGCAGGCGATGGTGTGGATCGGCTCGACGCGCAGCTGGCGACGGACGAGCTCGAGGGCACTTGCCTTGGACACGCCCTCGGGGTTGATGTCGAGCCACGCGGACCAGCCGACGGCATACGACACCCCGTGGAGACCGGCACGCTCGACGAGCTCCATGAACTCCTCGGCCGTCGCCTCGGGCTGTCGGAGCGTGACACGGGTGACGGGGTGGGCGATGAGCTCGTCCCACTCGACCTCGCGGGACTGGCCCATGAGCTCGCCGTCGGGGAAGTGCTTGCTCACCTTGAAACCGACGCCGGGCTCCTCGACGGCGATGAGCGCGTCGGGGAGGGCGACGCGCATCTTCTCCAGCACCGCGCGCGGGTCGAAGGTCACCATGTCGATGATCGAGTAGCCCTCTGCCGCATGCGGATCGAGCTGGAGCGTCAGGGCGCCGTTGGAGCAGATCGCGTAGCCCTCGCGCAGCCCGAGCGCCTCGAGGATCGGCGTCGTCGCGATGATCGAGCGGCCGGTCGCGATGACGACGGCGACGTCGTCGGGCAGGGCCTGCACGGCGTCGCGGACGCGGTCGGAGAGCTCGCCCATGTGGTTGAGGGTCGTGCCGTCGAGGTCGAGGGCGAGCAGTCGCTGTGCCATACGCTCACCGTATCGTCCGGCTCGGGGCGTCCATGCGACCCCGGACGCTCGTCGCCTGCGCGCTGTCGGATCGTCACCCGCCCGTCACCCCGGCGCCGGCCGACGGACGACCGTTGGTCGACGACACCGGGCGACACGCCGCACGACGCGCCACGGACCGGCGATGCGACCGACCAGTGGTCGTCGGTCGGCACGGCCGGACTCAGGCGAGTCGCCCGAGCGCGTCCTCGATGCCGCGGTGGAGCGTCGGGTAGGCGTAGATCATCGAGCGGAGCCGGTCGATCGGGACCTCGCCGTGGACGGCCACGGCGAGCGCTCCGAGCACCTCTCCCCCGGCCGGGCCCATCGTCGTGGCGCCGACGAGGACGCCGCGGTCGGCGTCGGCCACGACCTTGATGAGGCCGTCGGCCCTGGCGATCCAGCCACGGGTCGTCTCGCCGAGCGGCGTGAGCCCGACTTGGACGTTGGTCAGCTGCTCGCGCGCCTGCGCCTCGGTCATCCCGACGGCACCCACCTCGGGATCGGTGAACGTGACGCGCGGGAGGGCGGCATACTCCGCCGGCGGGCCGTCGTCGCCGAGGACGTCACGGATCACGACGCCGGCCTGGTACATCGAGACGTGCGTGAAGGCACCCTTGCCGGTGATGTCGCCGACGGCCCACACGCCGTCGGTGACGTGGCAGCGGTCGTCGACGGGCGCGGTGCGCGCGTCCTTCGCGACGCCGACCGTGTCGAGCCCGACGGCGGCGGGGTCGGCCCGCCGACCCGTCGCGACGAGCAGCTTCTCCGCCGTCAGGGTGGAACCGTCGGCCAGGGTGACCGTGAAGGCCGAGCCGTCGTGGGTGACCTTGTCGGCGCCGAGGCCGTGCCGCACGGTGATGCCATCGGCCTCGAGCGCCTGCTGCAGCGCGGCCGACGCCTCGGGCTCCTCGAGCGCGAGGATGCGGTCGGCGGCCTCGACGATCGTCACGTCGACACCGAAGCGGGCCATGACCTGGCTCAGCTCGCAGCCGATGGCGCCGCCGCCGAGCCCGATGAGCGAGGCGGGCAGCTCGGTGGTCTCGATGATCTCGTGGTTGGTCCAGTACGGCGTGTCGTGCAGGCCCTCGACCGGCGGCACTGCGGCGGTCGTCCCGGTGTTGACGACGATGCCCCTGGTCGCCGTGTAGGCGGTGCCGTCGACGTCGACCCGCCCCGGCCCCGCGATGCGCCCGGTGCCGCGCACGAAGGTCGCACCCTTGCCCGTCAGGCGGTCGACCGCGACCTTGTCGTCCCAGCCGTCGGTGGCCTCCTCGCGGATGCGCGTGGCGACGACCGACCAGTCGGGCGTGACCTCGCCGACGGAGCCCGCCAGCCCGTCGACGCGTCGCGCTTCGGCGAGGGCGTCGGCCGCGCGGATCATCATCTTCGACGGGATGCAGCCCCAGTAGGGGCACTCGCCGCCGACGAGCCGGCGGTCGACCCCGAGGACGCGCAGGCCGCGCTCGGCGAGGCTGCCGGCGACGTGCTCCCCGCCCGGCCCGAGACCGAGGACGATGACGTCGAACGTGTGGTTGCTGTCAGTGGCCATGCCACAGCCTTACCCGGGAGGGCCCCGGTGGGAAGAGGTGGTCGTATGCCGTGACGCGCGCTCCCGCACGCGGGCGGGCTCGCGCTCGGGCGGCGGTCATCACCTGCCGTGACCGGCCGCGCCGTCGGTGACGCGGAACCCGCTGCGCGGCTGGGACGGGTAGCCCGTGTCGAAGTGCATGTAGTCGTGCCACGAGTCGTTGCCCGACCAGTACCAGCCGAACGAGGTCACGACCGAGTAGGGCACGCTGCAATCTACCTACGAGCTCCTGACGGGTGCGGTGCTCCGCGCACCTGTCCGGAGCGCAACCCGCGGGCTCGGCTCGAGCGGCGGGCCAGACCGTCGCGCACGGGCTCCTGTGCCACCAGCACGCTGCCGACGACGAGGAGCATGGCGACGAGGTGGACGGGACCGAAGTGCTCACCGAGGAGCACGACGCCGAGCAGCACGCCGACGACCGGGTTGACGAGGCCGATGATCGAGGCCGACGTCGGACCCAGGATCGACAGTCCGCGGAACCACAGCACGTAGGCGACACCGCTGCCCAGCAGCCCGAGGTAGGCGAGGGCACCGACGGCGCGCAGGTCGAGCGCCGGCGGCGCTCCCTCGATGACGAGCCCGATCGGCAGGAGCACGAGCCCTCCGGCGACGAGCTGCCACGCGGTCATGGTCACCACGTCGTCGGTGGGCGTCCACTTTCGCGTCAGCACGAAGCCGAACGACGAGAGCACGACGGCGAGGAACCCGGCGGCGAGCCCCAGAGGGTCGAGGGGTTTGTCGAGCCCGTTCTGAAGCACGAGCAGGGCGACCCCGACGAGGCCGACACCGCCGGCTGCCAAGGAGACTCGCGCGGGGCGCTGGCGCAGGAGCAGCCAGGCGACGGCCATCGTCACCATCGGCGCCGTGGCGACCAGCGTGGCGCCGAGACCGCTCGGCAGGCGGTAGGCCGCGAGGAAGAGCAGTGCGTAGAAGAGGCCGATGTTGAGTGAGCCGAGCACGAGCGAGCGCCACCACCAGTCACCCTTCGGCAGGCGGCGGAGCCACAGGAGCATGAGCAGGCCGACCGGCAGGGCCCGCACGGTGGCGGCGAAGAGCGGGCGGCCAGGTGGCAGCCACTGCTGCGTCACGGCATACGTCGATCCCCAGATGGCGGCAGGGAGCGCCGTCATCGCGACGTCCGCCCAGCGCGCTCGATTATCTTCCATGGAAGATAAAATACCTTCCGGAGAAGATATATTCCAGGCATGCCCCGCCACGAGGACCATGCCCAGCACGTCGTCGACCAGTGGGCCTCCGTGCGGCCCGAGCTCGACGTGAGCCCCGTGCTCGTCATCGGCCGGCTGCACCGCGTCGCCCTGGCCCTGACGACCGAGCTGGTCAAGGTCTACAACGCGCACGGCCTCGGCGAGGGCGACTTCGACGTGCTCGCGACCCTGCGGCGCACGGGTGAGCCCTACGAGCTGACGCCCACCGAGCTCATGGACCAGACGATGGTGACGTCCGGCGCCGTGACCAAGCGGCTCGACCGGCTCGAGGGCGCAGGGCTCGTCGAGCGCCGCGTCTCCGACGGAGACCGCCGCAGCCGCATCGTCGTGCTGACCGAGAAGGGCCGCGAGCTCATCGACCGTGCAGCCCCCGAGCACTTCGCCAACGAGGCGCGGCTGCTCGAGCCGCTCAGCGCCGGCGAGCGCGCGACGCTGGCCCGGCTGCTCGGGAAGCTCGGGGAGTCCCTCGGCGTCTGACCGTCAGCCGTCGTCGTGGACGGCCGGACACGCTCGCCGGCATCGGCCTACGCTGCCCTGTCATGACGCTCACGACGCTGGTGCTGCTCGGCGTCGCCGCGCTGCTCGTCGGCTTCGCCAAGACCGCCATCGGCGGCGTCGGGAGCATCGCCATCGCGATCTTCGCCCTCGTCCTGCCCACCAAGGAGTCGACGGCCGCGATCCTGCTGCTGCTGCTCGTCGGCGACGTGGTCGCGGTGTGGCACTACCGCCGCGATGCCGACCTCGGGATGCTCAAGCGGCTCATCCCCGCCGTGCTGCCGGGCCTGGCGCTCGGCGCGCTCTTCCTGGCCTGGGTCGACGACACGACGCTGCGCCGAGCCATCGGCGCGCTGCTGCTCGTCCTCGCGGCGATGCAGCTCGTCCTGACCTGGCGCTCCCCCGACACGACCCGCGTGGGCTCGTCGAGGGCCACCGCGATCGGCACGGGAGCCGCCGCCGGCTTCGCGACGATGACGGCCAACGCCGCCGGCCCGGTCATGACGCTCTACCTCGTCGCGCAGGGCGTCGAGAAGCGTCGCTTCCTCGGCACGAGCGCGCTGTTCTTCTTCGGCGTCAACCTGTGCAAGGTGCCCTTCAGCGTCGGCCTGGGCCTCTTCGGTGCCGAGACGCTCTGGCGCACAGCGCTGCTCGCTCCGCTCGTGCTCGTCGGGACCTGGATCGGGCTGCACACGGCACGCCGCCTGAGCCAGACGCGATTCGACCAGGCGGTGCTCGCCGCGACCGTCGTCTCCGCGCTGGCCCTCGTCGTCCGCTGAGGTCGGACCGTCGGCGCCTAGGGTGCTGGACATGAGCATCGACGACGACCTCGACCTGATCCGAGCCTCCCGGCAGGCCTGGGGCGCTCTCGAGACGGTCCACGTGCTCGGCTACTTCGCCGACGACGTGCGCGATGCCTACGTCGCGCTCGGGCTCCACCCTCGCCTCAGCTACTTCGCCGCCCGTGCGGCTGCCTTCGGTCCGGTCGGACCGGAGGTGCCGACGGCGACGTTCTACGTCTTCGCGCCGTGGCTGCCGGCGAAGGCACTGCCGAGCTCGTGGGCGGTCGCCGACCCCGAGCAGGTCCAGCAGGCGCGGCGCGACGGGATGGCGGTCGTGCTCGACCGCGTCGTCGGCGGCACGGACGTCGCCGAGCTCCTCGAGCTCGCCCGCGCCGTCTGTGCCGGCCTGACCGTGCCCGGTCGCCCGCTGTATGCCGCCCACGCCGGGCTCGCGTGGCCCGAGGAGCCACGTCTCGCCCTGTGGCACGCCGCGACCCTCATCCGCGAGCACCGCGGCGACGGGCACGTGGCGGCGCTGCTCCGAGCCGGACTCGACCCCGTCGAGTCCATCGTCGCCGGCGGCCTCTTCGCCGGCAACACCGGCTTCATGCGGTCGAGCCGGGGCTGGTCGGACGACGAGTGGGCCGCCGCGACGGCCCGGCTGACCGAGCGCGGTCTCATGGACGGCACCGCCCTCACCGACGCCGGGCTCGCCTTCCGCAAGGACGTCGAGCGAGAGACCGACCGGATGGCCCTCGAGGGCTGGCGGCACCTCGGCCTCGACGGCACGCGACGCGTCGCCGAGCTCGCCGCGCCGCTGCGGGCCGCTGCCCTCGCGAGCGGCATCCTCCCCGACTGGGTCACCTCCCGCGGCTCGAGGTGATGACGGTGCCCACGTCGGTGTCGGGATCACCTCGAACCGGGCGTCGATCCCCGGTCAGGCGGTGAAGGCGTCGCGGAAACGCTCGAGCGCGAGCTCGTCGTCGTCGGACGCGAACCCCTCGAGACCGACGGGACCGACGTAGCCCATCCCGGCGAGCGCTCGGGCGATCGCGGGGTAGGCGATCTCGCCGGTGCCCGGCTCACGGCGCCCGGGCACGTCGGCGACCTGGATCTCCCCGATGTGCGGCAGGGCCCGGCGGCACAGCTCGATGAGGTTCCCCTCGCCGATCTGGGCGTGGTAGAGGTCGAGCATCAGCTTCAGGTGCGGACTGTCGACGGCCTCGACGAGCGCCAGGCAGTCGGCGGCGGTCGCGAAGGGCACGCCGGGGTGGTCGACCGCGGTGTTGAGGTTCTCGAGGACGAACATGACCTCCTCGCGCTCGCCCAGCCCGGCGATGCGGCCCAGCGTGCGCTGCGCGGTGAGCCACATCGGCCCGGTCGTCACCGGCTCGGGCCGCACGGGCAGGCCCCGGTCGTCGAGGCCGGTGCCGTGCAGGTTGAGGCGTGGGATCCCGAGGCGCTGGGCAACCGGCACCGACTCGGCGGCCGTCGCGAGCAGCTCGTCCGCCCCCTCGGCATCGGAGAGGCGTCCACGGACATAGCCCGTCATCGACGAGTAGACGACGCCCTCCGAGCGCAGCGCCTCGAGCGCGTCGATGTCGTGGCGCGTCCAGTCCCAGATCTCGACCTGGAAGCCGAGCGCGTGGATGCGGCGCACGCGCTCGACGAAGGGCAGGTCGAGGAAGACCATCTCGGCACTGACCGCGAGCGTGAAGGGGCTCGTCGCCGACGCTGCCATCAGACACCCGCCCGGTCGGTGTCGCGCACGGCCACGGTGGTGTCGGCCTCGACGGCCTCGATGCAGGCGAGCGCGATCCGCAGCGCGGCACGGGCGTCCTCGCCACCGACCTGCGTCTTCCCTCCCCCGCGGACGGCCGCGCAGAAGGCCGCGAGCTCCGCGGCATACGCGTCCGTGAAGAGGTCGGTGTCGGCACGGGCAGTCGGACTCGAGACACCGGCGGCGTTCCAGTGCGCCGTGTGGAGGTGGGCCGGGCTGCCCGCGGTGACCATGCCGGCGGAGCCGAAGACCTCGCCGCGCACGTCGTAGCCGTAGGCCGCCGAGAAGCTCGCCTCGGCGACGGCGATGGCCCCGTTGTCGTAGCGGATGGTGACGACGGCGGTGTCGAGCAGCCCGGCGTCCTTGAAGTCGGGGGCGACGAGGGCATCGGCCATGACGGAGACCTCGACGGCCGTCGCACCGGCGTTGAACCAGTTGAGGGTGTCGAAGTCGTGGATCAGCGTCTGGGTGAAGATCGTCCACGGCGGCACGCCGGCCGGGTCGGCCAGCCCCGGGTCGCGGGTCAGAGAGCGCAGCAGCTGGGGCGCGCCGATGCCACCGGAGGCGACCAGCTCGTGGGCCGTGGCGAAGTCGCGCGCGAAGCGCCGGTTGAAGCCGACCTGCAGGGGTGTGCCGGCAGCCCGGCTCGCGGCGATCGCGCGGTCCGCGTCGGCGAGGGTCATCGCCATCGGCTTCTCCACGAAGACGGCCTTGCCGGCCTCGGCCGCCGCGACGACGAGGTCCGCGTGGGCGGTGCTCGCGCACGTGATGGCGACGGCCTCGACCCGGGGGTCGTCGATGAGTGCCTGCGGGTCGGTCAGCCAGTCGACCCCGAGCGAGCCGCCGAGACGTCCGGCGGCGGGCGCCTGGACGTCGGCGACGGCGACGAGCTCGGCCTCGCCGAGGCGTCGCGCCAGGGTGGTGGCGTGGTGGGTCCCGATGCGGCCGGCTCCGATCAGACCGAAGCGGACGGGGTCGGTGCGCGTCATGGCTGCTCCTTCGCAGGTAGGTACTAGAGCGCTCTAGTACTCGACCAGTGAAGCCGCTCGCCGCCACGCGCGTCAAGAGCTTGGCCGACCTTGTGGAGCGCTCTAGAGTCGCTGCGTGGGACGCGAGAGGGTCACGATGGAGCACGTCGCCGCACGGGCGGGCGTCTCGCGCGCCCTCGTGTCCATCGTCTTCCGCGGCGTCGCCGGGGCGTCCGAGGCGACCCGTGAGCGCGTCCTCGCCGCCGCACGAGAGCTCGACTACCGCCCGGACACCCGCGCCAGCCGCCTCGGCAGGAGCCGGACCCGGACGCTGGGCGTGACCTTCCGCGTCGGGCACGCCTTCCACGGCGACCTCCTGGAGAGCCTCTACACGCAGGCCGACGACGCGGCCTACGAGCTCGTGCTCAGCGGAGTCACGCCCTCGCGGTCGGAGGAGGCTGCCGTCGAGACGCTGCTGGCGGAGCGGTGCGAGGGCATCATCCTGCTCGGCAGCAGCCAGACCACGACGCAGCTCGCCCACCTCGCCACGCGGGTTCCGGTCGTGAGCGTCCTGCGCCCCGCCCCGGGCGAGGAGGTCGGCGTCGTACGCACCGATGACGCCGCCGGCCTGCGCCTCGCGGTCGAGCACCTTCGCGCTCTGGGCCACACCCGCATCGCCCTGCTCGACGGCGGTCGCACGGCAGGGGCGACCGAGCGACGTCGCGGCTACCGTTCGGCGATGCGGCACTCCCCCGCGCTCGCGGAGGTCGTCCTCCCCGGAGGCCCCAGCGAGCTCGAAGGTGCCGCTGCAGCGAGCGCGTTCCTCGACCTGGACCCCCGTGACCGGCCCACCGCGGTCGCGGCCTTCAACGACCGGTGCGCCATCGGGTTCATCGACGTCGTCCGGCAGGCGGGGACCCAGGTCCCCCGCGACGTGTCGGTCGTCGGCTTCGACGACATCACCGAGGCCGGCTACCCGCACGTCGCGCTGACGACGGTGCGTCAGGACGCCGACCGTCTCGGCGCCGAGGCCGTGCGCTCCCTCGTGGACCGCCTCGACCACGGGGCGACAGCCACCACTCCCGGGCGCATCGTCATCGCGCCCGAGCTCGTCGTGCGGGCCAGCACGGGCGCCCGGAAGCCTCGACAGGCGTCGTCGTGAGGGCGCGCGACGTGCCCGGCCGAGACGTCGGGCCGGACGTGCGCGTGCAGTTCACGAGCCTCCACGGGCGGGTCGTGCGGTCGCTGGCCCTCGGCGGCGACCGACCACGGAGCACCCCGCTGGTCGTCATCCTCCCCGGTCTCGGCCTGCCGTTCTACACGATCCCCACGGCACGGGCCGTCGCCGCCCGTGGCCTGGCCTGCACCGTCCTCGACCTGCCCGGGTTCGGCTCGAACCTCCCGCGACCGACGAGCCCGTCCATCCATGCCGCGGGCCTGACGGCGGCCCGCTGGATCGAGGCCGAGACCGCCGGCCACCCACTCGTGGTGCTCGGCCACTCGACCGGCGGGCAGGCCGCGCTGACCGCCGCCCTGGCCCTCAGCGTCCGCCGCCGAGACTTCTCGCTCGTGCTCGCCGGGACGACCTTCGCCCCCGAGCAGCGCCGTCTGCACCGACTGGCCCGGGCGACCCCGTTCGCCTACCGCGACGACCGCCTCGACCAGATCGACCCGGTGGAGGTCTACCGAGGCCGCGCCGGCATCGTCGCGATGATCCAGTCGGGGCTGCACGACGCGCCCGAGGAGCGGATCGCGCACCTGCCCGTGCCCGTGACGGTGACCGCCGGCGTCCACGACGCCTTCGTTCCCGTCACGTGGCTCGACCAGCTGGCCGGGTCCGCGAGCCGCGCCCCGAGCGTGCGAACGTCACTCCTCGGCGGCTCCCACAACAACCTCTTCACGCACCCGGACGACCTCGCCGACCTCGTCGTGCTCGCTGCGGCCGACGCGCTGGCCCCGCCCGCCGGCTGAGCCGACGGGAAACGGCAGGCGCGGCCGCCGTCCCGACTGGCAGGTTGGACCCATGCCGACCTACACGACGTACGACGGGACCGAGCTCGCCTACCGAGTCGAGGGGTCCGGCGAGCCGCTCGTCGTCTGGCCGGGAGGCCCGGCCCGCGACCCTGCCTATCTCGGCGACCTCGGTGGCCTCGCACGCGCCGCCCACCGAGCGCTCGTGATCCCCGACCCACGCGGCACCGGTGCGTCGCCGGCGCCGGCAGACCCGACGGCATATGCAGCCGTGCGGCTCGTCGACGACCTCGAGGCACTCCGCGCACACCTGGGACTCGACGCCGTCGACCTCCTCGGCCACTCGGCCGGCGGCTCCGTCAGCCTGTTGTATGCCGCGCGGCACCCCGAGCGGATCCGCCGCCTCGTGCTCGTCACCCCCGGCACGGCCACGGTCGGTCTCGACGTCACCGACGAGGAGTGGGAGTCGCGAGCCGCGCTGCGCGCCGGGGAGCCCTGGTTCGCGGAGGCCAAGGTCGCGCTCGACGCGGATGACGGCACACCGGCGACCCGTCAGGCCATGTCGCCCTTCCTCTACGGCGCGTGGACCGACGCGGCTCGGCTGCACGCCGCGTCGGACGACCAGCAGCGCAACCGTGAAGGAACCCGGGGCTTCTGGGCCGAGCGACCCGATCCGGAGCAGACGCGCCGCGTCCTGGGCGAGATGACGGCCCCGGTGCGCGTCGTCGTGGGCGAGCTCGACCTCATGCCGGGACCCGAGCTCGGCGACCAGCTCGCGGGGCTCTTCCCCGACGGGCGGTCGGTCGTCCAGCCCGGGGCGGCCCACTTCCCGTGGGTCGACGACCCCGCACTCTTCGCCCGGCTGGTCGTCGAGACCCTCGCCGTCTGATCCCCTACGCCTCAGGCAGATCCGTCGTCGGGCTGGGGGTCGCGCCCCTGCCACGTGCAGACGCACGCCTCGTTTCCCTCGGGATCGGCGAGGATCCAGAAGGCGGGCGCCTCGGCATCGGACACGAGGTGCCCACCTGCAGCCAGAGCGCGCTCGATGCGGCCGGCGGCCTCGTCGTGCGCGACGGTGACGTCGAGGTGGATCCGGTTCCGTTGCAGCCGAGGCTCGTCCATCTGCTGGAACCAGACGGCCGGGCCCAACCGGAGCGGGTCCTGCACGTCGTTGCGGGCGATGACGTCCCAGCCGAGCACGGCGTCCCAGAAGGGCCGGACTGCGTCGATGTCCATGGCGTCGATGGCGATCTCGACCACGGTCAAGGTGCCGGGCTCGGACCGCAGGCCCATCTCGGCGACGAGGGTGTCGACGGCACGCCCGACGGCGATGTCGTCGGCCGTCACGCCGTCGGCGGGCCCGGTCGACACGGCGAGGTGGATGACGTCGCCCCGCACGTCGAGGTCGGGTCCACGACCGAGCGCCGCCGTCACCTCGCCCACGCGCGCGACGAACGCGTATGCGGTCGCCGCGTCGCTCGCGCGCACCGTGAGGTGCATTCGCTGGAGCAGGAACCGCCACGTCGGCAGGGCATCGGACGCGGCTCGGCGGGTCAGCTTCTCGGGCATGGGCCGACCGTAGTCCCGCCCACCGACCTCCGGGTCACCGCTGGCGTATGCCGTCCGGCCGCGTCGCGCAGGCCTGCCGGTCGGCGGGTGATGCCGTGGTGCCGCGCACGACGAGGTGGGGCTCGACGACGATGTCGACGGCATACGTGCGACCGTCGTCGAGGCGCTGGGTGGCGTCCTCGACGGCGGCGACGGCAGTCGGGGAGGCCCGGCCATCCGTGGCCTCGACTGGTCGCCGGGGGCCATCCGTGGCCTCTCGACTGGTCGCAGGGGGCCAGACGTGGCCTTTCGACGGTGCAGTGGCGGTGGTGATGCAGCAGCACCCGGTTGAGGTGGGCGCGCCGCGGTTCTCGCGGGCGCGACACCTCAACCGGGTGGTCGCGGGGCTGTCAGGTCAGCCGTTCCAGCTGATCTCCCACGTCGTGTTGTCGCCGTGCTGCTGGGTCCAGAAGGTCCGCCACGCGGGTGACGTCGTGGGCTGCGGCAGCTTGGCACCGAGGACGCCTCCCACCGTGGGGTCACCGTCGGAGACGTGGATGCCGGTGATCTCGTTGTCGCCGTCGTTGTAGGCCGGTCCGCCCATCGCGTCGAACGTGGCCGACGCGTCGCGCCCCTCGGCGAGGAAGCGCACGGGACGGGGAGCGCGACCGCGGCCCGCGGCATACGACCCCTCCTCCTCGCGGCTCTCACCGAGGCTGAAGACGTAGCCCGAGTCGAGCGCGTTGCGCTGCGTGTGCAGGCCGTCGCCGGCATCCTCGACGACGAGCAGGTCGTCCTTCGTGGCGAAGGAGATGTTGTCGAAGCCGGTGTGCTCCTGGTCGCCGACGGCGGCGATCGAGATGCGGCCGGTGTCGGCGCCGGCACTCTTCTGCGAGATGCGGAAGACGCCGCCGTACGCGCCGGGCAGCGTGCTCGACGTGCTCGTGTCGCCCGTCTCGGTGAAGTAGAACTCCTTGAAGCCGGTGCCGGGGCGGAACACGCCGTTCTCGGGGCGCTTGAGCGGGGTCGCATCGGCGGCCTTGGCGGCGGCTGTGGCATCGAACGCCTCGGTCGTGCCGGTGTGGATCGTGACCCACCGGGTCGCGAAGGACGAGCCGTATGCGTGCAGCTGGCTGATGAACGGGTCCGACGGGTTCGCCTGAAGCTGGGACGTCGTCGCGGGCGTGCCGTCGGCGCGCTGGATCTGCAGGGCCTGCAGCCTTCCGCCCTTCGTCAGGTCGGTCCTGTCGGTCGGGACGAAGCGGTAGACGAAGGAGTTGGGCACCTTGCCGCCGCTCGCGCCCTTGCCGCCGATGTCCTCGACGATCCAGACGTTGCCGTCGGCGTCGTTCTGGATGCCCTCGAAGCCGCCCGAGCCGAGCGCGTCGAGCCGCGTCGCCCGGCCGCCGTCGACGGGGTCACCGTTCTCGTCGAGGCCGACGCCGAAGACGCCGCCCTTGGGCGAGCTCGACTCGGCCGTGAGGAGCAGCTGCTGGGTGAACGGGTCCCACGTGATGCCGTCGATCGTGGGGTAGGCGTTGCCCGCCGTGTCGGTGTCGGAGATGAGCGTGACCCGCTTGAGGGGGTCCGTCTCGTCGAGGTTGACGCGCGTGACGTAGCCGCGTGGGCCGATCTCGTGCCCCTGGTAGAGGTAGTGCTTGCCCCCGAGGACGAGGTAGACGTTCTTGTCGGGCTCCGTCTTGTGCGCCTCGTCCTTCGTCTGGGTCAGGGGCGCACCGTCGAGCGTGTTGTAGCCGTAGTGGGTGACGCCGTTGGCGGTCTCGGGGTTGGTCAGCGGCAGGTTGCCCCAGGCGACCGACGTCTCGGTCGCCGACGGCGTGAGCACGTTGCCCTGGATGCCGGACCGCGGGTTGGCGTGCGGCACGTTGACGACCGGCAGGCCGCCGTGCGCGTCGGCGGAGGAGCCACCGAGGGCGAAGGCGGCGGCCGCGGCGAGGGTGCCGACGAGCCCCGACTTGATGAGGGTGGTGCGAGTGTTCACGGAGATGCCTCTCGTGCATTCGGAGGGTGAGTCCGGGTGAGTTGCCAGACGCCCCAACACTTTCCACGGTTTCTGGGAGAACCCTCCGGATTGCGTGAACGGCATGGAAGATCTGGCGGACGAGCCGGTGAAGTCTTGGACGACGTGCCACTGCCGTGGTCGCGTGGGTGCGCGGGGCCGACGACGACGCCGGGTCCGCCGCTCGCTGTTGAGGTGTCCGACGTGGAGAATCCGCGGGCGGGATACATCAACCCGGGAGCGTATGCCGGTCTCCGGGGCCGGGAGGGTACGTGTGAGGCATGGCCATCGCCACTCAGGTGCGACACCGCCGGCCCTACCGCGGGTCGCACCTCATCACCCGACTCGTCGGTCCGCTGACGATCGCGGCCCTCGTCGTCTCCTTCGCCCTCCTCTGGCTGCTCACCCGGCCCCGCGGTGACGTCGGCCAGTTCGTCGGCCAGCTCATCGGGGCCGAGGGCGTCCTCCTCCTGTCGGTCGGGCTCGTCCTCATCAGCACGCTGCGCTGGGTGGAGCAGTTCTTCGACGGCGTCGACAAGGCAGCCGTGTGGCACCGGCGGGTCGCCATCGCCGGGACGATCCTCATCGGGGTCCACGTCGCGACCACCGGCAACCCGAACCCGACCCGGCTCGGCCCGACCCTCGGCACGATCGGCATCGTGGGCCTCGCGACGCTGACCGTGTGGGCCATCGCCCCGCGCTGGCGCTCCATCACCCCGCACCCGCTGCGCCCGCCGGTGGAGCGCGTCATGGAGACCGCCCCCGTCCGCCTCGTCGGGCGGTGGGTCGGCAGCTACGGCCTCTGGCGCGGTTTCCACCGCTTGACCGGGGTCTTCCTCGGGTTCGGCTTCGTGCACGGCCTGATGGACGCGACCCTGTTCGGCTCGTCGCTGCTGCGCTGGTCCTACGTGGCCGTCGGCGGTGTCGGGCTCGCATTCTACCTCTACCGCGAGCTGCTGGCCCGGCATCTCGCCCAGACCCATGACTACGAGGTGTCGTCGGTGGCCCCGATCGACGACGCGGCCTTCGAGATCTGGCTGCGACCACTCGGGGACCGCTTCGCCTTCCGACCCGGCCAGTTCGCCCTGGTCAACCTCGAGGCCCGCGACGGCTGGCACCGTCACCCCTTCACCATCGCGAGCGGACCCCAGGAGCGCGAGGTCCGCATCACCGTGCGTGCGCTCGGCGACTTCACGTCGAGCATCGGCGAGCTGGTCGCTCCCGGTATGCCGGCCGTCATCAGCAGCCCGCAAGGGCACTTCGACTTCACGCGCGGCACCGAGCACCAGGTCTGGATCGCGGGCGGCATCGGTGTCGCGCCGATGCTGAGCTGGCTCCGCTCCGCCAGGCCCGGCGAGCTGCCGCATCGCGTCGACTTCTTCTACACGGCGCGGGGGCCTGCGCCGCTCGCCGACGAGGTCGCGCACCTCGCGGAGCACCACGACGAGCTGCACCTGCACCTCGTCGACACCGAGACCGACCCACGGCTGACCGCCGGCCACGTGCTGGAGGTCGTCGGCGTCGAGCCTCGTCGGCTCTCCGTGTTCCTCTGTGGACCCGAGCGCATGGTCAGCACGCTCCAGCGGGACCTCGTGCGCGCCCGGGTGAAGCCGGCCAACGTCCACCGCGAGTTCTACAACCTGCGCTGAGACCGACGGCACGGCGACCGGCACGGCTACCGACGGGACCTTCGGCCCTCTCGGTCTCCAGCCCCACGCGGGATGCTGGAGGTGTAGGAGGCGGTTCAGCCATGGTCAACACCTCAGGTCCCACGAGCCCGTCCAGCAGCAACTCGACCGGTGGGGGTCCTCGCGACCAGACGCCCCTGGCCCGAGCCTGGATCTCCATCGCCCTCGTCCCGGTGTTCTTCTTCGTCGCGTTCGCGGCAGCGCAGGGCATCTACGCGCTGACGGGCTACGACCCGAGCGCGGGGGCGACGCCGCCGCTCTGGGCGGACCTCGTCGCCGGGATCCCGGCCCTGCTCATCCTCTTCCTCCCCTGCGCCGGTGCCGTGGTCTACGGGCTGCGCGCCCGGCGGGAAGGTGCCCGCGCCGGGCTCGTGCCCGTGGTGCTCGGGGCCCTCGTGGCGGTCGGCGGCGTCCTCCTCGTCGTCCTCCAGTGACGCTGGTCCGCTCGACCACCGGGTTGAGGTAGACGCGCCGCGGAATCTGCGGCGCGCCCACCTCAACCCGGTCCGGGCGGTCCCGCTACTGGCCCTCGGACCCCTTGGGCTGCGCCCCTGCCGAGGTCGCCGGCTTCGTGCCGCCCTGGCTCGGCGGCTGGCCGGAGCCCGAGGCGGACCCGCTGTCGACAGCCGTCGTCGTGGTCGCCGTCGTCGACTTGCCGCTGCCACCGGGGCCGTTGGCGTCCCCACCGCTCGCCGCGGCCGAGCCACCCGTCTGGTTCGAGGCCACGGAGCCGGCCGACTGCGGTGTCGCGCCGGCGCCCTTGTCCGGCACGTCGAACTTGAGCCGCTTGCCCACGCCGAAGCCGAGCTTGACCGCCTTGAGCTTGCCGTCCTCGATCTCGAACTCGAGCACCGGCCGGGAGTCGAGGCGGCTGAAGTACTTCGCCTTGCGCTCCTGTGCCGTGTTGTAGCCCTTGAGCAGGCTCAACGTCGCCCGACCCCGGAACGTGTCGGTGTTCTTGGCGAAGAAGCCGAGCAGCTTGCTGGACTGGGCCTGCGTGATCGGGTCGCCGTCGGGCTTGAGCGAGGCGATGGTGCGCAGGACGGAGACGGCGTCGGCGTTGGCCTTGTTGGGCACGCGGCCGTCGCGGTCGACGTGGCCGATCGGGTCGGACTGGCCGTAGGTGTAGGCCGTCGTCAGCGTCGGGTTCTCCACCAGGGCCGTGGCGTCGTCCGTGAGGATCGGGTCCACCGTCAGGAAGCGTGCCTGCGTCGTGGAGTACCAGCGGTCACCGAAGTTGATGATGTTGTGGTCCTCGTCGACGTAGCCACCGGCGTACTGCCACGGGGTGCGGAAGATCGTGCTGTCCTCCTTGATCCACACCTGTCCGGTCGGGAAGTACTCCTGGTGCTGGAAGACCTTGCCGACCCGGTCGGTGACGATGTTCGTGCTGCCCTGGAGGTCCTTGTGCATGAAGTAGACCTTCTGCGCGAACGAGTCGCCGGTCGTCGTCATGTTGACGGCAAGACGGTCGTTGCCGGCCCAGATGTTCTTGAGCATCGTGCCGTTGCGCACCGTCACCCACGGGTTCACGTAGTAGGTGACGCCCTGCTCCTTGATCTCGATGGCGAGCTGGCCGGCGTAGTCGTAGACGTAGTCGGTCTGCTTGCGCCCGGTGTTGTTCGGGTTGTGGTCGACGATCTCGGTCAGCTTGCCCGCCCAGTCCCACGTGACGTTGCGGATCATGTCGGGGTTCGTGACGGTCGTCTGCTCGCCGTCCGAGTCGTACGTGTACGTCTCGGTCTTCTTGTTGAGCGTGTCGACGACCTTCGTCGCCTGGTTCGGCTTGGCCGCGTCGTAGGTGTACGCGCTCCGGTCGAACGTGTTGGCGAGGACGGTGGCCTCGGTGCACTTCTTCGTGCACCCGGTGTCGACGGTCCAGTCGCGCTGGGCCATCCGGGTCACCTTGCTCGTCGCGTCGTCGAGGGTCGCCGACCACGTGTAGTTGCGTGTCGTCTTGGGCGCGTAGTCCCACGTGCCGGTGGCCGACGTGAGCCGGTAGCGGCCGTCGTAGGTGTAGCTCTGCGTCGTCGGACCGCCGAAGAGTGACGGGACGTCGGGCGGCAGCTGGTTCCGGACGGACGTCACGTTGCCCACGAGGTCGTAGGCGTAGCGCAGGTTCATGAGCAGCCGTGTTCCGTCGGGCGACATCGCCGAGCGGCCGGTGAGGCGCCGGGTGTCGACGTCGCGGTACGTGGTGTCGACGACGCCGTCCCCGGTCTTGCGCTGGGAGGTCGCGCCGTAGACGTCGTAGCGCTGGTTGTCGAGGTAGCTGTGCACGCACGGCACGGCGACGTCGACGCGCACGGTCGCGCCCGAGGCGTGTGGCGCCGCGGTCGGGACCAGGACGGTTCCGTTGACGCCGCGCTCGACGGTGTAGTCGAACGTGCCGGCCACCGTGCCCGGCGTGCGGGCGGTGACGTTGAGCTGCTCGCCGTCGAGACGGATCGTGAACGGCAGCGTCGGGTTCCAGCTGGAGGCCGGGTCGCCGTGCTGGTACTCGGTGACGGTGATGGTCGTCGCAGTGGCGTCGACGGATGTCGTCAGCAGGCCCAGCTCGGTGCAGTCGTTCGTGCCGACGACCCGCTTGAGCCGTCCACCCGTGTCGTAGTCGTTGCGCACGACCTCGCCGTCGGGCAGCGACACGGTCGCGAGCCGGCCGAGCCAGTCGTTGTCGTAGCTCGTGGTGAACGGGCCCTTGTTCGGGTGCGGCCCGGTCATCGTCGTCACGTCGCGAGCGAGTCGCCCGTTGACGTCGTAGGCGAAGTCCTGCACGCGCGCCTTGTCGTCGACGTGGACCATCTTGCCGGCGCCGTTGCCCGCGGTCGGGTGACCGAGGTAGCCGCCGTAGTCCATCGTCACGGGCTTCTCACCGGGGTAGGTGATCGACGTCATGAGGCCGAAGTCGAAGCCGAAGACGGTCTTGACGTTGCCCTCCTCGCGGAGCACGGGACTCTGCTCCGAGGTCTTGTTGCCGGCGAGGTCGTAGGTCCACTGGACGAGCCCGCCGTCGGGTGTCGTCGTCGAGGTCCTGCGGCCGAGCAGGTCGTAGGTGTGCGTCGTCGCGAGGCCACCGGGCGAGTCGACGCGGAGCAGCTGCCCGAGACGGTCGTAGGTGTAGCTCGTGAAGACGGAGACCCCGGCAGCCGTGCGGTCCTCGCCGCGGACCACGTTGTCGTGCGCGTCCATCCACGTCTTCGTGTGCCGGCCCAGGGGGTCGGTGACGTCGACGGTCTTGACGGTGCCGTAGCCGGCGAGCACGGCGTGGGCGTATGCCGTCCGCGTCGTCGCGCCGTTGGAGATCCGTTCCGAGAGGGTCCGGTCGAGGGCGTCGTAGGCCGTGATCGTCGCCATGGCGTACGTCGGGTTGCTCGTGTCGACCGTGTAGTCGGCGAGCGTCGCGCCCGTCTGGAGGAACGGCTTCCACTGGTGGACGGTGCGGCCGAGGCCGTCGACGTCCGAGCCGCCCTCGGCGGCGAAGCCGGACCCGGTGACCCCGGTGACGGGGTCGTAGACCTGGGCGTCGCGCTTGCGTCCGGTGACGCGTCCCGAGCCGTCGGCATACGTCGCCGTGTCGATGGTCGTGCCCGGGTTGAACTCGTCGGTGTGCGTCACCGTCGCGTACGGGTAGCCGGGGTCGTCGGGGTGGTAGGCGAAGGTCGCGACGCCGCCGTCGGGTGAGGTGATGGTGCGCACCCGGCTGTAGGCGTCGTAGGTGTACGACGTGACGTTGCCGTTCGCGTCGGTACGGCTCTTGACCCGCCCGGTCGGTCCGTCGAAGTCGGCCGTGGAGGCGAGGCCGACGGCGGCGCCGGTCGGGTCCTCGTCGTCCTCGATGAACCGCCTCGTCGTGTCGGCCGGGTCGGTCCCGGCCGGGTCACCGGAGCCCGTCAGGGCGAAGTCGGTGACGGTGCTGACGTTCGCGTGGTTCGCGTCGGCGTCGTAGACGTAGCGGACGGCATACCGCTTGCCCTTGGCGTCGGGCGGCATGACGATCCGGTTGTAGCTGCCCCACTGGTCGTAGGTCAGCCGGGTCTCGGCGTACGTCGCGGGAGTGGCGCCGTCGGTCGGCGTCAGGATCTCGCGCTGGACGGTGACCGAGTTGTTGTCGCAGTAGGCGGTGTTGCCAGTGCGCGAGCGCAGGATGGTCCCGGTCGGTGACGTGACGGTGATGCCGACAGGCTGGCTGTCCCACGTCTGGCAGTTGGTGGGCGACCAGAAGGGGGCCCGTGCCGTCGGCGTGTACTTGAGCGTCGAGCCGCACCCGAAGAAGGCGTTCATGTCGTCCGACGTGCTCGTCTCGCAGTTGGCGTAGGCGATGGCGACGTTCGTGTCGTCGCTCGTCGTGCCGGGGAGTCCGCCGTCGACGATCCGCACGGGGTTGCCGAGGCGGTCGTACGCGTACGTCATGGACGTCGTCTGCTGGAGCAATCCGCCCGAGTACCAGTCCTGCTCGACCTTCGAGACCTGTGGCGTGGCTCGGAGCGCGAGCAGCTGCTCGACGGTGGCACCGCCGAGGTCGAGCGGGACGTAGCCACCACCGGCGGCGGTGCGGTCCAGGTCACCGAGCGCCCAGGTCGTGCGGGTGCGCTGCATGACCGGCCCGCTCGTCGTGCCGTCGTAGACGGTCGTCTCGAACTCGAGGCCGGAGTCGAAGACCGAGCCGTTGAGGTACCTGTGCTGCGTGGTGCGCACCTTGGCGGTGGTCGTCGGGTTGTTCACGTCGGTGTGGTCGTAGGCGGTGTAGTGCTCGCTGACGGTCACCGAGTCGTAGCCGAGGTCGGTCCGGTTAACGAAGTCCTGGGCGGTGGTGCCGTAGGAGATCGTGCTGTCGCGCTGGGCGATGCCGTCGGCGGTGCTCCGGCTCGACTTCACGGCGACGTCGTCGAGCACCCACTGGCTGTCGGGGTGGCTCGTGGTGTTGCCGTCGCGGTGGTAGTCCAGGCCGATGGTGCCGCCGAGCGGCGTCGTCACGGTCCTGAGCAGGTTGGTGCGGCCCTGGGTGTTGAGGGCGACCTTGATGTCGGACGAGCCCTTGACCCGCGAGACGGAGTCGGCGTAGCCGTCACCGTTGACGTCGGTGAGGTCGACGTCGGTCGAGGTCATGCTGTTCTCGTAGTGCCCGCCGGGGTTGAGGATGAGGTAGCAGGCGACGAGGCAGAGCGGGATGCCGACGGTGACGTCCGCGCCGCCTCCGATGCTCTCCGAGCTGTCCTGGCGGATCTGCGGCTTGCCGGCGACGTTGATGATGCCGAGCACGTTGAAGTCCGACTTCTGGTGCGTGCCGTAGACGGCCTGGTCGACGAGGCCGGTGCCGTTGCTGAAGGCGACCTTGACGTTGCCGTTGTCGCTGTAGACGGCGTCGAGCAGGCCGTCGCCGTTGACGTCGTCCCACGAGACGTTGGGGAGGTCGACGTTGGAGTTGGCGGCGACGCCGCCGGCGAACCCGCCGTTGTCGATGTTGAAGCCGAAGCTCGCGCCGACGGAGCCGCTGTAGGAGTTCGTCGAGCTGAACGAGCTGACGGTCCAGCGGAACTGGGGCGTGAAGGAGTGGCCGAGGTTGAGGCGCACCCGGATCTCGTCGTCGTCGACGGTGACCCGGTCGGGCAGGCCGTCGCCGTTGAGGTCGGCCAGGGTCTCCTGCACCGGGATCGTCGCGTCGCGCGGCACCTTCTTGAGGGCCTTGTCGTCCTGGTGGGTGTTCTGCGAGGTCGGGTTGGTGAAGCTCGCGCCCGCCCCGATGGACCCGCCGATGTTGGCGCCGTAGGAGGAGTCGGAGGCACTGCTGCCCTTGGTCGAGGAGCTTCCCTTCGTCGAGTTGGTCGTGCCCTTGTTGTTGCCGGAGATGCCGATCGGGGCGCCGCCGAAGCCGCCGGAGACGGCGAGCGTGGTGGACGAGTCGACGATGCCGACGCCGCCGCCGGTGCAGGCGACGCGGGCGGCCGCCGGGCCGCACTCCTGGGAGCCACGGGCGTTGGTGTAGGTCACCGAGTCGGGCCGCACGGTGTCGGGGTAGCCGTCACCGTTCATGTCGAGGAAGTCCACGAGGCTGCGGCTCCAGCCGGCGGCGAAGCTGCCACCGATCGGTCCGACACCTGCCATGAGCATGAAGATCGGCCCGGTCTCGCCGAGCAGGTTCGGGGCACGTGTGCCCCCGCTGCTCGCGGCACCCGTGATCGGCAGGTCCTCGCCGAAGCGTGCCGATCCGGTCAGGCCGGCGTCGCCGGCGTAGATCTTGGCCTTCGGGCCCTGCCAGCGCTGCACCAGCGTGTCGGGGTCGACGACGGCGTTGTAGGCGAAGGCCTTCGGGATGTTGGCGGTTGCCTTGGTCGTGTCGAACTCCGGCGGGGCGCCCGAGCCGGGCGGGTAGTTGCCGAAGCCGGTGTCGTTGACGGACGTGTCGGTCGGGCACGAGCCGCCGAACATCGCCTGGCAGGCGTCGTCCTTGTTGTCGTAGGGGTCGCCGGAGGCCGTCGTCGTGCGGAAGTCCGCCTCGTCGATCGCCGTCGTGGCCCTGGCCCCGGTGGCGGTGTAGCCCGCCGCTGCCCACCCGCGGTAGGCGACGGGGAAGTAGCCCTGCGGGCCGGCCCAGCTCACCGTCTGCGGGACGTCCTCGGACGTGTCGACGGAGCTCTCGGTCCAGTTCATCGTCAGGTTGATGCCGCTGACGTGGGACGAGAGCCCCGCGCTGCGCATGGTGACGTCGAACCAGTAGGGCGTGCCGGTGGTCAGGGCCAGGTCGGGCAGGGCCTTGGTGAACGTGCCGGCACCCGACGGCACCGAGTAGGCCGCCTTGTAGACGAGTCCGGTGGACGTCTTGGCCGTGACGATGACCTCGCCTCCGGGGTTGTCGCCGTCACGGGTCCCCGTCAGGGTGGGGGTGACGGTGCGACCGAGCGTCGAGGTCCACGCGCTCGCCGGGCCACTCAGGCCCGTGAGCGGGTAGGTGTCGAGGTCCATGTGCGGCGTGACGGTCGTCTTCGACGCGTCGCAGCCGCCACCGCTGAGGAAGCAGAGCTTCCCCGCCTCCACCCACGTGACCTTCGAGAGGTCGATCGGGCTGTCGACGAGCACGCGCGTGCGCACGGAGTCGTATGCCGTGACGACGCCGTCCGCGTCCTTGACCGGTTCCGCTACGGCCGGGTCCGCCGTGATGCGGAAGCGGCCGGTCTCGGCCTGTCCGATGACGGCGAGCCGGGCGTTCGCGGCGGCCTGGGTCGCGAAGCAGCCGAAGGCGGTCGGCGTCGCGTCGGCCACGCACCACTGGGCCCCGTTCTGGGTGACCGTCTTGACCCGGAGGGTGTCGGTGGCGCCTGCCGCGGTGATCGGCGTGACGGTGACGGGCGTCGTCGTGACGGCCTTCGTCGAGCCGCTCCGCACGGCGACCTCGGGCCGCAGGTCGTCGGTCGTCGCGCCGGTCTTGTCCAGCGCGGCGCTGAAGTGAGCCGTGCCGCCGTTGCTGACCGAGGTGAACAGGCCCGGTCGCCCGGCCAGGGTGAAGTCGTCGGCCAGGGAGTAGGTGCGCTGGTCGAGTCCGTTGGCATCGGGAGCCGAGCCCCCGGCATACCTGATCGTCGCGTCCCAGGTGACGCTGTCGCCGTTGCCCTTGGGACGGGAGCCCGCGCGGAAGTAGAGGGCCTGGCCCTTGTCGACGTGCACGGTCTGGGCTGCCGGCTGCCACGTCGGCGACGCGGCGGTGACGCTGGAGCTGCCGAGCTCGGTGCCGGCCTTCTGGATGGCGACGCGGACGGCGCCACCGGCGGAGTCGGGCACCGGTGTGCCGAGCGTCGCCTTGGCGGTGAGGGTCACGTCACCGGAGAAGGGTGCGACCCAGCGGCGCACGGTGTCGATGGGCGGCACGGCGTCACGGAGGCGGTCGACCATGGCCTCGAAGGCGGGGTCGCTGACGGGCACGGTCTGCGGGGTCAGCGGGACGCGGGTGTCGGCGTCGGAGGCGCTGAAGGTGGGCTGGCACGACTCGACGGTGCGGGGACCCGAGGCGCAGACGAGGTGGTTGAAGAGGACCTGGGTGCCGCTCACGAGGTCGACGAGCCCGTCGCCGTTCGCGTCGGTGAAGTAGCTGTCGACCCAGCTCCACTGGCCGCCGACGTTGAAGACGCCGTAGACGCCGAAGTAGGCCTCGATGCCGCCCTGGATGCCGATGGTGCGCTGGACGGGGAGGTCGGAGAAGCCGGAGAGCGTGTGCATCGGACCGAAGCTGAGGTCGGCCGTGAGCGAGGTCGTGGGCCGGCTCGTGTTGAGCTGGTAGCGGATCTCACCGGACGGGCCGGTGCCCGAGATCGCCTCGCGGTAGACCTTGTCGGGGAGGGCGTCGCCGTTGAGGTCCATGAACTCGATGACCGAGCGGTTCGTCGTGCCGTTCATGGCGAACGACCCACCGACCGAGCCGGTCTTCTCCGGGTCGGCGAGGTTGAAGCCGACGTAGATCTTGCCGTCACCGGCATCGGTCATCGAGGAGCCGAGACCGCTCAGCTTCTGGTTGATGTAGGCGGCCGTGCCCCCGCTCGACGGGTTGGCGCCCGTGTCCCACTTGGCGGCGGTGTCGAAGCCGCTACCCGCAGTGGCGACGTCGTCGAAGTAGGCGAAGGTGTGCTTGAGTCCCGTTGCGGGACAGGCGGACAGGCCGTTGCAGCCGATCTGCGTGACGGACCGCAGCCGCGTCTTGCCGAAGTGCGGGTCGGCGTCGTAACCGAGGTCGTAGCGGGTGACGACCTTGCCGGTCTTGCGGTAGACGACGTCGATGTTGGTCAGGACGTCCTGGTCGAGGTCGAGCACGCCGCCGCGGCCGTCGAGGACGGCGTCGGTGCGGCCACCGGGAGTGCGGACGAAGCGCACCTCGTAGGCCGGGTCCTCGGGCTCGCCGCTCACCGTGCTGGCGGCCGTGTAGAGGATCTTGCTGAGGTAGACGTGCTTCGGGCAGACCTGTCCGCCCGGGCAGCTCGCACCGGCTGCGAGGGCGACCCAGCCGGTCGGCGTGGAGTCGTCCTGCTTGTAGGTGACGGTGTCGTAGACGTAGCGGAACATGTTGACGCCGATGTCGCGCTTGGCCGTGAGGAACCAGCGCACGCCGTTGCCGTTGGCGTCGGTGAGGATGCCCTTGGGGTCGCGGGTGCGGTCGTCGATGCCGGCCTGGGTCCCGGCCTCGCCGAGCGGGCCGCCGCTGTCGGGGGTGCCGCCGTAGTAGCGGATGTTGCCCTGCTTGTCGCGGACCTCCCACCAGTAGTTGCTCGGCTTGTCGCCGTGGCGGATGACCTGCTCGAACTCGGTCTCGACCTTGCGGGTGAAGTCCTGGCGCTCGGCCACCCGTGGGTCGAGCACGGCCTTGACGGCGTTGGGCACGAGGGCGTCGCCGTCGAGCGTGTAGGACTCGCTCTCGACGTTGCCGCACGGCGGGCTCTTGGCGGTGCCGTCGCAGAAGCGCGGCGCACCGAAGGAGGTGTCGACCGCGACCTTGGGCGGGGCGAGGTCCCAGCCGAGCCCGGCCCACGACGGGCCGCCCTCTGAGCTGTAGGACAGGCTGACGTCAGGCGTCATGCCGCGGCCCTTGGGCAGCTCGATGGGGTAGGTCAGCTCGGCCGTGCCGCTCGGGTTCGCCTCGGGCGGCGTCACCTGGGAGAGGCCCTCGGTGACGTTCGCGTAGAGCAGGTCGGCGGTCGACCCGTCCCCGATCTCCTGCGGCGTCGTCGGCGCGATGCCGGGCAGCGTCGAGTCGATGATGCCCCCACCGGGACTGCCGGCGACGGCCATGGGGATCGCCGTCGTCATCGCCAGCAGGGCTGCGAGCACGACGGCCCAGAAGCTGCGCCGGCGGGGCCGTGCACGGTGCTGGGGACGGGCTGCAGCGTCGTCGACATGGTGACGAGAGGGCATGGCGAAGCTCCCGGTTGCTACTCCCCGAGTCACGCGGGCCCACCGGCGGGTGGGTCCGAGAGTGCTCGCGGCAGGCGGAGCAGCCGCGGCGAGATGCACGTCCTCGATCGGGACGCAGGAGGTCGGCGAGGGGCGGCCTGAGGTGAGGGGTCGTCCGGGCGTCGGCCAGGATCGGCGTTCGGCGGTACGGCAAGTCACGTTATTGGTCCGCAGGCACGGTCGTGCAGAGATTGACGAACTTCGTTCCGATCCGGCTGAATTCGACGGAATCCGTTGTTTTTGCAGTCTGATTCACGGATTCCTGCGGCGGCTTCGGGCGCGTCTCGATGGTCTGTCGAGGGTTCCGGTCCCGCGGCCTTGCGTTGGAGCGCGCTCGAACACCTAGCGTCGCTGGGGTGACCGACACCTTCCCCCTGGCAGACCGCACCGTACGACGCGTGGGCTTCGGCGCCATGCAGCTCCCCGGTCCCGGCGTCATGGGCCCGCCTCGCGACCGCGACGAGGCCCTGCGCGTGTTGCGCCGCGCCGTCGAGCTCGGCGTGGACCACATCGACACGGCGCAGTTCTACGGACCGGACGTCAGCAACGAGCTCATCCGCGAGGCCCTGCACCCCTACGCCGCCGACCTCGCGATCGTGTCCAAGGTGGGCGCGCGCCGTGACTCGGCCGGTGCGTGGCTGCCGGCGCAGACGCCGGCCGAGCTGCGAGAGGACGTCGAGTCGAACCTGCGCTCACTCGGTCTCGACCACCTGACGGCCGTGAACCTGCGCCGGATGGACGAGGGCATGGCGGGCGCCGACGACGTGCTGCTCGAGGACCAGGTGGCCGAGCTGGCCGCGCTGCGCGACGAGGGCAAGATCGCGGGCGTCGGCCTGTCGACGGTGTCTGCCGCGGATCTCGCTGCGGCACGGACGATCACGGAGATCGTGTGCGTGCAGAACCCGTTCAGCCTCGTGGACCAGAAGGATGCCGACGTGCTCTCGGCCTGCACCGAGGCGGGCATCGCCTACGTGCCCTACTTCCCGCTCGGTTCGGCCTTCCCGCACCTGCCGAAGGTCGTCGACCAGCCCTCGGTGAAGGCCGTGGCTGCTCGTCGCGGAGTGCCGGCGGCCCGAGTCGGCCTGGCCTGGCTGCTCGCCCGCGCCGACAACGTGCTCCTCATCCCTGGCACGTCGTCGGTGGCGCACCTCGAGGAGAACATGGCCGTCGCCGACCTGGAGCTGGCCGACGAGGACCTCGCCGAGCTCTCGTCCGTCATGGCCTGACGCGTCCGGCGGGTCGGCCCGGCCCGGCGGGGCCCAGCAACGGCTGTCTAGATCGCCGCCAGACCTGCGTTGACCAGCAGCACGATCTCGTCGTGGAGCCGGCGCCGGTTGGGGAGGGGCGCCTTCGTGTACTCCTCGGCCAGCGACAGGACCAGGTGCCCGACCTGCGTGATCGGCAACCTCACCGGCGACGGCGGGATGGGCACGAGCGCCGCAGCCTGGTGCGGCACCGCCAGGACGGCAGCAGCGACGAGGAGCGCTGCCGCTCCACGATGACGGCGTCGCGACGGTGCCTGGTGTCGCACGGGCACCTCGCGGCTCGATGCGGGCGGACAGGGTGCGCCGGTGGGGTGTCGGGGTGCCGTCGTGGTGCTCATCGGGGTCCACCTCCAGTGTCACGAGAACGTCCGATCTCCCACTGTGGGCCGCATGCACCCTGCTGTCTGTGCCGGTGACGACACACTCCCCTCCCTCCTGCGCGTGACCGCACGAGCCGCCGGTGGTCCCGACGGGAGACGTCGGAAGTCTTCGACCCGCCGGCCGTCCGGGCACGTCGTCGGGAACTAGCATCGAGCGTGCACGGCCGTCACACAGCCCCGTCACCCACCGAGAGGGCGCCGATGTCACTGACACGGATCCACAACTTCTCCGTCTCCCTCGACGGCTTCGCCAGCGGCGAGCCGCAGTCCGCCGAGGCGCCCTTCGGACATGCCGGCCAGCGACTGCACCAGTGGATGATGGCGACGCAGTCCTGGGACGCGAGCGGGACGGCTGGAGTCGACAACGCCTTTGCGCAGCAACACGACCCCGGCATCGGCGCCGAGATCATGGGCGCCAACAAGTTCGGGCCGCCCGGCTGGCCCGACGACCAGGACTGGAAGGGCTGGTGGGGCCCGAACCCGCCGTTCCACACACCGGTCTACGTCCTCACCCACCATGTGCGGCCCCCGATCGAGATGGAGGGTGGCACGACGTTCCACTTCCTCGAGGCGACCCCGGCCGAGGCGCTCGAGACCGCTCGCGCAGCAGCCGACGGACAGGACGTGCGGATCGGCGGCGGCGCCACCGTCGTCCGCGACTTCCTCGCCGCCGGTCTCGTCGACCACATGCATCTCGTCCAGGTCCCGATCGTGCTCGGCCGCGGCGTGCGCGTCTGGGACGGTCTCGAGGGGATCGACGAAGGCTTCGACGTGGAGGTGGTCTCGTCCCCCAGCGGCGTCACCCACTTCACGTTCACGCGCAAGGTCCCCTCGTGAACGTCCACACCGGACGGCGGGCCCGCTGAGCCACGCCCGTCGTATCCGGGTCACCTCGTTCGTTGGAGGCATGAGAGCTCGAGTCGTCGCCCGCTGCAGGGGACGAGCCCGGCGTCCTACCGTTGCGAACGGAGTGCAGTCATGACCAGACCATTTCGATTCGGGGTCGTTGCCCCGGTGCTGACCGACGTGCAGACCTGGCTGGACCAGGTGCGCCGCATCGCCGACAGCGGCTTCTCGACCCTGCTCATGCCGGACGTCCCTCGATGGCAGCCTGCAGCCGCCCCGACCCTCGCGATGGCAGCGGCCCACACGGACCTGCGTGTCGGCACCTGGGTCTACGCGTCACCGCTGCGGCCGGCCCGGACCACCGCCTGGGAGGCACACTCGATGACGGTGCTGACCGAGGGTCGTTTCGAGATGGGCATCGGCACCGGACGGCCGGGGATCGAGGACGAGGTCCGTGAGCTCGGACTGCCCGTCACACCGCCGAGAGCACGACTGCGTCAGGTCCGGGAGACCGTGGCTGCGCTCCGGGAGCTGGACGGCCCCGATGTCCACACGCCGGTCGTCATGGCCGTCCGGGGTCCCAACGCCCGAGCGCTCGCCGTCGAGGTCGCCGACGCCGTCACGGTCGCGACGCTCCCGACCGACACTCGCGCCGACATCGCCCAGGTGGCACGCGACGTGCAGGCCGCAGGAGACGTCGAGCTCGCCCTCCACGTCCCCGTCGTCGGCGACGTCATCGCCCCGTTCATGGCGTCCGCGCGAGACATCGATCCGGCCGCGCTGCGAGAGAGTGACTCGTTGGCCGTCCTCCCGGATGACCCGGCGGCAGCCGCCGAGGAGGTCCGGCGGCGCCGCGAGGAGATCGGCTACTCCTACTTCGTCCTCGGCGCCGGGTCCGCCGAGGTCCTGGCCCCGATGGTCGCCGAGCTGGCCGGCGCCTAGCCGGCAACCGTCCAAAGCCGATGCGGCCCTCGACGCGTGCTTGCTACCCTTCACGGACCGTCAGCGACTGGCAGGAGGTGAAACCCGTGCATGCAGCGTCCGCACCGGGTGCTCCCCCGCCGTCCCCGACGGCACGACTGGCGTAGTCGCCACTGGGAGCCCGGACTGGCAGCTCCCGAAAGGCGACTCCCATGACCACAACACCTTCACCCGCTCCGCGTAGCAGCTCCCCGACCACGTCCGTCGGCCATGCGGACCACACAGACGAGCGGGCCCTCGTACTCGCCGGCGCCGGCGCAGCAGGCAACGCCTGGGAGCTCGGTCTCGTCGCCGGTCTGGCCGATGCCGGGGTCGACGTCACCCGGGCCGATCTCATCATCGGCACATCGGCCGGGTCGACCGTTGCCGCCCAGATCACTTCTGGCACAGCACCGTCCGAGCTGTATGCCGCCATCCTCACCGAGGTGCCCAGGCCACCGGCCGCAGCCGCCGAGGCCCGTCGAGCGCCTGATCCGCAGGTCTCCGGGTCGAGCTACCTCGAGTGGTCGGACGCCATCATCGCCTCGGCCCAGGACCCGTCCGACATGCGCCGGCGCCTCGGCGCCGCCGCGCTCGAGAGGGACGGTTCCGACGGTGCCGGCACCACCCGCTGGCGCGACATCGTCGCGGCCCGGCTCCCCAGTCGGCACTGGCCGGAGCAGCGCGTCCTCATCCCGGCTGTCGACGCACACACCGGGCAGCCGGTCGTCTTCGATCGCAACAGCGGCATCGACCTCGTCGATGCCGTCGCCGCCAGCACCTCTGCGATGTCGCCCTACGGCATCGGCGAGCACCGCTACCTCAACGGCGGCTACCGACGGAGCGAGAACGCCGACCTGGCGGCCGGGTACGGACGGGTGCTCGTGCTCTCCCCGTTCGGAGGCAGGACGCGCATGCCCCTCCAGTGGGGCATGGACCTGGCCACCCAGGTCGCCGAGCTGCGCGCGGCCGGCAGCACGGTCGAGACCGTCTTCCCGGACGTCGGCGCCGGTGACGTCTTCGGCGCCAACGCCCTGGACCCGTCGACGCGACTGCCTGCCGCCCGAGGCGGCTACGCCCAGGGCCGGGACCTGGCAGCGTCGCTCGCCGAGTTCTGGCGCTGATCCGGCGTCGACACGTGAGCGAACCGGTGCGGGCCGGCTGTGTCGCTGCAAGCACAGACATCCCTGCCGTGAACGGTCATCCTCGGAGTGGAGACAGCAACGCCTCCAACTTCGCTGGGGAGATCGACATGCAGACATCGACCACACACCTGGGCAGAAGAACCGCCGGTCTCATGGTCGCGCTCGCGCTCGGTGTGTCGGGCTGCACGTCCGGGGTCGGCACCGCGTCGACGACGGCCAGCACGCGGCATACGACCACGTCGACCCCCGGCGTGGTGGCGACCACGTCACTCGAGCCGGAGCGTGACGTCACCGTCGCGGGCCGGCACTTCAAAGCGAGGTGCGCGGGCAGCGGTCCCTCGGTCATCCTGGTGGCCGACTACGGCCAGACGATGGACGACGCGTGGGGCACGGTCCCGCAGACCCTCGCGGCCAGCAGCCGGGTCTGCGTCTACGACCGTCTCGGGATCGGGCGCAGCGACCAGGTCCCGCAACGACAGACGTTCGCGAGCCTCGCCGACGACCTCGACGGGGTGATCTCGGCGCTCGGGCTGACGCGTCCCGTCGTCGTGATGGGTTTCGGCATGGGCGGCCCCATCGCACTGTCTTGGGCGAGCCGGCACGAGACCGACGCGCGCGCCGTCGTGGTGATGAACCCCGACCCGCCCGGCTTCCGCGGCCCGGACGGGGCCCTGGAGAAGCTGTTGCCGCCCAAGGACGTCGGCGACCCGGAACTGTCCGGCCTGTGGGCTGGCCTCGATCGTTTCAATGACCCGGCCACGAACAGGGAGAGTCTCGACCCACGGTCGTGGACCGCCTACTCGCGACTTCCGGCCATGTCGACGCGGCTCTATGACCTCGTCGACGTCCAGCCGCCCTCGTGGCCGGCCGCGGTCGATGCGAAGAAGGTCGATGGAGCGTGGCGCGCCCTGCAGCGCCGGGTGCTCGCCATGTCGTCGCCGTCCGAGATCGTGAACGTGCCGGCGCAAGACGCCTGGCCCGTGGCGATCAAGAGCACGCTCGACCGCGCCCTGCGGTCGTGACAGCCGGGTGCACCGATGCCTGGTGGAGAGGGGCCCGAGATGACGACGACGGAGACCGTGCCTCGTGAACGACGCATCGCGGCACGCGTGGTCGCTGCGGTCGCGGCCGTGTTCTGGGCTGTGCTGTGGTTCGGGATCACCGACCTGCTCGTCGTGGTGCTGCAGGACGGGCGGTTCCATGAGGACTACCTGTTCGAGTCCGGGTGGGGCCTGCTCTACCTCGTCCTCGTCGCAGTCCCCTTGGTGTGGCTGGCAGTTCATCCCGGCGAGCCGGTGGCGCTGGCGCAGCTCGGAGTGGTCACCTCGGCGGTGCTCGTCGGCGCGCTGTGGCGCGGCTCGTGGCCGCAGACGTGGAACGCCGTCGGTCTGGCACTGACGGTGACGTCGGTCGCCTGGCTCGGGGGCGGCCGTCTGCCGCAGTGGCGCCGCCCTGACCCGGCGCTGTCGGCGCTCGCGCTGCTCGGGCTGCCGGCCGCGGTGGCCTACGGCGCGCCGTTGGTGGCCAACACGACCGAGGTGGAGGACATCACCAACGAGGTCTCGCACCACCCGATGCAGGCGTCGCTGGCCCTGGCGGTGGTGGCTCTGGTCGCGCTCGCCGCGGTGACAGCCGGCCGCCTGCCGGCGTGGACGGCCGCGTTGACGGCATCGTGGCTGGGAGTGGAGTCGATCGTCTATCCCGACCTGGGCGCGAGCCTCGGAAGGACGGGCGGAGCGGTGGCAACCGCGTGGGGAGTGCTCGTGGTGCTCGCCGTCGAGCTGGACCGCCGTCACGTCTCGTCGGTCGAGCGCGGGACCCTCAAGCCGGTCAGGACCGCGGACTGACGTGCAGGTCCGCCCCGAGGATGTCGGCGAGGCGGGAGACCTCCAGCTCGATGGCCCGGTCGGGTCGTCGTGACCCGTGCCGCCAGGCGACCGTGAGCTCGTCGCCCCGCCTCGTCCACGTGCCGCTGACCACGCCACCGACGACCACGGGGTTGGCCTTGCGGGTCATGGCGTCCCGAAGCGCCGGAGGGGTGACGTGGACGTCCTTGGTGCCCGGACCCATCACCCACTGGTCGTGCCCGGGCAGCAAGCGCACGGCCTCCGAGGGCTGCGCGGCCGTGAGGGAGTCGACGTCCTCGCGCACGACGTAGGCGGTCGTGCCCGCGACGTCGACGGCGACGAGCCGGTCGCCGAGGTCTGCGATCCACCGGTCGAGGCGCCGGCGGCCGGCGCTCAGTCCGCTGCCGAGCCAGTAGTGGACGTGGTCGAGGGTCACGGGTCCGTAGCTGCGGAGGTAGGCGGTGATGGCCCGGGGGCCGGCCTCGTCGAGGTCGGGGATGCCCGCCCACCGCGGGTTGCCGTCGAGTCGCTGGAAGGTGTGCTGGCCGTCGCGGGGCGGACCGAAGCTCATGTCCCCCTGCCACGTCAGCGGCTTGACGAGCGTTCCCGCGCCGTCGTCGAAGACCCCTCTGAGGTGCGCGTATGCCGTGTGCCTCGTCAGCGTCTCGCTGAGCTCCGCGATCGTTAACGGCCCGTCACCCAGCGCGTCGCGAACCGCCGCGCGGAAGTCCGGCCAGTCCTCCGGTGTGAGCCGGTAGTACTCCACCCAGCTGCGCAGCTCCCACTGTCGGCCGGCGGCCCGGAGCGCGAGGTAGATGCCACCGTCCTCGGGTGCGAGGTAGTGCATCGACCCGCGGAACGCGAACGCCTTGATCACCGCGCCGTCCGCCAGCGCCGCTGCGAGGTCACCCGGGCGCGCGGTCGCGCTTCGGGTGCTGACGGCAAGGTCGGCGAGTGACTCGTCCATCGACAGCACGGCTCCGAGCCGGCGCACGACGTCGGCCGCGGACACGGGCCTGGTCGGATCGAGCAGCTGTCGCTCGATCCGCCAGGCCAGTGCCTGCGGCCAGGTGGTGGTGGCCGCTGTGGAGGTGGTCATCCCGGCATGGTGGCACCGATCCCGGACGGAAGGCGTCCGGCGGAGCGGGGATCAGACCGCTTCGACCTCGGTGCTCACGGCCGGCGCCCGGGTCGAGGACTGGCTGGTCAGCTCGCCGTCGGTCGACACCGTGGCGCTGTGCCAGGTGACCGGTCCCGACGACGAGGTGCGTGGGTCGCCGCTCGTCCCGTCCGACGACACGCCCTGCAGAGCCTGGTCGCGCGTGGCCTCGGAACCGGACTCCGTCTGGGACCCGATGTAGATGACCTGCTGCGGCTGGTTCTGGATGAGTGACACGTCGGTGCAGATGTTGAGCGGCGAGCCCCACCCGACGGTCACCACGAAGGTCACGCCGTGGTTCGGGTCGAACGGCGGGCCGTGCGGCGTCACGTTGTCGACCGTGATGGAGGCGGCGCCGACGAAGCGCTGGGCGCTGTTGTCGGCGAGCTTCTGACCACCGGTGACGTACTCGCTCGCGGCCACGGCGACAACGGAGTCGGCACTCAGTGCGCCCCAGTTGAGGTTCACCACGTTGCGGCCGGGGTTCATCCTCCAGTAGATGCGAATGGACATCGGCACTGCTCCTTCGTAGAAGTCCAGGGGGTAGGGGTTGTCGGGGTTGGGCCCGGGAATGGTCCAGCTGTGCACGGAGCCATCAGGATTGGTACGCGGGAAGTGCGCGTCGAGCTGCGCCTTGAAGGCCGGGAAGGGGTCGTCGCTGCGACCGGTGAGGTTCCGGTAGACGCCCGCGAGCGTGGGCGCAGCAGCGGCGATGACCCGCTTGATGTCGTAGCCGAGCTGGTACGACAGGTAGTTGATGAAGAGCGTCGCGCACCCGCTCTTCTCGTCCGGGGCGTGGTCGTGCTCGTCGATGGTGTTGACGAAGTCGAGCCGGTCGCTGTTGATCCAGAAGCGTGCCGTGTCGAAGCCGGGCTCGTTGAACCCCAGGCTTGTCCGTCGGAGGAACTCGGCCGAGAGGACCCGTGAGAGCCCTTCGCCCGCCGACCCCTCGTTGCTGCCGTCGCTCGCGAACCAGCCCCGGTTCTGGGCGAGCATGAGCATCTCGACGACCTCGGCGACCAGGAGGTAGCGCACGACGTCGAGCCCCGACCCGTTGCCGGGTCGCAGCGAGATGGGTGGTCCCCATGAGGCGCCGGCGTAGCCTCCCGGCACGATGTTGACCTCGATGGGGAGTGAGTACGGCAGCGCGATGCCGCCGAACCAATCGGACATGATCCGGTAGTCCGCCTCGCACACGTTCATCAGGGCCTGCGCCCGCTGGAGGCCGTCAGCGCTCGACAGAGAGGTGTCGTAGCTGAGCTTGTAGTGCGTGGTGGAGCCGACTGTGGAGAGGGTCATGCAGAGCAGAGGCGCGCGGGCTCCACGGTGATACGCGTCGCATCGACGACGACCGCGCCGAGCCCGGACGGGGCCCAGCCGTTGTGCCAGACTCGACGCGATGCAGACACGCTCGGGTGACTTCGCGTTGACCATCGACGAGCTGCGGGCCGTCGCCGCGTATGCCGTCGCGTGCGCCGCGCCTGCCCTCGTGATCTTCCAGCGGGCGCACCCCGAGGACCCCCGCCCGGCAGCAGCGCTCGACGCTGCCCGGGTCTTCGTCGAGGGGGCGCCCCGGTCCCGCCTCCAGCGGACCGCGGCAACCGATGCCCACCGGGCCGCCAGGGAGGCGTCGACCGAGCCAGCCCGGCACGCGGCCACCGCGGCCGGTGATGCGGCCGCTGCGGCATACCTCCACCCGTTGGCGAAGCCGACGCAGGTGCGCCACATCCTGGGAGCGGCTGCGCAGGCCGCCCGGGCGGCCGAGCTGGCCCGAGGAGATGACCCCGTCGTCGCGGAGTACGTGGTCACCGCTGCCGCCCAGCGCGCCGACCCGGTCGTCCTCGACGTGCTCAGCCGCTACCCGCGAGCACCCCACGGCCGCAGTCGAACTGCTGCGCTCATGACACGGCTCGACAGCCTGCTCCGCGACCCCGCCCCGACGCCGCGCGTGGTCGACGACCCGGGCCCGTTCTTCCACGGGACCAGGGCGGACGTGCGCCCCGGCGACCTGCTCACCCCGGGATGGCGGTCGAACTACGGCTCGGGGCGTCAGTCCAAGCACATCTACGTGACGGCCACCCGAGAAGGGGCGCCCCTGGCCGCGGAGCTCGCGCGCGGCGACGGTCCCCCACGCGTCTACCGGGTCGAGCCGCTCGGCACGATCGAGGACGACCCCAACGTCACCGACAAGCGCTTCCCCGGCAACCCGACCCGCTCCTACCGGACGAGGGAGCCGCTCCGGGTCGTCGAGGAGATCATCGGGTGGGAGCCCCCTCCGGCAGAGATGGTCCGCCACATCCGCGAGCGGATGGGTGAGCTGGCCGAGCTCGGCATCGAGGCGATGGACGACTGACGACGGCCGGCCCGGGCGCCCTCGTGCGACTCGTTCGGCGTCCCTGCCGGGTGCGACGTGGCGATTGGGCTGCTGCTCCGGCGGGTAGGACCCGGAGGTACAGCACCCCGAACGAAGGAGCGCACATGTCGGACGACGCCAAGGTCGCCAAGGACCTCGTGGAGACCCTCAAGGACGGCGAGAACGGCTTCGCCTCAGCGGCCGAGAAGCTGCGTGACAGCGACCGCGCCGAGTGGGCCACCACCCTGCAGCGCCTCGCTGAGCAGCGCGCCGGCTTCCGCCGCGAGATCGTCGAGATGGGCCACGAGTACGGCGACGACGTCGACGAGAGCGGGTCGGCTGCCGCCGCCTTGCACCGCGGCTGGATCTCGCTCAAGGACGCCTTGACCGGTGACGACGCGGGCAGCGTCCTCGGCGCCGCCGTCACGGGTGAGGACCACGCGGTCTCGGAGTACGAGAAGGCCGAGAAGGCCGACCTCAGCGTCGGCTTCCGTGAGGTCGTCGCCCGCCAGCACGCCGCGATCGTGGCGGCTCGTGACGAGGTCAAGGCCCTGCAGATCGCTGACTGACGTCACGCCCGCGTGGCGCACGAACGCGGTGGATCGCCGGCACCAGCTGCCGGCGATCCACCGCGTTCTCGTCAGGTCGGCTCCCGTGGGCGCACGCGTTCAGGAGGAGCTCGAGACCACGGGGCGCAGGGCGTCGACGCCCGCGCCGGTCAGCCGGTCGAGGGCCACGCTGCGCCCCGTGAGCAGCAGCAGGATCGCGGCGATGGGCCCGGCGACCTCGAGGCCCGCGCCACGCGTCCAGTCGGTGTCGGTGGCGGCCAGGCGATAGCCGTCGAGCGGTATTCGGCGGAAGACCTTGTTGAGCCACGAGTCGCGCGTGTCCCAGCGGCGGGTGGCCGCGAGCGTGGCCGAGGCCGGGCGCATCGCGAGGTCGAGCCCGAGTGGGATGGCCATGTCCTGGCTGTGCACGAGGATGTCGGTGAGCGTCTCCAGCGGGGTCACCCCGACGTTGTGCTTGCGCGAATCGATCATCGACCTGATCCGGGCGACGATCTCCGCGCTCGAGAGCACGCGCGCCTGGATCACGGCTGAGTCGTGGATCGTCGCGTTCAGGGTGAGGCTGCGCAGCATTCGCGGGTGGCGCGCGATGAACGTCGCGAAGTCTCCCAGGCGTTGCTGCTGGAGGGTGAGGTGGGCGGCGACGTGCCGGACGGCCCATCCCTCACACAGTGATGGATGGTCCCACTGGTCGGCCGTGAGCTGCTCGAGCAGGTCGGCAGTACGGGCTCGCTGGTCGTCGATCGCGTCCCAGACGTCATCGGCCCGGGCGATGGTCTTCGTGGTCATCTCGTCCTCCTCAGGTGAAGACCGGTGGGCGGGTGCGGGTTCGCTTGAGCTCGAAGAACTGCGGGTAGCCGGCGAGGAGCAGGGCGCCGTCGAAGACGCGGACCGCGTCCTCGCCGCGCGGGATGGCGTTGAGGACCGGCCCGAAGAACGCCACGCCATCGATGTGGGTGATCGGCGTGCCGACCCCGCCTCCGACCGGCGCGACGCCCTCGTCATGACTGCGACGCATGGCGTCATCGTGCTCCGGCGACTCCATGGCGTCCTCCAGGTCGGGCGGGAGACCGACCGCGGCCAGCGCGGAGCGCACCGCCCCGTGGTACTCCTCGGTGCTGGGGCGCCGCCACCGGTCGAAGACGATCTCGCCGAAGGCCGTGTAGAAGCCGCCCAGGACCTGCTCTCCGAACTGCGTCGCCGCCGCGGTCGCGACCCGGGACGGCCCGCGGGTCCGCTCGACGTGCTCGCGATAGTCGGCCGGCACGTCGCTGCGGTGCTCGTTGAGCAGGTAGAGGCTCATCACGTGGTGGCGGACGTGCAGCGGGCGACGCTCGGCGACCTCCAGCAACCATCGCGACGCCGTCCACGAGTAGGGGCACACCGGGTCGAACCAGAAGTCGACGACGCTCGCATCGGGTGTCGTGGTCATGAGCTGTCCCCCGCTCACTAAGATAGTCCCGTTATCGAACTACTATAGTTCGTTGATGGGACTATGCAAGGGGTCAGATGAGCCGTGAGCTACCGAGCAGCCTGCTGATGTTCATCGCCGCGCGCGCGGCTGCGGACCGGATCTTCCGTGCCGTGCACGACGCCGGCTTCGACGACGTGACCATCGCGCAGAGTCGGCTCATGATGGGCCTGGACCCCGAGGGCACGCGCCTGAGTGTCCTCGCCGAGCGCGCCCAGATCGCCAAGCAGACCGCCACTGCCCTGGTCGACAAGCTGGAGCGGGCCGGCTACGTCCGGCGCGTGCCCGATCCGTCTGACGGCCGAGCACGACTGGTGCGCCTGACTCCCCGCGCCGAGGCAGTCCTCCCGATCGCGCGCGCCGAGGAGGAGCGCATCGAGGCCGAGTGGCACGCCCAGCTCGGACCCGAGCTCATGGGCCAGCTGCGGCAGGCCCTGACTGCCCTTCGCGACATCACCGACCCGTACCAGTAGGGCCCTGCTCGTTGCGGGTTGCGAGAGATCGGCTGTGGAGCCCCGAGGGCTGTTCCTCGTATCGCGACCCCGGTGAGACGGCGGGCTGCAACCCTGTCGACATGACAACCACCACCACGCGGACCCTGCGAGTACCGGGGGCGACGATCACCTACGACGTCCACGGCCCGGTGCCGACGGCCGGCCGACCACTCCTGCTCATGATCGGTCAGCCCATGGTCGCGGCCGGGTTCGCCACCCTTGCAGCGCACTTCCCGGAGCGGACGGTGGTGACCTACGACCCGCGAGGGCTCGGCCGTAGTGTCCGCGACGACGGGCGCACCGACAACGACCCCGAGCTGCAGGCCGAGGACCTCCACGCCCTCATCGCGGCCCTCGGCGCGGGACCGGTCGAGCTGTTCGCCAGCAGCGGCGGTGCCGTCACGGCGCTGGCCCTGGTCGCCGCCCACCCCGAGGACGTGCGCACCCTCGTCGCGCACGAGCCCCCACTGCTGGCGGTCCTGCCCGATACCCAGCGCGCCCTCGCCGCCGAGCGGGCTGTCCAGCGGACCTATCACGCCGGAGGATCCGGCCCCGGCTGGGCGCACTTCCTGGCCATGACCATGTGGCAGGGCGAGTTCACGGACGAGTATGCCGCCCGACCCGCGCCCGACCCCGCGTCGTTCGGTCTACCGGTCGACGACGACGGCTCACGGGACGACCCGATGCTGTCCGGTGCCTCCAACGCGGTGACGCGGTATGAGCCGGACCTCGACGCCCTCCGCTCTGCGCCGGCGCGGATCGTCATCGCGGCCGGGATCGAGTCGACAGACCTGATCACCGGACGCACGTCGGCGGCCCTCGCGGAAGCTCTGGGCCGGCCACTGACGATCTTCCCCAGCAACCACGGCGGCTTCCTGGGCGGCGAGTACGGCCAGACGGGTGAACCCGAGGCCTTCGCCGCCAAGCTGCACGAGGTGCTCGACGCGCCCTGAAACCTGCTGTCAGGCAGACGGGACCTGCGCGACTCCCACTTCGCTCAGCGAGGTCCCAGACCGGTGGCGCCGTCGAGAAGCTCTCGGGCGGCGTCGAGGTGGCCGGCGTGACGAGCGGTCTCCTCGATCAGGTGCAGGGCCACCCAGCGAAGGTCGGTGATCGGCTCCCCCGGCCAGTCGAGCCCGTGCTCGCCGCGCAGAGGCGCATCCAGGTCCCCGGACCGGAGGATGTCGTTCGAGATCTCGCACTGACGGCGGTACTGCTGGATCACCGCAGCGCTGGAATGCCCGGTGGTGAAGGGCGCCCTCGGCTCGTGCGGGTCCTCGATGCCGTCGTCCCACGTGACCTCCGGGTGGGTCCCGAGCACCACCCACTGGAACCACATGGCCTCGGCACCGGCCAGGTGCCGAACGAGTCCGATGGGCGTCCAGCCGGACGGAAGCACCGGCGAGTGCAGCTGGGCCTCGTCAAGGCCGTCGAGGATGGCCAACACGGCGTCTCGCTGCTGGTCGAGGAAGTACTGGAGCCGGTCACGCTCGCTCGTCACGTCAGCCACGCCCTGAACTCTAGGCCCGACCGGCGACACGCTCAGCGCCAACGCCGTCTCCGCTGGCGCGCCAGCGAGCATCAGCCGTCCCCCGGCAGGGTGACGACGGCACGCAGACCCGGTCCCGCGTCCTCGAGCCGCACGTCGCCGCCACTGCGCCGCAGGAGCGCCCGGGTGATCGGCAGGCCGAGCCCGCTGCCTCCGCTGTCCCGGTCACGAGCCTCGTCGAGCCTCGTGAACCGGTCGAAGACCCGCTCGCGGTCCTCGACGGAGACGCCATGGCCGTCGTCGGTGACGGTCACCTCGACCTGGTGTCCGACCGAGGTGGCGTCGAGCACGACACGGGAACGGGCGTGCCGGACAGCGTTGTCGACGAGGTTCGTCAGCGCCCGCGTCACGTCACCCCTCGGCCCCCACGTCTGCAGCTGGCGCCCGGCGAGGGTCGGCGAGGTGCGCACCGGGACGCGGGCGCCGCCGTAACGGCCGGCCACGTCGCACAGCAGCGCGACGACGTCGATCGCAGCGGACTCGCGGGTCGTGGCGGCGTCATCGGCACGCGCCAGCAGGAGGAGGTCGTCCACCAGCATCGTCAGGCGGTCCACGTCGGCGAGCAGCTCGGCCGGCAGGTCGCCCCCCTCACCGAGGCGCTGCGCCACCTCGAGCTGGGTGCGCATGCTGGCGAGCGGGCTGCGCAGCTCGTGGGCCGCGTCGGCCACGAAGGCGCGCTGCTTGCGCCGGGCGACCGTGATCCTGTCGAGCATGGCGTTGAGGGTCGTCGCGAGGGCGCTGACCTCGTCACGCGTCGGCGGCACGGGCAGGCGCTCGCTCTCCGAGGACGACTCGTCGATGCGCTCGGCGCCCCGCCGGAGCGCCTCGACCGGCGAGAGGGCCGCTCCGATGACGCGCCAGGCGATGACCGCCAGCACGGCAAGCAGCAGCGGGAAGATCCACAGCAGCAGGGTGCGCAGCGTTCGGGCGCTCTGCTCTACGTCGGCAGTGGGCGCCGCTGCGACGACGGAGTACTCGCGGCCCGTCGGCGCAGCGGGTGTCGTCGGAGCCGCTGGCCCCGCCGGGACCGCCGCGACCTGCAGCCGGCCCGACAGTCCGGAACGGCTGCCCGGGACGACCACCTGCTCGCCTGCGAGGGCACGACGTAGCTCGTCGGGGGTCACGAGGGCGGTCAGTCGATCGGCCGTCACCGAACCGGACACGACCCGCCCCTGGGCGTCGAGGACCTGGACCACCTGCGACCCCGAGACCGGGACCGGGTCGGGCAGCCGGCCCGAGTCGACGAGCAGCGCCACCTGTTGGGCGCTGGCACGGGCCGTGCCCTCGATGGAGCGTCCGAGCGAGGCGGTGAGGACGGCGTAGAGCAGGACACCACCGATGAGGAGCGCACCGGCGAGGCCGGCGAGGCCGACGAGCAGCAGCCGGGCCCTGATGCTCAGCCGGGCGAACCGGTGCCGCACGGACCTCCGGACCGGCTCGTCGGTCACGGCGCCATCCGATAGCCCACGCCGCGAACGGTCTCGATCCGCATCCTGCCCAGCTTGCGACGAAGGTAGCCCACGTAGACCTCGACGACGTTCGCGTCGTCGAGGTCCCCCCACACCTTCTCGAGGAGCTCCTCCTTCCGGACGGCGGCGGGGTACGCGCGCAGGAGGTGCTCGAGCAGGAGGAACTCTCGCGGGGCGAGCGACACCTCCGAGCCCTCGACCGCGACGCGGTGGGCGGCCGGATCGAGCGTCAGCCCGGCCACCTCGAGCACCGTGGGACGCGGCACCGGGTCGCGACGCAGCAGCGCCCGCAGCCGGGCCACGAGAACGACGAATGAGAACGGCTTGGTCAGGTAGTCGTCCGCCCCGTAGTCGAGCCCGTCGGCCTCGTCGTACTCCCCGTCCTTCGCCGTGAGGAGCAGCACCGGTACCCAGTTCTGTTCGGCCCGAAGCGTCTTCACGACCGTGTAACCGGAGATCCGCGGCAGCATGATGTCCAGGACAACGACGTCGTAGGCACCGAACCGCGCCGCCTCGAGGCCCGCCTCGCCATCCCCGACGTGGTCGACGACGAAGCCCTCGGCGGTCAACCCGCGCACGATGGCGGCGGCCATCCGGGCCTCGTCCTCCACCAGCAGCACCCGCACACCGCCCACGATGCCACGGGGTGGACGCGTCGGGCGGCGCCATGCGGCCGCGTGGTCTCAGTGGACTCTCAGCAGGCAGGACGCACGATGGGGACATGCGCCTCTTCATCGACCACCCCAGGGCCCGCTGGGTCCTGCCCGTCGCGGCAGCCGGGGTCATCGGCGCCACGGCCCTCACCGTCAACCAGACGGCCAGTGCCGACAGCGGTCTGCCGTCGCGCACGGCAGCCCAGCTGCTCGCCGACGTGCGCTCGGCGGATGTCTCCAGCCTCTCCGGGACCGTCGTGCAGACCTCGGACCTCGGGCTGCCCGACCTGCCTGGGCTCGGGGGCTCTGGGCGCCCCGGCTCGGCCAGCAGCTCGCTGACCTCCCTCGTCTCGGGCACGCACACCTGGCGAATCTGGCTCGACGGCCCCACCCGACAGCGGCTCGCGCTCATCGGCGCCAACGGCGAGTCCGACGTCATCCACAACGGCGCGGACGTCTGGCTGTGGTCCAGCGCGGACAAGACGGCGGTGCACCACAAGCTGAGCAGCGGTCAGGCGCGTGCTGGGGCGACCGGCAACCACCTGCCCGGCGGGCTCCCGGGTGGAGTCCCGAGCGCGCTGCCCTCCGGCGCGCCGCGCACCCCGGACGAGGCGGCCGGGGCGGCGCTGGCCCTCATGGGCAAGGACACCACGGTGACGACGTCGGGCACGGCCTCGGTCGCGGGCCGCTCCGCGTACGAGCTGGTTCTCACCCCCAAGGACAAGACCACCCTCGTCGGGTCCGTGCGGATCGCGATCGACAGCCAGGAGCACATCCCGCTGCGCGTGCAGGTCTACTCGACGAAGCTCACGAACCCTGCCTTCGAGGTCGGCTTCACGGCCGTCGACTTCGCCAAGCCCGACGCTCGGCAGTTCGCGTTCACCCCGCCCACGGGAACCACGGTCACCGAGTCGGACCAGCTGACCGCGCCCAAGGGCGGTGCCAGCACCAACGCGACCCCGGTCAAGCCCGCCGACCGCGCCTCGAACATGATGCAGGGCCCCCCGAAGGTCGTCGGATCCGGGTGGAGCACGGTCGTCGTGGCACCGTTCACCCTTCCGAGCTCGCAGCAGAAGGACGGCGGGTCCGCGGCCGACAGCGCGGCCCAGCTGAACGGCATACTCAAGGCCCTCCCGACCGCGTCCGGCACCTGGGGCAGCGGGCACGTCCTGCAGGGCACCCTCTTCTCGCTCGTCCTGACGGACGACGGCCGGATGGCCGTGGGAGCCGTCTCGCCCGACCGGCTCTACACCGCCCTGGCAGCGAAGTGACTCGACCACTTGAACCACTGCGGACGTCAGTCCCCGGAAGCGATCTCGCGATCGCGACCCGGGGGCTGACGAAGCGTTTCGGCGCGCGCGCCGCGGTCGACGGCATCGACCTCGTCGTGCCGCGGGGGTCGGTGTACGGCTTCCTCGGTCCGAACGGCTCGGGCAAGACGACGACGATCCGGATGCTGCTCGGTCTTGTCCGACCGTCCGCTGGCACGAGCACCCTTCTGGGGCAACCGATCCCGCAAGGTTCTCAGATGGTGCTTCCCCGTGTCGGGTCCCTCGTCGAGGGTCCGGCCTTTCACCCCTACCTGTCGGGCCGCGCCAACCTCCAACGTCTCGACGCGGCCGACCTCACCGCGAACCCGCACGACGCGAAGCAGCGCATCGACGCCGCTCTCGACCGGGTCGGCCTCCTGGCGACCGCGGGGAAGCGCTACCGCGCCTACTCCCTGGGGATGCGCCAACGGCTGGCGATCGCCGCCGCGCTCCTCGTCCCACGGGAGCTCCTCGTGCTCGATGAGCCGACGAACGGCCTTGACCCGCAAGGAACTCGCGAGGTGCGCCACCTCGTTGCGTCGCTCGCGTCGGACGGGACGACGGTCTTCGTGTCGAGCCACCTGCTGTCCGAGGTTGAGCAGATGTGCACCCACCTCGGCGTCATGAGTGACGGCCGGCTCGTCGCGCAGGGCTCCACCACCGAGGTCCGCGGAGGGGCGGCGCCAGCGGCCCGGGTCCTCACGGAACAGCCGACCGAGGCGGCGAGGATCATGTCCGAGCTCGGGCTCGTCGGTGTCGAGGCGGTGCCGGGCGGCGTCCGCGGGACGCCGGACGGCATCGCCCCGGAGAAGATCGTGGCCGCGCTCGTCGAGGGCGGCGTCGGCGTCAAGGAGTTCACCGTGACGAGTCCCAGCCTCGAAGACCTGTTCGTCGCGCTCACCGGGGAGGGCTTCGATGTCAGCGGCTGAACCGACTCTGACCGGCGCTCCCGAGAGCCTCCCGGGAGGTGACCGGGTGCCGTTGTCCCGACGGCTGTCATCCCGGCTGCTGCGGTCGGAGCTGCGGCTCATCGCCGGCCGCCGACGCAACCAGATGGGCTTGCTCGTCCTCGCAGCAGTGCCGGTCCTCATCGCCGTCGCGGTGCGGATCTCGTCGCCTCGCGAGGGGCGTGGTCCGGACTTCCTGTCCTCGATCACCTCCAACGGGCTGTTCGTGCCACTCGCCGCCCTCAGCGTCGAGCTGGGGCTGTTCCTCCCCCTCGCCATCGCCATGCTGGCGGGCGACGCGGTGGCCGGCGAGGCGAACCTCGGGACGCTTCGCTACCTGCTCACGGTGCCGGTGGGGCGGACCCGGCTGCTGGTGACGAAGTACCTCTCCCTCATGATCGGCGCGGTGTGGGGTGTCGCCGTCGTGGTCCTCGCCGGCACGATCGCCGGGATCGCGCTCTTCGGCACCGGGCCGATGCTGACCCTGTCGGGCACCGAGATCTCGTTCGGCTCGGCGGTCTGGCGGGTCGTGCTGGTCAGCCTCTACATCGCTGCCGGCCTGGCCGCCCTCGCCGCCGTGGGGCTGTTCATCTCGACGCTCACCGAGCAGCCGCTGGCTGCCACGGTCGCGCTCATGATCTTCACCATCCTCTCGTGGATCGCGGACTCGGTGCCGCAGATCTCGTGGCTGCACCCGTGGCTTCTCGTCGACCAGTGGATGGCGTTCGGCGACCTGCTCCGCGACCCGCCCTTCTGGGACAACATCGCCCAGGGCCTGCGGGTCGACCTTGCGTATGCCGTGCTCTTCGGGTTGCTCGCCTGGGCCCGGTTCGCGGGCAAGGACATCACGAGCTGACGCAGCAGCCTGCCAGCTGGCAGGGGGATGCGGGATTGCTGTCATGGGAATTGCCGAAACGGGGACACCCCGACAAAAGCGTCAGAGACTGCCTTGTTAGTCCAGGGAACTCACAAGGAAGTACCACCCATGAGCGACAACAGCTATCAATACCCCACGCCCGACGGTGAACCGAGCTCGTCGTCGACCTGGGCACCGCCGCAGGGAGCCCCGTTCACTGCGGCTGGGTCAGGCATGCCGAAGCCGAAGATGGGCAGGGGCAAGAAAGCTGGTCTCTGGGCTGGAGGGATCGTGGTCGCTTTCATCGCCATCGGCGCCATGGGTGGCGACCCGAAGACGGCGCCGACCGCCGCGCCGGTCGTGAACTCGAGTACGACGGATACGGCCTTGGCGCCCGCGACGGCCGCCACCTCATCAGTGGACACGGCAGCCGCGGACAAGGCAGCCGCAGACAAAGCCGCGGCGGACAAGGCAGCCGCCGACAAAGCCGCGGCGGACAAGGCAGCGGCCGACAAGGCAGCAGCCGACAAAGCCGCAGCCGCAAAGGCAGCCGCAGCCAAAGCCGCCGCAGCGAAGGTTGCCGCGGCAAAGGCAGCCGCAGCCAAAGCCGCCGCAGCAAAGGCAGCCGCTGAGGAGGCTGCGAACGCGATGACCGTGTCGCAGGAGCAGGCAGTCTCCAAAGCAGAGTCCTACCTCGACATGATGGCTTTCTCTCGCAAGGGCCTGATCAAGCAGCTGCAGTTCGAACAGTTCTCGAAGGCCGACGCGACGTTCGCCGTGGACCACATCTCGGCCAACTGGAACGAGCAGGCTGCCAAGAAGGCCCAGTCCTACCTCGACATGATGGCTTTCTCCCGTGGCAGCCTCATCAACCAGCTGACGTTCGAGGGCTTCACCTCCGCGCAGGCCAGGTACGGCGTGAAGGCTGTCGGTCTCTGAACGGGCCGACCTCAACGCGGCACGACGTCGAGCTGGTCAGCCTCCATCAAGGCTGACCGGCTCGACGTCGTTGACGGACTCAGGCGTAGAAGTCGGGCTTCGCGATCATCTCGACCTTGACGACGCCTTCGTCGGTGAGCGCCCGCACGCCGGCGTCACAGACGCACGCGGCGGCATACCCGTCCCATGACGTCGAGCCCGTGTGCTCGCCGCGCGCGACCGCCGAGATCCACTCCTGCACCTCGGTGACGAAGGCCCCCCAGAAGCGGTCGTTGTGGTCGCGGGCGATGGAGTTGCGGTGGCCCGAGCCATCGCGCACCTCGATGGCGTTCTGGTCGGCCAGCGACACGGTGCCCTTCTCGGCGACGGCCTCGCAGCGGATGTCGTAGCCGAACTGGCAGTTGACGAAGATCTCGTCGTCGACGCGCACCCCGGACTCGGTCTCGAGGATCAGGACCAGCGGGTCCTGGAGGTGCTCGAAGCGCAGCGACGTCTTCTTCGGCTTGTCGACGCGCGCCGAGACGAACTCCTCGCCGAGCAGCCAGCGCATCGTGTCGACCTCGTGGATCGCGGTGTCGTTGATCGCCATGTCCCACGTGTAGTGCTCGGGCACGGTGGGGTTGCGGTGTGCGCAGTGGACCATGAGCGTCTCACCGAGCTCGCCGGAGTCGAGCAGCGACTTCATCTGGCGGTAGCTGCGGTCGAAGCGACGCATGAAACCGACTGTCACGAGACGCCGCCCAGCCGCCTGCTCGGCCTCCATGATCCGCAGTGCGGCCTCGGCCGTCGGCGTCAGCGGCTTCTCGCAGAAGACCGGCTTCCCGGCGGCGATCGCCGCCAGGACGTCGACCTCGTGGGCCGGCCCGTAGCTGCAGATCATGACGGCGTCGACCTCGTCGGCTGCGATCAGCTCGGCCGACGACGCGTAGGCCGTCCCGTCGATCCGCAAGGCCACCTCGGCAGCGCGGGCCGGGTCGACGTCGCTCACGGCGACGACGCGTCCGCCTGAGATGACGGTGTGGATGCGGTCGATGTGGGCCTGGCCCATGCCGCCGGGGCCGATCATGCCGATGCGAACGGTCATTGCGGTGACTCCTTCGTCACTGGTGGGCTCAGCGGAGGCCGAGGCCGATGGAGGCGAGGTACTCGCGGGTCTGGATGGCGTTGGGCAGCGGGTAGGAGGGGTCGCACGGAAACATGTCCTGCTCGCAGACGACGTAGAGCTCCTTGTCGAGGTCGGCGAGGGCCTCGACGAGCGACGGCATGTCGGGCGCACCGGCGGGCGGCGCGACCGAGCAGCCCTTGGCGACAGCCAGACCGAAGGGCCAGTCCTCCTCGTGGGCCTGCTTGACGAGCCCCTCGTCCATCGCCTTGATGTGGACGTAGGAGATGCGCTCGGGGTACTTGCGGCACAGCTCCATCGGGTCGCCGCCGCCGTAGACGATGTGGCCCGTGTCCAGGCAGAAGCCGACGTAGTCGGGGTCCGTCGCCTGGAAGACGCGGTCGATGTCCTCGGGCGTCTCGATGTGGCTGTCGCCGTGCGGGTGCAGCACCATCTTGAGGCCGTAGTCCTCCTTCATGATGCGACCGAGGCGGTCGGCGTTCGAGATGTAGGCATTCCACGCCTCCGTCGACAGGACGCGGTCGTCGGTGAACTCCCACGTCTTGTCGTCACGGAAGAGCGGCGGCAGGTGGACGATGTACTCGGCCCCCACTGCGGCGTGGGTCTCCGCGATGGAGCGGAAGGTCTTCTCCGTCTCGTCCCACGCCTCGGGCTTGTGCAGGATGCCCCAGCCGGTGCCGGCGACGACCTGGAAGCCGCGCTTGTCCATCTCCTCCTGCAGCCGCTTCGGGTCCTTGGGGAAGTAGCCGAACGGCCCCGTCTCCATGACGGAGAAGCCGGCCTCGGCCATCTCGTCGAGCGCCGTCTCCCAATGGATCTGCTTGTCGTCCTCGGGGAACCAGACACCCCACTGGTCAGGACAGACACCGATCGTCAGCTTGCTGTAGCGCTCGTCGGTGTTGCGGGCCTTGGACTCGGCCATCGTTGGTCGTTCCTCTCGAGAGTGTCGGGGTTGGGGTTCAGTCGTTCTGGGGGAAGCCGAGGTTGAGGCCACCGTGGCTCGGGTCGAGCCAGCGCGAGGTGACGACCTTGCCGCGGGTGAAGAAGTGCACGCCCTCCATGCCGTGGGCGTGGGTGTCGCCGAAGAGCGAGTTCTTCCACCCGCCGAAGGAGTAGTAGGAGACGGGCACGGGGATCGGCACGTTGACGCCGACCATGCCGACCTCGACGTTGCGCTGGAACTTGCGGGCCGCCCCACCGTCGTTGGTGAAGATGGCCGTGCCGTTGCCGTAGGGGTTGCTGTTGATGAGCTCGAGCCCCTCGTCGTAGGAGTGGACTCGCACCACCGACAGCACCGGACCGAAGATCTCGTCGTCGTAGAGCGACATCCCCGGCTTGACGTTGTCGAAGAGCGTCGGCGCGAGGAAGTAGCCCTCACCGTCGGAGTCGTAGTCGTCCCGGCGCCCGTCGACGACGAGCGTCGCCCCCTCGGACACCCCGGCATCGAGGTAGGAGGTCACCTTGTCGCGGTGCTGCGACGTGACGAGCGGGCCCATGTCGCAGCCGCGCGTGCCGTCACCGGTGACGAGCTTGCCCATCCGGTCCTTGATCTTGGTGATCAGCTCGTCGGCTATGGGCTCGACCGCGACGAGCGCTGAGATCGCCATGCACCGCTCCCCCGCCGAGCCGAAGCCGGCGTTGACGGCCGCGTCGGCCGCGAGGTCGAGGTCGGCGTCGGGCAGGACGAGCATGTGGTTCTTCGCGCCGCCGAGGGCCTGGACGCGCTTGCCGTTCGCCGTCCCCGTCTCGTAGACGTACTTCGCGATCGGGGTCGAGCCGACGAACGACACCGACTTGACGTCCGGGTGGGTCAGCAGGGCGTCGACCGCCTCCTTGTCGCCGTTGACGACCTGCATGACGCCGTCGGGCAGCCCGGCCTCCTTCCACAGCGCCGCGATCGCGAGGGCCGCCGACGGGTCCTTCTCCGAGGGCTTGAGCACGACGGCGTTGCCGCACGCGATGGCGACGGGGATGAACCACATCGGCACCATGGCCGGGAAGTTGAACGGTGAGATGACCGCGACGACACCGAGCGGCTGGCGGATCGAGTAGACGTCGACGTTCGTCGAGGCGTTCTCGGAGAAGCCGCCACGCATGAGCGTCGGTATGCCGCAGGCGAACTCGGCGACCTCGAGGCCGCGGCTCACCTCGCCGAGCGCGTCGGAGAGCACTTTGCCGTGCTCGGCCGTGATGAGCGCCGCAATGTCCTCCTTGCGCTCGTTGAGCAGCTCCCGGAAGGCGAAGAGCACGCCGGTCCGCCTGGCGAGCGAGGCGTCGGCCCAGCCCTCCCAGGCACTCGCGGCGCTCTTGACGACGTCGTCCACGAGCGAGGCCGAGGCGAGGTCGAGCACGCCGGTCTGCTCACCGGTCGCGGGGTTGAAGACGGGCGACGTGCGCTCGGCGGTGCCGGCCCACGACTGGCCGTCGATGAGGTGGGTGATGCGGGTGGGCGTGCTCATGGCGGTGTCCTTCGGGTTCAGATCTACAGCTGCAGGAGGGGCGTCTGCCGGGTGGCGGCGGACGTGGGGTCAGGCGGAGACGAGCGTGGGCGGGGTGGCCCACTTGTCGAGGTAGGAGCGGATCGTGTCGCGCATGTAGGTGCTCGACTCGCGGGCACGGTCCTCCCAGGCGAAGACGCACGAGGTGACGATGCCGTCGAAGCCGATGCGCTCGAGGCCGGCGAAGAACTGACCGAAGTCGACCTCGCCCTGCCCGATGTCGAGGTGCTGGTGCACCGTGACCTGCGAGCCGGGCGGGTTGACGATGTAGCGCAGCCCCGACGACGCGGTGTGGTCGTAGGCGTCGGCGACGTGGACCATGGTCACGAGATCGCCTGCCTTGTCGAGGATCCCGTCGCAGTCGTTGCCCTGGTGGAAGGTGTGCGGCGCGCAGTAGAGGAAGCTGACGTTCGGGCTGTTGATGCCGCGGATGATGTCGACCGCGCGCTTGCCGTCCTCTTCCCAGTCGTCGGGGTGCGGCTCGAGCACGAGCCGGATCCCCTCCTTCTCGAAGACGGGCAGCAGCTCGTCCATCGACCGCCAGAACATCCGCTCGCACACGGCCGCCTCTCGGGGGTTGCCGTTGAACTCGGAGTTCATCGTGTCGACGCCGAGGTCGCTGGCGATCTGGATGGCACGCGTCCAGTAGCGCACCGCCGCCTGCCTGTCCTCCTCGTCGGGACCGGACCACTTGAAGAGCGGGAGCACCGACGAGACGCCGACGCCCGCCACGGCGAGCGCCTTGCGGAACGAGGCGACCGTGGTGTCGTCCACGCGCGGGTGGTTGAAGAACGGGATGAAGTCGTCGCGGGGCGACAGCTCGATCCACTCGTAGCCGAGCTCGGCCACGAGAGAGGGCAGCTCGAGCAGCGGCGTCCCGCGGAACATGTAGGGGTCGAGAGCGAGCTTCATGACGAGGACTCCGGGGTGTTCGGGGTGTTCGCGTTCGTCGGGCGGCCAGGGGTGAGGAGCGGACGCTGGGTGGCCTTGTGGTCGACGTACTCGGCGTATGCCGTCCGCGTCGTGTCGAGGTCGCTCACCTCCGAGACCGGCACGTCCCACCACGACGCACTGTCCGGCGCGTGGACGAGAGGGTCGGTCTCGACGTGGATGACGACGGGTCCGCCGTCGGCCGGCCACGCCTTGGCCTCCTTGATCGCCTGGTGCAGCTCGCCCTGCGAGTGCACCTCGATGACGTGGGCGCCGAGCGACCTGGCGTTGGCCGCGAGGTCGACGGGCAGGACGTCGCCGTCGAGACGCCCCGACGACTCGCCGCGGAAGCGGTAGCTCGTGCCGAAGCGCTGCGACCCGAGCGACTCCGACAGCGAGCCGATCGAGTGGAAGCCGTGGTTCTGCACGAGCACGACGATGACCTTGACGCGCTCCTGGACGGCGGTGACGAGCTCCGTCGGCATCATGAGGTAGCCGCCGTCGCCGACCATCGCGAAGACGTCACGCGACTCGTCGGCGAGCCGGATGCCGATCGAGGCCGGCACCTCGTAGCCCATGCACGAGTAGCCGTACTCGACGTGGTAGCCCTTGCGGTCCCGCACCCGCCACAGCTTGTGGATGTCACCGGGCATCGACCCCGCCGCGCAGAGCACGACGTCACGCGGGTCGCTCAGCTCGTTGACGGCGCCGAGCACCTGGCCCTGGGTGAGCAGCCCGGCGGCCAGCTTGTCCGTGACCTCTGGGGCGGGGTTGAAGGCGGCCTCGACCGACGCGTCCCACTCGGCCCACAGCGCGGCCTGGCGCGACCGGTAGGCGTCGTCGACGGCATACCCCTCCAGGGCAGTGGTCAGGGAGGTCAGCGCCTCGCGGGCGTCCGCGACGACCGACAGGCCCGCGTGCTTGCCCGCGTCGAAGCGTGCGACGTTGACGTTGACGAAGCGGACCGCGTCGTCCTGGAAAGCCGTCCGCGACGCCGTGGTGAAGTCGCTCCACCGCGTGCCGATGCCGATGACGACGTCGGCCTCGGCGGCGAGCGCGTTGGCGGCCGTGGTGCCGGTCGAGCCGACGGCGCCCATCTCCTGCGGGTGTCCGTGGGGCAGCGAGCCCTTGCCGGCCTGCGACTCGCCGACGGGGATGCCGGTGGCGTCGCAGAACGCCCGCAGCGCCTCCTCGGCTCCCGAGTAGTGCACCCCACCACCGGCGACCACGAGAGGCCGCTTCGCCGAGCGGATGACGGCTGCGGCGTCGGCGACGTCGACGGCCTCGGGCAGCGGACGCGCCACTCGCCACGTCCGCGGCGCGAAGAGCTCGACCGGCCAGTCGTGGGCCTCGGCCTGCACGTCCTGCGGCAGCGAGATGGTCACGGCGCCCGTCTCGACGGGGTCGGTGAGCACCCGCATCGCGCCGAGCAGCGCCGACGGCAGCTGCTCCGGACGGCTGACCCGGTCGAAGAACTTCGACAGCGGGCGGAAGGCGTCGTTGACGGTCACGTCGGCGGCATACGGCAGCTCGAGCTCCTGGAGCACCGGGGCGGACACGCGCGTCGCGAAGGTGCCGGACGGCAGCAGCAGCACGGGGATCCGGTTGATCGTGGCGAGCGCCGCACCCGTGAGCATGTTCGTCGAGCCGGGACCCACGGACGCGGTGCACGCCCACGTCTGGAGGCGGTCCTTCTGACGCGCGTAGGCCACGGAGGTGTGGACCATCGCCTGCTCGTTGCGGGCCAGGACGTACGGGAGGTGCTGGTCGCCGTCGGCGAGCTCGTTCTGCAGCAGCGCCTGCCCGAGACCGGCGACGTTGCCGTGGCCGAAGATGCCGAAGCAGCCGGCGAAGAGCTTCTGCCGCTCGCCGTCGCGCTCGCTCCACTGGTTGGCGAGGAAGCGGACCACGGCCTGAGCCACGGTCAGACGCACGGTCTGCTGGTCGTCACGCGTCATCGGGTGCCTCCAAGCGGGAGTCGGGGGTCGACCGGCTGGTCGGACCAGGTGTCGCGGACCCAGCCGTGGGCGGGGTCGTCGCAGATGAGCCAGGCACGTTCCGCTCCGGGACCGGCCATGACGTTGAGGTAGTAGAGGTCGTAGCCGGGGGCGGCCATCGCGGGACCGTGCCAGCCGTGCGGCACGAGGACGACGTCGCCCGAGTGCACCTCGGCGAGCACGTCGATCGGGCGCTCGTCGGTGCCGTAGACGCGCTGGTAGCCCACCGGGCTCGTGCCCGCGGCATCCGGCGAGCCCGCAGCGGGAGCCACCTCGAAGTAGTAGATCTCCTCGAGCTCGGTCTCGACACCCGGACGGTCCTCGTCGTGCTTGTGCGGCGGGTAGGAGCTCCAGTTGCCACCGGGTGTGATGACCTCGCAGGCGATGATCGAGTCGGCGTCGAGCACGCCGGGGATGCCGAAGTTGCGGACCTCCCGCGACGCGACGCCCGCGCCGCGCAGCTCGACGGGCACGTCGGCGGCGTCCACGTGGCGGAACGGCGGCGTGTGCCGCTCCGCCGCGCGGGCGCCGCACACCGCGACCCTGGCCGGTCCGCCCTCGGCGGTCACGGTGAGCTCGGCGTCCCGGGAGGCGTAGGCGACGTCGGTCGGACCGGCGAAGACGGACTCGCGGCCCGCCAGTCGTGCCTCGTGCTTCTCGCCGTCCCCGTCGACCGCCGTGACGGTGACCGAGCCCGAGAGCGGCACGACGACGTGCTCCCACTCGCCGGCCGGGACGCTGCGGCTCTGGCCGGGGGCGAGGTCCACGGCATACAGCCGCGTGTGCGACCACCCGTCGACGGTGTCGTCGATCGCGACGGACCACTCGGCCGTGCCGGCGCTCCCGAGCGGGCGCACCCAGCGCTCGTTGTCGCTCATGCGCCGACCCCGCTCCCGTTGGCGGACCCGTGGACGAGGCCCGCGGCGATGTCGACGGCCGCGGCGACGTCGCCGTCGGGCGGGAAGAGCAGGGCGCGTCCGACGACGAGACCGCGCACGGCGGGCAGGTCGAGCGCGTGGGCCCACGACGCATACGTGTCCTGCGGGTCACCCTGCGGGTCACCACCGAGGAGCAGCGTCGGCAGCGTCGTCGCATCCATGACGCGGTCGAGCTCGTCGACGACGGGCAGCTTGAGCCACGTGTAGGCGCTCGAGGCGCCGAGGCCGGCGGCGATGTGGACCGACTTGATCGTCGAGTCAGGGTCGAGCTGGTTGACGACCCGACCGCCCTCGCGGGTCGAGAGGAACGGCTCGACCATGGCCATGACCTGGTGCTCGGCGAGCGCGGTGACGGCGTTGGCGCTCGCCTCCAGGGTCGCCACCGTGCCGGGGTCGTCGAGGCAGATGCGGGTCAGCATCTTGCCGCCGTCGATGCCGCGTGCCGCGATCTCGGCGGCGGTGTAGGCGGTGAAGCGGTCGTCGAGCTCGAAGGTCGCGCCCTGGAGGCCGCCACGGTTCATCGAGCCGATGGCCACCTTGTCGTCGAGCGCGCCGAGCAGGAGCAGGTCGTCGAGGATGTCGGGGGTGCCGAGCACGCCGTCGACGCCGGGTCGCTGGAGCGCGGTGACGAGGCGGTCGAGCAGGTCGCTGCGGCTCGCCATGGCCGCGCCCGCGCCGCGGACGCCCAGCGCGCCACGGGCCGGGTGGTCGGCGGCGACGAGGAGCATCCGGCCGTCCTCACGCACGAGCGGGCGGCGCCGGCGCGCAGCCCAGCCGGCGGCGATGCGCCCGGGCTCTCGGACGCGGATCTCGGTCAGGTCCGCGACCTTCGGGCTCGCGGGCGAGCCGAGGGGCGGGCTGGTCGGGCTCGTCGGGGTGCTGACGGGCGTGGCGGTCATCGTGCCTCCTCGGCGACGGCGGCGAACGGGGCGGCGTGCCGGTCGGGGGCGGACAGGCGCTCCTCGACCTCGGCGGAGGTCGGCATCGCGGTGGAGCACTCGAGCTTGCTGGCGACGATCGCACCCGCGACGTTGGCGAACTCGAGGACGCGCCGCAGGTCCCAGCCCGCGAGCAGGCCGTGGCAGAGCGCGCCGCCGAAGGCGTCGCCGGCCCCGAGACCGTTGACGACGTCGACGGGGAAGGGCGGCACCTCGACGCGCTCGTCGCGGGTCGCGGCGAGCACCCCCTTGGGGCCTTGCTTGACGACGGCGAGCTCGACGCCGCGCTCGAGCAGCGCGTCGGCCGCCCGCTGTGGGTCGGTCTCGCCGACGGCGACCTCACACTCCTCGCGGTTGCCGACGGCGACGGTCACCTGCTCCAGCGCGCGTCCGACCTGCTCGCTCGCCTCGGCCCGGTCGGCCCAGAACATCGGGCGGTAGTCGAGGTCGAGCACTGTGTGGGTGCGCCGGCCCCGGGTCTCCCAGGCGCGGAAGTGCGCCGCGCGGCTCGGCTCCTGCGAGAGGCCCGTGACGGTCGACCAGTAGACGCCGGCGCCGCGGATCGCGTCGAGCGGCAGCTCGTCGGCCTCGATGAGGAGGTCGGGGGCGATCGGGTAGCGGTAGAAGTAGAGCGGGAAGTCGTCCGGCGGGAAGACCTCGCAGAAGGTGACGGGCGTCGGCGGCCCTGCCACGGGCGAGACGAACGCGTCGTCGACGCCGAAGTCGCGCAGCGCCTCGTGGATGTAGCGGCCGAACGCGTCCTGCCCGGTCCGCGTGATGAGGGCGACCCGGTGCCCGTGACGGGCCGCGGCGACGGCGACGTTGGTCGCGCTGCCGCCGAGGAACTTCTCGAAGGTACGCACCTTCTCGAGGCCGACGCCGTGCTGCAGCGGGTAGATGTCGACGCCGGTGCGCCCGATGGCGACGACGTCGTAGGAGGTGTCGTATGCCGTGTCGCCGGGCGTCGTGGTGGGGGTGCTCATCGTCGTCGTGCCCTTCACAGACCGGGGATCTCGGTGAGGGCGACCGGGCGGTTCTCCCGGCGGGACAGCTCGCAGGCGTCGGCGACGCGGAAGGCCTGGAGCGCGTCGTGGACCGTGCACGGCGAGGCGAGCGTGCCGCGGGCGACGGCGGCGAAGGCCGTCAGCTCGGCGCGGTAGGCCGGCAGGAAGCGCTCCATGAACGACCAGTGGCGTGGGCCGGATGGGTAGGTCGCGCCGGGCTCGGCGGAGGTGACGGCGAGCGAGTCGTCGTAGCCGACGCCGATCGTGCCCTCGCTGCCCAGCACCTCCATGCGCACGTCGTGGCCGGCGCCGTTGTAGCGGGTGGCCGAGAGGTTGACGAGCGTGCCGTCGTCGAGCGTGAGGACGGCCGCGGCGGTGTCGACGTCCCCGGCCTCGGCGAAGAAGGCCGCACCCTTGTTGGAGCCGGTGGCGTAGACCGAGGCGACCTCGCGGCCGGTGACGAACCGGATGATGTCGAAGTCGTGGATCGAGCAGTCGCGGAAGAGGCCGCCGCTCGTCGGGATGTAGGCGGCGTGGGGCGGGGCCTGGTCGTGCGTCTGGGCGCGGATGCTGTGCAGGAAGCCGAGCTCGCCGGCGGCCACGGCCTGCTGGGCGCGCTGGTAGCCGCGGTCGAAGCGCCGCTGGAAGCCGACGTGGACGGGTGTGGAGGTCCGCGCCACGAGCTCGGCCAGGTCGAGCGTCTCCTCGAGCGTGGCGGCGACCGGCTTCTCGCAGAAGGTCGGCACCCCGGCCTCGAGGCCGAGGCGGATGAGGGGCGCGTGGCCCGGCGTGGCGGTCGCGATGACGAAGCCGTCGACGCCCGAGGCGATCAGCTCCGCCGGCGAACCCGTAAAACCGACCTCGAGCTTGTCGGCGACGGCGCGAGCGGCGTCGGCGTCCAGGTCGGCCACGACCACCTCGTCGACGTCGGAGAGGTCGCGGAGGGTCTCGGCGTGGGACGCCCCGATGCGGCCGACTCCGGCCAGTCCGATGCGCATGTGCACACTCCCTTGGGTGATCGCGGTGGGCGGCGGTCCGGTGGGTGGTCGCCGCGTGGTCCGGTCGGCGAGCGTCTCGACGTCGTCGTCCTTCGACAACGATGGTCGTGCTGTTGAGGCCATCGTGTCAAGCAAATGTTAGGACATTCTGATGTTTGATCAATCTCTTGACATGAGGACAGAATCGGGGGCATCCTCCAATCGCTGGCATCGACGCCGGGACCGGACGACATCGACCCCGATGTCCACCGCGACGGAGGAGCCAGCGCGAGCCCGGTGACCACCAGATCGCCGGAGCCCGCCGAGATCCCCGCACACCCTCCGGGCGACGACGTCGCCCCACACCGTCCTCACCGGACGCGACGCAGCCAGACCCTTGAGCCCATGCGCACCACCGGTGCACCGGCCGGGTCGACCTCGACCCGACACCCCTCCAGCCCGCACACCTGACGTGCCAGGCGGCACACGGCATACGGGCACCACCCTGATCGACGGAACCACCGTCACAGAACGTCGCGCCAGTCCGGCGACCGGGAACCGCGACGCAACGAAAGGAATCAACGATGACTCCGACTCGGACTCGCAAGAGACTGACGGCCGCAGCCGGGATGGCCACGGCCGCAGCGCTCGCCCTCGGTGCCTGCAGCGGCGGCGGCGCGCCCAGCACGACGTCGACGGGTGGGGGCGGCGGTGGCGGCGGCAACAGCGGCTACACCTTCGCCATGATCACCCACGAGACGCCGGGCGACACGTTCTGGGACCGCATCAAGGCGGGCGCGCAGCAGGCTGCCAAGGACACCGGCGCCACCCTGAAGTACTCCTCGGACCCTGACGCCAGCAAGCAGGCGGTGCTGATCCAGAACGCGATCGACTCCAAGGTCGACGGCATCGCCACGACCCTGGTGACCCCGGACGCGCTCATCCCCACGATCAAGAAGGCCCAGGCAGCCGGCATCCCGGTCGACACCTTCAACTCGGGGATCGACTTCTTCCAGCAGGCCGGCGCACTGACGCACTTCGCCTCCAACGAGAAGCTGGGTGGTCAGGAGGCCGGCAAGCGCGCGGCCGCCTCTGGTGCCACCAAGATCCTCTGCACCATCCAGCAGACCGGGTCGGTGGCCCTCGAGGACCGCTGCGCCGGGGTCAAGGCGTCCTTCCCGAACACCGAAAACCTGCAGGTCAACGGCGCCGACGACGCCGCCGTCACGACGGCCATCCAGGCCAAGCTCACCGAGGACAAGTCGATCAACTGGGTCATCACCCTCGGCGCGCCGCAGGCCCTCGACACCATCAAGGCCGCGCAGGGCGCCGGGCGGCCAGAGGTCAAGATCGGCACGTTCGACACCAACCCGGACGCGGCTCAGGCGGTCCAGGACGGCAAGATCCAGTGGTTCATCGACCAGCAGCCCTATCTGCAGGGCTACATGGCCATCACGCAGCTCTACCTCTACAAGAAGAACGGCAACGTCCTCGGCGGCGGCCAGGCCGTGCTGACCGGCCCCTCCTTCGTCGACAAGACGAACATCGCCCAGGTCCTTCCCTTCATCAAGCAGAACACCCGCTAACCGCCTCGAGGGAGCCGGGTCCGTTCAGAGCGTTCGGGCGGACCCGGCCCCCCGCCGAACAGCACTGGAGCTGTCATGAGTAGCACCCCCGTCAAGACCGACCCGTCGCCCTCGGCTCCTGCCGAGGCGTCCAACCGGGTCACGCTGGGCTGGTCGAACAGGCTGCTGGCCCGACCCGAGATCGGCGCCCTCGTCGCAGCCGTCGCCATCTTCATCTTCTTCCTCGTCGTCGCACCGGCCTTCCGCAGCCCGGCGTCCTTCTTCACCGTCCTCTACCAGTCCTCGACGATCGGCATCGTGGCCGTCGCGGTCGGCATGCTGATGATCGGCGGCGAGTTCGATCTCTCCGCCGGCGTCCTGGTCACCACGGCCGGGCTCTTCAACGCGATGTTCTGCTACCAGCTCGGCATCAACCTGTGGGTCGGCGCGGTCCTGTCGCTGGTGGTCTGCCTGGCGATCGGCTTCCTCAACGGCTACCTCGTCATGAGGACCGGGATCCCGAGCTTCCTCATCACGTTGGGCACGTTCTTCGTGCTGCAGGGCGCGAACCTCGGCGTGACCAAGCTCGTCACCGGATCGGTCTCCAGCCCGAACATCAACCAGATGGCCGGCTACGACTCGCTCAACTGGATCTTCGCCCACGAGTGGGCGATCGGCTCGGTCACCCTGTCGATCACGGTCATCTGGTGGTTCCTCTTCGTCGGGCTCGCGGCCTACGTGCTGCAGCGCACCAAGATCGGCAACTGGATCTACGCCGTCGGAGGCAACGCCGCCTCGGCCCGCGCGGTCGGTGTGCCCGTCACCCGGGTCAAGGTCGGCCTCTTCATGACCGTCGCCTTCCTCGCCTGGTTCGCCGGCATGCACTACCTGTACAACTACAACACGCTCCAGGCCGGCAACGGCGTGGGCAACGAGTTCCTCTACATCATCGCCGCCGTCGTGGGTGGCACGCTCCTGACCGGCGGGTACGGCAACGCCATCGGCGTGGCCATCGGCGCCTTCATCTTCGGCATGACCAGCCTGTGCATCGTCTACGCCGGGTGGGACCCGAACTGGTTCAAGGCCTTCCTCGGCGTCATGCTCCTGCTCGCCGTCCTGGTCAACCTCTACGTCAAACGACTCTCGACCACCCGGAAGGTGGGTTGACATGACCGACACCCTTCACGACCACGCCGACCCGGAGCTGTACAAGGGCGAGCCGCTCATCGAGATGACCAACATCGGCAAGACGTACGGCGCGGTCCGCGCGCTCAAGGGAATCAACCTGACCGTCAACGCGGGCGAGGTCACCTGCGTCCTCGGCGACAACGGCGCCGGCAAGTCCACCCTCATCAAGATCATCTCCGGGCTCCACCCGCACAACGAGGGCACGATGAAGGTCGACGGCAAGGAGGTCTCGTTCTCGTCACCGCGCGACTCGCTCGGACACGGGATCGCGACCGTCTACCAGGACCTCGCCGTCGTCGACCTCATGGAGGTCTGGCGCAACTTCTTCCTCGGATCCGAGATGGTCTCGGGACGGGGACCCTTCGCGCCGCTGCGGATCAACGACATGAAACGCATCGCCGACGAGGAGCTGCGCAAGATGGGGATCGTCGTCAAGGACATCAACCAGCCCATCGGCACGCTGTCCGGGGGCCAGCGCCAGTGCGTCGCGATCGCCCGCGCCGTCTACTTCGGCGCCCGCGTGCTCATCCTCGACGAGCCGACCGCAGCCCTCGGCGTCAAGCAGTCCGGCGTCGTGCTGAAGTACACCGCTGCCGCTCGGGACGCCGGCCTCGGCGTCGTCTTCATCACGCACAACCCGCACCACGCCTACCTCGTCGGCAACCACTTCGTCATCCTCAAGCTCGGGCAGGCCGTGCTCGACAAGAGGCGGTCCGAGGTCGCCCTCGACGAGCTGACCCGCCAGATGGCCGGCGGGGACGAGCTCACCGAGCTCTCGCACGAGCTGCAGAAGTGAGCGGGGTGACGTCATGAGCGTCGCTGTCGCCCACCACGGCCGCAGCTCGAGCGCCCTCGCGCTGCAGGAGGGAGCCCGCCAGGCGGCCTACCGCGGGACCGACCTCGTGGTCATCCACGTCGTCGAGTCGCTCGACAACGACATCGCGGAGGCCAACAGGGCCGGGATCTCCGATGCCGTCGAGGCGGCCCTGGCCGCCGTGGCGCTGCCGGACGTCCGGTGGGACGTCCGGCTGGTGCCCGGCGGCCGGGACATCGCGGACGTCTCCGAGGCGATCCTGGCGACCGTGCGCGAGCTGGGTCCGGACGTGCTCGTCATCGGGGCCAGGCGCCGCTCCCCCATGGGCAAGGCGTTCCTCGGCAGCGTCGCGCAGAACCTCATCCTCGACGCCGACGTGCCGATCCTCGTCGTCAAGAGCCCTCGGTGACGCCACGGTGTGCTGACATGAACATGTCATTGCATGCGGTGGCGGTGTCGCTAGTCTGCGGCCATGCCCAAGCCCGTTGACGTCCGCATCGACCGCGAGACGCCGGTTCCGCTCTACCACCAGCTCGCAGAGCAGCTCAGCGCGGCGATTGCGAGCGGGCAGCTCCAGCCGGGCGACGCCTTCGAGAACGAGGTCGCCATGGCCGGCCGGCTCGGGCTCTCGCGGCCGACGGTCCGTCGGGCGATCCAGGAGCTCGTCGGGCAGGGCCTGCTGCTGAGGAGGCGTGGTCTCGGCACCACGGTCGCGGGGCGCCAGATCCACCGGCGGGCCGAGCTGACGAGCCTCTACGACGACCTGCGGCGCGAGGGGGCGGGGGACCCTCGCACCGAGGTGTTGACGCACGAGGTGACGACCGACGAGGTCGCCGCGACGGCGCTCGGCCTTCCGGTGGACACCCCACTGCTCAAGCTCGTCCGGCTGCGCCGCGACGGCGACCGCCCGCTCGCGATCCTGCGCAACTGGCTGCCGCCCGCCTACTCCGACATCAGCCGCGAGGACCTCGAGCGCGACGGCCTCTACGCGCTGCTGCGCGCCCGCGGAGGCAAGCCGGTGGTCGCTCACCAGCGCATCGGCGCCCGCCAGCCGTCGGCTGCGGAGCGCAGGCACCTCGACCTCACGCCGTCCCAGCCTGTCCTGACGATGTCGCGCACCGCGTTCGACGCCGTCGGCGGTCCGGTCGAGTACGGCGACCACTGCTACCGCGCGCAGGACTACTCCATCGAGGTCATGCTCGACGAGCGCTGACCGCACCCCCTCGAGTACCCACTTCCCGACACACGCCGAGGAGGTATGCCGTGTCGTCCCTCTCGCTGCCCGACACCCTCCCGGGCCCGCGCCGTCCGTCCCCCTCGTCCGTGCCGAGCCTGCGCTGGGGCGTGCTCGGCACCGGGTGGATCGCCTCACGCTTCGTCGCGTCGCTTCAGGCGTCGACGTCCCAGCAGGTCGCGGCCGTCGGGTCGCGGACGCAGGCCTCGGCCGAGGCGTTCGCGGCGGCGGCCGGGATCGAGCGGGCGCACGGATCGGCGGACGCACTCGTCGGCGACCCGGACGTCGACGTCGTCTACATCGCCACGCCGCACCACCTGCACCGGTCCGGAGCACTGCTCGCCGTCGATGCCGGCAAGCACGTGCTCGTCGAGAAGCCCATCGGTGTCAATGCCGTTGAGGCGCAGGAGATCTCGGCCGCGGCTCTGGCCGCCGGCGTCTTCTGCATGGAGGCGATGTGGACCCTCTTCCTGCCGCGTCTCGACGTCGTGCGCCAGGTGCTGGGCGCCGGCCTTCTCGGTGACGTGCGCACCGTCCTCGCCGACCACGGCGAGCACTTCGACCCGCCGCATCGCATCCTCGACCCGGCCGTGGCGGGCGGGTCGCTGCTCGACCTCGGCACCTACGTGACGACGCTCGCGACGTGGGCGCTCGGGCCGGCGACCCGCGTGCAGGCGTCCGGGGAGATGACGGCCACCGGCGTCAACGGCCAGGCGGCGATGCTGTTGACCCACGCCGGCGACGCGACGAGCGTGCTGCACTCGACGCTGCTCACGCGTACGCCCACGTCCGGGACCATCGCCGGCACGGAGGCGACGCTCACGCTGCCCGGTCCGTTCTTCATGCCCGGCGACGTCGTCGTCACGTCCGCCGACGGGTCACGCTGCGTGACGTGGACCGACCCCGAGCCGATCGGCCACGGCGCGCTCTTCCACTCCGCGCTCGAGGTCGCCCGCTGCATCGGCGAGGGCCGGCTCGAGTCTCCGCTGCACCCGGCGACGTCGGTCCAGGCCAACCTGCGCGTCCTCGACGAGGTCACGAGACAGCTCGGCATCACCTGCTCCCCCACGGCTTGAGGTACGCGGCCGCGCAGTTGCGCGGCGCACACCTCGAACGGGTGGTCAGGTGAGCGGGGTGAGCACGTCCTTGCCGAGGAAGGGACGCAGGGCCTCAGGCACGCGGACCGAGCCGTCGGGCTGCTGGTGGTTCTCGAGGATCGCCACGAGCCAGCGCGTCGTGCCCAGCGTGCCGTTGAGCGTCGCGACGGCGCGGGTGCCCGAGCCGTTCGGGTCGCGCTCGCGCGTGTTGAGTCGGCGCGCCTGGTACGTCGTGCAGTTCGAGGTGGAGGTCAGCTCGCGGTACTTGCCCTGGGTCGGCACCCACGCCTCGCAGTCGAACTTGCGGGCCGCCGGGCCGCCGAGGTCACCGGCCGCGGTGTCGATGATGCGGTAGGGCACCTCGATCTTGGCGAGCATCTCGCGCTCCCACCCCAGCAGGCGCTGGTGCTCGGCCTCGGCGTCCTCGGGACGGCAGTAGCTGAACATCTCGACCTTGTGGAACTGGTGCACGCGGATGATGCCGCGGGTGTCCTTGCCGTGCGACCCGGCCTCGCGGCGGTAGCAGGCCGACCACCCGGCATACCGCTTCGGGCCGTTGCTCAGGTCGATGATCTCGTCGGAGTGGTAGCCGGCGAGGGCGACCTCCGAGGTGCCGGTGAGGTAGAGGTCGTCGGCCTCGAGGCGGTAGACCTCCTCGGCGTGCGCGTCCATGAAGCCGGCGCCGACCATGATCTCGGGTCGCGCGAGCGTCGGCGTGATCATCGGGGTGAAGCCGGCCGCGGTCGCCTGGGCGATGGCCATGTTGAGCAGGGCGAGCTCGAGCAGCGCGCCGACACCGGTGAGGTAGTAGAACCGGGCGCCGCCGACCTTGGCGCCGCGCTCCATGTCGATGGCGCCGAGCTTCTCGCCGAGCGCGAGGTGGTCGAGCGGCTCGAAGCCCTCGGCCGCGAAATCCCTTGGGGTGCCGACGGTCTCGAGCACGACATAGTCGTCCTCACCGCCGACGGGAACGCCGTCGATGATGACGTTGCCGACCTGGCGCAGCAGGCGCTCGAGCTCGGCCCCGGCGTCGTCGGCGTCGCTCTCGAGCGACTTGACCTGCTCGCTCAGCTTGCCGGCGTGCGTGCGCGCCTCGTGCGCCACCTTCTCGAGGTGGTCGGCGTCGGCAGCGCCCGCCTTCTTCGCCTTCTGGAAGGCACCCATCGCGGCACCGACCGACTTGCTGACGGTCTTCTGCTCGGCACGCAGCCTCTCGAACTCACCGAGGGACGATCGACGACGCTCGTCGGCAGCGAGGATCGCGTCCACGATCCCCGGGTCCTCTCCACGGGCCTGTTGCGAGGCGCGGACCCGGTCGGGTTCGTCGCGCACGAGCTTGATGTCGATCACGCGGGTCAGCCTATCGGCGCCCCGCCGCCCCCCACGACCGACTTCCCCGGGCTCGGCTACTCGGGGCGGATGAGGGCGTACGCCGTCACGGCGTCCCCGGGCAGGCCGCGGACGTCGATCTGCACCTTGCCGGCGGGCAGGCCGAGGTGGGCGGTCCGCTGGACCGACCCGTCGCACGGGAAGGGCCGGGAGTAGAGCGGCTCGCCGTGGCCCCACGTGCCGGGCGCCGCGTCGTAGACCGCATAGCTGGTGCCCGTCGACGGGCGACCGGCCGCGCACGCCACCTCGACGGTGTAGGTGCGACCCTCGGCGACCGGCACCCCGGGCACGTTGCGGAAGGCCTTGCCGGCGCCCTGTCTCGTCACGACGACCCGGGCCACCTCTCCCGCAACGCGCCCCGGCACCGTCACGACGGGCGGCGGACCGGGGTCGATGGGCGTCAGGGAGACCTCGGGGGTCGCGACGGAGCCACCGGACACGCGGCCCGTCGGCGACACCACGGTCGGGCCGCCGCTCGTGCACCCCGCGAGGAGGGCGGTCGCGACCATCCCGGCACTCGCCGCGATGACGCCCTGCACGACGCGGCGCTGCCTCATTCCCCGACTCTAGGTCGCCACCGGCCAAGTGGGTATGGGCCATAGACAGACGTCGAAGGAGCAGACATGAGCGAGAGCACGCAGTCACGCGAGTCGATCGAGACGGCACCGAGCAAGGAGGCCGAGCTCGGCTCCCACACCGAGACGGGTGCCCCCGCACCGAGCGACCGCAACTCGCTCACCGTCGGCCCGGACGGCCCGATCCTGCTGCACGACCACCACTTCATCAACCAGATGGCGCACTTCAACCGCGAGCGCATCCCCGAGCGCAACGTGCACGCGAAGGGCTCCGGAGCGTTCGGCACGTTCGAGACGACCGAGGACGTGTCGGCCTACACGAAGGCGGCGCTCTTCCAGCCGGGCGTCAGGACGGAGATGCTCGCGCGCTTCTCGACCGTCGCCGGCGAGCAGGGCAGCCCCGACACGTGGCGCGACCCCCGCGGCTTCGCGCTGAAGTTCTACACGACCGAGGGCAACTACGACCTCGTCGGCAACAACACCCCGGTCTTCTTCATCCGCGACACGATGAAGTTCCCGCACTTCATCCGCAGCCAGAAGCGCCGCGGCGGCTCGGGCCTGCGCGACAACCACATGCAGTGGGACTTCTGGAGCCTCAACCCCGAGTCGGCGCACCAGGTCACCTACCTCATGGGCGACCGCGGCATCCCGAAGACGTTCCGGCACATGAACGGCTACGGCAGCCACACCTTCCTATGGGTCAACGAGGCCGGCGAGAAGCACTGGGTCAAGTACCACTTCCACAGCAACCAGGGCGTCGAGGGACTCACGGGCGCCGAGGCCGAGCGGATCGCCGGCCAGGACGCCGACCACCACCGTCGCGACCTCCACGACGCCATCGAGGCGGGCGACTTCCCGAGCTGGACGCTGTCGATCCAGGCGATGCCCTACGAGGACGCGAAGACCTACCACCTCAACCCATTCGACCTGACGAAGGTGTGGCCGCACAGCGACTACCCGCTCATCACGGTCGGCACGATGACCCTGAACCGCAACCCCGACAACTTCTTCGCCCAGATCGAGCAGGCCGCGTTCGAGCCGTCGGCGATCGTGCCGGGCATCGGCTTCTCCCCCGACAAGATGCTGCTCGGCCGCGTCTTCGCCTACGGCGACACGCACCGCTACCGCATCGGCCCGAACTACCTGCAGCTGCCGGTCAACCGGCCCCGCGTCGCGGACGTCAACACCTACACGCAGGACGGGCCGATGGCCTACGACCACCGCGGTGACGCCCCGGTCTACGCCCCCAACAGCGAGGGCCGCGGCTACGCCGACAACGTCGGCGAGGTCGAGGAGAGCTGGGAGACCGACGGCGCCATGGTGCGCCAGGCCTACACGCTGCGCGAGGACGACGACGACTTCGGCCAGGCGGGTGCGCTCGTGCGCGACGTCTGGGACGACGCGCAGCGCGAGATGTTCACCGAGACCGTCGCCGGCCACCTGCTCGGAGGCGTGAAGTCGCCCGTGCTCGAGCGTGCCTTCGACTACTGGAAGCAGGTCGACGCCGAGACGGGCAAGCAGATCGAGGAGCTCGTGCGGGCCGGCCTCGGCGGGGCCAACCCGGGCGGCGATGCCGACGACGCCAAGGTCGTCACGGAGCCCGTCGTCGAGACGGACACGAACGCCGCGCACTGACGCGGGCCGTCGCCCCAGCACCACGAAGAGGTATGCCGTGTGCCCCCGTCAGGCACACGGCATACCTCTCGTTCGTGGTGAGGTCCTACTTCACCTCGGCACGGGTCAGGCGCCAGATGCCGACGGCGAGGGGCGCGACGACCCAGACGGCGACCGAGGTGCCGAGGTGGGCCCACTGCTCGCCGGTCAGCGATCCCTGGAAGAGCGGGTTCATCGTCTGGTTCATGTCGAGCCACGCGGCGGCGTCGTGCAGCCACGACACCATCGAGCCGAGGATCGACCACGCGGTCGGCAGGACGAAGAAGACGACGACCGCGGCGGGCGTGTTCTTGAAGAGCATGCCGAAGCCGACGCCCTGGGCGATCCCGAGCAGCACGTAGCCGCCGGCCCCGAGGAGCACGAGCGCGTCCGTCGACCAGTCGCCCTCGATGCCCCGGAAGGTGATCGCGGCCTGGTGCGCGATCCCCGCGAGGACGAGCGCGAGCGCGAAGGCGCAGACACCGACGACGAGCGCCGACAGCAGCTTGGCCCAGGCGACTCGGATGCGGCGCGGCTCGAGCCCGAAGGTGACGAGCCCGGTGCGCTGGCTCCACTCGGACGTGACGGCGAGGATGCCGACGACCGGCAGGATGAGCGCCATCGGCATCGTCGTGGCCTGGAGGTACTCACCGAAGGCGTGCTGGCCGCCCTCGTTGAAGAACATGATCGTCAGGGCGATCGCGATGATCGCGCCGATGCCGATGATGAGCCACCGACCGGCACGGGTGTCGAGCATCTTGCGCAGCTCGACGTGGACGAGCCGGCTGAAGGGCACGCCTGTGGTGGGGCGCGGACCGTCGATGCGGCTCGGGACCTTGGCATGGGTCGGCAGGGCCGACTCGGCGTTCTTGGAGACTGCAACCCCGGTGGGCGCGGTCGTCGTCGTGGCGGTCATGCCGCCACCTCCTCTCGGGCGGCGTCGGCCGTGAGGTCGAGGAACATCTCCTCGAGACCCCGGCTGTCGGCGCCGCGCAGCTCGGTCAGGACGATCTGGTGGGCGACGGCGAGGCGGCCGACGACGATCGGCTCGGCCTCGACCTGCAGGCCGCCGGTCGGGGTGCGCTGCGCGACGATCGACTGCGCGGCGAGCGCCGCCATCAGGGCGTCGTCGTCGGTGGAGCGGGTGTAGGTGCCGGCGCCGGCGAGGAGCTCGTCCTTGGTGCCCTGGGCGACGATCCTGCCGTGGCCGATGACGATGATCTCGTCGGCGACGCGCTCGATCTCGTTGAGCAGGTGCGAGCTGAGCAGCACGGTGCCGCCCTCGTTGGCGTAGCCGCGGAGCAGGTCGCGCATCCACCGGATGCCCGCGGGGTCGAGGCCGTTGGCCGGCTCGTCGAGGATGAGGACCTCCGGGTCACCGAGCAGGGCGTGGGCGATGCCGAGGCGCTGGCGCATGCCGAGGGAGTAGTTGCGGACCCGGCGGTTCGCCTCCTTCTCGGTGAGGCCGACGAGCTCGACCATCTCGTCGACGCGGTGCTTGCCGACGCCCATCAGGATCGCGCCGAGGGTCAGCACCTCGCGACCGGTGCGGCCGGCGTGCTGGGCCGAGGCGTCGAGCAGGAGGCCGACGTGGCGGCCCGGGTTCGGCAGGGCGGCATACGGCTTGCCGAGCACCGTGGCCCGGCCCGACGTGGCGGGGGTGAGGCCGGCCATGACGCGCATCGCGGTGGTCTTGCCGGCACCGTTCGGGCCGAGGAAGCCGGTGACGAGGCCCGGCTTGACGTCGAAGGAGACGTCGTCGACGGCCGTGAACGGGCCGTAGCGCTTGGTGAGTCGTTCCACTGTGATCATGGGCTCCACCCTCCCGGGCGAGCGGGTGGTCGCACATCCGTCACAAGCCTGATTCCGACCCCTACCAAGGTCGCATACGACCCTGACCCGAGTCAGGGTCCGTGCTCAGGGTCGCGCCTGCCGGGGGGGTGCAGGAGCAGACCTTGGTCGTATGCCGTCGCGCCGGGTCCGCGCCTAGGCTGGCCGGGTGCCACTGCCCCGGATCGCCCGCACCCGACGGGGTCACGTGTGGGGCGAGACGTGGCGGCTCGGGCTCGCCTTCCTCTTCGGGCTGGCGATCTGGGGCGTCGTGCAGGCGCAGCTCGACCACCGCGGCGTCGCGCCGACGTTCGGCAAGGACTGGCTCCTCGTCGACCTCGCCCTCGGCCTCGGCTCGACCGTCCTGCTGCTGTGGCGTCGCCGGTGGCCGCTCGCCGTGGCGCTCGCGACGACGGTGCTGTCCGGCGTCTCGTCGGTCAGCGTCGGGGCCTCGGTCCTCGCCCTCGTCTCGCTCGCGACCCGGCAGCGCTGGCGTGAGATCGCGGTCGTCCTGGTGCCGTGGATGCTCGCCGGCGTGTCGCACGCCCTCGTCTACCCGACCGAGCCCGAGGCGATCACGCTGCCCAACGTCATCATCGGGCTGCTCAGCTTTGCCGTGAGCGTCGCCATCGGGTGGGCGGTCGGCGAGCGCCGGGCCTTCGTCGCGTCCCTCCACGAGCGGGCCCTGACGGCCGAGCGCGAGCAGTCGATGCGCGTCGTCCAGGCCCAGGTCGCCGAGCGGGCCCGCATCGCGCGCGAGATGCACGACGTCCTCGCGCACCGGATCTCCTTGGTGGCCATGCACTCCGGGGCGCTCGCCTATCGCATCGACCTCGCTCCCGAGCAGGTCGCCGAGACGGCCGAGATCGTCCGCGAGAGCGCCAACCAGGCCCTGACCGAGCTCCGAGCGGTGCTCGGGGTGCTCCGCGACGTGCCCGGTGTGACCGCTCCCCCGGATGGCTCACCCGAGCCGCCCCAACCGACACTGGGCGACCTGGACACCCTCGTCGCCGAGTCCCGGTCCGGCGGAGCGACCGTGCTGCTCGACCGCTCCGGCGACCTCGACGCCGTGCCCGCGCAGGTGTCGCGCAGCGCCTTCCGCATCGTCCAGGAGGGACTGACCAACGCCCGCAAGCACGCCCCCGGCGCGGCGGTGCGCGTCGGGGTCTCGACGTCCGTCGACGGCGGTCTCGACGACGAGGCGGTCCGGATCACGGTGCGCAACAGCGTTCCCCGCGCGCGCACCGACGCAGCGGACGGCATACGCCAGGGCGTCACGGTCGGAGCCGGGCTGGGACTGCTCGGGCTCACCGAACGCGCCGTCCTCGCCGGCGGCGAGCTGACGTACGGTCCCGACCGGACCGGCGACTTCGTGCTCACCGCTCGGCTACCGTGGTCGCGATGACCGGGGAGCAGGGACGCACGCGTGTGGTGGTCGTCGACGACGACGCGCTGGTCCGCGCGGGACTGAGGATGATCCTCGGGGGCGCCGCCGACCTCGACGTCGTCGCCGAGGCCGGTGACGGTCTCGACGCCGAGCGGGTCGTCGACGAGCACCGCCCCGACGTCGTGCTCATGGACATCCGGATGCCCCGCCGCGACGGGCTGGAGACGACGAGATCGCTGCTCTCCGAAGGCGCTCGGGCTCTCCGCGCTGCTCGCGGCGACGACCTCAAGGTCATCGTGCTGACGACCTTCGACGCCGACGACATGGTCGTGCAGGCGCTCCGGGCCGGCGCCCACGGCTTCCTGCTCAAGGACACCGAGCCTCGTCGCCTCGTCGAGGCCGTGCGACTCGTCGCAGCCGGTGAGCCGATCCTCTCCCCCAGCGTCACCGCGACGCTCATGGCGCACGTCGCGACCGGCGGCGGCGCCGTCGACGCGAGCGACCGTCGCCGGTCCGATGCCGAGACGCGCCTCGCCACGCTGACCGACCGCGAGCGCGAGGTCGCCCTCGCCATCGGGCGCGGGCTGTCCAACGCGGACATCTCCCGGGAGCTGTACCTGTCGGTGCCGACCGTCAAGGCGCACGTGTCCCGGGTCCTCGACAAGCTCGGCGCCGACAACCGCGTGCAGATCGCCATCGTCGTCCACGATGCCGCCCTCACCTGACCGGCGCCGCGGCCGCCAAGTGCGAAAAACGCTGGACGTGGCCGGCGGTCACCGCATACCTTCTCTCGCGTGTGGATCTCCTGATGCCTCGAGCCCGCCCGCCGCTGACCAGTCGACGACCGGCTGACGTCACCCGCGGGGCCCTGCCGACCATCAAGGACCCCACATGTCTTCCACCCTCACCATCTCCGGACTCGACGTCGCCTTCGGGGCGCGCACCCTCTTCTCCGGTCTCGACCTGACCCTCGCCGACGGCGACGTGCTCGCCGTCGTCGGCCCCAACGGTTCGGGCAAGTCGACGCTGATGCGCACCATCGTCGGCGAGCTGCCCGTCGAGGCCGGGACGATCCGCCTCGCCCCGCGCGACGCGACGGTCGGCTGGCTCCCGCAGGTCGTGCCCGACCCGTCGGAGACCCTCCTGACGTATGCGCGTCGCCGCACCGGCGTCTCGGCCGCCGACCTCGAGCTCGAGACCGCGTCCGCCGCGATCGCCGCGGGTGACGACGGCAGCGAGGACCGCTATGCCGCGGCGCTCGAGCGGTGGCTGGCGCTCGGGGCCGCCGACCTCGACGAGCGGCTGCCCGAGGTGGCCGCCCGCGTGGGGCTCGACGTCGCGTCCGACCGTCCCCTCGGCACGCTGTCCGGCGGGCAGGCCGCGCGCGCCTGCCTCGTCGCCGTGCTGCTCAGCCAGTACGACGTGCTGCTGCTCGACGAGCCGACGAACGACCTCGACGCGCGGGGGCTCACCCTCATGGCCGACTTCGTCGCCGCGCACGAGGGCCCGATCCTCATCGCGAGCCACGACCGCACCTTCCTCGACGCGGTCGCCACGGGCGTGGTCGAGCTCGACGTCAAGCAGCAGCGCATCGGCCACTACGCCGGTGGCTGGAGCAGCTTCGTCGCGCAGCGCGAGCTGGCCCGCGCCCACGCGTGGGAGGCGTACGAGGGGTATGCAGCCGAGCGGGACTCGCTGCTCGCGCAGTCCCGGCAGCGGCACGACTGGGCCGACCGGGGACGGCGCAACGTCGCGCTCGGCAAGGAACCCGACAAGCACATCCGCGAGAAGCACAAGGCCCGGGCCGACCGCCAGGCGGCGAAGGGCAGCCGGCTCGAACGCGCCGCCGAGCGCCTCGACGCGGTGGAGCAGCCCCGCAAGGAGTGGCAGCTGCGCTACGCCATCACCGAGGGACGACCCTCGGCCGACGTCGTGGCGACCCTGTCCAACGCGGTCGTCGAGCGGCACGGCTTCCGGCTCGGCCCGGTCAGCCTCGTCGTCGGCCGCGGTGACCGCATCGCCCTCGTCGGCGACAACGGCTCGGGCAAGACGACGCTCCTGGGCGCCCTGCTCGGTGACCTGCCGCTCGCGTCCGGTCGCCAGAGCCTCGGGACGCGCGTGGCCATCGGCGTCATCGACCAGCGCCGGCACCTGCTCGACGACGACGCGTCGGTGCTCGACGTGGTGCGACGAGAGCTCGGGACCCACCCGAGGTCGGGGAGCGAGTGGCCGATCGCCGAGGTGCGGACCCTCCTCGCGAAGTTCGGGCTCGGGTCCGAGCACGTGTCACGACCGGCGCGGAGCCTGTCGATGGGCGAGCGCACCCGGGCGCTCATGGCGCTGTTCCAGGGCCGGGAGGTCAACGTCCTCGTGCTCGACGAGCCGACCAACCACCTCGACGTCGACGCCATCGAGCAGCTCGAGGCGGCCGTCGCCGCTTTCGGGGGCACGGTGCTCGTCGTCAGCCACGACGAGAGCCTGCTGGACGGCATACGCCTCACCCACCGGTGGGTCGTCTCCCGCGGACGGGTGCGCATCGACACCCTCTGACGAGGGACGAGGTCCCGTGAGGCACAATCGCGCCGGTGAGTGAACTCAGGGGAGCACAGGCCCGTCGTCTCGTGGCGACCTTCCGGCGCGAGGGGCGTGTGGGGATCAGGTTCAGCCGCTTGATGGTCGGCGTGTACGCCCTGCTCGGGCTCGGACTGCTCGCCTGCGGGGTCGCGCTCTTCGGCATCGGCATCGGCGTCGTCTCCCCCGGCACCGGGACGGCCGAGCGGAGCGACATCGTCATCGGGCTCGTCATGGCCCTCGTCGGCCTCTTCCTCCTCGCCCTGGGCGTCGGGCAGGGCCGTCCCTCCGAGCCGCCGGTCGTCGCCGACGCCGAGGGCGTGCACGTGCAGGGCAAGTGCGTCCCGTGGCCCCTCATCACCGGCTTCGGGACCCACCGTCACTCGGGCCCGGGTCCCAACAGCCACCTGCTTGCGACCGTCCTCGTCGACCAGGACACCGCCGACACCTGGAGGGACGCCCACAGGGGCACCGAAGGCCGCCGGTCTCGGCTCTACGCCCTCGGCTCGGTCGGGACGGACGGGATCGCACTGCCCTTCAACCTCGCCGTGGACGCGAACCAGCTCAGCGAGGCGCTCGAGGCCATCCGCCTCGAGGTGGCCCGCGTCAGCGGGTGACGCTGCGGGTGCGGCTCCAGCGCCACGCCGCGGTGACGACCACGGCTCCGACGATGGAGCCGATGATGCCGCTGGGTCGCAGCTGGATGCCGTCGCCCGCGATGAGGCTCGCGAGCAGGCCACCGACGAACGAGCCGACGAGGCCCGCGACGATCGCCATCGTCCAGTCGATGCTCTTGCCCTCGCGGCCCAGGATGAGCTGGGCGGCGGCGCCGACGAGCATGCCGAAGAGGATCATGCCGATGATGAGCATGGCCCGAGCATAGGACAGCAGCCCCGCCGTGCCGAGGGTTTCGCCGAGGGCACACCTCCCGCTGGCGGCCGATCTGCGCCACGCTGGACCCATGCCAGCCACCACGGTCGTCCTCTTCGGCGCCACCGGAGACCTCGCCAGGCGCAAGCTGCTCCCGGGCATGCTGCACCTGCACGAGTCCCAGCTGCTCGAGGGCCTGCGGATCGTCGCGACGTCGCTCGACGAGCTGAGCCGGGACGAGTTCCTGGACCTCGCGTTCGCCGCGATCCGCGAGCACTCGAGCCACGACGTCACCGACGACGACCTGCGCGAGTTCGCCGAACGCCTGTACTGGGTGCCGGGCAGCGCTGGCCCGCAAGGGATTCGAGCTGCTGTCGACGAGTCCGAGGCCATCCTCGGCGAGGGGGCGCGACGCCTGCACTACCTGTCGGTGCCGCCCAAGGCTGCGCTGGCGGTCGTGCACCAGCTCGCCGAGGCGGGGCTCGTCGAGCGCAGCCGGATCATCATGGAGAAGCCGTTCGGCACCGACCTCGCGAGCGCCCGGGCGCTCAACGCGGAGCTGCACGAGGTCTTCGACGAGGAGCAGATCTTCCGCATCGACCACTTCCTCGGCAAGGAGGCGGCGCAGAACATCCTCGCGTTCCGATTCGCCAACGGCCTCTTCGAGCCGATCTGGCACCGCAACCACATCGACCACATCCAGATCGACGTGCCCGAGACGCTCGGCCTCGCGCAGCGGGCCGACTTCTACGAGAGCACCGGCGCCTACCGCGACATGGTCGTCACCCACCTCTTCCAGGTGCTCGCCTTCACCGCGATGGAGCCGCCGACCGCGCTCGAGCCGGCAGCCATCAGCGAGGAGAAGAACAAGGTCTTCCGGTCGATGTCGCCCATCGAGCCGCACGACGTCGTGCGCGGGCAGTACGTCGGCTACCGCGACGTGCCGGGCGTCAAGCCGGAGAGCCAGACCGAGACCTTCGTGGCCCTCAAGTGCTTCGTCGACAACTGGCGCTGGGCCGGTGTCCCCTTCTACCTGCGCACCGGCAAGAGGCTGGCCGAGGGCGCCCGCATCATCTCGATCGCCTTCAAGGAGCCGCCGCGCTCGATGTTCCCCGCCGGGTCGGGCGTCGGCGACAACGGGCCCGACCACCTGACCTTCGACCTCGCCGACAAGGCGCGAATGTCGCTGTCCTTCTATGGAAAACGCCCCGGACCGGGGATGAAGCTCGACAAGCTCTCGATGCAGTTCTCGATGCAGGAGACGAACTGGGCGGGCGCGGTGCTCGAGGCCTACGAGCGCCTCATCTACGACGCAGCCCGCGGCGACCGCACCCTCTTCACGTCGGCCGAGGGCATCGAGCGCCTCTGGGAGATCAGTCAGCCGCTCCTCGACAACCCGCCGATCGTGCGCCCCTACGACGCCGGCACGTGGGGCCCCAACCAGATCCACCAGCTCGTCGCCCCGTTCACGTGGCGCCTGCCGTTCGAGCGCCGCTGGCGTGACCCCAACGCGATGGGCGCCTGAGCCTCACCCGCGGTGCGTGCCGGCCCCAACCTTGGGGATTCCTGCGAATCCCCTGCCGACGGGCTGAGGACGTCGATAACCTCAAGCGTTCGGAACGGGGGCCGGAAATCGCCAACCGAAGAGGTGGATCGATGCGCAAGACCCTCAGTTTCAGAACGCGCACGGCGGTGGTGCTCTCGGCCTTCGGGGTCGTCGCAGCCTGTGCCGTCACCGCGCCGCAAGCCCTGGCGGCTGCGAGCGCCGCCGCGAGCCCTGCGAAGCAGTCACAGCTCGGCAAGCATGACCGCGAGCTGCTGGCCACGGCTCGGGCGAACGGCTCGCGCACGGTGACCCTGCTCATCGCGGCCACACCCGGGCAGAACAACTCGGTCACCACCGCGCTCAGGTCGCTGGGTGCGGTCATCAGCAAGGCCGACGGCGACGTCAGCTACATCCGGGCCATCGTGCCGATCGACAAGGTCGACACGGCCGCCAACCTCAGCGGCATCGTCGCAGCCGACCTCGACGAGGTCATCCCGCTGGACGACCCGACGCCGCAGGGCGCCCAGCCGGCGACTCCCCAGACACCACCGGGCGCCGGCACTCCCCGTGACAACGCCTACATGCCCGTCCGGGACACGGGCGCCGCAGCCTTCACGGCAGCACACCCGACGTGGGACGGCCGTGGCACCACCATCGGCATCGTGGACTCCGGAGTCGACCTCGACCACCCGGCCCTGGCGACGACGACCACCGGAGAGCGCAAGATCACCGACTGGGTCACCGCCACCGACCCGTTCACCGACGACGACCCGACGTGGCTCAAGATGTCGACGCAGGTCACAGGACCGAGCTTCAGCTTCGACGGGAACAGCTACGTGGCACCCGCCGGGAGCTACCGGGTGGCGATGTTCACCGAGGGTGACCCGCGCCTCGGCGGTGAGGTCGGCAGCGACGTCAACCGCGACGGCGACACGACCGACCGCTTCGCGGTCCTGTGGGACCCAACCGCAGGCACGGTCCGCGTCGACACCAACCAGGACCGGAACCTGGCGAACGACCAGGTCCTGACCGACTACGCCAAGAAGTTCGACGTCGGTCACTTCGGGACCGACAACCCGGCCACGGACATCCACGAGTCGATGCCCTTCGTCGTGCAGACGGACGGCAAGAACAAGGTCGTCAACATCGGCATCGCGTCCGGTGAGCACGGGTCCCACGTCGCCGGCATCACCGCCGCGAACCAGATGTTCGGTGGTGCCATGTCCGGCGCGGCCCCCGGAGCCAAGATCAAGTCCGTCCGGGTGTGCATGTTCATCACCGGCTGCACCTCGCACGCCCTCATCGAGGGCATGACGTTCATCGCCAAGCAGGGCAACGTCGACGTCATCAACATGTCGATCGGCGGACTCCCGGCGCTCAACGACGGCAACAACACCCGGGCCGTGCTCTACAACCGGCTCGTCGAGCAGTACAACGTCCAGATCTTCATCTCGGCCGGCAACAACGGGTCAGGAGTGAACACGATCGGTGACCCGGCTGTTGCCTCCCGTGTCCTTGCCGTCGGTTCCTACATCAGCAAGGAGACCTGGCAGAAGAACTACGGCTCGGACTCGACCTATGTCGACAACCTGCACGGCTTCTCCTCACGCGGCCCGCGCGAGGACGGCGGTTTCAAGCCCGAGATCGTCGCCCCGGGTGCCGCGATCTCCACCACCCCGATGTGGGAGACCTCGTCCCCCGTGGCCGGAACCTACGCGCTCCCGGCCGGCTACTCCATGCTCCAGGGCACGTCCATGGCATCCCCGCAGGCCGCCGGAGTCGGGTCGCTGCTCGTCAGTGCTGCCAAGCAGGCAGGGGTGCAGAGCCAGCCCGCTCAGCTCCGTGAGGCGCTCACCTCCTCCGCTCGCCTGCTCGGCCGCTACGGTGCCTACGAGCAGGGCAACGGGCTCATCGACGTGGGCGCAGCCTGGAACCTGCTCAGGTCGAACCTCAAGCCGGTCGACATCAGCTCGTCCGTCGACGTGCACACGATCCTGTCCGGCTTCCTGGCCACGCCGGGGCGGGGCGAGGGCATCTACGACCGTGAGGGAGTCGCAGCAGGGGACACCCTCACCCGCGTCTACACCTTCACCAGGACCTCGGGCGGAGGCGGGAGCCGCACCTACAACCTGAGCTGGTCAGGCAACGACGGCACCTTCGCGTCAGCCACGACGCTGGCGCTGCCGCTCAACACCCCGACCACGCTGAGCGTGACCGTCCACCCGACCGCTGCGGGCACGCACTCGGCCATCCTCAACCTCGACGACCCGTCGACGGCCGGCATCGAGAAGCAGACGCTCAACACGGTCGTGGCTGCGGAGGCTTTCACCGCCGCCGACAACTACACGGTGACCCGAACCGGCAGCATCGGCCGCAACCAGGTGACGAGCTACTTCGTCTCCGTCCCCGCCCGCACGCCGGCCTTCAAGGTCGACCTCCAAGGAGGCGGGGCCACACCCGGCGCGGGTCAGATCCGGTTCCTGCGGTTCCACCCGTACGGCGTCTCGCTGGAGGACAACTCGTCGCTCAGCTGCTACACGCCCAGCTCGGGCAGCTGCGTGGGCTCGCCGACCAGTCGGACGACGAGCAACCCGCAGGCCGGCGTCTGGGAGGTCACCGTCGAGGCCCGGCGCACGTCGGACACCGAGAACGCCCCCTACACGCTGACGATGTCGATCCTCGGGGCAACCGTCTCACCCAACCCCGACGTCATCGCCTCGGCGACGCTCGGGACGCCGGTGGCGCGCAGCTACACCCTGACCAACGGCTTCGGCGCCTTCACCGGGCGGGCCGTCGGGACAACCCTGGGTAGCGCGAAGACGCTGACTCCGACCATCACGGGCGGAGTGCAGCAGCAACGCGTGGTGTCCGTGACGGCAGGCTCGACGTCGTTGCGGGCCACCATCGGGTCCGCCAGCGACACCGGCGCCGACCTCGACCTCTACGTCTACAACTGCACGACCGGCAGCTGCGTGCTGGCTGGGCAGTCCGCCGACGGAGACAGCGAGGAGTCGGTGACCATCGCCAACCCGACGGCGGGCGCCTGGGTCACGCTCGTCGACGGCTACGCCGTGCCCTCGGGCTCGACGACGTTCAGCTACGTCGACGTGTTCACCAACCCGGCCTTCGGTTCGGTCGCCGTCACCGACGCGAACGCCCTCCGGCCGGCCGGGTCGTCCTGGACCGTTCCGGGCACCGTGACCGCCAATGCGGCGCCGGCCGCAGGCCGGGTCCTGCTCGGCTCCGTGCAGGTGCGCACCGACGCCAACGTCCTCGTCGGCACCGGGGACGTCGTGGTGCAGTCCGTGACCCCTTAGCGGCCCCCGCCGCGACGAACAGCGACAGGCCCCGCCGGGCGATCCGGCGGGGCCTGTCCGCGCCCCGGCAAGCGGTGCTCGATCCGTCAGCGCCGCAGGGCGGCAGCGAGGGCGTCCGGGTCGGCGACGGTCACCGTCGCGCCCGGATGACGCAGCCTGCCGGTGGGTTCGATGGCCGGGACCGGTTCGACGAACGACACGCAGAGGCCCTGCCGCGAGTTGGTCGCGAAGGTGACGCCGTGGTCGGCCAGGGACAGGTGCGCCGGACCCGCCGTGCGGTACCACGCATACCCCGTGCTCACCTGCGTGCCGGCGACGTTGGCGAGCGGGGTGCGCAGTCGCCAGAGGCCGAACCGCACGTGCAGCTCCGTGTCGGTGACGACGACCCTCGCTGTGGCCGGTGTGACCCCGAAGGCGAGGGCGGGCAGGCGGTAGCGCCCCTCGAAGGCGAACTCGAACTCACGCCTCACGAGCGGCGCCTCAGGCTGGAGGGCGGGTCGAGCAGACCCGCGACGCCGCGCTGCTGCTCACCGAGGTAGGTGTCGAGGACGAGCAGTCCTGCCGTGGTCGCGGGGGTCGCCCACTGGAGCCAGCTCATTCGCCGGGTGAGGTCCCGCGCCTGCTTCTGGGCCGCCGCATCCGTGTCGGCACGCTCCAGTGCATCGCCCAGCTCCGCCCCGGAGCGGTAGGCCTCGGCACTCAGAGCGATGGCTGTGCCCGTGAGCGCCGTCTTGAGGACGACGGCAGCCGCGGTCTGGCGGTGTCCGAGGACGCGCCGACGGTTGTCGGCGAGGATGGCAACGCCGCTGAGCAGGTGCAGTCCGATCGCGGCTCCCTGGATCGGACCCCACCGGCGCCAACCCTCGTCGGCGATGTCGGCCCGTTCGCGGGCGTCTTCCCCCACGCGAGCGGCCGGGTTGAGCGCCGCGGCGCCCGCCAGGGACCCCCCGAACCAGGCCGCGCTGGTGAGCAGGTGCGTCGCCCGAACGATGGTGCTGTATGCCGTCATGCCGAGTCCCTGGTGAGTGTGGCGCCCCGTCCGGGGCGCGTCGTGTGGTGGGACTGGCCGTACCCGCTTCGTGACGTGCCACACCGCTCCGCCGCTCGCGACCGGTCGGCAGGCGCTACCGCGAGCGGGGTCAGTGGGGTCCGTCGACGACGTTCTGGCGAGTGAAGCCCTTGAAGCGCGTGCCCTGGTGCATGAGGTGCCCGCGGTCGCCCTCGGCGAGCTGGCCGAAGTCCTGACCGCTGACCTGCAGCTCGCGCCGTTCGCCCGATGGCTCCTCGAACGTCACGAAGTAGGTCGTGCTCGAGGTCGCGGGCGTGCCGGCGACCGTCGGTGCGCCCGGGTCCGCGCCGGGCAGCGCGGTCGAACCGGAGCGTCGACGCACGTCGGTGCGGCGTGACACGACGAGGGCGTCGACACTGCGCAAGGGGCTGGCCTCGTTGGCCCGCCACTGCGAGACGCCCTTGACGACGACGAAGCCGAACACGCCGACCACGAGCACGCCCACCGTCGCGATGAAGAGGAGGACGAGACCCTCCATGCCGGACATGTCGAACACCGTGCAACCCCCCGTCCACGCACCGGCGCCGTGCCGGTGGCGGCAGTCTGCCATGCACCGGCGGCGTCCGTGCGGTCTAGCGGGAGTCCTTGCGGGCCTGCCTGCGCGCGCCCTGGGACTGCGACGAGGCGTCGCGCTTGAGGCCACCCGTCGTCTTCGTCGCGCGCCGCTTGGTCGAGGGCACCGACCCCGTCCCGACGGACGACGCCACCGACCCGGGTCCCGTGCCGGCCTTGACCTCCCGGGCCGCCGCGAGACGCTCGGCCTTGAGCCCGGCGGCCGCCGCACGAGCGACGACGCCGAGGCGGGCGCTGACCCGGGCGAGGGCCAGCTCGAAGACCTCGGCGCGGTCGGCGTTGAGCCGGTTGGCCGGCCGCGCCGCGCCCCTGGCCCCCTTGGCCGGGACGCGCGCGCTGGCCTGTCGCCGGTAGAGGCCCACGTGCTTGTTGCGGGCCCGACGCACCCTCTGGTGCAGCTCGATGAGCTCGTCCTCACCCAGCTCGGCGAGGCGGTCCGGCTCGGTCTCGCGGACGAGGTCGGCCATGGGCGCGGTCAGCGATGTCGTCGTCGTCATGACACTCGATCCTCGCCGTCACCGCCGGCCTGAGCATCACCTCGGCAGGGTGATGCCCTGATCTGGTGGGCTGCCCGGGCCCGCGTCACTCGCCCGGGTAGACGACCCCGATCTGGCGCCGCACGGCGTCCATCGTCTCCATCACGCGCAGCGTCGTCGCGTGCGGCAGGAGCGGCGACTCGGTTTCGCCGGCGACGAGGCAGCGGGCGAACTCGGCCGCCTCGTAGGAGAAGCCACGCACGTCGTCGGTGAGGCCCCCGGCTCGCTCGTCGATGACCTCGTTGTTGCGGTCGACGAGCCGGATCGTCGACCCGCCGGCATAGAAGGTGCTGGACAGCTCGAGCCGCGCCTCCGTGCCGGCGACGACGGCGCTGCACGGCGTGACGCCCGCCATCGTGCACGACAGCACGCCGTGCGCTCCGCCGGCGCCGGCCACGGTGATGGTCGTCGTGGCGTCGACGCCGAGGTCGGTCAGCGTGCCGTGGGCCGACACCGACGAGGGCGCGCCGAGCACCATGTCGGCGAACGACACGGGGTAGACGCCGAGGTCGAGCAGCGCACCGCCGGCGAGCTCGGGCTGGGACAGCCGGGCGGGGCCGCCGGGGTAGAGGCGCTGGCCGTGGTCGGCGAAGACGGCGACGAGCTCGCCGATGAGGCCGGTCTCGACGACGTGGCGCACGACGTCGTAGTGCGGCAGGAAGCGGCTCCACATCGCCTCGACGACGAGCAGGTCCTGCTCGGCAGCGGCGTCGAGCACCTCACGGGCCTCGGCCGCACTGCGCGTGAAGGCCTTCTCGACGAGCACCGGCTTGCCGGCCCGGATGGCGAGCAGCGCGTGGTCGCGGTGCTCGGAGTGCGGCGACGCGACGTAGACGGCATCCACCTCCGGGTCGGCGACGAGCTCCTCGTAGGACCCGTAGGCCCGCGGGACCTCGAACTCGTCGGCGAAGTCCTGCGCGCGCTCGCGACTGCGCGACCCGACGGCGACGACCGAGGACGCGGTGCCGACCGCGACGGCGTCGGCGAAGGTGTGCGCGATGCCGCCCGGCGCGAGGATCCCCCAGCGGATGGCGGGCGCATCGTGCGGGTCGGGCGTGCGTGGCTCGGGCAGCTGGAGGGGCACGTCGATGGGCAGGGTCATGCAGTCACATCCCAGAGGTGGTGGTGGACGTCGTGGACGAAGTAGAGCGCGAGGGTGCGGGCCGTGAACTGCGAGCCGTTGCTGCGCAGCGCCGGCCACTCCCACTGCGTACCCGTCGGGAGGGCGTATGCCGTCGCCGCCGTCTCGAACGCCTCCGTGAGATCGCGCTCCACGACCTCGGGGTCCGAGCGCCAGTACCGGGCCCCGAGAGCGGTCTCGTCCTGGTCCCAGTTCGCGAACTGCACGAGCGCGCCCTCGCCCGCGAGGATCTGCTCGAGCCGTCCGCGCATGACGTCGCAGACGTCGCGGACGTGGCAGGCGTACTCGAGCGGCGACCAGACCCCCTCGGCCGGTCGGGTGCGCACGTCGTCGCGACCCAGCCGGGCGGCATACGACCGCGCGGCGTCACGCAGGATCCCTGGGACGTCGGCCGGGTCGGTGGTTGCCGCGTCGAAGCCGCAGTCGGGGCACGGGCGGGTCAGCACCCAGGTCCAGTCCGCGTCGTCCCGCGTCGACGGCCCGGGATCGGTGGGGGGCTCGCTCATGCGGCCAGCCTAGGGCCGGGGGCCGCCGGCGATTCGGGGAGCGCCCGACCCGCGGGATAGCGTATGTCTTCGTGCTCAAGGACTACCTGCCGTGGATCATCGCCGGCCTCGTCGTGCTGGCGCTGGTCATCGGAGGTCTGGTCCTGACCCGCGTCGTCCCCGAGGTGACCGCGACGCGACGTCGGCGCCCGCGCCCGCCCCGCGACCATTTCCGCAACGGCGACGAGCCGCCCGCACCGCTCAAGCGCGCCGGCGTCGTCATCAACCCGACGAAGCTCAGCGACCTGCCGGCGGCGCGGGACCGCATCTCGGCGGCGTGCCTGGCGAACGGCTGGGGCGAGCCGCTCTTCTACGAGACGACCATCGAGGACCCGGGCCAGGGCCAGGCCGCGCAGGCGGTCCGGGACGGCGCCGACATCGTCTGCACCCTCGGCGGCGACGGCACGGTGCGCAATGTCGCGAGCGCGCTCGTCGGCACGGAGACCGCCCTCGGCATCCTTCCCGCCGGCACCGGCAACCTGCTGGCTCGCAACCTCGACCTGCCCGTCGCGCTCGAGGCAGCCGTCGCGGTCGCCCTGACCGGTCGCAACCGCCGCATCGACGTCGGCGAGATCGTCATCGGGTCGGCGCCGATGGACGACGCGCCCGACGAGAGTGGCGACCCCGAGACGCACTACTTCCTCGTCATGAGCGGCATCGGCATGGACGCGCAGATCATGGCCGGCACCAACGAGAACCTCAAGGCCAAGGTCGGCTGGCCGGCCTACATGGTCTCGGGACTCAAGCACCTCGTCTCCCCGGAGTTCCGCATCGCCGTCAAGGTCGACGACGAGCTCGAGTTCCGGCGCCGTGCGCGGATGGTCGTCATCGGCAACTGCGGGCGCCTGCTGGGCGGCCTCGTGCTCATGCCGAACGCCCGCGTCGACGACGGGCAGCTCGACACCGTCATCGCCTCGCCGCGCGGCGTCGTCGGCTGGGTGCCCGTCGCGACCCGCGTCGCCACCCGGCAGCGCAAGGGCCACCCGACCCTCGACCACAAGGTGTGCAAGGAGATCCGCGTGCGCACCGACCGTCCGGTCCCCGTCCAGATCGACGGCGACGTCATCGGTGAGGCGAGCGAGGTCAGCGCGACGGTGCGCCCCGGCTGCCTCACGGTCCGCGTCAGCCAGTAGCCGCGGTCGCCGCGCCCGCTCAGGCGAAGAGCGCCTGGCCCCAGTGCTCCCCGTCCTTCAGGCCGGGCGGACACGCGAAGACCGCCGACCCGTTGTGCTCGATGTACTCGTTGAGCCCGTCGGCCTTGGCGAGCGCCCGCTGCATCGGCACGAACTGCTTGCCGGGGTTGCGCATGTAGGCGAGGAAGAAGAGCCCCGCGTCGAGGTGGCCGACGCCGTCGGAGCCGTCGGTGAAGTTGTAGCCGCGTCGCAGGAGGCGTATGCCGCCGAGCCGGCTCTCGTGGGCCAGGCGCACGTGGGCGGTGACGGGGATCGCGGGCGCGCCGTCGGGGCCCTTCTTCGCGAAGTCGGGGGTGTCGAACTCCTTGGTCGCGCCGAGCGGCGCGCCCTCCTTCTTGTCGCGACCGATGACGTCCTCCTGCTCCTGCAGGCTCGTCCGGTCCCAGACCTCGATGTGCATGCGGATGCGGCGCGCGACGAGGTAGGAGCCGCCGGCCATCCACGCGGCGGCGCCGGTCTCGTCGCTGTCGCCGACCCACACGTGCTGCGCGAGGCCTTCGGGCTCCTCCGCCTTGAGGTTGTTGGTGCCGTCCTTGAAGCCGAACATGTTGCGCGGCGTGGCCTGCGCGGTCGACGTCGAGGAGGTGCGGCCGAAGCCGAGCTGCGACCAGCGCACGGCCACGACGCCGAAACCGAGCCGGACGAGGTTGCGCACGGCGTGGACCGCGACCTGCGGGTCGTTGGCGCAGGCCTGGATGCAGAGGTCGCCGCCCGAGCGGCGCGGGTCGAGCTGGTCGCCGGTGAAGGGCGGCAGCTCCTGCAACGCGGCCGGACGCTTCGCCGCGAGACCGAACCGGTCGTCGAAGAGGGACGGGCCGTAGCCGATGGTGATCGTCAGGCCGGAGGCCGGGAGCCCGTAGGCCTCGCCCGTGTCCTCGGGTGCGCGGTTGGGGCCACCCCCGACCAGGCCGCCGGGAGCGGCCTCGGCGCCGGCCGTCATGCGCTCGGCGGCGCGGGTCCAGTCCTCGAGCAGCTGACGCAGCTGGTCACGGTCCGTGGTCACGACGTCGAGCGCGACGAAGTGCAGCCGGTCCTGCGCCGGCGTGACGATGCCGGCCTGGTGCGCGCCGCGGAACGGGATGGCGGCGTCGAGCGCGAGGGCCGATGCCGTGGTGGACGGCGTGGCACCTGCGGCGGCGGCACCGTCACCGCGCGACACGGCATCCCCTCGCAGGGCGAGGGCTCCGGCACCGCTCGCCCCGGCCACGACGCCGGCGACGGCCGCCGTCCCCGAGGCGCCGATGAGTCGGCGGCGGCTCAGACCGTCGTCGGTCACTTGGTCTCCACGACTCCGGGGGCCTTCGAGACCTGCTCCGAGAGCGCGTCGAGCGAGACGGTCAGCTCCTTGAGGTCGGCGTCGGTCAGCGCGGTGTAGGCCTTGTAGTCGGCGCCGGCCTTGTGCTTCGCGAGCAGGCTCGACAGCTCGGTGAAGCGGGCGTCGAGGGCCTTCTGCAGCGCGGGGTCGCGCTCGGTGATGACGGGGCGCAGCACGGCGAGCGCCTGGAGCGAGCCCTCGAGGTTGCCGTCGAAGTCCCAGAGGTCGGTGTGCGAGTAGCGCTCCTCCTCGCCGGTGATCTTGCCGGTCGCGACCTCGTCGAGGAGTGCCTTGGCCCCGTTGGCGATGGACAGGGCCGTGGGCTCGACCGTCTTGCTCCTGGCCGCGATCTCGGTGACGTCGGCGAGGAGCTGGTCGGCGATGGCGCCCGAGTCCTTCTGGAGGCCGTCCTTCCAGAGGTCCTTCTCGAGGCGGTGGTAGCCGGTGAAGGCCATGCCGTCGGCGATGACGTCCTCGCGGCCGTCGATCCTGGGGTCGAGGTCTCCGAAGCTCTCGGCGACGGGCTCGATGGCCTCCCACGGGTGGCGAGCCTGGGCGTAGAGCGACTTGGCCCTGGCGACGTCGCCGGCCTTGACCGCCGCGACGAACTCCTTGGTGCCCGTGACGAACTCGTCGGCCTCCGATGCGACGAAGGCCTTGTAGTCGGCGATGGACTTGGCGACCTTGGAGTCGGCGCTGCCCTTGGCGGCCGTGCCCGTCACGGTGAACGTGCCCCGGATGCCGTCGCCGACCATGCCGGGCTTGCACGAGGTCGTGAAGGTGCCGGGCTCGGTGATCTCGACCTTGAGCTCGCGGCTCAGGCCCGGCGTGATGTTCTCGACCTCGGAGACGATGCGGTCGCCGTCGGCGTAGAGGTAGAACTCGTTGACCTTGCTGCCCGAGTTCGTGACCTGGAAGGTCACGGTCCCGGCCTTGGCGGTCGTGGCGCTCAGCTCGCACGCGGTGTCGGTGGCGTTGACGGTGATCGGGCCTCCGGCGCCGGCCGCCGTGGAGCCCCCGGTGGCGCCCGGCTTGTCGGCGCAGCCGGTCAGTGCGAGGGCTGCGGCGAGCGAGAGCGCGACGGGCACGACGACCCGGGTCGAACGACGCAGGGCAGGGCGGGGCATGGCGGTTCTCCTGGAGGGGTTCGGCGAGTGAGGAGTGGTGGCGACGGCTCGGTCGGACGGTCGCTCAGGCGGCGACGGAGGGCCGCGACGTGCTGGCCGTGCCGTTCGGGGTCACGGCGGGGGCCTGCGGCGTCGGGCGTGCCGGGCGCAGGAAGAGGGTGAGGACGATGCCGACGTAGAGCACCCACGCGACGGCCTGCAGGACGGTCGTGGCCGGCGTGAAGTTGAAGATGCCCTTGAGCAGGGTGGCGTACCAGCTGCCCGGGTCGACCGTGGCGCTGACGTCGAAGGCGAGGGTCGTCAGGCCGGGGAGGAAGCCGGCCTCCTGGAGGTCGTGGAGGCCGTAGGCGAGGATGCCGCCGGCCACGAGCACGAGCAGGACGCCGGTGTAGCGGAAGAACTTCGTGAGGTTGATCTTCACGGCGCCGCGGTAGATGAGCCAGCCGAGGACGACCGCGCCGCCGAGGCCGATGACCCAGCCGATGAGCGGCTGGTTGTTGCCCTGGCCGGCGGCCTCGGCCGTGGCGTAGAAGAAGATCGCCGTCTCGAGGCCCTCGCGGCCGACGCCGAGGAAGGCGACGAGGGCGATGGCGAAGGGGCCCATGTCGATGGCCTTGTCGAGCTTGCCCTTGAGCTCGCCCGAGATGGTGCGCGACGCGGACTTCATCCAGAAGACCATGAAGGTGACGAAGACGACCGCGATGATCGAGGCCGTGCCGCCGATGAGCTCCTGCGCCTCGAAGGTCAGCTGCTTCGTGCCGTAGGTGAGCAGGGCGCCGAGCGCGACCGAGAGGGCGACGGCGATGCCGACGCCGGTCCACACGTGGCGGAGCGCCCAGCGACGGTCGGTCTTGACGAGGAAGGCCACGAGGATGACCACCACGAGGGCGGCCTCGAGCCCTTCCCGGAGTCCGATGAGCGCGTTGCTCGCGAGCACGGTGCCTTCTCTCAGGTTGTTTCCATCAATTACGCCACGCCCTCGTGACGGAATTCAGGAAAGCACAGGCAAGGCTTGCCTAACAAGTCGGTCCCGGTGTCAGAGTCGACACATGACCGCGCCCGCCGCCTTCTCCGGCTTCCCTCCTGCAGCCCTGTCCTTCTACGCCGAGCTCGAGGACCACAACTCCCGCGACTGGTGGCTCGCCCACAAGGACGTATACGAGCGCGACGTGCGTGAGCCGATGCTCGCCCTGCTCGACGGCCTCGAGGAGGAGTTCGGTGAGGCGAAGCTCTTCCGGCCCAACCGCGACGTGCGCTTCGGCGCCGACAAGTCGCCCTACAAGACCCACCAGGGCGCCCTCGTCGGCGCCGGCACGATCCTCGGCTACTACGTCCAGGTCAGTGCGGACGGGCTGCGCGCGGGTGGCGGCTTCCGGGCGGCGAGCCCCGCGCAGACGGCCCGCTTCCGCGCGGCCGTCGACGCGCCGTCGAGCGGACTCGAGCTCGAGGGCGTCCTGGCCACCTTGCGCAGCAAGGACTTCGAGCTGCTCGGCGAGCAGGTCAAGACCGCACCGAGGGGGTATGCCGTCAGCCACCCACGCATCGCGACGCTCCGTCACAAGGAGCTGATGGTCTCCCGCGACTTCGGGACGCCGGCGTGGCTGTCGACGCGACGCGCCCTCACGGTGGTGCGCGACACGTGGAGAGCCGTCCGTCCGCTCACCACGTGGCTGGAGCAGCACGTCGGGGCGGAAGAGCCAGCCGCCCGACGTTGAGGGACCGGCCGGGGACCTACCCGTCGGGCTTGCGCCCGATGACGGCAAACATCGTCACGGAGAAGAAGGCCGTCCCGGCACGAGCCGCAGCCATCGCGTCCGCGAGGAGCTGGTCCGCCTCGTCGCGGGTCAGCGCACCCTCCTCCACGGCGGCGTCGGCGTTGCGGTGCAGCACGCCGCTGCCGAGCAGGGCGCGTGGCGGCATGACGAGCGCGGCCGACCCGATGTCGTGGTCGACGAGCAGGCCCGCGGCCCGCAGCTGGTTCGGCAGGTGGCGGGCTGCGAAGGGGTTGGGCATGCGCCGCCAGTTCGCCTCGGTGTAGCGGCGCACGACGTCGGGGTCACCGGGATGGCTGATGACGGTGCCCCAGTCGCTGTCGAGGACGGCGACCCGGCCGCCCGGGGAGAGGACCCGCGCGAACTCGTGCGCCGCGGCCTCCGGGTCGTGGAGGTGCTGGAAGACGCGTTCGCAGCGGAGCACGTGGACGGCACCGTCGGTGAAGGGCAGGTCGGCGGCGTCCCCGTCGATGAAGGTCGCTGCCGAGCCGAGCAGCGCCGCCCGACGCGCGGCCTCCTCGCGCAGTCCCGGGTTGGGCTCGATGCCTACCGCGCGACCGTTGGGTGCGACGGCCTCTGCGAGGCGGCGCAGCTCCGTGCCGGTGCCTGCGCCGACGTCGACGACCGACTCCCCCGGCTGCGGGGCGAGGGCCTCGAACGCCCATGCCCGCAGGCGCCGGACGGCCGGCTGCTGCTCCTGCGCGTCGAGCAGTGCGACGAGGGTGGCGACGCGGGCCGCGCCGCCCTCACCGATCCGCTCCCGCGTGAACATGTTCGGGGCGGCACCCGACTCCCCGGAGGGGGTCGCGACCGACTGGGGGGTCACGCCTCCAGCATGGTGCTCCGGCGACGATCGGCACAGGGTTTGCCGAGAACTGTCGAGGGTGGGGCGACTACGTTGGCCCGGTGACCCAGCGCAGCGTCCCGGTCGACGCATACATCATCGGTGCCGGCCCGGGTGGGCTGGCCACGGCCGCCGCCCTCAAGGCCCGCGGCCTGCACGGCGTGGTCCTCGAACGGAGCAGCGGCGTCGGGACGTCGTGGCGTGGACACTACGACCGGCTCCACCTGCACACCCCGCGCGAGCTCTCCGGCCTGCCGGGCTTCCCGATACCGAAGTCGATGGGCCGCTGGGTCTCGCGTGACGACGTCGTGCGCTACCTCGAGCTGTACGCCACCCACCACCGGCTCGACGTTCGGCTCGGCACCGAGGTGAGCCGCGTCGACCGCTCCGCCGACGGGAGCTCCTGGACCCTGACGCTGGGCGACGGGACGACGCTCACGGCGCCGTACGCCGTGGTCGCGACGGGCTTCAACCACACGCCGCGCGAGCCGGACGTGCCTGGCCTGCAGGGCTACTCGGGTGACGTCGTGCTGGCCCGGGACTACCGCAACGGGTCCGCACACGCCGGCAAGGACGTGCTCGTCGTCGGCACGGGCAACACCGGCACGGAGCTCGCCGTCGACCTCGTCGAGCACGGCGCGGCGCGGGTGCGCCTGTCCGTCCGGACCGTGCCGCACATCCTGCGTCGCAACACGGGACCGTATGCCGCGCAGTACACCGGCATCGCCGTGCGGCGCCTGCCCACCGCCCTCGTCGACCGGGTGGCGCCGATCGTGGAACGCCTCCAGACGCCCGACCTGTCGGCGCAGGGGCTGCCACGCCCCGCCACCGGCCTGCTGACCCGGGTCGAGCGCGACAACGCCATCCCGGTGCAGGACGTCGGGATCATCGACGCGATCCGGTCCGGCGCGGTCGAGCCGGTGGTGGCGCTCCGCGAGTTCGACGGTGACACGGTCGTGCTCGCCGACGGCACGCGACTCCAGCCCGACCTCGTCGTCCTCGCGACCGGCTACGCCCAAGGACTCGAGCCGCTCATCGGCCACCTCGGCGTGCTCGACGAGAAGGGCCGGCCCGTCGAGCGCGGCGGCCGCACGGCCCGGGGCGCGAGGGGGCTGTGGTTCACCGGCTACACGAACCCGATCTCGGGCATGCTCCGCGAGCTGTCGATCGACGCCCGCAAGATCGCCCTCGCCATGGCACTGCGCAAGCGCCACGAGATCAGAGCCCGCCGCGCGGCCGCCTGAGGTCGCCGGCTCTACCCCGCCACCACCAGCCACCCGAGCACCCCTCGCACACTGCTCCGTTTTCGGGAGCAGCTTCCGAGTCGCCGCGGGATTGGTGCCGGAGCCCACCTATCGGGACCTGCTCCGTTTTCGGGAGCAGCTTCCGAGTCGCCGCGGGATTGGTGCCGGAGCCCACCTATCGGCACCTGCTCCGCTTTGGGGAGCAGGTGCCGATGGGGTGGGCCCGGTGAACCGGCGGCAACGGCGTCCGTGAGCACGGGGCTGGGGCAGAGCCGAAGCAGCGACGCGTCAGGGGCGGTGCTGACCGCCGAGGTTGAGGAAGGCTGCGGCGACGTCCTCGGTCTCGGCGACCGCGCGGGCCAGCGCCTCGTCGCTCGGGAGACCCGACGCGAGCAGCTCGTGGTGGCGCGTCATCGTCGTCGCCGCGACGTCGTCGGGCACCGGAGAGACCGCAGCGACGACCGAACGCGCGCCGAGGGACAGCAGCGAGAGGGCGAGCCCGAGGGACTCGTGGCCGGGTCTGGCCGACGCCAGACCGACCTCGCACGCCGAGAGCACCACGTGGTCGGCGCGCACCCCAGTCGGCTGCAGCTCGTGGGCGAAGACCGGCCCGTCGTGCAGGACCAGGGAGGAGAACAACGGCGACTCGAGCTGGTGCGTGCCGTGGGCGGCGACGTGGACGACGCCGGGCCGGGCCAGGGCTGCGACGAGCTCCTCCCTCCGGGACGGCTCGGAGAGCCGGGCGCCTGCTCCCCACGTCTCGACGATCGTCCGGCCCTCGCTCGACGCTCGCGGCACCGAGGGTCCGACGCTGACGTGCACCCCCGGGGCGTAGCCCTCGTCGTAGCGCGACGCACCTCGCCGGGCGAACGACGTCAGCGACAGCGCCACGGTGAAAGGGCGCCCGGCCATCGAGGGCAGCAGCGCCCACGGGAGGGCGGAGAGCTCGGGACAGGTGACGACGACGAGCCCACGGTCCGAGCGCCACGGCCGCAGCAGGGCCTCGTCGAGCTCGGCCGCGCTCGACCGCAGCGACGACCAGACCGCCCCGGCGAGCGGACCGAGGTGGTGCGTGGCGGCAGCCCGCAGGTCGACGCGGACGCGTTGCGCGAGCTCGGCGGCGCGGTCGGCCGGCATGAGCTCGCGCATCGTCGCCCGGCCACCCACGACGCCGACGGCACCGATGCGGCCGCGGTGCCGGAAGAACCAGACGAGGTCCCGGTCGACCCGACCGAGGTGCTCGCGGGCCTCCCGTACGCGCACGGGGACCGCTCGGGCCGCCCCGCCGCTCCGGCTCAGGGCCCAGTCACGGTCACGGATCTGCCGCTCCAGGCGCGAGGCGTGGTCGTGCAGCTCGCGCTCCTGGGCAGGGTCGCTCTCACCGCGCAGGTGGCCGCGCACAGCTCGCAGCTGCTCGGTGAGCGACGCCAGCTGCTCGTCGTCGGGTCGACCGAGCGACGGCAGCCGGTCGGTCGCACTGCGCCATCGCTCGAGCGCCTCGAGCACGAACGCGCTCCCGCGTGGCACCGCGAGCTCGAGGTCGAGCTCGGAGAGGCGTGCCCCGTGGACCGCTCGAGCCGTGCGCAGGTCGAGGCTCGCGCTGCCCTGCTGGCCGGCCGCGAGCCGGCGCGAGGCCCGGACGAGGATGCGGCGGGCCGGGGCCAGGTCGCCGGTGGCGACGAGGGTCATCGCCGTGACGACAGCCGCGTCCAGCTCGTCTGACAGGGACCCGGTCGAGACCCGCTCGAGGCTGAGCAGGCGTGTGTTGGCGCCCGCCGCGTCACCGGCGAGCAGCAGGGCCTGCGCCGCCACGACCCGGGCGCTGTCGGCCAGCTCCGGGTCGCCGAGCTCCGTCGCCGTCTCGGTGAGCTCGTCGGCCGTCGCCGCGGCGGCGAGCGCCACCGTGGTGTCGCCCACGCCGACGACGCGTCGCACCAGGTCGGAGTCCGACTCGTCCCGGACCCGCCGCGTCCGCCGCTGGCGGTCGAGGTCCACGAGCAGCCCGACGAGCATCGCCTTGGCGGCCCACGCGGTCGCACCGATGCGGCCGTACGTCTCCCGCGCCGACGCCGCCGCCTCCGCCGCGAGGTCGAGGTGCCCCAGCAGCCGGTGGGCGCGCGCCAGGGCCAGCTCGAACTCGGCCCGCATCTGGTCGTGCCCGTCACCCTCCAGGGACTCCAGCCCGGCGTGCAGCGCCTCGACCGCCTCCTTGACGAGGCCGGCCTCGAGCAGCACCTGGGCCCGGTCGAGGCGCGCCGGGCCGGTGAAGACGTCGGACTCGAGCTCCTCCGCCCGGGCCATGTCGGCCAGGGACCGCGGGATGTCACCGAGGAGGTAGGCGGCATACCCCTCGTTGTGACGGGCCATGAACTCCTGGGCCGCCCCGCCCAGGTCGTGGGCGAGCCGGGCTGCCTGCGCGAAGGACTCGAGCGCCTCCTGCGGACGCAGCAGCTCGAAGGCGAGCATGCCCCGGCTCAGGTGCACCATGCACTGCTCGGACTCGGTGAAGGCATCGAGCCGGCGCACCGCGCCCTCGAGGCCGTCCCACGCCGAGGCGAGGTCGCCGACGCGGCCGTGGATGTTGGCCCGCTGGTAGTCCAGGCGGGCCCGCAGCCGGTCGTCGCCGAGAGCGTCGACGATCTGTTCGGCCTCGGCGAGCCGCGCCGAGGCCATCTCGAGCCCCGACAGCATGAACTCCGTCAGCGCGAGCGTGATGAGCGTCTTGCAGCGCAGCTCGAGCCGCTCGCGCGAGGGGGCCGAACCCGCCGCACGGTCGATCTCGTCCAGCGCCGCCGTCAGGGAGCGGGCGGCGTCGACCGGTCGCCCGGCGACGTTGTCAGCGGCGCCCTGCTCGCGCAGGGTCCGTGCACTCTCGAGCAGATCGATGGCTGCCGCCCGGCCTCTCGTTCAGGCCGGTCACCACAGGTGTCGGGATCGTCAGATCTGGATCGTGGGGGTGATGACCGGTCGCGTGTCCTCGTTGCCCGGGTCGGTCACGACGAAGTGCACCGGCCCATGGGGTAGATCATCCAGAACGAAGCGTCCGTTCGCATCCGAAATCACCGAGATGCTCCCCTCGCTCGTCACCGCCTCGACCCGGGCCCCCGGCGTCGTGACCCATCCGTCGACCCGGACGCGGTCCTCCGACTCGTCGGAGTCCATCGGGCCCGCCGAGACCATGAGGCTCATCGAGGCGGCCGTGAAGGTCACGGACTCCGTCGGGGTCGGCTCGACCTTGGCCTCGGCACCTCGCGTCGTCAGCAGCGCCGAGTCCATGAGCTCGGCGACCTCGGCATGCAGCGCGTGCACGGTGATGGCGAACTTGATCCGCTCGGCGAGGTCGCTCGGCACGGGGTCGGCGTGACCGAAGAGGTCCCGCACGTGCCCCAGGTTGGCGATGTCGCGGGCATCGATGGCGTCAGTGTGAGATGTCATGTCAGACCGCCCATCCGGGGTCGGTGCCGAGGGTGGTCCTCAGCTTCTGGAGGCAGCGGCCGCGGGTCGGACCGATGCTGCCGACGGGCATGCCCAGGGACTCCGCGATGGCTGCGTAGTCAGGGCGGTCGGCGAAGGCGATGACCCGGAGCAGCTCCTGGCACCGCGGGGAGAGGGTCGAGACGTGCTTCCACAGCACTCGCTGACGCTCGGAGAGGATCGACTGCGCCTCGGGGTCGAGCTGCTGCGCCGGGGCCTCCGGCACCTCCTCGACGCCGAACTCGCGTCTGGCACCTCGGGCCAGGCGCCAGACCTCGCGCTTGACGACGACGACGAGCCAGCCGAGCACTGCTGCCGGCTCGTGGATCGACTCGGCCCGGTCGACGAGCTGCAGGAATGCCGTCTGGATGGCGTCCTCGCACGTCGCCGGGGCACCGCCCTGGGAGCGGGCGGCGTTCCACAGCACAGGGGTCACGAGGTCGACGAGCTCCGAGAGCCGCTCGCGCTCGCCCGCGAGGTAGGCGGCGAACGCCTTGCCCGCGAGGGTCCCGAGCCCGTCGGGTGCGGTTGGGGTCGGCGTCATGGCAGCGTCCTTCCGATGCAGGTGCGCAGCGCGCGGATGGCGCGCTTGCGCATGGTGGGCGTCGACACGTCGGTCAGGCCGCCCTCGACGATGAGGGTCGCCGCCAGCTCGGCCGCGAAGACCGGGGTCGCGAACGACGTGCCGCTCCACACCCCGAAACCGCCGGTGTAGTCGTCGGGGTCCACGGTGCAGCGCACGGTGCCGTCGGTCGAGACCTGCGACGACGGCTGGCCCATCCCGTTGGTGAGCGGCAGGGTGCTGACGACGGAGACGCCGGACCGCACCGCGCTGACGACGGTGAGGTTGTTGGAGAAGAGCGCCACGGTCGTGCCGTCGGGGTTGGTCGCGCCGACGCTCGCGAGCGGCGGCACCGACTTCCTGGTGACCCGCTGTGGCGGCGCGGCGGCGAGCGCCGCGGGCACGAACGGCGCGTCGATGCCGTCGTTGCCGACGCCCGCGACGACAAGGATCCCGTGCTCGGCGAACCGGTCGAGCAGGTCGGCGACGGGGCCGGAGGTGTAGGTGCTGTCCTCGGCGTAGTACCCGAGCGACAGCGAGAGCACGTCGACGACCTCGGAGGGGTCGTCGTGCTCCTGCCCATGGACGTGCCGGTCGAGCAGGGCCTGGAGGACGTCGAGCATGACGCTCTCGTCGACGACGCCGTCATCGCCCATGACGGGGATCGAGAGGATCGTCGCCTCCGGGCAGCCCTGCCGCACGAGCCCGGCGATGAAGGTCGCGTGTCCCTGGAGCAGGCCGACCGGCTCGGCGGGCGCCGGCACGGTGATCGGGGGGTCCACCGGCTTGGTCAGGAGCGGCACGAGCCGGCCCTCCCTGAGCACCATGCGCACGACTCCCGAGTCGTCCTTGAACCACGGGTGAGCGGCGATGACCGTGTCCGGCACGACGACGACGGGGTTGCGGTCGACGGGGCGCGCCCGCAGCCGCGGGTCGGGCAGGGCCAAGGCGACCGGCATACGACCGCCCCGTCCGGGCACGGAGTACTCCTGCAGGGCGGACCCGCCGACACCACCCCAGTAGCCCCCGACACCGCCCCAATAACCGCCCACGCCACCCCAGTAACCGCCCACGCCACCCCAGTAGCCACCGACACCGCCCCAGTAGCCGTCAGCCGGCCGGAGCACGTGCTCGAGGCTGAGCTGGTCCGCGATCCGCTCGTCGGCCTGGCGCAGCCGCTGCAGCACGCTCCACGCGTCGACGGGGTCGATCGAGCGGGTCGGCGTCAGCGTGATGCTCGTGCCCCACGACGGCTGGTCGAGGTCGCGCGGGCTGCCGTCGGGCCGCGGCGTCACCCGGAAGTCGAGATCCGGCTCGAGCTTGCCGAGGGCCGTGCGCAGCTCGTCGAGGCCTCGGGGCCGTCCCGCCCCCGGCGGGTTGCGCACGAGCAGGCGGTCCGAGAGGTAGAGAGCGGGAAGCGGCGGGCGACCGTCGGTCAGGCGCATCGCCGTGGCCGGGTCGAGGGCGCGGACGGGAGGGCGCTCGGGGCGGCGGGAGCCGCCGGTCGCGCTGTCGCCGTTCGCGCCCTGTGGGGCGTCGGGACCCGACTCTGACATCGACAGCCTCCTGCTGGTGGTTCACGGCGCGGATGGTGCTGGAAAGACCCTTACACCCGACTGAGTGTGCGTACTCGGTTTCCTGATACATCCGCCCTCGTCGTCGGGCACCCGAACATTTTCCGAGAATGTCCGTCCGGGGATGTATCACCCGGCGAGAAGCCGACTCTGGGTGGTCAGGGGGAACGGTCACCGGGTTGCTTCGGGGCGCTGCGGAGGGGCAGCAGGCCCGGTGACCTTGCAGGGGTTCGGGACTTCCAGGGGGCGGTCCCGTCCGTGGGGCGCCGGGCTTGGCAGCACCGGCGCCCCCTCTCCTGCCGGGTGGGCCGACGTGACAACAGCAGGGCGTATGCCGTGCCGCGCGTCGCGCTCGCACGCCGGCTCCGGTCGGCGCATACTTCTCGAACGTGGGCGGACGTCAGGGGCCGCGACGTGATCTCAGGGGAGACAGATGCGGGTCAGCACAGGCGTTCACGACGGCAGCAGCGGAAGGGCCCGGTTCGCCTCTGCGGCAACAGCCGTCGTCCTCGGGCTGGCACTCTCGGCGTGCGGGGTCACCGCACCCCGGACGACGTCGGCCGTCGAGTCGCCCACGGTGACTGCGGTCGGCACGGTCGACCCCGGCTCCACCGATCCCACCGCACCCGCCGCACCCACAGGGCCCATCCCGACCGTGACGGCCGATCCGCTCACGCCGACCAAACCGACCGCGAGCGCCTCGACCAGTGCCGCTCCCGCGCCCACGCCGCCCACGGCGGCAGCTACGGCGACGGCGACCGACCCGGGGAGCGTGGCGGGCGCGTGCGAGAGGACGCTGCCGGCATACCCCGTGCTCCAGCCCGGCGCCAAGGGTCCAGCCGTGCGGACCCTGCAGTGCTTCCTCAACGACGCCGACTACGGCCCCGTGGCCGTCGACGGCGTCTACGGCGCGCAGACCCGTGCGGCCGTCACGAAGGTCGAGGCCGGGTTCGAGGGGCCGGCGCCCAAGCCGGGACGCATCGACGACGGCATGTGGGTGCTCCTCATCTCGCGCACGCTCGGGGGCGCGACGCTCAAGGTCGGGTCGAAGGGCGCCGACGTCGTGACGCTCCAGCGTGCCCTGCGGGCCGCCGGCGGCACCATCACCGTCGACGGCACCTTCGGCGCACAGACCAAGAAGGTCGTCCAGCGCTTCCAGCAGGCCAACCGCATCGGTGACGACGGCGTCGTCGGCGAGGACACGCTCTTCCTGCTCAAGATGGGCGCGACGATCGGCTGACGACCGCCGCTCTCAGGCGCGCAACTGCTCGAGCCAGGTCCTCGCCCGGTCGAAGTCGGCGTCGGACGTGCCCGGCCGCGCGTCCGGGCGACCGCCGTCGGCGCGGGGGTAGGACCCGAGGAAGCGCACCTCGGCACAGACCCGCCGCAGGCCCATGAGCGTCTCGCCGACCCGGGCGTCGAGGACGTGGCCCTCGAAGTCGATGGAGAAGCAGTAGGCCCCCATGGCCGCCCCGGTCGGTCGTGACTCGAGCCTCGTCATGTTGACGCCGCGGACCGCGAACTGCTCGAGCAGCTCGAGCAGGCCACCTGCGTGGTCGTCGCGCTGGAAGAGCACGACGGACGTCTTGTCGGCGCCGGTCGGCTCGGGCAGCGTCCCCGGGCGCGCGACGAGGACGAACCGGGTGACGGCCGACGCGTTGTCGCCGATGTCCTCCGCCAGGACCTCGAGCCCCTCGTTGCTCGCGGCCACGGGCGCGCACACGCCCGCGTCGAACATCACCTCGCCGGGCTGGGCCAGGGCGGCGGCGCTCGCGGCCGTCGACAGCGTCGGGACGTACTCGGCGTCCGGCAGGTGGCGGCCCATCCAGCCGCGCACCTGGGCCCACGCGTGCGAGTGGGTGCCGACCGTGCGGACGCGGTCGAGCGGCGTACCCGGTCGGGCGCACAGCACGAAGGTGATCGGGACGAGGACCTCGCCGATGACGACGAGCGGGTCTCCCGACGCGAGCGAGTCGAGCGTCGCGGAGACGCCCCCCTCGACGGAGTTCTCGATCGGCACCATGGCGGCGTCGATGTCACCGGTGCGCAGGGCCGACAGGGCGGCGTCGACCGAGCCGAACGGCACGTGCTCACGACCCTCGGCGGCGTCCCAGGCGTCGAGGGCCATCTGGGTGAAGGTGCCGCGGGGGCCGAGGTAGCCGAAGCGGTGCAGCTCGTCGGGCGTGCGGGGTGGCGTCACGACACGTCCTTCGTCCGGTCGGGGAGGCGGGCGAGACGGCTCGAGCTGCTCGAACCCGGCTCGTCCCGGGTGGCCGAGGCCAGCGCCTGCTGCTCCTCGGGGGTCAGGGTGATGCTCGACCGGCCGCCGACGATGCCCTTGGCGTAGGTGCGGGACTCGCCGCGCGCGTGGATGGAGCTGAGCACGATGCCGTCACCGAGGTCGTCGACGATCGCGGCGGAGAAGGACAGGCGCCCGCCCATGTCGCCGAACGCGTCGTAGCGCACGACCGCGACGTTGCGCAGGCTCTGGCGCACGTCCTCCTCCGCGCTCGCGACGTGCTCCCGGAGACGGGTCAGCTCGGCCGTGAGCCGGTCGATGCGGTGGTTCTGGGTGGCGGCCACGCGGGCGATGTCGGTCTGGCCGTCGCCGCCGAGGGCGGCGAAGTCACGCCGGACACCGGCGAGCCGCAGCTGGGCAGTGACGGCGAGCGCGAGGGCGAGCAGCGCGACGACGGCGGCCGCGATGGCCAGGGTCGTCAGCGTCGAGGCGTCCACGATCGGCAAGGGTAGCCGTGCGGGTGCCCGGCGGCGCTTCGATTCCAGCCCGTGACCTCGACTGCCGGGGACAGACTCGGTTTGTAGTCTGTCCCCCGTGATCCGCCGCCACCCCGTCAAGACGCTCGTCGTCCTGCTCCTCGTGTTGGTGGCCGCGCTCACGCTCGCCTACGTCAAGCGCACCACCGTCCCCGTCCCTCCCACGACACAGCCGAAGCCGGGTGAGTCGCTCGTCGTCGTCGGGCTCGGCGGCCTCTCCTGGGACGACGTCTCCGCCGAGGACACCCCCATCCTCTGGGGCCTGCTCCGCGACGGCTCGGCCGCCTCCGTGTCGGTCAAGAGCCTGCGCCTGACGACCTGCCCCACCGACGGCTGGGCCACGGTCTCGGCCGGCGAGGCAGCCGGCCCGGACACGTCCGAGGCCCGCCCCCAGTGCGCGCCCCTCCCGACCATCGCGGGAAGCGCCCAGGCCGGTTTCCGCGTCATCGGCTTCGACGCCCTCGCGACCGCGTCCCGCGAGGCCGAGTTCCGGGCGCAGCTGGGACTGCTCGGCGACAGCTTCGCGGCTGCCAAGACCTGCATCCAGGCGATCGGTCCGGGCGCCGGGCTCGCCGCAGCGACGTCCGACGGCAAGGTCGCGAAGTACTCCCCGTTCCAGGCCACGACCCTCCTCGCCGACCTGGCGCAGTGCCCGGTCAGCATCGTCGACGTCGGGGGCATCAGCTCGACGGACCCCGACCCGACGCGGCACCTCGAGCAGATCAACGGCATCGAGCGCCGTATCGAGCTCGTCATGGACGCCATGCCCAACGGCGCCGACCTCGTCGTCGCCGGGCTGGCCGACCGCGACCAGCAGGAGCGCCTGCGGCTCCTCACGGCGAGCGGACCCCACTACGCGCCGGGCCTGCTCGCGTCGGCCTCGACTCGCATGGTCGGGATCGCGCAGCTCTCCGACATCACGGCCACGGTCCTCCAGCGCGGTGGCGTGGAGCCGCAGGCCGCCATCGGCGGCCGCGCGCTCAGCGTCGTGCCGTCGGCCAACAACAGCGAGTCGACGGCCGCGGCCAAGCTGACGGTGCTCACCGACATCGACACCAAGGCCGACGCGATGCACGACGTCGTCGCGCCGTTCCTCATCATCTGGCTCGTCGGCACTGCCCTGACGATGCTCGTGCTGTGGGTCATCCTGCGCCGTTCACGGCCCTGGAACCGGCGGTTCACCCGGGCGCGCGTGCTGCGCATGGTCCGGCTCATCGGGCTGGTCTCGGCGGCCATGCCGGCCGCGACCTTCCTCGCCAACCTCGTGCCGTGGTGGCGCTGGTCGACCAACACGGTCGTGCTCGTCGCGGTGCTCCTCGCCCTCGTGCTCGTCATCAGCTCGGTCCTCACCCTCGCCTGCCTGAAGGGCCCGTGGAGCAGCTCCGCGCTGGGCCCGCTGGCGGCGATGTCGGCGATCACGGCGGGCGTCATCGGCATCGACCTGCTCACCGGGTCGCACCTGCAGATCTCGTCGATCTTCGGCCTGCAGCCCCTCGTCGGCGGTCGCTTCTACGGCATGGGCAACGTCGCCTTCGCGTTGTATGCCGCGGCCGTCCTGCTGCTGTGCGCCGCGCTCGCGCATGCCCTGGTCAGGCGGGACTCCCCCCGGCTCGCCGTCTTCGCGGTCGTCGTCGTGGGTGGCGTGGCCCTCGCCGTCGACGTGCTGCCGGCGTGGGGCGCCGACTTCGGCGGCCCGATCGCGCTCGTGCCGGCCCTCGGCTTCCTGCTCATGGGCGTCATGGGGTGGCGCACGTCGGTGCGCAACGTCTCGATCGTCCTGCTCGTCGCCGGGCTCGTCGTCGGACTCGTGTGCTACCTCGACTGGCGGCGCCCCGAGTCCGAGCGCTCCCACCCGGGCCGGTTCCTCCAGACCGTCATCGACGGGGGCGCGTGGGACGTCATGTCGCGCAAGCTGTGGGCCAACGTCTCGCTCTCGGTCCACCTCCCGGTCCTGCTGGCCATCGTCGTCGCGCTGATGGTCGTCTTCGTCCTGGTCGTGCTGCGTCCCGGCATCTTCGGCACCGAGCCGCTGCGGCGCCTGCTCGAGGAGGCGCCGCTCATGCGCCGGGGCCTGCTCTCGGTCATCGTGATGGCCGTCATCGGCTTCCTCACCAACGACTCGGGTGCGGCCATCCCGCCGGTCGCGGCGATCTTCACGGTGCCGCTCGTCGTGTCGGCGGTCATGCACTTCCTGTCCATCGAGGCCCGCAAGGCGCCGGTCCGCCGCCGCCGGGACCGCCACCACCTCTGAGGAGCGACCCGTCATGGACCAGCAGCCCGACGTCATCGCCGAGCTGGCCCGGGACATCGACCGGGTCTGCCGCCTCGAGGGGGAGTTCGTCGTCAGGTCCGGCGCCGTCGTGCCCGAGTACTTCGACAAGTACCTCTTCGAGTCCGACCCCGCCCTGCTGCGCCGGGTCGCCGAGGCGACGGTGCCGATGTGGCCGGGCGCCGGATCACCCTCGTCGAGGACATCGTCACGACGGGTGGCGCGGCCCGGGACGCGACCGTGGTGCTGCGTGAGCAGGACGCCGTCGTCGAGGTGGTCGTGTGCACCATCGACCGCAGCGAGCCCGGTGCCAACCGCCTGCACGAGCTCGCCCTCGAGACCCGATCGGTCCTGACGCGCGCCGACCTCGACGCCGCACGATCCCGGCCCTGACCCGAGACCGCGTCAGGAAGTGGGCACTCGAGCATCGAGTGCCCACTTCCCCACGCCGACCATTCAGTCGTGGCCCAGGCGGCGACGCAGCCGGCGCACCCCGAGGGCGAGCGCGACGTCGCGGTACTGCGCGGCCCGGTGCACCTGCGAGCGCCAGTCGGTGCCGGTGACCCGGTGCTGCAGGTCGCAGGGCACCTCGAGGATGGTCAGCCCGGCGTCGAGCACGTCGACCGTCATGCCCACCTCGACACCCCAGCCTCGGGCGAAGGGCGTTGCCGCCTGGATCGCCGCGGGTGACAGGCAGCGCATGCCCGACAGCGGTTGCTGCGGCGACCACCCGGTCAGCTCCTCGATGCCGCGGCGGGCGAGTCCGACGACGAGGCCGTGCCCGCCTGCGCTGCCCTGCTGCTGGGGCAGGGTCGCGATGGTGAGGTCGGCCTCGCCGCGGGCGACCGGGCCCACGAGCGCGCCGACCGCCTGGGCCGAGGCCTCGAGGTCGGCGTCGACGAAGAGCACGGAGGTGCCCTCGTCGAGGCGTCCGACGCGGCGCAGCCCGCTGACCCGGCCGAGGCCGCTCATCATGGCGTCGGCCTTGCCGTGGTTGCGCGGGTGACGCACGACCTCGGCGCCCTCGCGGGCGGCGATGGTGGCGGTGCCGTCGGTCGAGCCGTCGTCGACGACGACGACCGCACGGACGCCCGGGATGGTGCGCACCCCATGAATCGTCTCGGCGATCCGGGCCGCCTCGTCCTTGGCCGGGATGACGACGGCGACGGGCATCGACGTGGTCGTCATCCTCGCCCGTCCTCTCAGCGCAGGGTGACCTGGCGGTTGGTCAGGCCGGCCTTGGCGCCACGCTCCGCCGCCGTGAGCGGCTCGGTCGAGGCGGCCGCGGCGTCGATCTTCGTCTTCATGGCTGCGACGGCGTCCTCGAAGTCGGCGGCCTCGGAGTTGGGGTCGACCTCCCACACGGGGATGAGCAGGCCGCTCGAGCGGAAGCAGCCGAGCAGGCGGCCGTCCTCGCCGAGGTGGCTCTCGCCGGCGGCGTGCAGGCGGGCCAGGGCGTTGGTGGCGGCGTCCTCGGCGAAGGGAAGAACCCAACGGACGTAGGTGCGCTCGCCGATGCGGCACCAGAAGGCGGAGGGTGCGGCGTCGAGCTTGACGGTCGGGATGGCCGACTCGTTGGCGCGCTCGAGCGACTCCTTGCCGTCGGCGTCGAGGTCGGCGTCGGCGACCCAGAAGTCGAAGCCCTCGTGCAGCTGCATCTCGAAGGGCGCGTCGGTGTCGAGGAGGTCCTGCAGGCGCGGGGTGTCGGCCATCGAGACGGGCAGCGTCGCGACGGGCGAACCGGCCTCGGCGGCGGACGCGAGCGTGATCGCCTGCGCGATGTCGCGGCTCGTGTCGCCGCTGCCGTTGCCGGACTGGATGCCGACGACGACCTCGCCGCTCTCACGGTGCAGGCCCGGCCAGGCGAGCGGGAGCACGGTGGCGATCGTCACCTCGTCGGGGGCGCCCTCGGGGGCCTTGCCCTTGGCGAAGCGCACCGTCGCGGTCGCGGCCGGGACGATCTCACGCATCGCGACCCAGTCGGTCTCGTTGGGCAGCCCCTCGAAGGGGCGCGCCACGAAGGGGGCCGGGAGCGGACGTGCGGAACGGTCAGCGCGCTCGTTGCGCGGACGACGTGATGCCTTACCCATGCGCGCCACCCTAGTGGCCGGGCCGAGGGTCAGCCGAACGCCCCCGCGAGCGGCGCGAGGGCCAGCACGTCGTCGGGCCCGTCGAGCCCGACCGGGGCGACGAACACGGTCGTGACCCCGAGACCGGCGAGCGCCGCGAGCCGGTCGGCGTGCTCGCTCGCGGTGCCGGCGTGGTGCCGGGCCGCGAAGGTGGCCGCGGGGGCGCGACCGCGGTGGCGCTCGACACGCGACCAGACGTCGTCGCGGTCCCGGCCGACCAGAGGCAGGTCGAGCACCGTCGCATGCACGGTCGACGGGTCGCGCCCTGCCTGCGCCACGAGGGCGAGGTAGCGGGCCACCTTGGCCAGCCCGGCGTCGTCGGACGGCACGTTGCAGCCGTCGCCGAGCCTCGCCGCGATGCGCAGCGTCCGGTCGCCTCCGCCGCCGACGATGACCGGGAGGTCGCCGACGGGCCGGGGATACGACGTCGTCTCGGGCAGTGAGACCCGCCGTCCGGCATACGGCTTCGTCCCCGGCGACCAGAGCGCCTTCATCGTCTCGATGCCGTGCTCCAAAGCGTCGAGTCGCGCTCTGGCAGAGGGAAACCCGAGGCCGTATGCCGTGTGCTCGCGTTCCCACCAGCCCGCGCCGACCCCGACGAACGCCCTCCCACCCGTCAGGGCGGAGAGCGTTGCCGCAGCCTTGGCGGTGATGCCGGGGGCGCGGAAGGTCACCGGCGTCACGAGGGTCCCGAGCTGGAGACGAGTGGTGGAGGCGGCGAGCGCGCCCAGCGTCACCCACGGCTCGGGGATCGGGTCCCAGGCCCGACCGACCTGGGGGATCTGGATGAGGTGGTCCATGAGGGCGATGCCGGCGAGCCCGGCCTCCTCGGCGGCTCCCGCCATGTCGCGCAGCCACGTGAGCAGGTCCCCCTCGGCGGGGAAGCGCGACAGCTGCAGCACGACGCCGCGCAGCCCGGCGCCCTCCTCCCGCAACACACCGGGAAGCTGCGCGGTCGCGTCGGCTGCAGCCGGGGCCGGATGACGACTGCTCGGTGTGTTGCGGGGGCCGGCGGCCGGGACGTCATCCGGGGTGAGGACGAGGACGGCGTCCCAGCCCTCGGCGTCGAGCAGGTCCGTCGTGGTGGCGACGGCCGCGAGCTGGCTGGTGAGGACGCGGGCCGGGACCGGGCGGTCACGGGCGGCGTTGCGCGAACGGCATACACGGGCGGGGGTGTCGAGGACGACGGCGACGGCCGGGAGCCCTGCGTCCCGTGCGGCCGTGAGCCAGCGGCGACGCCGAGCCGGGTCGGTGCCGAGGGTGTCGACGACGGTCGTCAGGCGGCGGCCGACGCGGGCGGACACGACGCTCTCGAGCAGCGCGAAGGCGTCAGCCGAGGCGTCGAGGTCGTGCTCCCCGCTGCCGACGACCTCGCGGAGGGCGTCGGACGAGACGACCTCCGCAGCGCGGTAGCGCGATGACGCCCACGTCGACTTGCCCGACCCCGAGGCGCCGACGAGCACGACGAGCGCCGGGTCGGGGACGGGCACCGTCGCCTCGGACCGACCGGCTCAGTGCGAGCGGCGGCGGGACGGGCCACCGAGCGAGGCCCACACGGTGCGACCGTTGGGCTCCTCGATGACGCCCCACTCGTGCGCGAGCGACCGGACGATGCGCAGGCCGCGGCCACCGGGAGCCCACGTCGTCGGCGGGGCCGGCCGCGGGACGGTGGGTCCACCACCGTCCGACACCTCGACCTCGACGACGTCGTTCTTGACCTTCCAGTGGATGCGGATGGCACCGTCGGAGAGGGGCTTGGCATGACGGATGGCGTTGGCGACGAGCTCGCTGACGACGATCTCGGCCTCGTCGATCACCTGGGGCGACACCGAGCGGGCGACGAGGTCCTCGACGAGCTCCTTGCGGATCCGCGGTGCGGCCGAGGGCGCCCACTGGATGCGCACCGTGCGCTTCTCGCCCAGCGGTGCAGCCGGGAGGTTGCTCATGGATCTCCTTGCGATTGCGTCGGCTCGTCGGGCTCCCACACCGGCGTGGGACGTCGAGCCGCTCCCCTGTGTGCCCGCCACGTCTTGTCCTCTCACGGGCGAATCGCTTTCCCCCATCGACGAACGCTAACCAAACCTGCGCCGGACCTCAATGAGCTGTGACTTTTTACCGAGCCGCTGACCTGCTGATTCTTCACTATCCGTCTCTCTAGCGGCTCGCCTAGAGCGTCGGATACGACCCGATGGACGGGCAGACACGCGGAACCCGCGCTCCCCCCGCCCTACCCACTTCCCGACCCGCTCACTCACTCCTTGCATCACGAACAGTCGCGATATATCGTTGACCTATCGCGACTGTTCGTGAGTCGCGTTCAGAGAAGGAGAACACCATGCACGGACACCACCACCACACCCGACGTGAGTCCGGCTGGGACGGCAGCTGGGGCGGCGGCTGGGGAGGCCAGGGCGGCGGCCCCGGCTTCGGACCCGGCCGAGGCCCCTGGGGCGGCCCCGGAGGACCCGGACCCGGCGGCCGCGGCCGTCCCGGCCCGCCGCCGTGGGTCGCCGACCTCGTCCGCCACTTCGGCGGACCCGGCTTCGGCCCCGAGCCCGGCGGTCGCCGCGGGCCCCGCGCCCGACGCGGCGACGTCCGCGCCGCCATCCTCGACGTCCTCGCGGGCGACGAGATGAACGGCTACCAGCTCATCCAGCAGATCTCGGAGCGCACGGGCGGCGCCTGGAAGCCGAGCCCCGGCTCGGTCTACCCCACCGTCCAGCAGCTCGAGGACGAGGGCCTCGTCGAGGGTCGCGACGTCGAGGGCCGGCGCCTGCTGCGCCTCACCGACGCGGGTCGCGCCTACGTCGAGGAGAACGCCGAGGAGATGGCTGCCACGTGGCGGCCCTTCGAGGAGTCGACCGAGGAGGAGGCGCCCCGGCCCTCCGGCGGCGCGAACGACCTCATGCCCCTCGTCGGCCAGGTCATGGGCGGCATGTGGCAGGTCGTCACGACCGGCACCTCGCAGCAGCGCGCGGAGGCGGCGGAGATCCTCACGGAGACCCGACGCAAGCTCTACCGCCTGCTCGCCGACGGCGACCCCGAGTGACCGGAGTGACCTGACCAGGCCAGAGCCGACCTGACCGACCCGTCGGTCACTGCACCCCGAGCGCGTTCAGTCGCGCTCGGGGTGCAGCACGAAGAAGCCGAGGTCGCGCCCTCCGGCACGCTGTTCGTATGCCGTGTAGCCGCGGTAGAAGCCCAGCGCCGCCTCGCGCACGCGCTCCCGGTCGGGACCCTGGACCTGCACGGCTCGCACCCGGTGCACGATCCCGTCGACCTCGAGCGTGGCCCCGGGGTGTGCCCTGAGGTTGAAGTACCAGGCGGGCGGGCGTTCCGAGCCGTAGTGCGAGGCGATGACGCCCCACCCCTCCTCGAGCGGCGCCAGCATGAGCGGCACCGTGCGCGGCTGCCCGGAGCGGGCCCCGGTGGTCGTGAGCATCCCGACGGGCACGGCCGCGAGCCGCTGGCTCGGGAGGGCGCGGCCCGGCGCGAGGCGGTGCCCGAGCCGGTCGAGCCGGTGCAGGACGCGCTTGGAGACCCACGCCCCCGGGCGCGAGGCCACGAACCCCCGCAGGGCACGTTGGACGGGGTTCGCCTCGTCGACGCTGCGCAGTCGCATGGCTGCAGCGTAGAACCCGTCGGTCACGTGGACTCGACGTCGGGCAGGATGGCCGGGTGCTCACGCCTGCGCCCCGTCGCCCACCGGGCCCGTCCGGCATCCTCGTCGCCGGCACGTCGTCCGACGCGGGCAAGTCCGTCATCGTCGCCGGCCTGTGCCGGGCGCTCGCGCGGCGCGGGGTGAAGGTGGCCCCCTTCAAGGCCCAGAACATGTCGAACAACTCGATGGTCTGCCTCGACGGGGGTGAGATCGGCCGGGCGCAGTGGCTCCAGGCCGTCGCCGCCCGCGTCGAGCCCGCGACGGCGATGAACCCGGTGCTGCTCAAGCCCGGCACCGACCGCCGGTCGTTCGTCGTCGTGCGCGGGGAGCCTGCGGGCACCCTCGAGGCGGGGCAGTATGCCGCCGGGCGGGCCCACCTCTCGGACGCGGCGTTCGCCGCCTACCGGGAGCTCGAGGACGCGTACGAGCTCGTCGTGTGCGAGGGCGCCGGCTCCCCCGCCGAGATCAACCTGCGGTCCGGGGACTACGTCAACATGGGCCTGGCGCGTGAGTTCGGGCTGCCGGTCGTGGTGGTCGGCGACATCGACCGCGGTGGCATCCTCGCCTCGCTCTACGGCACGTGGGCGCTGCTCGGCGAGGACGACCGCTCCTTGCTGAAGTCCTTCGTCATCAACAAGTTCCGCGGCGACGTGTCGGTGCTCGAGCCGGGGCTCGAGGAGATCACGAACCGCACGGGCGTGCCCTTCCACGGCGTCATCCCGTGGCTGCTCGACGTGTGGCTCGACAGCGAGGACACGCTCGAGGTCGGCCACTGGCGTGCCTCGACGGCACTGTCCGCTACCGCGCGCGACCGGCTCAAGGTGGCTGTGGTCCGGCTGCCTCGCATCTCGAACGCGACCGACGTCGACGCCCTCGCAGCCGAGCCGGGCGTCGACGTCCTCGTGACGATCGACCCGGCGGTCGCCGAGGCCGCCGACCTGCTGGTCCTTCCCGGATCACGTTCGACTGCAAGCGATCTCGCATGGATGCGCGAGCGTGGCCTCGCTGAGGTCGTGGCCCGCCGAGTGGCCTCCGGCCGTCCGGTCCTCGGCGTGTGCGGTGGCTACCAGATGCTCGGCCACGAGATCGAGGACGACGTCGAAGGGCTCGTCGGTGTCGTGCCGGGCCTCGGCCACCTGCCGGTGCGGACCGAGTTCGGTGCGACGAAGGTGCTGGACCGTCCGGTCGGTGAGTGGTCGGGCCATCACGTGGACACGGCCTACGAGATCCACCACGGTATCGCCCGCCCGCACTCCGTCGAGCCCGGTGAGGTTGCGGATCCGACTGCGGTGCAAGGCTTCCTCGACGGCTGGAACGTCGGCTCCACCTGGGGGACGATGTGGCACGGCGCCTTCGAGAGCAACGACTTCCGACGGGCGTGGCTCGCGCAGGTCGCGGACGCGGCAGGGTCCGAGTGGCGGCCGCACCAGGGGGCACCGGGGTTCGCCGAGCGGCGCGAGCGGATGCTCGACACCCTCGCCGATGCCCTGGAGGCGCACGTGGACATCGACGCCCTCCTGTCCTTCACCAGGCTCGGAGGCACCCGATGATCGAGCGGATCCGCGTCATCGGGATCGGCATGGGCGACCCGCTGCACGTGACCGGGGAGGCCGTCCATGCCCTCTCGACGGTCGACGTGTTCCTCGTCGCCGACAAGGGCGACGTCACAGCCGACCTCGTCGCCGCACGGCAGGCCGTCTGCGACGCCCTCATCCCCGACGAGCACGCCTACCGCGTCGTCGAGGTCACCGACCCGCGACGCGGGCCGGACGCCGAACGCGACGACACGGCATACGACCGCGGGGTGCGGGACTGGCACGCCGCGCGCGTCGACGCGTATGCCGCCGTCATCGACGGGCTGGCCGACGCAGAGACGACGGTCGGCTTCCTCGTGTGGGGTGACCCGGCGTTCTACGACTCGACGATCCGGATCGTCGACGCGCTCGTCGAGCGTTACGCCGCAAGCGGGCTCACCGTCGACCACGACGTCATCGCCGGCATCAGCGCGCCGCAGCTGCTCGCCGCGCGCCACCGCATCCCGCTCAACCGCATCGGGGCACCGATCCACGTCACGACGGGACGCCGGCTCGTCGACGAGTACGACCCGTCGCTCGGCGATGTCGTCGTCATGCTCGACGGACACCTGGTGTGCGGACAGCTCGCCGACGCCTTCCCCGACGTCGAGCTCTACTGGGGCGCCTACCTGGGCACCCCCGACGAGGTGCTCGTGCACGGGCCGCTCGCCCACGTCATCGACGAGGTGCGTCACGTGCGCGCCCAGGCTCGCGAGCGGCACGGGTGGGTCATGGACACCTACCTGCTGCGGCCCCCGGCCGTGCCGCCGGAGACCCCGCCGCCGAGCGGCTTCCCGGACACCGAGGCGCTGACCGACGGCATCGTCACGGTGCGGCCCCTCGCCGCGGGCGACTGGGAGGTCGTGCGCGACGAGCACAACAACGAGGAGTCGCTGCGCTGGGACTTCGTCGGTCAGGCCTGCACCGACGACGAGGCCCGGAGGCAAGCCTCCCAGGCACGGCGCGAGTGGCGGCGCGGCCGGGCCGCACGCTTCGTCATGGTCGATGCGGTCACGGGCGAGGGCGCCGGCGTCATCAACGTGATGCGGATGGGGCCGCCCGGCATCGGGCTCGTCGGCTACGGCGTGCTGCCCGCCTTCCGCGGACGCGGCTTCACCACGCGCGCCCTGCGGCTCGTCTCGCGGTGGGCCTTCGAGGAGGCCGGCCTCGAGCGGCTCGAGCTCGGGCACAAGGTGCAGAACGTCGCCTCGGGCAAGGCGGCCGCCCGGGCGGGCTTCGAGGCCGAAGGGCGGCTGCGCCAGCGCCTGCCCAACCCCGACGGCACCCGATCCGACGAGATCTACTACTCCTTGACGCGCGAGACGTTCTCGCCGGAAGCCGACGGCTGAGCCCTTGCGGCGACTAGGGTGCCGCCGTGGACGACAGGGAGCTCGCCGGCACGCCCGGCGCCGATACGGCCGTGGTCGTCGTGCACGACGACCGCCCGCGTCGGCTGGAGCAGCCGCGCCTACGCCGCCCGGCACTCTGGTCACTCGCGATCAGCGCCCTGTCGCTGCCGGCTCTTCTGATCGGCGCCCTAGGGGGCCCGACCGCGGACTGGGCCTACCGCGTGGCGTCGGCCCTGGCAGTCGCTGGTGGGATCCTCGCGTGCGTCTGGCTCGTGCGCCTTCAGTGGCTGCTGGCGCGCAGCGGCAGGCTCACAAAGCTCGTGCCGGATTCAGGCATGTGGGTCATGTGGGCCCTCCCCTTCGTCTCGTGGGTCCTACCGGCCGTGCGGATCTCGCGGCTGGAGAAGGCGGCCTTCGGCAGTCGGTCGTGGGTCGTCCTCGCCTGGGCCGCGCTCTTCTTCACCCTGACCATGCCGCGGCTCTGGGCGCTCGACTCTGACGTCGACATCCCGACGGGACGCGCGGCGTGGCTGCTCGCGGCCATCGCTGTCGTCACGTTCGCCCTGTGGTCCGTGACGGTGCTGAGACTCACCCGAGGTGCGGAGGTCGTGTCCCACGAGACCGGCGTCGACGCGTAGGTCGTCTCCCGGCACCCGCCCCTACGAGCGGGCGAGGAAGTCGAGCACCCGCTGCTGGACGAGGGCTGCGGCGTCTGCGTCGTAGGCCGTGGTGCTGGCGTCGGCGAAGAGGTGGCCGCACCCGGCATAGGTGAAGAGCTCGCCGTCCTCGGCGGCCGCCACGATGGCGCGGGCGGCATCGACGTCACCCTCGTCCATGAAGAACTCGTCGGCCTCCCCGCCGTGGATCTGCACGGGGACGCCGGCCGGCCAGTCCGGGGCGAACTCGCCGAGCGGGATCGCCGAGTCGAGCAGCACGGCGCCGCCTGCCCCCGGACGGGTCTGGGCGAGGCGCTGGGCCGCCATCACACCGAGGGAGAATCCGGCATACACCGTGCCGTCGGGCAGCCCCTCGGCCGCGGCGACGCCCTGCTCCTGCAGGGTGCCGAAGCCGATGGAGCGCGCCTTGGCCATCCCCTCGTCGAGGGTGGCGAAGCTCTCGCCGCCGTAGAGGTCGGGCGTGTGCACGGTGTGCCCGGCGGCACGGAGGGCGTCGGCGAACGCGAGGAAGCCCGGGGTCTGGCCCTGGGCGTGGTGAAGGAGGAGGACGTCAGCCATGCTTGCTCCTGTGATCGATGGGTTCCCTGCTGTTGATCCAACAATCTAGACTGATCCAACAATGTCGATCAATAGCCAGCAGCCGCCCGACTACGAGCTCCCCGACGCGGTGGAGCTGACGACGCCTGCCCAGCTGCGGGCCATCGCCGACCCGCTCCGCTCCTCTCTGCTCGACCTCGTGCTCGAGCGGGCCGCCACCGTCTCCGAGCTCGCCGAGGCCGTCGGTCGGCCCAAGAGCACGGTCGCGCACCACGTCGGCGTGCTCGTGGACGCCGGCATGCTGCGGGTCGTGCGGACCCGTCGGGTGCGTGCCATCGACGAGCGCTACTACGGCCGCACCGGCCGCACCATCACGATCGGCGTCGCCCGCCACCCCGGCGACCCGACGGTCCCCGTCTGCGTCAACGGGCTCTCGGTCGCCGCTGCCGAGTCGGTCCCGGCCCATGAGGACGACACGCTCTACTCGACGCTGCGTCACGTCCGCATCCCCAGGGAGAGCGCGTCGGAGTTCTGGCGCCGCGTCGAGGGGCTCGTGCGCGAGTTCACCGCCCTGCCGCGCTCCGGCGACACGGTCTACGGCCTCGCGGTCGGCCTCTATCCCACCGACCAGCCCGTCCTCCCGGAGGCTCCGCAGACCGACGACGAGAAGCCCTGACAAAACGCGCAGACGCGTCGTCGTCCCGACATACGCTCGGACTATCACGAGGTTACGAGGAGCTCGAGCATGAACGAGGGACCTTCGGCTCCCCCCGGCTGGTACCCGGCCGGTGAGGGCGAGCGCTACTGGGACGGCCGCGCCTGGACACCCCACACCCGCCCGCCCATGGCCCCGCCGGTGGCTGCGACGGACGCCCACGGGCTGCCCCACAGCACCGCGAACGCGCCAGGGGGACGCGTCGCCTGGCCGCCGCCGACGCGGTCTCCGGGCCCTCCCGGCATGGTCGTCGCACCGGTCTACTACGCCCAGGTCGCCCCGAAGAGCCCGGCCCTCTCCGTGCTGGCGTCCTTCTTCCTGCCGGGACTCGGCAGCATGATCAACGGCGACGTGGCCAAGGGCATCGGGATCCTCATCGGCTACTTCGTCAGCTGGATCCTCGTGATCGTCCTCGTCGGGATCGTCGGCGTCTTCGGCTTCTGGGTATGGGGCATGGTCGACGCCGCCGAAGGTGCGAGACGCTGGAACGCCCGTCACGGGATCATCAGCTAGCACCCGAGACAGCGCTTGTCAGAACGGGTCGATGCCGCCGTTGAGGCAGGGGGTGTAGAGGAACGTCCCACCGAAGGCGGTGTAGCAGCGGCTCGTCCGGTCGCCAGACACCGGCGCTGTCGGCACCGGCAACGGGAACTGCACCACGCGCGGTGAGACGGGAAGCTCGACGACCTCGCCGTTCGGCCGCAGCAGGTCGAAGGTCACCGATCGCCCCTGCTGGATGTTGGCAATCGCGTTGCGGCACGGGACCGAGGCCGGCATGGCGATGGCCTCGAGGAAGTCGCCTGCCGCGCGGGTCCGTGCGTACTCCTGGAGCCCGCTGGCCAGGGTCGACATGGCCAGCTCGCAGCCCTTCTCCCGCCCCTTGTCGCCGGCACCGGAGGAGTCGTCCCCACCACTGGCGTCGTCACCACAGCCGGCCAGACCGGCCATCATGACGACGGCCGCAGCAACCACGAGACCCTGCCGCGTCCGACCTCCCGACCCACCGACCATGCCCCACGGTAGGGCGCCCGACACTCCTGCGTCCCGGCAATGACGGGTGCAGTCGGGTCAGTCCTCGAGGTCTCCCTCGACGTCGAGGTAGACCTGCTGGAGGTCCGCCATGAGCTGCGGGTCCGGCTGCTCCCACAGGCCCCGGTCGGCGGCCTCGTGGAGACGCTCGACCATGCCGTGCAGCGCCCACGGGTTCGCGTGCTGGAGGAAGTCGCGGTTCTCCTTGTCGAGCACGTACGTCTGCGCGAGCTGCTCGTACATCCAGTCGGTCACGACGCCGGCCGTCGCGTCGAAGCCGAAGAGGTAGTCGACGGTGGCGGCGAGCTCGAAGGCACCCTTGTAGCCGTGCTTGCGCATCGCGGCGATCCAGCGCGGGTTGACGACACGCGCGCGGAAGACGCGCGCGGTCTCCTCCGTGAGGCTGCGGGTACGCACCGAGTCGGGCGTCGTCGAGTCACCGACGTACGCCTTGGGCTCGCGCCCGGTGAGCGCGCGGACCGTCGCGACCATGCCGCCGTGGTACTGGAAGTAGTCGTCGCTGTCGGCGATGTCGTGCTCGCGCGTGTCGATGTTCTTCGCGGCGACGTCCATCCGCGCGTACGCGCGTTCCATCTCGGCCCGAGCAGGTATGCCGTCCAGCTCGCGCCCGTACGCGAAGCCGCCCCACGTCGCGTAGACCTCCGCGAGGTCGGCGTCCGAGCGCCAGGTGCCGGACTCGATGAGCGGGAGGATGCCGGCGCCGTAGGAGCCGGGCTTGCTGCCGAAGATCCGGGTCGTCGCACGCCTCGTGTCGCCGTGCTCCGCGAGGTCGCCGGAGACGTGGGCGCGCAGGTAGTTGTCGTCCGGGCCCTCGTCGAGGTCCGCGACCAGGCGGACGGCGTCGTCGAGCATCGCGATGACGTGGGGGAAGGCGTCGCGGAAGAACCCGGAGATGCGCACCGTGACGTCGACGCGGGGGTGGCCGAGCTCGGTGAGCGGGATGACGTCGAGGCCGACGACGCGACGCGACATCTCGTCCCAGCGCGGGCGCACCCCGAGGAGCGCGAGCACCTCGGCGATGTCGTCGCCCGACGTGCGCATCGCCGACGTCCCCCACACCGACAGCCCGACCGACCGCGGCCACTCGCCGGTGTCGGCACGGTGCCGCGCGAGCAGGTCGTCGGCGAGCCGTTGCCCGGTCTCCCACGCGAGCCGTGACGGGATCGCCTTGGGGTCGACGGAGTAGAAGTTGCGGCCCGTCGGCAGCACGTTGACCAGACCTCGCAGGGGTGACCCCGACGGGCCTGCCGGCACGTAACCACCGTCGAGGGCATGGAGCACCGCGTCGATCTCGCCCGTCGTGGCGCGCAGGCGCGGGACGACCTCTCGGCACGCGAAGGCCAGCGAGCGGCATACGCCCTCGGTGTCGACGAGCGTGTCGACAGCGGCGCCCGGACCCAGCCGGTCGCGCACGATGCCGGGCACGGCGGCCTCGTCCCAGCCGGCCTCGGCCAGGGCAGCGACGAGCGCGCTCGCCTGCTCCTCGACAGCATCGACGGATGCGCGCTCGGAGAGTCCCTCACGGAGGCCGAGCGCCGTCCGCAGGCCCGGCACGGCGCCGACGGCACCGGCGAAGACCTGGTTGGCCCGCAGGATCGCGAGCACGAGGCCCACGAGGCCCTCCCCCGTGGGGGCCTCGCCAAGGACGTGGAGGCCGTCGCGGATCTGGACGTCCTTGACCTCGCAGAGCCAGCCGTCGACGTGCATGACGAACTCGTCGAAGACGTCGTCGTCGGGGCGCTCGTCGAGCCCGAGGTCGTGGTGCAGCTGCGCGGACTGGATGAGCGTCCAGATCTCGGCGCGCAGGGCCGGCGCCTTGGCCGGGTCCATGACGGAGACGTTGCCGTACTCGTCGAGCAGCTGCTCGAGGCGGGCGATGTCGCCGTAGGACTCGGCGCGCGCCATCGGCGGCACGAGGTGGTCGACGATCGTCGCGTGGGCGCGGCGCTTGGCCTGGCTGCCCTCGCCGGGGTCGTTGACGAGGAACGGGTAGACGAGCGGGATCGAGCCGATCGTCGCGTCGGGGCCGCACGCCGCAGAGAGCGCGAGATTCTTGCCGGGCAGCCACTCGAGGTTGCCGTGCTTGCCCATGTGGACGACGGCGTGGGCGCCGAACTCCGTTGCGAGCCAGTCGTAGACGGCGAGGTAGTGGTGCGTCGGGGGAAGGTCGGGGTCGTGGTAGATCGCGATGGGGTTCTCGCCGAAGCCGCGTGGCGGCTGGACGAGGACGACCACGTTGCCGGCGCGCAGGCTCGCTGCGACGAGCTCGCCGTCGGGGTCGGTGTGCCGGTCGACGAAGACCTCGCCGGGCGCCTCACCCCAGTGCTTCGTGACGGCCGTGCGCAGCTCGTCGGGCAGCGCGTCGAAGTGCTCGCGGTAGCGGGCGGCGGGGATGCGCACCGGCTGGCCGGTCAGCTGCTCCTGCGTGAGCCAGTCCTCGTCCTGGCCGCCGGCTTCGATGAGGGCGTGGATGAGGGCGTTGCCGGCGGTGGTGTCGGCGCTCTCGCCGTCGACGGGGTCGAGCGGCCCGGTGCCCGGGATGTCGCCGGGGGCGCCGAGGTCGTAGCCGGCGTCGCGCAACGCGCGGAGGAGCCGGACGATCGAGACCGGGGTGTCGAGGCCCACGGCGTTGCCGATGCGCGAGTGCTTCGACGGGTACGCCGACAGGACGACGGCGATGCGGCGCTCGGCCGGCGGGGTGTGGCGCAGGCGGGCGTGGTTGACCGCGAGCGTGGCGAGGCGGGCGCAGCGCTCGGTGTCGGGCACGTAGTGCGGCAGGCCGTCGGCGTCGGTCTCCTTGAAGGAGAACACTCCCCCGATGATCCGGCCGTCGAACTCGGGCACCGCGACCTGCGTCGCGACGTCGAGCGGACTCATGCCGTCGCCGCTGGCGGCCCACTGGTCGCGGCTCCAGGTCAGGCAGAGCCCCTGGATGATCGGCACGTCGAGGGCAGCGAGGGCCTGCACGTCCCAGGACTCGTCGTCCTCGCCGGCGCTCGAGGTGGCGGGCTTCGTGCCGCCCGCCGCGAGGACGGTGGTGACGAGGACGTCGTATGCCGTGAGGTGCTCGAGGAGGTCAGCCGGGGCGTCCCGCAGCGACGACACGTGCACCGGCACGCCGATGCCACCGGCTGCATCGACGGCGTCTGCGAGCGCATGGACGTAGGCGGTGTTCTCGGCGGCGAACTGGGCGCGGTAGAAGAGGATCCCGACGCGCGGGCGGGGAGTGTCGCCCGCGGCGTCGGAAATCTGGGTGGCCGCGGGCTCGGGGCGGTCGAGCACGCCCCAGGCCGGCAGCGGGGCCGGCGGCTCGAAGCCCTCGCCGGTCATGAGGAGGGTGTCGCCGAGGAACGCGTGCAGCTCGCGGAGGTTGGCGGCGCCGCCCTCGGCGAGGTAGCGGTGGGCCTCGGCGACGACGCCGGGCGCGACGGTCGAGAGGTCCATGAGCGAGGCGTTCGGGGTCTGCTCGCCGCCGAGCACGACCATCGGCTTCCCCGCGCCCCGGATGCGGCGGAAGCCGTCGCACAGGTCCTGGGGTCCGCCGAGGATGCGCGCCACGACGATGTCGGCGGCCTCGACCGCCTCGGCCATCGAGGTGTGGCCGGGTCGCGACGGGTTGGCGAGCACGTAGTCGGCGCCGCTCCCGCGGGCACACAGCAGGTCGGTGTCAGACGTCGAGAGCAGCGCGATGCGCGTCACTGGAACTCCTCGGCGGGGTGTCCACGCCCCGCGGTCGAAAGGAAATGAAGCGCTGCCGGCAGTTCCTGACTCACCGCCGCCCTCTCGGGTGACGACTCACAGTGGCGGGACCGTCCCGGATTCTCACCGGGTTCCTGGTCGACGACGCTGGGCCCACCCTAGCCCGTGCTCGCACCGCGGTCGCGGCGGCGCCCGCTCGGTAGCGTGAGCGGGTGCGCCTGCGTTGCCGGTGACGCAGCCGTCAGCGGCGAGGACGGGGTGCCCGTCGAGCTCACGGTCGGACGCGCAGCCGTGTGGGAGCCGGGCGAGAGCCACGAGACCAGGAGTGTGGCCGGGATGACCGCTCTCGTCGTCGAAGGCGACATCGCCCTGGCCTGAGACGGCCGTCTTGACCTCGTCGCGCTCGGGCCTAGCATGTGCCGCGTGACCGCCCCGACGAGCCGCCCGCATCAGGCCGCCGATGCCTGCCCGGGTGTCGCGCGACCCTTCTCGGCGGCCGACGGCGCCATCGTGAGGCTCCGTCCGGCGGGCCGCCCGGTGCCCGTGCAAGCGCTGTCACTCTTGATCGATATCGTTGCGGGACAAGATGATCCGATTGTCCAGCTCACCTCCAGGGCCGCCCTTCAGGTGCGTGGCCTTCCTGATCCGCTGACCGCCGACGTCCACGCCGCGCTCACCGCGACCGGCCTCGTTCCGTCGTCCTCCCACGAGCTGGTGCGCAACGTCGTAGCCTCCCCTCTCTCCGGCCTCGACGCCGGCGGGAGGTGTGATGTGCGTCCCCTCGTAGCCCGTTTCGACGACGCCGTGTGCGCCGACCCCGAGCTGTCGCACCTCGGCGGACGCTTCCTCTTCGCGATCGACGACGGCCGCGGCGACGTCATCAACGGCGCCTTCGACCTCGGCTTCCTCGCGACCGGCCCGGACCTCGGTGTCGTCCTCGCTGGCTCCTCCGGCCACGGCTGGGAGGTGTCACTCGGCACGGCCGTGCCGATGCTCCTCACGCTGGCTCGCGAGTTCGCCAGCCGGACAGGTCGAGGCGAGAGCGCATGGCACGTCGACGAGCTCGAAAATCCCCTCGGACCGGCACCCACGGCCCGCCCCGAGGTGCCGGCGCCGCCACGGACCCCGCTCGGCGCGGTCGGCCGGCACGCCGTGGTCGCCGTCCCGCTCGGACTCCTGCGTCGGGAGCACGTCGACGCCCTCGCCCAGGTCGCGGACCGCGTGCGCGTGACGCCGTGGCGGTCGCTCGTCATCGAGGACGCCGCCGCTGCACTGCCCGGGCTCGAGGCTGTCGGGCTCGTGACGCACTCCGGATCACCGTGGAACCGACTGCATGCCTGCACCGGCCTTCCCGGCTGTGACCGGTCGGCCCTCGACACCCGCGCCCTCGCTCGACAGCTGGCGCCGCTCCTTCCGGCGGGACGCCTGCCCGTCCACGTCAGCGGGTGCGCGCGTCGTTGCGGGACCCCGGCGACGGCATACGTCGACGTGCTGGCCCCGACGTCCACCGGGGAAGCCTTGTCCACCATCAGGGAGCAGGAGGCGTCATGGACGTGACCACGCTCGGGCTGCAGGCCCCGACGCGACGCTACGACTACGTCACGGACGGCGCCGAGATCTACCGCCGGTCGTTCGCGACGATCCGCGCCGAGGCCCGCCTCGACCACCTGCCGGAGGACGCCCGGGTCGTGGCTGTCCGCATGGTCCATGCGAGTGGCGACGTCGACCTCACCGCACACATCGCCGTCCACGCCCGGCTCGTCACGGCTGCGCGGACAGCCCTTCAGGCCGGCGCGCCGATCCTCACGGACGCCCACATGATCGCCTCGGGCATCACCCGGGCCCGGCTGCCGCGTGACAACGAGGTCGTGTGCACGCTTCGTGACGACCGGGTGCCCGCGCTCGCAAAGGCCTGGCGCACCACGCGATCCGCTGCCGCCGTCTCTCTCTGGGGTGACCGGGTCGACGGTGCGGTCGTCGCGATCGGCAACGCTCCCACCGCCCTCTTCCACCTGCTCGAGACCATCGCCGACGGCGGACCCCGACCAGCCGCCATTGTCGGCATCCCCGTCGGCTTCATCGGATCGGCCGAGTCGAAGGTGGCGCTCGCCGAGAACCCCTTCGACATCCCGTGGCTCGTCGTCCACGGGCGGCGCGGGGGCTCGGCCCTGGCAGCCTCGGCCGTCAACGCGCTGGCCCGCGAGGAGGAGCTGTGACCGGCTGGCTGCGCGGCGTGGGCGTCGGCCCGGGCGACCCGGAGCTCGTCACCGTCAAGGCCGCGCGGCTCATCGGCGAGGCCGACGTCGTCGCCTTCCACAGCGGGCCGCGCGGTGACTCGATCGCGCGGCGCATCGCCGAGTCCTACTTCCGCGCCAGCGTCGTCGAGGAGCTGCTCGTCTACCCCGTCACGACCGGCGCCACCGACCACCCGCTCGGCTATCACGGGCTCATGGCTGACTTCTACGACGATTCCGCGGATCGGATTGCGGCACATCTGGACTCGGGCCGCAACGTCGTGGTGCTGGCCGAGGGCGACCCGCTCTTCTACGGCACGTACATGTACCTCCACGATCGTCTCGCCGCCCGCTACGACACCGCCGTGGTCCCGGGCGTCACCTCGGTCAGCGGGTCCGCGGCCGCCGTCGCCACCGGTCTCTGCCGCCACGAGGACGTGCTGACGATCCTGCCCGGCACCCTCGCGGTGCCCGAGCTGGCCCGGCGTCTCGCGGACACCGAGGCCGCGATCGTCATGAAGCTCGGCCGCACCTTCGAGAACGTCCGGGAGGCGCTGCGCCAGGCTGGACGTCTCGACGAGGCACGCTACGTCGAGCGGGCCAGCTCCGCTGCCGAACGGGTGCTTCCGGTCGCCGACGTCGACGCCTCGACGGTGCCCTACATGTCGATGGTCGTCGTCCCGGGCAAGGACCTGCGCGCCGACGCCGCCGGCCGCGCCCGACCCTCGACTCCCGCGGAACCGTCTGTCGCACCGCGGGACCCGTCGCACATGACGTCCGGTGAGGTCGTCGTCATCGGCCTCGGTCCAGGCCCTGACCGTTGGCTGACCCCTGAGGCGACAGCAGCGCTGGCCGAGGTGTCACACGTGGTCGGCTACGCCCCCTACGTCAACCGGGTGCCGCAGCGGGAGGGCCTGACCCGCCACGCCTCCGGCAACACCGTCGAGGTCGACCGGGCCCGGGACGCGCTCGAGCTGGCCCGGAAGGGCGAGCGAGTCGCCGTCGTCTCCGGTGGGGACGCCGGTGTCTTCGGCATGGCGTCCGCCGTCTTCGAGGCCGCCGACACGCACGGCTACGCCGACGTCCCGATCCGCGTGCTGCCGGGCATCACCGCCGCGCAGGCCGTGGCGGCACGCGCGGGTGCGCCGCTGGGGGGCGACTTCGCGGTCATGTCCCTCTCCGACCGGCTCAAGCCCTGGGCCGTCATCGAGAAGCGTCTGCGGGCCGCAGCCGCGGCCGACCTCGTCGTCGCGCTCTACAACCCGGCCTCACGCTCGCGCACCGAGCCGATCGCCCGCGCCCGTAAGGTCTTCCTCGAGGACCGGGACGCCGCGACCATCGTCGTCGTCGGACGTGACGTGGGCCGAGCCGAGGAGTCGCTCACGGTGACCACGCTGGCCGACCTCGACCCGGCGACGATCGACATGAAGTGCCTCGTCATGGTCTGCGCCTCGGGCACTCGCCTGACCGACTCAGGGCTGGTCTGGACACCGCGCTTCGTCCCGTGACGTCCGACCTCCACCCCGAACGACCCCGATCCGGCAGTCGAGCCGTTGGCGGCCAGCATCGGTCAGGCACCGCCCAGCCCCTCGCCGATCACGAAGAACGCGAAGAACAGCGTGGCGGTCACGGTGAGGGTCGTGGCGACCATGTTCATCGTGGAGCGTTGCCTGCCGGCCCAGAGCGCCACCACGTTGACGATGGCCGCGACCGTCACCAGGACGAGTCCGATGACGGGCATGACCACCGTGTCGGTCACGGGGACGACGTCGTGGAACAGCGTGCTGACCAGGGGCAGCACGATCCATGACCCCAGACCGACGGCCGCCGCGACCAAGGCGACCCAACCGCTGCGTGCCGAGGGCCACGTCTGGGACCTCGGGCGGGTCGATTGAGAGCCGGGTGTGGGCTTCACTGCGTGTGCCATGGTCTGTGACCTCCCTACCCTGCACCTCCATTCTCCGGCGAACGGCGCTCAGGGCGCCGCGGCCGTGAGGCTTCTCATGCCGCGACAACGGCGCTCAGGGGGCGCCTTCCGATCACTGGGACCTTCGGCTCTGCAGCAGGGTCGAGACGGACGCGAGTCTGGAGGCATGGGCGAAGGTGTGGGCGTCACCGAGAGGCCTCATCTCGCATGGGAGCGCGTTCTGATCGTGGTCGGCGTCGCCATTGCGCTGGCCTCCGCCGTCCTGGGCTATGTGTGGTTGCAGCGGATGCCGGAACTGCAGCCAGTGGACTTCGGGCAGCACGTGCCGATCGTCGCCACTGAGACCACCTCCGTGACGGTCTTCGTCTCCACCGGGCTGTCCAGCTCTCCGTCGTGCGAGGTGACGACCGGGAACGGCGGAGCTGTCACCGTGGGCGAGGCCGAGCGCTACCACCAAGGGGGCGGTCTCGAGTCGGCCTTCGGGTTCCCGGTGATCTCAGGGACGACGTACGTGGTGACGTGCAGCAGTGCAGCCGAGGCTGGGCGCTTCGCGGTCGCGCAGGACGTCGCAGTACCGGTGAACGTCCTCATCGCAACGGGTTCGCTGGGTCTTGGGCTGTGTGGCGTGGGGCTTGTCGTCACGACAGGTCGACGCCGTGCCACGACCACTCGGTCCAGCTCGAGTCGTTGACTTCGGACGCCGAAGTAGGGGTCTCTCCGGCTCCTCACGCCAGCGCCCCCTGCCATCCTGATGCCATGGAGCTCGAGTTCAGCGGTGAGGTCTGGGAGTGGCGCGGTCCTGCGCCCTACTACTTCGTCACGGTGCCCGAGGACGAGTCACAGGCGCTGCACGACGTGGCCCACGTCAGCTACGGCTGGGGGATGATCCCGGTGACCGCCCGCATCGGCGCGACCGAGTGGACCACCTCCCTGTGGCCCAAGAACGGCGGCTACGTCGTGCCGCTCAAGGATGCCGTCCGCCGCGCCGAGGACGTGCAGGAGGGTGACACCGTCGAGGTGGGGCTGGACGTCCGCGCCGACTCGTGACGCGGCATGCTGGATGCCATGGATGACGACACCACCCACGACGACGAGACCCGCACGGGCATCGAGGCGCCGGCGGACGACGCGTTCACCGACCACTTCACGAGCCCGATCTACGACGACCCCGCCGGCGAGTTCGCGCCGTTCGGCACCGACGAGGGCGCGGACCTCCTCGCCGACTGGGCCGCACGCTCGGACGAGCTCGGTCCCACGTCGACCGTTCGCGACCTGCTCGCCGACGGCTTCGACGATCCGTCCGACGTCGACGGCATGCTCGCCGAGCTCGACGACGAGGACGGGGTCGACACCGCGACGACCGTCGTCGGCGCCGGCTTCACCCTGCTGCGCCTCACCGGGCAGATCGACGACGAGGGTCGTGCGGCCGTGCTGCGGGCCCTGGCCGCGCTCGAGTCCTTCTACGGCGAGCAGCCCGAGCTGAGCCGGATGCGCGACGACCTCGAGTCCTTCGTCTGACGGTCGACCCCTCGGACCGACCGTCAGACCGCCGTCCACGTCAGCGACAACCCGCTCGGCGCGAAGACCCGGTCCTCCAGCCCCGCGGGGACCGGCTCCGCCCCGGGACCGCCGAGCGCCACCCACCCGGTGATCGCGTCGACCGTCTCGTCGTCGAGCACGGCACGCAGCCACACGGGCCGCCCACCGGCCCGGCGACCGGCCACCGACGGTGTCACGACGACGACGTTGGACTCGTCACAGGCGAGCAGGCACGCGCTCCGCAGCACGCGCGCGTGCCCCCGGGTGCCGACCTCGAGGCGGGCAAGGAGCCCGTCGTGGTCGACCCCGGGGTGCTTGCCCTCGGTGCCGCAGCAGCAGTCACGGCAGACGCGGACGATGCAGGTGGTCTCTCCCGGGGAGGCGCCGTCGTATGCCGTCACGCCGGGACGGGCGCGCTGGCCGAGGCCCGCTCGCCCGCAGGACCCGACGCTCCGGCTCGTTCCATGAGCAGCCCGAACGTGACTCCGAGCGTCAGCCACATCGCCGCGAGCTGGGCCAGGGACGCGAGCCGGAAGTCCCAGACCAGGTCGGCCGGCACGTCGGGCGGCACCTGGTCGGGCGTTCCCGGCACGAGGACGAGCACGAGCCCGACGAGCACCACGACCGCCGCGATGTCGAGAGCCCAGCGGCTCGACGCAACGGTGCCACGACGAGCGAGCCTGCGGTCGAGCGCCGGCACGACGAGGGCCACGGCCACCCCGAGGAGGAGGACGACGGCATACAGCATCGTGCGGCGTCCGACCGTCGCCGGGTCGCCCACGGCGGGCGGGTTGGACGGGATCTTCAGCGCTGGAAGGAGACTCACGGCCGCGAAGCCGATCGTCGCCAGCACGACTGAGCGTCCGAAGTCACCGCGCCCGGGCAGCCGCTCTCGCATCCGGGCGAAGACGACGGCGAAGATGACACCGACGGCTGCCCCGACGATGACCGAGGTGACGGCGCCCCCGACGACCTGCGCCGTGCGCGACACGAGCGGCTCGTCACCGCCGTGGGCCAGCAGGCGGCCCGAAGCCGCCTGACCGCCGTGCATCGTGCGCATGTCCTCGATGACGAGGGCTCGACGGAAGACGGGCTCGACGACGAGCCAGATCACGACGGCGGCTGTGGCGCCGGCGAGCACGCCGGCAAGGACCCCGCGCCGCAGCACGGAGCCGAAGCTCAGCCCCACCTCAGTGGCAGGGCACGCCGAGAGCGTGACGCGCGTCGTGCGTCAGCTCGTGGAGCATCTGCGCAGCAGGCGTGCTGAGCAGCGCACCGTTCTCCTGCGAGACGAAGTAGAGCGCGAAGACCGCGAACGCGAGCAGCGCCCAGGCCCAGGCGGGGACGCGGACGTCGGTGGTGACGGATGGGACGGCGGAAGCCGATGCTGCAGTGGTCATGGCGAATTGACCCTTTCTTTCCATGCCTCGTGGACAGATCATCGCCGCAGCCGGTCTCCTGGCTTCCAGATCGTCACGCCTCCCCAGCCTTCCCAGCGACCTGCGGTCACCAGTGGCGAATGGTGGGGACTTGCTCCCTGGTCACAGTGGCGAGGACCACGTCGGAATCACACCGACTTCCCGTGCACTGCGGCACTCGCATCCTGACACAGGCCACGGCCCGGCGCCACGGGGGGCCACGAGATCCCTAGGCGCCCGGGGTGTTTCGCGTGAGCCGTGCGACGCGCGTCCCGTAGAGGTGGGACTCGACGAAGTCGTCGGTGTCGCGCGCTGCCAGCGCGTGCCCGACGAGGATGACCGCAGCCTGACGCAGGCCCGCCTCCTCGACCTGGTCGGCGATGCCGGCGAGCGTGCCGCGCAGGACGAGCTGGTCGGGCTGCTCCGCGTTCGCGACGACGACCACCGGGCAGTCGTCGCCGTAGTCGTCCACGAGCGATGCCATGAGCTCGCGGGTGCGGCGGATCGCGAGGTGCAGCACGAGCGTGGCCCGGGACCGTGCGAAGTGGGCGAGGGACTCCGTCTCCGGCATCTGCGTCGAGTCACGGTGCGCCCGGGTCAGCACGACGGACTGGGCGACCTCGGGCACCGTCAGCTCACGGCCGATGAGGGCGGCTGCAGCGGCATACGCGGGCACGCCGGGCGTCACGTCCCACGGCACTCCCGCACGGTCGAGCCTGCGGGTCTGCTCGGCGATGGCGGAGTAGAGCGAGGGGTCGCCCGAGCACAGCCTGGCCACGTCGTGCCCGGCCTCGTGCGCGCGCACGCAGTGCTCCGTGATCGCGTCGAGGTCGAGGCTTTGGGTGTCGACGAGCTCGGCCTCGTCGGGGCAGTGCGCGAGCACCTCGGGGCCGATGTAGGTGCCGGCGTAGAGGCACACCCGGGATGCGCCGACGAGCCGCACCGCGCGGAGCGTGAGCAGGTCGGCAGCTCCCGGACCCGCGCCGATGAAGTGGACGGTCACGATGACATCTCCGAATCTGTCTGCTGCACAGCCTTTTCCACCGACCATTGAACGATCGACCGCGCCGGCTTCCAGCCGTGGAGCGAGCCGATGGGGTCGAGGTCCTCGACGGCGATGCGGCTCATCGACCCGCCGAGACGGCCGCGCACCTCGTGCAGCAGGGCCTCGGTCTCGACGGTGACGCCGTGGACGACGAGCCTCCCACCCGGCGCCAGCGCGCTCCAGCACGCGTCGAGCAGGTCCCGCGTCGCCCCTCCTCCGACGAAGACGGCATCGGGCCGAGGCAGCGACGCGAGGGCCTCGAGCGACGACGACTCGACGACGTGGAGTGAGGGCACGCCGAGTGCGCGAGCATTTCGCCTCACCCGTTCGGCGCGGTCCGGGTTGCGCTCGACGGCATGGACCTCGTTGCGCGGGTGGTGCCTGGCGAACTCGACGCCGACCGAGCCGGCGCCCGCGCCCAGGTCCCACATGACGTCCCCCGGCTGCGGCGCCAGGTGCGCCAGGGCGGCCGCTCGCACGACCCGCTTGGTGAGCTGCCCGTCGTTGGCGTATGCCGTGTCCTCCAGTCCCGGCACGAGCGACCTCGCGCTCCGGCTCGGGTGGGCCTGACACTCGACGCACACGAGGTGCAACCGGGGCGCCGGACCTCCGGCCCACGATGCGGCGACGCCGTCGACCCGGGACTCAGTCTGAGAGCCGAGGTCACCCAGCACCGTGAGGCGGCTGACGGCATACCCCTCCTCGACGAGCAGGGCCGCGACACGGGCCGGGGCGTCCTCGCCCGACGTCAGGACCACGAGCCGGGCCCGAGGAGCGAGGTCACGGCGCAGTCGGTCGACATCACGACCCACCAGGGTCACCACCTCGGACTCCTCAGTGGCCCAACCCATTCGGGCCTGCGCCAACGCAACGGAGGAGACGGCGGGGTGGATGCGCACCGCCTCGGCGCCGAGCTCGCGGACGAGGGTCGAGCCGATGCCCGAGACCAGGGGGTCGCCGCTCGCCAGCACCACGACACGGACGCTGCCGACCTCGTCGAACAGCGCGTGCAGCTGCGGCAGCAAAGGAGACGGCCATGGTACGAGCCGGCGGTCAGGACGGCTCTCGAGCATCGCGAGGTGGCGCTCACCCCCGATGACGACCTCGGCCTCCTCGACCAGCCGCAGACCGGTCGAATCGAGGGACTCCAGACCGGAGGCGCCCACCCCGACCACCTCGACGACCTGGACCCCGGCCGTCCTCTCCCCACGGTCGCTGCCGTTCGCATGCCCCATCGAAGCCACGACGGTGACCCTAATGGGGCGACGGTTCGGCCCGACCGGCCGACCGGAACCGGTGTGCCTGTTTCGGGCCATTTCCGCCGGCCGTGCCTCATGATGGGCACCGGGCCAGGCACAGGGGTGGCCTCGACAACGGATCTCCCGGGGGGACGGGGCCAGCAGCATGCACACGAACTGTTCGACCACGACTGCGCAACCGCGACGCGCACCGCACTTCGACGCGTCCACGGGTCGGCTGCGCGCCGACGTGCCAGCCGTGCTCGCCCTCGTCGACCACCATCTCGGTGATGACACCGGACTCGACGCCCACCAACATGAATCCCTCGCGAGCGCAGGCGTTTTCGTCGATGGACGACCCCACCGGGGTCTGCGCGCCGGCCTCGACGCGGTGGCGAACCCCGGTGTGCGGCTCGAGGTCGCGGTGGGCACGCCCACCTCGACCCGGCTGCACCACGGCTGGGTCGACAGCATCAGTGCGCTCGTCGTCGACCAGGGAGACGACGGTGCAGACCTCATCGAGGTGGACGTCGCGTTCCTGCCGACCACGATCGCGCACCTCACGATGCTGCAGCCGCGGCCCCGGCTCGAGGGGCGCGGCGGGCACGTCGACCTCGCCACCCTGGACGCGCTCCTGAGCCCGACCTGCCCGAGCAGCCCGACGTGCGCGGAAGCCCTGACGGTGGCCGCCGAGCCCTGGCCCGCCGTCGCCGAGAGCCTCTCGACCGGCTCGTGGCGCCTGTGCTCGGTCGACGTCGCGGACAGCCGGACCGGAAGCACGGCGACCGAGCAGGTCATCTGGATCGACACGCCCGCGGGGGTGCTCCGTGTCGACGACGGGCCGACCGGACCGGCCCTGAGCGGGACGACGACAGGCACCATCTGGCAGGCCGTCGTGCGCGCCCTGGGAGCCGACCCGACCGCACCAGGGGTGACGTCCTTCGCGTGAGGCGATGGGGAGCGCTCCCCATCGCGGAGGCCCGGAGCCGCACGTAGGCTCTGCAGCGCCGACCACACGACAGGGGGAGCGATGGCCATCTATCGCAAGGGCGCCGACCCGGAGGCGCTCGACCGGTCCGCCGAGCTGCTCGCCAGTTACGCCCGTGAGGCAGCCACCTCTCGGCAGGCCGTCAGTGGCGTCCTCGGCTCTCTCAAGGGCAACTGGGGCGGCGAGAACCTGCAGTCGCTGATCTCCCAGTGGCCGGCCATCGAGGCTCAGATCGACAGGTTCGGCACCGACCTGGGGCGCCTCGGCGAACGGCTCTCCCGCAACGCCCAGGCCCAGCGCGGCGTCAGCGGTGACGGGGGGTCGGTCTCCTCCGCAGCCTTCCTGACCGTGGCGATGCCCACCGGCGGACCGGGAGGCAAGGGCGAGGACTCCTTCTGGGAGAAGCTCCTGCAGCAGTCCAACCTCGCCCCCGACGACTCCGCGTCGTTCCTGGCGTGGCCCGGCCTCCTCACCGCCAACGCGATGTTCGGCACGAGCGCGCTCGCCTCCTACCTGCAGCGCAACCACTTCGGGCGGTGGCAGCCGCGCGGCTACATGGCCAACGGCCGCTACGGCTACCTGCCACGTCCCACGGGGCGCTGGGCGTCCGCGTGGTCGATGAACCAGGCCCGCAACTGGCAGGCCAACCCCTACCGCGCGGCCACCGTCGCCAAGTGGGGCACCGCGTCGAAGTGGGCCGGTCGTGCCGGCACGGTGACCTCGTTCGCGGCGTCGGCGTTCGGCCAGTGGAACAAGGACTCCGCCGACCCGACGATGGGCACCACGGAGCGAGTCACCCGTTCGGCCACGTCCGGTGCCGTCACCGCAGCCGGGTCCTGGGCCGGGGCGTGGGCCGGCGCCCAGGGCGGGGCCCTCATCGGTGCAGCCGTCGGTGGTCCCGTCGGCGCCGTGATCGGCGGAGCCATCGGCGGCTTCGTCGGCGGCGGACTCGGAGGTGTCGTCGGCGGCTGGGTGAGCGACCAGGTGGTCGGCCCGGTCGGGGATGCCGCCGAGTGGGCGGGAGACAAGATCGGCGACGGGTTCAAGGCCGCCGGCAGCTTCGTCGGCGGGTTGTTCGACTGATGCGCACCCCTCCCTGCCGCCGGCCCTGCACCCGTTCCCTGCCCGGTTCCTGCCAGCAGGCCGGCGCCGGGCCCCGTGGGTAGAGTCGTGGCCGTGTCCGTCCTCCTCCTCGTCGTCGCCGTCGTCATGCTCGCGTTCGTCGTCTGGTCGCGCCTGGGCCGCACGCACGGTGCGCGCTGGTGGGTGGGCGACCGCTTCCAGGAGTCCGCGATCCTCTTCTGGCTCCCCGGCCTGGCCCTCGTCCTTGCCGCCACCGCCGGCCTGCGCGGCTACGACGACGGCGCCAACAAGGGCGCTCTCGCCTACGTCCCGCTCCTGCTCGTCGGCCTCGTGGTCAGCCTCTGGGGAGGCCTCTTCCTCCCCGTGCCGCGGTGGTACGTACCGCGCTGGTCGCAGGAGGCCCGGGCACCCCGTCTGCAGGTCCGCATCATCGGCGACCGGCGCCGCAGGCCCGACCGGAAGGGCGCTCGATGAGCCTGCCGGTCCCCGGTGACCCGCGGCGCGAGCTCGTCGCCGGCGGCGCCGTCTCACTCCTCGTGCCGGACGCGTGGGAGACCGTCCACCACCCCCACGACGGTGTCGAGCTCGTCGTCGTCGAGCCGGAGCAGGAGGGCCTGTTCCGGGCCAACCTCGTGCTGACCGTCACCGACGTCTCGCTGTCGCTGCGCGACTGGCAGGTCGGCACCGAGTCCTACCTCGCCGCGCACCTCGCCGACTACGTCCCCCTGGACGCCGAGCGCGTCACGGTCGGGGGCCAGCCCGGCCTGCGACGTCTCGCCACGTACGCCACGGACGACAACCGCTCGGTCACCGTGGAGCAGCGGGCCACCGTCGTCGGCGGCACGGGCGTGACCCTCACCGCGACGACGAGCACGCTGGCGTGGGCGGCGCAGGGCGAGCTGCTCGCCCACGTCTTCTCGAGCCTCGTCGTCGACCCCACCGCGGCGGGGAGGCGGTCCGCGTGACCGTGCAGTTCGACGTCACGGTGGGCCGGGTCCGCCTCGACCCGACCACCTTCGAGTCCCTCGTCGACCTCGGGTCGGCCGCCAACGGCGTCTCGGACGGCATGCTGGCCGACCTGACCGCAGCCGGAGTGCTCGTCGACGGGCGGCCGCACGAGGTGCTGGCCCCCGGGCTGGCCGCGGTGACCCGACCCCTGGCGCAGCTCGAGACGGTCGTGGCCTCTCGGCAGGGCCTGCTCGTGCACCAGGCGTGGATGTCGGTCCTCTCGGCCGTGCTCGCCGACGTCGGTGACGGCACCTACGACTTCGCCGGCGTGGCAACGGAGTTCGTCCCGACCACGATCGCCCGCCTCGTCCGGCTGCGTCCGCGACCACGGCTGGCTCCGGGCAGCGCGAGCGTGACCTCGGACCTGCTGGACGGTCTCGTCGACCCCGACGACGGTCGTCGCGTCCGCGCGGCGCACGACCTCGCCTCGGCACTCGCCCCGCACTGGGACGAGGCAGCCGAGCTCGTCCGCGCCGGCGCGTGGTGCTTCTGGTCCGCCGACGTCTCATGGGCTCCCCCGGGTCGGGCCGTGCGCTCCGACGACGACCTCGTCAGCCGTCGCGTCTCGGTGCTCGACACCACCGCGGGCATGCTCGCGCTGGAGGGCTCCACCGGTGCCCCCGGCCATGACCGCCTGTCACTGACGCCGACCACGCCCACGGACGTGTGGTACCTCCTCTCGAGCATCCTGCCCTCGGACGCCGACCTCGGTATCGACACCGAGGGCTGACACCCGCGTGCCGGGCTGTCCGGCGTCTGGCAGACTGCGCGATGGCGACTGGAGAGGAATCCGGTGCGAATCCGGAGCGGTCCCGCCACTGTGAACTCCCGACCCACCGGTCGGGAGCAGCCAGGGCATCTCCCGTCGCTGGTCGTGCCCGCCGGGCGCGTCCGGTCCACCGACGCGGGCGAGGCACCCGCAGGAGGCTCGCAGTCAGATGCGCGACGGTTCGAACGACTCGAAAACCCCTGTCCGGGACAGCCCGCCACCCGAGACCTTCCCGTTCTCGGCGGTCGTGGGCTCCGACGACCTGGCGCTGGCACTCATCCTCACGGCCGTGTCACCCGACGTGGGCGGCGTCCTCGTGCGCGGCGAGAAGGGCACCGCGAAGTCGACGATGGTGCGCGGCCTCGCCGCCGTGCTCCCCCGCCAGCAGGTCGTCGCCGACTGCCGGTTCGGCTGCGCGCCGGGCGACCGGGCCGCCTGCCCCGACGGGCCGCACGACGCCGCGACCCCGACAGCCTCCCGCGCCGCTCGTCTCGTCGAGCTGCCGATCGGCGCCACCGAGGACCGGGTCGTCGGGTCGCTCGACCTCGAGCGGGCGCTGGGACGCGGCGAGACGGCATACCAGCCCGGCCTGCTCGCGGCCGCGAACCGCGGCATCCTCTACGTCGACGAGGTGAACCTCCTCCACGACCACCTCGTCGACCTGCTGCTCGACGCGGCGGCGATGGGCCGCAACACCGTCGAGCGCGACGGTGTCTCGGTCTCCCACGCGGCCCGCATCGTCCTCGTCGGCACGATGAACCCCGAGGAGGGCGAGCTGCGCCCGCAGCTGCTCGACCGCTTCGGCCTCACCGTCGAGGTCGCTGCTCCCCGCGAGCCCGCGCTGCGCGCCGAGGTCGTACGCCGTCGGCTGGCCTTCGACGCCGAGCCGGCGGAGTTCGTGGCGCGGTTCGAGGCCGACCAGGAGGCCCTGCGACGACGCATCGAAGACGCGCGGTCGGCCCTCGCCGGGGTCACCCTGACCGACGAGATGCTGACGAGGATCGCGACCGTGTGTGCGGCGTTCGAGGTGGACGGCCTGCGCGCCGACATCGTCACCGCGCGCGCTGCCGTGGCGCATGCGGCCTGGTCCGGCCGCACGACCGTGACCGTCGCCGACGTGCGTGCTGCGGCGCGTCTCGCGCTGCCGCACCGCCGGCGGCGCAACCCGTTCGACTCCCCCGGCCTCGACGAGGACCTCCTCGACGAGCTCCTCGGCGACGACGAGCCGGAGCCCGAGCCGGACCCCGACCGCGAGCCCCAGACCGAGCCCCAGCCCGACACCTCAGGGGACCACGACGGCGAGGCGCAGCGGAGCACGTCGTCGGAGACGGCGCGCGCAGACGTTCAGGAGTCGGAACGACAGCCTGCGCCGCAGCGCGCCGAGCACGAGAGGCCCGAGTCGGAAGAGCTCGAGGCGCCCGCGGCGCCGGGAGCCGGGGTCGCCGCGTCGGGTGTCAGTGCCGCCGACGAGCCCTACCGGGCAAGACTGCTGCGCGCCAAGGGAGTCGGACAGGGTGACCCGGGCCGACGTTCGGCAGCCCTGACGAGCACCGGTCGTCGTGTCGGCTCGACGAGCGCCCGGACCGGGCCGGTCCACCTGCCGGCCACCATCCGCGCAGCCGCAGCACGAGGCGGCAACCGCGCCGGCCGGCTCCGGGTGATGCCCGGCGACCTGCGCCGCTCGGTCCTGCAGGGCCGCGAGTCCAACCTCGTCCTGCTCTGCGTCGACGCGTCGGGCTCGATGGCGGCGCGCAAGCGCATGGAGGCCGTGAAGTCGGCCGTGCTGTCGTTGCTGCTCGACGCCTACCAGCGCCGCGACAAGGTCGGCCTCGTGACCTTCCGCGGGAACGGCGCCGAGCTGACCCTTCCGCCGACCGGATCGGTCGAGATCGCCGCGCGCCGGCTGCGCGACCTGCCCCACGGCGGACGGACCCCGCTCGCCGAAGGGCTCGAGACGGCATACGACACGTTGCGGGTCGAGCGCCTGCGCGACCCGAACCGGCGAGCGCTGCTCGTCGTCGTCACGGACGGGCGCGCGACGAGCGGGACTGACGCACTGCGGCGCGCCGGCCGCGTCGCCGCTCGGCTGCGGCACGAGGGGGTCGAGTCCGTCGTGCTCGACTGCGAGTCGGGGCGGTTCCGGATGGGCCTGGCCGCCCGGCTCGCCGAGCACCTCGGCGCCGAGCACCTGCCCGTCGGCGAGCTCGCCGCCGCGGCCATCGTCGGAGCCGCCCGCACCGCCCTCCCCACGACGGGACGGGCCGCCTGATGCAGGGCCGGCCGACGACCGTTCCGGCGGACGGGCTCACGACGCGCCAACGACGCAACCGGCCGCTCGTCATCGTCCACACCGGCGACGGCAAGGGGAAGTCGACCGCCGCCTTCGGGCTCGCCCTCCGCGGGTGGAACCAGGGCTGGTCGGTCGGGGTGTTCCAGTTCGTCAAGAGCGCGAAGTGGCGCATCGGCGAGCAGACCGCCGTCGAGACGCTCGGCGAGCTGCACCGCGAGACCGGCAGGGGCGGCCCGATGGAGTGGCACAAGATGGGCGCCGGCTGGTCGTGGACCCGCAAGGAGGGCACCGAGGACGACCACGCCGAGACGGCTCGTGAGGGGTGGGCCGAGATCAAGCGGCGGCTCGCCGCCGAGACCCACGGCGTCTACGTCCTCGACGAGTTCACCTACCCGATGGCGTGGGGCTGGGTCGACGTCGAGGACGTCGTGGCGACGCTGCGCGACCGTCCGGGCCACCAGCACGTCGTCATCACCGGGCGGCGCTGCCCCCAGGGCCTGCTCGACCTCGCCGACCTCGTGACGGAGATGACGAAGGTGAAGCACCCGTTCGACGCGGGCCAGAAGGGGCAACGGGGGATCGAGTGGTGACGACCACCCACCTGCCGCGCCTCGTCGTCGCCGCCCCCGGGTCGGGCCACGGCAAGACGACCGTCGCGACCGGGCTCATGGCCGCCCTCCGCGCCCGCGGGCTGGGCGTCTCGGGGTTCAAGGTGGGACCCGACTTCATCGATCCCGGCTACCACACGCTCGCCACGGGGCGCCCGGGCCGCAACCTCGACCCCTTCCTCTGCGGGCAGGACCGGGTGGCGCCGCTGCTCGTGCACGGTGCGGCCGCTCACGGCACGACCGACGTCGCCGTCATCGAAGGTGTCATGGGCCTGTTCGACGGACGCATCGGCGGCGGCGGCTACGCGTCGACCGCGCACGTCGCGACCCTGACGCGGACGCCGGTCGTGCTCGCCCTCGACATCAGCCACATGACGCGTACCGCCGCGGCGGTCGTCCACGGCCTGGCGACCTTCGAGCCCGGCGTCCACGTGGCCGGCGTCGTGCTCAACAAGGCAGCCTCGGGCCGCCACACGCGCGAGGTCTGGTCGGCGCTCGAGGCCACTGGCGTCCCGGTGCTCGGCGTGCTGCCGCGTGACCCGAGCATCGAGGCGCCGTCACGCCACCTCGGGCTCGTGCCCGCCGCCGAGCGCGAGGAGGCGGCCCGCTCGGTACGGCTCCTCGCCGAGCACGTGGCCGAGCACCTCGACCTCGACGCGGTCCTGTCGATCGCGCGCTCGGCCCCGGAGCTCGACGTCCCGGCATGGGACCCGGCGGCCGCTCTCGCTGAGGCTGCCCGACCGACTCCCGACGGACCGCGTCCGGTCGTGGCCGTCGCGGGCGGACGCGCCTTCACCTTCCGCTACGCCGAGACCGACGAGCTGCTGCGTGCGACCGGTCTCGAGCCCATCGTCTTCGACCCGCTCCACGCCCGAGCGCTGCCCACCGGCACCGCCGGCCTCTACCTCGGAGGCGGCTTCCCAGAAGTGCACGCCGAGGAGCTGTCCGCGAACGCCACCCTGCGACAGCACATCCGGGACGCTGTGCGCTCCGGCCTGCCCACGGTGGCCGAGTGCGCCGGCATGCTCTACCTCACCGAGTCCGTCGACGGCCACGACATGGTCGGCGCCATCCCCGCCGTCGGCGCGATGGGCCCTCGACTCACGCTCGGCTACCGCGTCGCGATCGCGCCCGGCGACTCGGTGCTCGGGGTGGCCGGCACCCGCGTGACGGGCCACGAGTTCCACCGGACGACCGTCGGCGTCGACGAGCCCTCGAGCACTGCGGCGTGGCTGCTCGACGGGACGCCCGACGGCTTCGCCCTCGACCCCGCCGGCACCGGCCGCGCCACGCTCCACGCGTCCTACCTCCACACGCACTGGGCAGGTCATCCCCGGCTCGCCGCCCGTTTCGCCGACGCCGTGCACGCGTATGCCCTGTCGTCCGGTTCGCGGAGGCGGGCGTCGTGAGCGTCGACCTGCACTACCACGGTGACCGCGACCTCGCCCCGGGTCTCGTCGACCTGGCTGTCAACGTCCGGCTGCCCGCACCGCCTCCCTGGCTCGCCGACGTCATCGCGGACTCGCTGCGCGACCTCGGTCGCTATCCCGACCCGACTCCGGCGGTCCTGGCCGTCGCCGCCCGGCACGGCGTGGGCCCGGAGAGCGTGCTCCCGACCGCAGGTGGCGCCGAGGCGTTCACGCTCGTCGCCCGCGCCGTCCCCGGTCAGCGCCCGGTCGTCGTGCACCCGCAGTTCACCGAGCCGGAGGCCGCTCTGCTCGCGGCAGGAAGGGAAGTCGGCCGTCATCTCCTACGGCGCGACGACGGCTTCCGCCTCGATCCCGGCGCCTTCTCGCGCACCGGCCAGCACGCCGACGCCGAACTCGTCGTCGTCGGCAACCCGACGAACCCGACGGGCGTGCTGCACCGGGCCGCGGACCTGCGGGCGATGCGTCGCCCCGGACGGGTGCTCATCGTCGACGAGGCCTTCATGGACGCCGTCCCTGGAGAGCCCGAGTCGCTCATCGGGCCCGACCTCGAGGGCCTGCTCGTCATCCGCTCACTGACGAAGACGTGGGGCCTCGCTGGTCTGCGAGCCGGCTACGTCGTCGGGGACCCGGCGCTCGTCGCGAGCCTGCGTGCCGTGCAGCCGCCGTGGTCGGTGTCGAGCCCCGCGGTCGCGGCCACGGTCGCGTGCCTGTCCGACCGTGCCGTCGCGGAGGCCGAGGCTGCCGCGCTGACCGTCGCCGCACACCGCGAGGTCCTCGTGCGCGAGCTCGCCGCCGTGGGAGTCACGTCGATCGCACCGTCGCGCGCCCCCTTCGTCCTCGTCGACACGAGTCCCCTGGGCACGGCCTCGGTCCGCGGGGACCTGGCCCGTCTCGGCTTCGCCGTGCGCCGGGGCGAGACCTTCCCGGGGCTCGGGCCGACGTGGATCCGCCTCGCCGTCCGTGACCCAGACACCTCGCGTGCCGTCGCTGCGGCTCTCGACACCCTGAGGAGACTGCGCCGTGTCGCCTGAGCTGAGCTTCTCCGGACTGTCGGTCCTCGTCGCGCGGGTGGCGCCGCACACGGTCGCGACCGTGCACGCGCTGCTGCGCGACGGCGCACGCGTGACCGTCGCCTCGTCCCTCGACGACCTGCCGACCTCGCTGCGCGACCTGGCCGAGCGCGGTCTCGTCACCCTCGACCCGAGGGCAGACCCGACGGCCCACGACGTCGTCCTCCGGGGCGACCCGTCGACGTCACCCGCCCCGCAACCCCAGCCCCGCGTGGCACCGGGCTCCCCCGACGTCGGCACGGTGACGTTGCTCGGCGGCGGGCTCGGCGACCCCGGGCTGCTCACCGTCGCAGGCATCGAGGCCATCCGGGTGGCCGACGTCATCGTCCACGACCGCCTGGCCCCGCTCAGCGCACTGCGGCACGCCCGCGACGACGTCCAGGTCGTCGACGTCGGCAAGATCCCCCGTGGCGACTTCACTCCCCAGGAACGCATCAACGAGATCCTCGTCGAGCACGCCCTCGCCGGGCGGAACGTCCTGCGACTCAAGGGTGGCGACAACTTCGTCTTCGGCCGCGGCGGCGAGGAGGCCGAGGCCTGCACGGCCCACGGCATCCCGGTCGTCGTCATCCCGGGCCTCTCGTCGAGCATCGCGGCACCGGCCCTGGCCGGCATCCCCGTCACCCACCGCACCCTCGTCCAGGGCTTCACCGTCGTCAGCGGCCACGTGCCGCCGGGTGACCCCCGCAGCACCCTCGACTGGGGCGCCATCGCGCGCAGCCGCACGACGATCGTCGTCCTCATGGGTGTCGCCACGCTCGGCGCGATCGCCGAGACCCTCGTCGCCGAAGGCCTGCCGGCGACCACCCCGGCCGCTGTCGTCGCCGACGCGGGCCTGCCGAGCATGCGGACGGCTCGCGCCGCTCTCGGCGAGATCGACGCCACGGCGCGCCGCGAGGGGCTCGGCGCACCGGCGGTCGTCGTCATCGGCGAGGTCGCGGCGCTCGACGTCCTGCGATGAGCCGCGCACTCGGGCTCGCCCTGGGCTGGGCGCTCGACCAGGCGTTCGGCGACCCCCGGCGTTGGCACCCCGTGGCCGGGTTCGGCTCTGCCGCAGCGGCTCTCGAGCAGCGGACGTATGCCGTCCGGCGCGTGAATGGCGCCGCGCACGTCGCCGCCCTGGTGACCTCAACGGCCGCCCTCGGCGTCGTGGCCGAGCGGGCGACCCGACACAGCCGGCTGGCCCACACGCTCGCGACCGCAGCAGCCACCTGGGCCGTCCTCGGCGGGCGCTCACTGACCCGCGAGGCGCTGACGATCGACGGCCAGCTGCGACGCGGCGAGCTGGAGGCCGCCCGCGTCCAGGTGCGCAACCTCGTCGGGCGCGAGACCTCGACCCTCGACGCGGACGAGGTCGCCCGCGCCTGCATCGAGTCGCTCGCCGAGAACACGTCGGACGCCGTCGTCGCGCCACTGCTCTGGGGCGGGCTCCTGGGCATGCCGGGTCTCGTCGCCTACCGCGCCGTCAACACGCTCGACGCCATGGTCGGCCACCGCAACGACCGCTATCGCGAGTTCGGTTGGGCCGCAGCCAAGCTCGATGACGTCGTCAACTGGGTCCCGGCGCGGGTCACGGTCGCCCTTGCCCTCGCGAGCAGCGGCTCGCGGGAGCGTGCAACGCAGGCGTGGGACGCGGTCCGGCGCGACGCACCCGCCCACCCCAGCCCGAACGGCGGAGTCGTCGAGGCCGCCTTCGCCGGAGTGCTGGGCGTGCGTCTCGGCGGGTCCAACACCTACGACGGCCGCACGGAGGACCGTGGCGTGCTCGGCACCGGACCCTCCGCGGGCGCACCGGACATCGACGCCGCGACCCGCCTCGCCCGGCTGTTGTCGGCAGGCTCGCTCGCCGTCGCCGTCGCCGTCGCCGTCGGCGTCGCCGTCGCCATCAGTGGCCCGGCGAGAGGTCGACCTCGTCGCCGACGCTGATCGTGCCGGAGCTCAGCAGCCGGAACACCGTCCCGGCCCGCGCGTGCAGCGCCCGCGCCGCCCCCGGCCCGAGGTTGTCGTCAAGGAGCCGGCAGGGCGCGGCGATGCGCACGACCTCGAGCTCGACGTCGCCGATCCGCAGGCGTTCTCCGGGCTTCGTCGGGATCGGGCCTCCGGAGATGGTGAGGTTGCGCCGCGTCAGCCCCGGGTCGACCGGTCGTCCCAGGTCGGCCGCGGCAGCCTCGAGCTCGGGCAGGGACTGGATCGTCACGTGCCGGTGCCTGCTCCCGTGGTAGCGGTCTCCGACGAGCCCGGCACCCGCCTGGGCCTCGACGCTCGGCACCGAGCGAGTCGGCAGCCGCCGCCCCTTGGCGACGTGGATCGCCACCACCGTCGGTGTCGGCTGCCCAGGATCGGGCCCGGGGTCACGGTCGGGGTCCATGCCGGCAAGGTTAGGGGTCGGTCTCCGGCTGGGGCGGCACGGGTGGGATGCGCAGCCCCGGCGGACCCGACCCGTGCTCGTGCTCGTACCACGCGGCATACGCAGCCACGGCGGTCGGCAGCGTGGGGAAGATGAGGTCCGCGCCGACCTTGTCGACGAAGCCACCGGCCTCGAGCGAGGTTCGCATGTCCTCCTTGACCCGGGCCATCGCGAAGCGGATCCCCCGCGACGCCAGCCTGGAGCGCAGCGTCTCGAGCGCGTCGACGGCCGTCAGGTCGACCTCGGTGTTGGCCTCGGCGTTGAGCAGGAACCACTCGACGTCACCCAGCCGGGACGCCGCGTCGACGGACATGAGGGCGCGTTTGACGAAGTCGTCGGAGTTGGCGAAGAAGAGCGGGGAGTCGTAGCGGTAGACGACGAGACCGGGCACCTGGACGGCGTTCGGGTGGTCGTCGATGTCGTGCATGCCGGCGACGTCGGGCACGTAGCCGAGCACGCCGTCGTGCGGGTGGACGATGCGCCGCAGCAGGTCGAGCACGGAGAGCGCGATGGCCGCGCCGATGCCGGGCAGCACGCCGAAGAGCAGCACTGCGGCCGTCGTCGCGAGCGCCAGCACGAGCTCGCTGCGCCGAAAGGCCCCGATGCGCCGCATCTCGGCGACGTCGACGAGCCGGATCGCCGCGAAGACGACCACGGCGCCCAGGGCAGCGGTCGGGAACGCGGCGATGACGGGCCCGAGCCACAGCAGTGTCGCGACGACGAGGACGAGCGAGACGAGGGAGTGCAGCTGGGTGCGCGCCCCCATGGCGTCGGCGATGACGGTGCGGCTGCCGCTCGAGCTGATCGGGAAGCCCTGGAGCAGGCCGGCTCCGATGTTCGCCCCACCGAGGGCGAGGAACTCCTGGTCGCTGTCGATGCTCTCGCGATGCCGCGCCCCGAAGGCGCGCCCGGTCAGCACGTTGTCGGAGTAGGCCACGACCGCGACCCCGAGCGCCGCCGGCAGCAGGGCCCACATGTCGACGTCGGTCACGCTCGGCAGCTGCACCGACGGGAGCCCCTGCGGCACCGGGCCGACGAGCTTGATCCCCGCGCGGTCGACGAGCCCGAACACCGCCACGACGACGGTCGCGCCGAGCATCGCGATGAGCGGACCCGGCCACTGCGGCGCGAAGCGCTGGAACGCGAAGAGCACCGCGAGCACGGCGAGCGCCAGCAACAGGGTCGGGAGGTGGATGTCGCCGAGGTGCGTGACGGCATACCTCAGCTCCTGCAGGAAGGAGTCGCCCACGACCGTCAGGCCGGTCACCTTGCCGATCTGGCTGACGATCATGAGCGCCGCGATGCCCGCCATGTAGCCCACGAGCACGGGTTTGGAGAGCAGGTCCGACAGGAAGCCCAGCCGCGTCACGAAGCCGATGACGCAGAGCACCCCGACCGCGATCGCCATGAGCGCCGCCATCTCCTGGCGCATCGCGAGGCCGCCGGCCGCGGTGACGAGCGCGCCCACCCCGGCTGCGGTCATCAGGGCCGTCGTCGACTCGGGGCCCACGGACAGCTGACGGGACGACCCCAGCACGGCGTAGACGAGCAGGCCGGGCCCGACCGCCCACAGGCCGGTCACCGCGGGCAGGCCGGCGACCTCGGCGTAGGCCAGCACCTGGGGCACGAGGTAGGCGGCGACGGTGATGCCGCCGAGCACGTCGCCGCGCAGCCACACCCGGTCGTAGCGGCGCAGCACGGCGATGCCGGGGAGCACCCGCTCCCACCGCGCCCGTTGCTGCTGTTCCGTCGGAACCGCCGTCACGCGACGAACGTACGCGAGGACGTATGCCGTCAGGCCCGTTTCGCGGTCAATGCCCCGAGGACGTCGTCCACCGACTCGACGAGCGGCACGCCCTCGGGGACCGGTGGCCGCCGCACGACGACGACGGGCACATCGAGGTCGTGCGCCGCCCTCAGCTTGGCCTCGGTGAGCGAGCCGCCCGAGTCCTTGGTCAGCAGGACGTCGACGGCGCGGCTCTCGAGGAGGTCATGCTCGTCGGCGTAGGCGTAGGGGCCGCGCGCGCGGAGCACCTCCCACGAGGCGGGCACGGCCCAGTCGGGCGGGTCGACGACGCGGGCCAGGACGCGACGGTCGTCCCAGGCGGCGAAGGTCTCGAGCTGCTGGCGTCCGGTCGTCAGGAAGGGTCGGACCCCCAGGCCCTCGGCGGCGACCCGCGCGGCCGCGACGTCGTCGACCCACGTGAAGCTCAGTGCGAGCGGGTGTCGCGACCACCCCGGCCGCTGGAGCCGCACGAGGGGGACGTCCGCCAGCGCGCAGGCCCGTACCGCGTGCTCCGTGATGCGCGCGGCGAACGGGTGCGTCGCGTCGACGACGTGGTCGAAGGACCCGTCGACGTAGGTCGCCAGACCGTCGACGCCACCGAAGCCGCCCGTGCGCACCTCACCGACGGGCAGCGCGGGTGCACTGACCCGGCCGGCCAGGCTGGACACGACGTCGTCGCCACGCTCGACCAGCCGGGCCGCGAGGTCACGGGCCTCCCCGGTGCCTCCGAGGACGAGGACCCGCACGCTCAGGCGGGGATGCGCAGGCGGCGCGTCATCTCGCCGACGGCGACGGTGATCGAGTGGCCGAGGTGCACGCAGGTGCCGGTGATCTCGTTCTGCTGGCTGCCGCCGAGCCCGATGACCACCTCGGGGTGGGTGCGGGTCACGGTGTCGACGATCTCCTGGGCGGCGCCGATGTCGATGTTGCGGGGCACGGCCATGACCATGCCGGCTGCGTGTCGCGCCTCGATGGCGCGCACCCAGTCCTCGGCGGGCAGGTCCGCGCCGACATAGACGGTCGCGAAGCCGGCTCGCCGGGCGGCCACGGCGAAGGCGAGCAGCCCGAGCTCGTGACGGGACCCGGGCGGCAGACCGATGAGCAGGGTCGGGCCGTCGACCCGGCTCGAGGCGGTCTCGTAGGCGGCCGCGAGACGCCGCTGCACGGCATACGACACGAGGTGCTCGCCGGCCACGGTGAGCCGGCCGTGCGCCCATGCCTCGCCGACCAGGGCGAGCGTCGGCATGAGCCAGTCGTCGACGACGTGCTCGAACGTGCCGAGGGCGAAACGGGCGTCGAGGACCGCCGTCGCCGACGCGGAGTCGAGCCGCTCGGCCGCGCGGATGAACGCCTCCGCGTCCTCGGACTGGTAGCGGCCCCCGGGACGCAGCGGGGCGACGCGCGCACCGCGGCCCTCGCGGTCACCGCGACCGAAGGAGGTCTCGCGACCGGCGGGGTCGCGGCTCGAGAGCCGACGCGTCGTCTCGGCGGCGGCCTCGCGGGCGGACCAGCCCTCGTTGACGAGGGAGTTCATGATCGCGAGGGCGCGCACGTCCTCGGGGCCGTAGAGGCGGTAGCCGCCGTCGGAGCGCTGCGGGCTGACGACGCCGTAGCGACGCTCCCAGGCGCGGAGGGTGGCCACGCTGATGCCGGTGAGCTCCGCGGCTCGCTTGATCGTGTACATCTGCTACCCCAACCTGCTCAAGGCGTCGCGCATGCCCTGCTCGGCCTCGTCGCCGAGCTTCTTGAAGGCCGGTGCGAGGAGCGGGGCGACGAGCTTGGCCACGCCCTTGAACTCGAAGTCGGCGCGGTAGGTGACGGTCGTGCCCTCGCTCGCGCCCTCCCCGGTGCCCGTCATGGTGCGCACGAAGGTCATCGTGTCCCGCGCGACGACGGTGGAGTTCTCGCCGCGGAGGGCGAACCTCTCGCCGGGCGCATGCTCGACGACGAGGTAGTCGAGCTCGGTCTCGCGACCGAGGAACTTCGACACGTTGTGGTACCGCGTCCCCAGGCCACCGTCGCCGGCGACCCGTTCGGTGCGCACCGTACCGGGGTCCCACTCGGTCGTGTTCGTGAAGTCGCTGAGGTAGGCGAAGACGCGGTCGACGGGCTGTGCCACGGTGACGCTGCGCTCGATGTCCATGCCTTCTCCAACCTTTGACAGACCTTGAACAGCCACTCTACGGTGTGGACGAAGGATGGACAACGCGCACCACGCCGCACCCTCCTCCAGCAATCCGGTCGGGGCACCGCGCCGAACCACACGGGACCACATCAGCCAGGAGGCCTCGGTGACTCGACCGAACCGAACCGACAGCACCCGACCCACCGCCGCCGTCATCGGCGCCGGCGTGTCGGGACTGACCGCAGCCCACGTGCTGAGCGCCACCCACGACGTCACCCTCTTCGAGAGCGACACCCGGCTCGGCGGCCACGCACACACCCACGACGTCGCCGGACGCGACGGCAACCTGCGCATCGACAGCGGGTTCATCGTCCACAACGAGAAGACGTACCCGCACCTGCTCCGCCTCTTCCGCGAGCTCGACGTGCCGACCCAGCCCACCGAGATGAGCATGAGCATCACGTGCAGGGGCTGTGGCCTGTCGTATGCCGGGGGGCGCGGTCCGAAGGGCATGTTCGCCCAGAAGCGCCGCCTCGCCGACCCCCGCTTCATCCGGATGCTGAGCGACGTGCCGCGCTTCCACAAGGCCGCGCACGCCCTGCTCGCCGACGAGTCCCAGGACCCGACGTGGGGCGAGTTCCTTGCGTCGCAGGGCTTCTCGGACTACTTCGTGCGCCACTTCGCCATCCCGCTCGTGTCCTGCGTGTGGTCGTGCGGCGACCTCGACGCGGAGTCGTACCCCGCTCGCCACCTCTTCCGGTTCCTCGACCACCACGGCATGCTGACCGTGACGGGTTCGCCGACCTGGCGCACCGTCACCGGCGGGTCGGCCACCTACGTCGACCGGCTCGTCGAGCGCCTGCCCGACGTGCGCAAGGAGAGCGCGGTGACTGCGGTGACGAGGCACGACGACGGCGTCGACGTGCTCGTGCGCGACGACCGGATGACGACCTTCGACCGCGCCGTCGTCGCCACGCACGCCGACTCGGCGCTGGCCCTGGTCGCCGACGCGACGCCGGACGAGAAGCGTGACCTCTCGGCGATCCGCTACTCCCGCAACGAGACCTGGCTGCACCGCGACTCCTCGGTCCTGCCGAAGCCGCAGCAGGCCAAGGCGTCGTGGAACTACCGCATGCAGGCGTGCGACGCCCCGGCCCCCGACGTCACCGTCAGCTACTGGATGAACCGCCTGCACGGCATCACCGACGGCGACGACCACGTCGTGACGCTCAACCCCGCCGGCCACGTGGACGAGTCGCTCGTGACGGCCCGCATGACCTACGACCACCCGATCTTCACGCGCGAGGCGGTCGAGGCGGCGGGACGACTGCGCGACGCCGGCGGCGACCGCCTGGCCTTCGCCGGGGCCCACCTCGGCTGGGGCTTCCACGAGGACGGGTGCCGCTCCGGCGTGGAAGCCGCCGAGTCGTTCGGGGTGCGCTGGTGACGGCAGTGCTCACACCCCCGCAGGTGCCGGCTCTCGTCGACGGCACCGTGGCCCACTCGCGCCGCACTCCCTTGCACCACTCCTTCACCTACGGCCACTACCAGTGGCTCGTCGACCTCGGCGACCTCCCCCGACTCCCTTGGCCGGCAAGGTTGCTCGCGCGTTTCGACGCACGCGACCACCTCGACGGCGGCGCGCTCGGTGGCGGCATCCGCGGTGACGTCGAGCGGTTCCTCGCGGCGCGGGGCGTGGCCCTGGCCCCCGACGACCGGGTGCTCATGCTCGCCAACGCACGCGTCCTCGGCCACACCTTCGACCCGCTCAGCGTCTTCTGGTGCCTGCGGCCCGACGGATCCCTGGTCGCTGCCGTCTTCGAGGTGCACAACACCTACGGCGAGCGGCACGCCTACCTGCTCGACGTCGAGGAGGACGGCACGGCGACCGTCGCCAAGGCGTTCTACGTCTCCCCCTTCAACGACACGAGCGGGGAGTATGCCGTCCGCCTCGTCCTGCAGCCCGACGCCGTCGCCGTCACCGTGGGCCTCGACCGCGGCGGCGAGCGCATCATGACCGCCGTCACCCGCGGCACGCCCATGCCTGCCACGACCCGCTCCCTGCTCCGACTCGTCCGCCGTCACGGCCTCATGACCCAGAGGGTGACGGCCCTCATCCGGGTACACGGCATTCGACTGTGGCTGCGTCGCCTGCCCGTCATGCCCCGCCCCCACCACCCCAAGGAGGCCGTCCGATGACCGCCCAGTCCACCCAGTCCGTCCAGTCGCCCGTGTCACCCAGCCTCTCGATGGCGCAGCCGATCTGCCTGCGCCGTCCCAGCCTGCGGGTGCTGTGCGTCCGCGGCCGCCTGGCCCGCAGCATCCTGGCCCAGGTGGCCAAGCGCGTGCCGGTCGACGTCGTCATGCCGGACGGCTCGCTGCTCGGTGGTGGCTCGCGGCACACCGACCGCCCGGGGCTGGAGATCGTGCGCCCGACCGCGCTCTTCGAGCGCCTCGCGCACCACCCGAAGATCGGGATCGGCGAGGCCTACATGGCCGGGGACTGGAAGGCTGCCGAAGGCACGGACCTCGCCGAGCTGCTCATGCCGTTCGCGGAGCGCATGACGACGGCGGTGCCGGCAGGCTGGCTGCGGCTGCGCGGCTTCGTCGACCGCCGCATCCCGAGCATCCAGAACAACTCGCTGCTCGGCTCGCGCCGCAACATCGAGGCGCACTACGACCTGTCCAACGACCTCTTCGCGACCTTCCTCGACGAGACGATGAGCTACAGCTCGGCGATCTTCGACGAGGACCAGCCGCTGCGTACCCAGTCGTTCGAGCAGGCCCAGCTGCGCAAGGTGCACGCCATCCTCGACATGGCCAAGGTCGGCCAGGACTCGCGCGTCCTCGAGATCGGCACCGGGTGGGGCACCCTCGCCCTCGAGGCCGCCCGCCGCGGCGCGACGGTCACGAGCGTCACCCTCTCCAAGGAGCAGGCGGCACTGGCGCGCGAGCGGGTCGCCGACGCCGGCTTCGCGGACACGGTCGACATCCGCATCCAGGACTACCGCGAGGTCGAGGGCGTCTACGACGCCGTCGTCAGCGTCGAGATGATCGAGGCCGTCGGCGAGGAGTACTGGGAGACCTACTTCCGCACCATCGACGAGCGCCTCGCCCCCGGCGGCGTCGCCGCAGTCCAGGCGATCCTCATGTCGCACGAGCGACTGATGGCCACGAAGCACTCCTACGGCTGGATCCAGAAGCACATCTTCCCCGGCGGGCTCATCCCGAGCCTGCAGGCGATGAGCGAGACGACCGATACCGCGACGACGCTGCGGATGACGGCCGTCGAGGCCTTCGGCGCCGACTACGCCGAGACCCTGCGGCGCTGGCGCGAGACGTTCCTCGCCCGCTGGCCCGAGGTCAACGCACTCGGCTTCGACGAGACGTTCCGCCGCAAGTGGGAGTTCTACCTCGCCTACTGCGAGGCGGGCTTCGCCACGGGCTACCTCGACGTGGCGCAGGTGCGCTTCGAGCGGGAGGGCGCCGCGGCCGCGGCCTCGTGATGGCAGCGCCCTCGACGTCGATCCTGTGGTTCCGGCGCGACCTGCGCCTGAACGACCACCCCGCGCTGCTCGCGGCCGTCGACGCCGCCGCGCACGTACTGCCGGTCTTCGTCCTGGACCCGAGGCTGCTCGACAAGGACACCCCGCGCACCCGACGGCTGCTCGCCTCGGTCGCCGCGCTGTCGAAGGCCACTCGCGGCGCCCTGGTGGTCCGCCGCGGTGACCCCGTCGACGTCATCCCGCGGCTCGCCGGGCAGGTCGGCGCCCAGCAGGTGCACGTCTCGCGCGAGACGACGCCCTACGGCCGGCGCCGCGACGAGGCGGTCGAGAAGGCACTGGCCGACGACGGCCGCGAGCTCGTCGCCACCGGGACGCCGTATGCCGTGGGGCCGGGCCGCATCGTCAACCAGTCCGGCTCGCCCTACAAGGTCTTCACGCCCTTCTCCAAGGCGTGGCACCAGCACGGCCGACCCGCACCCGCCGCGCGTCCCAAACGGATCCCGTGGCTGCGCGACGACGTTCACAGCGACCCGATCCCCGAGGCACCCGCGGGCCTCGAGGCCGGGGAGGCGGCCGCGCTCAAGCGGTGGGAGGCGTTCCTGCACGACGGGCTGACGGCATACGACGAGGAGCGCGACCGACCCGACCTCGACACGACGAGCCGACTGTCGGCGCCGCTGAAGTACGGCGAGATCCACCCGCGCACCATCCTCGCCGACATCGCCGCCCACTCGGCCGGGCGGTCGCAGGCGGCGAACACCTACGTCACCGAGCTGATCTGGCGCGAGTTCTACGCCGATGTCCTCTGGCACCAGCCCGACTCGGCCTGGCACGACCTGCGGGGCGAGCTCGCGAAGCTTCCCTACGACTCCGGCTCCGAGACCGACCGGCTCGTCGACGCGTGGCGCGAGGGGCGCACCGGCTACCCGATCGTCGACGCCGGCATGCGCCAGCTCCTCGAGGAGGGCTGGATGCACAACCGCGTCCGGATGATCACCGCGAGCTTCCTCACCAAGGACCTCCACGTGTGGTGGCCCGTCGGCGCGCAGCACTTCCTCGACCACCTCATCGACGGCGACATCGCCTCCAACAACCACGGCTGGCAGTGGGTCGCCGGCACCGGCACGGACGCCTCCCCCTACTTCCGCGTCTTCAACCCGGTGACGCAGGGCAGGAAGTTCGACCCCGACGGCGACTACGTCCGCCGGTGGGTGCCCGAGCTGCGGCACCTGCCGGGCAGCGCGGCGCACGAGCCGTGGAAGCACGACAACGGGTACGACGAGTTGTATCCGCACCCCGTCGTCGACCACGACGACGAGCGCAAGGAGACCCTGGCCCGCTACGAGCGCGCCCGACGCTAGCCACCAGCCCAGCCGAGCCGAGGAGACGAGACATGCGGGGCCCCGTGTCCGAGCTGCGCGCCTTCGTCAACGCGGCGCTCATCGAGAAGGTCGACCGCGACCACCACGACCCCGACGACGTCTTCCGCCGCCGCCAGGTCGTCGTCGCGATCACCTTCGTCGTCGGCAGCGCGGTGCTGGCCTGGGCACTGCGGATCACGCCGGGCGACCCGCTCTTCTACGTCGCGACCCTCACCCTCGCGGCGGTGTGGCTCGTCGGGGCCCTGCTGTCCGGGCCGCTCCACGCGGGCTGGGGCCACACGCGTCGCGGTGAGCCGGCCCGACCCATCGTGCAGTCCCTCGTGCTCGGCGCGCTGCTCCTGCTCGTCTTCCTCGTCGGCGCGCTCGTCGTGGCCCGCATCCCCGTGCTGCGCGAGCCGGTGGACCAGCTGCTCGACCACGCGCGCTTCGGCGCCTTCGCTGCGGTGCTGGCCATCACGTTCGTCAACGGGGTCGTCGAGGAGCTCTACTTCCGCGGCGCCCTCTATGCGGCCCTCCCCCGCCACCAGGTGACCCTGACGACGCTGCTCTACGCCCTGACCACTGTCGGCAGCGGCATCCCGCTGCTCGTCCTCGCGGCCACCCTGATCGGTCTCGTGACCGCGCTGCAGCGGCGCGTCACCGGTGGCTTCCTCGGGCCGATCATCACGCACGTCGTGTGGTCGACCGGGATGCTCCTGCTCCTCCCGCCCGCCCTCGAACTGACCAGGTGATCCGATGACCTCCAACACCCCTGCCCGCACGGCCCTCGTGACCGGAGCCTCCGGCTACATCGGGGGTCAGGTGGTGCCGCGGCTGCTCGACGAGGGCTGGACGGTGCGGGTGCTGACCCGTCACCGCCGCTCGATGGAGGGCAGGCCGTGGGCCGACCGCGTCGAGGTCGCCGAGGGTGACGTGGGCTCGGCCGACGACATGCGCCGCGTCCTCGAGGGCGTCGACGCCGCGTGGTACCTCGTGCACTCGATGGACGACAAGCCCGACTTCGCCGAGCGCGACCGTGAGGCGGCGACGCACTTCTCGGAGGCGGCCAAGGAGGCCGGCGTCTCGCGCATCGTCTACCTCGGCGGCCTGCACCCGGACGACGAGGTGCTCTCGCCCCACCTGGCCTCGCGCGTCGAGGTGGGTCGCATCCTGCTCGACTCCGGCGTGCCGACCGCGGTGCTCCAGGCCGCCGTCGTGCTCGGCGACGGGTCGGCGTCGTTCGACATGCTGCGCTACCTCACGACGCGCCTGCCGGCGATGGTCGCCCCGAAGTGGCTCGACAACAAGATCCAGCCGATCGCCGTCGACGACGTCGTGACGCTGCTCGTCGGCGCCGGCAGCCTGCCGCCCGAGGTCAACCGCACCTTCGACATCGGCGGTCCCGAGGTGCTGACCTACCGCGAGATGATCGCCCGCTTCTCCGACGCGACGGGTCGTCGCCGTCCGGTCGTCGTGACCGTGCCGGTGCTGACTCCGCGCCTCGCGAGCCACTGGGTCGGGCTCGTCACCCCCATCTCGGCCGGTCTGGCGAAGCCGCTCGTCGGCAGCCTCGTCCACGAGGTCGTCGCCAAGGAGAACGACATCCAGGACCTCGTCGACGTCCCCGGCGGCTTCATCGACTTCGACACGGCGGTGCAGTCGGCGATGCGCACCGCCAAGCCCGACACGGCGATGCGCAACCTCGCGCTGACGAGCGCCGCGACGCTCGCCAGTGCGATCGCGGGTTCGCTGGCCACCCAGCCCGACTCACGGTGGTACCGCTCGCTCGACCTGCCCGACTGGCAGCCCCCGACGCTCGCCTTCCCCGTGGTGTGGACCGCGCTCTACGCCGACATCGCAGCCACGTCCGCGACGGCGCTCAACGCCTACGACAAGGCCGGTGACACCGCGGGACGCAACGCCTACCTCAAGGCCTTCGGGACCAACCTGGCCCTCAACACGGCGTGGAGCGTGCTCTTCTGGCGCGTGCGCAAGCCGTGGGTGGCGGCCGCGGGGGCCGCGGCGCTCACGGCGAGCTCGGCCGACCTCGCGCGCCGGGCCGGCACGGTGAGCAAGGGCGCTGGGATCGCCCTGTCGCCGTATGCCGTGTGGTGCGGTTTCGCGACCGCGCTCTCGACCGCGATCGCGCGCCGCAACCGCTGAGCGCGACCGCCTCGGGGCGGCTCAGAGCCACCAGCAGTCGGACACCTGCGGGAGGCCGGCGACGCGCGCCTCGAGGAACGCGTACTCCTTGGCGAACGACGGCACCGCTCCCCCGACATGGGTCGGGGTGATGGTGGACGAGAAGGCGACGTCGGCCCCGCGGGCGCACCAGTCGCGCGCGAGACCGCGCCCCACGGCATACGGGATCACGTCGTCGAGGACCGAGTGGGTGACGAGGACGGGGACCTTCGGCTCGAGCCGGCCGATGCGCTGGTCGGCGATGATCGAGCGGAACGGCTCGGAGGCCGCGAGCTCGGTCAGGGTGCGACCGTCCTTGGTGAGGTCGCTCGATCGCGTGAAGGCGTGCAGGGCGATGGACTCGCCCACGCACTCCGCCTTGACCGCGGCGATGACCGACGTGCCGCGGGCGTTGAGGAAGCCGTCGAGGTCGAGACCGTACGCGGCCGACTGACCGGCGACGGCGTAGAGAGCGAAGGCGGAGTAGAGGCTGCCGTCGAGGTGCGCTGCGACGGCACCGAGCTCGGCAGGCACGGCGCCGGCGACGGCACCTTCGAGCTCCAGCTCCGGCGCGTAGGTGGGCGCGAGCTCGACCGCGGCGGCGCTCGCGCCCCCGCCCTGGCTGTAGCCGGCGAGCATCACGGGGCCGGCGGCGGGCAGCCCCGTGCCGGGGAGGCGCTGGGCCGCGCGGACCATGTCGAGGACGGCATGGGCCTGCGCCTCGCGCACCATGTAGGTGTGGGTGCCGGGAGTGCCGAGGCCCTGGTAGTCGGTCATCGCGACGGCGTAGCCGCGGGTCAGCAGGCCGGAGATGAAAGCACCTTCGTACTCCGACCCGGCGGCGAGCTGGCGGCTCGGGGCGCACTGGTCACCCATGCCCTGGGTGCCGGCGGCGTAACCGATGACGGGTCGCTGCCCCGGGCCGATCCACGGCACGGGCGGAACGAGCACCGTCCCGGTGACCGCGATCGGCGACCCGGCACGGTCCTGCGTCGCATACATGACGCGGGTGGCGCGTGCAGTCGAACGGAGGGTGCGGAGCGGGTCGAGGTAGAAGGCCATCGACTCGGCCTTGAGCACCGTCCCGGGCGTGGCGCTCACCGTGGCGGGCGGGTCGTAGAAGCCGGCTGCCCTGGCCGTCGTGACCGGAGTCATGACGGCGGCGGCCAGGACCACGACGACGACCCTGACGAGGCGACGGGTCCGCGGCAGTCGAAGGGACGAACGAGGCATGGCAGCGCGCTCCTCGGGGCAGGCGGACGGCGTCGGTGGCGTCCACTGGCCAGTAACCTACTGCGGGTAACCACACCTGTCGCGGCGAGATGCGAGGCCCGCCTCCATCGCTCGGCTCGTCTTCGACTGTCTAGCGTTGAGCCGATACAGCCCGATATCCGCCTCGCGACCGCGGGCCGGCGCTAGGCCAGGGCAGGCTGCCTCGTGAAGGCGCGACGGTAGGCGACGGGCGGGATGCCGATCTCGCGCTGGAAGTGGTGGCGCAGGACGGCCGCCGTGGCGAAGCCGCTCTCGCGCGCGATGCGCTCGACGTCGAAGTCCGTCGACTCGAGCAGGTGGCGGGCCCGGAGCACCCGCTGGCTCGTCAGCCACTTGTGCGGAGTCGTTCCGACCTCAGCGGTGAAGCGGCGGGCGAAGGTGCGCTCGGACATGGCAGCTCGCTTCGCCAGCGACGGGATCGAGTGGTCCTCGTCGAGCCGCTCGGCGACCCACTCCATGACGTCCTGGAGCCCCTCGCACGGCTCGGACGGCACCGGGGTCTCGACGAACTGGCGCTGACCGCCGGAGCGGTGGGGCGGGACCACCATGCGGCGCGCGATGCGGGTCGCGACCTCCGAGCCGAGCTCGGTGCGCACGAGGTGCAGGCAGGCATCGATGCCGGCCGCGGTGCCGGCGCTCGTCAGGACGGGACCGTCCTCGACGTAGAGGACGTCGAGGTCCACGCAGGCGCGTGGGTGCTCCTCGGCCAGGCGGGCGGCATACCGCCAGTGGGTCGTGCACTCGCGGCCGTCGAGCAGGCCGGCGGCGGCGAGCTGGAAGGCGCCGGAGCACACGGAGAGGACGCGACCGCCGTTCGCAGCGTTGTCGCGCAGGATGTCGAGGACGACGGGGTCATAGGGACCGTCGACGGCGCCGCCGGGAATGGCGACGAGGTCGGCGCCCCGTGCGGCCTCGAGGGGGAACGGGGCGACGATGCTCATGCCGCTCGTCGTGCGCAGCACCTCGCCCGGGCGGGCCGAGCAGACCCGGAAGTCGAAGGCGGGGACGCCGTCGTCGGTGCGGTCGATGCCGAAGACCTCACACAGGACACCCAGCTCGAACATGGCGACCGGTTCCTGGGCGATGACGGCGATCGTGCGCAGCATCAGGCCAGCATGGCACGCGTGGCAGGATCTTGTCGACCATCGACTGTTCTGCCACTCGTGGCGGGATAGTGATGAGCGCAGACTTTCTGCCATGGACATCATCTTCTTCATCGCCATGATCGTCGCCCTCGTCGCAGCCCTCGGGCCGCACCACCGTCGCACCTTCTCGTTGCCGCGAGCCCCGTTCGGCGCCGACGCCGAGCTCGACCGCGACATCGACCGCGTGCTGCACGACGCACCCCTCGCCCGCTGAGTCCGGGTCCGAGTCGGGGCCAGGACCATTCGTGGGACCCGCACGCACCGGGCGCTGCCGGGGCAGCCTCAGAAGGGTGGAGGATCATCCGGCGGGGAAGCCGTCACGGGCGGACCGACGCCGGGGTCATGCAGTGACTCGCGCCAGTCCTTGGGGTAGGTGACGTACTCGCGACCGGCGAGCGAGGTCCACGAGATCCCGTCGTCCGCGACACGGCGGACCGTCCAGACCCGCGCGGTCTTGCCGTTGTGACAGCCGCGACTCAGCGAGTCGAGGTTGGAGACATGGGTCCTCCCTCTCGGCCATGGATCGAGATGGTCGACGTCGCAGCGCTCGGCCGGGACCTGGCACCCGGGGCCGCGACAGACACCGTCGACCGTCTTGACGTGGGCCGCCATCTCGGGGGTCGGCGTGTAGCGGTCCGTGGAGAGCTCGAGGGCCCGGCCGGTGTCGACGTCGGCGGCGAGACGCTGCCAGACGGAACCTGGCGCGGTGATGATCTGGCGCGCGTGGGGAGCCGTGACCCAGCCGTGGCCGGTCAGCTCGCACGCGGCATCGGACAGACCTGCAGCGACCTCGAAGGGAACGACGATGCGCACGGTGGCCGGAGGAGCGTCCGACAGACCCGGCCAGCTCGGTCCGCCCGTCCCGGCGGGTCCGCCCGTCCCGGCAGGGTCGCCACCCAGGGGCGCGGCCGAGCCGTCGGGGACCACACCGAAGAGCACGAGGTCACAGAGCAGGTCGCTGCGTAGCTGCTCGAGGGTGCGCGCGTCACCCGCGGAGCGAGCGGCTCGAGCCATCGCGTCGACCCGGTCGAGGACGCCGACGACGCGCTCGGCGGGCGCCACCACGGTGAACGTCCCCATGCCGTCCTCGACCAGACGACCGAAGACCGTGCGCCGAGCCGCGGCCGAACGACGCCGGTCCTCTTGTCCCCGTGGGTCTGCCGTTCGCACACAACGCCTCAGCCGCTCGCCGAAGAGCCGGTGCGAGGCGACGCCGCCGTCGCGGGTCGGCGCCAGCACCGCGGTCTCCAGGTCGGGAAGCAGGTCGTCGGGGAGCACCCTCGTCTCCACGACGATCCGCAGGGCCCGCTGGAGGCTGACCGAGCCGGCACGCAGCCGCTGCCGGAGCACTCGGTGCCTCCGGGGTGCCGTCGCGAGCTCGAGCCGGCGCGCGACCTCCGACGCACCGACCCCGGTCGCGCACGCGATCTCCTGCGTCACGACCTGCTCCGTCGTGAGGGGCACCGGCGAGGTCGTGACCATCCCCGCAAGCTGCTGCTCCTCGACGGAGTGCAACGCAGCGTAGGCGTCGACGATCCGACCTTCGAGGCGAGCCTTCAGGACCTCGAGGCGCTCGATCTGCGACAGGACCGACTCCGCCTCGTCGAGGAGCGAGAGACGCGGACGCGGCTTCGGGCCAGGTCCGGTCGCCGACCTCCCCTGGCTCAGCAGCCAGACGACACGAGGGTTGAGCCCGCCTGCGGCTGCGTCGTGAGCCGAACGCCCGGAGTCGAGGAATGGCACGAACTCACTCCTCCCACCCGGGTCGCCGACTCCTCAAGTAGAACACATGTTCGACTGATTGGGAAGGCCTGTCCACAACCGACCGCGTCCGATCTCGTTGCAGCGCAGGGCAATTGGAAGCGGTCAGCCCGAGGCGCCGCCCACCTTGGGCCTGGGCCGGCGCCGCGTCAGCAGCACTCCGGCGATGCACAGCGCACCACCGACGAACGTCAGGGGAGGTGGCACCTCCGAGAGCAGCGCCCACGCGATGAGCGTCGCGATGAAGGGCACGAGGAAGGTCGTCAGCGTCAGCGTGCCGGCGTCGCTGCGCGCAAGCACAAAGGCCCACGTCGAGAAGGCGATGGCCGTCGGGAAGATGCCGAGGTAGGCGATCCACCACAGGGTGCTCGCGTCACTGTCACGAACGACCGTCACGAGCTCGCCGCTCCACGGCAGGCAAACGACCGCACCGATGATGCAGGCGATCCACGTGACCTCAGGACCCGGCAGGCGCCCGAGGAGAGGCTTCTGCGCGAGGACGCCCACGGCATACGTGATCGCGGCGAGGACGGCGAGCCACACGCCGACCATGTCGCCGGACTCACCCGAGGAGAAGCCGCGCGCGATGACGACGACCCCGGCGAAGCCCACGGCCATGCCGAGCAGCAGCCAGCGGTGCATCCGCTCCCCGAGGAAGACGGTGGCGAGCAGGGCCACGATGATCGGCCCGATCTGCACGATGAGCGCGGACGTGCCGGCGTCGATGCGCCGCTCGGCCTCGTTGAGCGCCAGGTTGTAGACGCCGAACCAGCCGACGCCGCAGAGCAGGAGCAGTGGCCAGTCGCGCCGACCCGGCCAGGTGCGAGGGCGCCTGAAGACGAGCACCCCGAGCGCGACCGACGCCACGAGCAGGCGGCCCAGCGACAGCGCACCGGGCGGGACGTCACGCCCCAGGTGGCGGATCGCGACGAAGGCCGAGGCCCAGAGCAGGAGGGTCACGGCCACGGCCGCGAGCACGAGCACCTTCGTGCGCCGGGTGGTCGACGGAGCTTCTGAGGCGGTGCGGGAGTCCACGGTCACCCCCAGACCGTAGGCGTGGGTACCGACAGCGCGCCGCCCGTTTTCCGGTCAGATCTCCCCGACATCCCGCCACGGGGGCTCCCTGTTGTCGGACACGGCATACATAAGTTAACGTTTGCCTTATGGCAATGCATGGTTATGCACGGGGTGCGGTCGAGTGTCAGCCGCTCGGGACGATGCGGGCGCGCTGAGCGCCGCCGATCCCGAGCGCCCACCAACCCCCACCCCGACCTGAAAGGCACGACCATGTCCCGCGGCGCCCAGCGCACCTCCGTCGACCTCGCCGACACCGCCCGACGCCTGTCCCGCCAGCGCACGCTCTGGCAGGGCCTCGTCGACTTCGACCCCATCACCCGCTACTACGCCCGACTCCTGGCCGACCACGACCACGAGGCGTGGCTGCTCACCTGGCTGCCCGGGCAGGGCACGCCCTGGCACGACCACGGCGGCAGCGCCGGTTCGTTCGTCGTGCTGCAGGGAGTCCTCACCGAGGAGGTGGCCGGCTACCGGACGGCCGTCGACCTCGACAACGTGCGGCGCGCGACCGGCCCCGGAGTCCTCCTCACCCCCGGCGACCAGCGCACGTTCGGCACCCGCCACCTGCACCGCGTCACGAACGCCGGGTCCGACCCGGCCGTCAGCCTCCACGTCTATGCGCCCAGACTCACCTTCATGACGAACTACCGCGCCGTCGACGGCCTGCTCGAGGTCGACGAGCAGGCCGAGGTCGGGGTCGACTGGTGACCCGGCACCCCGAGCGACCGCGCACCATCGACGACGTGCTCGCCGACGCGCGCGGCCACCTCCGCCGACTCACGCCCGAGGAGGCCGAGGAGGCGCGTGCGCACGGCGCGGTCGTCGTCGACATCCGCCCGGCTGCCCAGCGGGAGGCCGAGGGTGAGCTGCCGTTCGCGACGGTGATCGAGCGCAACGTGCTCGAGTGGCGTCTCGACCCCGCCAGTGACGCGTCCCTGCCGATCGCGAGCCACGACCTACAGGTCGTCGTCCTCTGCCAGGAGGGCTACACGTCCAGCCTCGCGGCAGCAGCCTTGCAGGAGCTGGGGATCCATCGCGCCACCGACGTCATAGGCGGGTATGCCGCGTGGCGCGCCTGGCAGGCGACGGGCGGGTAGGCGCCTGCCGGCGCACGGGTCAGTGGCCCGGACCGGTGACCATCTTGGCTCGCTCCGACTCGTGCGCCCCGCCCTTGGCCGTGAGCGTCCGGCAGGCCTCCTCGATGTCGCGGGCCAGGGTGTCCACGTGCTCGCGGCTCATCGTCTCCTTGACCAGGGCGCGCATGATCGTGATGTCCTGCGCGTCGGGGGGCAGCGTGTAGGCCGGCACCATCCAGCCACGCTCGGCCGACAGCTGCCAGGCGATGTCGAACTCGTTGTATGCCTGCTCGCCGGACAGCAGGAAGGCCACGAGCGGGAGCTGCTCCTCGTCCCGTCCGATGAGCTCGAAGCGCCCCGTCGCCTCGAGCAGGTCACCGAGCGCCCGGGCGTTCTCCTGCATGTTGCGCATGATGTAGGTGTAGCCCTCGCGGCCGTAGCGCACGAGGTTGTAGTACTGCGCCAGCACCATCGCCGACCCCGTCGAGAAGTTGAGGGTGAACGTCGCGTCGGTCTTGCCGAGGTAGTTCTCCGTGAAGACGAGGTCGGGCGCCAGGTCGGCGACCTCACGGAAGACGAGCCAGCCGATGCCGGGGTAGACGAGCCCGAACTTGTGGCCCGAGACGTTGATCGAGCGCACCTGCTCGAGCCGGAAGTCCCACGGTGAGTCCGGGTAGAGGAACGGCCACACGAACCCCCCGCTGGCTCCGTCGATGTGAAGTGGCACGTCGAGGCCCCGCTCCTGCTTGACCTGCACGAGCAGGTCGTTGATGCCGACGATGTCGTCCTTGTGGCCGGTGAAGGTCGTGCCGAGCACGGCCGCGACCCCGATGGTGTTCTCGTCCAGGTGTGGCGCGACGTCCTCCGGGCCGATGGTGTACTTCCCCGGCTGGAGCGGGACGATCCGCGGCTCGACGTCGAAGTAGCGGCAGAACTTCTCCCACACGACGTGCACGTCGCCGCCGAAGACGAGGTTCGGGTGCTCCGTCGAGCCGCCCTCCGCCTGTCGACGGGTGCGCCAGTTCCACTTCAGCGACAGCGCGCCGAGCATGATCGCCTCGGACGAGCCCTGGGTCCGCGCCCCGGTGGTCTCACCCGGGGCGTGGAACAGGTCGGCGAGCATCCGGATGCAGCGCTGCTCGATCTCGGCGGTGCGCGGGTACTCCGCGTGGTCGATGAAGTTGCGGTGGAGGTTGTCGGCGATGATCCGCTGGGCCTCCGGCTCCATCCACGTCGTCACGAAGGTCGCCAGGTTGCGGCCGGGGTCGCCCTCGAGGGCGAGGTCCTCGGCGACGAGACGCATGGCGTCGACGGCCGTCATTCCCGCATCCGGGAATGACCGGCTCGGAACCTCCTGCGTCACGAAGCGGTTGCCGTAGAGCGCTGCGACGACGTTGATCTCGGACGGGATTGCCATGTTGGTCTCCTTGGGGACGAAGTGACGGGACGAGGGACGTCAGGGCGTCGGGTCAGCGGAGTCGGGTCAGTTGTGTGCTGGTCACGGGGGTGTCGCCGCCGCGGCGGACGTGACAGCACGTCGCCACGCGGGCAGCATCAGGGCCGCGCCCACCAGGAAGCAGGCGGCGCCCCAGAAGGTGCCGGCGACGGCGAGACGCGCACCCAGCACGGCGTCGGTGCTCGGGACCACGTAGCTGGCGAGGGCCGATGCCATGAAGAGCACCGAGCCCGTCATGTTGAGCCAGGCGATCCGCCAGGGGAACGACTGCGGCTGGACGCGGAAGAACCGGTCGGAGACCGCGAGCACGGCCAGCGCGCTCGACACGAGGAAGAGCACCGACCCGAAGAGGTCCGGGCGCCACACGTAACGGTCCGTCTCTGCGGCCGTCGCATTGTGCGTCAGCGCCGCGACGGTGCTGATGTTGAAGAACACGGTGCCGGGGAACTGGACCGCGGCGGCCAGCCAGCTGCGGTCGTGCGGCGCCCACCCCAGCAGACGCACCGGGGCAGGTCGATCTTGGGTCACCTCGTCGACCTCGGTGGTCGCAGGGGACTGCGCCTGGACGAGCTGACCGTACGAGGCGCTCGTGAAGAAGAGGGATCCGACGACGTAGGTCACGCCGTCGGCCCAGCCTCCGATGGCATCGAGGTAGGCCGGGACCGACCCCACGACGAAACACGCCGACCCGGCCATGAAGAGCCAGGCGACGGTCGCGTTGAGGCGTTCGGGTCTCACCCTCATCCGGCTGGCTTCCTCTCCGCTGGCGTCGGTGGATCCACTCTCGACCGACCCGTCGCCCGCGCGGCTCACTCTGAGCGGGTGACTTCCGGCTCCTCCTGGGTGCCCGAGACGAGCGAAGTGCGCGGTGTGGGGAGCAGCGCGGTGACGACGAACGAGACGACCACGGCGACCACCACCTGGGGGATGACCGTCAGCCCGTCGGTGCCCATCAGCAGGGTCGCGAGGAGCACGGACGTCAGGGGCAGCCGGAGCATGGCGCAGCACATCGCCCCGATGCCCGTACCGATGGCGGCCGCGAGCTGCATGCCGGGGAGACCGCTGAGCGTGATGCCGAGCACCGCTCCGATGAACATCGAAGGGAAGACGGGACCCCCGCGGAAGGCACTCAGTGACAGGCCGTAGGCCAGGGCCTTGAAAAGCCCGAGCAGCAGGAGGGTGCCGAGAGGGTACGCCGCCGCGCTCGCCACGAGTCCCGGGAGTGCGTTCTGCCCGGAGAACAGCACCTCGGTGAAGCCTCGTCCGGTGGTGACCTGGTAGGCAGTGGCACACAGGCCGACCAGCAGACCGAGGGCCACGGTCACGGGCACCCGGCTGCGGTGCACGACGGGCCGAAGGGACAGCCCGACCCACCGGACGGCCCAGCCGAGGAGCGCCCCGAGGAGGCCGACCGGCACGGCCCAGAGCAGCGACGCGATGGTGGGCTGCACTCCAGGGGGCACCGTGGTCAGGGCGAGCGAGAACGTGCCCAGGCCGGTCCAGGCGTCCAGCCCCACGAAGACGAGCGCGCCGATGCCGGAGGCCAGCAGGCCCGGCAGCGCCACGAGGCTCAGGGTCGCGCCCGCGATGCCGGCCGCCTCCATGATCAGGAAGGCGCCGAGCAGTGGTGAGCCGAGCAACGTGCTGACCGCGGCGAAGCTTCCTGCCGACGCCATGATCGTGACCGCCATGGGCGGCGCGTCGCGTCGCACGAGGCGCACCGTCACGGCCGCCAGGCCTCCGCCGAGGGCGATGAGCGGCGCCTCCGGGCCGAGGACCGCGCCGAGCCCGAGCGTGGCGAGCGCAGCGAGCACGATGCCGGGGAGGTCCCTGCCGGCGGCCGGCCCAGAGGCGGCCTTGAAACCGAGGGCCGGCGAGTGGCCCGCCGTGCCGGGCAGCTCACGGATGGTGAGGGCCACGAGCAGCCCACAGAGCATCAGCCACGGGACCGGCCACCACGCGGGCGTGGCCCCGTCGAAGAGCTGGGCGGGCAGGTCGTCGAAGAGGTAGGTCTGCAGCGCCCCGACAAGGGCGAGGAAGCCGTAGGCGACGGCCGAGATCGGGATGCCCAGCAGGGCCGCGAGCACCAGGGCGGACAGGTAGGCCTTGGACCGGACGATGCTCGTCGGGTCCAGTTCGCCTGACCCGCCGGGTGAGCCGGGCCCGCCGGGCGCGGCGCTCGCATCAGTCACCGGGTCTGCCTCCTCACGAGAGCGAGGGATCCACGCTCGCGGCGAGGACCTGAGGGCTGCCACCAAGATAGCCCGGTGCTCGGGGCCGCCGTGGACGATCGATCAGAACCGGGACCCTCCCCTCGAGGCGTTGCTGCCGCCTCGTGCAGGTCGGTTGCCGTCCTGCGCCGACGCGTTCCGCACCACGGCGCTGAGCCGGTCCAGGTGGGCGGACGGCAGTCGCCAGCGCTGCCAGTAGAGCTGGACGTCGACATGATCGCGGGACCCGAGGCGCACGAGCTCACCGGTCGCGAGCAACGGTGCGACCTGCGTCGTCAACAGGGCACCCCAGCCGAGCCCGGCGCGCACGGCGGTCACGAAGCCACCACCGTCGGGCACCTCGTGCGTCGGTGGCGCGCTCGTCACACCGTGCCGGTCGAGGATCCGCTGCTGGATGTCGTCCTTGTCGTTGAAGCGCACGAGTGGCGCGCCGGCCCAGTCGATCCCGCGCCCTGCGCGGTGCCTGTCGAGGAGCAGCGGTGTCACGGCCGGGACGTAGCGCATCGTCACGAGCGGCTCGGTCGAGCAGCCCTGGACCGGCGTCGGGTCCGAGGTCACCGCAGCGAGCACCTCGCCCGAGCGGAGCAGCCGGGCCGAGTGGTCCTGGTCCTCGACTCGGACGCGCAGCACGACGTCGTCCCATGCCGCGGCCTCGGCGAGGACACTCCCGAACCACGTCGACATCGAGTCGGCGTTGACGACGATCGGCAGGTCGACGCGGGCCCGGTCACCGGTGGCGAGCCCGGCGAGCGCCTCGGACTCGAGCAGGCTCTGCTGCCGGGCGAGACGGACGAGCGACTCCCCCGCCGGAGTCGCGCGACAGGGAGCCGTTCGCACGACGACGACCTGGCCGACCTCTGCCTCCAGCGCCTTGACCCGCTGGCTGACCGCCGACGGCGTCAGGTGCAGGCGCCGTGCCGCCGCGTCGAAGGTCCCCGTGTCGACGATGGCGAGCAGGGTCGCGAGGTGCTCAGGCTGGAGCCGCATGAAGCCATGCTAATGATGCTGAAGAAACCTTCGCTTCACTGAAGTCGGGTCGCCCCCTACGGTCGAGAGGGTGACCTCACTGCTGCCCGGGTTCCTCACCATGGCCTCCCTCATCGTGGCCATCGGCGCGCAGAACGCCTACGTGCTTCGCACCGGCCTCGCGCGCCTGCACGTCGGGCTGGTCGTCGCGGTCTGCGCCCTGAGCGACGCGGTTCTCGTGCTCGCCGGGGTGCTCGGCGTCGGCGGCGTCCTCACGGCCCACCCGGGCCTGCTCACCGTCGTGCGATGGGTCGGTGCGGCATACCTCGTCGGCTACGGGCTGCTCTGCCTGCGCAACGCTCGCCACCCCAAGACCCTCGCAGCCGACGGCATCCCACCCAGCCGCAGCGGCGTGCTGGCCACCGTCGTCGCGCTCACGTGGCTCAACCCGCACGTCTACCTCGATACCGTGCTGCTGGTCGGGTCGCTCGCCAACCAGCACGGTCCCGACGGTCGCTGGTGGTTCGCCGGCGGCGCCGCGCTCGCTAGCGTCGCCTGGTTCACCTCGCTCGGCTACGGCGCACGGCTGCTGGCACCCCTCTTCGCCCGCCCCGCCACGTGGCGCATCCTCGACGTCGCCATCGCGCTCGTCATGTTCACCATCGCAGCCACGCTCCTCCTCGGCTGAGGACGTGACCTCACCGCTCGTCCTGCTGTGGTCCAGCCGCCTGAGGCGCGACCGCACGCCTACCTCAGACGGGTCCACACGGCATACGCCATCGGATCTGAGGTAGTCAGGTGGCGGGGATAGGGCAGTCGTCCGATGTGGGGGTCTACCTCAGCGGCCGAGTCTGGAGGAGTCCAGAACGGCACGAACAGAGGAAAGACCATGACCACCCACTACCTCGACTACCGCACCGCCCAGGTCGAGCTCGAGACCCGCTACCCGCAGCGTCGTCGCCCCCGTCGCGACTCGTCGCTCGAGATCATGCGCCGCACCCTGGCGCGGATCTCCCGAGAGGAGAACAACCCGGGCCGCACGCGGTGACGACGGCGACGCGACTCATGTCGCAGACCGCCCCACCGCTGTCGGCGGAGTACGCGATGATGCCGCGTATGCCGCTCAGCACCGGCCCCCTCATCGGACGGGACACCGACCTGTCCCGTCTCGCCGACGCCATCGGACTGCGCCCCACGCCGGGTGCCCAGCCCGGTGGCGTCGTCGTGCTGTCGGGCGACGCCGGCATCGGCAAGTCCCGGATCGTCGGCCAGCTCGTCACCGACGCGACCCGCGCGGGGTGGTTCACGGCGGTCGGCCACTGCGTCGGTCTGGCCGGCAGCAGCCTCGCCTACCTGCCCTTCGTCGAGCTCGTCGGCACCATCGACGCCGGTCACCCCGACGTCGTCGAGCGAGTGCTCGACACCCACCCCAGCCTCGCGCACCTGCTGCCCGGCCGTGCCGGCACGCAGGACGGCGAGCGAGCCGAGCGTGAAGGACGGTCAGGTCAGCCCACCGACCCAGGACAGGTCGCCGAAGCAGTCCACGCGCTGCTGTCCGCGCTCGGCGACGCGCAGCCCTCCCTCCTCGTCATCGAGGACGTCCACTGGGCCGACCACTCCTCGCGCGACCTCATCACCCTCCTGCTGACGCGCGGCTTCACCAAGGCCGTCGGGCTCGTCGTGACCTACCGCTCCGACGACCTCTTCCGACGCCACCCCCTCCACGACACGCTCGCCGTGTGGGCGCGCATCGCGGGGCTCGAGCACGTCGAGCTCGCCCCGCTCCCCGACGACGCCGTCCGAGAGCTCGTCTCCGGCATCGAGGGCGCGCCCACCGACGCCGAGACGAACGCCGAGATCGCCCGGCGCGCCGAGGGCAACCCGTTCTTCGCCGAGGAGCTCGTCGCGAGCGCAGCGGCCGGCCAGGCCCTGACGGGAGGCCTGAGCCGCGTGCTCCGCGCTCGCGTCGAGCAGCTCGACGAGACCGCGCAGCGCGTGCTGCGGGCCATCGCCCTCAAGGGCGGCCAGTACATCGGCCACGACCTCCTCTCCCGCGTCCTCGACCTCCCGGACGAGACCCTCGAGGCGGCGTTGGCCGCGGCCGTCGAGCACCACGTGCTCGAGGCGCGCTGGCCCCCGGCCTACACGTTCCGCCACGCCCTGCTCGGCGAGGCGGTGGCCGACAGCCTGCTCCCGGGCGAGCGCCTGAGACTGCACCGCGCGTATGCCGCCGTGCTGGCCGAGCACCCCGAGCTCGCCCCTGCGTCCGAGCTCGCCCGCCACGCCGCGGCGGTGGGTGACCTGCCGACGGCCGTCCGCGCGAGCCGGGCTGCCGCCGAGTCCGCGATGGCCGTCGGCGGGCCGCAGGAGGCGCTGCTCCACTTCGAGCGGGCCCTGTCGTGGCTTCCCGAGGACGACCCCGAACGCGACGAGGTGACCTTGGGCGCCTCGCGCGCGGCCATGGTCGCCGGCGACTCGATCCGCGCGATCGACCTGCTGCGCGACCGGCTCGACCACCCCGGCAGGGCCCAGCAGCCCGGCGCGCGCGCCGACCTGCTCGCGACCCTCGTCAGCCGTTCCCGCATCCTCGACCTGCCCACGGACTCCGTCGCGCTGACCGACGAGGCGCTCTCACTCATCGGCGACGAGGCCGACGAGCGACGCGTGCGCGTTCTCGTCGCGCGCGTGCAGGCGCTCGTCGACACGGGCTCGTTCGTCGAGGCCGCCGTCGTCGGCAACGAGGTGTCGCTGCTCGCCGAGCGCCTCGGCCTGGGCGGTGCGCTGGCGGAGGTGCGCACGATCCTGGCCCGGGTGCTCGAGGCGCAGCAGGACCTCGACTCGGTCGAGGCACACCTGGAGTCGATCGTCGCCGACATCCCGCCCGACGACCCCCTCCTGCTGCGGGCCCTGCACCAGCTCGCCTCCCTCGCGCACCGCCGGGGCGACCTGCCCGGCTCGCTCGCGCTCTACGACCGCGGGGCCGAGGTGGCGCGGCGGCTGCACCGCGAGTGGGCACCCTGGGGGCAGGAGTGCCGCCTGCTCGGGGGTCTCACGGCCTACGAGCTCGGCGACTGGGACGGCGCCGTGCGTCGCCTCGACCTCGCCGGTCGAGCGGCTCCCCAGCCGGGACGCGCGATCTTCACGGCCGCAGCCCTGTCCGTCCAGGCCGGCCGGGGTGAACCGGTCGACCCCGACCTCATCGCGGCCCTGCAGGAGTGGTGGCACGTCGACGGCCTCTGCGTCGTGCTGACGGTCATGCCCGCCGTCGACGTGCTCGGGCACGCGGGTGACCTCCCGGGAGTGCTCGACGTGGCCGAGGCCGCCGTGCGGGTGCTCGACGCGGCCTGGGGCGACTACCACGCCGTCGCCCGGCTCGCGGCGGTCCTCGCGGGGCAGGCTGCGACGCTCGTGCCCCACGCCGACCCGGACGTGCGGGCCCGGGCCGTGGCCCTCGTCGACGAGCTCGCGGATCGCGCCCGGCGCATCGGCGAGCTGCGCCCGGCGGTGGAGAAGGCGAGCCGCCCGAAGTTCGAGCGCTCGGCCCCCGCGCCGCTCGAGGACACGAGCCGCGAGACATGGGCCTGGACCGCTCGGGTCGAGGCCGAGGTGCTGCGGCTGCAGCGGGTCGCCGGCCTCGAGGACCCGCCGCCGGCCGACGAGCTCGTGGCCGCGTGGCGCGAGAGCGTCAGGGCGTTCGAGCGCTACGGGCACGTCTTCGAGACCGCCCGGTCGAAGGCCCGGCTCGCGGCCGCGTTGCGGGCCGCCGGCGACGCCGCCGCGTCGCGCGAGGTCGCCGAGCAGGCGCGCGAGGTCGCCGTCCGCCTCGAGGCCAAACCGCTGCTCGAGGAGCTCGACGACGCGCGACCTTTCGCTGCGGGCGGACGTCAGGGCGCCGGCGGCGAGGGGACGCTCGAGCTCACCCCGCGCGAGCTGGAGGTCCTGGCGCTGCTCGCGCAGGGCCTCACCAACGGTCAGATCGGCAAGCAGCTCTACATCAGCACCAAGACCGTCAGCGTCCACGTGTCCAACCTCCTGGCCAAGCTCGGGGCCTCCGGACGCACCGAGGCCGCGGCCATCGCCCGCCGGCGGGGTCTCGTGTCCTCGTGACACGCCCGACGTGAGCGCGACGTGACCTCGACCTCGGTGTGCGCGGATGGTCCTCCGCGCACGGGTCCGAGGAGCACCATGAAGGGGTGAGCTCCGGGGTGCTGGCACCCAGCGACGCGGCGGCGTCGATCCGCGCCGCCGCTGGACGGCCCGCACCCGACGTGCTGCAGTCGCTCGGGGTGGACCCCTCCACCGGGCTCGCCCCCGACGAGGTGGCGCGCCGACAGGTCACCTTCGGCCTGAACGCGATCGCGACCCACCACGCGCGACCCCTCACGGTGCTGTGGCACCAGCTGAACTCGCCCCTGCTCGGGCTGCTCCTCGTCGCGGCGACGGCGTCCTACTTCGTCGGCGAGAAGAGCGACGCGGTCATCATCGGCATCATCGTCGTCGTCTCCGTCGGTCTCGGTTTCGTCAACGAGTACCGCGCCGAGCAGGCAGCAGCCTCCCTCCACTCCCAGGTCAGCCACGAGGCCGTCGTCCTGCGCGGCGGGGCGTTCGGCCGCGTCGACGTCACCTCCCTCGTGCCGGGCGACGTGGTGGAGCTCAGCCTCGGCGAGGTCGTGCCGGCCGACCTGCGTCTGCTGTCCGTGGTCCGGCTCGAGTGCGACGAGTCGGTGCTCACGGGAGAGTCCCAACCCGTCGAGAAGACCTCCGACCCGGTCGGGGAGTCGGCCACGCTCGCCGACCTCACCGGGTGTGCGCTCATGGGGACCGTCGTGCACGCCGGCAGCGGGCGTGGCGTCGTCGTCGCCACGGGCTCGCGCACCGAGTTCGGGGCGATCGCCACCGGCCTCAGCACCCACCAGCTCGACACGGAGTTCCAGCTCGGGCTGCGGAGCTTCTCGATGCTGCTCGTCAAGGTGGCCGGCGCCCTGACGACCTCGATCTTCGTCATCAACGTGCTGCTCCACAAACCGTTCCTCGACGCCCTGCTCTTCTCGCTCGCCATCGCCGTCGGCATCACGCCGCAGCTGCTGCCGGCCGTCGTCTCGACGAGCCTGGCCGCGGGGTCGCGCCAGATGAGCCGGCGCAAGGTCCTCGTCAAACGGCTCGTCTGCATCGAGGACCTCGGTGACATCGACGTGCTCTTCACCGACAAGACGGGGACCCTGACGGCCGGCCGCATCGACTACGCCCGTGCCGTGCCGGTCGACGGCCAGCGCTCCGAGGACGTGCTGCGGTGGGGCCTGACCTGCACCGAGAGCGTCCCTGGCGGCGCCGGTGGCGCTGCGGCCGTCGGAGCCAACCCGCTCGACGAGGCTCTGTGGGCCTCGCCTGCCACGGCCGCGGTGCGGGAGTCGATGGGAGCCCACGAGGTGCTGGGCGTGCTGCCGTTCGACCACGAGCGGCGGATGCTCTCGGTCGTCGTCCGTGACGGGGACGGGGCCCTGCACCTCGTCACCAAGGGTGCCCCCGAGACCGTGCTTGACCGGTGCACGGACGTGGCGGCGCAGACCCGCGCCGCCCTCGCCGCGGAGTTCGCGGCCGGCAACAGGGTGGTCGCCGTCGCCACGCGGGCCGTTCCCGGCGCCCGGGCTCCGGAGGCCACGGACGAGCACGACCTGCGGCTGCGGGGTCTGCTCGTCTTCCTCGACCCGCCGAAGCCGGACGCCGCGGCAGCGTTGGGCCGGCTTGCAGACCTGGGGATCCGCGTCAAGGTCGTGACCGGGGACAACGCCGTCGTGGCGGCCAAGGTGTGCAGCGACCTCGGCCTCCCCGGCCACGCCGTCCTCACCGGCACGGACCTCGACGCCCTCGACGACGAGCACCTCATCGACGCCGTCACCGCCACGACCGTCTTCGCCCGCGTCAGTCCCGAGCACAAGGCGCGCATCGTCCGCGCCCACCGGCACGGTGGCGGTGGGGTCGCCTTCCTCGGCGACGGCGTCAACGACGCGGTCGCGCTTCACGCCGCCGACGTCGGGATCTCCGTCGACTCGGGAACCGACGTGGCGAAGGACGCCGCCGACGTCATCCTGCTCGAGAAGAGCCTCGACGTCCTGGCCGACGGGGTGGTCGAGGGGCGGCGCATCTTTGCCAACACCCTCAAGTACGTCCTCATGGGCACGTCGAGCAACTTCGGCAACATGGCATCGGCGGCCGGGGCCTCGCTCTTCCTGCCCTTCCTGACGATGCTGCCGTCGCAGATCCTGCTCAACAACCTGCTCTACGACACCGGGCAGCTCGCCATCCCGACCGACCACGTCGACCCCGAGCAGCTGAGGCAGCCGTCGCACTGGGACATCGCCTTCATCCGGCGCTTCATGCTCCTCTTCGGGCCGCTCAGCTCGCTCTTCGACTTCCTCACCTTCGGCGTCATGCTGTGGGTCTTCCACGCCGGACCCGACCTCTTCCGGTCGGGCTGGTTCGTCGAGTCGCTCGCCACCCAGACGCTCGTCATCTTCGCCATCCGTACGCGCACGGTCCCCTTCTTCCGGAGCCACCCGAGCCTGCCGCTGACGCTCGCGGCGCTCGGCGTCGTCCTCGTCGGGGCGGTGCTGCCCGCGACGCCCCTGGCTGCGACGCTCGGCTTCGCGCCGCTGCCCGGGGCCTTCTTCGCCGCGCTCGTCGTCATGGTCATCGCCTACCTCGTCCTCGTCGAGCTCGGCAAGCTGTGGTTCTACCGACCCGCGGCGCCGCCGCGAGCCGGTGTCCCGAGCGACCTCGGCAACCGCTTCGTCCGACGGCGCGCCGCCCGGTTCAGCGTCGCGGCCCCACCCGCGCGACCGCTGCTGCCGGGGCGGTCTCGAGCACCTCGGCCCCCGGCCGCGAACGGCGCAGGCCGGGCGTGAGCGTGATCGAGACGACCACAGAGGCGACGGCCATCGCCCCCATCGCGTACGCGGCCGCGGTCGGCCCCACCCCCAGGGCGCTGGCAACCGCACCGCCGAGCAGGGCACCGAGGGCCTGGCCCACCATGAGGCCGGTGCCCTGCAGGCCGAACACCTGACCCCGCGCCTGGCCGTCGGTGTGCGACACGAGGCGCTCCTGCAGGGGCAGGCTCGCCGAGTAGCCGACGGACGCCACGAAGGCCAGCGACGCGGCATACGGCAGCGACGGCACGAGGAAGAAGGCGAGGTAGGGCACGGCGAGCAGCAGGCGCAGCGGCCCGATGAGGCGGTCACGCACGGCGACGGCCAGGAAGCGGCCGACGACCACGTCACCGAGCAGCATCCCGGCCGCCGTGACGGCGAAGAGGTAGCCGGCCCGCTCGCCCGCGAACGGCACGAAGAGCGCCTCGCAGCCGACGATGAGTCCGTTGGGGACCCACATCGTCAGGTAGAGCGGACGGACGACGCGCGAGCCGAGGAGGGCCCGGTTCACCTCGCGCGTGCGGCGCACGAGCGAGGCGCCGGCGTGGCGCGGCGGGTGGTCCGACAGGCCGAGCCGGAGCAGGAGCACCGCGACGAAGAGCGCCGCGGCCGCGCCGAGGAAGAGCTGCGTCGTCGTGAAGGAGATGAGGAGCAGCCCCCCGACGCCGTAGCCGACGATCTGCATGCCGCCGACCGCGATGTTCATCGTCGCCCGACCGAGGATGAAGCCGTCGGGCGGGAGGATGTCGGAGACGAGCGCCATCATGCTGCCGCCCAGCGCCGAGGTGATGAGCGGACCCACCGCGAGCAGCGCGAACCGCCATCCCCAAGCGAGTCCCGGTAGCGCCTGCAGGAGGTCGGTCACCATCGTCGTCGTGAAGACGAGCACGAGCGCCGTCCGGGGCCGCACGAGGTCCGAGCCCGAGCCGAACAGCGTCTGGCCGACGATCCGCATGAGCGGTGCGCCGAACATGGCGAGCGCCGTCAGGACGGGCGACCCGGTGGCGGCGAAGGTGATGGTGCCGAGCGCGAGGGACGCGACGGCATACGACCCGATGTTGATGCACTGGACGAGGAAGAGGACCCGGAACTCACGGATGGCGAACAGCTGGCGGTAGGTCTTCACCCGCTCCACCCTGACGACCCCCGCCCGTCCGCGCTAATGTTTCGGACGGAGGCGAAACATGGGGACCTGGCGCATCTCGGCCGACCTGCTGGCACGGAGCCGCTTCGTCGTGTCCCCGCGCATCGAGACGGTGGCGGCGCTCAACGACCTCGTGCGTCCGAGCGACGCGGCGGGACGCGCCTTCGCCGCCGCGCACCGCGAGTCGTTCGAGGCGATGCTCGCCGAGCACCCCGAGCGACGGGCCGTCCTCGAGCACAGCTGGCGGCCGGGCTGGATCTCCGACTGGCTGGCGCTCCCTCCCGACGGTCCGGGACGCACGTTCGCAGAGGAGATCGGCGACGTGCGGGCGTTGGGAGACAAGCGAGTTCGCGCGTACCTACGTGAGAGCACTCCGGCGTCCACCCTGCCACGCAGCCTGAGCCGACCGGGAACCGCCGAGCACGCGGCGCAGCTGCTCGAGTGGGTGTGGACGCACGCGCTGGCCACCGACTGGGCCCGTCGCGAACGCATCCTCCGGGCCGACATCGTCTCTCGCACAGCCCGACTCGCCACCCACGGCTGGGCGGCTGTGCTGCGCGACCTGGGCCGGGACCGAGAGTGGCTCGGCGACGGCCAGCTGCGGATCAACCGCTTCGACCTGCCCTCACGCGTGCTCGACGACGACGCCGACCTCTACTTCGTCCCGGCCCACGGCACGGCCACCTGGGTCGGCTGGGACCTGCCGAGGCGCTACGCGATCTACTACCCCGTCACCGGAGCGCTCGCCGAGGTCGACGGCCAGGCCGACGACGGGCTCGAGCGCCTCGTGGGGAGCGCCCGCGCCCTGCTGCTGCGCACCCTCGAGGGCCCCTCGAGCACGAGCGCTCTCGTTGCCCGCACAGGTATGCCATTGGGCTCGGTGGGCGACCACCTGAAGGTCCTGCTCGCGGCTGGAACGGTGCTGCGGCGGCGCTCGGGACGCGAGGTGCTCTACTGGCGCACGGCCCTCGGCGACGCGCTCGTGGCGTCCGGACGGGGAGTGCTCCCCATGTACCGCAACGGCGCCCGCCCCTAGCGTCGGCGCTGCGGACGCGTCCGCGTCCTCGTCACCGACACACGCCCAGGGGTCGTCATGTGTGAGCTCCACGAAACCACCAGTCCCGCCGTCGGCCGCCGCACACTGATCCGCGGCGCCGGCGGCCTCCTCCTCGGCGGCGGCCTCCTCTCCGCCACCGCAACCGCCGCCCAGGCCGCGACCTCGCAGAACGGCTGGTCCGCCGGCTCCTCGTCCGTCGTCCCGCTCAGCACCTTGTCGGTCGGCGCGGCGACCTTCCCGGCCGGCGTGCGTCGCGGCGATGTCCACGTCGTCCTCGGCTACGTCGCGCGCCGCTTCGACCGCGAGGTCGAGGCACTCATCAAGGGCTGGTGCTGGGGGCACAGCTACCGCGTCATCTCCGGCAGCACGTCGCTGTCGAACCACTCGAGCGGCACCGCCATCGACCTCAACGCCCCTCGCCACCCGCTCGGCAGGTCGGGTACCTTCAGCGCCACGCAGCGCTCGCACATCCGCTCGATCCTCAACTCCTGCAACGGGGTCGTGCGTTGGGGCGGCGACTACTCGGGCCGCAAGGACGAGATGCACTTCGAGATCAACGTGCGCCCGGGCGACCCGCGGCTCGCGGCCCTGGCCAAGCGCATCGGAGGTGGCGGCGGTACCCCGGCGCCGGCCCCGATCGCATGGACGACGGTCAAGCGCGGCGCGAGCGGCTTCCGGGTCACGGCGATCCAGCACCTGCTGCGCCAGCGCGGCTACAGCCTCGCGGTCGACGGCTCGTTCGGCCCGACGACCCAGAGCCGGGTCATCACCTTCCAGCGCGCCAGGGGCCTGGCCGCCGACGGTGTCGTCGGACCCCGGACGTGGTCGGCGCTCGTCGTGAGCGTCAAGCGCGGTTCGACGGGCCAGGCGGTCGTCGCGGCCCAGAAGCTGTTGACCCACCACGGCTACTCCCTCACCGCGGACGGGGTCTTCGGCGCGATGACGGCGACGAAGACCCAGGCCTTCCAGCAGTCCCGCGGCCTCACCGCCGACGAGGTCGTCGGCGCCCGCACCTGGGCCAGCCTCACCGCCTGACAGCGGCCGCACAGAAGCCTCGGGGTGAACCCTCATCCCGAGGCTCTTCTCATGGGCCCCTGACGGGTTTAGCGTCGCTCCTGTTCCAGCCAATCAACGAAGAGGGGCACGGCACATGGCAGAAGACTGGGCAGCAGACGTCAAGAAGTACTCGCCCGACGCCGACGACGCCGCGATCAAGGGCATCGTCAGGCACTGCGGCATCGCACTCCAGAAGCGTGACTCGTCGCTCGTGTCGTTCAGCGACAAGAGCGAGACCGACCGCGTGCGTGACGGATTCATGAAGAAGAAGCTCGGTCTCACGGACTCCGACGCGGAGCTCGACGCCTCGCTGGCGGAGGTCGGCCAGACGCTCAAGGGCGACCGCACGAAGAACCGCGTCACCGTCTACTACCTGCTGGCCGAGAAGCACGGGAAGCTCGACCTCTTCCGCTGACCCGTCCCTGCGGGAACGCCAGAGCACGTATGCCGTCGGGGCCGGCCCGGCGGCATACCTGCGTCGCGATCCCGGCCACACACGTCGCCGCCCACGCCGACCGTTGCGGGCTCTAGGGCCAGCTGTTGAGCCACGTCGAGCGGGTGCTGACGTAGGGCGAGATCAGGTCCACCAGACCCGGGTCGGCTTGTCCCGCAAGGACGTGCGAGGCGATCCGGCGCGAGGCACCGGCGAGCAAGTCGGCCAGCTGCACCCGCGGGTCGTCCTGCGAGTCGACGAAGCTGATGCCCTGGAGCGCTTCCGAGGACCCGTCGGCGCTCGACCCGACTGCGGTGCGGATGGCCGCGTCGGTCAACGTCGCCTGCACGTCGTGGACCACCCAGAGCGGACGACCTGCCGCTCCCCAGTGCCGCAGCACCTCGGCGAGCGCCGGCACGATCGGGTCGAGGGCGCCCTGCCCACGCGCGACGAGGGCGAGCAGTCCCTCCGGGTCGTCCGGCACCCCCGCGGCCAGGTCGTCGGCGAGGTCCGGAGCCAGTCCGGCGAGGTCGTCCAGGCCGCGACGCAGCGTCTGGGCACTGGCGGCCGCCTCGTCGAGCGAGCGGGCGCGCACGACGTCGTTGAAGTCGCCCAGCACCGCCTCCCACCCCTGCCGGCCCAGGCAGCGCAACGCCGTCCGGTGCAACGTCTCGGCAGTGCGTGCGGCGTCGGGTCCCGGCGGGTGACCGGCGAGGAGCACCGCCATGCGGCCCGTCAGGTGCAGTGCCTTGTCGGTGAGGTGCACGTGGGCGTGGCCGAAGAGCGGGCCCTGGTCACCGAGGAGCCATTCGAGCAGCCGCCGGTTCTGCGACCGCAGGACGACGCTCGCCTTGACCTCCGTCGCGGGCGACCGCGCCTCGATGCGCACGCGCTCGATCGTCTCCAGCGCCACCGCCGTCGTGACGTCGACGCTCGCGTGGGCGAACGTGTCGGTGCTGCCCCGGACGAGCTTCTCGCCCTCCGAGCCGGACTCGTCGCACGCCACCTCGAGGAGGACGGCGGTGCGCGGGAGCGCGGCGGACGGCATACCTCATCCTGTTCGCCCGGCGCGGCCTCGCCAAGTGACTTTGCCCCGGAAGGGCACGATTGGGTCACGACGGTGGGCTTCCCGGCCACAAACGGGTACGACGCGTCAGTTCTGACCCGGGACCCTCGCGGTCCGTGTTCCCGTCGTGAGGAGCCTGCCCATGACCCTGCCGCACCGCACGGCGCCCGGCGACTGGCGCGACGCCCTCGAGGAGACGCTCGAGGCCTTCGACGAGACCGGTGGCCACCGCGTCCTCAGCCAGGTCTTCGAGAAGCTCGGCGTCGAGGACGCGCTCTCGCTCGTCGTGCTGCCCTACCTCCACGACGTCGGCGAACGGTGGTCCGCAGGGTCCATCGGCGTGGCCCAGGAGCACTTCGCGAGCAACGTCCTGCGCTCGCGGCTCTCGCTGCTCATGGGCGACGGAGAGCGCCCCGACGGTCCCCTCGCCGTGCTCGCGTGCATGCCCGGCGAGCACCACGAGTTCGGGCTCATGGCAACAGCCATCGTGCTGTCGCGCCTCGGCTGGCGCGCCTGCTACCTCGGCGCGAACACCCCGACCGCCGAGCTCGCGCACACCTGTCGGGCCCTCGCGCCATCGGCCGTCGTCGTCGCCGCGCACCGGGCCACGGCCTTCGCGGCGCACGCCCCTGCGCTGCGTCGGCTGTCGGGGTCGACGACGGTGCACCTCGCGGCCCGTGGAGCCACGGACGAGGTGGCCGCCCTGTGCGGCGCGACGCGCCTCGACGGCGACCCGGTGTGGGCGGCTCGCGCACTCCACGAGGCCTACGGCAGGTCCGTTCCGGACGTCACCGACACCACCGCGGTCTGAGGTCGGCCGGCCACCCGGACCTCGCCGGCGGCGCGCCCACGCCCGGGCCGTGACTCCCACGGCGATAGGCTCGTTTGCCGTGCCCCGGCACCGTGATCCGCAGGACCGACCGATGGAGCCCCCATGACCGCAGGACCGTCCGGACCTCAGGACCCCATCCAACAGACCGGGCAGGCCGAGCAGGGCCAGCAGGCCGAGCAGGCCGAGCAGGCCGAGCCCGTCGGTTCGGGACTCATGGAGGGCACCGGGAGCAAGCGCCGCGACTCGCGGATCGGCCTCGTCATCGCGTGCATCGCCGGCGCCGCGTTGCTCGTCGGCGGCCTCATCGCCCTCGTCATCACGATGGCCGGCTGAGCGCCGCCAGCGCGACCGACCGCCCCGACCGGGTCACGAACTCCTCGAAGGCCGCGACCGTCGGGTCGTGGGCGGGGTGGCGCACGATCGCGCCGATCGTGCGCAGCGCCTGCGGGTGGTCGAGCCGGACCGGCACGACGTCGCCCTCGGGCGCGAACGCCGGAAGGATCGCCACGCCGAGGCCGGCACCGACGAGCCCCCTTGCGGTGTGGACGTCCTCGGCCTCGAAGCCGACGCGCAGCGGCACCCCGGCGTCGGCGTAGATCTCCTCGACGCGGCCGCGCAGGCCGAAGCCCGTCTTGAGCACGATGAGCTCGTCGCGCGCGACGGCCGCGAGCCGCTCGACGGACACGGAGCCGGCGCCTGCGGCCGGGTGGGAGCGGTGGACGGCGACGACGAGAGGCTCGTCGTAGAGCACGGTCGTCGAGGCACCGGGCAGCTCCGGTGGGGAGGCGACGAGCGCGACCGTGCACCGGCCGGCCTCGAAGTCGTCGAGGGCCTTCTGCCGCGAGCCCTGGGCGAGCTCGAACCGCACGCCGGGAAAACGGTCGCGGAAGCGCCGGATCAGCGCCGGGACGACGGCCTCGCCGAGGAGGGTCTGGAACGACAGACCGACGGTGCCGTGGCCGACCACGCTCGAGCGGGTCACGACGTCCACCCCGCGCTCGAGAGCCCCGACACCCTCCTGCGCGAAGGGCAGCAGGGCGCGGCCGGCCGCAGTCAGCGCGATGCCCCGTCCCTCCCGCTCGACGACCGGCGTGCCGAGGAGGTCGCCGAGCCGGGCCAACGCCCGGCTGACGGTCGGCTGCGGCATGCCGAGCACGGCGGCGGCCGTCGTCACCTGGCCGACCTCGGCGACGACGACGAAGACGGGCAGCAGCCGCACGACGGCCCGGAACTCCGCAGATCTCATGTCCCGATCGTATGAGTCACTCCCCTGACATGCATTGGTGCTCTGCGTCCCAGCGACCTAGCGTCGAGCGCATGACCTGGGCCGGACACCTTCCCTCGAGCCGCGAGTACCGCCGCATCCTCGTCGGGCTCGGGGCCGCCGGCGTCGCGACCTTCGCCCAGCTCTACTCGCCGCAGGGTCTGCTCCCGACCCTCGCCCGCGGGCTCGAGGTGAGCCCGGCCGATGCCGCCCTGTCCGTCTCGCTCGCGACCCTCGGCGTCGCGCTCGCCGTGCTGCCGTGGTCGTGGGTCGCCGACCGCGTCGGCCGGCTGCGGGCCATGCAGGTCGCGATCATCGCCTCGACCGTGCTCGGTGTCCTCGTCGCCCTCGCCCCCGGGATCGAGACGCTGCTCGCGCTGCGCCTCGTCGAGGGCATGGCCCTCGGCGGCCTGCCCGCCCTGGCCGTGACCTACCTCCACGACGAGGTGCACGCCCGGCACACGGCTGCCGCGGCGGCCGCCTACATCTCCGGCACGACCATCGGCGGCGCGGCCGGGAGGCTCATCGCGGGTCCGCTCGCGGGGCTCGTCGGCTGGCGCCCCGCACTGCTCACGGTGGCCGCCGTGTGCGCGGTCGCGTCCGTCGTCTTCCTGCGCCTCATGCCGCGGCCGCAGGGCTACCGACCGACCGGCGCCGCCACGGCCCGGACCGTCGTCGACGGCGTCCGCACGAGCCTGCGCGACCCGGCGCTGCTCGCGCTCTACGCGCAGGGCGCCCTGCTCATGGGTGGCTTCGTGGCGGTCTACAACTACCTCGCCTTCCGGCTCGAGGGGCCGGAGTTCGGGCTGCCGGCGACCGTCGGGTCGCTGATCTTCGCCGCGTATGCCGCGGGCACCGTCAGCTCGCGCCTGACCGGCCGGTGGGTGCCTCGTCTCGGGCGGCGCCGCGTGCTCGTCGCCGGGACGGTGACGATGGCCGCCGGCGCGCTGCTCACCCTCTCCAGCGCCCTGCCCGTGGTCGTCGTCGGACTCCTCGTGCTGACGGCCGGCTTCTTCGCCGCACACGCGACGGCGTCGGCCTGGGTCGGTGCGCGCGCCACGACCGGTCGCGCGCAGGCGACCGCGCTCTACAACGTCTGCTACTACAGCGGCTCCGCGCTCATCGGCTGGCTGCTCGGCTACGCATGGTCCGGCCCGGGCTGGCCCGCCGTCGTCGGTGCGGTCGTGGCGCTCGGTGTCGTCGCGGTGGGCCTCGCCCTCGCCGTGCTCCCCGGGACGTCGCGCGCACGTGCCGGCGTTACGCCCACCCCGACCGCCGACGCGGTGCATGCTGTCCCGCATGAGCGACGGTCCGGTGGGGGGACCACGTAGGGCGGACATCCAGGGCCTCCGGGCCCTGGCGGTGCTCGCCGTCATCGGCTTCCACCTCTTCGGCTGGCCGGGCGGCGGCTACCTCGGGGTCGACGCCTTCTTCGTCGTGTCCGGCTTCGTCATCACCGGCGTCCTCGTGCGCGAGCGGGACCGCACCGGGCGGATCTCGTTGCGCGCCTTCTGGCTCCGGCGGGCGCGGCGCATCCTCCCGCTCGCCCTGCTCGTCATCGTTGCCGTCGTCGCCATCGCTCCGTGGGCATGGGCCGGGGCCAAGGTCGCCTCCATCCGGGGGGACGCGCTCTGGGCCACGCTCTTCGCCGCGAACTGGCACTACGCCGCGCGCGCCGACACCTACTTCGACACGGGGTCCGCGCCGTCGCCGCTCCTGCACTACTGGTCGCTCGGGGTCGAGGAGCAGTTCTATGCCGTGTGGCCGCTGCTCGTCGTGCTCGTGGTCGCCGTCGCGGGCGGGGTGCACCGGCACCGGGCCGCCATCGCCGCTCTCGCCGTCGTCGCAGGCGGTGCGTCGGTCGCGTGGGCGGTCGTGCAGTCCGGGAGCGACCCGACGAGCGCCTACTACTCGACCCCGACCCGCGTGTGGGAGCTCGCGCTCGGCTCCGCCCTCGCCGCGCAGCCCGCCGGAGCGGTCAGGCTGGCTCCCGCTGCCCGCGCGGCACTGTCGTGGGCGGGGCTCGCGACGCTCGTGACGGCATACGTCCTCGTCACTCCGGAGACCGGCAGCCCCTGGCCCGCGGCGCTCGGGGCGGCGGTCGGGACGGCGCTCGTCCTCGTCGCCGGCATCGGCGCTCCCGCACCCGGAGCGGTCCTGCTGACGAACCCGGTCAGCGGCTACCTCGGCGACATCTCCTACGGCCTCTACCTCTGGCACTTCCCGCTCGTCGTGCTCGCACCCGTCGTGCTGGCCGTCACCGGCGCGGTCAGTGCAGCGGCCGTCCTCGCCGGGACGCTCGCACTGGCGGTCATCTCGCACCACCTCGTCGAGCGTCCGGTCCTCGATGCGCCAGGGGTCCGACGGCGCGGGATGCTCGCTGCGGCCATGGGGCTCGTGCTGCTCGTCGTCGGGGTCGCTGGGACCGCGTCGGCCCGGCCCGACCTCCTCTCGGGTGGCACGGTCGTGGCGGCGGCGGAGCCCGACGGCGCCGTGCCACCCCCGCTGGGCGAGGGGCCCGAGTCGCCCGACACCTCGGCCGCTCCCACCCCCGCCACGACGGCGCAGTCCCCGACCACGCGCCCCTCCCCCACCGCGACACCGACAGCCACCGGCTGGGCACCGGTTCCCCTGGGCGTCACGGGAACCCGGATCCAGGACGGACTCCGCGGCGCTCTCGGGTCAGGGTCGTGGCCGGCCGACCTCAACCCGTCACCGGACCAGTGGCAGACGACCGCCGACCAGCGGGCCGAGATGAGTGCGTGCACGGCGACCGACGCCGCGGACCCCGAGTCGTGCACCTTCGGCAACCGCAAGGGCCCCGAGATCATCGTCTACGGCGACTCCATCGGCTTCCCGCTCCTCGCGACGGTCGAGAAGGCCTACGGCAAGACCTACAAGGTGCGCGGGATGACGAAGATCGCTTGCGCCGTCAACGGGGTCGACGCGAACTACGGCAAGGACGAGTGGGCGCTCCCCTGCGTCGACCACCGGAAGATGGTGCTCGACTACGTGCGGCGGGTGAAGCCGAAGGTCCTCATCATGACCGAGACGTACTCGTGGGCGGTGCGTCTCACGTCGAAGGCGAAGGGCGCGGCCTCGGCGAAGGAGTGGCTCGCCGCCGACCAGGCGTTCGTCGACTCGGTGCGTGGGAACGTCGGCACCGTCGTCATCGTCGCGCCGTCGATGCCGGGGGTCGCGTTCCTCGACTGCTACCGACCGGGCGGCTCGCCGAGGAGGTGCGTCACCGGCATACCGGCGTGGTGGGAGCGGACGCGCGACGTCGAGAAGAAGGTGCAGCACGCCGTCTTCGTCGACACGACGCACTGGTACTGCGTCGACGGCCGCTGCCCGATCTTCACGACGACGACGGGGACGGTCCTCAAGGGCGACTACCTCCACACGTCGGTGCAGTACGCGCGACAGCTCGCGCCGGACCTCGCCTACCTGCTCAGGGCGTCCGGCGTCAGGCTGTGAACGCCGCCGACGGCAGGTCGCGCTCGTCGTCGGCGAGGGCGCGCACGACGCGCTCGGCCACCGACTCGGGGTCGCGCCCCTGCGGCAGCCGCGGCGCCTCACCGGCGACCGGCCGGGTCGCGAGGCCCGTCTCGGTGTGCGGAGGGCGGACGTCGAGGACGCGGATGCGGCGCCGGCGCAGCTCCGTCGCGAGCGCTGCGTCGAACGCCGTGAGCCCGGCCTTGGCGGCGCTGTAGGCTGCCATGCCGGGCATCGCCTTCTCGGCGACGACGGCACTGACCTGCGCGAGGAAACCGCCCTCGGGGATGACGCCGAGCGCGGCCCGGGCCAGGCGGATCGGTGCGACGAGGTCGAGCAGCAGCACCTCGTCGAGGGTGTCGTCGTCGAGGTCCTCGACGGCCCCGAACGCGACGACGCCGGCAGCGTTGACGACGCCGGTCAGCGGTGCGGCGTCGGCGGCGACCCGCACGACCGAGGCAGGCCCGTCGGGCCTCGTCAGGTCGGCCACCGCCGTGGTGACCACGGCGGCGCCGAGCTCGTCGGCGAGCGCCTGCAGGCGCGTCTCGTCCCGGCCGGAGAGGCTGACCCGCGCGCCCGACGCCACGAGCCGCCTGGCGATCGCTCCGCCGAGCCCACCTGTCGCGCCGAGGACGAGGACATGGGCTGCGGCGAGATCGGTCACCGGGTCATCATCACCCGGGTCGCCACTCTCCGGAAGGTGCGCAGAAATCGGCGGCATCTCCCGGGCCTGCGGAGGGGGAAGTTGGGTCAGACTGGTGGAGCAGCGTCACGGGGGCGCGGATTCTCGGGGGAGAGCACGATGGCAGAGACGCATTCGTCCATCACTGGTCGCGACACGGAGCTGATGGCGCCGCACGAGGTCGCCGAGATCTTCCGGGTGTCTCCGGCCACCATCACTCGTTGGGCCCGCATCGGTCTGCTGCCGTCCACCCGGACTCCCGGCGGCCATCGCCGGTTCGAGCGCAGCTGCGTCGTCGGGCACCTGGAGCGCCTGGCCCGCGAGGGCGACGACGACCGCGCGCGGGCTGCCCTCAGCGACGGCTGATCGGGCCTCAGCGGCCCCACGGACGGGAGGCACCGCGGACCGAGGGACACGGCATACGCCCTCGCGCACGGAGCGGGGCCCCCTCCGTCCGGAGAGGACCCCGCTCCCTGTCCACCCGACAGGAACGCCTGCCGGTCAGTCGAGCAGGTAGTCCTGGGTCTGCGGGTTGAGCCACGGCAGCTGCTTCGCACCCGCCACGGCCTTGTTGCTGAACCGGAGCGTGTCGACGCCCCGGGAGATGTCGTTGGCGACGATGAGGCCGTTGTACCAGTAGGTCGACCACTGGTTGGAGCGCATGTCGTAGTAGCCGATCTCCTGGGGCTTCGCCGGGTTCGTCAGGTCGACCACGGAGGTGCCCGAGCCGTAGGCCGACGAGACGAGGACGTAACGATCAGCCAGCGGCACGTAGTTGAAGTTGTGGTACGTGTTCGGCTCGGCACGCGGAATCCGCAAGTGGCTCAAGGCCTTCGACGGGTCGGCGACCGAGTAGGTCCACAGGGCGCCGAAGGGCTCCTTGGCCGGGCCGAAGTACTCGTCCCCGAACGTGACGTAACGGCCGTCGGGCGTGAACGCGGCCGAGTGCCAGATGTCGACGTCAGGCGTGTCGATGTTCGCGGTGACGACCGGGTGCAGCGGGTCGGAGATGTCCCAGAGCTGGCCCTGCGAGAGGCAGGCCGCCGCCGCGAGCTTCTTCGGCGCGAGAACGGTGATGTCGTGGCAGGCGAAGAACGGTGTGACGCCTTGGGCGGCGCCGAAGAGGTCGACGCCCTTGATGGTCGGCTCGCTGACGACGCGCGCGCCGGCCCCTGCCGCCGCGTCGTCGCCGTCGACCTCGATGACCGAGATGTGCTCGAACGGCGGCTGGCAGTCAGGACCGATGTTGCTCGCCGACAGCGGGTAGGACGCGACGTAGACGTAGGCCTTGTCACCCTCGCCGGGGACCAGGGTGTTGGTGTGCGAGCCGCAGTCGGTGCGCACCCCCTTGATGAACCTCGGTGCGGCGGGGTCGCTGATGTCGAAGACGCGGATGCCCTCGAACGCGCCAGGCGTCTTGGCCGTGACGTTCGTCGAGCCTTCACAGCCCACGGTGCTCTGCGGGGTGTCGACGGACAGGAAGAGCAGGTCGCCGTGGACGGTGACGTCGCCCTGCGGTCCGTTGCAGTGGACGTCGGCCAGCTCGACCGGTGCGCCGGGCTCGGCGAGGTCGATGACGCGGAAGCCGCCGTAGTGGCCGGCGAAGGCGAGGGTGCCCTTGAAGGCGAGGTCGGAGTTGACCCCGCCGGTGTGGGCAGCGGTGCTCAGCAGGTGCATGTCCCTGCTGTAGCCGTCAGCCGCGCTGGCCGGTGGCGGCGGCGGGATGCTCCCGTCGTCCCACGGCTCGTGGGCTGCTGCTGGGAGGGCCGTCGCGAGGGCGACGGTCGCGGCGGCGACCGCGACGAGGGTTCGGATCTTTCGCATTGGGTGAGTCCTCCTGCGAGTGACCGCTCTCCCCCCGAGCCGGGAGCGATCGATGACTGCACGGGGCCGGTCGGCTCCGGCTCGGCCATGCTGGCACGAAACGGACATATCGGCGCGTCGAGCGACTGCGGGCGCCAACCTCCAGCGGTTGTGGGAGGTGTCGGTCATGATGTCCGAGTCATGACGCGATGGACTGCCCAGCAGGTGGCCGGCCTGGCCCCCGACGCCTCGTCGCTGGCCGCTGCCCGCAAGCTCGCGCGCCCGGGGCCGTGGTCCGACACGGGGTCCACCGAGACCCTGCTGTGGGGCAAGTGCCAGGGGTCGGGCAAGACGCCGTACCAGGTGAGCATCGACCTCGTCGGGCCCGCGTTCCGCTGCTCGTGCCCGAGCCGCAAGTTCCCGTGCAAGCACGGCCTCGCGCTGCTGCTCCTCTGGGTCGACGGGTCGGGCTCGGTCGCGGATGCCGAAGAGGTGGCCGGTTTCGCGCAGGAGTGGGCTGCCGAGCGGTCGGCGCGCGCCGAGGCGAAGGCGGCCGGCGACGCAGCCGGCCCCAGCCGGACGCCCGACCCCGCAGCGGCAGCCAAACGGCTCGAGGAGCGGCTCGCCCTCATGGACGGCGGCATGGACGACTTCGCCCGCTGGCTCACCGACCTCGCCCGCAGCGGCACGGCGGCCGCGCGGCACCAGTCCTACGCGTGGTGGGACGGCACGGCAGCCCGGCTCGTCGACGCACAGCTGCCCGGCCTCGCCGACGACGTGCGCTCCGTCGGCGGTGTGGTGAGCGGCAGGCCCGACTGGGCCGAGCGCCTCCTCGTCGCCCTCGGTCGCTGGTGGACGGCGACGCGGGCCTGGGCCGCTCGTGAGTCGCTCGGTGAGGCGCAGATGGGAGACCTGCGCGCCTACCTCGGCTGGTCGACGAGCACCGAGTCGGTGCGCCGGGCCGACGCCGTGACCGACCGGTGGCTCGTCCTCGGCGCGCACCGCAGCGACGACGGCCGCCTGCAGCAGCAGCGAACCTGGCTGCGCGGCGACGCGACCGGCGAGACGGTGCAGGTGCTCGACTTCGCAGCGGGTGGGCAGGTGCTTCCCGTCGCGCGCGTCGTCGGCTCGAGCCTCGACGCGACGGTCGCGCTATCCCGGCGCCGCCGTGCGTCGCGCCCTCTTCGTCGACGAGCCCGCGTTCTCCGACGAGAGCGTGCGTATGCCGTCCGGCGCGTCCCTCGAGCACGCGCGGTCGGCGGCGGCCGCGGCTTGGGGCCAGAACCCTTGGGCGCGAAGGGTGCCCGTGGTCCTGGCTGATGTGCGCGTCGGCGTCGACCGTGTCGTCGACGCCGAGGGTGCGAGCGTGCCGCTCACCGACGACGCCGACGTCTGGTCGCTGCTCGCGCTGACCGGGGGTCGTCCGGCACAGGTCTTCGGCGAGCTCGAGGAGTCACGGCTGCGGCCGCTGACCGTCGTGGTCGGCGGGGAGGTCGTGGGACTGTGAGCGACCTCGACACGTGGTGGCGCGACGTCGGCAATGTCGCCCTCCTGGGCACGGCGCGACGCCCCGTCCCGCCGCTGCCCGACCTCGGACCGGCCGGCGTGCACCCCCGTGCGGTCGAGGGGCGGCGCGAGGAGGCGCTGCTCGACGCCGCGGCCCTCGGCGGAGCCGCCCTGCGCGCCGGCCGGCGGCTGGAGCACTCGGAGCCGCCCAACGCGGCTCCCGACGACCACCGCCCGGCCGCCCCGCGGCGGGCCGTGCAGCTGCTCGAGCTCGTCATGACGCAGCCGCCCGCGGGCGCCGCGCAGCGCACCGGTCTGCTGCTGCACTGGCTGCGCGCCGCTGACGACGCCGGCTGCCGCGTGCCGCATGCCCTGCTGCCGACCCTGCTCGGTCTGGCCACCGGGTCGCGGGAGCTGCGCCGCCCCACGGCGGCCGTGCTCGACGAGCGCGGCCGGTGGCTCGCGCGGCTGCGCGAGGAGTGGTCGTGGGTCGAGGACGCCGCGGCCGGGGCAGAGGCGCGCAGCGCGTCGCGCACCGACGGTGCGCCGGATGCGGACGCGTGGGCTCGTCTCCCGTCGACCGACCGCGTCGCCGTGCTCGCCGGCCTGCGCGCCCACGATCCGGCCGCCGCCCGCGAGCTGGTCGGCTCGACGTGGGCCACCGACTCGGCTCGCGACCGGCGGGCGCACCTCGAGGCACTGCGCATCGGGCTCGGCACCGACGACGAGCCTCTCCTCGAGACGGCGCTCGACGACCGCGCCGGCACCGTGCGTGAGGTCGCGGCCGAGCTGCTCGAGGCGCTGCCGGGCTCGGCCCGCGCAGCACGGATGGCCGACCGGCTTCGTCCCCTCGTCCGGCGCACCGGCCTGCTCGGCCGGGGCCTCGAGGTCCTGCTACCCGACGAGCCGGACCCGGCCGGGGTGCGCGACGGGCTCGGCAAGACGCCTCCGCGGCGCTCGGCCCGCGGGTGGTGGCTCGAGCAGATCTGCGCCGGCGCCCCGCTCGAGGTCTGGGCCGAGCTGACGGGTGCCGACCCGTCTGCGGCGGTCAAGCGCCTCACCGACGCGCAGGCGACGGACGCCCTGGCCGGCATACGCCGTGCCGTTCTCGCCCGACGCGAACCCGGTTGGGCGACGGTGCTGCTCGAGCGGGGCTGGGACCCGGCGCTCGTGCCCCTCCTACCCCGCGAGCGCCGCGAGCGGGCCGTGCTGGTGCGCGTCGACGCGACGAGCAGCAAGCCGCACCACGCCGCGGCGGTCATCGCGGCCGTCGAAGCCCCGTGGTCGCCGGACTTCAGCGTCGCGCTGGTGTCCCGTCTCCGGGCCGCACAGCTCGGATCCGCGATCGTCGTCGCGACGATGCCCTACCTCGTCGCCGGGCTGCACCCCGCCGCGCTCGACCCGGTCGAGCGCTGGCTCGAGTCGACCGGCGCCGACCAGACCCTCACGACCAACCTGCGCAACCTGCTCCAGTTCCACTCCTTCAAGCGATCGATCACCGAGGCCTTCAGATGAGCGAGTCACTCTCCACCACCACGGTTCTGCGGGCCCACGCCGAGGACGCGTATGCCGCCGAGCTGGCTGCCCTGGCGGCCTCCGACGACCGGCCGCGCCCACCCCGGTGGAAGCTGTCGCCGTGGGCCGTCACGACCTACCTCCTCGGCGGCACGCTCGACGACGGCACCGAGATCACGTCGAAGTACCTCGGGTCGCGCCGGCTCATGGAGGTCGCCGTGGCCTCGCTCGCCACCGACCGGGCCCTGCTGCTCCTCGGCGTGCCCGGAACAGCGAAGACGTGGGTCAGCGAGCACCTCGCAGCTGCAATCAGCGGCTCGTCGACCCTCGTCGTCCAGGGCACGGCGGGCACCCCTGAGGAGTCGCTGCGCTACGGCTGGAACTACGCCCGGCTGCTCGCCGAGGGTCCGACCCGCGGCGCCCTCGTGCCGAGCCCGGTCATGCGCGCCATGGAGACCGGCACGCTCGTGCGCATCGAGGAGCTGACCCGCATCCCGGCGGACGTGCAGGACGCCCTCATCACGATCCTGTCGGAGAAGCACCTGCCGATCCCCGAGCTCGACTCGGAGGTGCAGGCGCAGCAGGGCTTCAACGTCATCGCGACCGCCAACAACCGCGACAAGGGCGTCAACGACCTGTCGTCGGCGCTCAAGCGGCGCTTCAACACACTCGTGCTTCCCCTGCCCGACACGCTGGCGCAGGAGGTCGAGATCGTGCGCACCCGCGTCGACTCCCTCGGCCGGTCGCTCGAGCTGCCGCCCGGCCTCGAGTCGCTCGCCCAGATCGAGCGCGTCGTCACGATCTTCCGCGAGCTGCGCTCGGGCGTCACGGCCGACCAGCGGACGACGGTGAAGTCCCCGTCCGCGACGCTGTCGACGGCCGAGGCGATCTCGGTCATGACCAACGGCCTGTCGCTGGCCGCGCACTTCGGCGACGGCGTGGTCCGGGCCGACGACGTCGCGGCGGGCTTGGTCGGCGCAGTCGTCAAGGACCCGGTCCAGGACCGGATCGTCTGGCAGGAGTACCTCGAGACCGTCGTCAAGGACCGCAGGGAGTGGACCGACCTCTACCGCGCCTGCCGCGAGCTCGGCTGACATGACGCAGGTCGAGGCGCGTGTCGAGGTGCTCGGCGTCCGGCACCACGGGCCGGGCTCCGCGCGGTCGGTCGCGCGCGCCCTGGACGAGCTCCAGCCCGACGTCGTCGTCATCGAGGGACCGCCCGAGCTCGACGCGCTGGTCCCGCTGGCCGCCGACCCCGACCTCGTGCCGCCGGTGGCCGGGCTCGTCTATGCCGTCGACGAGCCGCGCAGGGCAGCGTTCTACCCCTTCGCCGTCTTCTCCCCCGAGTGGGTGGCACTGCGCTGGGCGCTCGACCACGGGGTCGACGTCCGCTTCGCCGACCTGCCCGCGACGCACCACCTCGCCGACAGTGACACGGAGAATGAGGGGGACGTGCCACGGCGCCCCGGCAGGCGGGTCGACCCGATCACGGCCCTCGCGTCAGCGGCAGGCTACGACGACCCGGAGCGCTGGTGGGAGGACGCCGTCGAGCACCGCCGCACCTCGTCGCTCGCACACTTCGCGCACCTGCGCGAGGCGATGGAGGGCGTCCGCGGCAGCCTCGAGGTCGACGACGACGCTCGACGGGAAGCGTTCATGCGCAGGGTGATCCGCGCCGAGATGCGCGCCGGCCGCGAGCGCATCGCCGTCGTCTGCGGGGCCTACCACGCGCCGGCGCTCGACCCCGCGTCGTTCCCACCGGTGAGTCGCGACAACGCGCTGACGAGCAAGCTGCCGAGGATCAAGGTCGCCGCGACGTGGGCGCCCTGGAGCTCCGAACGCCTGTCGTATGCCAGTGGCTACGGCGCCGGGGTCCGCTCGCCCGGGTGGTACCACCACCTCTTCGTCACCCCCGACGACGTGGTCGTGCCGTCGTGGTTCGTCCGGGTCGCCCGCACCCTGCGCGGTGAGAACCTCGACGCGTCGACGGCATCCGTCGTCGAGGCGACCCGGCTCGCCGACGCGCTGGCAGCGGTCCGTGGACGCCCGTCCGTCGGGCTGGCCGAGCTCACCGATGCCGCTCGCGCCGTGCTCACCGACGGCGCCGACCTGCCGCTCCGGCTCGTCGACCGCACCCTCGTCATCGGCGAGGAGCTCGGTCGGGTGCCCGAGTCGACCCCGATGGTCCCGCTCGCCGGCGACCTCGCGAGGCAGCAGAAGTCGTTGCGGCTCAAGGCGTCTGCCACCTCGACCGTGGTCCAGCTCGACCTGCGCCGCGAGTTCCAGCTCGCCCGGTCGGTGCTGCTGCACCGGCTGTCGGTGCTCGACGTGCCGTGGGGCGCGCAGGTCGACGCGGGTCGCACGACGGGCACCTTCAAGGAGGCGTGGGAGCTCGAGTGGACGCCGGAGCTGGCTGTCGCCGTCATCGAGGCCAGCCTCTACGGCACGACGGTCCGAAGCGCTGCCGAGTCCCGCATCGCCGAGGAGGCGCGCGACGCGGCAGACCTCGGCGTGCTCGGGCGGCTCATCGAGGAGTGCCTGCTGGCGGACCTGCCCGAGGGGCTGCGCGCCGTCGTCGCCGCCCTCGCCGAGCGCACTGCGCGGCAGCACGACACGCGCGCCCTGCTCGAGACGGTCGAGCCGCTCGCCCGCACCTGCCGCTACGGCGACGTGCGCGGAGTCGACGTCGCCGACGTGACGCACGTGCTCCAGACCGTCGTCGTCCGGTCATCGGTGGGGCTGCGCGCGGCGTGCTCGAGCCTCGACGACGACAGCGCGGCAGCGATGCGCACCGCCGTCGAGGCAGCGCACCGCGGCGTCGCCCTCGTCGACCGCAACGACCTGCGCGAGCCGTGGACCGAGGCACTGGCGACGGTCGGCCGCGACGAGGCCATCCACGGCGCCGTGGCCGGACGGGTCAACCGGCTCCTGCTCGACGGAGGCCAGCTCGGCCACGAGGAGGCGGCCGCGCGCCTGAGCCGCCGCCTCTCCCCCGGCACGCCCGCGCCCGCCGCGGCGGCCTGGCTCGACGGCTTCCTCACCGGTGAGGCGCTGCTCCTCATCCACGGCGACGACCTGCTCTCGATCATCGACGAGTGGCTCGTCGGCGCGAGCGAGGAGGCGTTCGAGGACCTCCTGCCCCTCGTGCGGCGCACCTTCTCGCGCTACCAGCCCGCCGAACGCCGCCTCATCGGGACGCACCTGCGCGACATCGCCAGCGGCACGCGTACGCCAGCAGTGTCGACGGACTCGCTCGACCTCGACCGTGCCGCCCCGGCGATCGTGGCCGTCGCCCGGCTGCTGGGCCTGGAGGTGGCGTCATGACCGAGCGCGACCGGCTGACCCGGTGGCGGCTCGTCCTCGGCGGCGAGCAGTCCGACGGCATCGGCGAGGGGGCCAGTCTCGACGCCGACGACCTCAAGCGCGACGAGGCGCTGCGCGAGCTCTACGACGGCGAGCGCCGCAGCGGTCTCGGCGCGTCCGCGCCCAGGGTCGCCCGCTGGCTCGGCGACATCCGGGGCTACTTCCCCTCATCGGTCGTGCAGGTCATGCAGCACGACGCGATGGACCGCCTCGGCCTGACCCAGCTGCTCCTCGAGCCCGAGCTGATGGAGGCGGTGCAGCCCGACGTCAACCTCGTCGCGACGCTCGTCGGGCTCAACCGCGTCATCCCCGAGCGGTCCCGGGCGACGGCGCGCGCCGTGGTCCGCGTCGTCACCGACGAGCTCGAGGAGCGCCTGCGCGCCGAGACGGTCCAGGCGGTGACCGGCGCGCTCAACCGGGCCGCCCGCACCCGGCGCCCCAAGGCCTCCGACATCGACTGGAACCGCACCATCGCGGCCAACCTCAAGCACTACCAGCCCGAGCACGGCACGGTCGTGCCCGAGCGGCTCGTCGGCTACGCCCGGCGCGCGCACCGCGTCGAGCGGCGGATCATCCTCTGCATCGACCAGTCCGGGTCGATGGCCGAGTCGGTCGTCTACTCCAGCGTGTTCGGCGCCGTGCTCGCCTCGCTGCGGTCGGTCGAGACCCGGCTCGTCGTCTTCGACACCGCCGTCGTCGACCTCACCGACGAGCTCGACGACCCCGTCGACGTGCTCTTCGGAGTGCAGCTCGGCGGAGGCACCGACATCAACCAGGCACTCGTCTACTGCGAGAGCCTCATCGAGCAGCCCGGCGAGACGATCCTCGTGCTCATCAGCGACCTCTACGAGGGCGGCATCGCCGAGGAGATGGTGCGCCGGGCATCGTCGATCGTGGCATCGGGCGCGACGATGGTCGCGCTGCTCGCGCTCAGCGACTCGGGGCGGCCGAGCTACGACGCCGGCCACGCCGCAGCCCTGGCCGCTGTGGGGGTGCCGGCGTTCGCGTGCACGCCGGACCGCTTCCCCGACCTCATGGCCACGGCGATCGAGAAGCGCGACATCACCGCCTGGGCGGCCGCCAACGACATCGTCACCACCCACGAGCCGGAGCCGACCGCGTGAGCCGGCCGGACGGCATACTCGACCGCATGCGACTGCACCCCGAGGAGACCGAGGCGGGGCCGTGGCGTGCCGTCGACGACGCAGAGTTCGTGGCGCTGCTGACGCGCCTGCTCCCGGAGGGGCGCGGCGTCCTGCTCGTCGACGGGCGTTCCGGCAGTGGCAAGTCCACCTTCGCCGAGCGCGCGGCCACGTTGCTCGGTGGGGTCATCGTGCACAGCGACGACCTCGCGTGGCATCACGACGCGATCGCGTGGGACGACTTGGCGATCGACCACGTCATCGAGCCGTGGCGTCGCGGTGAGGACGTCGACTACCGCCCGCCGGGATGGGTCGCCAAAGGCCGCGACGGCTCGGTGACGGCGCCCGCGGACGTAGGCGTGCTCGTCCTCGAGGGGGTCGGCGCGGGCCGCGCGTCGCTGGCTGTCCACGCCGACGCGGTCGCCTGGGTGCAGGCCGACCGTGACGAGGCGCGCGAGCGCGGACTGCGCCGCGACGTCGAGCTCGGGCGCACGCCCGAGGAGGCGGAGCGATTCTGGGACGAGTGGATGTCGGCCGAGGAACCCTTCCTGGCCGACGACCGCCCGTGGGAGCGCGCCGACCTCGTCGTGGGCTCGCGTGAGGCCGAGTGGGCGCCGGGGCGCACGACCGTGGCGCTGCAGGCCGACGAGGACCGGCTGACCGACAGCCGCTGACGAGCGAGGCCTCGACGGCGGTTCCCGGGTGCGGACTTCCGGCCCTACCGGGGTCGGTGGTGCAGGGTCACGCTGTGGTCATGTCCAGTGATCGCAAGGCTCAGGCAACGGTGGCGAGTGGTCGGCGGGCACGGCTCCAGCCGCGCTGGTTCATCGTGGCGTTCTGGCACGGCCACAGGGCGGTGCTGCGCGCGACCGGCGGCCGGCTCGGTCTGTGGCGACCGAAACCGGGCGGCTGGGGGGCGCTGTGGCTCACCACGACCGGCAGACGCAGTGGGAGGACGCGACGGGTGGTCCTCGGCTACGTCGAGGACGGCCGCAACCTCGTCACGATGGCGATGAACGGATGGGGTCCGGCCGAGCCCGCGTGGTGGCTGAACCTGCAGGCGAACCCGGACGCCGTCGTCCGGACCCGTGACGGGGTGCGACCGGTCCGGGCACGCCGCGCCCGGGGCGAGGAGCGCGAGCGGCTCTGGGCCCGCTGGGCCGAGATCGACAAGGACCTCGAGGACTTCGCCTCCCGGCGCCCGCACGAGACGGCCGTCGTCGTGCTCGAGCCGCGCGACGGCGCGGAACCGGATGACACGACAGGAGGCAGGCGATGACGACCCCGACACGGACGACAACGACGACGACCGAGGGCCTGCTGGCCCGCGCCGGTGACCAGCTCAGCGTCCGGCGCGTCTTCGGTGAGCCGGTCGAGCACCACGGCATCGTCGTGATCCCGGTGGCCATGGCCGTCGGTGGTGGCGGAGGCGGCACGGGCCCGGACGACCAGGGCACCGGCGCGGGTGTCGGCGGGATGGTCCGGGGCATCGGCGTCTACTCGATCGCCGACGGCAAGGTCCGCTACATCCCGGCCGTCGACACCAGCGCCCTCGCCGTCATCACCCTGATCCTCGCCCGGTCGCTGCTGCGTGCCCGCCGGCGGCGGCTCACCAGGACGTGGGCTTCTGGGGCTGGTAGAGCCACACGTCGAAGAAGTGGTCGAGGTTCATCCCGGAGGTCTGCTCGGCGAGCGCGATGAACTGGGCCGTCGTGACGTTGCCGTAGCGGCTGTCCGTGACCCAGGTGCGCATGATCCGGAAGAAGGCGTCGTCACCGACCTTCTGCCGCAGCGCCTGCACCGTCATCGCGCCGCGGTTGTAGATCGTCCCGTCGAAGAGGTGAGCCGGGTCGCCGGGGTCGCCGGGCGGGGGTGTCCAGAACGAGGTCTTCGAGGCGGGCGTGTTGTAGAGGGTGTCGAAGTAGCCCTGAGCGCTCTTCCGGCCGTTGTGCTCGCTCCAGATCCACTCCGACCACGTCGCGAAGCCCTCGTGGAGCCAGATGTCCGGCCACTGCCGGAGGGTGACCGAGTCCCCGAGCCACATGTGCGAGAGCTCGTGGGCCACCGTCGCCTCGTCGGGCATCCGGTCGTAGACGGGCTTGGTCTGCGTCTCGAGCGAGTAGCCGACCTCGGGGGCGTTGTCCGCGACCGAGCCGACGGCGTTGAACGGGTAGGGCCCGTAGATCGACTCGTAGAACTGCACGATCTGCGGAAGCTTCCGGAAGACGTTCCCCGAGGGGAGCGTCGGGTCGATGGCGACGTAGGAGGGGATGCTGCCCACCTGCGAGACCGTCAGGTCGAAGCGGCCGAGGGTTGCCGTGGCGAGGTAGGGAGCCATCGGGTCGCTCTCCCGCCAGACCCAGGTCGTGCGCCCTCCCGTCGTGGTGCTCGACACGAGAACGCCGTTGGCCATCACGGTGAGGCCCTCGGGGACGGTGACCGCGAAGTCGAAGGTCGCCTTGTCCTGCGGGCTGTCGTTCACCGGGTACCAGCCCGGCGAGCCCTGCGGCTCCCCGACGACGAAGGCGCCGTCATCCGTCGGGACCCACCCCTCGATCGACCCGTCGGGGTCGGTCACCACCTGAGGTATGCCGGCATAGGTGACCGACACGGTGAACGGGTCACCGGCGCGAAGGCCGTTCCTGGGGGTGACCACGAGCTCCTGCTCACCCGCACGCTCGAAGGCCGCGGCAGTGCCGTTCACCTGCAGTCCGGAGATCGTGAAGCCCCGCAGGTCGAGGTCGAACCGCGAGAGGTTCTGCGTCGCGGTCGCGGTGATGACCGCCGTTCCCGTGAGCTGCTTCGTGCTGGGTTCGTAGCCGAGGCCCAGGGAGTAGTGGGAGACGTCGTACCCGCCGTTGCCCGCCTGGGGGAAGAACGGGTCGCCCGATCCGGAGGCTCCCGGTGAGAAGGTGACCGCCGCCGCCGGCCCGGCCGTGACCAGGACCAGCGCAGACGCCGCGAGCAGCGCGTGCTTCCTTCGTCCGAACATCCTCGCCACCCCCTGGGCGTCACCGTGGATCATCCGAGCCTAGGACGAGACCGGGCGCGATGTCTGCTTTCGGGGAAGGCGCACCGATGATGCCCAGCCCTTGTCCAGCCGGGACAACAGACAACACCCCGTCCTGGCGAGAGGACGGGGTGTTGCAGTACACGACTCTAGCCGGTGAGCCTGTGCCGACTTCGGCAGTTGGCAGGGATGCGTTTCGGCCGGACGCGCCCGGGTCGCGCCTCAGAGAGCGGCGACCAGGTTGGTCAGGATGGAAGCCTGCTCGGAGGTCAGCGCCTTGCCGGTCTGGGCCGACACCTGCTGGTCGAACGCGCGAAGGATGTTGCTCTTCGCCGTGTCCTGGCCGCGTGCGGCGGCCTGTGCGGCGGCCATGAGCTTGTCACAGAGGCCAGTGGCCACACCGGCGTTCGTGGAGAACTGGGTGACCAGGTTGGCCAGGCTGCCCGAGCTCACCAGCACGTTGAACGTCGTCGTCGCGGACCCCTGGTTCCCGGCGTTGTCGGTCGCGGTCGCCGTCAGGGTGTGCGATCCGAGGCCGAAGCTGTAGGCCGGGCCAGAAGTGTTCGCGCAGGTGGAGGAGGCGACACCGGAGAGCGTGTCGGCGGGGGTGCACGTGATCGAGACCTGCTGGTCGACGGTGTAGCTGCCCGCGTTGCCGCTGTAGGTCACGGTCGGGGCGGCCTTGTCGATGCGGATGCCCGTGAACGTGGCCGAGGCGGTGTTGCCGGCGATGTCGGTGCAGCTGCCGGTGGCGGACTGCCCGTCTCCGTCGGTGCCGACGGTCTGGTCCGGGGTGACCGAGGCGACGCCGGAGCCACCGAGGTTGTCCGTGCAGGTGTAGTGCACGCTCACGTCGTGGTTGGTCCACGTGCCGGCGGTGTAGGGCGACCCGTTCGAGGTCGCTGAGGCGGTGACGGTCGGCGCCGTCGTGTCGATCGTACGGATCACCGACACCGTGTTGCTTGCGGTGTTGGTGACGTACGCGGTCCCGGTGTCCGCGTCGACGGCGACCCCGCTGGGGGCGTTGCCGACCGGGACGGTGGCGGTCACCGTGTTGGTCGCCTCATCGATCACCGACACCGTGTTGTCCTGGTTGTTCGCGACGTAGACGACTCCCGCACTGGGATCGACCGCGACCTGCCTGGGATCGTGACCCACACGCACGTGGGCCACCACCTGGTTGGTCGTGGTATCGATCACCGCGACGGTGTCGGGGCTGGCGTTCACATAGGCCGTGTGTCGGGAGGGATCGACGGCGACTGAGCTGGCACGCCCGCCAACGGGGACGGTCGCGAGGACGCCGTGAGTCGAACCATTGACGACCGTCACGGCGCCGCTGTCGAGGTTGGTCACGTAGACGGTGTTGGTCAGCTCGTTGACGGCGACACCGAAGACGATGGGGCCCGCGCCGAAGGTGGCCGTGGGGGCAAGCGTCGCGCCGGAGATCCCCGAGACCGATCCGCCGTAGAAGTGGGAGACGAACACGGTGTCGGTGACCGAGTTGACCGCGGCCCCGAAGTGCGGGCCATCGCCATCCTGCTGAAGCTGACGCGAGGCGACGAGCGTGTTCGCGTGGTCGATCTCGACGAGCTGGCCCTCGTGGTAACCGCTGCCGCCGGTCGCCGTCGTGGCGTACGTCTTGTCGGTCACCGGGTTGACCGCGAGCGCCAAGGGCGACCCTCCAACGGCAACGGTCGCGCCGACGGCGTTGTCCGCGGTGTTGACGACCGAGACGGTGCGATCGGTCTGGTTCCCGACGTACAGCCGGCCACTCCTGGAGTTCACCGCGACGGGCGCGGGTCCGGCGCCGACCGGGATGGTCGCCGTCACCGCATAGCTGGGTGCGGTGGGAGCGGCGACCGCTGTTGCGGCGCCCGCCTCAACGCCCGCCACGGACAGAAACATGAAGCCGGTTATCGCCACAGAAAGACTGCGACCACGAATACCGCAACGCACGGAAGAACCCCCACGACTCTGGCGGGAAAGGCACGACGGGCGTTCCGCGTGTTTCGAGTCACCAGTTAGAAATCGCACGGTAAGCCCCACTTTTACCTTTTCGTGGGGTTTTGCACATATCCCGACTGGCGATCGCGCCAGGACCTGCTCGCACACAGGTCGCGGCGGTCCTCGCTGCGCACCAACTCGTGCGCAAGCCTGGGCCAACCACGAGCGGTGGACTGAGGTCATCCGCGGCACCCGGTCGGCGCGTGGAACGCTACGCGTCGTCCGTGTCGACCCGAGCCGCTTCGTCGGACGTCAGCAGGACGACGTTGCCGTCGGGATCGTCGACCATGGCGGCATACGGGCCCGTCGTCTGCGTGGGTGGCATGCGGCTGGGATGGCCAGCGGCGACGAGGTCGGCCCAACGCTGGTCGACGACGGAGTCCTCGCCCACATAGAACTCGAGCAGCTGCTGGTAGCCCCCGGCCGGCCGGGTCCAGGCCGGGTCGTAGGTGGCGGCGAACGAGGTCGTCAGCAGCAGGCTGACGCCACTGCCCATCCGATGGATCACGACAGGTCGACCCGGCACCGGATCCGGGACGTCGAGACCGAGGTCGCGATAGAACGCGACCGACGTCGCCAGGTCGCGGACCTCGAGGATCAGCATGCTGAGCTGGATCTCCATCCGCCCACTGTCCCACCGGGACAGGCTGGTCCGAGAACGGAATTCGGGCAACGCCTGGGGCCCTCGGTGTTACGTTTGTGATGGTGCCCATAGGAGCCTTTCATGCCGATCCGATGGTTACGTGCCGCCGTCCCTTGGGTGGCTGTGATGCCCGTCGCCCTGCTCGGAGCGGCATGCAATTCGACGGCTGAGCAGGGATCCACATTCAGTTCGGCCAGCTCAAACGGCGTGGCTACACAGGGGGACGGCGGGCAACTTGAGGGTGGCGCCGGCGGACCGGTGGAACCCAGCGCCACCCCTCCAGCGGGTGAGGATCTGAGCGGTGGGGCCGGCGGCCCAGCGGAACCTACTTTCACGGCGCCACCCAACAAGGACCCGAGCGGCGGCGCCGGTGGCCCACCAGAGCCCATGCCGACAACCGTGGACGTCAATGCGCTGTGCACGGCGGCCGCCGTCAGCCCCACCACCATGCCTGACGGTTGGCCCGCTCCGTCCGCACAGGACCTCCTCAACAACATGGCGTCCCGGTTGGCGACTGAGCTCGAAACGCTGAAGCAACACGAACTCTCGGTAGCCTTCGCCGACTACGCAAGCTCCGGGGTGGCCCTGCTTGCCAGTTACCAGAGCAGCGATTCGGCGGCGATTGCCAGCGCGAGGGAGCGCGTGATTGCCTCAGGACGAAAGGCATCCGAGTTGGCTCGATCCCTTGGATTCGACGAGTGCGCCGCGCTGACGCAGACCGGGTGACGCCCGGACGCCACCTCGCATCATCGAGGCGGCCTGCCCGAGCAGGAAAACCGGATACGACTCAGCAGCGGCCTCAATCGGTCGTGAACCGGACCTTGGAGACGGCTGCGAGAGTGGCGGGCCTGACGGGCCTGGCTGGTGCGCTGCTCTTCTACTTCGGCTGGGCCCGAGCGGCGTCGACGTTCAGCTATTTCGGGATCGAGCTGGACGTCCTCGACCTGTCGTTCAGGGACTACGTGTTGAGAAGCGTGGGCTCCGCGTACTGGCCGGCCGCCATGGCGTTGGTGGTGCTGCTGCTCGGACTCGTTGTGCACCAAGTGCTTCGCCAACGACAGAACGTTGTGGCGATCGGCCTCCCACTCGTGGTCTTGGGAGCGATCGCCATGGCACTGGGCGCCGCAGCGGTCGGCGGAATCGTCAGTTTCCGTACGGCGTGGCCGGTCGTCCCGGTCCTTCTGCTGTCCGGATCTGTCGTGGCGGCCTACGGCGCCTGGTGGCTCAGGCGTCGGACCGTCATGCGCCCAGTGGTAGTCGGTGCCGACCCGAGCGGAGAAAGTGTCGTCCGTGCCATCGTCACGATGCTCATAGTGCTTCTCGGCTTCTGGACCGTCTCCAGCTATGCGTCCTATCGCGGACTACAGGTCGCTCAGGACCTCGCGACAAACCTCCGCGGGCGACCGGCAGTGGTGTTGCTGAGCAGCAAGGACCTGCGCATCACCGGTAGCGGCACGCTGGGTGTAGAAGGCGGCGACGGCTCGACGCACTATCGGTACTGCTACACAGGTCTCCGCCTTCTCATTCGATCAGGGGGGCGCTACTTCCTGGCCCCGGAGGAATGGCGTCGGGGTCGAGACCCGGTCATCGTGGTCCCGGACTCGAATGACGTGAGGTTCGACTTCTACAAGACGACGACCGCCCCTCGCTGCGGCCCGTGATCTCGCGGCTGGGTGGGCCCCTTGCCGGCGCAGGACGCACCCGCAGTGGCATATCCGGGAAAGCAGCTTCCTCCCAGACTTGGGAAAAGGCTCGAGGTGGATGTCGAAGTCCTTCCCAGCCGCTCGACGTACGAGTGCGAAGCAACACCCCAACCACCAGTAGGAGTGATCGACATGCCGCGTTTCATGGGTTTCGTGCGAATGGAAGAGGGGATCGGTACCCCGCCCCAGGCACTCTTCGACGCGATGGACGTCCACATCGGCGAGCGGGCCGCCGCAGGCGTGTTCCTCGACGGCGGCGGCCTGTACGGCACGGAGGACGCCGTGAACTTCGTGGTCCGCCAGGGCGAGATCAGTCAGCACGATGGCCCGTACGCCGAGGCGAAGGAGGTCATCGGAGGCTGGTCAATCATGCAGTACGACACCGTCGAGGAGGCCGTGGCGGATCAGCGGAAGTTCGCCGAGCTGCATGCCAAGTACTGGCCTGAGGTCACGGTCATCTCGACCCTGCGCCAGATCTCCACCGGCCCGGAGGCGCCTGGCGACTGACCGGGGTTCCGACGCCGGCATCGGGACGGCAGTCGCGGTCTGCCACGTCGGCCCCATGGCCGACGTGGCAGGCCGATGATGGGGCACGTGCCCCAGGAACGCGAGATCACCGAAGCCGTCGACCTCACGCTGGGGAACGGTCGCCTCAATCCCGCCGCGGTGGGCTGGACACGTTCCCCGCTGCACCGCACCGACGGCGTGGGCCACGGCCGCGTCGGCTGGGGCCGCAACAAGCGCTGGGAGTACTGGGCGGTCACGTTCGAGACGCACGTGGCCGCCGTCGTGGTGTCCGACATCGGGTATGCCGCGGTCCCCTCCCTGTTCGTCCTCGACCGCCGCTCGGGCGAGCAGATCTCGGTGGACGCGATCTCACCTCTGGGCCGCGGCACGAGCCTGCCGGGCACCCTCGACCGAGGCCCGGCCCGCGCCCGCACGAAGCACCTCGCCATCGACATCGTCGCCACCCCCGACGGCACCAGACTGCGCGCGCGGAGCAAGCGCGTCGACCTCGACGTCATCGCCCATCTCGTGCCGGGACATGACCGACTCGGCGTCGTGGTGCCGTGGAGCGACCGGCTCTTCCAGTACACCGTCAAGGACCCAGCCCGCCCGGCGGTGGGCCGCGTCATCGTGGACGGCACGGCATACAGGACCGCGGACGGAACCTCGTGGGCGACCCTCGACCACGGCCGCGGGCGCTGGCCGTATGCGGTCTCGTGGAACTGGGGCTCCGGCTCGGGCATCGTCGGGGGCCGCACGATCGGCCTCCAGCTCGGCGGCAGATGGACCGATGGAACCGGTTCGACCGAGAACGCGGTCATCGTCGACGGGTGGCTCACGAAGATCAGTGACGACCTCCGGTGGCAGTACTCACCGGAGGACTGGATGTCGCCGTGGCGGATCGACGGCGGCCCGGTCGCGCTGACGTTCCATCCCGAGCACGTTCGCGAGTCGGTCACCCAGCTGGGCGTCCTGGCCTCGCGCACGCACCAGTGCTTCGGCACCTGGAGGGGGCGCGTGGGTGAGGTCGGCGTGGACGGGCTGTTCGGATGGGTCGAGGACGTGCACCAGCGCTGGTGACACGGGGCGCACGATGATGGAGACATGCGTGGGGTGTTGCTCGACCTCGACGGGGTCGTCTACGTCGGTGACCGGCCGGTGCCGGGCGCCGTGGATGCCGTCGACTGGCTGGTCCGCGAGGGCATTGCGCACGTCTTCCTGACCAACACGACCTCGCGGCCGCGGCAGGCGATGGTCGCCAAGCTGGCAGGTCTGGGGATCCCGGCGGGGCCGGATCAGGTCCTCACGCCAGCGGTGTCTGCGGTGGCATGGTTGCGGGGCCACGGCATCACCAGGCCCGCGGTGTTCGTCCCTGACGCCACCGCCGCCGAGTTCGCCGAGCTGGATCCTCTTCCGGACGGCGCCGAACACGGCGCTGGTGCGGTGGTCGTCGGTGATCTCGGCGAGGGCTGGAGCTACTCCGAGCTCAACCGCGCTCTTCGCCTGCTGATGAGCGACCCCGCAATACCGCTGGTGGCATTGGGGATGACGCGGTACTGGCGCGCCGAGGACGGCCTTCGACTCGACGCGGGCGCCTTCGTGCGGGCGCTGGAGTATGCCGCGGGCCGGACCGCGGTCGTCGTCGGTAAGCCCGACCCGACCTTCTACGGCGCCGCAGTCGATGCTCTGGGCGTGCCGGCCGACCAGGTCGTCATGATCGGCGACGACCTCCACACCGACGTCGAGGGTGCACAGCTGGCTGGCCTGAAGGGCGTGCTCGTGCGGACGGGCAAGTTCAGCGCGTCCGATCTGACCGGAAGCGTCAGGCCCGACGCGGTGCTCGACTCGGTGGCAGACCTTCCACGACGGTGGGCAGAACTCTGAGTCGAGCAGCTCGCTCCGAGGCACTCCCGATAGGGAAGACTCCCGCGTATGGGCGAGTGGAACATGCTGCGCAGGGCGTCGGGTCGAGCCCGCCACGCCTGGGAGGGATAGGGCGTGGACGTTCGCGTCGGACTGTGCGGTTGGACCATCTCGCAGTCCTCGTATGTGCGGCGCTTCCCCGTCGTCGAGGTGCAGCACACGTTCTACGGCCCGCCGGCGGATGCCGTGCTGACGCGCTGGCGCACCCAGGTGCCGGCCGACTTCGAGTTCACGATCAAGGCATGGCAGATCGTCACTCATGAGTCCAACAGCCCCACCTACCGGCGGCTGAAGCAGCCGTTGCCGGACAGGGCACGTGGTCAGGTGGGCGGGTTCCGGACGACGCCCGAGGTCCTTGCGGGCTGGCAGCGCACGCTCGAGTGCGCCCGCCTCCTGCGGGCGACCGCCGTGCTGCTCCAGTGCCCGAAGAGCTTCCGCCCGACGGCCGAGAACGTCGGACGGCTGCGTCGCTTCATGTCGCAGGTGGAGCGGCCTGCCGGGCGACTGCTGTGGGAGCCCCGTGGTGACTGGCCCACGCCGCTGCTCGCGGAGCTCTGTGCCGAGCTGGACCTCGTTCACGTCGTGGACCCGATGCAGACCGAGACGGTGACACCGGAGCAGACCTACTACCGGCTGCACGGCACCACGGGCTCGCGGCACGTCCACACGGATGAGGAGCTGCGCCGTCTGCGGGACCTGGTCGACGGCCGACCGTCCCCCTACGTCATGTTCAACAACCTGCCCCGCACCGGCGACGCAGAGCGCTTCCTCGCCCTGCTCTCGAATGAACGCCAGTGAGCTGGCGGCGGAAAGACCCCGGCTGGTGAAACCACGTCGGACCGTCGGAGCTTGATGGGAGCATGGCGGCATGATGCTGCCCCCTGGAGGAGTGGACGCCGACGAGGTCGCGCCCTACGACGTGCCCCGCGGCCGCTGCCCTTCCTGCGGCAGTAGCGAGGTCCGACACCTCATGATCGGGCTTCCAATGGACGAGGAAGCAACGACCAGGACGCCAGTCTGGGTCGAGTGGATCGGCTGCGGCCACCCGGGATATGACCGCGAGTGTGAACGATGCGGGTCTACCTGGGACTCGGAAGATCCTCATCGAGGCGCCCCGTCGAGCTAGGACCACGTCCCGGGGTGCTCAGCATCCAGGCGGGCAACGGCTGCCTGGTCTCAGCGGCGGACCCGATATCGCAGGTGAAGAACCCTGTCGCCTTGAATGACGACGCTCGGATCGTCGAGCAGGTGCTGGGCATCGATCGGGCCGAAGTACCTCTTGCCCTTGCCGAACACCACCGGCACGACGTCCATCGCCACCTCGTCCACCAGGTCGAGTGCGAGCGCCTGCCCCCCGACGTTCCCGGCACAGACCGCGACGACTCGGTCTCCAGCCCGGCGCTTCGCCTCCTCAACGGCGCCGGTGACGTCGGCGAAGAACGGGACATCAGCCTCTGGGTGCCAACCCTCGGGCTTTGGGCGATGGGACACCACCACCAGATGCTCACCGGCTGGCGGCTCGGCCTCCCAGCCGTTGGTCAGGTCGAACAGGTGCCGCCCCTGGATGGTGGCACCGATGCTGCCCCAGAACGAGCTGACGTACTCATGGGATCGGGCGCTGACCCGGAACGGGGCGTGACGGTCCTCGCCCGCCTCGTCTGCGATAGGCATGTCACCGTTGAAGTACCAGTCGAACAGCGGCCCCACGTCTTCGTTCTCGTCGGCGATGAAACCGTCCACGGACACCACTGCATGCATGATCACGGTTGCCATGCACAAACAGACTAGGCGCCGTCTGCTGACCGCAGGCCAGGCATGAGCAGGAACATCGTGCGGCATAAGCCACCGCGAGCCGACCGTCGTCCCCCAGACTTTCCGCCATGGGCGATCCACGAACCGAGAAGAGCGAGGGACCGGGACGTGAGGTCTCGCTGCCGACCATCACGCCGGTGCTCGTCGCCGAGCTGCTCGCCGACGGCGACCGGATGCCGGTTTACGTCCACGTCATCGACCATCCAGACGGACGCGTGCTGGTCGACACCGGCATGACGCAGCTGCACCCGGCGGTCAAGGACATGGACCCCCAGCTGACTCCACTGAGCGAGCGAACCGACTTCGACCTGGCCGGAGTCGACGCCGTCGTCAACACGCACCTGCACTTCGACCACTGCGGCGGCAACCACCTCTTCGCCGGCACACCGGTCTACGTCCAACGCACAGAGCTGGACGACGCGCGCACCGAGGACGACTACACGATCCGCGAGTGGGTCGACGCTCCCGGAGTGCAGTACGTGCCGGTCGACGGCACGCTCGAGCTGTTACCGGGCGTCCGGCTCGTCCCGACACCAGGCCACACCCGAGGCTCGCAGGTCGTGGTCGTCGAAACGGGCGGCCGCTCAGTCGTTATCGCCGGTGACACGGCCGTCTTCTTCGACGAGCTCGACGATCCACGCACCGAAGGCCAGCGCCTGATCCGGGCACTCGCACCTCACGAGGTCTGGCTCTCGCACCAGCACGAGCCTTGGCGGCCGTCGAGCGATCGGGACGCCTGACGCACCGCCCTAACTGACGGCGCGGGCCGCGAAGCCCGTGTCGGTCTGGCTACAGTCAGGCATGCCTACCTTCGTTCTCATTCCGGGAGCAGGTGGGTCGGCGTGGGTCTGGAGTCGAGTCACAAGGTTGCTGCTCGAGGCCGGGCACGACGTGATCGCGGTCGATCTGCCCGGCGACGACGAAACCGCCGGACTGAACCGCTACGCCGAGCTGATGGTGGACGCGATCGGCTCGCGCTCGGACGTCGTGCTCGCCGCGGGGTCGCTCGGAGGCTTCACCGCTCCGCTCGTCTGCGAGCGGGTGCCGGTCCGTGAGCTGGTGCTGGTCAACGCGATGATCCCGGAGCCTGGCGAGACCGCTGGCGACTGGTGGGCGCACACGGGCGCGGTTGAAGCCCGAGAGGAGGCAGCCCGCGCCGGTGGCTACGGTCCCTTCGACGTGGCGACCTACTTCCTGCACGATGTCGACGCCGAGGTCGCGGCCGAGGGCGAGGCGTATCAGCGCAACGAGGCTGACGTCGTCTTTGGATCGGTGTGTGACTTCACGGCGTGGCCGGCGATCAGGATCCGTGTCCTGGTCGGCGCTGACGACCGTTTCTTCCCGATCGGCTTGCAGCGCAAGATCGCTCGCGACCGGCTGGGCGTCGAGGCCGACGTCCTTCCGGGTGGGCATTTGCTGCCAGTCGTGCAGCCTCGACTGGTGGCCGACTACCTCCTGCAGACGACCCGCTCCTGAGACGTCTGCCGAGTCCGTCGCGTGCTCTGCGGCGACGCCCGACACACTCGCGCTGCGGGTGATGTCCTCGGCGGTCCCGAGCGGGTTGGCCACAGGCACACGACAGCTCATCAGGGTGATGAGTTCTCCGCGCTCAGGCTCGACCGTGACGCTGGTCTCGCTTGCCTCATCGGACTGGTCACCAGCGTCCGCGGTGCACCACCTCGGCGAAGGGGCGTCGGTTCAGCCGCTCGATGACGGCAAGCGGCTTGTCCGACGGATAACCGACGGCGAGCACGTAGGCCAGGAACCGTCCTTCGGGGAAGCCCAGAACCGCGCGGGCCTGTTTCTGGTCGGCGGCCGCAGCATGGCCTGTGCCGATGCCCAAGTCGGCTGCGGCGATGGTCATCGCATAGGTGGCCTGCCCGAGGTCGTACTGCAGGAGAGCGGACTGCCGATCGTCCTGCGGATCCGGCGCGACGATCGCGATTGCGGCTGCCGCTCCGGCTACATGCGTGGCGCCTTGCCACACCTGGGCCAGTTCGACCAGTTGCGCCCGGTCCGTGATGAGCACGAAGTCCCACGGCTGCCAGTTGCCCGCCGACGGGGCACGTCGCCCGGCCTCGAGAATCCGATCCAGCGCCTCGTCCGGGACTGGCCGATCACTGAACTGCCGAACGTTTCTTCGCGCCCGCAAGGCGTCCCACGTCTCCACCATGACATCGTGCGCCCCCAAGCGCTGGTGTGGCTACGATCTGCGTTGCCGTCTCTGTCCTAGGCGGTCTGCATGGTCAGTGTGTGCGAGCCGAGTTCGCGGCGGTATGACCCTGCCAAATCCTGTCAAAAGCTCGGCGCGGGCGGCATCGCGTCAGGCCGGGTCTTGCGGACTGGGCTGCTCGAGCTCGGGGCAGGTGGGCGCCCCAGTCGCGGGACGGCCTCTACTGTCGCCGACAAGTTGCCGACACGGCGAATCCTGTCGGCGACCGAGAGCGGCGGCAGGCCGAGGCGGCATCGGGTGCGGTCGGTCTGTGGTCCTGACGTTGCCTCGATGGTCGCTCCAGCCAAACACGGTCCCGGGCAAAGTTCCTCCGGTTGCACGCGGTGGCGAGTAGCGTCGCCAACAGCACCATCGAGGATCAGGGCAGATGTTCGGACAGGAGACGTGACGTGGCGAACCGGGAAGACGCAGCCCTGCTCGTGCAACTCGCACAGTGGGGCTCCACGATGGGCATCGAGGAGGCACAGCACGCAATCTGGAGCGACACCTTCGACCCCGAAACGGCGTCGGCCGAGGACGTTCTCGTATCCCGAATCCTGACCTGGGGTGAGACCGTTGGCACGCTCACCAAGAACGGGCTCCTGGACACCGACCTGGTCCTGGACTGGCTCTGGGTCTCAGGGCTATGGACCCGGGTGGGTCCAGCAGCCGTGAAGCTGCGTGAAAAGCACGGCGTCCCTGAGCTCTACGAGAACTTCGAAGCTCTGGCCACGCGGCAGGGCTGAGCGCCTAGCTTCCGGGAAGTGAGTCCAGGGCCAGCTGTCGAAGTGCCGTGGAACGCCGTGTCGGCGCTCGGTACCCTGAAGGGCGCCGGGCAACGGCACGTCCCCCGGCAGTCTTATTGGTGGTTGGTACGGGCCAGCGGCGCGTGGACACCCCGATCCCCGCTCCTATGCATCCGGGGCCCAGGCCCTCCGCGGATGACGCATCCGTCTCGCAGAGGGCTGAGTGGCGATCACCGAATGACTCGACGGACCGCTGCGGTTCACCCGCCAAGGGCGTCTTCATGGGGTGATCCGAGCCCGTCCTTCGGGCCTTGCCCCTCCGGCCCAGAGCGAATGGCAGCTCACAAGCAGCCGTCTCCCCATTAGATCCGGCGCTGATAGATCCGGCGCTGAAACCCGTATCCCTTGGTGGCCACACGCCCGACTCGCGGCGAAAAGACCGACCACGTCCAGGGCACTTTGCTGGGGCCGCTCACGTACAGGGATTCGTAGGTCTACCGGTCTACCGGATTTGCCGGTCAGCGCCGCCTCGCGACCGCACGAGCAGTACCGCCGCGTACACGCTTCGAGCCGTTGCCGGAGCGTCACGTACTCGCCAGGTGCGCACTCGCGATGGATCGGCATACCTCCGTCGCCTGCCGGGCTGACGGGCTGAGGTGTCGGCCGCTGAGGTGGGCCAGCAGGATCCTGCGGCTGGGCGCGTTCTCGAGCGGAACGGCGACCACGTCGGGGCGCAGAGCGCTCAGGGCCAGCTGAGGAGCAAGGGCGATCCCGATGCCGGCCGCGACCATGCCCTGCGTCTCCTGGTAGTCGTTCGCCGCGAACGCGACGCTCGGTTCGAATCCCGCGGCCCGGCAGACGCGGCGCAGGACGTCGGCAACCGGGTGCTCATCGCGGACGATCCAGTGCTCGTCCTGGAGGGCCTCCGCTCGTACGGCAGGGGCGTGGGCGAGCTTGTGCTCCCGGGGCAGGAGCAGCAGCGTCGGGTCGCTCATCAGCGTGACGGTGGTGAGCTCCTCGTCCTTGATCCGCTGCCAGGGGTAGTCCCAGAGCAGCGTCAGTTCGATGTCGCGACGCTTCAGCCGGTCCACGAGGCCGGCGCGCCGGGCGCTGACGACGGTGACGGTCACCTCGGGGTGGCGGGCACGGAAGGCCAGCACGACGTCGGGCATGAGCGAGGCACCGACGGTGGGGAAGGTGCCCATGCGCAGCTGGCCACGGCGCAGCCCCGCGAACTCGTCCATCTCGGCACGGGCGGCCTCGATGATCCGGTCGATGTCGTCGGCGTAGCGCAGCAGTGCCCGCCCGGCCTCGGTCAGCACGGCCCCGCGCGGGTGCCGCTCGAGCAGCGCCACCCCCATCTCGTGTTCGAGCTTCGTCACCTGCTGGGACACGGCCGAGGTGGTGAAGGACAGCTCAGCCGCAGCGGCGGTGAGTGAACCGAGCCGGCTGACTTCGCGCAACAACCGGAGCCGTCGGAGGTCGAGGTCGAGCATGCAGTGACTTTAGCAAAAGTCGACACTCCTCAAGTTTTCTCTGATTGTGCTGAAGCCTACGGATCGGGATCGTTGGCGGAGCGGGGCCGATCCGGGCCCCTCTGGAGAGAGGAGGCGACCGTGCAGCTCCACGGTCACTGGTATCGAGGCGGAACGAGCAAGTGCTGGCTCTTCGATGCCGACGACGTCGCCCGCCACGCGAGCACCCACGAGGAGATGCTCCAGTTGTTGGCTGACGCGTTCGGCGCTGGGGACGCGCGCCAGCTCGACGGCGTCGGTGGTGGCACCTCGACGACCTCGAAGGCCGCCATCGTCACCGGGACGCCGGACGGACCCGCGGACCTCGACTACCTCTTCGCGCAGGTGGGCATCGGTGACACCACCGTCGAGCTGGGGTCCAACTGCGGCAACTGCGCCACGGCCATCGCCCTGTATGCCGTGCAGGCCGGCATCGTGCCCGCCGGGGAGATGGCCACCCGCGTCACGATGCGCAACCTCAACACCGGGGCGATCCTCACCGGGACCATCGCGACACCTCTCCGACGGGTCCCGACGTCCGGCCAGGCACGAGTTCCCGGCAGCGCCGCCCCGGGCGTCCCGGTCCGACTGTCGTTCCACGCCCCGTGGGGGCAGTCGACCGGCAGCCTGCTCCCGACCGGCTCGCCGGCCGACCGGCTCACCGTCACGGCCGGAGGTCGGTCGCTGGCCGCCACGATGGTCGACGCCGGAGCACCGGCCGTCTTCGCCCGGGCGGGCGACCTGGGAGTCGACCTGTCCTCGATGACGGACAGCCTGACGGAAGCACTTCCCCTGCTCCTCGAGGTGCGCGCGGCAGCGGGAGTGGCCATGGGGCTACGACCCCCCGGCGCTCCTCCGCAGAACGCGATCCCCAAGGTCGGCCTCGTCGCGCCCGCAGGCACCTACACCGCCTCGGACGGAACCGTCGTCCCCGAGGAAAGCCACGACCTGAGGGTGCGGATGCTCTCGATGCTGGCGCCGCATCCCGCGATCGGCCTGACCTCTGCCGTGGCGGTCTCTGCCGCAGCCGACGTCACCGGTTCAGTCGTCGCAGACAGCCTCACCCGGCAGTCGACATCCGGCCACGGCCATCGGCTGCGGATCGGCACGCCGGCAGGCGTGGTCACGACCGAGGTCGTCACCGACCCGGCCGGCAACGTCGTGGAGGTCGTCCTCGACCGCGCCGCCCGTCAGCTCGCCACTGCCCACATCGAGGTCGCTCGAACCGTGGCGTAACCAACACCGCTTCAATGAACATGCCCTCTCGCCAGAGCGGGGCCGACCCAGGAAGTTTTTCAATGAAGATCAAAACCATCCTCGGGCACCTGTACGTGCAGGTCCTCATCGGCGTCGCGCTCGGAATCCTCGTCGGAGCTTTGTGGCCAGACCTGGGTGCCAACCTCAAGCCGCTGGGCGACGCGTTCGTCAAGCTGGTCAGGTTCATGATCGCCCCGATCGTCTTCGGCACCATCGTCAGCGGCATCACCTCGATGTCCGACGTCAAGCGAGTCGGCCCCACCCTCCTGCGCTCGCTCGGGCTCTTCTACGCCCTCACGGCCCTGGCGCTCGCGCTCGGCCTCGCCGCGGTCCTGCTCCTGCACCCGGGCACCGGCATGCACGTCGACCCAGCCCACCTGGACGCGAGCGTCACGGCCAAGTACTCCACCGAGGCAAGCCACAACAGCCTCGCGGACTTCCTCCTCGGCCTCATCCCCACCACGTTCGTCGGTGCCTTCGCCGACGGGGCCATCCTCCCGGTGCTGCTCATCGCGACCCTGTGCGGCTTCGCCTTCGCCAAGCTCGGTAGCGCCGGCAAGGTCGCCCTTGACGTCATCACCAGCTTCAACCGAGTGCTCTTCGTCGTCTTCGGCTACCTCATGAAGGTCGCTCCCATTGGTGCGTTCGGCGCCATGGCGTTCACCGTCGGCAAGTACGGGGCCCACTCCATCGGGAACCTCGGGATGCTGATCCTCGCGTTCTACGCAGCGTGCGTCGTCTTCGTCCTCGTCGGCCTGGGCACGGTCGCGAAGATCACCGGCTTCAGCCTGCTGCAGGTGCTCAAGTACTTCCGTGACGAGATCCTCATCGTGCTGGCCACCTCGTCAAGCGAGCCGGTGCTTCCCCGCCTGCTCTCCAAGCTCGAGAAACTCGGCTGCGACCGTGGGGTGGTCGGCCTGGTCGTACCGACCGGCTACTCCTTCAACCTCACGGGCACGGCCGTCTACCTCACGCTGGCCTCTATGTTCATCGCCCAGGCCTGCGACATCCACCTCGGCTGGAGCCAGATCCTGCTGATGATCGGCATGATGCTCCTGACCTCCAAGGGCGCTGCCGGCGTCACTGGCAGCGGGTTCGTCGCCCTCGTCGCCACCCTCACCGTCATGCCCGACGTGCCCGTTGCGGGAGTCGCCCTCATCGTCGGCATCGACCGCTTCATGAGCGAGGCCCGCGCCCTGACGAGCACCATCTGCAACATCGTCTGCTGCATCGCCGTGGCGCGGTGGCAGGGAGCCCTGGACACCCAGACCTTGCGGGCCGAGCTGTCCTCCGGGTTCGTCCCCTCGCCGGCCGAGCGGCGGGCGCTGGCGGCCGCCGTGCCCACCCACTGAGGCGCCCCAGCGGTGCGCTTGCACGCCCCCGTTCCGCGACACGTCGGTCGCGGGACGGGGGCGATGGCGTCCTTGCGTCCATGCCGGGCCACATGGCATACGAGGGCGGCAAGCCTCTCCGACAGAACGGTCGTCGACGACGCGCTGTCCGCGACAGCTCGCCTGTCGCAGCCCGGGGCGATATGCCGTGCGCTGCGAGTCCTCCCACGTGGACGATGCGTCACACCTCGTCACCGACGACAGTCCCACTGGTGGCCCAGCTTGCACTCGACTGTCATGACGCTTGACAGGTGCCGAACCTGTGCCGTCCCATCGAAGGACGAGATGGAGGTTTGCGATGTACGGATACGTGCTCCACTTCCCGGCGCCCATCGACGCCTACCTGGCCATGCACAAGGCGGTCCTCGACACCTTGTCCGAGGACGGTGGAGGCGAGGGGCTGCTGGTGCACTTCGCCTATCCGACGGAGCAGGGCTTCGACCTGACCGAGGTGTGGGAGTCGAAGGATCAGCTGGATGCCTTCAACCGCGACGTGTTCCCGAAGGCCATGTCACGGGCCGGCCTGACCATGGACGGCCCTCAACCCACGCCGGTCGAGTTCGAGCCAGCCGCGGTCATGACACCACGCGCCTTCAACTCCGAAGCTGCCGACTGACACGCCCGGCCAGCGCGGTGGGCTGCGGCTGGATGCGAGCGGTGCTCACCAGGGGCGCGACTGCCTCGGCAACGCGGGGATCCGCGTGAGATAGCGTCGCGGGAATGACGCTCAACTACATTCGACGGGGACGCGGCAGGCCGCTGTTGCTCGTGCACGGTCTGGGCGCGGGATGGCGGTCGTGGGCCCCGATCATCGAGCAACTTGCGGAGCGCCGGGAGGTCATCGCTGTCGACCTGCCGGGATTCGGTGATACCCCGTCGTTGACGGGCGAGGTCTCGATCGCGTCCCTGACCGACTCCGTCGCGGACTTTATCCGTGAACAGGGTTTGGAGGGGGTCGCGACTGCTGGCCAGTCGATGGGTGGACGGATTGTGCTTGAACTCGCCCGGCGGGGAGTCGGTGGCGACACCGTGGCTCTGGACCCGGGCGGTTTCTGGAGCGATCGCGAGCTCGTCGTGTTCGGCGCCACGCTGCGGCCGTCGATTGCTCTGGTCCGAGCGCTGCGCGGCATGTTGCCCTCGCTGCTGGGCACGCCCGCGGGGCGGACGTTGCTGCTGGCACAGTTGTCGGCGCGACCATGGGCGCTCTCGCGTGAGACCTGCCTGCCCGACGTGGCCGGCCTGGCCGACGCCCCGTCGAC